>NZ_JH114231.1:0-1212 GCF_000224655.1 Bilophila sp. 4_1_30
CTCGCCGACATGCTTCCCGACTGGGCGCTGGAAAAGCTCGGCTGGAAGCGGCTCCCCGATGCGGGCGCGGAGGACGGTATGCCCGGATTCCGCGCTCCGTACGCCCACGGCGGGCAGGGCGCCCCCGCCGGGAACGGCGGTTCCGGATACGGCGGCCTTTCCTCCGGGAACGGTTCCTCCGGGAATGCTTGGGGGGCGGGTTCCGCTGCGGGCGTTTCCTCCGGCGGCGCTTGGGGAGCGGGCTCTGTGGGCGGCACGCCTTCGGATGGCGCTTTCGCGGGCGCTCCTGCGGGAGGCTTGGGTACGGGAGGTTCCGGGGCGGGCAGTTTTGGGGCGGACGGCCCCGGCGGTCCATTCTTCCCGGGCGCTTCCGGCGGCTCCTTCGGGGGCGCTCCGGGAAGCTCCGGACAGGGAAGGGCGCCGGGGGGCGGCTCCTCCCGCGCGGGCCTTTTCGGGCCAGGCTTCGGGACGCAGCCGTTCTTCTCCCCCTCCACGGAAGCCTACCTAATGGCCGCCCCGTGGCAGTCGGCGGCGATGGCCTCCGCCGGCGGCGCGGTTTCGCTGGAATCCAGGACGGAAATCAACGTCAGCGGCGCAAGCTCGCCGGATGAGGTGGCCCGCCGCGTCGCCGTGGAACAGGACAACATCAACGCGGATCTGATCCGCTACGCACAGGGGGCCGCCCGATGAACTGGCTGACCCAACCGCTGGAACGCGTTTTCCTGCGCCCGCTGCGCAGCCTCGGCGGGCTCTCCTTCGACGTGGTCGTTTCCGAGGAGCACGAGGACACCCTGACCATCGCCAAGCATCCCGTGGAGCAGGGCGCGAACATCAGCGATCACGCCTACCGCAATCCGTGCAAGGTGGTCATCAGGGGCGCGTCGTCGGAGAGCACCTACGGCCTGCCGGTCTGGGACCCGTACAACGCCACCCTCTACAACGCGCTGCTGGCGCTGCAAAACGCCCGTGAGCCCTTCGACATCGTTACGGGCAAGCGCAAGTACGGCAACATGCTGCTGGAGAAGCTGACGGTGACCACCACCCCGGACTCCGAGCACGCGCTCATGGTGACGGCGGAGTGCCGCGAGGTGATCATCGTGAGGACGCAGGTGATAGCGGTCCCGGCCGAACCCGGCAGGCACCGGAACCCCGCCAAGACCGGCGGGACGGCGAACAAGGGCCAGAAGCAGGCCGTCCCCGTGAGGTGACGTT
>NZ_JH114231.1:2929-3734 GCF_000224655.1 Bilophila sp. 4_1_30
GCCAGCCGCACAGGCTGTCCCCCGCCGTGCACACGGGGAACACGCAGCTCCGCGCCGACGACGGGAGCGCCTACGTCGAGATCACGCCCGGAGGGGCGGTTACGGCGGTGGGGCCCTCGTCCGTCACCGTCAGAAGCGGCGGCTCCATCACGCTGGACGCCCCGCGGATCGTCATCAAGGGGCTGCTCTCCATGCAGTCGCAGGGCGGCGGCGCGACCACGGCCACGCTCGCCGGATCGCTCAACGCCACGGGCGACGTGACCGCATCGAACATCAGCCTCAACAGCCATACGCACCCCGGCGACAGCGGGGGGACCACGGGAGGCCCGCAATGAAATACCGCAAACTGACGGAAAACGGCGACTACGCCTTCGGGCGCGGCGGCGCGGACATGCACGCCGACACCCCGGAAGCCGTGGGGCAGGCCGTCCTGACCCGGCTGAGGCTGTTCGCGGGGGAATGGTTCGTCGACCTCAAGGAAGGGACGCCCTACGTCCCCGGCGTGCTCGGCAAGCACACGCAGGACACGTATGACCCCGCCTTCCGCGAGCGGATACTGGATACGGAAGGCGTGACCGGCATCGTTTCGTATGCCTCCTCCTTCGACGGCGAAACCCGCAAACTCTCCGTGCGGGCCGTCATCGGCACGGTCTACGGGGAAACGACGATACAGGAGGTTTTCTAATGGCGCTCGCCACCATCGACGAAACCGGGCTGCACCTGCCCGACTATCCCACGGTCCTTGAGGACGTCAAAGCCCGTTTCCGGGGCATTTACGGCGACGACCTCTATCTTGGGCCCGACA
>NZ_JH114231.1:3985-5572 GCF_000224655.1 Bilophila sp. 4_1_30
CCGTGGCGTCCATCCCCGGCGTCACCCGCAGCCGGGGCTATGAGAACGACGGCGGCCTGCCCGACGCCGACGGCATCCCTGCCCACAGCATCTGCATGGTCGTCGAAGGCGGGGATACGGCGGCCATCGCGGAGGCCATCGCCGCGAAGAAGGGGCCGGGGGCCGGGACGTACGGCACGACCGAGGCGCTCGTGCGCGACAAGTACGGCGTCCCCAACGTCATCAAGTTCTTCCGCCCGGCGGAGACGCCCGTGTACGCCACCGTGACCATCAGGCCCTTCCCCGGCTACCTCTCCACCACCGGGGAAAGCATCAGGAAGAACGTGGCGGAACACATCAACGGCCTGAACATCGGGGACGACGTGTCGCTTTCGCGCCTGTACTCCCCCGCGAACGCGGCCAACGCCGCCTCCTACGACATCGAGTCCATCACGCTCGGGACGTCGCAGGGCGCGCAGTCCGCCGCAAACGTGGCCGTCGCCTTCAACGCCGTGGCGTCCTGCTCGGTGGATCGCGTCAAGCTGGTGGTGCGGCCATGAGCGGCTATCTCGGCCTTGTGACCTCGGAGCACCGCAGCCGTCCCCGGTTCATGGCGACGGTCGCGGCGGTCACCGATCCGCTGTGCGGGCTGCAGGAGCTGCTGGAAACCATGCGCGCCGCCTTTGACGTGGATTCCGCCGTGGGCGGGCAGCTCGACCGTACCGGCGAATGGATCGGCAGGAGCCGCCATCTGCGGCTTGAGCTGGACGACGTGTACTTCGAATGGGGCCGCGAGGCCGTGGGCTGGGCGCGCGGCTCGTGGAAGGGGCTGTACGACCCCGAAACGGGCATGGTGCGCCTGCCCGACGAGACGTACCGCCTGCTGCTCAAGGCGAAGATCGGCGCGAACCGCTGGGACGGGACCGTGCCCGGCGCGTATGAGGTCTGGGAATCGGCCTTTGCGGACACGGGCAGCCTCATCCTCATGCAGGACAATCAGGATATGTCCGTGGTCATCGGGCTTGCCGGGACGCCGCTCGACGCGGTGATGCGCAACCTCCTCCTGCAAGGGTACCTGCCGCTCAAGCCGGAAGGCGTGCGGGTGGCATGGTATGCCGTGGCCCCGGAGCGCGGGCCGCTGCTCGGCTGGAACTGCGAAACGGGCGGCCTGTCCGGATGGGACAAGGGGATCTGGCCCGTCAGGCTGGAGCCGCTGCCGTAGGTGCGGGTTCATCAGGGCGGCGATAATCGAAAGAGGGCATGGCGGACGGAAGGGCGTCCGCCATGCCCTCTTTGTTTGTCCGGAGGGGCCGGAAGCCGGGGGAGGAGCAGGAGGGGCGCGGAGCGGAGGAACTTGTTCAGGGTCGGAAAAGGCGGCATGGGCGGGCATGGTGGGCGGAAGAGGAGTTCATCATGCCCACATCCGTTATCAATGAAATTCTTTCGTTTTGCCCACAGGGGACCATAGCCAGCGGCGACATCATGGCTCTGGAGGATTACAAGAACGACGTGCAGCGCCTCCGGGGGCATCAGCCGGGGATCGCCAGACGCGAGCTGGAGAACATGGCCCTGCGCCAGTCGTCCTTCGTCGCCGCCGGGCTCGCCCAG
>NZ_JH114231.1:6886-8947 GCF_000224655.1 Bilophila sp. 4_1_30
GAGCGGACAGTCTGAAGTCTAAACCGGCAAAGGTCCCATCTCCGCCCTCAACAAGTTGCGCGAGGTAGTAGTTGACCACCCTTTTATCGACGAAACGGCCCTGTGCCTTGGACGTAATGCCACGAATTCCGCCCGTCTATACTTCCGTAGACTTCCCGTACCGCGTCACTTTGCCAGCTCCCGGCCTCTCCCGTCCCCGCCCAAGCTCGGAAACACTTTTACCAATATAAAATATCTAACCATAGGAGATTGTTATGACCATCCCTCAGCTTCACATGTATGATTTGAAGACTGGCGAGTATACCGGCAGCCGTGATGCCACTCAGCGTCCCAATGGCGAGTATATGCTGGAGGCGACCGGTGCGACGTCCGTTGCTTTGCCTGCCGACATTCCTGCGGGTCATATTGCCCGCTGGACAGGCGATGCGTGGGAGACGGTGGAAGACCATCGCCAGCATATGGACGAGCGCGGCCGCAAGGAAGGCGGGACGCCGTACTGGCTTCCCGGCGACACGTGGCGTTCCGAGCCCCGGTATACGGAGGAGCTTGGCCCGCTCCCCGCAGAGGCGCTTTTGGCGAAGCCGGAAAAGTCGGCCGAGGAGCTGGAGCAGGAAGCGCAGGCGAAGATCAAGGGGCGGCTTGCGGCGCTTGACGCAAAGTACCTGACTCCCCGCACCCTTGCGGGCCTGGCCGTCGGCGACGAGTACGCCCTCGAGCAGTGGCGGGCGCATGAGGCCGAGGCCGAGCCGTTCCGGATCCAGCTCGCGGCGCTGTAGACCTGCCTTCCTCCTGTACTGTATGCATTCCGTAAACAATACAGGAGGATCGCAATGGGTTTGCGTTTTGTGGAATATCGCCGTCGGCAATGGGTTCTCAGGTACCGTGATCCGTGGAGCGGCAAGCAGCGCATCAAGAGCTTTTCGACTGAAGGCGAGGCGCGGCAGTTCGAATCCGTACAGGCCGAGATGCATATCCGCGAGCGGGAGCTGATGCGCCGGGCGAGGCGGCGCATGTCCTCGGCTTCGGCGACAAAGGCCACGGTCGCGGAGCTCCTTGAGCGGTATGCGGGGACACTGGAAAACCCCACCACAAGGAGTACGACGACGCAGCATGTCGAACCGCTGACGGCCATTTTCGGCCACCGCCGGGCGCACTGCGTCACCTGCGACGATGTGCTGGCCTGGTGCGAAGTGCAGCGCCAGCGCGGGGTGGGGCAGTCCACCGTGCACCGCCGCGTGAGCATTCTGCGGGCGGCGTACGGTTGGGCGGTACGGGCGCGCCTGCTGCTTTCCAATCCGCTGGTATCGCTGCGCATCGCCAAGCCCAAAGCCCAACGCATCGCGCCGCCGTCCGCCAAGGAGGCGCGCCTGCTGTACGACGCGGCGGCCCCGCATATCCAGCGGGTCATCGTGCTCGGCATGGCGACCGGGGCGCGCATAGGCCCGAGCGAGCTTTCCGGCTCCGCTGGTCCGATGTGGATGTCGAAACGGGCGTGATCAGGATGCCGAACGCGCACAAGGGGGCGGGGGAGGAATCCCGCGACGTGCCGATCCGGGACGACGTGCTTGACCTGCTCAGGCGGTGGCATGAAGAGGACAGGCAGGCCGGGTGCGCCTATGTCATTGCCTATAAAGGGCGCCCCGTCCGGAGCATTTCCAACGGCTGGCACAACGCCCTGCGCCGGGCGGGCATCGCGCGGCGCATCAGGCCGTATGACTTGCGTCACGCCTTCGCCTCGCTGGCGCTTGTGCACGGGGCGGACATCAAATGCGTGGCGGAAACCATGGGGCACAAGAACATCACGATGCTCCTGAGCGTCTATCAGCATACCCTTTTCGAACAGCGCAGGCGGGCCGTCAACGCCGCGCCGGGGCTCTTTTCGGGCACGGGCGCGAAACGGGGCAAGAAAAAACGCCTCACGCCCGGCAGGGGGAAGGAGGCGGGCGCGTTCTTCGAACCGGTCCCGGAACGCCGGGCGGCGCCTCCGCACGACGCGGCGGCCTCATGGGGCGTTGCCGCTTGCGTTTGCGCTGGAACTCGCGCGGCGGACAGGACGGATGC
>NZ_JH114231.1:9478-24174 GCF_000224655.1 Bilophila sp. 4_1_30
CGCCACATCTTGGAAGCACGCCGGGCCTCCCGCGCAGGGGCCGCATTCGCCTCTTGCCGGGCTTTTCGGCCCCAAGCCGAACCCTCACGCGGCGGGCCGTATGCCGGAACCCCCACGGCGGCCCGCTCCGCCAATGCGTTCATGCGGGTTGGGTTCGGACAGGGCGGGGCGTCAGCGCCGGGCTAAAGGAGGATAACAACGGGGTCTGCGCCTTGCGTGATTCGGACGGAGCGTCAGCTCCGGGCTAAGGGAGGATAAAGGAAACAGCAGCCGTCCCCATGCGGGTTCTCCCTCATGCTCCGGCTGGCTTCGCTTGATCCCGCAAGGAGGCGATCAGCACCTGATACAGGCGTTCGGGGTCGATCGGTTTGGAGATGTGGTTGTTCATGCCCGCCGACAAGGCCGAAACAACATCTTCATGGAAGGCGTTGGCGGTCATGGCGATGATGGGGATCGTCTGCGATTCCGGCGAATGGGACGCGCGGATGGCGGCCGTGGCCGCGTAGCCGTCCAGCACAGGCATCTGGATATCCATGAGTATGGCGTCGAATGTTCCGGGGGCGGACGCCGTGAAGATGTCCACCGCTACCTGCCCGTTCTCGGCGCATGTGAAGGAGGCTCCCCACATTTTGAGGATTTCCTCAGTGATTTCGCGGTTCAGATCGTTGTCTTCCACCAGCAGCACGTGACGGCCACGCAAGCTGGGCGTTTGGCCCTCCGTGCCCGGTTCCAGTTCCGCCGCGACGGAGGCGGGTTTCTTTTGCGATACGGCGGAGAGCGTATGATAGAGGGCCGAAGAGAAGAAGGGCTTGGAAAGGAACGCGTTTGCCCCGGCCTTGCGCGCCCGCTGTTCGATGGACGTCCAGTCGTAGGCCGTAATAATGATCAGGGTTTCCGGCCCAGCCGTTTCTCGGATGCGGCGCGTGGCCTCGATGCCGTCCATCTCCGGCATTTTCCAGTCGATGAGGCAGACGTCATAGCCGGTGCCCCGTTCGTGGGCGTCCACGACCTGATCGAGCGCCTCCCGCACCGTCAGGGCCCACTTGGCCGCAATGCCCATCCGCCGCAGGAGGAGGGCCGCATATTCGCAGGTGTCGAGGTCGTCATCGACGATGAGCACTTTCATATCCCGCGCTACCTGCTCTTTTTTCGGGACATGGCCGTTGGGGGGGAGCGCAAGCGGGAGCTCGACGGTGAAGCACGTGCCTTCGTGCTCCTTGCTCCGCACCTCGATGGTGCCGTTCATGAGCGTGACAAGGTTGTGCGTGATGGCGAGCCCAAGCCCCGTCCCACCGTACTTTTGCGAAATGGAGCTGTCCGCCTGCTCAAAGGGGTTGAAGAGCCGCCTTTGGAAGGCTTCGCTCAACCCGATGCCGGTATCGCTTACGGTGAAGCGCATCAGCACGCCGCCGTTTTTGCGTTTCTGGCTGATCTCAAGTTTGATGGAGCCGCCTTCAGGCGTGAACTTCCTGGCGTTTGAGAGCAGGTTCAGCAGGATCTGGTTGATGCGCAGGGGGTCCCCCACCAGCCTTTCCTCTTCGATGCCGGACAGCGCCACGCTGAAGCGCTGCCCCTGCGATTCCGTCTGGGGATGCATGATGGAGACGATGGAGTCGATCAGCTTGGGGAGATCGAATGCCTCGTGGTGGACGGCGAGTTTCCCGCTTTCTATCTTGGACATGTCCAAAACGTCGTTGAGCAGCGACATGAGGTGCTTGGAGGAAAAGCTGATCTTATGGAGGCAGTCGGCCACCCGCCCGTGGTTCTGGATATGGGCGGCGGCGACGGTCGCCATCCCGATGATGGCGTTCATGGGGGTGCGGATTTCGTGGCTCATGCGGGAAAGGAAGTCGCGCTTGGCGGTGTTGGCCTGCTGCGCGCTCTCCAGCGCGTCCTTGAGCGTTTGCCGCGTCTCCACCTCATACGTGCGATCCGACAGGGACACGACGTACCGGATGGTGTCCGGGGTTTCCTTCACGGGGTACAGGTGAAGGTGCATGAAGCGGTCTTCGCCGGTCAGGGTGTCCTTCATCGAAAAGTCGCATCCCTTCGGCGCGTCGAACGGTGCCAGTTTGGCGAAGTCGTCAAGCACTTTCTGGTTCGCTGCCGAAAGCCGGGAATGCAGGATGCTGATATCGTGGCCTTCAAGGCCGAGTATGCGGTCGGCGTTTCCGCTGACATACTCTATGCGCTTGTCCCGCACACGATAAATGACGAAGACGTCATCTATATTGTTGCACAGGATATCGAACAGCTTTTCCCGGTATGCGATGGCCTGTTCGGCCTTTTTTTGAAGCCGGTAGAAAAAGAACGCCACGGTCAGGACAACGAGGACGAGGAAAAGGGAACCGGCCGTCGCCGTGTTGACGGTAAAGGAAGACTGCTCTTCAATCTTGCGCATCTTGCCGTTGGCAAAAGCGATAATCGTTTTGAGCGAATCCTCGACCTCGATATAGGCGGGCTCCACATTGGCATCAAGATAGGAAAGGATCTCCTTTCTCGAATGTGAAGGGGAGTAGGAAAGCCCTTTCAGCAAGGCCTTGTGGAAGGCGTCCGTGGCATTGAAAAACCTTTCTATATCTTTTTCAGGCCCCAGATACCTTTCTTTTATTTTATCCCTGTCCATTTTCATCTTGAGGAAGCGCTCATGGACGATAAAGGCAAGTTTTTTCTTGTCGCTCGTTTCGCTGCTCAGAAGTTTCCGATAAAAGAAATTCGTATCAAGGGCCCTTGAATGTATTTCGCGGGCGGCATTGGATACGGCATAAGGATGTTTGTATATGGTGGAAACCTTTTCTTTTGTCTCATAGAACAGGAATGTGCTCAGTAAACAAAAGATGATGGATACTGTACATAATATTATTATTCCCAAGAATGGATAACGCGTATTTCGCATGGGGATCGCTTTTCCTTGTGCTCATTCCAATCGCCATAAGTATCATAGCCTTAGCTTTCATATATACACCGCAGCCATGATTGGTGCAACTCGTGAAATAATAAATGTATGAAACATTCCTAAAAAGAGGAAAAGGGGTTTAGAGATAGTGGGTTATTATCCTTTTGGGGAAAGAGGGCGTTTGCCGCACCGGAAGATGCTATGAAATGAAGAATGTCTTATCCTGATGATATGGCATTTGCTGTTTTGCGATACTAGATATGAAATGGCGGATTGCGCTTCTATCCGTGTGCCTTATTTCCGATCTTCGGCAGAAGGTGATCCGGTGGAGGGCCTGTTGCCGGGTGCGCGGCGGGCGGGATAGGCCGGAGAGGAGGGGCCCTCCCTTCAGGCCGTGGGGCGCAGGCATGGGGTTGCGGATGTATCTCCGCAAAAGCGCTTGAAAGGGGCCTCCCCCGGTGGGGGCGGATGCGGGCGTGCCCCTTGTTCCGGCTTCTTGAGGCTACCCCGGCCCGTGGGGACTGATGGCCGGCGCGCGTACGCCATGCCGCCGTTCCTGAGGGGCACGCCCGCCGTGGGTCCGGGTGGGCGGAACTTGCCCGCTGTCCGGGGAGGGCAGAAGGGGATGGCTGCGGGCATGGGGACGGATAGGCTGTTTTGCAGGTAAAAGCGCGCCGGGGGAACTCCCTCGGCGCGCTTTTGTTTTAGGACGGGCCCCGCAGCGGCGCCCCGTGTGCCAAGGGGGAGCCTGTGGGCTGTGCCGGGCGGTGGCCCACGGCCCGGCTTGCCCCGGTTTGCCCGATGGGAGGGGTGCCGCGTCAGGGCCTCCCCGCTACCAGAGCCCGGCCTCCTTGCAAGGCCCCTTGACGAAGGGGTTCCTGTTGCCTTGAAGCGTTTCGATGCGCTTGGCCCGCGTGCATTCCCATTGATCCACCGGGTACATCTTGTCCCACGCGTCCATGAGCTGCCGCTGCTGGCGGCTCATCCGGTAGCGCGGCCCGTATGCCTCGTTCATATACTTGTACGTGCGGGCAATCTGCCCCCGCGCGCGTGCCGGCGGCTCGGCCTTCCTGTCCGCGATCTTCATTTCGCACGATCCGAAATCGCTTTCCTCGCCCGGCAGCATCTGGAAATTGTAGTTCTGGCGCAGGGCGTTGACCGCGCCGACGGCAGGATACAGGTTGTACAGGTCAGCCTGCATGAGCCTGTATTCCCGGCTGGCCTTCTCCGCGCACTTGCGGCCCTTGAACGCCTTTCCCCTGTTGTCCACGCACTGCGCGTCGCCTTCGCGCCATTCCGCGAACGCCTGCCCGAAGTTCTCGGCGGGGACCACGTGTTCCCACTCCACCTTCCCGGCCCGCTTCCCGTGCTTCGCGGCGGTAAACCCTTCCGGCAGGGTGACGTTCTTCTTCTCGTCGAACGCCGCCCCGCAGTAGAGCGTGATCCGATGGTCATAATAGACCTGCCGTTCCAGCGTCTTCTTGGCTTTGCTGAACGAGTCGTTCCATTCGTTGCCCGCGGCCTGCGCCCCGGACGCCATAACCAGCGCGGCCAGCAGGAACACCATGATGCGTTTGTACATGCGGATACCTCCCAAAGATACCCGCATTCTATATAGATTAATTTATATAGGATAGTACAAAAGCACGTGGGAGGGCTAAAATAATATATTCCGATGAGATATCTCGATGTTGGGCTCTTTATCCGTCCCGTATCCGTTATCCCGGAAACGGAGGGCGTCCGTGCGTCCGCAATCCGGCGGCTGGAACCGTCCGGAAAGCATAGCCTGGCAGCGCGGCAAGGGCAGGCCCCCGTTTTGCGGGCGGGCACCCATCCGCTGTGAAAATTTCCGCCACCGGGCGGAAGGATGTTGCGGATGGCGTTATAAGTGGATAAGAAGAGATGTCGTGGCAATATGATGTTTATTTACACATATAAATAGGAAAAAACATGGTTAGTGCTGGATAAGGAAGAATCAACCGGCTGAATGTATGAATAAAAAAGCGGCAGCACCTTTTAAAAGGTATGCTTCCCTCTTTTTGGAAAACCTCTTGCTCGGGGTCGTGTTATGCCTAGCCTCTCGGATGATGGGCTCCTCCTGTCCATTGCCGGTTTCCTCACCGCCAGACAGGCCGATGCGAAAGCCATCAAAGAGTCCCTCAAGCTTCTCTGTGATGCGTTCTCGTTCGATTGCGGCTTGGTTTATGGAATGGACCAGCAAAGGTGCTTCCAGTTGAAGGAATGCTGCACGCTGCGCGACGTCCCCTTGCGTGAACTGTTCGCCCTCGAAGATATCGAGCCGGAATGCCGCGCCCGGTTGGTGGAGGGAACCGTGTCCTTCATGGCTGCGGATGATGGGAACGCCCCGCATGAGGCGGCGCTGCTGCGGCTTTTTTCCGCCGCGTCGCTGGCCGTTTGCGCCATAGGGGAGGAACGGACGGGCCTTATCGGTTTGCTTGTCCTCGCCGGCGCGGGGGCGGGGAAGCCGCTTTCGGGCTCCGACCGGGACACGCTCGCCCTCCTGCTGCCTTTGCTCGGCAACTACGCGGGGATACGGATATATCAGGATAACCTTTCGTTCACGCGGGGGTTCTTGGAAAACCTCTTGGACAATACGGGCATAGATATTTACATCAACGATTTTCACACGCACGAGATACTGTATGTGAACAAGTCGATGGCCGCGCCCTACGGCGGGGTTTCCGAGTTTCTGGGGAAGACGTGCTGGAAGGTGCTTTTCCCGGGGCAGACGGGCCCCTGCGATTTCTGCCCGCAGAAAGAGATCGTGGATGAGCAGGGGAACCCGACCAAGGTGTATGTGTGGAATTATCAGCGGCCTTTCGACGGCTCATGGTTCAGGGTGTTCAGCGCGGCCTTCAGATGGATGGACGGGCGCCTTGCGCACCTCGTCAGCAGCGCGGACATCACCGAGAACAAGCGGAATGAAGCGCGGATCGAATACCTGGCCAACTACGATCAGCTGACCGGGCTCCCCAACCGCAGGATGCTCGTCAACGAATGCAGGCGCCGCATCGAGCATACCACGAAAGACGAGAAAGGTTATGTGCTGTTTTTCGATATCGACGGGTTCAAAGCCGTCAACGACACGTTCGGGCATGACGCGGGGGATGAATTCCTCGTGAGGATCGGCGAGTTTTTCTCCGGGATTCCGATGGTCAAGGGTGCCGTATACCGCAACGGCGGCGATGAATTCGTCGCCATCGTCGGCGGCGGGGACATTACGAAAGACAACATATCGAGTCTGGCCGGCTTCATCCTTGAACGGTTCAACAAGCCTTGGACAGTGAAGAACCAGCCTGTTTTCTGCGGGATCAGCATCGGGGTGGCGTGCTATCCGGAAGACGGCATAACGGCGGAAGCGCTTTTGCAGAAAGCGGATCAGGCGATGTACCACGTGAAGAAAAGCGGTGGCGGCGGGCTCTGCTTCGGGCATCAGCTGGGAGAAGAGCACGCGGCCCATTGACGGGCCTGCAGATAAAGAGGGTGTCAATACACAGCGTTGCGGCACCACACATGGACGGCATGTGTGGTGCCGTTTTGTTCGGGGGCCCGCAATAAGGCGGGGATGGGCGGCCTGCCCCATCCGGATGGAGCCGGGCCCTACAACCCCTCCTGAAGCAGGCTGAGGAACAGTTTGGCGGCTGGGCTCAGGCACTTGTTGGCGTGGTAGGCGCAGACGGCGGTGACGGTTTCCGGCTCGCTGTGGAAAGGAAGCTCCCGCAATGTGCCTTCCCGCAATTCTTTTTCCATGCAGAACTTCGGCAGATAGGTCACGCCGAGGCCGCCTTCCACGCACCGTTTGATGCTCTCGATGCTCCACAGCTCGATGGCGGTGTCCAGGACGATGTTCCGCTGGCGCAGCGTGTGTTCAGCCATCAGCCGATACACGCACTGCGCCTCGTTGATGACCAGGCTGACGGGAAGCCGCTGGTTGGGGCGCGTAAAGTCCGGTTCCCCGTCGCTCCCCGGCAGGCGCGGCGAGGCCGCCAGCGTCAGGGGGAACGTGCCCAGCGTTTCCATGATCAGCGAGGGGACGTCGCCCGTGCTGTAGAATATCCCCATATCCGCTCCGCCAGACAGCAGCATGTCCAGGATGACGTCGCAGTTGAGCGAGCGCAGCGACACCCGCACATGCGGCGCAAGGGACTTGAACCGGCTGAGGACGCCCGGCATATGGTAGGCCAGCAGGGTTTCGCCCATCGCCAGCCGCAGTTCGCCGCCCAGTTCGCCCGGCCGCAAGGCGCGCCGGATATGCTCCACGGCCTGCGTCAGCTCCCTTGACAAGGGGAGGACCGTCCTGCCCGCATCGGTCAGCAGCATCCGCCGCCCGATTTTTTCAAAGAGCTGTACGGACAGTTCCTGCTCCAGCTCCTTGATGTGGTATGTGACGGTCGACTGCGTGCAGCACAGCTTGTTGGCGGCACGCGCAAACGAACCCTCCTCGACCACGGTCTGGAGCGTGATGAAGCGATCGATATCCATAGCGCCTCCGATATATCGAAAAATTCGAATTCAAAATAAAATATATTTCGCTTTTCAAATGGGTTTGCTGGCCGTACTGTGAGCGCAAAACAAGGAGAACGCAAGTGGATACGGCAACCTTTACGGCTTTTCTGACCTATGCGCTGGTCATGGCGATCACGCCCGGACCGAACAATATCCTGACCCTGAGCTGCGTAGGGCGGCACGGGCTGCGTGGGAGTTCGCGGCTCATTTGGGGCGTCAGCGGGGGCTTTGTGGTGGTGATGCTCCTGAGCGGGCTGTTTTCGCTGACCCTGTCGCGCGCGCTCCCGGCGGTGATGCCGTGGCTGGTCTGGCTCGGGGCGGGGTATATCCTGTGGCTGGCATGGCACATCGCCGTGGCCGGGACGCCGGAAGAGGGCGGCGCGGCGAGCCCGCCCAGGTTTGCCGCCGGTTTCCTGCTCCAGTTCATCAACGTCAAGGTATGGCTGTGCGGGCTGACGGCGCTCTCGTCCTTCGTCCTGCCCCAGACCACCGAGACCCTGCCTGTCGTCGGCTACAGTCTGGCCCTTGCGTTCATCGGGGCCGGCTGCAACCTTATATGGGGGGCTTGCCGGGGGACTTGCTGCGTGGCGCGTTCCTGCGCTGGGGGCGTCGGCTGAACGTCGCGCTGGGGCTGTCGCTGGCGTACTGCGGCCTGCGGATGGTCGTGTAGGATGGCGGGCTTCGCGGTCTGACGCCGTGGAAGGGGCTGAGGGCTGGCGGAGCGGACGGCACGGCCCGGAAAGGCGGAGGGCCGCACAGCGGGGCGGGGATAATGGGGTGTTAATGTTAATATATCGGAATAAAAAATATTGCTTCCATTTTGATTGACCAGTGGGCAACCAAGGCCGGAAACGACAAAGAGGATACATACACTCTGGTATGTATCCTCTTGAAATCTATTGGTGCGCCAGGGAGGAATCGAACCCACGGCCCGCAGCTTAGAAGAACATTGGCGGGGTGCGGATAGGAAACCTATCAACACCATAACAGATTGTGCTTGTATGTTTATCCGCTCTAAGCCTAGGATAGGGAATCCCATAAACATCCGTACAGCGGGCAACCAACGGGCAACCATATGAGCGACGAATCCAAGCGGACGTGGCTGACGCATCCCGGCAAGCCGGGGGTCATCTACCGGGAACATCCTACACGCAAAACCGCGCGCAAGCCAGATCGGTTCTGGGCCATCCGCCACCGTGCCGGGGGAAAGCGCCTCGTCGAGACGCTCGGCTGGACTTCCGAAGGCTGGACGGCCGACATGGCCCATGCGCTGCTTGTGGAGCTGCAACACAACGTCAAGCTCGGCCTGCGTCCCCAGACGCTGAAGGAGAAGCGCGAGCTGGCGGCGGGCGCAAAGGCCGAGGCCGCCCGGCAATCCGCCTTGGAGGGCCTGAAGGAGATCACCTTTGGCGAGCTTGCCGGGTTCTATCGGGAGTGGGCGGCCGCCAACCGCCGGAGCGGGGCAGGCGTCGCCCGCATTCTGGACAGGCATGTCCTCCCCGAGCTGGGGGAGAAGCGGGCGGCCGACATTACGCCAGCCGCCGTGAACGAACTTAAAGCGCTGCTTGAAGCCAAGCGCCCGGAGAGGGGCCGCGGCCAGAATGACCCGGACGCCCGCCTCAGCCCGCAAACCGTGCTGCACTGCCTCAAAACCGTCCGTGAGGTCTACAATTACGCCTTGGAGACGCCCCACCCGGATATGCCCGAGAGGATGCTGTACGCCGGGAAGAATCCCGCCATCCTGAGCCGCAGGGGGCGCGGCGTGCGCGTCCCCGTGAGTGACGCCCGCAGGCTGCGCATCCTGACGGACGCCGAGATAGCGCAGCTCCTCGCCTACGAGGGGCAGCACAAGGCGTTCGCGGCGGAGCTGCGCGACATGATGCTGCTCTCGCTGGACACGGGCGTCCGGTCCGGGGAGCTGATCCGCCTGCGCCGCGAGGATGTGGACACGGAACGGGGCACGCTCCGCATCCTGTCGGGTTCCGACTTCGGGCTGACCAAAAGCGGCCGCACGCGCATCGTCCATGCCGGATACCTTTTTCCCGAGGCCCGCGACGTGCTCCGCCGCCATGCCCGGGGCGATTCCCCCTACCTGTTCCCCGGACGGGACGGCGGCGTGCGCGACGGCACAGCTCTGGGCCGGGCCATGAACCGTATTGCCGAGACGCTGGGCCTGAACAGCGGCGTGACGGACCCGCGCAACCGGGTGGTCTGGCATACCCTGCGGCACACCTTCGCCACCCGGATGCTGGAATCCGGGGTCGACATCTACACCCTCAAGGAACTGCTCGGCCATTCCAGCGTCGCGGTAACGGAAGGCTATCTGCACCTGTGCGACCGGGCCAAGCGCGAAAAGGCGCTGGCCCGGCTCACGCTGGAGCGTGCGGTCACATCTCGGGGACATCAATGACCCTTACGCCCTTGTTTTCGAGATAGGCGACGAACGCTTCGCGGGGATAGTAGACCTGCTCCCCGATGAGCTGCCGCTGGCGGGGGCCTCTGCCGAGCTTGTCGTCGTTGGCAAGCGTCTTGGGGCTCAACCCGCCCCCGGTGAACCACTTGACCGCCTTGCGGGCGATCAGGGGCGGGTAGAGCGGAATCAGATAGCCCAATACGCTGGATTCTGCATGTTCTCCCATAGTTGCTCCTCCCTCCGCCCGGCGTGGGCGGCAATGATCTGCGCGGGGATGCCGCCGAGCGGCGGATCGGCTCCCCGCCGCCGTTTACGGCCTCAAAAAGACAAACCCAAAAACGAACCCGGCCACCAGCATTGCGAGCGTCCAGTTCATTGCCCCCCTCCATACTGTTCCGCATGCACGGCGCGCACCAGCTGCATCATGGAAGCGATGGAGGCCAGCGCCTCCTGCCCTTCCTTGAGGATGCGGTCATGCTGGTCGCGGGGCAGGCGTCCGTCCCTGATATCCTCGGCGCACTCCGCCGCGTACTCGCCGAACTCCTTGACGCTGCTGATGAGCGTATCCATGAGATCGGCGGTCCCCGTGCAGGGCTTTACCTTGACGAAGACGCCGCCCATCTCCCGCGCCATGAATTGCAGCGGCTCCACCGAGCCGGTCGTGGCCATGATGGGGAGGAGCCAGTCCGCGTCGAGCTTGTGCTTGGGCTGCCCCGAAACGCTCGACATGAACGTCTGGTAGTTGAGCCCCAGCCGTTCCGCGATGCCCTTGCCGTCCAGCGTGTCGCAGCCAAGCACGCTGGCGTGCACGCGCTGGCGCAGTGAGGGAAAGCCGCAAGTGCCTCTCATGCTCTTTCACTCCGTTGAGTTGCGGTTCAAAAAGATTCAGTTTGAATTCGCGGTTTCCGCCCGCGCTTTCTTGCCACTGGTTCCGGCAACAAGTCTTTAGGAAAACCCATTTCAAGAAGTTGGTTCACACGTTCCGGAGAGGCTATATCCGCGATGAGGAGCTTGCTTAGACCGCTTCGAGATATATTCATCTCGATTGCTATCTGGGCGATACTTTTGCCATTCCTTCGCAGAAACAGGGAGAGCCGTTCTTGCCTCGTGAGTGGAGATTGTGTTACGTTTGCAACCAATTGCATGTTTTTTACTCCCAAGATGCTTCGACTGCCTATCAGTATGTATCTTTAGTGATCATGTAGAACTAAAAAGAGTTCAGGTCAAACATTTTTAATTCTGGATGCTGTAAAAATGGAACAAGATTGGTCTGAACAATACAAGATCGTTTGGAATATTTTTCTCGCGCATCCCCAGTCGGTCGAGAACGGCATATCCCGTCGTGGTTTATCAAGATGTCTTGGCATTTCATCTGGTAAAACGCAGAAATGGGAGGCTGGACAATGGCCGAGTGCTGAAGACTTGTCCAAACTTCATGACAAGCTGGGCCTCTCGTACAGGTGGTTGATAACGGGAGTGGGGGAGCCTTTTGATTCAGAAGAGGATACTGCGAACCTGAATGATTCTGCTGAGGCAGAGCGCCTGAGAAGCCGGGTAGCGGAACTTGAGCGGGAAAATGCAGCCCTGAAGGAGCGGCTACTCGCGGCTCACGAAGCCAACACCGAGATGGGCAGGGCAAATGCGAAATTGAGTGAACTGGTGGCCAAGCAAAGTGAGCAGGGGTTGGACAGAGGAGATGTGGAATCCGCTGGCGCTGTGCGTGGTGTGCCGCAGGGTGGCATATTAGAGAGCGTTACCAGTAAAAATTGAATATCTCAAAAACAGAACAGGCCGGATTGCTCCGGCCTGTCCTGTTACTGGCATTGGGTTATAAAACCTGCCTGTATCAGGTCCTCGACATGGGCAGTGGGGCTTTCAGTCCTGATCACGCTGCCGTTATACATCGCTGCCCGCTTTGCCGAGCTGCGCATCCATTCTTCGATGGTCGGATCGGGATCAAAGGTGGACTTCCAGAGTGCCTCCGCCAGCAGCTGGAAGCTCTCGGCCTCCAGCTGCATTCCATCCATTGTTTTGAATCGCATGGTTCTCCTAGACGACGGCCGCGAGGACGGCGGTACGGTTGCGGTAAAAACGGACGACACCTTCGCTGATCCCGGTCCAGAGTGATTCGGTCTGCGGAGCGGGACGATTGGCGAGTCCGCTGTCAAGGCGATAGGCGGGACGGCCGTCAACAGTGACCGGAGAAATCTGCAGTCCGACACGGCGCAGTCGGGTAATCGCAGCTCGTCCGGTATGAGGTAGCCAGCCAAAGCGTTCGCACATCGCATCCAGTATTACAACCTGGCTTTCCGTAAACATGCCAGCAAGTTCGGCCTGTACCCCACGCAATCCGGGGTATTCGATGACCGGAGCTGCTGCCGGAGTGTTCGGAGTCTTGCAGGCTTCAATGAATTCCCCAAGGAAACGCACCCAGCTCGTCACCTTCGCGGCACTTACGGTTCCAGAATGCTGCCTGAATTCAACGGTGCCATATCTGGGAAAAGACTGCAAATTCACCTTGAAATAGCGACCAGACTGTGCACGGACCATTTCTTCGATGGTTCTGGCGCTTTCGAAGCGGGCATCGAGAAAGTCGGATACCGAACGGCAGTATGTATTGGTGCTGCCCCTGCGGCTTTGCGGCATGAATGCGTCAATTTCAGCTTCGTGTCTGGCATAGCGGCGCACGATGGTGTGGATGTCGCCAGCGGTCAGGTCTCGGGCGTCGAAATGGACATGGAGTCCACAGCTGCGGTTTGCCGTCGCTCCTGCGTCATCCAGCGCGGTAGCCACAGCACGCGCCTCCTCGAGGCCAGCCTCGCCGTGCAGAACGGGGCTGACGACTTCGAACCCGCCACGCACGCTGGAATCGCTGACCAGCTTCCAATACCCACGTGTGTTGTGATTATAGTCTTCGTTCTGGACAGAGATGCTGATGGCGCGGAGCGCACGGAGCGCGGTCTGGCGGTCGATACCCACGATTTCCATTTCAATGCCGAACTTGCGATTCATTTTTAACCCCTTGTTTTTACTAGCGTTACACTCTCGCCGTGGTTGTGTGTTCGCTCTTTGCGGGGTTGATTGCAAGTCTTTTGTTGCTGATTTTATTGTTTTTTTATAAGGCCCGCCCGGACATCAACGTCCACGCGGGCCTTATTCCGTCAGCTTGCATCCGGGAAGTAGAGGACATAGCCGAGCCCCATAGAGTCCATCTGGCTTCCTCCCAAAAATTCGTGAATGGTGTAAGGATCAACTTCTTCTGTTTCGCCCAAAAAACCGGCCAACGCGAGTGCGATATCGAAGGGTTGAGCATCGTCATTAACAACTATGGCGGGGCATTTTTTGCCATACATGCTACGTCCGGAATAGCCGGGATAAAAGTTCATTTGGCCGTCATGTTCTGCGCAGAAATTTTTCAGGGCATCAGCTATGTCAAACATTTAATACCTCGATATTGTTTGTTTTATTTGTTCCTGTGGGTACGTGATCCCTCTTTCAGGGATGGATTGCAAGCATTTTCTCTCGTATTTATTCGATTTTATTTGAAAAGAGGCTCCCCGAAGGGAGCCCTTTCATTACATCCACGCCTCAAGCTGCCGGATGGTCTCTGCGGCGACGTCGTGGTCTTCCGGGATAACTGTGTCTACTGTCTGCCAGAGTGCCCGGTATGTCTTGTCCGCAGGCAGGCCCGCGCAGAGCAGTTTGCAGCTCATGGACTCGGCAACGCCAAGACAGAATTGATCGATGGGGTCAGGGGTGCCGACCAGCATGACGACATCAGACTGTTCGCAGCGTGCCTTCATTTCATAGACTGCTTCCCGCTCACTTGCGGTCTGCAGCAGCAGGGTCATCTCCGGGAACCGGAGCTGAAGAAGTCCCTTCATGAGCGACGTGGCGACGGTATTCTGCGAGCCGGTGATGAAGTACACAGTCGGCATGGTATGTTCTCCTATATGTTTATTTTTATTTGATAACCTCTTTCCGTGACTGTGTGATCGCTCTTTTCTTAGGTGGTTTCAAGTCTTTTCTTGCTGATATTATTCATTTTTTTTGTATTAGTGAGACACGCCCGATTACAGCTTCATGATGAAGCATAGGGCATAATAGGGCGGCAGGGTGCTGAGGGCCTGAGCCGTAAGCGTGTGGGTGTGCCCGCCGTCGGTAACGGCGTGTCCGTGCGCGGCGGTCGTGACCGTGTGCGTGTGGCCGTTGTCGGTGATGCCGTGACCATGCGCGTTCGAGCCGACGGCGTGGGCGTGGCCGGGGTCGGAGACGCCGTGAATATGACCCCATGAGGCACCAGAATAGGACGTAAAGTTCCCTGAACCTCCATTGGTGCTCCCTTGAATATGATTTTGGTTTTCTCCAGAAACACCAGCATATTCGAGAACCATATGATTGTGATAGGGCAGCGTGTTCCCATCCAGCGTCGTATACTGAATGCCGATTCCGGTTCCCGCGGCTCCTGTCCAGATGGAGAGGGCAGCGCCTTGAACAGCGATTCCGGTTCCTGAACTTCCCGCCGTGCCGCCGGGTGCTGCGGTGCCAAGGCCGATCCCCGTTTTGGCGCTTCCGGCGGCGACGCTGGGGGTAGCCGTTGCCGTACCGCCGGTTGTGCCGGGCGTGTCCCCTTTCCCCGCCCCGAGGATGAAGCGTTCGGTCAAATCGGGTGTGCCGTTGGTGCCGTCGCACAAGGCCCAGCCCGTGGGGATGGTTTCAGCCGAGCCGGACCACATGCCGATGAAGCCGCCGGGGACAAGGTAGAGCCTGAGCCGTTCGATGATCTGGAGGATGTTGGGAAGTGCCATCAGCGCACCCCCCCAACGGCCCGCCAAGCTAGGAACCGTCTCTCTCTCTCTC
>NZ_JH114231.1:24277-26001 GCF_000224655.1 Bilophila sp. 4_1_30
CTCTCTCTCTCTCTCTCTCTCTCTCTCTCTCTCTCTCTCTCTCTCATGGGGTTACCTCGTTTCAGGCGGTGCCTGCAGGCGCAGCCTTTCGGATTTGAATGACGTTTCACAGTGGTTCTCATCGCCAAACAGGTTGGCCAGCCCGTCGATGGCGTACATCGCCCACGGGTTTCCGTCTGCCGCCATCCGGTAGGCTCGGCTGGACAGTGTTTCGTCCGGCCAGCCGCCGATGAGCGCATTGACGAGCTGGTCAACAGCGATGAGCAGGTTTTTCCAGTAGTTCATGCTGTGCTAGAAAGAGATTGTGATGGCGTTCAGCTCCTCGGTCGTAGCGGCAATATTGATTGCATCCCTGAGAGCCCATTTGCGGGCATAAAGTGCGGAGCCGTTCGCGATGATTTCCTGCTGCATGACGTGCAGATCCGTCAGTGTGACCGTATGGATTTCATTGTTGTAGTCACAGAACTGTAGGTTTTCCGGCGCGCCTTCGGCTTCCATAAGCGTGACAAGCCCGGAGACATTGCGGTTAGCCGCATCATTGGCGTCGATGTCGAAGCCCAGTGAACAGGTCAGATGGGCCGTGGCGGTCGCCTTTGTAAAGGCATTGGCCAGCTCTTCCTCTTTCCTGCCCCGGGTGGCTTCAACACTGTTGTATTCGGCAAGGCGGGCGGCCTCGGCTGCCGCGGCCTCTTCCTCAAGCCGGGCCTTTTCCGCTTCCCACAGTTCCACAAATGGAGCGACGTCTTCCGCATAATCGGCAGGGGTCAAGGGGTGGTTGATATCATCCCTCCATTCCATTTCGCCCGTACCATTATGCCACTGGATGGCATGCAGCTTTTCAGGGGCGGGGAAGTCGAACTGCAGCGGGGTGCCGTCAACGATGATGAGGCGGTCGGACGGGACGACGATGACATGCTGTTTCATGGAGAATATCCTTTCTAGTCTGGCTAGAGTTTCATGATGAAGCACAAGGCGTAGTAGGGAGGTAGGGTGTTCATGGCTTGCGCCGTGAGCGCGTGAGTGTGCCCGCCGTCGGTGACGGTGTGCCCGTGCGCAGCGGTCGTGACCGCGTGCGTATGGCCGTTGTCGGTGATGCCGTGGCTGTGCTCGGATGAGCCGACCGCATGGGCATGGCCGGGGTCGGAAACGCCGTGGCCGTGTGCCCACGAGTTGCCAGTTGCTCCAGCACCTACCCATGCAGGGTCTCTAAAAAACTGGACTCCGCCTTCAGACCATGCGGCGTCTCTGAAAGCTTGCGGTTGGTACTGAGCGTGCTGGTGACTCGGCAACGTATTCCCATCCAGCGTCGAACCCTGAATACCGATCCCGGTCCCTGCGGCTCCGGTCCAGATGTTCAGTGCGCAGTTCCATATGGCAATCCCGGTTCCGGCGTTTCCGGCAGTCCCTCCGGGAGCGGCGGTAGTGAGGCTGACGCCTGTTTTGGCGCTTCCGGCGGCGACGCTGGGGGTAGCCGTTGCCGTGCCGCCGGTTGCGCCGGGCTGATAGGCTTTCCCCGCCCCGAGGATGAAACGGTCGGTCAGGTTGGGGGTGCCGTTGGTGCCGTCGCACAGCGCCCACCCCGTGGGGATGGTGCTTGCGGAGCCGGACCACATGCCGATGAAGCCCGTAGGGACGGCTTCTTCAAGCCGGTTCAGGAGCTGCGGGAGTGCCATCAGCGCACCCCCCAACGGCCCACCAAGCTAGGAACCGTCTCTCTCTCTCTC
>NZ_JH114231.1:27784-30909 GCF_000224655.1 Bilophila sp. 4_1_30
GGGTGTCGGCGTTCGGCGTCTCGGAGAGGGAGAGGAGCAGCAGGTCGGTGGCCCCGGCGACGGATACCGAGCCGAGTTCCTGCTGGCTCGACGCGCCGCTGAAGGACGCCTCCAGCAGCCGGAAGGTCAGGTCGCGGTCCTGATGGGCCGTCCATGTGCTGGCGTTGCTGGAGGAAAGCAGCACGCCGACCTGATAGGGCTGGCTGACGACCCACTGTTGCGCGGTGGCGTCGAACTTGCCGAGTTCGGCTACGGAAAGGGCCGTCTCCGCGTCGTCGCAGAGCACCACGAAGGCGTATTCGGTACCCGCCGCCAGCGAGAGCGGCGAGGGCAGGAGCACGCGGGTGTGGCCGCCGCCGGAGACGACGATGGAAGAGGCTGGGATATGGGCCTCGGCGAGCACCGTGCGGGAGGGCACGCCGTTGGCCACGTCGCGGATCTGCAGGCGGGCGTCGCCGCCTTTCGCCGTGAACCACAGATCGACCCCGGCAAGCTGGGTGGCCTTGTCCAGCACAAAGGTCTGGGCCAGCGGGTCCACCCAGATGGTGGTGATGGTGTTCACCTGCCGCAGGGTGTTGACCGTAAGCTGCCCCTGCCCGACGAAGACCGCCGAGGCCCGCGAGCCGCCCTTGCCCGTAAAGGTTACGGCCTTGGCCCCGGAGGGGACTTTGGCCGGGATGCGGAACGAACCGTCCAGCGTGCCGTTGCCGTCCGCGGTGCCGGAAACGGCCAGCGCGATGCCGTCGAACGTGGCCGAGGCAAGCTGTTCGCCCGAGCCGAACCCTTCAATGTGGTAGGCTACGTCGATTTCCCGCAGGTATTCCAGCTGGGAGGTCGTGGAGCCCACCGTTTCGGTCGCCGTCGAGGTCTGGCGGTCCACCACGATGTGGAAATAGCCGTCGCGGGAGACGTCGAACCGTTGGGTGATGGCGCTGGTCCAGTTGGTCTGGGTTTCGGTCCAGCGGTCCAAGGCGGGGTTCAGGCTCGCGCTCCCGGGGAGCGGGTCAAAGGCCATGTACGGGTTGACCTTCATGGAGCCGGTGCGCAGGGGCTGGGCCAGCAGGGGGGACGGCGTCCAAGGGTTGGCCGTGGGCGCGGCCACGTCGTTGGGCAGGGCCGTTGCCGTGGCTTCGATGGGCAGGGTCAGGACGCCATTGACCACGGCGGCGGTCTGGGAAAGCCCCTGATCGCGCATGTCGTCGTTCAGCAGCGGGTCGACGAAGATGCCCGCCCGTGCCCCGGACTCGCGGGTGAACACGTCGGCCTCGAGGCGCTGCCGGGCGACTTCCTGCTGCACCGCGTCGATGCGGCGGTTGATGGTTTCGATTTCCGAGAAGGGGACCACGCGCACGCCGTCGGAGCGCACGCTGCGGGTGTCGCGCCATGTCTGGGCGACGGTGGCGATGGGCAGGAGCGACGCGGGCAGGCTGGGGCTGCGCGGGTTGCTTTCCGAGGCCACGCCCTGCAGCCAGACGAACTGCCCTTCCTGATTCAGCGCCAGCCGGTCGAGGCGGGGCAGGGCCTGCCGGTAGGTGATGAGGATGGAGGTGCCGCTGGACGCGCCTTCAATGCGGAAGCCGTCGGCGTCCAGCCCCTTGGGTTCGGCGCTGGTCACGCACTCGTAGGTGCAGGAATAGGTCGAGCCGGTGGCGGGCTCGTTGCCCGTGGGGGACCAGTCCACGGTGTCGCCGTTCTTTTTGTAGTCCGCGCCCGCCGCATACACGGTATCACCCTGACGGCACTCGACGATGGAGACGATGGAGGTATCCGGCAGGGTGTCGGCGGCCCCGGAGTAGCTGCCGTGCACCACGCTGACGGTCTTGCGCGTGGTGATGCGCACGGCCTCGACGTCGTGCAGCGGGGGATGGGCAACCGTGATGCGCTGCCCGCCGGACTGCGTGGATGCGGCGTCGGCGGTATGCACTTCCGTATCGATGCGGCGCAGGTCGGGCACGGCGGTGTAGGTCAGGCGGCGGGAGGTGGGCATGTCCACGCCGTAGCCGTTGACGCGGGCGCGGCCTTCCGAAACCGTGTAGACCTGATGCCCGTCGGCGTCGTCCCCGGCCATAAGCACGGTCAGGCCGTCCACGATGTACGAGCCGCCCGCCGTGGAATCGCGGTCGTACTTGGCGATGCTCTGGGTGAACGTGTCCAGCGTGGGCGGGGCTTCCTTGGCCCGCAGTTCACCGTCGTCCACGGTATAGACGACGTAGAATTCCCCGTCGCCGTTGTCGCCGTCAAAGCCCCACGCGGCATTGGCCTGAAGCCGCCACGCGCCCGGTTCGCCTTCGCCGCGCGAGCCGATGGCGGGGTTGTACAGCGTGGGATCGTCAAGCTCGGACACCACGCGCTGCGTGAGCCGGATGCCCACAGCCACGGTGCCGACCACGGGGATGGTGAAGGTGGCCTCGGGCACGCCGCGTACCGCGCCCCGGAGATAGACGGCCCCGGACTGGGCCCGGACTTCGCCGGTCTCCTTGTTCACGATGATCCCGGCGTCGCGGATGATGTCGCCGTCCTTGAACAGCGCGTCGGCCACACCCTGCAGGCGGTGCATGGCGGCGGACTGCGCCTCGTTCAGCTCCGCGCCTTGCAGCGTGTAGCCGTCGCGGTAGAGGATTTTCTCGTAATTTTTCGATGCGTTGAAGTTGTCGTAATAGCTGTCGGGCATGTTGGGCATGAAAGCCTCCTAGGGGCCGCAGGGTACGGTGCCGAGACCCGGCCCCCGGAAAGGGGCTCGGAACGCGGCGCGGGCGGCGGCTGGCTGATGGCGTAAAGGGGGGACCGAAACGGTGTCGCGGGGGCGGGAATGGCCCTAGATCGGGAGGACGAACTCGACGGTCTGGCGGACGGAAGGGCTGCGGTTGATGCGCGGCAGGATGATCTGCGCCGCCAGCAGCAGGCCGGGGCTTTTGAGGTCGGCGGGCGTGAAGTAGCGCTGGCCCTCGGGCAGGCCCTCGACGAACTCGGTGTCCATGAACAGCCCCATTTCCCTGATGATCGCGTTGGAGGCGTCACTGTAGGCGTAGGCCGTCTGGACGTAGAGGTAGGGGGTCGGTTCCGTCACGAGCCGGTAGCGGGCCTCCTGCACCGCGCCCTCGGAGCCGGTGGCCACGGGGATGACG
>NZ_JH114231.1:32279-33121 GCF_000224655.1 Bilophila sp. 4_1_30
CCCGGACCTGCGGGTCTCCGAGCCTAATCATGGGGCCGCCCGCCACGGCTCGCGGCTGCCGTGGGCTTTACGGTGTCTGCCCGGCAAGAAAGGGTGCGCTTAGTCATCTTCAATCCCCATGAATTGCAGGTCGAGGGACGTTTCGCGGGCGATCTGGCGCTGTTCCAGTTTTTGGTAGCGTGGGCTTTCCAGTTCCACGCGCTTGGCCCCGGCGCGTTCGAGCAGGCTGACGAGCCGGGTGGGGTTGATGTCGCGGCCCGGGGCGCTGCGCTGCCACACCCGGTATTCTTCAAGTGCCGCTTCAACTTTTTTCGTCACGCTGGCGGCCAGCGGGCCGTTGTCGCGGTGTAGCCACCAGCCGCCGGAGACGGCGTACTCGACGGGCTCAGGCGCGGCCACGATGACCGTGTCGGTAAGCGGGCGCACGCCGTCGGCGCTCAGGCGTTCCCGCACCAGCTCCAATACGCTTTCCGGGGGCAGTTCGCCGCCGTCCATGACCGGGCGCACGTCCACGGTTCCGGGCACGGGCGCGTATACGGCAACGTCGGCGATGCCCTGATGGGCGGACAGGGCGTGGTAGCGGTAGGAGCCGGAAGGCCCGGCCACGGAAAAGCGTTCCGGGGCAAGCCGGATGCGGGCGCGGTAGCTGGCGTCGTCCTCGACGTCGGCCCCGAGGCGGGTGGTTTCGGTGTTGCGTACGGCGTCCACATAGGCCAGCGGGTCGACCAGCCTGTTGATCTGGCCGGGGACCAGCCCGTTGGCGTGTGCCCCGGCCCGCAGGCAGGTTGCCGCCACGTCCACGGAGCGTTCCCCGGCGGGGATGGTTGCCGTCTCGTCCGTGG
>NZ_JH114231.1:33816-38311 GCF_000224655.1 Bilophila sp. 4_1_30
TTGCGGGATGAGCACGGGCCAGCCCAGCGTTTCCGCCGTGCTGAACCGCAGCACGGTGCGGGACGGGCTGGCGGGCAGCCGGGCCGTGTCCACCAGCGCGCCGATGAGGTCCTGATGCGGCCCCCGGGCGTGGGCCAGATACTGCTGGTTCCCGGTTTCGTTGATGAAGGCCGCCAGCAGGCTGATGATGTAGGCGTTGGACTGGAGGAACAGCCGCACCGGGTCGCCGGGATAGACGGTCTGGCCCGAGGCTTCCTCGTAGGCGGTGATGACCATCTCCTCGATGCCGGAGGGCGTCAGTTCCGAAAAATCCACGGCGGTGAAGTCGTCAAGCAGGCTCACAATGTCACCCCTTCCCTGAGCTTGAAGGTCACGACGGGCCGGAGTTGCCCGTCGAGGGTTTCGGCCCGCAAAAGCCGGATGCTCACCACCTCGGCGCGGGGTTCCTTTTCTTCGATGGCGTCCGTCAGTTCCGCGATCCGGAGCGCGGCCATCACCGGGGCCGGGGCGTCGATAGCGCCGCCGTGCGAGGCGAAACGCCGGTCCAGCGGGACGGAGTAGGCGAACGTGGTCAGGATCATCCGGATGTTCTGGACAACGGCGTCCAGCCCCGTGGCCCCGATGACGAGCGGGGCCGCCTCGCGCATGTCGACGACGGGCATCAGTGGTACTCCTTCAGGGCCAGCGTCAGGCCGATGGTGTGGACGCCGCCGGGGCCGCTGTTGCGCCAGTCCTGCGTCACGCTTTCGATGATGACCTTGCCCCAGTTGAGCCCCCCGAGGATGAGCCGGTTGACCTCGCCGCGCTTGCACATGGCCCCGAGGCTGTCTGCTTCCCGCATGGGATTGACGCCGAGGGCGGCGCTGAGGGTCATGGAAATGGAGAAGGTCCCCAGCTCAGGGGCGATGAATTCGACGCAGGGGAGCGCGCCCTGCACCTGATGCTCCTCGATGCGGGCCTTGCGTTCCCGGGTGACCTGCGACGGGGTGAACACCCGCGTGTCGGACACTTCAAAGACGACGTTGCCGAGGGTGCCTACGCGCATAAAGCCTCCGGGAAGGATACAGGATGCAAGCGGAGGCCCCCGGCGCGGAAGGCGTGGGAGGAGGAAGCTCTATCGGAGAGGCAGGGTTGAGAAGAGAGGATGGGAAGAGGGGTGGGGCAGTCTACGCCGGGAAGTACTGTTTTGGGGGGTGAGATTATACAGGGATGGGGGAGTACAGAACCGCGTGTATCCCGATTGCCACTAAGGGACCACACAAAAAGGCGAAGCATGGCAACAAAAAAACGAAACGTGCTTCCCGCGTCCGTATCCAGCCTATTACGCATGCCGCGAGTCCCGCATGCAGGATAAGCCAAGCAATGGCCGTTTCCCAGTGGAAAAACCAGAGTTCTGCGTACGTTTGGAGTAGCAGAGGCCATTTCCACGGGTACAAAAGCATTTTGGGGCTCTCTATTGCCGCTGGGATGACGTAGCTTGCGGCAAGCAAGCAACAGGCAATGATGGCCAAGGGCCGCCAGTGATATGGGAGACGTGTTGTTCCTGTCATAGTTGCGTATCATAAATCATGATCCCGATGTTATCAACAATCTTTGGTTGAGAAAGGACAAGGAAATCTTCTCCCAGTCCATATTTTTTGCGGAACTCCTGAAAGGAACCATTTGTTACATGAAAATAAGAACTAGTGGCATCGCCACCTGTTACAGAAAAAGCCTTTTCTTTGCAGCTCCAATACTTAAGATCGTATTCACCATCGAAATTAAAAGAGTCCCATACGATAATGGCTACTTTACGTATAGTTATCCTATGCCCGCCTTCCGGCAAGGGTTTTACATCTCCTGCTGCGAGGGTGCGGAATGTAAAATTGCCCATTGCGGCCATGAGTCCGTCAGAGGAAAGGTCAGCAAACCCATAAACGGTTACTTGCTGAAAATAACTAGCTTTCCATTTATCCCACTGGGTTATGGTGTAATCAAAAGACGTGGGTATGTTGGTAAGCAAACCATCTTTATGAAGAACATGAGCTAGGGTATCCAGCGCCTTGGGACTGAAAAGTTGATCGCTCATAATGAGTGCGTCGTAAGCTGTTTGGGCCCGTTGATATGAAAGTATCCAGTTCATATCAACTAAGAACGGCTCTGTGCTTTTATATGCATCATCATTCGCTCTACCACCGAACCATTTATGGAACATATCCCGCAGATACAGCCAGCCTTTTTTATTATCTTCCGTCCAACAATCTTCCGCCTCGGCCTCTGCGATTTCCGGTAGGCAGAGTAGAAGTTTTTCCATAGGGGTAAGCGGCTCAGGTAAACTGTTTTGCACGATATCGAACATGAGTTCCCAGAAGCCGCTTCCGTTATCGTCGGTTGTGCCGGAACTTCCTCCACCCTCGGGCTTTCCGCTGGTGTCCGGGCCGCTCTCCACGCCCTCGTGCTGGTGCCCGCGCAGGGAAACGTCCCCGGCGCTCACGTCCCCGCCCGGAACGGACAGGGAGCCGTTGCAGATGGTCTGGTTGCCGCACAGGATGCTTGAGGCCGCCCCGCCCGCGTAGCCTTGCTGGGAGAGGTTGCCTTCCAGCCGGATATGGGGGGCGCGCAGGGTGATGCCGGTCTTGGATTCGGTGACGATGGCTTTTTTGGCCGTGGCCGTGATGCCGCCTTCGGTTTCGATGTCCGCGTCGCCCATGACCTTGGCGGTCAGCTTGTGGCCCTTGCGGTCGTACCAGAGTTCCGTGCCGTCCTCGTAGCGGACGTAGTCGACCTGCGCCTCTTGGTTGGGGGAAGGCGTCTTCGCCGTGTAATGCGCGCCGAGGATGACGCCCTGTTCCAGCCCTTGCCCGGAGAACAGGCAGGCCACGGGTTCCCCGATGTCGGGCAGGGCCTGCGCCTTGTCCTTCAGCGTGCGTCGCCCAAGGACGCGCAGGGGCATGGTCACCATGCCGTCCCCGTCCGGGAGCTGGACGCGGGCCGTCCCCGTCGCCGTATCCACCCCGGTCACGGTGCCGAAACGCAGGGATGCGCCCCGGTTGCTTTCCAGCGACGCGATCCGCCGTTCCTGTTGCGCGTAGTCGAATCCGCTCATGTTGCCCTCAATAGTCCAGCGTCCGGCGCAGTTCCACGCCGGTCGTGTATTGGCCTTCGATTCTGTGGGTTGCCGTGGTGACGAAATACTTGCCGTCGAATGTCCCGAAACCGTCCAGCGTCAGCGTGCACCCGGCCACCACGCCGGGGTGCCCCATGATGTCGAGCGAGCCGGTGTTTTCGGCTTCGTTTTTGTTCCGCAGGGCGCTTTGGGCGAAGGTTTCCGCTTCGGCCTTCGACTCGACCTTCTGGTTGATGAGCGTTATTTTTTCCCGTTGCCCGTCAGCGCCGGGCTCGCCGAAGGAATAGGAGTGCATTTCCCCTGATTCCGGGTCCATGTACTGGACGTCGCAGCCGCTGTAGGCCGTCCCTTCCGATTTTTCCTTGAACGACCACCGCGACGGCGAAAACTGCCCTCCGGTTCTGGAGATGGCGACGGCGGCTGCGCGGGCGTCACCGCGTTTCGCGGCCTCGCAGACGAGCCTGCCGTCATGGACCTTGACGTTCACCCCCCGGGCGGAGGCCAGCCGCTGCAGGAAGGGCAGGTCGGATTCCTCGCGCTGGTCCTGCCGGTTGAACGGGAAGGCATCGGCGTTGTAGAGCAGCTCAAGCCCGTTGCGCTGGGCGATTTCCCCGGCCACGGCCTGCAGGGAATAGCCTTCCCATGCCTGCGTTTTTTTCGTTTCCCGCAGCCCGTCCGTGAGCGCGGCGGACACGGCCTTGATGCTGACCTTGGTCGGCGGGCCGGAATATTCCACCTCATCGACCTTGAACGAGCCGCAGTTCAGGGAGGCGTCCTGACCGGGGCCGAACCAGTCCGTGCACAGGATACGCATGGACACCTCGGTCCCTTTCTTGGGAGCCCATTCCCCGAGCCACTTGCCGTCCCGGTCGTGCAGATCGAGGCGTACTTCGTCGGCCTTGCCCGCGGCGTTGTCGGTGTAGGTTGCGGACAGGAGCGAGGGGGCGAGCGCGTCCGTGGCGTCATGGCCGCCGATGGTGACGGCGAGCCTCACGCGCCGGGCGTGCTCCTGCTCTTGTTTCCCGTTGTTTACATCCACGGCGGAAGCTCCATGTTGATTTCCGGTTTTTTGACGCCGTCGGGTATGTTCAGCCGGACCCCGGCGGGGAACTCAAGCATATCCATGTGTTCGATGTTGGCGGCGATGAGCCTGTCCATGAGGTGCTCGTCGCCCCACAGCCGGAGAGCGATGGCGTCCCAGCAGTCGCCTTGTTGCGTTATGTACTCAGTTGCCATAGGCGAGTCTCCTCTGATCTCCGACGATGTTGCCGAGCATGCGGGCAATCCGTTCCTCAATGGCGGCAGCGCGGCTGTCGATGCTGCGCAGCAGCGCGTCGCCCATGTCCGCGGCGGGGATGCCGTTGAGGGTGACGGGCATGGAAAAGTTCA
>NZ_JH114231.1:38681-41523 GCF_000224655.1 Bilophila sp. 4_1_30
ACGGGGACGCCGTGTTCCCGGCGGGAGGCGTCCTTCGTGCCTCCCCACGACGCGGCATATTCCGGGATGCGGGAAGAGGCGGGGGCTGTCCGGGTCTGCCCGGGGAGTTTGGCTTGTGCCGGTTTGGCGGCGGCTTCGGAGAGGGCGGGTTTCGTCGGCCCGATGAAGGGTTTCCCTGCGGCTGCGGGCTGGAGCGCGGCCTGTTCGGGATTGGAGCCGAACGTGAAGAAATCTCCCACGCCTTCCCAGAACCCGTTTTCTTGCTTGGAGGCGGTGTCCTTGCCGGGATAGGCCGCCTTGGCCCCTTCCACAGCGGCCTTGGCGGATTGCGGCTCTTCGTCGTCTCCGAATCCGAATGCGCCCTTGATATCCTTGTAGATGCCCTTGACTGTCTCAACGGGCTTCATGGCCATCGCCTTGACGCCCTCCACCAGCGTGTCGATGAGCTTGGCTCCGGCATCGTACAGCGACATACCGTTCCAGAGGTCAGAGATGAACGTCAGTGTGCCGGTAAACGCGGCTTCAACCAGTTCAAGGATGGGGCACACGGTTTTCAAACCGGTCCAGACGGTGTCCACGACGGCCCGGAATCCTTCGAATTTGTTGTAGGCCCAGACGAGCCCCGCTCCGAGCGCAGCGATGCCCACGATGATCAGCCCGATGGGATTGGCCGTGAGCGCCGCGTTCCAGAGCCACTGCGCGGCGGTGATGATCTTGATTTTGGCGGCGCTGGCCAGAGCGACCGCCGCGTGGGCCTTTTGCGCCACGGTTGCCGCGATGACGGACGGGCGCAGTGCGGCGAAGATGCCCTTGGCGATCTGCCAGCCGTCCGAGAGGATGGTCGCCGCGTAGCCGCCCGCCAGCGCGGATACCTTGAGCCCAACCAGCGCGATGCCGACGAACATGACCCCCCGTGTGACGCCGGGAAACGCTTCCGCCAAGGCCCGGACAGGCTTGATGACGGAGGTGGCAAACTCTGCGGCTGAGGCAAGGGGCGGCAGGAGCACGCTGCCGATGGTGATGGCGAGGATTTGCCCGGAGGCCGCCAGCCGATCCAGAGCGCCCTGCGTCGTCTCCGAGCGGGTTTTGAACTCGGCGAGCTGGGAGCCTTTGGCTTCTTCGGAGTTGGCCAGCGCGAAAATCTCACGCAGTTTGTTGGGATTGTTGATGAGCGGGGCCAATGAGGCGAGCGATTCCGTACCGAACAGTTCCTTGGCGATGCCAGCCTGTTCCGCTTCGGGCATTTTCTTGATGGCTCCGAGTACCGTGAGCAGGGTGTTTTCCGCTTCCTTGCCGCCTTTTTTCATGCCTTCCGCGATGGCTCCGACATTGCGAAACCCCAACTGCTTCATGGTCTCTTTCTGAGCCTTGGTCATGGCGTTGCCTTGGCTCAAGGTCAGCAGGAAGTTCTTCATGGCCGTCCCGGCGGTTTCCTTGTTTTCCGAGGTTGAAACCATTGCGGCGGCCAAGCCTACGATGGACTTTTCGGAAAACCCCGCCATTTTTCCCACCGCGCCCATCCGGGCGACGACGGAGGATGTGTCCGCAGCTGTGGCGTTCATTTTTGAGGCCACATAGTTCATGGCATCGCCCATGCCGCGGGTCTGCTCCGCCGTGAGTTCCATGCGCGACTGGTAGGTAGCGAGGCGCTCCCCGGCTTCCTCGGCGGTGATGCCGTAAGCTACGGACATTTCGGCGGCGTCGTTGAGGAATCTCTTTATTTTTTCGGGATCAAGATTACCGTCCGCATCGTTGGCCACACCAGCCTCGGCAGCGGCGGCTATCTTGGTGACTTCGTTCGGGCCGAGCCCCGTCCGTTCCGAAACGGAGAAGATGTCCTGCTTAATCCGTTTTTCGTCGTCATCCTTGGCAAAATTGGCCACCTTTTTGAGGTCGGCCCAGTTGCTTTCGTAGTCGATGGCGAGCTTGACCGGGGCGACCACCGCGGCGGCTGTGGCCACCGTCCCCATGATCTGTCCGTGGTACTCTTGCCGTTTGGCTTGGTTGGCCAGCATTTTCTGTTGGCGTCCGAGAGCGGCTTCGGTACGCCCGATGGCCGCTGCCGTTTCGGATTGTGCCTTCGCCATGTTCTCGACGGTGACGCCGTATTTTTTTGCCGCCCGCTCCGCGCTTTTGAAAGCCCGCTCGGAGGCTTGCACTTGTCCGGTCAGCTTGGTTCTGGTCTCGGGGAGGAGCGGTCCAGCATTGAGACGGGCACGAGCCGCTTCAAGTTCCGCGCTGGCTTTAACCAGTGCCCCTGATTTTTGGGAAACGGTCTGTAGGCCCTTGAGATCAGACTTGAGCCCTTTGACGCGGGAGGAAACCGTGGTAAAGGCGGAAGCGACGGAGGCCCCTACCGCAGCCCCCACAGCAAACGTCACGCCAAAAGAAGTGCTCATGAAAACCTACCAAGAGTTGATGGCCAAACAGTATGCGAGCTGGTGGCCGCTGTTTGTTCCCGTTGCGGCCATAGCCGCCTGTATCGACAAGTGGTTCCTCGACACCGCGAGCTGGCCGGAGGCGGCGGGGCACGGCGTTTTTGCCGGGCTCTGCTTCATGGCCCTTGTGTACGCGGGAAAGGCCGTGCGGCCCTTCCCGTGGGTGATTCCCGTGGCCGCCGCCGTGACCTGCGCCCGAAAGTGGTTCTTCGACGCCCCGACATGGACGGCGGCGCTGGACGCCGGGCTGGTCACGGCCTTTGTGCTGCTGGTCGTCCTACATCTGATGAAAGGGGCACGCTAGGCGGAGAGCCGTTTTTCCAGCTCGCAGGCCGTGTCCAGCCAAGCCTCGGCTTCGTCAGGCGTCAGCGTCAGCACGTCCCGCAGGGGCCACCGGGTCAGCC
>NZ_JH114231.1:41967-48774 GCF_000224655.1 Bilophila sp. 4_1_30
TCCATGCCGAGGTCGCCGCGGACTTGGGCGAGGTAGTCGGTTCCGGCGATGGTGCAGATGAAGTTCAGCTTGTCGATCTCCACCAGTTCCTTGCCGCCCTGCGAGAGCTTGAGGTAGTTGACTTCAAGCTCGGTTTCCGAATCCATCTTCTTGCCCGGTTCGGCCTTGCCGACGCCGAATTTCTTGGGGACGGTGCGGGCCACCAGCTTCACGGCGTCGGTGCCGAACTCGCCGTTCCCGGCGTCGAACTTCTGCACGCTGGCCCGGACGTCGAGCTGGTGCGTTTTCGGCGCGAGCAGGGTGACGGCGTTCTCGTTCACCGTATTCCATTTCAATTTCAGGCTGATGGCCTTGAAGTGCCCGATGACGGGCGTGTCCAGTTCCCCGGCGATGCCGAGCCCGCTCATGGACTCGGTGACGTATTCGAGGCTCGGCAGCTCGATGTCGGCCACGCCGAGCAGGGCGGAGCTGCCTTCCATATAGACTTTGGCGTTGATGAGCTTGTCGGGGATGACGTTTGCGGAGGGAAGGTTCATGGCGTCTCCTTACTCGGCGAAGAGGTTGGTCAGGTAGGACGGGTCGTATTCCAGCGTGAAGCGGATTTCCCGGGCCGGGGGCGGGGGCGCGATGAAGACGTGGAACCGGGCGGTGCCGTCGATGAGGTCGGTGCTCGGGTTTTCCCCGGCGAGGAAGGCCACCTTGCCGCCGAGGATGTATTCCCGGGCCGCGAGGCCGTTGAGCCAGAGGTTGAACGAGTCGCAGATCTGCTCGATGAACCGGCGGCGCAGGGGCGAGTCGGTGAACTGCCACGCGGTCAGCACCAGCGTGTTGCCGATGTAGTTGAACATGCGGCGCACGGGGATGAAGGTGTCCTTCACGTCGGTGACGGCGGGGTAGGCGGCGGTGCGGTTGCCCCAGACGGTCATCTGGCCGGTGAAGTTGAGCCCGGTGACGATGCCCTGTCCGTTGAGGTAGGCGGCCTCGGAGGGGGTGAGGGCCAGTTCCCTGCCCGCGTGGGTCAGGCCGTTGCAGAGCATCCGGCGGTTGGACGGCGACCAGTAGGGCACGCCCTCGTTGTCGGTGTCGCGGCTGGCGACCGTGGCGGCCAGATGCACGGAGCCGTGCTCGACGGCGTTGCCGAAGACCGGCGAGCCGAAGAAGATCTGCAGGGCCGGGTCAGTAAGGTTGTTGTCCTTCACCCATGCCGGGACGTCCGTATATTGGGCCACGCTGGCCGGGACATCGACAAGGCCGGTCGCCTTGAAGTGGCCGTTGATGTTCGCGGCCTTCGCGCCGAGGACCACGGCTACCGCCGGGTCGTCGGAGAAGCCGGGGGCCAGAAGCTGGCCGGGGACCAGCCCGAAGCGGGGGAAGACTTCCTCCACGAGTTCCAGCCCGGTGCGGCTTCCGGTGGAAGCGTCGATGCCGCCGATGACGTCGGCCTTCGTGACCTTGGAGACGTCGGGCTTGGTCGGGGTTTCCCCCTGTGCGGGCGCGGCGTGCTTCGCCGGATCAAAGACGTTGATGCAGACGATGGGGGCCACCCCGTAGCGCGACAGGTAGACGCTGGCGGCCTCGTGCAGGGTGAAGCCGGTTTCGTCCTCGCCGGGCGCGCCGAGCTGGGCCGTGAATTCCGCCATCGAGAAGATGAGCAGCGGTTTGTTGACGGGCCGTTCCGTGCCTTCGGGCAGGTTGTGGACCGGGGCCGTGCCGATGATAACCGGGAGGGAGACGTCCACGCGCACCGGCGCGACGATGCCGGTGGCGGTCTCTTCCCAGTAGACGCCGTGATTGTACATGGTTACCCCTTGATGTGGTTGCGCCTGACGCGCTCGTGGGTTGTGAAGAAGCCTTGCTTTTCCCGCATGCCGCGCAGGGCCTCGCCCGCCTTGTCCAGCGGGAGGAAGCAGGCTTTCACGTCAGGATCGGCAAACAGCTTTCCAAGGTGGCTGGGAATGCCTCCCCGGAACACACTGCCGTACATGAGCAGTACAGGCTGGCGGAATGTCGGTCCGAGGTAGATGAGCGTTTCAGGGAGTGGAGGAGTCGTTTTCGCCTTCTTTTCCGTATCCATAGTTTTTCCTTTTATTCCCAGCCCTTCATGGTCCAGTGCGACAGCATGGCCGCCTGAAGGAAGGGCTTCGGGTTTGTTTCGGCCTTTTCCCATGCCAGCAGCCGTCCCCGGTGATCGGGCACGAGCTGGAAGCGCCGTTCCAGCGGCGTTTCCCGGCAGGCCCCGAGTACGCGGGTGATGCCGGACATAAGGATTGCCAAGTCCTGTTCCGCGCCCTCGGCGTCGCCCGGTTCCGGGTTGTAGACGCAGCAGATGAGCGCGATGACGGCGGTTTCTCCCCTCTCTTCATGGTGGCCGCTCACAGGCACGAGGATGACGCAGGGAAAGGGTTTCCGGCCATTCTCGGGCGGAGGCAGGTCTCCGATAAAGACTTGTACGGGCTGCACGGCGTCGTCCTCGGCGGTCTGGCCGAGCAGGTGCAGGTCGGCGAGGCCGTCCGTCAGGCAGGCTTTCAGGGCGGGCAGGATGCGCGTGTTCATTTCGCGGCCTCCAGAGCCAGCGTTTGCTGAACGTAACGAGCCAGAATAACTGGAAGACGTTCTTCGGATTCACGCTCGACCATAGATTCCGCTTCAGGAGTTGCTACATGGTACTGAACTGAAGGGCCAAACAATTGACCGAGTACAACATCCCCAGCATTTTTATTTGAGTTAGAAATAACTCGAAAAAACACACCCATGTGGTCGCTTTTAGGCATTACGGCAACGAACGGAAGCCCAATACCTTTAATGATGCTTCTCCCCGTGCGTCGTTCCCCCTTGCGTAAGGCAAAGGTAAAATCTGGCCACTGGTACGGACGCATCCCGGGGTGGGCCGTAGGTGTTTTTTCTTCAACATCATAGTGAATGAGTGGAATGCCATCGCTACTCAGAACGGAAATACTGCCGGAGACAGAATCCCTAGAGTTGGTAACTGAAGTGCGTCTAACCGCTTTCTTCAACTCATTTTTCGGCAGAGGAACACTTGATGCCAAATACTGGATAAGCTCCTCTCGGATATGCTGCATCGTCTCGGCAACAGCCGGATACATGGCCTTCTGGATGCCGTAGGGCACGCTCTTGAGCTGGCGCAACGCCCGCGAAAAATCTTCATCGCTGATGCTGATTTCAATCATGTCAGCTCCCGTTGCGGTACAGGTTGATCCTGATGAGCCCGTGCAGGTCCACGGCATCGCCGACGGTCCAGAGGGTGCCGTCGATCCGCATGTCCTGCCGGGGCCGGGGGAGCGGGACAGCCCCTTCCCCGGCGGACGGCACCTGCAGCGTGCGGCGCAGCTGGTGCACGCCCCACGTCTCCACGGCGCTTTCATAGCGGCCTTCCGCGGGGGCCACGGCGTCATCCCAGATGCCGACGGTGTCGAGGCCGTCCACGTTCATGGGAGTGCCGAACTCGGCGGGGTTCAGGAAGGCATGCCGCACGTCGAAGGCGAGGGCTTCTTCAAAGAAATTCCGGTTCATGGAGTCCCCCTGACAAGCGACTTTACGTCGGCCTTGATTTCACGCAGGTCCAGCGACACGGCGTCCATCGTCGCTTCGGTTTTGGCCAGACGGCGCTCGTGGTCGTCCGTGCGGTCGCGCAGGGTCGTGAACATGCCCTCGTGCCGGGCCTGCGTGTTTTCGAGGCTCGACAGGCGCTCGTCCATCCGTCCGATGTAGATCGCGCTGGTGACGGCGGAGGAACCGATGCCGACAAGGATGGCGACAAGCAGCGGGATGATAACCGACTGGATATACTTCATGATCAGATGCTCTCTGCCTGTTCGATCCACAGTTGCAGCTCCCCGGCCTCCTGATCCGGGAGGTGAACCCATTCCCCGGTCACGGTTTTCCATTGTCCGGCCTCCCTGTACGCCCATCCGTCAGTCACGAGGGCTCCCGGCGTCGCCGGAGCCGGGGGCAGGGCGCTTGTCCGTCCCGCCACGGCGTTGCAGCCACTGGTCAGCAGGGCCAGAGCGCACAGCGCGAGTGCGAGCTTGGCGGCGGTAGTCCCGAAAACCTTCAAGGAACAGTTGAAGGATGCGGACAAGCGCGGCCCAGACATCACTTGCCGCCATTGGCCGTGTCGTCGGCGTTCTTGGCCTTGCCCTTGTTGCAGCCGATCCAGTTGAGCAGGCCGTACACGAGGCGGTAGAGCGCGCCGGACCGTTCCGTGGGCGCTGGCAGGAACACGCAGATAAACGCGCATACGCCGGACAGGGCGGCCAGCCCCTGCGCGAAGACGCCGGATTGGGTATCCAGCAATGCCGAAAAATCCATGATGGCCCCCTACACGGCGCGGGTCATCCAGCCCGCGAGGAATTTGCGCTGCGAGAAGCTGCCCGCGGCGATGTCGAGGTATTTCTTGCCCTGCGCGGCATTCAGCGCGTGGACCACGTCCCTTTCGGCGCGGTATTCAAGCACCAGCGCGAGGGCCTTGACGGTCTTCGGCCCCACGGCCCCGTCTTCGTCGAGGTCGTCAAAGAGCCGCTGTTCCTTGCCGTTGCGCCGGACGTAGTTCATGGCGTTGCACACGCGCTGGAGGAGCTTGCCGGAACCGCCCCGGCCCAGATTGACGGCCTGTTCGAACAGTTCGTTGGCTACCAGCTGGGGCCAGCGGGCAAGGCCCATCTTGTCCCACCACTGGACCCGGTAGAACGCCGTGACGAGGTCCTCCAGATTGGGAAGGGTGGTCAGGTGGCGCGAGAAGGCGAGGCTGCCCTGCTGGAAAGAGGGGTGCGCCTTGGCCGCGTCGATGAAATGCCAGCCCGGCCAATCCGGGAAGAATGCCCGGGCGATGCCCGCATACGTCTCCCCGCCCTTGTCGCCGGGGACGTTGCACCAGTCGCCCTCGAACGTGCGGACAGGGTTGTAGGCGATGTTGAAGTCGGCGCTCATTGTTCGTCTCCTTGGGGCGCATCCATGCAAGCGGAATCACGTTCCGCTTGCGCGCTTTCCTCATTCGAAGAGCCGCACGCGGTGCGACTGCCGTCGGCCATATGGTTTTCTTTTTTAGAGCCTTTCTTTGGGGCCTGCGCGGGCACGGGGGCAGCGGCATGCAGCGGCGTGGCGTAGCCCTCGCGGATGAGCGCGTCGGCTTTCCTCGCGTCCAGCGTGACCGCTTCTCCGGGAAGGAAGAGATGCTCGCCGTCATCAAGGGTGACGTGCAGGCGCACGTCCTTGGCCGTCTCGTCCATCACGCCACCGCCTTGATGAGCACGGTCGCGCCGGGCTGTTTGGGCCACGGCAGGGGGCGGGACTCGGCGATGGTGAAGATGCCGGAGGGGTCGTCCTGCTTGAACTGCTTGGAGAAGATTTCCACGGGGCCGGAGCAGTCCACGTCCATCGGCTGGCCGAACTCCATGACGTTCTCGGCGTCGGATGCGGCAAGCAGGGCATATTCGGGCGCGAGGTAGTATTGGACCTTGCCTTCGATGTCCTTGTAGGTGCCGGTCACCAGCCAGATGCGCAGGCCGTTCCAGATGCCCTTGAACTTGCTCTGGATGCTCGGGGAGAGCTGGCCGATGTTGATGTTGTTGCGGTCAAGGTCGTCGCGGACGTCGGGGTGCTTCCTGAAGGCGGCCCACGCCTTGCGGCCAAGGTAGAGGTCGGTCGCGCCGAGGTTGGCCTCCTCCTGAATCATTTCGTCGTAGGTCTGGAGGGAGTCCTGCAGGTCGGACGACGCGCCGGTCCATTGGGCCGCGCCTTCGAGCACGACGGTGTGGGCCTGCGGACGCCGGAAGTCGACGGTGAACGTCTTGACCACCTTGCCTTCCACGGCGTCGAAGAGGTCGATCTTGCCGTGGACGATGGCCTGCGCGCACATGATCTCGACCATAGTGTCGATGTCGGCGCGGTGATCGTCCATGTCTTCGGCGATGGCGCGTTCCACGGGGTTCACGTTGAGGTCGTAGGGCGTCTGGCCTCCGGCGTGCTTGAGCAGGTCGGCGGCTTTGAACAGGCGTTTCGGGCGGAAGCGCGGGGCCTTGACCGCGAACGCTGCACCCTCGCGCCCGCTGCGCATGGTGCCCCCGGCGGCGTTGGTGATGGAGGGGAGCATGGAGACGCCGCGGGAAACGACGTGCAGCTCGAACAGCTCGGTGGCCTTCGGAGCCTGACGGCGGAACATGTTGCCGAAAATATCGTATTTGACCGGACGCCTGTTGATGACGCCGGTGAGGACGCGGGAATCGAAGTAGTCGATGTCGGCCATTGGTTTCTCCTTATGCATCTCCGGCGAAGACGCCGACCTTGCGAAGTTCGGTGAGGGCCGCCTGCTGATCGGCGGCGGAAACGCCGTCGTCCCAGATAAGCTCGGAGGCGATGACGGCGGCGTGGACATAGACGAGCGCGTAGGCGTCGCCCTCGGCGGGGATGGCGACGTCTTCGGCCAGCACGCCGAGCAGGGCGGCGGTTTCACCTTCCCCGGGCTTGGCGTAGGCCCCCACGGTCGTGGCGGAGGTGGCCGTGACGGTCTTTGCGGCGATGACGGTTCCGGCGAGCAGGGTCTGGGCGGCTCCGGCGCTCGAAAGCACGATGCGCTGCGTGACCACGGGGTGGTCCTTCAGGAAGACCCGGCGCTTGTACGATGCGATTTCCTGCATGGTCGGCTCCTTACAGGGACGCGATGCGGTCGATGGTTGAGGCCATGCCGTCGCTCTTGAGCCCGGCGGTGGTGTCGAGGGGGCCGGGCGTCTGGGCGGTCAGGTGGGCGAGGATGGCCTGTTGCGCCGGGGTTCCGGCAGTCTGCCCGGAAGC
>NZ_JH114231.1:49330-59610 GCF_000224655.1 Bilophila sp. 4_1_30
CGGCTTGATGGTGTCGTGGCCGACGGCGTCCCATTCGGGATCGCCGTAACGGTGGATGGTGCCGGAAATATCGATGATCGCCACGCCTTCCCGCACGGCGTAGAGGAGGGGGCCGCCGCCATGAGAGGCGGTGGCGGCGGCCCGGGGCGCGGGTGCGGTGTCCTTGCCGTTGGAGGAGGCAAGCATGGCGTCGAGGGACGACAGGGCGTCGGGCGTGATGGCCCAGAGGCGCTCAGTCATCAGCTCGGCAAAAAGGGGATGGGATTCATGCATGTCACTGCACCTTTTCCGTGGCGGGGTCTGCGAACAGCGAGCTTTCGCGCTTGCGCTGCTTCACGACGCTGTCCAGATCGCGCCCGCGTTCGGCGAGGGCTTCCCGGCGGGTCTTGAGGCCGTAGTCGATTTCCTTGCACACGGCGTTGACTTCTTTGACGGGGTCGACATAGCCGCGGGCGGGGCCGATCCACAGCGCGGAGGAATAGAGGCGCGGGGCGTCGTAAAAGTCCGGGGCCTTGGCCGGGAATTGCAGCTTGCCGCGCAGCCACGCTTCCTCGATGACCATCTGGAAAATGGGCTGGCAGTAGTGCGACACGAGCCACTGGCGGTAGAGCGTGAAGACCTTCCACGCCTCAAGCATGGCGGCGCGGGCGGAAGAGTAGTTGGTCTGGGAGAAGTCCTTGGCGATGACCTCGTAGGGCATGTCCACGGAGGCGGCCATGCTGCGCAGGACGAAGCGGCAGAACTGCTCGAAGTTCGGGGACGGGCTCGAGGTTTCGAGCATGTGCGGCCTTTCGTTGGGGTTGCCGTACATGATGGTGCCCGACTCGACGCTCTGGTAGTAGCGGGGCGGCTCGGAGGCGCTTTTCCTGCGGGCGTGGACGTAGTCGGGGAGGATGTTGTTGCCTTCGTCCAGCTCGATGAACATGGTGAGGCTCGAGGTGATGACCTGCGAGAGCAGCTCGTTGTCGAGGGAGTCGGAGAGGTGCCGGAACAGGTTCATGCCCGGGGAGAGCACTGGCACGCCGCGCTCCTGCTCCTCATCAAGGTGGCGGAACAGATGGAACACGCCGGGTCGGTGCCCGATCCTCGCGGGGATGCGGGTGAAGTCCCGCGAGGTCAGGCTGGAAGGGGAGACGAAGCTCCCCAGAGAAGCCGGGGGCGGGGTGGCGAGCCAGTAGGCCGAGGGGGAGCCTGCCGCATCGTACTCAATCCCGTCCCGGATGGAGGGGGAAAAGCGTTTGTCAGAGGGCGTCATGAGCCGCGTCGGGTGGACGGCCTGGATGGCGAGGGAGAGCGGGCGCAACGGGTCGCAGGCCATGACCGGGACATGCAGCAGCTCGCCCTGCCGGAGCATGGACCGGAGGCCGAGGTATTGCAGATCGCCGAAGTGCATCATGCCGCGCACGTCAGCCGTCGGCACCCAGTCTTCCCAGACGCGTTCGATGGCGTCTTGCAGCTCCAAGGCTTCCTGTTCTGAGATGCCGAGGCGTTCCCAGTCGAGATCGGATTGCGGCTGCAATCCCTGCCCCACGGCGTTGGTCGTGATGGCGTTGACGGCGCTGGAGGCCGCCCAGTCGTTCGCCGTGAGGTCGGCGGAACGGCTCTGGATGAGCGCACGCTCCTGCGCGGCGTTCTCCGTGGTGGCGACGCCGGGCACGCGGTAGCCGGACATGCCGCCCCGGAACGACCCGGCGTTCCGCGAAGGGCGGGGCATCGGGCTGGCGGTGCCCACGGGGGAAGCCATCCGCGCCTCGGCCTGTCCCGTGGGCGCGGAGCGGGCAAACTTGCGGGGGGTGCGTATCGTCCTCATCGGATGACCACCCCCTGCACACGGACCGGGCCGCGCGAGGCCCCGCCCAGCGTATCGACGATGTCCGAGAAAAACGCGATCTCGCGGTTGATCTCGCCAAGGTCATAGCGGGTGAGGCTTCGCGTGCCGACGGTATAGCTCTTGCCGACCGCGGCGTAACGCTTGGCGGCCTTCCAGACTTGCAGCTCGGACTGCGCTTCGGAGAGGGTGTACCCCCGGTAGGTGCGGGCATTCATAGCCTCGCAATCTAGCCGTTTCCAATTGCGGTGTCGTGCCGAATATGGGGAATATGGGGAATGTGGGGAATATGGGGAATAAAATGCGAAAAAAGATTGACTCAAGCGGTAACGTGTACCCAATATAGGACACAAAGAGGGCGCCATGAAACGGATTCACGCGATTTGCTGCCCAAATCGTTCATGGGGCAAGGGCTCTATGCGTTCAGAACAAATCTGTCGAGCGTTCGGGGCACCCCGGCCTCGGTAAGAGGGAGGAGACATGGTTCTTGAAGGATTAACCCCCGGTGATGAGCTTGATAACGACCAATTGTGTGCGAAGTTCATGTGCTCGCCGCAAGGGGGAATGCGATACTCAAAGAGGACGGAATCCCTTGTATTGGTCTCCAACCATGTAAAATCCCTCTATGACGATAGATGGATTGGAAACGTATTGCATTATACAGGCATGGGAACCATAGGGGACCAAAGCCTAGCGTTTATGCAAAACAAAACATTGTATCTGTCCAACGAAAACGGCGTTGCCGTTTACCTTTTCGAAGTATTCCAAGAAAAGCGCTACACCTACACAGGAAGAGTGCACCTCAGCGCGCAGCCTTACCAAGAAATCCAAGAAGATGTTGAGGGAAGAGAACGTAAGGTCTGGATTTTTCCTCTCAAGCTCCTGAATGCAGCACCACCGGTCAAGGCAGCTATTTTAGAGCAGCTTGCCCAGCATAAAGCGAAGCAGGCGAAAAAGTTGTCTGTTGCGGAGCTGCGCAAACGTGTGCAGTCGGCCCCCAAGATACCGGGTTCTCAAAGAACAAAGACGGTTGCCTTTCAGCGGAACCCGTATGTTTGTGAGCTCGCCCAGCGTAGAGCCAACGGCGTGTGCCAACTGTGTCAGCAGCCGGCGCCGTTTTCACGGAAAGATCACTCCCCGTATTTGGAAGTACACCACGTGATATGGCTCTCCGCAGGGGGAGAGGATAGTTTGTCCAATACCGTTGCCCTCTGTCCGAATTGTCATCGAAAGATGCATGTCCTTGCCCGGAAAGAGGACGTTGAACAGCTTCAACAACGAGCTCAAGAGCCTTACACAGAGTAATCGCTACGGCACGCTGACACACCCTCAGCGTGCCGTTTTTTCTAGGCATAGAAACGCATCAGGCGAGGGCCGCTTGCTGTTTTCCCCAATATTTGGCCATCACCGCCAGCCCGCGGAGGCGGTTTTCCTCAAGCTCGGCTTCCGTGGGCACCTTGAACGCCGTATCGGGCGGGCAGGGGCGCTGCGCCGGGAGCGCCGGTTTCGGGGTGCTCGTTTGGGGCCTGTCGTTTTTTGGGGGCTTGGCGGCGTTGGCGAACCACTTTCGGAGAAAGAGCAGGACGTTTCGGATGGCCTGCCCGCGCAGCACGCACCAGTTCCGGGCTCTGGCGATCTGCTTGCCATAGTCCACTTCCGGGAAATCCCGCTGAAGGATGCGGGCCACCTCGTCGGAGACGACCAGCGGGGCGGGGCTGCTCTCCGGGGCCTTCGCGGGCGCGCCTTCCACAGGCGCAGCGCCCGCTGATATCTTTTCTTTTTCTTCTCTCTTGTATCGGGAGAGTACCGATACCGTATCCAACAGGCAACGCTGGACGGGCGGCCGGGGGCCGGGAGCCTCCATGATGTGCGGGTAGCGTTCGATGATGGCTATGCGGATGGCGTCGGATTCGACCTTGGCGAGCTGGCCGCGCATGGCCGCCACCATCTTCGGGGAGGACGTGCACTGGTGCCGGATGTAGCTGGCCAGCCACACCTCGCCGCCGTCGACGATGGCCTTGCCGTCCCGCCGGAAGCGTTCCAGCGCGGCGTCCACGTCCGGGCCGGGGCAGGCGGTCTGGAAGGCGATCATGCGCCGGGACGCCTGAAACACGCCCACGAGGTTGGTGTGGGCGCTGGAAAACAGGTGGATGTAGACGAGCTTTTCGGTCGCGCTCAGGGACTCCACATACGGGTCCGTCCAGTACCGCTGGTCAATCGAGCGGAGGGCCATCACTCCACCTCCTTTGGGCAGAGGGTGGAGCGGACGTTGTCCAGATTGGCGGCAAGTTCGTCGAGGGCGACGATCATCCCTTCGCAGCCGACGAAATCCTTGCGCGCGTCATTCAACAGGCGCAGATGCTCGGAAACCATTATGGCGAGAAAATAGGCGTCGTCGAGATCAAGGCACATCTGCCGAAGCGTTTCCTGAGACTTGAGGACAGGGGGAGTGAAGGGGAGTTCCTTGCGCATTACGCCACCTCCACGGTCAGGAAGGTGCCGCACAAGGTCCAGCGCACGCGACGCTGATAGGCGAGGGGGAGGGACTGGAGGGAGGCAGCCGCGGTATGCTCCCCAAAACGGAGGAGCTTGGAAATCAGCAGCTGCAACGGCAGACGACCGGCGCACAGGCCGGGGCGGGAAAGGCTCACGATAGCTGACATGATGAAACTCGCAGTTTTTTTGTATTTCGGAGTCAGCAGAACGCAAAAAACTCCGGGTGCTACAAACTGCCTGCGAAGCAGCGGACGTATTCCCCCTTGCGAGGTATTGTATTAGTCCACACCCGGAGCTTGAATTCTCCGATAGACCCTTTTCATCCACCGCTATCGTGAAACTCGGCTGGATGTTGGGCATAATAAAACCACGTTATGAACGGAACGCGGCCACCGTCGCAGGTATGGTGTTTGTAGCACCTGTGAGGAGCTTGCCAAAAGGGAGAGGAGGTGTCAAGAGGAGGAAAAACGTATAAATAAGGATGGACTTATGCCAGAATCCAATTTTATTACTAAAGTTAGAGCACTGTTTCAAGGTAAAAATCCACCTTTTTTATTTATTGGGAGTGGATTTTCCCGACGTCATTTGGGGCTTGATGATTTTAAAGGACTTTTAGAATCAACCTGTCTTGAGAATATGAAACCTTTTGAATATTATTATAGCACAGCGTCTGAAGATCTCCCAAAAGTAGCTTTGACACTAGCATTAGATTTTCAAAATGAGGTTTGGTCAGATAAAAAATTATCATATTTTATTGAAAAAATAAAAAATTATTTAGATCAAATACAGATGCATACAAATTTTATGTATCAGAAATAATAAAACAAAAACAAGAAACTGCAAAAAAGGAAGGTTATAAACTTGGTAATGAAATAGAAAAATTAAAAAGCGCGAGTGTAGATGGAATAATAACAACAAATTATGATACATTTCTAGAAGATATATTCTCGGATTTTAAAACTTTTATCGGTCAAGGGGAGTTAATACAAAACAATCCGCAATTTATAGGAGAAATATATAAAATACATGGAAGTGTAAATGATCCGCATAATATTGTAATAACTTCAGAAGATTATAAGGAATTTGAAGATAGAAATAAATATATTGTATCCAAACTTATTAGTTCTTTTATTGAAAGGCCAATAGTGTTTATAGGATATAGTATTAGTGACAAGCATATACAAAATATTATTAAAGATGTTTGCCTATGTTGCCGTGATAATATTGAAAAAATAAAAGGAAATTTGATATTTCTAGAGAGAGCAAAATCAGATAGCAAAACATGTACAGAGTCAATATTGACTTATGAAAGTACAAGCGTTCCATATTGGTGTATTAAAACAGATGATTTCGGAGAAGTATATACACTTATTAAATCAGAGAGAAAAATACCTGTAAATTTATTTAGAATGTTTAAAGAGCAGCTTTATCAATTAACTTTAACAGGAAAACCAACAAAAAATATACAACTTATAGACGCAGATAAAATTGAAAAAAATTCAGATATAGAATTTTTAGTTGGTTTTGGTGTTAGTAAATTTTCAGAAAAAGGATATGATTGTATTGAAAGAAAAGAAATACTTGAGGATGTGTTATTAAATAATAAGAATTACAATGCAAATTTAATTATAGAAAGAACAATGAAATTACTTTTGAGGGATTCAGTATTTGTTCCAATATATAAATATTTAAAATTGATCGGTATAAATAGTAATCAAGATATTCAAGATAAGAATCTTTATGAATTGTTTAAAAAATGTATAAAAATAAAATATTTATCAAATTATTCTGACATAAATACAAAACACAAAATAAATAAATATTCATCAAATAACCAAAAGTATATAGATGATTTCAAAAGTATAGGCAAAAAAAACATAACTGGCATTATAGAACATTCAAAAGAAAAACAAAATAAATATTACGCATTAAATATAATCCCTATGCTTGGCAGATCTATTGAAGAAAAAGACAAAAAACTATTATTAGATTACCTTATAGAGGTACATAATAGTTTACAGTCAGAAGTAGATACTGCTTCAACCAAGGTGGCCTTAACTAATTTTGGAAAAGTAGTGTGTTATTATGATAGAATAACATATGGATGGGATTAAATATAATACTTACGCCCCATAGATTTTTTATGTTTCCTATGGGGCGTAATTTCATGAAAACTTACTATATAAAACATTCTCTAAACGTTTCCTCACCAACAGCCCGCCCATCACTCACCGCATCAAGAAGCCCCCCGACCGTATCAGGCCCTACATTCGGGAAGCAATAAAGTCCTTCTTCCGTCAAAGATACGCCATCCGGCACCACAAGGCAGTCCACGTTTGGAGAAAAGCGGGCGCGGACTTTGGCCCCGGCGTTTTCAATGGCGAGACGCAGCGTGGGAAGGTCCTGCGGCGGCATCAGGAAGTAGACGTTCTTGACGGGCCGGGGCGGGGCGAACCTCGGGGCGGGCTGAATGCCTCTGGCCTTTTGGCAATCCAGCAACGCCTCGGCCCAGTCGTCCTCATAGATGATGAAGGTCTTACATCCCGCCGCCCTGCTTGCAATGGCTCCGTCTATCTTGCTCCCCGAACTCTTGCTGCGCCACTGCGGATTGGAGAGCGTGCCCACGACGACGTAACATTTCCCCGTCTTCACGGGGCGCGGCTTGACCGTGGCCCCGAGCTGGGCCGTGGCCTGTTCGCAGGCCTTGCGGTCCCCAAAGGCGAATTCTCCAGTAAAACAGAAGGTCGCCGAAAAATCTATCGACTCAACATGGTCAAACATGGGGTCTTCACGAGAGATGGTTTGCTGCTCATGCATGGTCCACCTCCCCGAGGCCGGAGATGAGAACCCGGAGCAATTCCACATCCATCATCTGTTCGCTCCGTTTGAACTCATATCGCTCACCCTCTATGCTGTACACAGACACGACTCCCGATGACGGCGCATCGCCTTTTTTCAACCGCCATTCAAGCACCTGCAACGCCGTTCCTGCATGTTCCCCCTGTCCATGAAAGGTCGTGTTTGAAAAATCAAAATTCTTTCCCTGTGTCCACAGCGCTGTCTTTTGGCCCTGCACGGAGCGCGGCGTATACAGGATATCCAGACGGCTTGCCATGCTGTCTTGTACGTCGAAGGCCCACCCCTCCGACCACGGCAGGTCTCTCAGCCCTTTTTCAATAGCTCCGCTGTCGCTCTGGGGGCAAGGAAGCAACCGGGTAAAACGCTTCGTTACAGGTGCCGCCAGCAGCTCATCCAGCAAATCCAACGCCCTTTTCTGGAATTCATTCATGAGAGCCTCTCCTCATAGATTGATGGATATACGGTAAACATTTTAGCGCAAGGCGGTCAACGGAAAGGATGGGGAAAGGCAAAAGGGCTGGCGGCGTTGCTTTTACAACCTCAACCGCTTGATTGATTGGTTTTTCACCACGAAGAACTAAAAAAAGTGGCCCCGGCAGTGCTAGGAACACTGCCGGGGCTGAATCTGGTTAAGACCTAACCGGAAAGAAGTCTTCGGCAAACTCTCCAAGTCTGCCGGGGCGGTAGGTGTTTGCGCACTTGCCGCCCTTCTTGGTTGGTCAGATAGCTATTTGCCGGAAGGAAGGCAAGTTCCTGCGGGCGGATAGCTTTAGATGTTGGCCTTATTGTGGATGGCCGCAACTATGAGCAGGCGGTCTCCATCGGAACGCTTGTCAAAAGAGTGCAGGGGAGGCAAGATGGAGTCAAACATACTGAAAGGGGGAGGAGTGGTATGGTTGAGCAAGTTACAGCTTTTTTTTCAGATAACTGGTTGGCTCTACTAACTATAATAAATAGCGTATTTTTAGCGTTTGGTGTCAAATGGTATGATAAGAAGATCCAAAGTTCAGTGAATAAAGAGATTGAATTTTATAAATCTATATTAAATAAGGAAATAGAAGAGTATAAAATAAATCTTAATATATTATATTATAAAAAATCTTCATATTCAAAAATAGAAACAAAAGTACTTAGAGAATTATGGAGTCACTTTATAGATTTATTTTATAATTTTCAAAATAGTATGAAGGCATTTAAAACATACCCTGATGTTAGTTCAATGAGTTTTATAGAGTTGAATGAATATATTGACGATATTGACGGTATAACAGAGTCTCAAAAAGATCGCATATTAAAAAGTAATGATAAGCAAAAAGAAATACAAATATTATTGAACTGGATTTCATTGGTTAAAACAAAAGAATATTATAATAACTGTGTTGAATACTTAGAGAAAAATTCTGTATTTGTTTCTCCAAAGATCAAAGAAAAGTTTAATTTAATATCTAAAAAAAATGAGAGAAAATATAAATGATTATGATATAAGGCTAAGAGATATGTTTGCGCATCGTGAAGAACATGTATATAAAACTTATAGTAATGTATTAGAAGAAGTGGAAAATATAAAAAAAGAAATTGAAAAAGAAATACAACAGATATTTTTTCCAGATAATATAGCTTAATATAAAATTATGTGCGGACCTGAAAAAATTCCCCCCCGTCCTGCTCAACATTACGGAAGAGAAGCAGCAGGGAATGTTGGAAGACGGCCCATTTGAAGAACTCTAGGAAGGCACACATGACCAGACATTATAATGGCGATTTGTCCGCCGCCATCCACGAATTGGCTAAAGACCTGCATCGGCATGATGAGATCGACAAAAAAACCATATGCGAATTCGACGAGTCATGCCTGAGCCCTGTCGAAATCTTTACTTCCAACGGAAATTCGTATTATCCGTGAACGGGAAAGCGTTTCGCAGCCTGTCTTTGTCCTTTATCTGAACGTCTCCAAAAACTTGGTTTCCGGTTGGGAACGCGGCATCAAGAAGCCGGGCCGATCGGCATTGCGTCTGCTCACATCTATCCGGGACAAGGGATTGGGAGTAAGTGCGTAACATATGACCATGACGAAGGCCGGGATTTCTCCCGGCCTTTTTTTATGCGTTGGCCTGATTGCGGACGTACGCCTTGGCTGCCGCCGCAAGGAACCCGGAGCGGGTCATGCCTTCCTCTTCCGCAGCCCTGTCGATGAGCCGGAGCACGCGGGGCGCGAAGGTCATATTCACGCGCACGGGCTTTTCCGGCTGGGGGTCGACGGGGACGAGCTGGTACAAGGTGCCTTCCGGGACGTCGATTTCAAGCTCGCGGCAGTGCGCTTCGGCCTTGGCCTTGGCCGCAGCCAGACTGGAAGGGGCCGGAAGGGGCGTGCCGCGATCCGCCTCGACCTCGAGCCAGCCGGTGGCCGCGTCCTGTGCCGCTTCAAAGGCTTCCTGCAGCGTGTCGCCGAAGGTGTTGCAACCTTCCAGATCCGGGAAGAATACGCAGAACGTGCCGTCTTCCTGCGGCAAAAACTGTGCGATGTAGTGGTGAGCCATACACACCTCGAATATATGGGGTTGGCGGGGGGACCCCCTGCCGTGGATCAACGAAGTTTCAGGCCGCTTTGCTTTTCGATGCTCTTGAGGGTGGGGAGCGGGATTTCCTTTTTCGGGTCGGGAACCGTGGTCTTTCCGGGCTTTGTGGGGTGCCGGAAGTGCCTGTGGCTTCCGGGCGTCCGGGGGATAACCTCAATCCAACCATCCTCTTTCAGCCGCTTGATGACCTCTTTGCTCGTCATCCGGTGCCTCCTTGGTTCCGATGTGTATTTAATACGCATTTAGGGCGGATACGTCAAGCCCTTGATGTGTATTTTGTATGCATTTAGCTCTCGGGATGCTGCCCCGAAAGCGTATCGCCAAACCCTTCCGGCTCACGCCAGCCGGTCAGGTAACGCAGGCAGTCCTCGCGCCGGACCCGGAAGCCTTTCCTTCTGCCGTTTCGTACGGCGGGGATGCCCCCGGCATTCACGAGGTTGTAGAAATGGGACTGGCTGCATCCGAGCAGGGCGCAGGCTTCGCGCCAGTCCAGATCAAAGCCTTCTTGTGGGGCTTCCATC
>NZ_JH114231.1:59946-63752 GCF_000224655.1 Bilophila sp. 4_1_30
CTCTGTGTGCGCGGGTTCCGGCTCCGGGGGTTCCCAGTTGCGGATGCCGAGTTCCCACGCGCAGACGAGCGCCATTACTTCACAGTCCCAGAAATGGTTGGGGCGCTGGTGGGGGTTCTCCCAGATCAGCTTTTCGGGGTTGAACACCTCGGCGCACATTTCCTTGGCGTAGTCGGCGAGGATGCCCCCCATTTCGCCGATGCCCTGTTGAACCGTGTTCGCGTGCAGCCAGAAGGTGCCGGGGTCGCCGGGCGTGACGGAGAGCTTTTCCGCGAGGTCGCCCTTGAAGAACGTGGTGTCCACGCGCCGGAGCAGCACACCGCCGGGGATTTTGATCTTGGAGCCCTTCGCGTCGGGAAAGAACTCGATGGGCGAGTAGCTTACTGGCGTGGCCATCTTTTGCTCACCCTTGAACGGCATGGCCCGGCCTCCCTGCTGCGCGCACCACGCGTAGACCTGTTTCGTGCGTCCCGGCGCGCCCATCGCGTCGATGACGCAGGCGCTGACGCGGTATTCGTTGCCCTCGGCGTCGCGGTAGACGTTGCGCCAGAGGGTCTGGGAGAGGGACTCGAACGTCGGCGCGGTGCCGCACTGGATGAGCCAGCTTTCCTCGGTGTCGCCGGGGGCGAAGGCCCGGATGACGTACCGGAAATACTTGGCCTGCGTGTCCACGCCCGCCACCAGCGCGGCCACGCGGGGTACGCCGCTGAGGGGGGCGGGCACGACACCGCGGGGGCGCATGTCGCACAGGGCGAGGAGGCCGTCTTCCTGCCGCTCGGCGCGGACTTCCTTCCACGGCTCGGCCTTGTATTGGTTCATGAAGTTCTTGAGGTCTTCGAGCCTGGTCGTCTTTTTCCACTTGAGGAAGGCGTGCGCCACTTCGGAGAGGGACACGAAATAGCTGTTCCACGCGGGCAGGTGGAAACCGATTTTGACCGGCCTGTGCTGGTGCAGATGGGCGAACAGCTCCAGCCCGGACGCTTTCTCCACCCAGAAGCCTTTGCGCACGGCCCGGTCGCGGTCGGCGTCCGACCACTGGCCGCCGCAGTGCTCGCACTGGTACACGGCCAGCCGCCCGGCGAGCACCTTCTCGGGGTCCCGTTCGCCTTCTGGCCAGCGGATCTGGTCGAACCTCATGAGCTGCGCGGCCCCGCAACAGGGGCAGATGACGTGGTACTCGAAGCGGGCATGGGCTTCCTCGGTATAGGCCGTCCAGACGGGGCCGTCTTCCGTGGTCGGCGTCGAGAGCTTGAAGATGAACTTGCGCTCCTTCCAAGAGATGGTGCGCTTTTCGGCAAGGCTTTCCGACGTCGCCTCCTTGCGCGGGTTCTGGTACTTGTCCAGCTCGTCCAGCACGAGGATGCGGATGGGCTTGTTGCCGAGCCGGGAGACGGAACCGGACCAGCCCAGATAGATGGGCATATGCTTCAAGTTGATGCGGATGCTTGAGGCGTCGTCGACGGCTCCGGAGAGGTAGCCGCGGAGGTGCCGGGAGTCCTGCAGCATGGGCAGGATGCGGTCTTTGGCGTTTTCCTTGGCCGTGATTTCGTCCGGGAAGACGACCATAGCCGGGCCGGGCGAGAGGTCGATCATCTGGGCGAGCACGTTGAGCGCGGCCTCCGAGCCGCCCGTCTGCGGCGTCTTGCATAGGATGACCACCTCCACGCCCGGGAAGCGGGCCGCGTCCATGACGCCGACAAGGTAGGGGGTGAAGACGTTCTGCCAGAGGCCGGGCAGGGACGACATGCGCACCATGCGGTAGCGTTCCGCCCACTGGCTGGGCGGCAGCCATTTCTGGCGGCGCATGACTATCCGTTCGGCCTTGGAGAAGGCAAAGCGGTAAGGGGACCCGCCCGCAAGAGCGCGGGCGAGTCCTTTGGGAAGCCATGAAGGGGCCTCCGCCAGCCGGACGCTGACGTCAGCTTTCTTCCTGTTCGGGGTTGAGGGACGGATCGTCAAGGTTGACCTCTATCTCCATCGGCTGGGCGTATTTGTTGCTCAGGCCGTCGATGACGGCCTCCATCTTGGCAAGGAAGCGGTGCGCCTGTTTGGGGTTGCCGTCCACCGTCTCGATGAGGTCCAGCGCCTGCGCTTCGACGGCGGACTTGAGCCCCGAGTTCAGCGTGACCGCCCGGGCGGCGAGTTCCTGCTCGACCATGTCCCGGGGGATGTACTTGCCCTCGGCGACGTCGGCGGCCAGTTCCTTGCGCCGGGCCTCGGCTTCCTTGATGCGGATGTCCGCGTTGTCCTTGCGGCGGACCCGTTCCTCGGCCTCCTGAGCCACCATTTCCGGCGTCTCGGCCATCGGCAGCGTGGTTCCGTACTTGTTGACGTTGCCCACGCTGAACGACAGGTCCGCGTTGCGACGCAGAATACCCTTCCGTATATCTTGATACAGTTTGCTTTTTTTGATTTTCCTGCCGTTTTTGAGCAGGTGTTCGAGTACGTCCGTTGCCGTTTTCAGCGTTTCGCGCTTTTCCGTCGTGCCCACTTGAGCATCCTCCAGCATTTTGCTTGCACGCTGGAGCGCCGCGAGGTTGGCATTGCTCGGGTCGTCTTTGACCGCCTTCTTTGCGGCTTCTTTAGCTTTTAGGAGGACGATGATGTCCGTGCCCTTGCTCTGTTCGAGCATGGCCTCAATCTGCGCGGCGCGGTCGCCAGCGGCGGTTTCTTTATCGGACATGCCTCGGTCTCCTATCTGTTGCTTGTGGTTCCCATACGCCTCCCTTGACTGGTCGTTGCAGGGAGGCTAGACACAACGGTGGATGAAGGGTGTTGGGCCTAGCCTGATTCCTTTGCCCGGGGCGGTAGGGTCAATACCGCCCCTTTTTTATTGCGTTACGTCATGACCACCTCCCACGGCATTTCCATCACTCATCCTCACGTGCTTCACGCGGTCCTTCACTTCGGCGCGCTTGGCGTCGTTGAAGCGGTCCACGGTGCCGACGAGATAACCCGTGATGCGCCGGATGCGCTCGAAACGGATGCCTTTTCCGGCGATGCCGTTTACAACGGGTAGGCCGTTCCATAGTTCATTTTCCATTGTTGTTCCTCATGGTTACGGGTTCGACATCGTCACACTGTAAAAAGACGGGGCCTGAGCTGTAAGAATTTACAGCGATGTGCCAGCGTCCGTCCGCACCAAGGATTGGAGGCGTGAGCGTCCATGTCAGCTCGTACTTCCGGGTTCCGTCCTCGGCTATTCCAGAAAAGGCCCGCACGCGTTGCCGTGCCGTCAGCTCCGGCCGCGGTGACGGCTCGGCAAAGGTGCCCATAGCGATAGTTGTGATGAGCGTTCCGAGGTCTTGCCGGTTGATGAACCACGGCGCGCCGTCGGCGGCATCGCACCAGCGCCGGTCGACGCGCATGCGGTATGTTCCGGTGGGGCCGCCGAATGGGGTGGCGTCGGCCAGCTCGATGCGCGTTGTCGTCGTGTTGAAACGCACACGAATTTGGGCGGAAAATTTCCGTTTTTGTTCGTATGCCGCTTTGGACATCATGCCGCTCCCAGTGTTGCGCCGTCAGCTTCGCGCAGGGCTTGTCCGTCGGTGTAGTCCTGCCAGCGCCGGATGATGACTTCGGCGAAGCGCGGGTCCAGTTCCATCGTGCGGCAGCTGCGGCCCAACAGCTCACAGGCCATCAGCGTCGAGCCGGAGCCGCCGAACGGGTCCAGCACCAGCCCTTTGGCCGGAGACGAGTTGGCCACCATACGCTCGATGAGCGCCACCGGCTTTGTCGTGGGGTGCAGATCGGACTTGGCGGGCTTGGGGACGGAGATGATTGAGCTGGCCAGTTCTTCGATGGAC
>NZ_JH114231.1:64017-74543 GCF_000224655.1 Bilophila sp. 4_1_30
CTGCCAGCTGCCGTCGGCCATCGGCGTCAGCCCGTCGAGGCAGGATTCGTAGATCGTCTTCTGCTTGCGGTTGCCGTACCAGCGATGCGCGGCCCCGGGACGCCAGCCGTAGAGGATCGGCTCATGCTGGAAATGGTAGTCGCCACGGCCCAGCACAGCGCTTTGCTTGCGCCAGATAAGGCAGGCGGCCAGCTTGAAGCCGGACTGGATGAAAGCCCGGCGGAAGGCCATGCCGTCTCCGGCTTCGGAGTGCGCGACGTAAACCCCGCCGCCCGGACGCACCGTCTCGAACATGACACGGTGAACGGCCAGCAGGAACTGGTCGAAGTCGGCGGCGGACATCTTGTCGTTCTTGATTTTGCCAGCCTTGCCGCTGTAGTCGACGTTGTAGGGCGGGTCCGTCCAGATCATGTCGGCAAGGTCCTCTCCCATCAGGCGGCGCATGTCCGCACGGCTGGTCGAGTCGCCGCACATGAGCCGATGACGGCCCAATAGCCACACTTCGCCATCGCGTACCTGCGGTTCGTCCGGAGGCTCGGGGATATCGTCAGGGTCCTTATCCGTGCTCCCGTCGAGTTGCATGAGCATTTCGTCCAGCTCGCGCTGGTCAAAGCCGGTAAGACTGAGATCGTATGAGGCGAGCTGCAGGGCTTGCAGTTCGCGCAAGAGTGCTTCGTCGTCCCAGTCAGCCCACGTTGCCGAGCGGTTGATCATGATGCGGAAGGCCCGCACCTGTTCCAGAGACATGTCGTCCACGGTGATGACCGGCACGGTGTCCAGCCCCAGAGCCATCGCCGCCTTGAGCCGGAGGTGTCCATCAACGAGGTCGCCGGTGCTTTTGGCCAGCACGGGAACGCGGAAGCCGAATTCGCGGATAACGGTCACCATGCGCGGCACGGCGTCGTCGTTTTTCCGCGGGTTGTTTTCGTAGGGGATAAGCCGTCCGATTGGCCATTGTTCGATAGTGAGTGATGCCATATTAGCCCCAGATAGACAGAAAGTTCCGTGAAGTTATCTCATAATCCCTGTGCCCTGACAGCCAGTCCCAGATAGCGGCGGACTCGCTTTGGAAGCTCATGAACGCCTGCATGTCATCCGGGTGTGCCGCCGCCCATCTGTAATCGTATCGCCATTCCCAGCCGCCGTTGCCGTCGCGGACGAACCGGATAGGCTTGCCGCGCCAGATCCGGGCGAGCGTGAGCACGTCAGCGGGGATGTCCCTTCTCTCAAGGTAGTCCGGAAGGATAAGACTATCCTCTCCCTCAGCGGCAACAGTTCCATCGGGCAAAGCTCCCATTGGCTCCGGTTCCGGCTGCGCTTGCGGTTGGGGCCCTGACTCTGGAGCCGTCAGCGGGCAGGATGCCGGACAGCCGCCGCGGAGCCATTCCCGGATGTCCACGCCCTTGGCAAAGGCTTCCCCCGGGTCCTTTCCGGCGGGGACGGGCCACAGCTTGGCTTGGGGGTAACGGTCGCGCCACCAGCGCCAGTTCGAGGCCGTGGGGATGTCGCCGTCGGGCTTTGCGTCCCAATCCATGACCATGAGGATTCTGGCCGCTGCGGAGAGGGCCGCATGGGCTGCGGCATCGGGTTTGCCGGAGGCCGTGAGGATGGCGAGCGCGCCGATTTTTCCCCCGCAGGCGTGGTGGATGAGCATGGCGTCAAGCTCGGATTCGACCACGGCCCACGTCGCCAGCTCTGGAGCGACGCCGATGGGGGCGAGCCGCAGCGGGGCCGAGTAGGGCGGCGCGGGCTGGGCGATGAGGATGTATTTGTCTTCGCCCTCGGCGAGGTCGGCATTGCGCTTGCGGATACGGACGCGCAGGGCTTGCGTGTGGCCGCCGTCGCTCCAGCAGGGGATGGTGATGCCGCGGGGGATGCGCAGCGCCCGGACAGGCTTGCCGTCGCGTTCCTTGGGCGGCAGGCCGAACGCGGCGCGCTGGCGGTAGAGGTATTTCCCGGTGTTGTCCTCTCCCTCGATGTAGCCCAGCCCGTAGCGCTGGACGGCCTCAAGCGGCAGGCCACGCTTGGCGAGATAGCTCAGGATGGATGGCGTCTCCAGAAGGCGGGCATGGGCCTCTGTGGCCAGCTTGGTGGCCTGTGTGAGCCATGCCTCCGGAGGCGGGGCGTAGGACGTCGGCGTCCACGTATCCGTGCCGTGGGCGGTCAGGGGGCGCAGGGGGCGGTATCTGCGGCGCTCTTCCTGCGTGCGTTCGGGGAGGTCAATCCGCAACTCCTCGCACGCCTCCCGGAACGTCAGCCCTCCAGCCCACGTCAGCAGATCGATGGCGTCGCCGCCTTCTTGGCAGTGCCGGGGACAGGCCCACGTCCCGGTGATGCCGTGCTGCATGGCGAGCGCCCCGCCGGGCTGTTCGGGGAAGACGCAGAAGCGATCCGTCCCGCCGCACTTCGGGCAGGGGGAATGGTACTCGCCGCCGGAGCGTGCGCTGGCCTTCTTGATCTTGGTTCCGTCCACATAGCGGCGCAGGATATCGAGTATGATGTCGCTCATCGGTTCAATCCTCCCACGCTCCCATGAAACTCCCAACCAATGATTGCCTTCAATATCCTATCTTTCTTATCTTTCTTTCTCTCTATGGGAGTATGGGAGGATATACACACAGCACACAAATACGCACATGATCGCGCATGTGCGCACGGGGGGATTGAGGTGTGTATCCTCCCATCCTCCCATTCTTGGAAAAGAGTATTCCTTATCGCATGGTTACAAAATATGAACGCCAGAATTTCGTGGGAGGATGGGAGGATAGGCCGAGCAATCATGACTTCCTCCGGCTATTCTTCTCCTGCTCTTCCAGTAGATCGTCGTTGTACTCTTCCAGAATTTCAGGCTTGACCACGACACCCAAGTAGTACATGACACTGCTCTTTTTGGTGAATATCCCCTTCTTTTCCAAGGCTGGAGTGAACTTTTTGGGCGTGTACGGGTAGGAGTTGCCCAGAATTTTCTTGCACCACCAGTTGCAGGCCTTGAGCAGATCGGCAGCTGGGGTTCTGGTTTCGTAGTCGCGAGAGCCGGTCGGCGGTTCTTCGATGAGACAGCACTCCTTCAGGAATCGCCCGATGTCGTCCTGAGCCGCCATCTGGGCCTCCGTGAAGCGCAACACCTTCTCCGGGATGCGCAGGCCGTTGGCGAGCACATCCATGCAGCCGCGCACCATGAGCGCAAGGATGCCAGAGCGCTCGGCTTCCAGCTTTTTCCCCATATGACGGTCAATTTGCCGCTCCCATTCACGGGTCGGGTTGGGGACGAATTTGACCGGCCACTCGATGAACAGGGTACGGGCGTTGAACCCGTCGTCATCAGTATCCATTTTCGGCACATAGTTCGTGAGCAGGATCATCAGCGCCGACTGTTTCCATGAGGTCATGTACTTGTCGTTGATGCCGCGGGCCGTAATGAACCCGCCGCCGGTGAGGTCCTTGATCTTGGCTTGGTCAAGTGACTGGCGGGCATTTGCTTCCGAAGCGTAGGCGATTCGTGCTCCGCGCAGGGCCAGCAGCTCCGGCTCGGGGCGGCTGGGGTCTCGAGGAAACTTCTGTTCGATGAGAAGGGATACCCCCATACGGGCATGTATCTGATCGCCGAGGATACCCTTGATGGTGTTCATCAACGTATCCTTGCCGTTGCGCGACAAAGGGCCGTACATGATGGCCCAGATGTTCAGGAACTTGTCGCCGAGCAGCCCGTAACCCAGCAGACGCACGATGAAGTCGGCCATCTCCTGATCACCATTCATGCACGAGAGTAGGTAGTGCTGGAAATTGGGACAGGGCGTATCAAGGCCGGTCCACTCCGTCGGGATGGCGTTGAGTATGTACTTCTCGGGTTCTCCGGGACTGCATTCGCCGGTGCGCAGGTCCACGACGCCGGAGGGAGTCGCCAGATGGTAGTGCTGCTGATCAAGATCGTTGGCCGCAACAACCGGCGGATTGTAGATGGATGTCGCGCACTCAAGCACCTCTTTCCGACCGGCAGCCGTGCGGAGCTTGTCGATCCGGGAGCGCATCGTTTTGGAGAGGGGCGACTTGTCGTCCTGTCCCGTTTCGACGATGGCGTTCTGATAGGCCGCGCACACCTGCTCGATGTCGGCCAAGGCCCGGCGGGAAAGGAGGTCGATGTCCCAGTGATGTCCGGACCAGTACAGCCACTTGTCCCATTCGGGGACATAGGCATACCGGCCCCGGAAAAGGGTCACGAAGAGATCGGCATCGCCGACGCGGTTGCGCCGGAGCCGATCGATCACGAACCACGGGTCGAGCTTTTCTTCGGCCTTCACGTCGGGCAGTTCCGCAGCCTTGGCGATGGCTAGGGCGCGCTCCTCAACCAACTGTTGGATCTCTTTGGGGGACAGATCCTGCGTCATGCGATGGCTCCAATGGCAAGGTGTGCATTTTTCCATGAAAGAATTCCATAGATCGCGGCCAAACTCCGGGATGCACGCACCCTTGCGCCGGGCAAAAGCGGGGAAGGACCCAAAAGGCCGGGGGCCGCTTGGGAACTTTGGTCCGTTTTCGGGTGTATGGGGGAAAGGGGGAGCGTAGCGGAGACGGCTGCCGCGCAGCCTTCAGAAAAAGGAAGCGCCCGCAAGTTCCCTAGGCCGTGGGGTGCGGAGGCTGCATGAGCCTCGCCCTGAGCAAGGGAACGTGCGGGCGCACATTCGGGATGGCAAACCAGAGTGGCGGCAGGGCCATTCTGTGCCGAAGAAGGGCCTCGGGACGCCATCATATGGATAAGATTGGCCGCAAAACGGGCAACCAGTGGGCAACCAAGGCCGGAAACGACAAAGAGGATACATACACTATGGTATGTATCCTCTTGAAATCTATTGGTGCGCCAGGGAGGAATCGAACCCACGGCCCGCAGCTTAGAAGGCTGCTGCTCTATCCAACTGAGCTACTGGCGCAAACACGGCAGCGACGATCTATAAAGCAAGGCTTCCCAGAGGTCAAGCCTGATCTTGCGCGTTTTGCAAGGCTTGGGAAGGGCGGGCGGCATGAGCCGGAGCGGGCGGGGGGCATCCCGGCGAAGAATTCACGGGCGGAAAGGGGCGTCCGCCATTGCTTTCAGGTTGACTGTGGGCTATCCCCTCTGTACGCTTCGGCGCGTTTGGAGTATGGCCTTTACTTTTAGCGAATGAAACCAAGGAAAATTCATGCCCGCATACGGAGATCTCGTTATTATTGTTACCCCCAAGGGGAAGCGGAGCTTGCGCCGCGTTGATGAAAATCAGGACATGCACACGCAGGACGGCATCCTGCGCATGGCCGATGTGGTCGAAGCGCAGTTCGGTTCCGAAGTCTGCACCACGCTCGGCGTGCCGTACCGTATCCAGAAGCCCACGCTGAACGATATCGTCAAGGGCGTCAAACGCCAGACGCAGATCCTCTATCCCAAGGATATCGGGTATATCTGTATGCGTCTCGGCGTGGGGCCGAACCGTACGGTCATCGAAGCAGGCACCGGATCGGGCAGCCTGACCGTGGCCCTGTCGTGGTTCTCCGGCACGACCGGAAAGGTGCATACGTTCGAGGCCAGAGAGGAATTCCACAAGCTCGCCCGGAGGAACCTGGAGTGGGCCGGGGTGGGGCAGAACGTGACCATGCACTGTCAGGACATCGCGGAAGGCTTCGGCGACGTGACCGGCGCGGACGCCCTGTTCCTTGATGTGCGGACGCCGTGGGACTATTTGAAGCACATCCCCGCCGCCGTGACGCCCGGCGCTGCGCTGGCGTTCCTCCTGCCCACTGTGGATCAGGTCGGCAAGCTCCTCCTCGGGCTGGAGCAGGGGCCCTTCGACGACGTCGAAGTCTGCGAAATCCTCGTGCGCCGCTGGAAGCCCATCGCGGATCGCCTGCGCCCCGAAGACCGCATGGTGGCCCATACCGGGTTTCTCATTTTCGCCCGCCATCAGGAACGCTCGGCGAAGTGGGACGAATGCCGCACCGCGTCGCTCGGCACCCGTGAACGCAAGCAGGAAGCCGCGCGCCGTGAGCGTCTGGGGCTGGACGACATGGAGACGGCCTCCGAACAGATCGACGAATAGCATTCCCATCGTATTATGAAAATAACAATCCAAAATCTTTCCAAGGCCTTCGGCGGTCGGGACATCTTCTCCGACTTCTCTCTGGACATCGACTCCGGTGTCCGCCTCTGCGTGTGCGGGCCCAACGGCTGCGGCAAGTCGACGCTCATCCGTATGCTGGCGGACGCCGATGCCCCGGATTCCGGGCGCATCATCATGCCGCGCGGCTGCCGGGTGGGGTACGTGCAGCAGGATCTGGACGAGGCCGTGCTGGACACGCCGCTGCTCGAATGGGTGGTGGACGTCCTGCCGGACTGGCATGATTTCTGGTCCGCATGGGAAGCGGCGGCGGCCTCCAAGGACGAGGCCGCGATCGCGCGCCTCGGTGCGCGGCAGGCCGAGCTTGAGGCCCTGTACGGCTACAATCCCGAGCACAAGGCGCAGGCCGTGCTGTCCGGTCTGGGATTCGACGAGAGCAAGTGGCACCTGCCGATCAAGCAGCTGTCCGGCGGCTGGCGCGAGCGCGCAAAGCTGGCCCGGGTGCTGGTCGCCGGGGCCGACGTCCTGCTGCTCGACGAACCGACCAACCACCTCGACATCGAGGCGGTGGAATGGCTGGAAGATTTCCTCATGGATTACAAGGGCGCGCTGGTCTTCGTGGCCCACGACCGCGTGTTCATGGACCGGATCGGGACGCACGTGCTGTACCTCGGCGGCTCGAAACCTGTTTTCCGCAAGGCGACGTTCAGCCAGTTCGTGGAATTGCAGGAAGAGCTTGAGGAGCAGAGGGAACGCGAGGCCCAGCGCCTGAACGCCGAAATCGAGCGCAAGATGGATTTCGTGCGCCGTTTCGGGGCCAAGGCGACCAAGGCCCGCCAGGCCGGATCGCGCCAGAAGATGGCGAAGAAGCTTGAGAAGGAGCTGGAAGGCTTCCGCCCGGAAGCCAAGCGCAAGGAACTCAGCTTCAAGTGGCCCGAGCCGCCCAAGGCCGACAAGACCATCCTGTCCGTGGCCGATCTCGCGTTCGCCTTCCCGGACGGCGTGAGCCTCTGGCCTCCGCTGACGTTCACGATATACCGGGGCCAGCGCATCGCCCTCGTGGGGCACAACGGCTGCGGCAAGTCGACGCTGCTCAAAATCCTCGCGGGCCGTCTGGAGCGCAAGGGCGGGACGCAGGTCATGGGCTCGCTGGTCAAGATGGGCTACTACAGCCAGCACCAGACGGAGCTCCTGAACAGCTCGGGCACGGTGCTCGGCGAAATCCGGCGGCTTTCCGATCCCCGGATGACGGAAGAGGAGCTCATGAGCGTCCTCGGGCTGTTCCTGCTCGGGCAGAACTATTTCGACCGGCAGGTGAGCAGCCTGTCCGGCGGCGAGCGCAGCCGCCTCGTGCTGGCGTCGCTGTTCCTCGCGCGCGCCAACTTCCTTGTGCTCGACGAACCCACCAACCACCTGGATCTCGAAAGCCGCGAGGCGCTGGTCGAGGCGCTGAACGCCTTTGACGGGACGCTGCTGATGGTGGCCCACGACCGGTATCTGCTTTCGGAAGTGGCTGACGAGGCGTGGTCGATGGCCGAGGACGGGATCACCGTCTATAAGGAAGGGTTCGCCGAATACGACGTTGCGCGGCGCGCGGCGCTGGCGGCGTCCAAGGCCGGGAAGGAAAGGGAGAGGGACGCCGGGCGGAAGGCCGAGGGCCCCGTCCTCGGCAAGGCGCTGGACCGGGAAGAGCTGAAGCGCCTCAAGCGCGAGCAGGCCGAGCAGCGCAATGCCCTCTACAAGAAGATGCGCCCCAAGCAGGAGGCGTATGCCAAGCTGGAAACGCAGCTTGAGGCGTTGCTGACCGAGCAGTCGGACGTCGAGGCCGCGCTGGCCGACCCCGAGGTGTACGCCGACGGGAACAAGACGACGGAACTGCTGAAGAAGTTCAGCCAGTTGAAGGAATCAAGCGAACAGGCGCTGGAGAAGCTCGGCGAACTGGAAGCCGAGCTTGCGGAACTGGAAGCGCAGCGCGCCGCCTTGTCGATGAACGGCGGCGGGGATGAATTGTAGGCGTTCAGCCTGAAGAGTAAGGAGAATCTTGTGGCCAGAGAAATCACCGAGCGCCGCCGGGCCAAGCTGGAACGGGTACTGCGCTGGCGTCAGAAGGATCTGACGCTGGTGTTGGCGAATATTCACGATCCGCATAATGTTTCGGCCATCTACAGGAGCGCCGACGCGTTTGGGGTTGCGGCGCTGCACCTCTATTATACGGATACGGCGTTCCCGGAGCTCGGCAAGAAAAGTTCCGCGTCCGCCCGCAAGTGGGTGGAGAGCGTCCGGCACCGCAGCGCCGAGGAACTGTACGCGGCTCTCAAGGCGGGCGGGCATCAGATCCTCGCCACGAGCTGCACGCCGGAATCGAAGCCCCTCGGGGCCTACGACTTCACGAAGCCCACGGCGGTCATCATGGGCAACGAGCACAGCGGCGTTCCCGCCGAATTGAACTCGCTGGTGGACGGCGAGGTGTACATCCCGATGTACGGCATGATCCAGAGCTTCAACGTCTCCGTCGCCGCGGCCGTCATCCTGTCGGAAGCCTCGCGCCAGCGGGTGCAGGCGGGCATGTACGACCGCCCGAGCTACCCGCCGGACGAGCTCGCCGCCCGCCTTGAGGCATGGATAGAAAAATGAGCCGGGTCTGTCATTGACCTTTCTCCGTTCTATTGGGTAAAAGAGGTGGAAGGCTTGGGGAAAGCGGGTCCCCCTGCCCGATAGGAACGGTCGGAACATGTCCTGCAAGATGGGGAACTTCATGAATCTTCGCGTGTTCGCTTTGCTTGGCGTCCTGCTGCTTGCCGGGTGTTCGGGGCTGTCCGTGCGGCATCTCCCGAGCAATCCGTGGAAAAATGAGGCGTCCCAGAACATCCAGATGCGTTACCTCGCCTTCCAGTATCAGGTGATACCGGTGGGCAATGAGCTTGGAATCGTTGCGGAAGCCTATCCGGTCATCGACAAGCTGCCCGACTGGGCCTCATGGTACGGCGAGATCATGCTGAGCGTCTACGTTTCGGACGAATACGGCAGGGTCCTTGCTTCCAAGGACACCGTGCTGGTTCCCCGCCCGCTGAACCGCGAAGCCGGGCTCCCGCTTGAAGTCAGCCTCGATCTGGGGACGAACCGGCATCAGCCGCTTTCGATTTCCTTCGGATACCGTCTGGTGCTGACGGACACGCAGCCCGACGGCACGGCGGGGCGGCGGATTCTGGTATCGGAAAGGGCGCTCGAAAAATAGGCGTTCCGCATATGCCATACGGAAAGGGGCGGGCCGGTGTTGACGGCTTGCCCCTTTTTATGCGAGGAGAGGCGGCTGTTTGTCCCGGCAAGAAGGGCATCGTGATGCCGGGATGCCGTTTTTTGTGAAAATGGCCGTGTCGTTTCGGATGGGGAAGGGGGCTCAAAGGGGGCCGGGCAAGGGTTGGAAGGCCGGAAAGCGGCTGGCGGAAGGGTTTTCCGCGGTATCCGGCCCTGATTTTTGCTTGCCAGTGCTCTTATTTTTGAGTAACATTTTTCGATTCCATTGATATGGTCAGTGTTTTTGAGATGCTGTACCTCATACGAGCTTCCCGGTTTCGGCCGGAGGCTCGATTGCGCGTTTTTCCGGCATACCGCGTCCGCCGGAAGGCGCGATGCGGAGGGGGAGCGTCCTTTGTTCACTTTTAAAAAGCGATATGCGGGGTTCTGAGATGTTCTCATTCATCGTGGTATTGGCTTGCGGGCTGTTCGCCCTCTACTATGCGTATGATACCTCCAAGCGCGTCTTCTCCGCCGGTACCGGCACAGAAGAAATGCAGAAGATTGCTGGCGCTATTCAGGAAGGCGCTCAGGCGTACCTGAACCGTCAGTACAAAACCATCGCCATCGTGGGCGTGATCGTGGCCGTGCTTCTGGCTTGGGCCCTTTCCGGCCTTGTGGCGCTGGGCTTCGTGCTTGGCGCGGTGCTGTCCGGCGTCGCCGGCTACATCGGCATGAACGTTTCCGTGCGTGCCAACATCCGTACCACTGAAGCCGCCCGTCAGGGCATGACCCCCGCCCTCAACGTGGCCTTCCAGGCCGGCGCTGTGACGGGGCTGCTGGTCGTGGGCCTCGGCCTGCTCGGCGTGGTCCTCTACTACGGCCTGCTGACCATGTTCGGCGTGGAACAGAAGACCATGCTTGAAGCCCTTGTGGCCCTCAGCTTCGGAGCTTCCCTCATCTCCATCTTCGCGCGTCTCGGCGGCGGCATCTTCACGAAGGGCGCCGACGTGGGCGCCGACCTCGTGGGCAAGGTCGAAGCCGGCATCCCCGAAGACGACCCGCGCAACCCCGCCGTCATCGCCGACAACGTGGGCGACAACGTGGGCGACTGCGCCGGCATGGCCGCCGACCTCTTTGAAACCTACGCCGTGACCGTGGTCGCCACCATGCTGCTCGCCGCCATCTACTTCACCGGCGAGCTCCAGC
>NZ_JH114231.1:74680-78445 GCF_000224655.1 Bilophila sp. 4_1_30
TCATGATGATGTACCCCCTGCTCATCGGCGGCGTGTGCATTCTCGGCTCCGTGTTCGGCACCAAGTACGTCCGCCTCGGCTCCGACAACAACATCATGAAGGCCCTGTACCGTGGTCTGACCGTCGCCGCTCTGGCTTCCGCCGGTCTCATCATCGTCGTGACCTTCCTGCTGTTCTGGGGCGCTCCTGAAATGCAGATCCAGGGCAAGACCTTCGGCGTGGGCAACCTGCTGATGTGCTCCCTGACCGGCCTCGTGATCACCGCCGCGCTGGTGTGGATCACCGAATACTACACCGCCACCGCGTTCCGCCCCGTCCGCAGCATCGCGCAGGCTTCCACCACCGGCCACGGCACCAACGTCATTCAGGGCCTCGCCGTGTCCATGGAATCCACCGCTCTGCCGGTTATCGTGATCTCCATCGGTATCCTGTTCTCCTACAGCAACGCCGGCCTGTTCGGCATCGCCATCGCCGCGACCACCATGCTCGCTCTTGCCGGCATGATCGTCGCCCTTGACGCCTACGGCCCCGTGACCGACAACGCCGGCGGCATCGCCGAAATGTCCAACCTCCCCGGCGACGTCCGTGAAGTCACCGACGCCCTCGACGCCGTGGGCAACACCACCAAGGCCGTGACCAAGGGCTACGCCATCGGTTCCGCCGCTCTCGCCGCTCTGGTGCTGTTCGCCTGCTACACCGAAGACCTCGGCCGCTTCTTCCCCAACCTGAACGTGTCCTTCTCCCTCCAGGACCCCTATGTCCTCGTCGGCCTGTTCATCGGCGGCCTGCTGCCGTACCTGTTCGGCGCCATGGGCATGATGGCCGTGGGCCGCGCCGGTTCCGCCGTCGTGGTTGAAGTGCGCCGCCAGTTCCGCGAAATCCCCGGCATCATGGAAGGCACCGCGAAGCCCAACTACGGCGCCGCCGTGGATATGCTGACCAAGGCCGCCATCCGCGAAATGATCATGCCCTCCATGCTCCCGGTCTTCGCCCCGATCATCGTGTACTTCATCATCGACGCCTTCGGCGGCCAGAGCGCGGCGTTCGCGACCCTCGGCGCCATGCTGATGGGCACCATCGTGACCGGCCTGTTCGTCGCCATCTCCATGACCTCCGGCGGCGGCGCGTGGGACAATGCCAAGAAGTACATCGAAGACGGCCACCACGGCGGCAAGGGTTCCGATGCGCACAAGGCCGCCGTTACCGGCGACACCGTGGGCGACCCCTACAAGGACACCGCTGGTCCGGCTGTTAACCCGATGATCAAGATCATCAACATCGTGGCTCTGCTGCTGCTTCAGGCGCTTGCCTAAGCCTTAGAGTCTCAGGTCCATTATCGCGAAGCGCCCCGGTGGGATTGACCGCCGGGGCGCTTTGTGTTTTTCATACAGGATAGCCATTCGGGAAGGTTCGTCATGCTGCATATCGGGTGTCACTTGTCCAGTTCCAAAGGGTACCGCCACATGGGGGAAGAAGCGCTCTCCATCAAGGCGGATACGTTCCAGTTTTTTACGCGCAACCCGAGGGGCAGCAAGGCCAAGAAGGCGAACCCCAAGGACGCGGAAGCCCTGCGCGGCCTGATGGAGGAGCACGCCTTCGCGCCCGTTCTGGGGCACGCGCCGTATACGCTGAACGCGTGTGCCCTCGATGAGGGGCTGCGGGCGTTTGCGCGGGACGCCATGCGCGAGGACGTGATGACGCTGGACACGTATCTGCCGCATATGCTGTATAATTTTCATCCCGGCAGCCATGTGGGGCAGGGGATCGATGTGGGCATGGGGCTCATCGTCGAACTGCTGGACGCGATCCTGCGTCCGGAACAGACCACCCGCGTCCTGCTGGAAACCATGTCCGGCAAGGGGACCGAGGTCGGAAGCCGTTTCGAGGAGCTGGGGCATATCCTCCGCTCCGTGTCGCTGGGCGACAAGATGGGCGTATGCCTCGACACCTGCCACGTGTATTCGGCGGGATATGACATTGTGAACGATCTTGGCGGGGTGCTGGAGCAGTTCGATCGGCATGTCGGGCTGGGCAAGCTGTACGCCATCCACCTGAACGACAGCCTGATGCCCTTCGCCAGCCGCAAGGATCGCCACGCCCGCATCGGCGAAGGGACCATCGGGCTGGAGGCGATTGCGCGGATCATCAACCATCCCGCCTTGAGGCACTTGCCGTTCTATCTGGAAACGCCCAATGAGCTTCCCGGCTATGCCCATGAAATCAGTATATTGCGGGCCGCGTGGGTCGAATGACGGCGGACGCGGCGGCGTTCGGCCTTCTCCATCCATTGCCGGGGAGCCGGCACGCCGCCTTGCCCCGGTCGGGTTCGTCCCACAAAAAGAGGCCGGGCCCCTTGACTTCGCGCTTTCGTGAAGCACTCTATACTTCATCCACCGTGCGCTTTCGCACCGTCCATTCATCAGGGAGAATCATATGAAATTCACGTATTCCATTCCCACCAAGATCCTGTTCGGCCCCGGCAGCTTCAACGATCTCGCCACGACGCCCCTGCCGGGCAAGAAAGCGCTCATCGTCATCACCGCCGGAAAATCCATGCGCGCGAACGGCTATCTGGATCGCCTCATCGCCATGCTGGACAAGCAGGGCATCGGGCACGCGCTGTTCGACAAGATCCTGCCCAACCCGGTGCTCCGCCACGTCCATGAAGGCGCGGCGCTGGCCCGCGAGCAGGGCTGCGACTTCGTGATCGGCCTTGGCGGCGGCAGTTCCATCGACTCCGCGAAAAGCATTGCGGTCATGGCCAAAAACCCCGGCGACTACTGGGATTACATCTCCGGCGGCTCCGGCAAGGGGCAGCCGCTGGTGAACGGAGCTCTGCCCATCGTGGCGATTACGACCACGGCGGGCACGGGCACGGAAGCCGACCCGTGGACCGTCATCACCAAAGAGGACACCAACGAGAAGATCGGCTTCGGCTGCGCGGAAACCTTCCCCGTGCTCTCCGTGGTGGACCCGGAAATGATGCTGACCATCCCGGCTCACCTGACAGCCTATCAGGGCTTTGACGCGTTGTTCCACGCCACGGAAGGGTATATCGCGAACGTCGCCACGCCGCTCAGCGACGCCTATGCGCTGAAAAGCATTGAACTCCTCGCCAAATATCTGCCCGCCGCCGTGAAGGACGGATCGGATCTGGAAGCCCGCACGCAGGTGGCGCTGGCAAGCACGCTTTCCGGCATGGTCGAGTCGACCTCCTGCTGCACGTCCGAACACGGCATGGAGCACGCCCTGAGCGCCTTCTATCCGAAACTGCCGCACGGCGCGGGGCTGATCATGCTTTCCGAGGCGTACTATTCGTTCTTCGCCGACAAGGCCCCCGAACGGTTCACGGCTATGGCCAAGGCCATGGGCGTGGTGACGGGGCATCTGCCGGAGGCCGAGCGCCCGATGGCGTTCGTCAAGGCGCTTGTGGAATTGCAGAAGGCGTGCGGAGTCGACGGCCTGAAGATGTCCGACTACGGCATTACGAAGGAAGACATGGCCAAGTGCGCGGCCAACGCGCGGCATACGATGGGCGGGCTGTTCAAGCTTGATCCCTACGCGCTGTCGCTCGACGAAACCACGCAGATCATGGTGGACGCCTACAAATAAGAGGGCGGGACGCACAAAAGAAGCGCGGGCCATACCGCGCTTTTTTTGTGCCCATGCCGGACGTTGCGCCTCTGAACCCTATGGCGTTTCAAAAAAACGGTTTTAGCGGGTACCGGCTTTCCGTTGTTTTTCTATCCAGACGAGGAGCTGCTT
>NZ_JH114231.1:79074-83001 GCF_000224655.1 Bilophila sp. 4_1_30
CTTGCAGAAGGTTTCGATGGCCTCTTCCGTGATCTCTTTGCCTTCGGTGATGGTGTATTGGTTCATGAGCAGGGCGGGCGTCGCGTTTGTGAAGCCTTGCCGGGCGATTTCAAGCCCGCAGCCCACGCAGGTGATGCGGGCTTCGACAGCGTGCTGTTTCAGGTGGCGGCGCAATGACCGCTCGGTTTGCGCCATGCGCGGGCCGTTCAGATCCAGAATGCGGATATTGATTTCAGGCTGGTTCATCAAAGCGATCCTTCACGTTGAGCGTTTGCCTCCGCTATAGCGCTTCGATGGGGCGTCCGCAACAGTCGGGGCGGGCGGCGGGACCTTCCACGCCGCCCGCCCCGGAATATCAGGCCTCCTGTTCCAAAGCCGGGGATTCGGACAGGGCGGAAACCGCGATCCAGCCTATCCACGAGAAGAGGAAGCCGACGAAGAAGGGCGGGATGCCCGCGGCCACGGAACCGAGCTGCGGCCCCCAGATGGAGGTGGGCCCGTAGGCGATCAGGTACCAGGCGAGGCAGGAGAAGAACCCGCACGCGGCGCTGGCCCATGCTGCCCCGGCGTTGCGGCGTCCGAAGCGCACGAGGGCGACATAGGGCACCAGCGCCATTGCGCCGACGATGCTCCAGCTGGTGGTGCAGAGCAGGGCGACGAGCTGCCCCTTGATCTGGGCGCAGCCGCCGCTGACGAGCACGCAGATGGCGATGCCGGTGAACCACGAAAGCCGGTTGCTGGGCCGCCCGCGCAGGTCTTCGGAGAGGGCGGACACCGCGATGTGGTAGATGCCGGTGGCCGTCGACAGCGACGCGGAAACGATGGCCAGCACGAAAATATGCAGGGCGAACTCGGGGAGCAGCATCTGGACGAGCCGCGGCATGACTTCGTCTGGGCTGGCGACTTCGGGAAGGATGAGCCGGGAAAGCGCTGCCGCGAAGTAGGCCCCGCCCACGAGCACCGTCAGGATGAACATGGCGAGCGGCGTGGTTTTCTTGAGCTGGCGCGGATCGGCGATGGCGAAGTGGCGCTGCATCATCTGCGGCTGGGCCCACACCGCGATGGAGGTCACGACAACCAGAGAGAGGATGAACAGCCCCCGTTCCCCGCCGGACAGGGAGACGAACCCGTTGTTGGCGAGATCGCTGGGGGGAAGGGCCGCCAGCGCCTGCATACCTTCCCACGGGCCGCCGACCTTGGAGAAGATGGCCCCCACGAGCATGAGCATACCCACGAGCATGACGACGCCCTGCATGGCTTCGGTGTAAAGGACCCCGCGCAGTCCGCCGATGAAGACGGTGAGCCCCACGATGATCGCCACCAGCCAGATGAGCGCCCAGACGGGCACGGGGAGGATCTCGGCCAGCAGGAGCGCCGCCCCCTTGATGACCGCCGAGCCGTATACGCCGAGGAACAGGGCGAAAACAAAGGCCATCGCCCTTGTCAGGCTGGGCGAGCCGTGCCCGAGGCCGAGCAGCTGCGCCGGGGTGCGCGCGCCGAGGCGTTCCTGCCACTTGCGCGTTGGCCACGCCAGGAAGCGGTAGACGGCCCACGTCCCGAACCAGACGTTGCCCGCGGCCACGAGCAGCATTTGCAGGCCGTAGGCATGGGCGAGCCCGCCGAACCCGACGAGCGCCACCGCCGAGATGTAGGTGGCGACATAGGCGAAGGCCTGCACGCCGAACCCTACGGAGCCGCTGAGCACGGCGTCCTTGCTGCGTCCCTTATGCACCAGAAAGGCGAAGACCGCGAAGTAGCCGGCCCAGAGCAGGATCTCAGTCATGGTTGCGCTCCATCCGGCGTTTCGCCGGTTTCACATTGCGGAGGAGCCCGAACAGGGACATCGAAAAGGCCACGAACATGGAAACGAGGGCGACTCCAACGGCTCCATCCATAGGCAGGTTGGTCAGGGCGGCAAGCATCACGGTTTCTCCCGGCGGTAAAAAGGTACAAAAAAAGCCACCGGCCCTTTGAGGTCGGTGGCTTGTCCTTACTGAACAAAGCTCAATGTGCTACGGAACGTCTCATTTACGCACAGCACATCCGATCCGGGGCCAGCAGCTGGTGTCCCGAATAATAATAGTAAAAGTGCGCAAACGAAAAGATCATGGTGTAACTCCGTGAAAAGAATGTTCCCACAAAAAGGGAGGCTCCGTCAAGGGGGCGGGGCCGCTTTTTTTGTCATTGCTTTCTTTCCCCGGAACAGGGATGCTGGACAAGCCAATCCCGGAGGCGGGCGAGTTCGGGGAGAAAGCGGGATTCCAGTTCCTTTACGGCGGTTTGAAGCGTTTCCGGCGAGTCGTCCCTCGCAAGCTGGCTCCTGCGCGCGAGCATGTCCATCCAGATGTGCCCGTCGAAGATGATCCGCCTCCGCCACGCGGCGGCGAGGACGGCGGGCGGGGTGGGCGTATCGGGAAGGTGCCCGGATGCCGCAAGATGGTCTTTCATCGCTTTCAGGCCCGCGTCGACGGCAAAACGCATACGGCGCACGGCCCCTTCCTGTTCAAGTCCGGAAAGCGGTGATAATAAAAAGGCTTCTTCCAAACGGCCCAGCGTTTGGAGAAAATGTTGCAGAGAAGACGAAGACGGCGTAAAAAGGGATGGCATCATTTTTCCTCTTGACAAGCCCGTAAAGCGGCTTAAAGCGTTATTTTGCGCTGTACATCGGTTTTTCCATAGTGTAGTAGCTTACTCGGTTTTCTGGCCCGATAACGCGTTAGGAAACCCATTCATTTTTTGTAGAGCAGATTCGTTACAATGGAAAGGGGAATAGTGAATGAAATCTTCGCATTTGAGGATGCTGCTGCTTCTGGGTGCCTTGGGGCTTGCGTGTTCGCCGGAATCGGCCTTTTCCCAGGAGAAGGCCCCCGCTCAGGCATATGCGGGAAAAACGGTCACGGGAGAAGTGACCGTAAAGCAGACTGTTGAAGATACGTTGCAGTCGCACCGTGGCCTGAAGGTCATGCAGGAGAACCTTGACGTCGTCCGTCATGAGCTCCGCAGGGCCAAGGCGGGGTGGGGGCCGAGCGTCGACGCCGTGGGGCGTACCGGAGCCAGCCGGCTGAAGCAATACGACGACGCGCCCTTTGAACGCCGATAAGGACATGTACGGGGCCAACAGCATCAGCCTTACGCTCACGCAGCCGCTGTGGGACGGTTTCGCCACGCGCAGCCGTGTCCGCACGGGCGAAGCGACGGTCGATTCCATGACCTACCGCGTCCTCGACAACGCCACGTCGTTCGCCCTGGACGCCATCATTGCCCATGTGGACCTGCTCCGCCGCCGCGAGATACTGCAGCTTGCCAAGGATAACGTGAGGCAGCACGTGGAGATCCTTGACTCCCAGAAGGAGCGCGTGGAACTCGGGGCCGGATCCTCCGCCGACGTGACCCAGACCAAAGGCCGCCTGGCCCGCGCCCAGAGCACGCTTACCGATGCCGAAGCCTCGCTCCGGGAAGGTGAGGCTTCCTACATCCGTTTGACCGGGAAGCCCGTGCCCGCTTCGCTGGCTGAAGTGTATGTCCCGGAACCCATGTATACCGGTTATGACGCCGTGATAGAGGTCGCCGACAAGAACAACCCGAAGCTGAAGGCCTATATGTCCGACATCAAGGCCGCGCGCGGGGAAAAGGAACTGGCCGAATCCGCCTACCATCCCAAAATCAATTTTGAAGTCGGCCCTTCCTACTCCGACCGCAGCGGCCCCGGCAGCCAGTGGACTTCCGGCGTGGACGCCGGGCTTGTCATGCGCTGGAACCTGTTCAACAGCGGGGCGGACAAGGCCGGAACCGAAGCCGCCGAGTCCCGCACGAGGATGGCCACGGAGACGCTGTATAATTTCCACGACGAACTGGCTCTGGAAATCGAAAATACATGGACCCGGTATCTGGCGGCCAAGGAACAGAAGAAGTATTATGAGGAAGCCA
>NZ_JH114231.1:83196-100645 GCF_000224655.1 Bilophila sp. 4_1_30
GCAACGTGGTTGTAGGCGCGTACAGACTGTATGCCCTCACGGGTATGCTGCTTCCCGAACTGGGCATCAAGGAAGATCCGCTTTATGAATCGCCCAGAAATCAGCAGGAAAAGCGCTAGTTTCCTGCGTTGAGAGTGCCCGCATGGCTGATGTGATGCAACCCCCGAAGGGGGGAGAGCCCGATACGCCGGAACAGAAGAAGCCTGTCCCGCTGGTCAACGACGGTTTATCGCCTTCGGACGTGGATTTCATTCCGCCGCTGGTGCACAGTTTGGTTACGTTGCTGCGGCTTCGCGGCAAGTCCGTTTCCACGGCGTTTCTGATGGCGGGGTTGGCCGGGACGGGGCGTGTCTCTCCCGGGGCCTGCCTGCACGCGGCAAAGCGTGCGGGGCTTGAGGGGAAGATCGTTTACCGGAAGAGCCTTCAGGATATATCCACGCTGGTGCTTCCGTGTATCCTCCTGTTGTCCCGTGACCGCTCGTGCGTCCTGACGTCCCTGGATGACGGCAAGGCGGAAGTGATTTTCCCGGAAACGGGGGAGGGCGTGCAGCCCGTCCCCCTTCAGATGCTGGCGGACGAGTACACGGGATACGCCATTTTCGCCACGCGCGAAGCCCGGCTTGACCAGCGGGCCGACCGCATCCGGCTCCTCAAGGGGAAGCGCTGGTTCTGGGACGTCCTGCTCTACTACATGCCGATTTACCGGCATGTGGCCTTCGCCAGCGTGGTCATCAACCTGATCGGCGTCATCAGCCCCCTGTTCGTGATGAACGTGTACGACCGCGTAATTCCCAACAACGCGGTGGATACGCTCTGGGTGTTGGCCATAGGCATCCTGATAGCCTACCTTTTCGATTTTCTGCTGCGCAACCTGCGCAGTTACTTCGTCGACGTGGCGGGCCGCAACGCGGACGTCGTGCTTTCCAGCCGTCTGGTGCAGAAAGTGCTGACCATGCGGCTGGACGCCAAGCCCGAATCGACCGGCGCGCTGGTCAACAACCTGCGCGAATTCGAGTCGTTGCGCGAATTTTTCAGCTCCTCGACGCTTCTGGCGTTCATCGACCTGCCGTTCCTTGTGGTGGCTTTGCTCCTGCTGGGATATATCGGCGGCCCGCTGGTGATTCTGCCGCTGTGCGCCATTCCCGTGCTCATCATTACGGGCATCGTGCTGCAGGAGGCCGGCAAGCGCACGGCGGAGCAGGGCTATAAGCAGAACATGCAGAAGAACGCGCTGCTTGTCGAGCTGGTCAACGGGCTGGAAACCCTCAAGGCGTGCATGGCCGAAAGCCGGATGCTGCACCTCTGGGAACAGGTGGTCGGAGTTTCGGCCAAAGCCGGCAGCGTGGCCAAAAAATACAACAACCTCGCCATCACCATTTCCACGCTGGTCACGCAGGCCGTGTCCGTGGGGATGGTCATCTGGGGCGTCTATCGGATCGCCGACGGCACCATGACGATGGGCGGGCTCATCGGCTCGAACATTCTGGTGGGCCGGGCAATGGCCCCGCTGATGCAGATCGCAAGCCTCCTCACCCGCCTGCAGAATTCCCGCATGTCCCTGCAGGCGCTCGATCTGCTGATGCAGCTTCCCTCCGAAGGCCAGAACGACAACGAGTATGTGGAGTTCGGCAAGCTGGACGCCTCGTTCTCGTTTGAGGATCTGGCGTTTGCCTACCCCGGCGCCGAACGTCTGGCCCTCACGGACATTTCCGTGTTCATCAAGCCCGGCGAGAAGGTCGGCGTCGTCGGGCGGATGGGGTCCGGCAAGTCCACGCTCGGCAAGATGCTGATCGGGCTGTACCAGCCCCGGGACGGCGCCGTGAAATTCGGCGGCGTGGACATCAGGCAGCTTGCCGAAGCGGATCTCCGGGGCAGGGTCGGTTTCCTGCCGCAGGACGTGGTGCTCTTTTACGGCACGATCCGGGATAACATCGCGCTCGGCGATCCCACCATCAACGACCAGATGATCCTGCGGGCGTCCACGCTGGCGGGCGTGACGGAGTTCATCCGTTCCAACCCGGCCGGGTTCGGGGCGCAGGTCGGCGAGCGGGGCATGTCCCTGTCCGGCGGCCAGCGCCAGGCCGTGGCACTGGCCCGCGCGCTGGTGCGGGACCCGGACATCCTGATCCTCGACGAGCCGACCAGCAACATGGACAATGCGTCCGAGCAGATGATCAAAAACCGCCTCAAAGCGGTGATGGGCAACAAGACGCTGGTCCTGATCACGCACCGGCTGAGCATGTTGGAACTCGTGGACAGGCTCATCGTTATGGAAGGTGGGCGTATCATTGCGGATGGTCCGAAGAACGAAGTGTTGCGCCGCCTGCGCGAGCAGCCCGCGCCCCGGACCGAACAGTAAGGATTGAGTCATGCCGCAGCAACCTGAAAAACCGCAACAGCCTCAACTCCCAAACGATACCCGCAATCAGGCCATCGGTTCGGAGGAGCTCCCCTACGTCAACGAGGTGGAAGCCGCACTGGCGCGCAAGCCGCGCCTCGGGGCGCGCTTCCTTTCATTGGCTGTCGGCCTCTTTTTCCTCATTTTGGGCATCTGGGCGAACTTTGCCGAAATCGATGAGGTGACCCACGCCAACGGGCAGGTCATCTCGTCGCAGCGAACGCAGATCATCCAGAACCTTGAAGGCGGTATCCTGGGGGCCGTCCTGGTCGGTGAAGGGGAAATCGTTGAAAAGGGCACGCCGCTTGCGCAGCTCGACAACAAACTTGCCGAGAGCCAATACCGCGACGCCCAGAACAGGATCTTGGAGAACGAGCTTTCGATCATCCGCCTTGACGCCGAGCTGAAAGGCGAATCGCCCGCCTTCCCGGAAGATCTGTCGGTTTCGCACCCGCAGGCCATCGCTGACCAGATGGCCATCTTCCATGCCCGCGAACAGCAGCAGAACGCCGAAATGGGCCTGCTGCAATCGCAGTATGAGCAGCGCTCGCGCGAAGTCGAAGAGCTGACCGGCAGGAAACGCCAGACCGAACGCAGCCTTGCGCTTGCCGTTGAACAGCGGAACATCGCCGCGCCGCTGATGCAGCGCAAGATTTATTCCCGCGTCGACTACCTGGGGCTTGAGCAGAAGGTCGTGTCGCTGCAAGGGGATATCGAATCGCTGGCGTCTTCCATCCCCAAGGCGCAGGCCGCCGCCGAAGAGGCGAAGCAGCGTTTGACGTTGCGCAAGGCGGAAATGGAAGCGGAAATCAACGCCGAAATCAGCAAGCGCCGCACGGAACTCAATTCGTTGAAGGAAACCCTTGCCGCCGGCGGCGACCGGGTGACGCGGACGGAATTGAAATCCCCCGTCCGGGGTACCGTCAAGCAGATTTACATCAACACGGTGGGCGGCGTCGTCAAACCCGGCGAAGCAATCATGGAAATTGTGCCGCTTGACGATACTCTGTTGGTCGAGGCCCGGGTCCGTCCCGCGGACGTGGCCTTCCTCCATCCGGGGCAGAAGGCGATGGTCAAGATTTCCGCGTACGATTTTTCCATCTACGGGGGGCTTGAGGCCGATCTTGAGCAGATCAGCGCCGATACGATTGAGGACAAGCGCGGCGAGTTCTTCTATCTGGTCAAGGTCCGCACGCATAAGAACGCCATTTCGTACCGCAAGGAGCAGTTGCCGATCATCCCCGGCATGGTGACGACCGTGGATATCCTGACGGGCAAGAAGACGGTTCTCGACTATATTTTGAAGCCGATTTTGAAGGCCCGGCAGAACGCCTTGCGGGAAAGGTAAATGATCCGCTGGAGGTGGCTTCGTGTCCTCGCGGGCCTGCTTGCAGTAAGTGTTTTCGTCGGATTGCCGTATCCCGGCGCGTTTGCTTCGGATGATGACGACGAAATACTCCTCAAGCGGAGTTCCGTCGGTTCGCTTCTGTCGAACCGGAACAAGGCGGAGGGTGCCCGGGTTGCGGCGCCGTCCGACCCGCCTCCAGCCGTAACCCCGGCCGAGCCCGCGCGGGAACCGGAGGCGCAGGCGGCCCCGGCTGGAAAGCGGGGAGAGGGCGGCCCCATACGGCTGTTCGGGACGCTGGAGATGAGGAGCAAGATAGGGAACATGCCGAAATGGACATCCGTTCTGGAAAAGGAGCGGAAGAATCCGGGATACGTGGCTAACCGGCAGTTCCCCGGTCAGGGAACATGGAAGGACATCAAGGCGAAGCTGTCGGGCCTGCCCCCGCTTGAGCAGGTGAAGGCCGTGAACGTGTTGATCAACAGATGGCCTTACCGCACCGATATGGATGTATGGGGCGTCATGGACTATTGGGAGACGCCCGCGGAGTTCTTTCAGAAGTCGGGCGACTGTGAGGACTTCGCCATCGCCAAGTATTTCGCGTTGCGCGACCTGGGCTTTCCCGCTTCCCAGATGCGGATTGTCGTGCTGAAGGATACGCTTCGCAACCTCGACCATGCCGTCACCGCCGTCTACCTGGACGGGGACGCATGGATACTCGACAATTTGAGCAACGCGGTCTTGTCGCACAAACGGCTTTCGCATTATCGGCCGCAATTTTCAGTGAACGAGGAGTATCGGTGGGCGCATTTGACGCCTTCCGCTCCTAAAAAGACGGGCCGTTAGCCCGTCGGGCTCCGGCTGGAACGTGTAGTGAACGACCATGCAGACGAGTGGAACGGATAAAGAGAGGGGCGTTATGGAACAAGTCATTCCCCAGTCTAAGGTGGGAAACAAGTCCGCGGCGTACAGGCGCATGGGCTGGTTTATGGCCGTTATTCTTGTGCTTGTGCTGTGCGCTGCGGGCAGTCTGGCATGGTTCAACATCAATATGGCGGAAACGTCCCTCAAACAGGATGTGGAGCGCCGTCTGCAATTTACGGCTCAGAACAAGGCCAACGCGCTTTCGCTTTGGTTCAACTCCATGCAGAATCAGGCCAACCGGCTGATCAGCGCGGATCTTTTCCGACTGTTCGCCTCGGAAGTCAACGGGCTGGGCAATGATCTCTCCCCGCTCCTGAAAGCCTCCGGGGACAGTCCCTCCGGGAACGACGACCTGTCGCAGCTGGCCTCCCAGCTTCCGCTTATGAAGAACCTTTTGCAGGAGTTCATTTCCTATTCCGGCTTCCTGCACGCCCGTATCACCAATGCGGACGCCCAGACGTACCTTTCCACGGACGTCACGCCCCCGGCGCTCTCGCTGGAACAGCAGCAGGGCATCCGGCAGACGGTCGAGTCGGGCAAGTTGAGCATCCTGCCCGTGCGCAAGACCAGCAATGGGCTGGTCCTTGATTTGGTCGTTCCCATCTTCGCCCCCCAGTATGTTGAAAACCGCTCGGAAAAGCCGGTGGCTACGCTCCTGCTGTCTCTGATGGTTTCTTCCCGCCTCGGTGAAACGATTGATACGGCGAAGGGCGAGAGTTCGTTCGGCGTTACCCACGTTTTCCAGATCGTCGGAACCAAGCTGCAAGATCTTCTGCCCCTGTCCGCGGATATCCAGAATTTGCCCGACTGGCAGCTGGGGCAGAACGACAGCCTGCCGTTCGGGATCCGGGGAGGGGAGGCCGGCTCGCCTGATGAAGTATACAGCATCGGCGTAAAGGTTCCCGAGCTGCCGTGGCTGGTCGTGCAGGAAGTGCCGGAGGCCGCCGCGCTCAAGCCCTTCCTGGCGCAGCGCAATGCGATCGTCATATGGGCGGTCATTGCGGTCGTGGTCGTGCTGCTGGCCCTGCTGGCCGTCTGGTGGTGGCTCGTGGGGCGCAACGCCCGGAATGTGAGCGCCGAACTGCTCCAGTTGTATCAGATTTCCAATCAGCAGAAGCAGCTCCTCGACGGCATCAACAGCGCGCTTGTGGACGGCATCGTCCTGACCGACAAGGGCGGCATGGTCCAGTATGCCAACCAGGCGTTCGCGCGTATGGTTGGGCGTTCCGACGAAGAGCTTGTGGGCATGGATTGCGCGGCGATTTTTGGCTATGACACCGCCTTGCGGCTGTATAAGCAGCTGGACGTGGCCATCCAAAGCGAGCAGTCTTTCATGTTCAAGGACGTGATGTGGCTGCAGTCGAAGAAGTACCACTATCAGATCACGTGCTCGCCGTACCGCAACGAAAGCGGCGTGATCACCGGTACGGTTTCGGTGTTCCGCGACATCACGCAGCTTGTCGATGCGCAGGAGCGTAACCAGCGTATGGTCCGGCAGACCATCGCCGCGTTCATGCACGCCATCGAGGCCGTCGACCCGTATTTGGGCGGCCAGTCCTCGTATATGGCGAACCTGGGCGGCGATTTGGTCAAGACCCTCGGCCTCAGCGAGGAAGACGAGAGCACCGTCCGCACGGCTGCCAGCCTGTCGCAGATCGGCAAGATGCAGCTGCCCCGCGAACTGCTGACCAAGCCCGGCGCCTTCACGCCGGAAGAGCGTCAGGCTATGGAGCGGCATGTGGAATATGCCCGGGAAACCTTGAAGAACATCAACTTCGAACTGCCCGTCGTGGAAGCCATTTCCCAGATGAACGAGTTTATGGACGGTTCCGGGTATCCTGAAAAGCTGCACGGGGACGAGATCGGCATTTACGGCCGCATCCTGTCGGTTGCGAACACGTTCTGCGCACTGATCCGGCCCCGCTCGTATCGTAACGCCAAGTCCGTGGACGTGGCCCTGAACATTCTGGAATCCGAATCGGCTAAGTATGATCAACATGTTGTGCACGCGTTGCGTGAATACTTGAAGACGCCTGCGGGGGAAAAGTTCGTCAGAAGCCTTGCTGACGAAAACGCCTAACGAGACAAAGGGACCGGTGTGGGCTATGCGCATCCTTTTTCTGCATCATACGTTTCCGGGGCCGTTTCGGCAGTTGGCGGCGCGCTTGGGCGGGCTTCCCGGCAATGAAATCGTGTTCCTTTCGGAGCGGAGCAGGCGGGATGTGTGGCTTCCCGGCGTTCGGAACCTGACGGTTTCCGGCGTCCAGCCGGTTATGGCGAAGGACAGGGCAGAGCGGGAATTGATGCAGATGATGCGCTACGGTTCACGTTTTGCCAATGCGCTGTTGAAGCTGCAACAGAGCGGCTTTGAACCGGATATCGTCTACGCCCATCCCCGATGGGGATGCAGTTTTTTCGCGCAGGATATTTTCCCTCAGGCGTTCCATGCCGTGTATGCGGAATGGTATTATACAAAAGGGGCCAATTACACCTTTTTTACGCAAGGGGCGGCCCGACCCGCCGTGGAGTTTGCCCAGAGCCGCGTCCGTAACCTCTGCCAGCTCAATGCCCTTGCGGAATGCGATCTGGCGGTCACGGCCACGAGCTGGCAAAAAAAGCAGTACCCGCAGCAGATTGCAAAGGATATCCACGTGATCCACGAGGGCGTGGACACGGATTTCTTTTCCCCGAAGCCCGAGCGCTTCCGTATCGAGGGATGTGATCTTTCCACCGTCAAGGAACTGGTGACGTTTTCGGGCCGGGGGCTGGAACCTTTTCGTGGTTTCCCCCAGTTTTACAGGAGCTTGCCCCGGTTGCTCGCGGCGCGTCCCGAGTGCCATGTATTGATCATGGCGTCGGAGCGGCAGGGGAGCGATGAGACCGTTTCGCTGGAGCGCCTGCGGGAAGAGGTGCCTGTCGATTCCCGCCGTGTCCATTTCGTGGGGTTCCGTCCTTACGAGGACTATCGGCTGTTGCTGCGGGCTTCCACGGTGCATGTGTATTTTACGGCACCGTTCGCGCTTTCGGCGGGGCTGTTCGAATCCATGAGCTGTGGCTGCCTGCTGGTCAGTTCGGATACGGAACCTGTCCGGGAAGTGGTCAGGCACGGCGAAAACGGGTTCCTGTGTGACTTCTGGGATCACGACATGCTTGCCGACATGACGGCGGAACTGTTGGCCCGCTCGGATGCCATGGGCCCGGTGAGAGCGGCTGCCCGCCAGAGCATTGTGGAGGAATACAACCTGAAAGTGCAGATCCCGCGCCACATGGACTTGCTCCTGTCGGCGTATGCCGACTGGAAAAAAGCTCGGCAGACATCGTAGATAAGGAAGGCTCCCCCATAACGGAGCCTTTTTTGTAGCTTTTGCGGGGAAAGACATATTGGAGGGCATTTCAAAATGTTTCTAAGAAGAATCTAATGCATCTAGTTTGGTTGAATAAAGCCAAGGTGTACCCAGAAACGTTCAAAACGGGTCACCAAACGCCGAAAATTATCTGCTTCTTAATTTCCCCTCTGTTTCATACAGTTGCTTTGTTTTCAGGCCGATGTCGTTCGCGAGCTTTATCGCCAAATTGGAATATGTTGAAGGAACGGGTAGGGGCTTTTCAAATGTCTCCATTAGTTCTCCCGAGCGCATCGGCAACGCGAGCAAGCGTCAAGATGTGGCATCCTGAATGCCCTCGTTGGATTGGGCTTTACTGAGAGTACACGTGGATATGCCTGTAGTGGCCTTAAGAAAGACACCAAAACATCAGTGGATCGCCAACAAGCTCTTGAAGAGGGGCACGGCATGACCCCGCTCTCCAGCCTCTAAATCTGGATGTGTGGTTATACGCTCGGCATCGTGGCGATGCCCATCAGGGACATGGGAATGCAGGAGAAGCCCCCGACCGGAAGGAAGGGGGCTCTCTCATGGGCAGGATAGGATTCCTTACGCAGTTCGCCGTGGTATCGATGTGTAATTGCTCAAAAATGAAGCAAGGATGTGTCTCGTCATCTCCTTTTCGGGGGAATTTTGTACCATTCGGTATGGATGGGATGCCACGATTCGCTCACACACTCTTTTGGCACATACCCATCCCATTTTTGCCTATCTCTTATCCACCACATCATTTCTGTTAAGAAAACATATAGATGCCATCCGGATGACGGATTTCGCCGCGTTTTCGGAAGCCCTCGGCGTGTTGACAGGCGGCTTTGATTCTGTTCACCTTTATTTTAGGTAACATACTATAAACAAAGATATTTTTAATAGATAACCGTATATTCATAGCTCTGTGAAAGCATGTGTAGCCCGTAGTATGTCGATATTTCGACTCCTGCGGGCTCTCTGTACACAAAAATGCACATGAAAGCATTTTTTGTGTATTTTTTGTAACTTCAAAAAGATTTTTTAAGGAGAAAAAACGATGCTCTAACCAATATAATGAAATGAAATCTATTCACTTTTTATTTTGAGTCAAAGAGATGAAGAACATTTTACTCTACGTTGACAGAAAAGGAACCATTTTCCATACACTCAAAACAAAGAGGGAACTATGTCTTTTGGAAAGCGGCTTAAATCTCTTTTGGCAAAAAAGCGTCAATCTCAAATGGATTTCGCTTTGCGTCTGGGTATAACCCGCTCCCGGCTCTGCAACTATATCAATGACAGGAGCGAGCCGGACTATGCGACGCTTTGCACTATAGCCGAAGCGCTACAGGTGAGCGTGGACTATCTTCTTGGCCGCAATGGGATACAGGATTCCGATTTTCAGGGAAGCAGAATCTTCTCGGACTTCATTATAGGACGGGAAAAACCCGCTTCGGAGGGGATGACGGTTTGGATTCCCCTGTATCTCTCCCGTTCAGAGACGCTGGAGGAACCTCCGGTCCCCTCCGGGTGGCTGCGCGAAACGAGTTCATTCGTTCAGACTGGAGAATTCCGCCAGCCCTACGCCATCATCGTCGGTGACGACAGCATGGCCCCGGAAATCATGCCCGGTGACATTGCCTATATTCAGCCGTGTTTCATCTACCATCCGTTCATGGAACAGAACTTGGGCAGGGATCTGTTTGGCGTGCGTCTTGATGCGGGCGATGCCGTGGGTACGTCCCTGAAGCGGTGCTGCGTCCAGAGCAACCTGCTCATCTTTTATTCGAACAATGTGAAATACTCCCCGGTCATTCTGGACATGAACAAAATCCTTTTTGTCCCGCTGATCGGCAAGGTCGTCTCCATCTGGAGGAGCTATCTGGACAGCGACATGCTGGAGCGCATTCGGGAGGCCGACGATGATTGATGTCATTCCCCTATCCGCATGTCATACGGAACAGTACGGCACCATCAGCGTGACGAGCCTTCTGTCTTTCAACAACTACTTCGATCCCCGCAATGCCGCGTTCGGTTCTCTGCTCGTGTTCAATGACTACCGGGTTCCCCCGGCGGCCGGGTTCAAGATGCATCCTCACCATAACTGCGAGCAGCTTTTCTTCGTCGTCGAGGGGACGCAGAAGTGCGTAGATACCCTGAACAATTCGCTTGTGCTCAAGCCTGTGACCGTGCAGCGCGTTACGGCCGGAACCGGCTATGCCCGGGAAACGGCCAACTACGGCAACTCCATGCTGCGTTTCATGAGCGTGCGCTTTCAGCCCCGTTGCCTGCACACCCATCCCTATCACGAAATGAGGACGTTTTCGCCTTCGCTCATGGCGGATCATCTCCTCAATGTCGTCTCCGGCAGGGCAGAGTCGCCCTCGAAGGGCCTTCCGCTTCCCTTCGATGTGGATGCCGACGTCTATCTTACCTCTCTGGAGCAGACGCCGCTTGAGCATTTCGTTCCCGCTGGCTCCAAGACGTTCATCTATGTGGTCAGCGGCCGCATCCGCATGGATCGGCAAATCCTCCAATCCGGCGATCACGTGCGGGTCTCCGGGCCCGAAACGGTGTCTCTGGCCGCCGCCCCCAGGGCGTGGCTCATAGTCATAGACATGCGCTGATCCGGCGTTCCGGTTCGGTGTTTCGTGCAGGGAACAGTTTAACCGAGGAGTAGGGTTATGTTCAGAACGTTTTGGAAATTCGTGGGCGTCGCCGTTATGGCTCTGGCCGTTTCCGCTCCGGTCTCTCACGCCAAGCAGCGTCTGCTTATGGGCACGTCCACCGGAGGGGGCTCCTATTACGTTCTCGGGGGCACGTGGAGCAACGCGCTGAACGGCAGGCTCGGCGACAAGGTGGATCTCTCCATCGAAGTGACCGGCGGTCCTGAAACGAACATCATGCTCATCGAAAACAAGGAAATGGACCTCGGCATGGTGACGGCGTGGCAGGCTGGGGACATGTACAATGGCAAGGGAAAAGTTCCTCAGAAATTCCAGGCCATGCGCTCCTTCATTCCGTTGTACCCCAGCTACCTCCAGATTTATGCCTTGGCGGACTCCGGCCTCAAGACCATCCATGATATCGACGGCAAGCATGTAGCCTCTTCTTCCGCCGGTTCGAGCAGTTTCCTCGCCGCGCGGGCGATCATCGAAACCCTTGGCCTGAAGCCCGCCAAGGTCAGCGGGATGCCCGCCAGCCAGCAGCTCAATACCCTGCGTGACGGCCAGACGCAGGCGTCCTTTTCCGTTATGGGCGTCCCCGCTCCCGTCATCATGGAAATGGAAGCATCCAACGAGATCAATCTGCTGACCATGACGCAGGAAGACTTCAGCAAGCTGCTCGAGGCTTATCCCTACTGGACGCAGGGCGTTATCCCCAAGGGCACCTACAAGGCCGCCAAAGAGGATATCCACGTCATTTCCTTGTGGAACTTCGCCGTGGCCCATAAGGATCTCCCTGAAGAGCTCGTCTACGACATGACCAAGGCTACCTTTGAAGTGTTGCCTCAGCTCGCCAACGCGGTGAAGGACATGGCCAAAACCAAGCCCGAGGACATCCTGTACAGCAGCGTGCCTCTCCATAAGGGCGCCATCAAGTACTACCGTGAAATCGGCCTGACCATTCCCGACAAGCTGATTCCCGCCGAAGCGAAGTAAGGCACTGTTGCCGCACCGGGACGGCCGCCCGCCCCGGTGCTTGCCCCAAGACTCTTTTTGGAGACAGCCATGAGCACCACGGATCTGCCCGATGACGACACTCTGGAAACGTTGAGCGAGGAGGGGTACACATCCCGGAAACCGACCGGAGCCCTCAAATATCTGTATTATGCCATCGGCCTCGGCATGGCCGCCTTCCACATCTGGTTCCTGGGGTACAGCTCAATGGAGCCTTGGGCGCTCTATTATTCCCACATCTGCTTCGGAGTTGTGCTGGCCTATTTCCTGTACCCCTTTTCCCGGCGCTCCAACAAGAGGATGCCCACGCTGGGCGACTGGGCCTGCATGTTGCTGGCGGCGTCGGCGTGCATCTATTTCATCCTTGAGCTGGATACGATCATCTACCGCGTCGGCGTGGCTCCCACCAGCCTCGACCTGTTCTTTTCCACGATTATCGTCGTCCTGATCCTCGAGATGACCCGGCGCACCAACGGCTGGATTCTTCCCGCCATCGCCATCTTTTTCCTCGCCTATGCGCTGCTCGGAAAATACCTTCCCTATAGCCTTGGCGGGCACCGGGGCTACAGCTTCGCGCGTGTTTTCAGCTACATCACCGGAATGGACGGTATGTTGTCCACACCGCTGGCGACGTCGGCCTCGTTCGTATTCCTCTTTTTCCTGTTCAGCGCGTTCCTCGCCAGCACCGGGGCAGGGCAGTTCTTCATCGACATAGCCATGGCCGTTGCCGGCGGCAAGCGCGGCGGGCCGGCCAAGGTGGCCGTCATCGGCAGTGCCCTGTTCGGTACGATTTCCGGCAACTCGGCGGCCAACGTGGTGGCCTCCGGGACGTTCACCATCCCCATGATGATCAAGGTCGGCTACTCGCCGCGATTCGCCTCCGCCGTGGAAGCCGTGGCCTCCACGGGCGGGCAGATGACGCCTCCCATCCTCGGGGCGGCGGCGTTCATCATCGCCGAGCTGACGGGCACCCCGTATCTCGACGTAGCCCTCGCCACGGTCATCCCGGCGATCCTCTATTTCGTCTCGATCTTCTACATGATCGACCTTGAAGCCTATAAAGAAGGGCTGCACGGCTACGCCAAGGACGAGCTGCCCGACGCCCGCAAGGTGCTGTTGGAGAGGGGGCATCTGGTCATCCCGATCTTTGTGTTGATCTTCGTGCTCATCGGCTTGAACGCCTCGGTCATCAAGGCGGCCATCTGGGCCATCTATTCCACGATTCTCTGCACGTTCCTGCGTAAGAGCACCCGGCTCACGCCCGAGCAGTTTGTGGCGGGTTTCGCGGACGGGGCCAAGCAGGCCGTGGGGCTTATCGCCGCCTGTGCCACCGCGGGCATCATCATCGGCGTCCTGAACCTCACCGGTACGGGCCTGAAGTTCGCCAGCGGGATCATCGCGCTCTCCGGCGGTATCCTGCCCGTAGCCCTCATCCTGACCATGGGGTCGTCGCTGATCCTCGGCATGGGCCTGCCGACCGCCGCGGCCTATCTCATTTGCGCCGCGGTCATCGTTCCCGCATTGACCGGGCTCGGTGTACCCGCCCTTACCGGGCATCTGTTCATTTTCTATTTCGCCTGCCTGTCCGCGATCACGCCGCCCGTTGCGCTCGCGGCGTTCACAGCAGCCTCGCTCGGCAAGACGAAGCCGATGGGCGTGGCCCTGACCGCCGTGCGCCTCGGCATCGTGGCCTTCATCGTCCCGTTCATGTTCGTGTACGCGCCGTCGCTGCTCTGGCAGGGCAGCCTTCCCGAAATCATGGGCACGCTTGCAACCTCGCTTTGCGGGGTTTTCTTCCTCGGCTCGGCGCTTCAGGGCGCGTTCAGGGATCGCGTGCTCAACATGGGGCAGCGGGGGTTGTTTCTGCTCGGTTCGCTGGCTCTCATCCAACCGGGCCTTGTTACGGATCTCATCGGCGTCGGCCTTGTGGCTTGCGCACTCCTCTGGCAGTGGCTCGGGTCCCGTCGCGGGTAACCCTCACCCTTCTTTCAAGTAATCGGAGAAACGACAATGGCTGACACTTCGCATTCCCTGCTGTTCCTTTCCCAGCGTGAAGTCATCGAAGCGGGCGTCCTGAACATGGAGCAGGCCGTGCCGCTCATGGAAAAAGTCTATGGGCTTCACTGGCGCGGGGAAACCGTGCTTCCGAGCAAGGGGGTCATCCGCTGGGGCGGCGTGGAAACGGAATGGGAAAAGGGCCGCATCAACGCCTTGCCCGGCTGGATAGGAGGGGACATCCGCACTGGGGGCATCAAGTGGATCGCCGTCTCCCCCGAAAGCGTCCGCGCGCCGGGTATGCCCAAAGTGGCGGCGCTGGTGATCATCAACGATCCCGTCACGCTCTACCCGGTGGCGATCATGGACGGCGTGCTTCTGAGCGCCATCCGCACCGGGGCCAACATGGGTGCGGCGGCCCTGCATCTCGCCAAGGAGGATACCCGGACGATCGCCATCGTAGGCGGCGGGTTCCAGGGACGGACGCAGCTCATGGCGCTGCTCGTGGCCCGCCCGCAGACGAGGGAAATCCGCATCTACGATGTGAATCGCGCGCAGGCCGAGAACTTCGCCCGGCATATGGAAAAACGCACGGGCAGGAAGATTGCCGTCTGCTCTACGGTCGACGAAACCGTCAAGGGCGCGGACATCGTCGTGACCGCCACGGGAAGCACCGAGCCTCTGCTGCTGCGGAGCCATCTGGAGCCGGGGATGCTTTACATCCACGTGGGCGGCAACGAATGCGAGTACGAGGTCATTTCAGCGGCGGACAAGCGGTATGTCGACGATTGGGAACAGATCAAGCACCGCGATGTGTCGAGCCTCGCGCACATGTTTTTCGCCGGAAAACTCAAGGATGAGGACATCACCGCCGAGATCGGGGCTGTGGTCGTCGGCGACCGCCCCGGCCGGGAATCGGACGACGAGATCATTTACGTGAACACCGTCGGCCTCGGCGTGCAGGATGTGGCCCTCGGTTCCCTTCTCCTTGCCAACGCGCGGGAAAAGGGCCTCGGGACCACCGTCAAGATGTGGGACGAACCTTTTGTGCTCTAATGTGCAGGGGGTGTCCCCTTCATTCCCTTTCAGCAGGATACCAAGCCCATGCGTATAGAAAAAGATGCCCTTGGCGAAATGCCGTTGCCGGACGGGGCGTATTACGGCATTCAGGCGTTCCGTTCCCTCTCGAATTTCGATGTGACGGACAAAACCTTCAACGACTATCCCGCCGTGGTTCGCGCGCTGGCGGAAATCAAGAAGGCCTGCGCGCTGGCGAACCGGGACATCGGCGCGCTCGGCGCAGATAAGGCAGGCGCCATTGTCCGCGCCTGCGACGACATCCTTAAAGGCCGGATGGAAGGGCAGTTTCCCGTCAACATCTGGCGCGGCGGCGGCACTTCCATCAACATGAACCTCAACGAGGTCATCGCCAACAGGGCCAACGAACTGCTCACGGGGCACAAGGGATACGAGCAGGTCCATCCCAATACGCACGTCAACATGTGCCAGTCCTCCAACGACGTCTACCCCACGGCGGAGAACATCGTTCTGTACCGCGAGACGGGCCGCGCGCTGGAAGGCGTGGCTGCGCTCGAAAACAGCTTCGCCCGCAAGTCCAAAGAGTTCGGAGGCGTGGTGCGTCTGGGGCGGACCTGCCTGCAGGACGGCGTGCCCATGACGCTCGGCCAGGTGTTCGCCGGGTTCCACGGGGTCATCCGCCGCAGCCGGGAACGCCTTGAAACCTTGCGCGAGGACTTCCGCGTCGGCGTGCTCGGCGGTACGGTCATCGGAACGGGGCTCGGCGTGCTGCCCGGCTATGTGGAGGCCGTCTATCCGCACCTGAGCGCCATTGTCGGCTTCGAAATGCACTTGCCGGATACGCCGGAGGGGAGCCCCGTCTCCGATGCCGGGCTGTTCGACGCCATGCAGAATGCCGACGGCCTTCTCACATTGTCAGGCGCGCTCAAGGTACTCGCCTGTTCCGCCGGAAAGATCGCCAACGATTTCCGCCTGCTGTCCTCTGGTCCCCGGTCGGGCTTCGGTGAAATCCGCCTGCCTGCCGTGGCCCCCGGTTCTTCCATCATGCCCGGCAAGATCAATCCCTTCATGTGCGACCTTGTCGTCCAGATCATGCATCAGGTGGCGGCAAACGACTGGGCGATCACTATGAACGCCTCCGCAAGCGATCTCGATCTGGCCAGCAACGCCACGGTCAGCTTCTTCGCCTTGTTGCAGTCTCTGGAAATGATCGGCAACGGCTTCGCCCTGTTCAGCGAAAAGTGCGTTGAGGGCATTGTCGCCAACGAGGCGGTGTGCCGCCGTTACGCCGAGGAATCCACATCTCTCGCCGCCATCGTCAGCACGTTGTATGGCTATGAAACCGGAAGCCGCATCGCCGGGATAGCCTACAGGGAGGGCATCACCTGCAAGGAAGCGGCCCTTCGCGAAAAACTCATCCCCGCGGATGCGGCGGAGGAGCTTTTCGACGTGGAAGCGCTCGCACACCGTGCCGGGAGCGTTGCCCTGCTGAAAAAGTATGGCGGGATGCGCTCCATCGGCTGACGGAGCCTCAACGATTATTTGCCACTTGAGGAGAACGTTCATGCGTAAGGAAACCGACGCGCTCGGTGAAATGCTGTTGCCCGATGAAGTCTATTACGGCATTCAGACGGAACGTAACCGCCAATGTCTTGCCATCACTGACGATCCGCTGGAAGCTTATCCGGCCTTCATCAAGGCCGTCGCCCAAGTGAAGAAGGCGTGCGCCCTGACCAATAAGGAAATCGGCGCGCTCGATGCGGGCAAGGCGGATGCCATCATGCGGGCCTGCGACGAAATGGCGGACGGAGCCTTCAATGCCGATTTTCCCCTGTGTATTTTCCGGGGATCGGGTACCCCCTTCAATATGGCCGCCAACGAAGTGCTGGCAAACCGGGCCAATGAGATTCTTACCGGATACAAGGGCTCCGATCAGGTTCATCCCAATACCCACGTCAACATGTGCCAGTCCTCCAACGACGTGGTGCCGACCGCCAAGGGGATCGCTATCCATAATGAAGTGGGCCGGGTTCTCAAGGCCGCTGCGCACCTTGAGGCGGCTCTGGACGCCAAGGCCGCAGAGTTCGCCGATGTGGTCAAGATGGGACGTACCTGTTTGCAGGATGCCGTACCGATCACGCTGGGGCAAGAATTTTCCGGTTATGCTGCGGGAATACGTCGGAATCGGCTGTTGCTGGAGAGGGAACGGGCACGCTGGTCCACCGGCGTGCTCGGCGCCACTGCCGTGGGTACGGGCATGGGATGTATGCCCGGCTTCTCGGAGCATATCTACAAGAATCTTTCAGCCGTCTGCGGGCGTGAGATTCGCCGTGACGCCAATCTGTTCGACGGCCTTCAGGCTTCCGACTCCTTCATCATCCTGCACGCGCACCTGCAAGCTCTCGCCACCGTGGCGGCGAAGGCGGCCCTCGATATCCGCCTGATGGGTTCCGGGCCGCGCGCGGGATTCGGGGACATCGTCATCCCCGCAGTGCAGCCCGGTTCTTCCATCATGCCCGGCAAGATCAATCCGGTCATGACGGAAGTGATGATTCTGGCCTGCCACCGCGTAGCGGGGAATCAGGCGGGCGTGGGCTTCGGAGCCTTCTCCGGAGAACTGGACCTCGGCGCCTCCTCCGCCGTGCCGATCCGCAGTATCCTCAACAGTATCGACATCCTGAGCCGCAGCATGGTGCTCTTCGCGGACAAGTGTGTG
>NZ_JH114231.1:100798-107254 GCF_000224655.1 Bilophila sp. 4_1_30
CCTTTCCGCCAATGCCGAAAAATGCCTCCATGCGGCCGAACGCTCTACCTCGCTGGCGACGATGGTAAGTGCGCTTTTCGGCTACAAGATCGGCAGCCGTGTGGCTAACCTGGCGTACGAACACAATATTACCTGCCGTGAAGCCGCCGAACGGGAACACCTGCTTTCGCATGAGGCTGCGGACGATCTTTTTGATCTGTTGTCGTTGACCGACGTGAAAAAAACCGAGGCCCTTTTCGCCAAATACGCCGGAATCCGCAACGTCTGATCTCTGTCCCCAACGGAAAGAGGGCTGGTTTCCCCCGCTGGCTCTCTTTTTGTCCGCCGGGCCGTCGTTTTCGGAACGCACGGCCCGGATTTGCCTTCAAAGGAGAGAACGATGGAACACCGTTCACCCCGCACTGCTGCGGGCGGCCTCTCTCAAAGGCAAGGCATGGGCATCCTTTTCGGCGTGTACCTGTCCTTCGGCCTGAGCCCGCTGTACTGGAATCTGCTGCACGGGGTTTCGGCCCTCGAAATGGTCAGCCACCGCTCGCTTTGGGGAAGCCTGATCATCGCCGCCTTCATGGTGTGGAAGGGGCAGTTTCCCGCGTTTTTCCGCGCGATCAGGGATCGGCGCGAGATCGCGCTTATCGGTTTGTGCAGCCTCGCCCATCTGTGGAACTGGTGGATATACATATGGGCCGTCACCAACGGCAAGGTGCTCGAATGCAGCATGGGACACTACATCGTCCCCATGATCAGCACGATACTGGGCTTTGTGTTTTTCAGGGAGCGTCCGGGCCGCCTGCAATGGATGGGCATCATCTTCGCAGGGATCGGCGTGCTTATTCTGCTGATGGGATATGGAGCCATCCCGTGGGCCTCACTGAATGTGGCCCTTTCCGCGGCGTTGTTTGCATTCTTTCGCAAACGCGCCAAGGTCGGAGCCGCTCCCGGTATGCTCATGGAGCTGCTGTTTTCCGCGCCGTTCCTGTGGGGTTACCTGATCTGGCTGGGAGAAAGGGGGGAAGGGCATTTCCTCGCAGGAGGCGCATACATGGATCTGCTGCTCATCGGCTGCGGATTCGTCTCTGCCATTCCCCAATTGGGCCTGAGCCTCGGCATCCGCAGCGTGCCGATGATCTCGCTGGGCATCATGCAATACCTCTTGCCGACTACGGTTTTTCTGCTCGGCGCATTCGTCATGCGCGAACCCATATCGGCGAGCAAGCTGCTGGTGTTCCTGTTCATCTGGGTGGGGGTTGGGTGCTTCCTGTCCGGTACCGTCTCTTCTATCGGAAGAAAAAAGCTCCGGCCGGTAACGGAAGTAGGGCGGGTGAAGTATTGAGGAATGAGGGAGTTAAGCCATAGCTGGAAGAAGGAAGAATCCTCAGGTGAGCGCTTGTCGAGGACACCAGAGATGCAGGGGAAGTGGCGGAAATAGAAGTTGTCCCATTACGCGAAGAAGGAGAAGGCAATATTGCCTGTTGCCTTCCCCTTCTTTGTTTTTACTCCAGGCTTTCCGGCACGCCGTAGTCACGTTCGGCGGCGTTGAGCACTGCCCTGACACGGGCACATGCCTCCTCAGGGAGGGGTTCCGGTTCCCACGTGGCGAGGAGTTCCTTCGCGGCAATGAGAGCGCGGGTTTCCATGTCGAGGTGCTCCGCTTCGTTCCAGCGGTCACGGGTAAGGCGGTCAATGCGTTTGGGCTTTGATTGGATGTACATGTTTTCAAAGGTATTCATATGCGCGAGGAAATCACTGCGCGGGCCGACCTCCTTGATCACGTCCACGGAAAGCGTTTCATCGTTCACAACAATGCCATCCATGCTGAAAAGCATCATCTCGGCCATTTCGGCGTCCTTCAAGAGCTTTCCGCATTTGCGGAGGCAACGGTTTAAGATGAATAGGTGACTTTTTGAGAAAAGCCCCGGACAGCCCATACTGCCGGGGCTTTCGCATTCCTCTGTGCCTTTCTTCGCGGGCGGTTGGCTCTTGTTTATATTGCGGCATCTGAAGTGCTGGCGAAGGGAACCGATGCTTGGGCACAAGGATATCACCACTACGAGAGAATTTTATACTCATGCTTTGGCATTGTCTCAGCGCAGGGCTCTCTGGCTCTCCCAAACTGCCCCAAATGATGCAAGATGGTGGGTAATATGGGTGGTTAACTCAATACTTTTTAGCATAGGATATAAAATGAACGCCTTTTGCGGGGAAAGGGATGGGGCGTGAGTTGTTTTTTTGTGAAGAGCGGGTCATACTCGGGAGAACAACAAAAAACTCAGAGCCCGTGTGCTCGCCGGTACCCGTTCCTGAGGGGGACGGACGGAAGACTGTGGAGAGGAGTGTGGAATGGAGACGAAAGGGAATAAGCCTTCTTTAGGATGGGCGATCCTGTCGTTGGTGTTGCCCGTTGCGATGATCCTGTACGGCACGCTCGTTGTCGGCGTGCGGCCTCCCGTGCTGCCGCTCATCGGCGCCGTGGCGCTGGCCGGTCTTATGGGGCTGAAGACGGGCTACCGTTGGGAAGAATTGCAGGAAGGGATGTTTGAGGCGCTCGGACGCATCCAGATTGCCATCGCCATCCTTGCGCTGGTAGGCATGATCATCGCGGCGTGGCTCGCCTCGGGGACCATTCCCGCCATCATCTATTGGGGCCTGAAACTGATTGCGCCCGAACATTTCCTCCTGTCCGCCATGGTGCTGTGCTCGGTGGCTTCCATCGCCACAGGCACTTCGTTCGGGACCATGGGGACCATCGGCGTGGCGCTGCTCGGCGTTGGGCAGGCGCTCGGCTATCCCCCGGCCATGACGGTTGGGGCCATCGTTTCCGGCGCGTACATCGGCGACAAGATGTCTCCGGTATCCGACTCGACCAACATTACTGCGTCCGTCTGCGAAGTGCCGCTTTTCGATCATATCCTGTCCATGCTCTGGACGACGGTCCCGGCGTTCGTCGCGGCGGGGATCGTGTATACCGTGCTTGGTTTCTCCTTCGCGCAGGAACAGACAGCTTCGCTGGAAAGCCTCAACGCAATCCTCAGTGGCCTTGAAGGGCATTTCAGTCTGGATTTTGTGGCATTCATCCCGCCCATCCTGATGATCATCTTGGCGTATAAGCGCTTCCCGGTCCTGCCGGTCATGGTGGCGTGCCTGCTCAGTGCCGTGGCCATCGCTGTGTACGAAGGCGTGGCCTTCAACGATCTCGCCAAGATGATGACCTCCGGCTACGTTTCCAAGACCGGCATCAAGCAGCTTGATCCGCTGCTGTCCCGCGGCGGCCTGCTCAGCATCATGCCGACGGTTCTGCTGCTGTGCTCGGGCATGGCCTTCGGCGGTATTCTGGAACGCTCCCGCGTGCTTGAAGTCTTGCTCGACGCGGTGCTGAAGGGTGCCCGTTCCGCTGTCCGTCTGGTCGCGTCCGTGCTGGCGGCGGCTTACATCATCAACTTGGGCACGGGCAGCCAGATGCTGGCGGTCATCGTGCCCGGCCGCGCCTTCCTCGACTCGTTCAAGAAGGCCGACATCAGCCCGCTCGTGCTGTCTCGCACCTGTGAGGACGCCGGGACCATCGGCTGCCCGCTGGTCCCGTGGAGCGTCCACGCGTTTTACATCGCGGGCGTGCTCGGCGTCAGCGCGTTCGATTTCGCGCCGTATGCATTCCTGAACTGGTTCGTGCCCATTTTCTCCATCCTGTGCGCCCTGACCGGCTTCGGCATCTGGCGTTTGAACGGCACGCCGGTTCACGGCTCCAGAAAAGCCTAGAGAGGACAACATGTCTCCGATCAAGAATGTGATTTTCATTATGCTGGACACGCTCCAGTTCAACTATTTGGGGTGCTACGGCAATACGAAGGTCAAAACGCCCAATCTGGATCGCTTTGCCAGACAAGGGTTCCTGTTCGAGAACGCCTATAGCGAGGGCCTCCCCACCATTCCCGTCCGCAGGGCGATCATGACCGGGCGCTTCACTTTGCCCTACGCCGGGTGGAAGCCGCTGGATCTGAACGACACCAGCCTGACCGACATGCTGTGGTGCCGGGAAGTGCAGACGGCGCTGGTGTATGATACGCCGCCCATGCGCCTGCCCAAGTACGGCTATTCGCGCGGGTTCGACTATGTAAAGTTCTGCAACGGGCATGAGCTGGACCACGAGACGTTCCATAACGTGCCGCTGGACCCCGCCGTGAAGGCCGAGGACTATCTGTCGCCCGGCATGTTGCACAGGAACGAGGACGGCGAATACGACAGTTCGTCGCAGTCCTTGATCCGGGAAGCCGAGTGCTACCTCAAGCAGCGTCAGTTCTGGAAGTCGGACGCCGACAACTATGTCAGCGTCGTCGCCCGGGAAGCCGACGACTGGCTGCGGCGCAAACGCGATCCGAAGCGGCCTTTCCTGATGTGGGTGGACTCGTTCGATCCCCACGAACCGTGGGATCCGCCGTCCGTCTGGGAAGGGAAACCGTGCCCGCATGACCCGGACTATCAGGGCAATCCGATGATCCTGGCTCCGTGGACCGAGGTCAAGGGCGTGATGACGGAAGAGGAGTGCGCCCATATCCGCGCGCTGTACATGGAAAAAGTGGAACTCGTGGACAAATGGATCGGCAACCTGCTCGATTCGATCCGCGAGCAGGGCCTCTGGGAAGAGACGATGGTGATCATCACCTCGGACCACGGCCAGCCCATGGGCAACGGCGAACACGGGCACGGCATCATGCGCAAGTGCCGCCCCTGGCCCTATGAGGAACTGGTCCATGTTCCGCTGCTCATTCATGTGCCCGGCCTTGAGGGTGGGAAGCGGATCGAAAGTTTCGTCCAGAATGTGGATGTCACGGCGACCATGATGGATGCGCTCGGCTACGGGCAGTCCGCGCTTTCCGAAGCCGGGCATGAAGGCATCCAGACCTACGGCGCGGACGAGATGCACGGCATCAGCCTGCTCCCGGTCATGCGCGGGGAGACGGATACCGTGCGCGAGGTCGCCATAGCCGGATATTACGGCATGTCGTGGTCGCTCATCACCAAGGATTGGTCGTACATCCATTGGCTCAAGAACGATATCGACACCGACGAGATGAACCGCCTTTTCTATGACGGCTCGGGCAAGGGCGGCAACGCCGGCCGGCAGTCCGCCGAACTGGAAATGAAAGAGGAAATGTGGACGTGCGTTCAGGGGGCCGAAGTGACGGTGCCCGAGCAGGATGAACTCTACGACAGGCGGGCCGATCCGTTCCAGCTGAACAATCTGGTTGGCGAGCATCCCGAAAAGGCCAAGGAACTGCTTCAGCAGTTGAAGTTGTATATCGGTGAATTAAGGACCCTGTAGTTTAGGAAAAGGCGGGGGGATTTCCCCGCCTTTTTTGTTTTGGGAAGACACGATGGCCGATCCCGTATATGTCGCTCTGGATTTTGAAACCGCCGATTATCAGCCGGACAGCGCCTGTGCCGTAGGGTTGGCGAAAGTGCGCGGCGGCGAAGTTGTCGACACGCTGTACAGCCTTATCCGTCCCCCGAGGCGGCGTATCCTGTTCACATGGGTTCATGGCATCACGTGGAAGGACGTGCAGGACAGCCCCACGTTTCTGGAATTTTGGCCGCAGATGGCTTCTTTCCTGCAAGGCGTTACACATCTTGTCACGCACAACGCCCCTTTTGATCGGCGGGTGCTGGAAGCCTGTTGTCAGGCCAACGGCATAGCCCTTCCGGATCTTCCTTTCGTGTGCACGCTGCGGGAGTCGCGCAGGAAGCTCAAGCTTCCTTCCCACAAGCTTGATGCCGTTTGCCGTTACTGCGGCATCCCGCTTGATCATCACCATGCTGGTTCGGACGCCATCGCCGCCGCCCGGATTTTGATGTATCTTCAAGGAGAACCGCAGGGGGGAGAGTGAAAAAAGAGTAGGGAACCGCTGGCACGGCCCACACCTTCCCTTTCCCCCTTCCGTTTGACCGATGGTGCATACGGAAGGGGATTCTGCCGCATGGTCGCTCTCACGGTCAGGATGGAATTGTGGAGCGGTTCCATGTTTATCGGGATACGGCTTTTTCTGCGCCTTCTTTTCCTCATAAGCTTTTGGGACGGCGGGACGGTACCAAAGAAAACACGCCACAGGATCAAGGGGATTCCCTTGTCCGTGTGGCGCGTGTTTTTTCGTGTGCTGTAATGTCGGCCCGGGGGAGAAACGCGTGACGTTTTCCGGAGCAGGGCGGCTTATCAGTACACTTTGGGCATAGGGCCCGTTATTTCGATGTTGGCCGTCGTTTCCCAGTGGATGGTGTTTTCGATGCAGCGGGAGAGCGCGCTGAGGCCGTCCCGGGTTTCCGCCGAAATGGGCAGGGCATCGGGCCATCTGTCGCGCAGGATATCGCGCATCTCGTCCTCCAGCCGGTCCCACTTGTTGAGGATGAGGATACGCGGAACTTCGTTCAGTTCCATATCGGCAAGGATGCCGTCCACGAGCCGCGATCTGG
>NZ_JH114231.1:107652-109620 GCF_000224655.1 Bilophila sp. 4_1_30
AAGGATGCCGTCCACAGCCGCGATCTGGCGGTCGAACTCGGGATGCGAGGCATCGGCCACATGCAGCAGCAGATCGGCGGCCTCCAGCTCCTCAAGGGTGGCTTGAAAGGCTTCGGTCAATTCCTTTGGGAGGTTGCGGATAAATCCGACCGTATCCGCCAGCACAAGTTCGTGCTCTTCGGGGAAGCGGAGCCGCCGGGTGGTGGGGTCCAGCGTGGCGAACAGCTTGTCTTCCGCCAGCACCTCGGAGCGGGTCAGGGCGTTGAGGAGCGTCGATTTTCCGGCGTTGGTGTAGCCCACCAGCGCGGCCACCGGCAAACCCTGCCGGGCGCGGCGGGCACGGGTAAAGGCCCGTTGCTGGCGCAACCCGTCAAGCTCTTTCTTGATCTTGGCGATACGCTCACGGATGCGGCGCCTGTCCGTTTCCAGCTTGGTTTCCCCCGGGCCACGGCCGCCGATGCCGCCCATGAGCCTGTCCATAGCCCGGTTTTTGCCCACAAGCCGGGGCTGCGTGTACTTGAGCTGGGCCATTTCCACTTGCAGCTTGCCCGCCCGGGTTGTTGCGCGCTGGGCGAAGATGTCCAGAATGAGCTGTGTCCGGTCGAGCACTTTGCGCTCGGTGACTTCCGAAAGGCTGTTGAGCTGAGCGGGCGTGAGTTCGCCGTCGAAGATGATCAGCGAGGCCTGGCCCTGCAAGGCCAAAATCTCAAGTTCCGTCAGTTTGCCTTTACCCAAAATATGCCGGGGATGGATGTCGGCGACCCGCTGGATAAGCGACCCGGTCACCACGATGCCTGCGCTGCGCGCCAGTTCCCGGAGCTCCTCGATGTGCGTTTCCTGTATGGCGCGGGGGAGGGGAGAGACGGATACGAGGATCGCCCGGGGGCTGTCCCCCGCCTCCGAAGCTTCGGAGAGCACGCGGCCAAGTTCCTCTTCCAGCGAGACGGCTTCGGCGTTGAAATCGATGTCCACGCGATCCCATGCGGTCATGGGATGGACGCGGTAAGGCTTGCTGTCCGCGTTGGGGGGAAGCAGGTGCCCGCTCTGAAAGCTGACGGGATCGCCGTAATCGTTGACGGTCAGCACGGAAACGCTGTCCAGGCGCAGGAACAGCATGTCCATCAAGTCTTCTTGGGAAAGCCCGTCCGGCGAAAGGTGCGTGTGCATCAGGCGGATGCCGCGCAGACGGCCCGCCGCGCCGCGCCCGCGCGGCAATTCCGGGATCAGGATGGACGCGGGATCGCCCACGATAACCATATCCACCTTGCCCTGCCGATCGATGACGAGGCCGACCTGACGCCCGAGTGCGCGTGAAAGGAGCGCGAGTTCGCGGGCCTGTTCCGTTGTGTAGCCGCCCTGTACGGGATATCGCCGTTGCCCCAGACGCGTCAGCGCCTTCATCTGGCTGGGCTTCAGGCCCGCCGTGTTGCCTTCCAGTCGCGTAGCTATGATCAGTGCCTCGTGTTTATGGATGAAAAACGGAGCTTGCCTCTTTCCAAGGTGCTCCCCTGTGATCCGATGGCGCGTGTTTCGGAGGCGTTGCCATCAACGGACACGCCGTATGATGCGGAAAAGTTACCTTTGAGTCAAACACGGAAACCCCGTCTCCCCCAGCCGTACATCGGAACGAACTCCTTCCGCGCGGCCTCCCCACCAGTCAAACGTCTTGGGAGGGGAAAGGGAGGGCGCGAGCCGCGCTGGCAGGTTTGGGGAGGAGAAGGGCCGCCACCCGGTCACTCTTTCCCTCCCCAATATTTTTCTAGAACGGCACGTCGTCCATGCCGCTGGCCTCGGAAGGAAACGCCGGGCCCAGATCTTCGTAATCGTCCTGCCGCTGCTGCGGGCGCTGCTGGGGACGGTTGCCGCCTCCGGGCTGAGCGGGGCGACGGGGAGCGCTGTAGCCGCCTTCACTGCCGCCCGCGCCGCTGGGCATACCGCCCTGTTCGCCGCCGCGCTTGTCGAGGAACT
>NZ_JH114231.1:110055-140493 GCF_000224655.1 Bilophila sp. 4_1_30
CGCTGGGCCTTGATTTCGGTGGTGTAGCGGTCCTGCCCCTGCTGATCCTGCCATTTGCGGGTCTGAAGGCTGCCTTCCACAAACACGAGGCTGCCCTTGGTCAGGTACTGGGAGCAGTTCTCCGCCGCTTTCTGGAACACCACGACGCGGTGCCACTCGGCACGGTCCACACGGTTGCCGTCGCGGTCCGTGTAGGATTCGTCCGTGGCGATGTTGAGCGTGCAGACGGGGCTGCCGCTCTGGGAATAGCGCAGTTCGGGATCGCGGCCGAGCCTGCCGATGATCATAACCTTATTCAGCATAGTAACTCCTTGCAGGACGCCCTCTAGGGCTTGGGCGCCCGTTCGTTCAATGTGGCAAGTTCCTCTTCCAGCGTTTCGCTCAACTCGTTGGCCTTGCGCGGTTCCCACTGGAAAAGCGCTTCCTCCAGATCCTTTTTGACGGCGGCGGCGCGCCCGATGCCTTCCCGAAGGCCCTCGGCGACGGCTTGGGGCCAGTCTTCAAAGGAAAGGCCGTTTTCCAGCGCCGTCACCAGTTCCAGCACGCCGCGTTTCTCGTCCGGGTACTGGGGGCGGGGCCATGCCAAGGCCGTCAGAGCGGGCCATGCCCGGACGACGTCCTCTTCGCGGTACGTCCATGCGCTGACGCGGATCTGGAGGAGTTTGCCCATGTTATTCCTGCTCCTGCCATTCGGTCTGGACTTTCAGCACGACCTCTTCGATCTGCTGGAGCTGATCCGGGGGGCAGACGCCGATCAGCGGGCTTCCCGCGTCCACGTTTTCATTGTGCTCGAAGTACACCGTATAGATGAGCCCGTCCGGGCCGGTGTAGTACAGCGGCATTTCCCGCTTCATCCGGGAAACGATGAAGAGTTCCATGCCTTCGTAGACGGAGACGGAACGGCAGCCCGACACCTTGATCTTGGTGTCGATCTGGGGAACGAAATAATACTTGGCCCGCTCGGGAGCCACAAAAAGGTTGAGCGCCTGCTTGAGCAGGATGCGCAGCACCTCGTCCTTGGACAGAAAATGGCGGATGGTGGCGAGCGGGGTGCCCGCCTGCACGTATGTCCCTTCCAGTTCGCTATGGATGGCGCAGACTTCGCCCTTCTGGACCGCGTTGAGCGGCTTCGGGTTGCGTTCGCGCGTGATGGTGGCGATGAGCGTTCCGGGCCGTTCCTTCCATGTGCCGTTCGGGCCGATGACCTTGTCTCCCAGCTTGAGCGAACCGAAGGTCACCACGCCGGTATGCGGAGCGACGATTTCCTGTTCCTCAAAAGGGGAAGCCTTGATTTCTTCGAGAAGGCTTGTGACATCTAACATGCTGTTGACTCTCTTCTTGCAAAGGGGAAAGGCGGGGGACCGGGAATCCCCGGCCCCGAAGCCCCACGGCGGTTAACGGTAGTAAAGGTTGCGGCCGCCCATCGTCAGCAGGACCTGCTTCAGATTGGCACGCGCCTCACGGCGATCCCATACACCCTGAATGTGTCCCCGCGCCAGTGCCTTATACGCGCTGTGGTAGTGGGGTTCGATGTCTATGCCCGTGGTTTCCTTGATGACGCCGCGTCCGGCGAACCCGAGGTTCGAGGAACGCATGGCGTACTGGTAGGGCGAGCAGCCGAGGAAGCTCGCCACCGGCCCGGCGTAGGAATTGGTGTCGTACAGGACCGTATACAGGCCCCCGGCATTGATGTAGCGGCGCACCGCCACCGTGCAGCGGGGCATCTGGATGACGCCGTGCGTGCCTTCCTGAATGCGGATGCCCGCCGTGCCGTGCACGTAGGCGAGAAGCGGGTAACGCTTCTTCATGGCCAGTTCCGCGGCTTCCACAAACTTGGTGCCTTCGGCGGAACCGACGGAGCCGCCGCGGAACGTGCCCGCGAACAGGGCGACGATCATCTTGGTGCCGTCCAGTTTGGCTTCGAAGGTGATGCAGCCGCTCTTGAGCTTGGTACGTTCCCGCGCTTCGGCAAGGCGCGCACTGAAACCCTCGAACTGCAAGGGGTTGGTGGCTTCCACTTCGCCGTTGAATTCGCGGACGGAATCCTCGTCGAACACGTTCTTGACGAACCACTGGTATTCCATCGGGAAGTGGTGGCCGCACCACGTGCAGACGCCCGCGAATTCGCCGTACAGATCCGGAGACCACAGGTCGAGGCAGCCATGCGTGCCGGCATTCGGGCAGGTGATGGCGCGGTCTTCCTTGGCGCGGGGGCTGATGTACGTCCATTTGCCCTTGCGGGATTCGCTTTCCTCGTCCCAGTCGGAAAGCGTGGTCAGGTTGCGCACGGTTTCCGGTTCGATGGAAGGGCGCTGATCTCGCGGGATGCGGCAGAAGGGCGCGGTCAGGCGGCGCTTCAGCAGGTGCATCTCGGACGTCATTTCGTCCATCAGATAGGCGAACTTGCGCTGATGCTTGGTGATGAGCGCATATTTGATGCGGGCGGAGATGTTGCCCCACGACTCGCGCATGCTGTTGCGCATCTTGTTGAGGAAGGGGCGGCGGTCGATGTAGGCCCCGCGCGACAGGCGGAGGAATTTTTTCTGGCGGCGCAGGACAAGGCGTTCGCGGGCTCCCTGGCTGAGGTGCCAGCGGATATACATCTCGTCGAGGTTGATGTCGTCGCGGCTCATGCGGCGGAGCAGCGCGCCGCGGAACATGCCCGAGCGCACGGACAGGACGGTCTCGTCGGTGGCCCGGATGATTTCCTGCCGCAGGGTGCGGAAGAAGTCGTAATGGTACGGGCGCGCGCCGAGGCTGGGTTCCTGAATGACCCTGTCGATGTAGCCGAACTGGAGGTTGTCCTCGGCTGTGATGTGCAGCTGGGTGGCGCAGCGCTCAATGAGCTCGGGCGTGGCGCGCTGGCCGGGCTTCAGGCGGCCTTCGATGGCAGCAGCGCCTTCGGGGGAAATGACCGAGTAGTAGCCGTGCGAGAGCATGAGGCGGCGGTCCGCCAGCGAAATGGCTTCGGCGCCGCCGGAACCGCCTTCGGAGAACACGGCGACCATAGGCACGGTGAGCCCGGCCATTTCATAGAGGTTTTTCGCAATCTGCTGCGCCGCGCCGGGCGTGTCCTCGATGGGGAAGGAGCCGGGCGTGAAGACATAGGTATGGATCGGGATGCCTTCGGTTTCCGCGACCTTCATATACTGGAGGGCTTTGGAGTTGCCCCACGGCTTGACGGAGCCGCCGTTGCGGAATTCCTCGCCGTGGCCTTTTTCCTGGCCGATGACCATGATGAGCTGGTTGTAGGTCTTCTTGCCGCGGCGGCGGGTGATGGTGGCGCGGGCGATGAGCATACTCGGATCGATGCTGTGCTCTTCCTGTCCGCCGATTTCCGTGAAGTTGTCGTACACGTTTTCAAGGATGTCACGCAGGCAGATACGCTGCGGGTGGCGGACGATGCGCACCTTGTCCATGGGCTGGATCTTCGTTTCCAGCTTGCGCTCCATGAACGTGAACAGTTCTTCCAGCGTGGTGAGCTCCGCGTCCGGATCGGACTGGATGCCTTCCGTGGCGCGGCGGAAGAATTCGTTCAGGCGGTTGTGCAGCAGCTCGATGTCTTCCGGGTGCTTGCCGTCAAAGATATCCCGGATATAATTGAGGCGTTCGCTCAGATGATGTGCTCTTTTTTCGATATCCATGCTGTATCCAGTAATCCGCTAGAAGCGGAGAATGCGGCCTGTATTGGCCCGGAGGAAGTTGACGTTGGACTTCAGTTCGCCGGACTGGTTCTCACCCTGCAGGGTCAGCTCGTCGAGGAACTGCATACCCCGTTCCTTGGCCTGTTCGAGGTTTTCGCCCCAGATGATGGCAAGCGCGAGGTTCGGGTCGAATTCCGTGGGGATTTCGTACGACTCGTCCGTGGGCACGTGCGTGTGCATCTTGAGCCAGGGATGGCTCGGCCAGCCGAAGGCGTCGATACGGCCGACCCACGGCGTGAAGCGGTTGTCGGGATCTTCGGCGATGAGGCGGTATTCGATGCCCACGCCTTCAAAGGTGATGTCTTCCTGCGTATAGCCGAGGGGTTCGCCAAGGCCGATGCGGATCTGCTCGGCGATGATGTCGACGTCGCCCTGTCCCTTGACCTTGGAAATACGGGCGGAGACGCCGTTTTCCACCTGAATGCGGGTGTTCACTTCCATGAGGAAGGGGCTGCCGTCCTTGGTGACGATCCATTCCCACGTGCCCACGTTGTCGTAACCGACCTTGCGGGCCAGCGCGAGGGAGTGGCGGGTGATGTCTTCCAGCAGCTTGTCCGCGTCGAAATCGTATTCGATGGACGAGGAGTCGAAGCCGGGTGCGACTTCGATACGCTTCTGGAGGCCGGTGGACTGGATCGAGCAGTTGCGGGTGCCGAAGTGGACCGGGTTTTTGCCACTCCGGTCGGAGACGATCTGCACTTCAAGGTGGTTGAAGCCGCAGATGCGCTGTTCGATGAGCACGCCTTCGTCCTTGAACTGGCGGAGCGCGTAGTTGCGGATACGCCGGTACACGGAGCGGAACTGATCGATGTCGTACACTTCCTCAATGCCCATGCCGCCGCCGCCCGCGGAAGCCTTGACGAGGACCAGCGGGCGGGTGATGCCCTGCTGGAGCTGGAAGTCGTAAAGGCTCCTGGCGATTTTTTCGGCTTCCATTTCGTCGTAAATGGGGCGGTCGGAACCGGGAACCGTGGGCACACCGAGGCTGCGGGCAAGGCGTTTGGTATTGATTTTATCGCCGAGCTCCCGGATGACCCGCCATGAGGGGCCGATGAAGATCAGCTTGCGTTCTCTGGTAGTGACCCGGCGGGCGAAGCGGAAATCTTCCGCGAAGAAGCCGTAACCGGGGTGAATGGCCGTGGCGCCGGCGTCGTCGGCGACGGACAGGATTTCGTTGGCGTCGTGATAGGAGGACACCTGATAGAGGGATTTTTCCCCACCAAGTTCTTTGGCGATGCGTACGTGACCGGAATGGATGTCCTCGGCCGTATGCACGCAAACGAATTCCAGGCCCAGTTTACGGCAGGCCTGAACGATGCGCACGGCGATTTCTCCTCGGTTGGCTACGAGGACTTTATGTTCTGTTTTCTCCACCGTTGTACCTCATGCATGATTTGTAGGCTTCGGAGCGGCGCGCTGCCCGTCGTCGGGCGACTGGCCCGGTATGGATTTTCTCCTGCTCCGTTCCCAGCTTGCAGATGCGGAGAGCTCCTGCGGGTCTGACAGTATCGCCTAAATCAGGGCCGTTAGCAATCGCTCTGCTAGGGGATTCAAGATTTTTTCGGAAAATGGAAGCCTTTTTGCATGGGCTAGCTTCCGGTTTCGAATGACTATTTCCGGAATACGCCCTTAGATGCGTAAAAAAAGTGTACGAACAGGGTTTACTTTTGGTATTGGTGACCCCATGTTGATGCCTGAATCGTTGCGCGTGCCTTCGACGGGCGTTCCGTTTGCCAGCGGGATGCGGCGGAGGGCGCTTCACTTTCTGCCCTGTAATGAGGAAATGGCATGGAATCGATGTCTGTATTGGAGCGTTTGTCCGAACTGTTGCCCGCCTTGCCGCCGGGCCTCATCGAAGCATGGGGCCAGCTTGTGCTGTTCGCCGTGCCGGTATGCTTATATCTCGCGGCTGTCGTTTTGCCTTTTGTGGTGCTCTACGGACTGATCCGCGCCCATTTCGGCAGGAGGAGCCTGCTGGAGCGCTGTTCCCGCCAGCAGGCGCGGTTCGCCAATTTTCTGAACTGGCTTTTCCTTGTGTGCTTCGTGGGCCTCGGGCTGTCCAAGGTCGTCCCCTACGAGACGTTCCCCCCGCTGTATCAGGCGGGCCTGTACCTTTCGGCGGGCCTTCTGGTTGGGGGCACCATCATCTGGACCGTCGTGGTGGCGGCGTGGAAGCCGCTGCGCGGCTGGCCCGTGCTGCACGGTTTCCTCGCGTTTCTGACCGGAAGCAGCCTCGCCTGCCTCCCCATCATCGGGCTTATTCTGGGCCGCGTGGCCTTGCAGGGCACGGAGCTGCCGCAAGAGAACGACCTTCAGACGCTGATCGATCTTTTGCTGCCTTCCGCCAGCGATCCTTTCTGGCTGTACTTCGGGCTGATCCACTTCCTTGAGGTCGCCTCCGCAGGGGCTCTGGGGCTGTTCTGGCTTCTCGTCCGGCGGAAGATCGACGATTTCGGGCGCGACTACTACGTCTTCGCGGCCAACTGGTGCGGCGAGTGGGCCGCGTGGGGCGGCTGGTTCTCTCTGATTATGGCGGGGGTGCTGTGCTTCATGCTGCAAACGCAGGATCTGCTGACGCTTGAAAATCAGGGGGCGCTCCTGTTCGTCGCCGCGTTGTTTGCGGCGCTGCTCATCCCTTCCGTCATCTGGACCGTCATCGCCCGGAGCGCAACGCCGATGCGCCATAAGATCGGCATGATCTTCTCTCTCCTGCTCCTGATCGTCGCCATCGCCAACAGCGGCGTCCTCGTACTGCTGTAGCGGGCCGGGAAGAGCCTTTTACTGTTCCCCGCAAGAGGCCCCGTCCGTCTTCTCCCATCGACTCGCAGATCATCCACTTACGAGAATGAGAAAGCCCGTGCGGAACAGACCAGCACGGGCTTTCTTGCCTGTTACGGCAATACATTTGAACAGGGATTCGATAAACGCGAAAGTCTTTGGAGAGGAAGGGGGAGAGGTTTGGAGAGGGGGAAGGGGAACCTTTCTGGAGAAAGGTTCCCTTCCCCCTCTCCAATTTTAAGCTTTATTTCCCAGGGCTGGCGATCTTTTTCTTGCCGGCGGACTGGTAGCGCTTGAGCGCGTTCAGCTCGGCCTTGCGCAGACGGATGGAGTGGGGGGTCACTTCGACCAGCTCGTCTTCACGGACGAAATGCAGGGCGTGCTCCAGCGTCATGGGGCGGACGGGCGTCAGGACAACGGCTTCGTCCTTGCCGGATGCGCGCATGTTGGTGAGCTTCTTTTCCTTGGTGGGGTTCACGTCGATGTCGTTGTCGCGGTTGTGCTCGCCGACGATCATGCCTTCGTAGACGGGATCGCCCGGCACCACGAAAAGCTGGCCGCGCGGCTCAAGGTTGAAGAGCGCGTAGGCGACGGCATTCCCGGCGCGGTCGGACACGATGGAGCCCGTGAAGCGGCTCGGAAAATCGCCGCGATGGGGCTCGTAGCCCTCAAGCAGGGAGTTCATGATGCCCGTGCCCTTGGTGTCGGTGAGGAACTCGTCGCGGTAGCCGATGAGCCCGCGGGACGGGACCGAGAATTCCAGACGGACGCGGCCCGTGCCGTTGTTCACGCAGTTGACCATGCGGCCCTTGCGCTGCGCGATCTTGTCGGTCACGACGCCCATGAAGTTTTCGTCGCAATCGACGTAAAGCTGCTCGATGGGCTCAAGGAGCTGCCCGTTCTCGTCCCGCTTGAAGATGACTTCGGGGCGGCCCACGCAGAGCTCAAAGTCTTCGCGGCGCATGGTTTCGATGAGGATGGCCATCTGGAACTCGCCGCGGCCCTTGACGATAAAGCTGTCCTTCTCGTCGGGCTCCTCAATCTTGATGGCCACGTTGATGAGGGCTTCCTTGAGCAGGCGGTCGCGGATCTTGCGGGACTGGACGTTCTTGCCTTCGCGCCCGGCGAGAGGCGACGTGTTGATGGTGAAGCGCATGGCCACAGTGGGCTCGTCCACGCGGAGGCGCGGAAGCACGCGGATGTTTTCTTTGGTACAGATGGTGTCGCCGATGGCTACATCGTCCATGCCCGCGATGATGACGATGTCGCCGGGCATGGCTTCCGTGATGTCGACGAGGCGCAGGCCCTCGTAGGCTTGCAGGCGGGTCACGCGCAGGGGCACGGGGACGCCCGCTTCATTGACGCAGACCATCGCCTCGTTGGAGCGTACCGTGCCGTGCAGGCTGCGGCCCACGGCGAGGCGGCCGAGGTATTCGGAGTAGTCGAGGTCCGAAACCAGCATCTGGAAAGGCTCCTCGGGATCGTAGGACGGGCCGGGGACCACTTCAAGGATGGTTTCGAAGAGGGGGGAGAGGTCCACGCGGGGGGCGTCCAGTTCGCGCATGGCCACGGCGTCGCGGCCGATGGCGTAGAGCACCGGAAATTCAAGCTGTTCTTCCGTGGCGTCGAGATCGATGAACAGGTCGTAGACTTCGTTCAGCACTTCCTGCGCGCGGGCGTCCTTACGGTCGATCTTGTTGACGACCACGATGATCTTGAGGCCGCGTTCCAGCGCCTTGCGGAGCACGAAACGGGTCTGGGGCAGGGGGCCTTCCGCCGCGTCGACCAGCAGGATGGCGCCGTCGGCCATGGACAGGGCGCGCTCGACCTCACCGCCGAAGTCGGCGTGGCCGGGGGTGTCGATGATGTTGATTTTCACGCCGTTCCAGCTCACGGCACAGTTCTTGGCGGAGATGGTGATGCCGCGTTCCCGTTCCAGATCCATGCTGTCCATGACACGGTCATCGACCTGCTGGTCGCTTCGGAAAATCCCGCTCTGGCGGAAGAGTGCGTCCACGAGCGTGGTCTTGCCGTGGTCAACGTGAGCAATGATGGCGATATTACGAAGCTTTTCGTTACGAACGAGATCTTTCAAGAAAGTATCCTCATGGAGATTGGCCGGACGAGACCGGAAGGGCAGGCCGGAAAAAGGGGCGCGTCAACAATGACGGAATCGGTATCTGTACACCGTTTCGCCTTGTTACGCAAGCGGCTGTCAAAACGCATTCCCAAACGGAAAGGGAGGCGGGATGTTCCCCTGCACCCGGATCCCGGAAAACGTCCCGCATACGGAAGGCGTTTCCGGTGGAAAACGCCGCGCCTGTACGCCGGGGCCGAAACGCGGTAGAGGGGAAGCATACGGCATCGGGCCGTATGGGAGGATGACATGAACGTGGAAATCGAGCGAAAATTTCTTGTCAAAAGCGAGGCATGGCGCGGGCTCGCCGAAGGCGTGCGGTTCCGGCAGGGCTACTTGCAGACGCACCCGTGCACGGTCCGCGTGCGTACGGAAGGAGAACGCGGCGTTTTGACCATCAAAGGGCAGACACGGGGCTTTTCCCGCGAGGAGTTCGAGTACGAGATCCCGCGCGGGGATGCCGACAGGATGCTCGACACGCTGGCGCTGCCATCCCTCATCGACAAGATCCGCTATAAAATCCCCTATCAGGGCTTCGTCTGGGAAGTCGACGAGTTCCTCGGGGACAACGCGGGGCTTGTCGTCGCTGAAATCGAACTTACCGACGAGGGGCAAGCCTTTGAGCGGCCCGAATGGATCGGGGAAGAGGTGACGGGCGACCGCCGGTATGCCAATTCCGCACTGTCGAGCCGCCCGTTTTGCATGTGGCAGGGCTGATTCCCTGACACCATGCGGAAGCTTTGGGGCAGGGGGGCTTTCCGGGGAAAAGCTTTTCCTTTTGTTCCCCAAACCCACCGGACGGATCGGGTCAGTCCCCTTTCCCAAAGGCTTTCGCGTTGGTGGAATCCCAGAGCGCGGCGTTTCCTGAACCGGGCTATTTGCCCTCTTCGTCCTCCAGATCGAACTGCTTGATCTTGCGGAACAGGGTGCGGCGGTCGATGCCGAGGATATCCGCCGTTTCCGCCCGCTTCCAGTCGTTGCGGCGGAGCGTTTCGAGCAGGTATTCCCGCTCGAAGCGGTCCAGCGCCGAGGCCAGCGGTTCCTGCGGCAGGGCCTGGCGGTGTTCGGCCTCGCCGGTGCCTGTCTGCCCCCCGGCGGGAAGCTGTCCAGAGCCGACCTGCAATGTGCCGAGCTGGACCTTGCCGAGCGTCAGATAACGGTACAGCGTATTGTGCAGCTCGCGGATGTTGCCCGGCCAGTCGTACTGCATGAACGCCTGCATGACCTCGCCGTTGAGGGCGGGGAGATCCCCGACGCGGGGATAGGCGTTGAGGAAGTACTCGATGAGCAGAGGGATGTCCTCCTTGCGCTGGCGCAGGGGGGGCAGATGGATCGGGATGACGTGGATGCGGTAGAAGAAATCCTCGCGCATCTGCCCCGAGGCGACCCGTTCGGCCAGATTGCGGTTGGTGGCGGCGATGATGCGGAAGTTGGGCTTGTGCAGGTCGGAGCCGCCGACCGGGGTGAAGCCCTGCCCTTCGATGGCGCGGAGGAGCTTGGTCTGGGCGGAAAGGCTCAATTCCCCAAGCTCGTCGAGGAAGAGGGTTCCGCCGTCGGCCCGGTCGAGGCAGCCCTTGCGGTCGGCCAGCGCGCCCGTGAACGCTCCTTTCTTGTAGCCGAAAAACTCGCTTTCAAAGAGGTTTTCGGGGATGGCCCCGCAGTTCACCGCAATGAACGGCTTGTCGCAGCGGGCGCTGCATTCGTGCACGGCACGGGCGGCCAGCTCCTTGCCCGTCCCGGATTCTCCGAACACGACCACGCAGTCCTCCGTGGCCCCGGCGCGGGCGATGAGCTCAAACACCTCGCGCATGGGCGGCGAATCTCCGACGATGTTGTTGAAGCAGCGGGCCTTGAGGCGCTCGCGGAGCTCTTCGTTTTCCCTGCGGATGCCGAGCTCGTTCTTTTGTTTTTCCGTAATGTCGTTGACGAGCCCTTCAATGGTAATGAGCGTGCCCGAGGCGTCGAACGCGCCCGAGGACTGCTCCCACACCCACTTTTCCTCGCCCCATGCCGTGATGATGCGGTAGACGAGTTCCCAGCGGCGGTGCTCCTTGAGGGCCGCTGCGATGGCGCTGCGGATGGTTTCGCGGTCTTCTTCGTGGGCGATGTCCAAAAGGCCGAGGCGTTCCTCGCCCATGAACCTGTCCGGCGCGTATCCCGTCAGGCCAAGGACGCCGTCGCTGACGAAGCTGACCGCGCGGCGGGCGTCGGGGATGCCTCCGATGACGGTTTCCCGGTAGGCGAGGCCGGGCAGGTTGTCGAGCAGGGCCAGCAGCTGGCGGCGGTGCTCGTCCAGCTCCTTGCCGATTTCGGCGTTGTGGCGTTTGAGCTGTTCGCGCATCTGCTTGTTCATGATGTGCGTACGCACGCGTGCCAGCACCTCGGCGTCATGGAACGGCTTGGTGATGTAGTCGACGCCGCCGACTTCGAACCCCCGCGTTTTTTGGCTGGGATCGTCCACGTAGGAAATGAAGACCACGGGGATGTCGCACAGCCGGGGATCCCGCTTGATATGCTCGCAGACGGCATAGCCGTCCATGTCCGGCATCATGACGTCGAGCAGTACCAGATCAGGGATCTGTTTGCCCATGTATTCCAGTGCTTTTGTCCCGCTTTTGGCGACGCCGAGCCGGTATTCCCGGTTCAGCTTGCTGACGAGTATCCGCAGGTTGGTGGGATCATCGTCCACGACGAGGACAAGGGGCTTTTCGTATTCCGTTTCCATAAGCAGAGGCTCCATCACAGCGTATCCGGGGGAAGCAGCGCCAGCGCTTCGTCATAATCGTAGAAATCGATCGCCTGCTGTAGTTTTTCCATCAGAGCAGATGGAAGGAAAGCCGTCAACGGCATGAGCGCCTCCGCGATCCGCTCGGGATCGGCAAGGGCCAGCATCTCCTTGAAATGTTGCAGCTGCGCTTTTTGATCTTCATTCAGCGTTCCGGCCTGTACGGGCTGGGGCGGGGCTTCCTGCGGCTGCGGTGTTTCAGGGAGGGCTTCCAGTACGGATGTCTGCACGGTGGCGAAGGCCTCCTCCAGCGCGCCGAGCAGCGGGGAGAAGGTCTGCGCCAGCGCCGCCGTTTCGACGGCGGCGTTCCCCGATTGCCTGATGAACTGCTTGAGCGCGAGCTCCAGCGCGTGGGCGTCCTGCTGCACGGCGATGGCCCCTACGTTGGCGGATGCGCCTTTCAGGTTGTGGGCCTCGCGGATGAGCCATTCCCACGCCGGGCGGCACAGCGCCTGCTCGGGCATGGCGGGATCGAGGTACAGCCCCTTGCGCAGGGCGGGCAGGGCTTCGGAGGTGTTGCGCACATAGCCCCGCAGGATTTTCTGGTACGTCTCCGGCGAAACGTTGAGGCGTTCGATGGCTCCGGCGTCGAGGCAAGGGGGCAGGGCCGTGTTGTTGAGTACGATGGGGGCGGAAAGTGCCGCGGATTCCGATCTGTGCGTGGCCTGTTCGGGCTTGCGCGGCAGGATTTTGTTCGGAAGCAGCGCCCGCAGCGTGCCGAACAGGGCTGCGCGGCTGAGGGGCTTCGAAAGGTACCGGGCGATCCCGGCGGAAAGCGCCCGCATCTTGTCCTCGTGCATGGCGTGGGCCGTGATCGCGACGATGGGCAACCCTTCAAGCTCGGGCATGGTGCGGATGATCCGGGTGGCCTCGTAGCCGTCCATGACCGGCATCTGGACGTCCATCAGGACGAGATCGAAGCGTTCGCCCCGCTGTGCGCCGACCCTGAGCGCGTCGAGGGCCTGTTTGCCGTTGCTGACGATGGTGAGCTGGACGCCCGTGTCTTCGAAGAGCGCTTCCATGATTTCCTGGTTGGTGGGGTTGTCTTCCGCCACCAGGATGCGGACGTCATGGAACAGCGGCGTTTCCATCGGCGAGGGCTGGGGATGCAGCCGCCCGGAGTAGGCCACGAGGCAGGGCTCGTTGAGCGAGACGATGGACTCGTGCAGCCCGCGCAGGGTCACGAGGGACAGGATGGCGACCTGCCCGTCGTGCTGGGCGGCGTCCCGGTTGGATACGGAAAGGATCTGTTCGCCCGCGTGCTCGTCCATGAGGATGGCGGGGATGGTGCGCCCGAAGGCCGTGCGCAGCGCGCGCAGGGCATACAGCGTGTTGGGCTCCGAGAGCTTGCGGTCGAGGAACAGGAGGTCCGGCTGCTTCTTGGGCAGATCCTGAGCCTTGCGCACGGCTTCCTCCGTGTTTGTGGCCGTAAGCGCATCAATGCCGAGGGCCGAGAAGTGGCGGCAAAGGATTTCCGTCTGGAGCGGCGAGGCGCTGAGGACGAGCGCGTGGATGGGCTGGGCCGGTGGGGGCGGCAACTGCGCGGTCGCTCCAGAGTCGGGCTGGGTGCACAGCGGGATGGAGAACGCGAAGGTGCTGCCGACGTTGGGTTCGGATTCCACCCAGATTTCGCCGTGCATCATTTCGACGAGCTGGCGGCAGATGCACAGGCCGAGGCCGGTCCCGCCGTGGCGGCGCGTGGTGGAGGCGTCAACCTGCCGGAACGGCTGGAAGAGCTGGCCGAGGAACTCGGGCGCGATCCCGACGCCCGTGTCGCGCACGAAGCAGATGATCTGCACACGCCGCTGTTCCGGGCAGGTGTCGGAAGGCAGCGGTTCGGCATGGCCCTGCTTGAGCGTCACGCAGATCTGCCCGCCGGGGCCGGTGAATTTCACCGCGTTGGTCACGAGGTTCATAATGATCTGCTGGAGGCGCCCGGCGTCGCCGATCAGCGCGATCTGCATGTTCGGGTCCATGTCCACGACGAGCTCAATGCCGCCCGCGTGGGCGTTGTGCAGGGCCACGGTGCAGACGTGGTGCACCACGTCGTCCAGCATGAACGGGGCCTGCTCAAGCTCAAGGTGCCCGGCTTCGATCTTCGACACGTCGAGCAGGTCGTTGATGATTTCAAGAAGCGCCCGCGAAGACTGGAGGATGGCCCGGAGGTAGCGGTGCGGCGGGGTCTTTTCCTTGAGCAGGGCGAGTTCGGCGAACGCCATGATGCCGTGCAGGGGCGTGCGTATTTCGTGGCTGATGTTGGCGAGGAACTGGCTTTTCGCCGTGGTGGCGGCGTCGGCGGCTTCCTTGGCGAGCTGGAGCTCGGCGTTGATGGCCTGCAGGTCGCGCGTGCGTTCGTTGACGCGGTGTTCCAGTTCCACGTTGGACTGCTCCAGCATGGCCCGGCTTTCCCGGAGCTCCTTTTCGGCTCGGTCGTATTTGGCCAGCTCCTGATTGAGCTGGGCCGTCCTGCGCGAGACTTGCCGCTTGAGGGAGAAGTTCCAGTAAAGGACAAAGGCAAACACCGTGAACAGGACTTCCGCCGCGAAGAGCATCATCCAGATGGTCTGCTTGGAGAACGCCTTCTTCTCGTAGGGCTGGAGCCACTTCTGGGCAATGATCCTGCGCTCTTCCGGCGTGATCTTGCTGAGTGCCTTGTTGATGATGCTGTGAAGCTCGGGCCAGTCCTTGCGGATGCCGAAGGCGTGCCCGTAAGGTGCGTCGATGGAGCCGGCGACGCGGAGGTTGCGGATGCCGCTGTTGTTGATTTTTTCCGTGATGTTGAACTGGTAGTCGATCATGGCGTCGACTTCGCCGAAGGCGACTTTCTGCAGCCCTTCCAGCGTGTTTTTGACGGGCACGGGCATTATCTCAGGGTGCAGCTCCTCAAGGAAGTCGTGCCATGAATACCGGTTGACCACCGCGACCCGTTTCCCGGCCAAGTCCTTGATGCCGTCTATGCTCGGCTCCGTTTCGTCCGTGGCGGCCCCTCGGGTCACGCTCTCGCCCTTGGTGGGCTGCCGGGTCACGATGATACCGGGCAGCACGATATAGGAGGGCGTGAACAACATATACTGGGAGCGGTGCTGCGTTTCGGCGGCGGCGATGTACATGTCCACCTTGTGGGACGTGGCCATGTCGGTCGTGTTGGTCCAGTCGGAGGGGGGCGCGATGCGGAAGGAGATCCCCGTCATCTTGTGGAGGATGCGGAGGTAGTCCGGGCCTATGCCGGTATAGCGGCCTTCGGCGTCGAATTTTTCAAGAGGGTAGAAGTCGGGATCGACGCCGACCCGGACCGTATGGTTCTTGCTGAGCCACAGGCGTTCCTGCGGCGTGAGCTCGTCGGAAATGGATGCCTGCCGTTCCATGACGGCATCCACGGGATCGACGTTCCGTTCGAACAGGTTGTCCTGCATGGCTTTCAGGACGAGAAAAACCTGCGTCGCCACGAGAAACACGCCGAAAAGAAGGACTGTCAGCAGACGCACGCGAACCTCATACAACTCGGAGCGGGTGAGGGAGAATCAGCGGGCGGGGAGACGCCCGCCGTTCCTCCAAAAAAGAGACAAGCCCGGAACGTCCCACGTCGGTGTATCCCGGGCTTCTGGATCATGCGGGAATCCGGATCAGTTCTTGCCGAGGCCGGAAAGGTACTCATGGGCGGCGGTCAGCACGTTCGGCATGAGTATTTCCCCGGCTTTGGGGTTGCATTGGGCCATGGCGATGCACGCGGCCAGATTGTCCCGGACGCGTTCCGCCATGTGGCGGGCCTGCGTCTGGGGCGTCAGGGTTTCCATATGGGCTTCAACCTTGGCGAGGGCTTCTTGGGCCTGTTCGAGCTTGTTGGGCATGAGAGATCATCCTTACGCAAAAGTGTTTCAGAAAGGCGACTATAACGCAGGCCTTGCTGCTTTTCAAATAAGATCATTCCGTGGGCTGTCGAGGCCCCTTTTCCTTCCCTTCCGCCGCGCGTTCGCGTATCGCCGCGGAAAGCTTTTGGATAATGCGATCATAGTTGTCGGGCTGATGCGGGACGCGGCAGAGGGTGCAATCCTTTATGCCGTTCGCGTTCCAGCGGGGCGTACCGATGCATTCCGGCAGGAAATAGAGGGGGCAATAACAGAAAAGACAGTTGAATGTCTCAGGATCCGCGTTGGGATGGCACGGAAAGTAGGCGCAGGACGTGTTCCTGAAAAAGCGCGAGCTGTTCTTCATGGCTGTTTCCTTAAACAGTACCAGTGTTTTTCGGGTGACCGCATTGACAGAATGCAGGGCTTCTTATATGCACAAATAAACATATCCGCTCTTCCAAGCAGGGCGGGATAGGTGCACGTCATCGGGAACCGTTTTTGTACGGAACCGTGCCTCAAGGGTGCGGAGTATCGGCTTCCGAATGTATTCATCAAGGCAGGCTACAGGGGAACCGGCGAAAAGGGAACAGTCTCTTTCGCCCGGGTATCCAGAAACCCTCCGGTTGGGCCCGTCTGGCGGGCTGGCCGTGGAATCAAGGAGTGGCACATGATTTCCAAGACTCTCATTGTGAATGGCATGACGAAAACGCTGCTGGTGAATCCGGAAGATTCGCTGGCCGACGTGTTGCGCGGACAGCTTCTGCTGACCAGCGTGAAGGTCGGATGCGGCACGGGTCAGTGCGGTGCCTGTAATGTGATTCTGGACGGCAAGCTGGTACGTACCTGTACGCTGAAAATGAAACGCGTTGAAGACGGGGCCGCCGTCACCACCCTTGAAGGTATCGGCACGCCCGAGCATATGCACCCGCTGCAGCTTTCGTGGATGTTCCACGGCGGCGCACAGTGCGGCTTCTGTACGCCCGGCTTCATCGTGTCCGCCAAATGCCTGCTCGACAACAACCCGGCCCCGACCCGCAACGACGTGCGCGACTGGTTCCAGAGCCACCGCAACGCCTGCCGCTGCACGGGCTACAAGCCGCTGGTCGATGCCGTCATGGACGCCGCCGCCGTCATGCGCGGCGAGAAATCCGTCAAGGACATCGAATATAAGGAACCCGTGGACGGCCGCACGTGGGGTTCCCGCCGTCCGCGTCCCAACGCCGTCGCCAAGGTGACCGGCACGCACGACTTCGGTGCGGATACCGCTCTCAAGATGCCTCCGGACACGCTGCATCTGGCGCTGGCTCAGGCCAAGGTTTCCCACGCCAACATCAAGGGCATCGACACCTCCGAAGCCGAAGCCATGCCCGGCGTGTACCGCGTGCTGACCCACAAGGACGTCAAGGGCAAGAACCGCATTACCGGCCTCATCACCTTCCCGACCAACAAGGGTGACGGCTGGGATCGTCCCATCCTGAACGATACCAAAATCTTCCAGTACGGCGACGCCCTCGCCATCGTGTGCGCCGACTCCGAAGCGCACGCCCGCGCCGCCGCCGACAAGGTCAAATTCGATCTCGAGCTGCTGCCCGAATACCTGAACGCCCCGGACGCGATGGCTCCCGACGCCATCGAAATCCACCCCGGCACCCCGAACACCTACTTCGAGCAGAAGGAAGTGAAGGGGCAGGAAACCGCTCCCTTCTTCGCCGACGCCAATAACGTGGTGGCGGAAGGCAGCTACTACACGCAGCGCCAGCCCCACCTGCCCATCGAGCCGGACGTGGGGTACGGCTACATGAACGAAGAAGGCAAGCTGGTCATCCATTCGAAATCCATCGGCCTGCACTTACACGGCCTGATGATCGCACCCGGTCTGGGGCTTGATTTCGGCAACGACATGGTCATGGTGCAGTGCAACGCGGGCGGTACCTTCGGCTACAAGTTCAGCCCGACCATGGAAGCGCTCATCGGCGTGGCCGTGCTCGCCACCGGCCGTCCCTGCCACCTGCGCTACAACTACGAACAGCAGCAGCAATACACCGGCAAGCGTTCGCCGTTCTTCACGACCGTCCGCTACGCCGCCGACAAGGCCACCGGCAAGATCAAGGCCATGGAAGCCGACTGGATCGTCGACCACGGCCCGTATTCGGAATTCGGCGACCTGCTGACCCTGCGCGGTGCCCAGTACATCGGCGCTGGCTACGGCATCGAAAACATCCGCGGCCTCGGCAAAACGGTCTGCACGAACCACGGTTGGGGTGCGGCGTTCCGTGGCTACGGCGCTCCGGAAAGCGAATTCGCCTCCGAAGTGCTCATTGACGAACTGGCCGAAAAGCTCGGCATGGACCCGCTGGAACTGCGCGCGGTCAACTGCTACAAGCCCGGCGACACCAATCCTTCCGGTCAGGCCCCCGAAGTGTTCAGCCTGCCGGACATGATCGACATCATGCGTCCCAAGTTCAAGGCGGCGAAGGAAAAGGCCGCGGCGAACTCCACCGACACCGTGAAGCGCGGCGTGGGCGTGGCCATCGGCATCTACGGTTGCGGTCTGGACGGTCCGGACTCGGCGGAAAGCTGGGCGCAGTACAATGAAGACGGCACGGTCACCATCGGCGTGTGCTGGGGAGATCACGGTCAGGGCGCCGACGCCGGCGCGCTCGGCACTGCCCACGAGGCCCTGCGTCCCCTGAATATTGCCGCCGACAAGATCCGCCTTGTCATGAACGACACCTCCAAGGCCCCCGTGGGCGGCCCGGCTGGCGGTTCCCGTTCGCAGCTCGTGGTGGGCAACGCCATCCGCGTGGCCTGTGAAACCCTGATCGAGGCCATGAAAAAGCCCGGCGGCGGTTTCTATACCTATGACGAAATGAAGGCCGAAGGCCGCGAGGTCCGCCAGTACGGCAAGTGGACCACCCCGTGTACGTCCCCGGACGAAAACGGGCAGGGCGAACCCTTCTGCTGCTACATGTACGGCCTGTTCATGGCCGAAGTGGCCGTGGACATCACGACCGGCAAGACCGCGGTGGAAAAGCTGACCATGATCGCCGACATCGGCAAGGTGAACAACCGCCTCGTGACGGACGGCCAGCTGTACGGCGGTCTGGCGCAGGGCATCGGCCTCGCCCTGACCGAGGACTATGAGGATATCAAGAAGCACTCCACGCTCATTGGCGCTGGTCTGCCCTATATCAAGGACGTCCCGGACGACATCGAGCTGATCTACCTCGAAAACTCCCGCAAGGACGGCCCGTTCGGCGCATCCGGCGTGGGCGAGCTTCCGCTCACCGCTCCACATGCCGCCATCATCAACGCCATCTATCAGGCTTGCGGCGCCCGCGTGAGGCATCTGCCCGCACGGCCTGAGAAGGTGCTGGCCGCTCTGAAGAAGTAATCGATAGTGAGACGTGACATGTCCGGCCTTCCAAAGAGGGCCGGGCGTTAAAGCCCTCCCGGTTCTTGTGTAGCGAGATGCGTTATGCGGGCCGGGAGGGCCGTTTGGTTTTGACGGTTTTCGGGAGGCGTTATGGAACAGGCGGATCTGCGGAGCTGGGAACGGCAGTGTACACAGGATGATATGCCCAAATGCCGGGCGGCCTGCCCGCTGCAGATGGATGTGAGGCCGTTTCTCGAACGGATGGCGCACGGGGATGTGCCCGGAGCCCGCAAGGTGCTGGAGCGGCATCTGCCTCTGCCCGGCGTTCTGGGGCAGATTTGCGAACACCCGTGCGAAACGGCCTGTGTCCGGCAGGAGCTTGGCGGGCCGCTCGCTGTTGGCGCGCTGGAACGGGTCTGTGTGTCGCAGTGCGCTCAGCAGACGCGGAACCTGCCGCGTCCCCCAAAAAGCAAAAAGGTCGCGGTGATCGGTGACGGCATGGCGGGGCTGGTCGCGGCGTGGGATCTTTCCCGAAAGGCATATCCCGTGGATTTGTTTTATGCGGGCGGACGTCCTGCGGAAGGTTTGGTTGCCGCATTCCCCGTACTGACGCCGGAAGCGCTGGACGGCGAACTCGAAGCCATGCGGAAGAGCGGTGTGACGCTGATCCGCCGAGATCCTGACCAAGCCCTATTTCAGGAAGTAGAAGGCTATGACGCCGTTTTTGTGGATGTTTCCTGTGCCCCGGGCTTGGCCCCGGCCTCACGGGATGCCGTGGATTCCGTGACGCTGAATGTGGCGGGTGGGCCGGAACATGTCTGTTTCGGCGGCTGGCCGTCACCGGATGGGACGGGCACCCCTGTCGCATGGGCGGCGGAAGGCCGCCGTGCCGCCATGACGCTTGAACGTTCCATGACCGGCGTTTCCCTGACGGCATCGCGCGAGAATGAAGGCGCGAGCGCGACCCGGCTGCATACTCCGCTCGACGGGCTGGCTCCGCTGCAGCGGCTGGAACCGGAACGTCCCGGCGAGGGTTATTCGCTTGAAGAGGCCAAAACCGAAGCCGGAAGATGTTTGCAGTGCGAATGCCTCATTTGCGTGCGCGAGTGCCTGTACATGCAGAAATACAAGGGCTACCCGCGCGTCTACGCCCGCCAGATGTACAACAACGCCGCGATCGTGAAGGGGCACCATCAGGCCAACACGATGATCAACAGCTGTACGCTGTGCGGTCAGTGCGAGGTCTTGTGTCCGGAAGGCTTTTCGATGGCGGATCTGTGCCTGTCGTTCCGTGAGGATATGGTCCGGCGCGGCATGATGCCCCCTTCGGCGCACGAATTTGCGCTGGAGGATATGGCCGCCGCCAACGGCCCGGAGTGCGCGTTGTCCTTCGCCGGATCGGGAGCGGACGGGAAGGCGGCGGAACGGTGCGGACAGGTGTTTTTTCCCGGCTGCCAGCTTGCGGGCGCACGGGGAGAACAGGTTTTGGCCGTGTACGAGACGTTGCGTAAAGATCTCGGCAGCGTCGGCCTGTTGTTGCAGTGCTGCGGCGTTCCCGCGCAGTGGGCCGGAGAGGAAAAACTGTTTGCGGAAACCGTGGAGGCGCTCAAGTCCACATGGGAATCGCTCGGGCGTCCTCGCGTGATCGCCGCTTGCGCCTCATGCTGCAAGACGCTGCGTGAAGCCTTGCCTGAAGTGTCCGTGGTGTCGCTTTGGGAAGTGCTCGATACGGAATGCCCTTCCCTGTCCTTCCGTGAGGAAGCCTGTTGCGGCGGCGTCCCCACGTTGAGCATCCATGACCCCTGTTCCGCCCGTCACGATGAGGCGTGGTTGCGGTCGGTGCGGAGCCTCCTTTCCAAGCGGGGCGTCCCGTTCGAGGAGCCGCGTTTGTCCGGCGAAACGACGCCCTGTTGCGGGTACGGAGGGCTGACATGGGATGCCAATCCGCAGCTTGCTTCGGCTATCGCGGCGGATCGGGCCGGCCAGCTTGAACACGACGCCGTTACATCCTGCATTATGTGCCGGGAACGTCTTGTCGCGGAAGGCAAACCTTCCCTGCATATGCTCGATCTGCTGTATCCCGGTGAATCCCTTCATGCGGCGGCGACCGCAAAAGGAAGCGGGCTTTCGGCACGGCGCGCGGGGCGTGCCGCGCTGCGGACCGAGGTGCTCCGGCGATATGCCGGGGAAAGCGTAGCGGAAACGGCCGATGACGGCATTCCTGTCCGTATTGCGCCGGATGTCTTGGAAAAGATGGAAGAGCGCCATATCCTGCGGGAGGACGCCGTGCGTGTCGTGCGCCATGCCGAGGCCTCCGGCGACACGTTCCTGAATCGGGACAACGGGCACTTCCTTGCGTCCTTGCGCCCTGTGCGGGTGACGTTCTGGGTGGAATACAGCGTTGAGGACGGCGTGTGTGTCGTCCATGACGCCTACTGTCACCGGATGGAAGTGCCCGACACATCGACCCCAAAAGGCCGTTACGAGGCTGTCCGCAACCCGTTCCACCTTTAGGGAATGCCGCCGAAGGGACATGGGAGGCTGCCGCCCCCAACCCCGTTGAGGTGGAATGGGTTTTCGGACCTCGTATGAGTGGGATGCCATTTATAATGGGCTCAGTGATAATCTGCTATGTGCGAAAGCAGGAATTCCCGGCAGGAGGATCATCATGGCTATGGAACCGAATTATGCGCCGGACCCCGGCGACTGGGTATGTACCCGCTGCCAATGCCCTCTGGAGCAGGTCAAAGTTCAGGTCGGCTATCTTGGCAGTGCGTTTGACGTCTCTTTGCCCCGTTGCCCGTCCTGTGGGCTGACGATGATCCCCAAGTCGCTGGCTGAGGGAAAAATGGCGGAAGTGGAAGCCCTGTTGGAAGACAAATGATCCCGCAGCATCGGGAAGAGCCCTTATGCCAGCGGGAGCTTTTCCGGCTGGCGTCGGCGGATTGCCTCCGTCCCGGCGGCGTGGAGCTTACCGAGCGGGGGCTCACGCACTGCGCTTTCGGCGGCGGCGAGCGGGTGGCGGATTTGGGCTGCGGTCCGGGCGTAACGCTGGCTTTGCTGGCGGAACGCGGCCTGAGCCCCGTGGGGATGGACCGTTCCGCCGCCATGCTTCAGGAGGCGGAAAGACGGTTATCCGGAGTGCCGCTCCTCGCGGGGACGCTTGAAGGCCTTCCGTTTCGGGATGCTTGCATGGACGGCATAGTCTGCGAATGCGTCCTCTCCCTGTCGTACACCCCTGAACGGGCTTTGGGGGAGATGGGGCGTGTCCTGCGGCCGGGGGGACGGCTGTTGCTTACGGACATAGTGGTCCGCGAGGTCAGCCACGGAGCGGGCGGGCAGGGCTGTGCGCGCGGTGCCGTGCCTGCTGACGTTGTGGCGGAACGGCTGGCGCGGCAGGGATTTCGGATTTTGGCCTCGGAGGATCATTCCCGATTGCTCGGTGAACTGGCGGGCAGGCTCCTGTTTCAGGGGGTTCCCCGTTCGGCGTTGCTCGCATGGATGGGAGCATGTCCGGGGAGCGGCGATTCGGCGTGTTCGGGAAAACGGTTCGGGTATTGGATGTTCGTCGCGGAAAAGGGGAGCAAATGAACGCATTGATGTTGGAACTCATACCTCTGATTCGGGAAGGATATTGTTGCAGCCAGCTCCTCGTCCTGCTCGTCTTGCAGCAGCAGGGTGTGGAAAATCCCGGGTTGGTCAGGGCCGCTGGCGGGCTTTGTCACGGAATGGGGCAAAGCGGCGGTGCGTGCGGGCTTTTGACGGGAGGCGCGGCGGCGCTCGGGTATCTGGCGTGCAAAGGGGCCGCGGGTGAAGCCGCCCATCCGATGGCGGAACCGCTGATCAACGACTATGCGGCGTGGTTTGCCCAGCATGTATGCACCGGAGGATGCCGGGATGTTTCCTGCCCATCGATTCAGGAAAAAACGGGCGGCGGCGCTGACATGACCTTGTGCGGGGATCTGCTCGCCGAGTGTTGGGACAAACTTGTCGATTTGTGCGCCGAGTACGGGATCGACATGACGGAGCCCCGATGATGCCCCCGGCCCGTTCCCTGCCGCAGGCCACGGAGAGCGTCTGCCCCGTCTGCTTGCGGCGCATTCCCGCCGAATATGTGCTTGATCCGGCGGAAGAGGGTATCCCCTCCGTTCTTTTGCGTAAGGAGTGCCCGGAGCACGGTGTTTTTTCCGTTCCCGTATGGCGCGGTATGCCGGATTTCCGGTCTTGGGTCCGCGACAAGACGCCCTCGCATCCCCGGCATCCGTTCGTGGAGCGGGAGCGCGGTTGTCCTTTCGACTGCGGGTTGTGCCCGGATCATGCCCAGCATACCTGTACGGGGCTGATTGAAGTGACGGGACGGTGCAATCTGCGTTGCCCCGTCTGTTATGCCAGCGCCGGAGAACAGGTTGCGCCGGAACCGTCCCTTGAGCGTATCGCCTTTCAGATGGATCGCCTCAGGCAGGCTTCCGGGGCGTGCAATGTGCAGCTTTCCGGCGGCGAACCCACGGTACGGGACGATCTTCCCGAGATCATCCGCATGGCCAAAGCACGCGGTTTCGCGCTGATCCAATGCAACACCAACGGATTGCGTCTAGGGACGGAGCCCGGATACGCGGCGAGTCTGCGCGAAGCGGGGTTGGATTCCGTTTATTTGCAATGCGATGCGGCGGATGATGCGGCCCATGAGATCCTGCGCGGAAGGCGTTGCCTTCCCGAAAAGCTGGAAGCAATCCGGGCGTGCGGCGAAGCGGGAATCGGGGTCGTGCTGGTGGCGACCGTGGCGGCGGGCGTTAACGCCGATCGTCTGTGGCCGCTGGTGGAAATGGGATTGCGTCTGGGGGCACATGTCCGAGGCGTGCATTTTCAGCCCATGTCTTCGTTCGGACGTTGCCCGTGGCGATCCGATGGCGCGCCGCGCGTGACATTGCCGGAGATCGCCGCGGAGCTGGAACGGCAGTCGCAAGGGCAAATCCGATGGACGGATTTTCATCCCCCGGGCTGTGAAAACGCGCTGTGTTCCTTCAGTGCCGTCTATCGGAGAAGCGGGGAAACATTGGAGCTGGTGCAGGGCGCTTCTTCCTGTTGCGATTGCGGAGAAACGCCGTCCGCCGCTGAGGGGGCCCGCAAAGCCAAAGCCTTCGCCGCCCGGCACTGGAGCGCGCCCGCGTCCCCGGCAGCGGCTCGGGATGGGGATGCGTTCGATCGGTTTTTGGCGTCGGCGGGGATAGAGCAGCGCTTTACCGTGTCCTGCATGGCGTTTCAGGATGCCATGACGCTGGATCTGGAGCGGGTCAAAGGGTGCTGCATCCATGTCGTCAGTCCATCAGGAACCTTAATCCCATTTTGCCTGTACAACCTGACCTCGTTTGACGGCACCACGTTGTACCGGGGCCGTGTATGATGAAGCGCCCGTTTCTGGATGACTGGATCGCGCGTTGCTGTGGGCTGGAGGTGCTGAGCGAAGAATCGTTGCGGCGGTATCAGTTGAACAAAATCAACGAGGTGTTGCGCTATACGGAGCGTAACAGCCTGCTGTACCGGAAACGTCTTGCTGGCGTTTTTGAACGTCACGGTGAGGCGATCCGGGCGGGAATGTGGCCCGCGTCGCCCGACGATGTGACGCAATTGCCGTTTACGACGGCGCGGGATCTCGAGGACGGCTGGAAGCGGTTTGTCTGCGTTCCGCTGGATGCCATCGCCCGGATGGTGACGCTGAGCACGTCCGGAACAACCGGAGAACCCAAACGGCTGGCCTTCGCTTCCGCTGATCTGGAGCGGACGCTGGATTTTTTCGCCCACGGCATCAGCGTGCTGGTGCGTCCCGGCGATACGGTGCTCATTCTATTGCCCGGAGCGGAACGCCCCGATGGGGTTACGGATCTGCTCATCCGGGCATTGCCCCGGATCGGAGCCCGGGGCGTCGCCGGAAATCCCGCGGCTGAACAGGCTGGCTTTTGCCGGGAACTGGAGCTGCATCGCCCGGACTGTCTGGTCGCCGCGCCGGGACAGTTGCGCCGTCTTTTGGGTGCGCATCCGGCCTCCCCGGGAATCAGGGCCATTTTGTCGAGCGCGGAACCTTTGCCGCAAGATTTGGAAGAAGCGCTTGTCCACGGCTGGCATTGTGAGGTTTTCGATCACTACGGCCTCACTGAGACAGGCTACGGCGGCGGGGTCGAGTGCTGCGGGAAACAGGGATACCATCTGCGTGAAGGCGATTTGTTTTTCGAAGTCGTCGATCCGGTTTCCGGTGAGCCTGTGCCCGACGGGACGCCGGGTGAAGTGGTCTTCACCACATTGACGCGTCAGGCCATGCCGCTGATCCGTTACCGGACGGGAGACATGGCGGCCATGTTGCCCGGCCCGTGCGTTTGCGGGAGCCCGCTGAGACGGCTCTCGCGGATAAGGGGGAGGTTCCGGAAGGTCGGGGGCAGGCTGGAAGTGCTCGCTCCACGCAAGGGCTGGATGGAAGATTCCGGCTGACATGAGAGGGGGTTTCCTCCCGGCGGGGTTTGGGCTATGCTGGCCCCCGGTACGCCATCCGGGTGTTGCCGCTCAAACAGGGAGAGAACACCCCATGATCGCTTATATAGAAGGGCGGTTGGCGGAAGTGTGCGCCAACGCTTGCGTCGTCGTCACGGAAGGCGGCGTCGGCTATGAAGTCTACCTGCCGCAGCAGACGCGGCTTCAATTGCCGGAACGCGGCGGCCATGTCCGTTTCTACATTTGCCATATCGTCCGGGAGGACGCGCAGGAACTGTTCGGTTTTGAGACATGGGACGAACGGCAGACGTTTATTGTGCTGACGTCCATTTCCAAAGTGGGCGCACGGACGGCCCTCGGCATCCTTTCCGCGTTCCGCCCCGACGACCTGCGGCGCTTGGTGCTTGAGGACGACGTGCTTGCGCTCACGCAGGTTTCCGGTATCGGCAAGAAGAGCGCCCAGCATATTTTCCTTGAGCTCAAGTATAAATTGAAGGTTGAGGACATGCCGGCGGCGGCCTCGTTGCAGCTGGGCGTGCCCGGAAGCGTCTACCGCGACGCGCTGACGGGTCTCGAAGGGCTTGGTTATGCCGAAGCCGAAGCCGCACCCGTTTTGAAGAACATCCTGCACGAGGAGCCTGATCTTGAAGTCAGCGAAGCCCTCCGTGCGGCCCTGAAAGCCCTTGCCCGCGAACGGCAGAAGTAATGTCCGATTCTCCTAATACGCCATCATTCCTTCCCCCCGCAGACTTGGCGAAAGAACTGTCGGCTCCTGACTCCGGCTCTCCCGGTGACGAAAGCATCCGTCCTTCCCGTTTGGAGGATTTCATCGGACAGGAGGAGCTGAGGGCCAATCTGCGCGTCTTCCTGAACGCCGCCCGTGAACGCGGGCAGGCGATGGATCACGTCCTTTTTTACGGAAACCCCGGCCTCGGGAAAACGACGCTCGCCCAGATCATGGCGGCGGAATTGGGGGTCAACCTGATCTGCACGTCCGGCCCGGTGCTGGAACGGAGCGGCGATCTGGCGGCCATCCTGACCAATCTGTCCCGACACGACATCCTGTTTGTGGACGAAATCCACCGGATGCCCATTGCCGTGGAGGAAATCCTGTATCCGGCACTTGAGGATTACAAACTCGATTTGGTGATAGGGCAGGGGCCCGCCGCACGCACCGTCAAAATCGATCTGGAGCCGTTCACGCTCGTGGGCGCCACGACGCGCATCGGCTTGCTTTCCTCTCCGCTGCGGGACCGTTTCGGCATCATCAGCCGCCTGGAGTTCTACACGCCTGAGGAGCTGTCCCGCGTGGTCATCCGTTCCTCCCGTATTCTGGGGGTGCCGATCACCGAGGGCGGCGCGCTGGAAATCGGCCGCCGTTCGCGGGGAACGCCGCGTATCGCCAACCGGCTGCTGCGGCGCGTGCGCGATTTCGCCGCCGTCTACGGTTCCGGCGTGGTGGACGAGGAACAGGCGTCCCACGCGCTCCGGCGCATGGATGTGGACGAGAACGGGCTGGACCAGATGGACCGTAAATTATTGCGCGTCCTTGTGGACATTTATGGAGGAGGGCCCGTGGGCGTGAAGACGCTGGCCGTGGCTTGCTCCGAAGAAGTCCGTACGATTGAGGATATTTACGAGCCGTATCTTATTCAATGTGGATTTTTGAAGCGCACCTCACGGGGCAGGATGGCTACGGCGAAAGCGTATAAACATTTAAATATGCTCGGATAGCCGGAGACCATATGCCCGTAGTCCAACCTCGTGTCGAATTGCTTGCCCATACGCCGGAACCGCTTTCCTTGGTGTATGCGGCGTTTCGTCAATGCTATCACGCCGGATTTGTGGCCGATATGTGGCCCCGCCTGCTCGCCGGGGACATCGGCCGCGAAAAGCAGGCTCAGTTTGTGGCTTCCATCATGGAGTCCGGCCATGCCAGCCCGGTTGAGCACGTCAGTTTCACCTTTGCGCTCGGCGGCGTGTCCCGCGCCTTGACGCATCAGCTCGTGCGCCACCGTATCGCCTCATATTCGCAGCAGAGCCAGCGCTATGTGGACGGTTCCGATTTCGACTATCTGATCCCGCCGGAGATCCGGAAAAATCCGGAAGCGCTGGCGCGGTTTGAAGGGATCATGCGGGAAATTGGTTCCGCTTACCGGGATCTTAAAGGATTGCTTGAAGAAGCAGGTCGGACCGGGTCCAAGGCGAATGAGGATGCGCGTTTTGTCCTGCCGCAGGCCACGGCGAGCAACATTGTCGTGACCATGAACTGCCGCGCGTTGCTGAATTTCTTTGAGCACCGCTGTTGCCGCCGTGCGCAGTGGGAAATCCGGCACGTTGCGGACGAGATGCTCGCGCTGTGCCGGGGCGTGCTGCCCGAGGTGTTTGGTCTGGCTGGTGCCAAGTGCGAGCGGCTGCGGTACTGCCCCGAAGGGGAAAAATTCTCGTGCGGGCGTTTTCCTGCCAAAGCATAGAGAGGGTTGTAATGGATAAACTGATACTCGCCTTTTGCCGGCTCGGTTTTGCGGGGCTGTCTCCTATCATGCCGGGGACATGCGGTTCCGCGTTGGCGGCGGTTCTGGCTCCGTTTCTGTTCATCCCGCTGCCGTTCGTCGCCCGGATTGTGGTGCTCGTGCTCGTGTTTTGGATTGGCGGGATGGCCGCGACCCGTGGCGAGCAGATACTCGGCTACAAGGATCCGGGTGAGATCGTTATCGACGAACTGCTCGGCATGTGGCTGGTCCTGTTGCCGTTTTCCGATCCTGGTTGGGCGAAAATCGGCATTGCCTTCGTCTTATTCCGTATTTTCGACATGCGGAAGCCGTGGCCCGTCCATGCGTCCGAGAGCTGGCTGCCCGGAGGCTACGGCATCATGATCGATGATGTCATGGCGGGTCTGCAGGCGCTGCTGGTCATGTGGCTGTTGCAGCTGGTCGGTTTTTGGGGTGTCTGAACAGTGTGATGCCCCATCAGGGAATGGGATTTTTTCGCAGAGCCTCTATTGGGGATAGAGGCTTCCAAAGGCGAAGGCGGAAATTTCCCCTACGGCGGAATCTGGCGGAAGCATTTTTAAGCGCCATAAGAGAAAAACGCGGCAGGTCCTTTTTGATGAAGGCTTTGCCGCGTTTTCAATATAAGAGGGGATGGTTAAACCTATCCTCTTTTTTTGATGGCCTTGCTCCAAAGGCCGTTTGTGCCGGAAAACTGCGGGCAGGCTTTTGGTATGCACAAAAGGTTTTGGAGGGAGGTAGAGGCGTTTCTTTTTGGAGGGTTTTCAGGGGAAGTGAGGGAGCCTTTCCCGAGAAAAAGGCTCCCTCACTGATACTTTCAGAGTGTTTCGAGGAATCTGATCTAGCGAACGGTCTTCACAGGGGTCAGCGCGTAGGGGAAGGCCATGAAGACGTTCCGCGCCACCAGACGCCAGCGGTACGCCGCCGCCTTGGTTTGCGGGCAGTAGGTAAACGCGAACCGCGTTCCCGAATCCGTGGGGACGGCTTGCTGCGGCGTCAGTTCCTGCGTTTCGCGCGGGGTGAAGGGGCAGCCTTCGCAGGTATCCTGCGGCGTCTGCAATTCCTTCGGCAGGGTGGAATCGGCGGACGCGGCCAGCGGCTCCAGCTCGATGGAGAAACCGTCCACGTTGCGCGCCGCGCCTTTCATGAGCGCGGAGATGGCGAGGCAGCCGTTTCCGGTGAGGGCGGCATCAGCGCTTTCCCACGAGAAAAGGTTTTTCTTGTCTTGGGGGACCGGATCCCCTTTCTTGCCGCATCCCGCCGCGATCAGCAGCAGGCAGCACAGTATCGGCGTGATCCATGTTTTCATTGCTTTGGGGCTCCCCATAAAAGTTTCCATTCCGTGATTCGTTTCAGGGCCTCAAGAGGGGTCAGGGCATCGGGATTGGTGTCCCGCAGCGCCACGAGCAACGGGTGCTCCGGTTCCGCAACGGCGACTTCCTCGACGGCCTTCTTGGGCTTGGACTCGGGAAGCTGGATGCCGGGCAGAAGGTTCGGCATGACCTGGCGGACGGGCGAAGAGCTTTTGTTTTGCTCCAGTTGGGCGAGGATTTCCCGGGCCCGCTGGACGACGGGCTGTGGGACGCCCGCCAGACGCGCAACTTCGATGCCGTAGCTCCGGTCGGACGGTCCGGGGATCAGGCGGCGGAGGAAGACGATTTCCCCGTTCCATTCCCGGATGGCGATGTTCATGGTGTGCACGCCGGGGATCTTGCCTTCCAGTGCCGTGAGTTCGTGGTAATGCGTGGCAAAGAGGGTTCGGATGCTGCCCCCGGCCCGCCTTGCCAGCTCTTCAGCAACCGCCCACGCCAATGCCAGCCCGTCGAACGTGCTCGTGCCGCGTCCGATTTCATCAAGGATGACGAGGCTGCGCTTGGTGGCCTGACGCAGGATGCGCGCGGTCTCCATCATCTCCACCATGAACGTACTCTGGCCTTGCGCCAGATTGTCCGAAGCGCCCACGCGGGAGAAGATGCGATCGCACAGGCCAAGCTGCGCTTCCCGGGCCGGGACGAAAGAGCCCATCTGCGCGAGGAGGCAGATCAGCGCGGTCTGGCGGAGCACGGTCGACTTACCGGCCATGTTGGGGCCGGTGATCAGCAAGAGCCGTCTGTCCTCATCCATATGAAGATCGTTGGGCACGAACGCGGCTTCCCCGATGATGCCCTCGACGATAGGGTGACGTCCTTCTCTGATCGTGATGGATTGCCCGGTATGGAGCACGGGGCGCGACCAGTTGTGGCGCACCGCCGTTTCCGCCAGCGACTGCCAATAGTCCAGCTGCGCCAGCATGTCGGCCATGAACAGGATGCGGGGGCGGGCTTCCGCCAATGCCCCGCGAAGCTGCTGGAACAGCTTGTACTCAAGCGATTTGCGCCGGTCGGCGGCGGAAAGCAGTTTTTCTTCCAGCTCCTTGAGGCGGACGGTCGTGAAACGTTCGGCGTTGGCCAGCGTCTGCCTGCGGATAAAATGCTCGGGAGGTGTGCCGCCAACGGCTTTGGACAGCTCGAAGTAGTAGCCGAAGACCCGGTTGTAGCCAAGCTTGAGCTTGCTGATGCCCGAGGCTTTCTGCTCCTCGTCGAGCAACGCCTTGACCCTGTTTTCCCCGTGCTCGACAAGATCCAGCAGTTCGTCCAGTTCGGCGTTGTAGCCCTGCTTGAACAGCCCGCCTTCGGTGATGAACTGCGGCGGATCGTCGGCAAGGGCTTTTTGCAGCGTGGCGGCGTGGTCGCCGAGATCATCCCAATGTTCCGTAATGGAGCGGAGCACTCTGGGCGTATCGGCATCGGAGGACGTGATAGCGGACTTGACCGGAGGAAG
>NZ_JH114231.1:140685-158389 GCF_000224655.1 Bilophila sp. 4_1_30
TTCAGGGCGATACGGGTAGACAGTCGCTCAAGATCATAAACGCCGGAAAGCGTTTCTCGCAGCTTTTTCCTGTTTTCGGGATGTGTGATAAGCCATGCAATGGCATCCTGCGTTTCCTGAATGGGCGCAAGCTCGCGCCAAGGGTTGCGCAGGCGCTCCTCAAGCAGGCGGCCGCCCATCGGCGTCTGCGTGGAGTCGATCACATGGCGCAGCGTACCTACGCCTTTACGCCCGTCGAGGCGGCGGAACAGTTCCAGATTGCGCTCCGTAACGTCGTCGATGAGGAGGTGCTGGCCGAGATCCAGAGGCTCGAACGGCGCAAGATGTTTGGTGTCCTGCATCTGCGTCTGTTCCAGGTAGGCGAGCAGTGCTCCGCAGGCCTGCACCAGCTCTTTGCGGCCTTCCAGACCCAAGGCTCCCAGTTCGGCGACGGACTGGGCGGCAAGGACGCGCTCGGCGGAACGCTTGTAGTCGAAATGGCTCCGCAGCGGGACGCGAACGGCCTGAATGTCCGTAAGGTGCAGCGAGGCCGGGACGTCGGCGTCTTCCGGCAACAGGAGTTCGCGCGGGGCGATCTTCTGCGCCCACTGCCAGAGTTCCTGACTCTTTTTGACATGCAGCCCGGCCCAGTAGCCGGTGGAGACGTCCACCCACGCGAACCCGCCGCGATCCGTGTCGGCACTCCAGAACAGGGCCCCGAGATAGGTATGCCCCTTGGGTTCGAGGCTGACGTCCTCAACGGCGGTCCCGGGCGTGTAGACGCGGGTGACGGCACGCTCGACAAGCCCCTTGGCGGCTCTGGGGTCTTCGACCTGATCGCAGAAGGCGATCTTGTAGCCCTTGTTCAGGAGCTGGCTGACGTAGCCTTCGGCGGCATGCCACGGGACGCCGCACATGGGAATGGGGGCTTCCGCGTTGGGATTGCGCGAAGTCAGCGCGATTTGAAGCTCACGCGAGGCGACTTCGGCATCCTCGAAAAAAAGTTCATAAAAGTCGCCCATGCGATAAAAGAGCAGGGCGTCAGGATAGCCCTCCTTGATGCGGAGGTACTGTTCGAACATAGGAGTAAGGCGGGGAGATGCGGGCTGTTGGCTCATATGCTGCAATAATGCCCACGCACGGCCCCGCGAGGGACCATCCGTGGGCATTATGAAAGATTAAGGGTTACGCCTGTTCGGTGAGCGCTGAAGCGGACTTTTTCGCGTTTTCGACATCTTCGGCGAGCTGGGCGGCCTTGGCTTCGGCGGCGTCAAGCTTCTTCTGAAGGGCCTCGTTGGTCTTGAGGGCCTTGGCGACGTCCTTTTCAAAGCCGCGGGCACGCATGTTGGCCATCGTCAGCTTGGCGGACAGGGAAACCCGGTCCCACATCAGCATGGCGAGGATACACAGGGCGCCAAGGACGAAACAGATGATCAGCAGGGTGTAGAAGGGCAGAGGAGCGGATTCGACCGGAGGGAGGAACAGAAGGTCGAGTTTCAGCGCGACGGCCTGCGAGAACGCACTCTGGTTCTGCACGAAGAACATCATGACCAGGAAAAACAGAATGACCAGCAGCAGCACTTTGATGTAACGCATAGACCTCTCCTCATGCGGGTTGGCCCGGGCGCAACCGGGCGAAAAGGGGTTTGAGTTTGGTATAGGTCGAAGCCAGATGATCGGGGATGACCCGCGTTTCACTCATCACGGCCATGAACGAAGAATCGCCATTCCAGCGGGGGACGAGATGGAAATGCAGGTGGTCGCGGATGCCCGCTCCGGCGGCTTCGCCGAGGTTGAGGCCTACATTGATGCCCTGCGGTTTGAAGAACTCCCTGAGAATGGTCGTGCACTGCTTGAGCAATTCCATGATTTCCGTCGATTCCTCCGCCGCCAGAAGCGGCAGATCCATGACGTGCCGCAGGGGAGCCACCATGATATGCCCGTTGTTGTACGGAAATTTGTTCATGATGACGAAAGCGGTCTTGCCACGGTACAGGACGAGCCGTTCCTCGTCATGGGAAAGATCATCGGGAGGGAGACACAGAACGCACGAATCCGGTTTCGGCCCCAAAATATAGTCCATGCGCCACGGGGCCCACAGAGGATGTGTCATACGACAGCTTCCTTGTCTTGAGTGAAAATCGTTTTTCCTCTTCTACACGGCAAGGGCGCTCACGGCAAGCCCTTCCCGTTTGCGGAGGGGGCCTCAGCGCGGCTTCTTCGGGGCGGCGTCCGCCGTCCCGTTTCCCGGAAATCCTTTCCTGATCAGTTCCTCAGCCAGTTTCAGCTGCGCTTCTCTCGTTTCGGCCTTCCCGTCCAGCTTTGCGGCGAGGACCATGCGCATCACGCTGCCGAACTGCGGCCCGGGCTCCAAGCCGAGGCGGTGCAGGTCGTCGCCGTTGATGTCCACCTTGATCTGCCGCCATTTGTAGATGTACTGGGAAACGCTGCTGCTGATTTCCTCGTTGTCGGAGCGGGCCATCAGGTAGAGCGTGCTTTCGAGGGGCAGGGGAGCAAGCAGGGCGCATAAGCGGCTTACGGACTGTTCCGCCTGCCCCTTCTTCTGCATATCCCGGTGCCAGTTGATGAGTTCCACCAGCGTCATGCGCACGCTTTCCCGCAGGCTGAGGATTTCTTCGCGCATCGTGGGCGTCAGCCCGAGGCGGTGCAGGATGTCCGCCGTCTCGATGGCCGGGACGGCACTGCACAGGGCCATGAGATACAGGGTGGAGAGTTCCGGCGTTTCCTTGAAATAGAGGAGGCGGTACCAGTCGATGACTTCGCGCAGGGAGTCGAGGAGCTCGTTCTTGTCGGCGTTCAGGACGAGGCTCGGATGGATTGCGGCTAGCACGCCGAGTTCGTTGAGGCGGCGCAGGCAGGTTTCCGGTTCGTCCTCGCGGAAGATGAGGTTCAGCTCGTGCAGGATGCGCGCGCCGGACAGTTTTTCCACGAGGTTCAGGGACAGGGCGTTCTTGATGAGCTTTTCGCCCTGCGTGCTGATGTGGAAGCCGTACCGCTGCTCAAAGCGCACGGCCCGGATGATGCGGGTGGGATCCTCCACGAAGCTCAGGGCGTGGATGATGCGGATCGTCTTGCGCTGGATGTCGCTCTGGCCGCCGAAGAAGTCGACGAGGCAGCCGAACTGCCCCTTGTTGAGGCGGAGGGCCATTGCGTTGATGGTGAAGTCGCGGCGGAACAGATCCATCTTGATGGAAGAGAGCTCCACGGTGGGCAGGGCGGCGGGGTATTTATAGTATTCGAGGCGCGCCGTGGCCACGTCGAGGCGTTGTTCCTCGCCGTTTTCGTCATGATAGATGATGAGGGCCGTCATGAAGGTCCGGTGCTCGCGGACGCGGCCTCCAAGTTCCTGCGCCAGCGCCTTGGCAAAGGCGATGCCGTCGCCTTCGACCACCAGATCGACGTCGTCGAACTCCACGGCGGGGCGGCTGAGCATGATGTCGCGGACGAAACCGCCCACGGCATAGACGCTGACCTGCAGGCGGTCCCCGAGTTCCCCGGCCCTGTGCAGCATGTGCAGCATGGGCTGCGGGAGCCGGGTGGACAGCAGCTTCGCCAGATTCCGTTCGCGTGCGCTGGTGTTGACCGGGATGGGCACGCCGGAAGGATCCTCGACGAACATGTTGATGAGGTCGGTGCGGGTGACCACGCCGATAACCTCGTTCTTCTCGACGACGGGAACCAGCCGCTGGTGCGCGCCCACGATGATCTTCATGAGGCGCTGGAGAGGGGCGTCCGGCGGGACCGTCAGGATGGTGCGCTGCATGTATTCGGAAACCGGCATGTCGCCCAGTTCGTGGGCAATAGCCTTGGAAGCCGTCTGGCATTCCATATAGCCGATGCAATGGCGCGTCCCCGCCCGGAAGACGGGAGCGGCCTTGAGGCCGTAGCGGTTCATGAGCTGTTCCGCTTCCCGGATGGTCTGCCTGTCCTCAATGCCGACGGCGGGCGAGGACATGAGATCCCGCGCCTGCTTGTTCGGGTTCACCTGCATGTACAACTGCTGGAAGATGGCGTCCTTGAGTTCGGGGATGGGGATACTCTTGACCGAAGCGGACGCCGCGAAACGGTGCCCCCCGCCCCCGAGCGCCTTGCAGATCTGGCCGACGTCCACGGCGTCCACGCGGCTGCGGGCCACGACCTGTACCTTTTCCTCCATGTTGGCGAGGGCGAACAGGACGTTGCAGGATTCCATCTCCATAAATTTCTGGGCGAGGTAGGCGAAATCGCCCATGAAGCTGTCCAGCGTCGCTTCGGCGAGGACCACGCTGTAAGGGCCGATTTCGTGCGCGGTGGCGGAGTCGAGCAGCTCGTTGAGAACCTTGATATGGACGCTGGTCATGCCCGTCTGGACGAGATCCGCGATGAAGGGCAGATCCATGCCGTGCTGGCGCAGCCACGCCCCCGCGAGGAAGTCTTCCGGTTTGGTGGACGTGTAGGTAAACGCGCCCGTGTCGCCGTAGATGCCGAGCCCGAGAAAGGTGGCTTCCTGACAGGCCGGGGTGATGCCCCGTTCCTGCAAGGCTTGGCAGATAAGCGTGCAGGTGGAGCCCGTGGTCCCGATGTGCGTCACGTCGGCATTGATGACCTTGCTCTTTTCGCCGGAGTAGGGGGTGGGAGTGGGGTGGTGATCCCATACCTCCACCTCCACGCCGGGAAGATCAAGCAGCTCCTGCACCTGCGGCACGCGGGAACGGATCTGCGTGTCCACGACGACGACGCGCTTCACGCTGGCGTGATCGATCTCTTTTATATTTTTGAAGGTATACAGAAACACGGCGGTTTCGTTGAAAAACTGGTTCAGCGGCTTTTCCATGCTGCCCGGGAAGATCATGATGCTGTCGGGGTAGATCATGGACATGCCGATCATCGAAGACAGGGCATCCCAGTCGGCGTTGCTGTGGCAGGTGATGACGGTGGGGGCGGAGGCCAGGGAAGGTTTCATGCGGTTTCCTTATGCAGCTTACGACAGGTCGTCTTCGGGAGAGGAGGCGTCATCCGGGCCGGACTCGGCGTGCTGGGACCGGGGATGGTATTTCCTGTGGATCTGGAGCAGGCGTTCGGACTGGACGTGCGTGTAGAGCTCCGTGGCGCTCATGTCCGCATGGCCGAGGAGGATCTGCACGGAACGGAGATCCGCTCCGCCTTCCAGCAGGTGGGTGGCGAAGGAGTGCCGGAACGTGTGCGGGGAAATGGGTTTTCGGATGCCAGCCTCCAGCGCGTAGCGTTTGACCAGCTTCCAGACGCCCTGCCGGGAGAGGCCGTTGCCGGAACGGTTGAGGAACACCCGGTCTTCAATGGGAGTAAAGAGGGGGCGCACGATTTTGAGGTATTCGGCCATGCGCATGACCGCCGCGTCATGCAGGGGGACAAGGCGCTCCTTGCTTCCCTTGCCGAAAATGCGCACGACGCCCCGCTGGAGATCCAGATCGATGGGTTGCAGTTCGATGAGTTCGGAAACGCGCATACCCGCGGCGTACAGCAGTTCCAGCATGGCCCGATCCCGGAGCCCGAGCTTGCTGGTGGCGTCCGGCGCGTTGAGCAGACGGATGATCTCATCCTGCGTCAGCACGTCGGGCAGGAGGGAGGGGAGCTTGGGCGTGTCGATGAGGGCGGCCGGGTTGGAGGCCAGCTCCCCCCGTTCGACGCACCATGCGAGGAAACTGCGCAGGGACGAAATGCGCCGCGCGAGCGTGCGGGTCGCGTCGCCGCGTTTGCGCAGCCAAGCGATGAACAGCGTGATGTTTTCGTCGTCTAGGCCGCTGAGGGGCGTTTCCAGCTCGTCGAGGAAGTCCCGGAGCGCGTCCAGATCTTGCCTGTAGGCGGCGACGGTGTTGCGCGAGAGCCCCCGTTCGGCTATGAGTCCATCAAGCCAGCGGGAAGCCAGTCTGGCGGGAAAACCTGCCGGAGTATCGGGGCACTGCCCGTTCTTGTCGGAAACGGGAGATGCATGGATTCGCGTGGTCGTCTTCATGTTCGCAGAATACACCAGAGCATGGGGAATCGCAAACCGGTCGCGGCTTTTGGAGTGATATGATGAATGAGCGGCATATGGCGTATGTGTGCATGGGTTCCAATATGGGCGAACCGGAAACGAATCTGGCCCGGGCGCGTGAGGTTTTGGGGTCCCTGCCGGGCTGGAAAATCGAGGCGTCGTCGCCCGTGTATTTTACGGAGCCGCAGGATATGCGCGACCAGCCCTGGTTCGCCAATCAGGTTCTCAAGGTATCCTGCGCTTTAGACATGACAGCCCCCGATTTTTTGGATATGCTGCTTGATGTGGAAAAGAGGTTGGGCCGCGTCCGGGAGACGTCGGACCCGGCGATGCGGTTCGGCCCGCGCGTTATCGATCTGGATCTCTTGTTGTTTGATCAGGAGCGCTGGGATACGCCGCATCTGGCTCTGCCCCATCCTCGCATGTCGGAACGGGCTTTTGTGCTTGTCCCTCTGCGGGATATCGAACCGAATCTGCTCCTCTCCGACGGACGGACTCCCGGAGAGGCGTTGCGTTCCCTCGCTCATGCCGTGGAAGGGAACCGCATCCGCCAGTAACGGCAATGCTGGAGTTGAACCATGTGGAAATGGTTGATCCTCATCCTTGTGGGCTATGCCCTGTATCGCATGTTCATGAACGACCGCAAAAAGAGCGGCGAGGATACCAAGAAGGAAAAGGAACATCTTATCGCTACCGGGGAGATGGTCAAAGACCCGGTTTGCGGAGCCTATATTGACTCCGACAGCAACATCACCGTTCGGGACGGCAAGACGGTTCACCGTTTTTGCAGCTACGACTGCCGCGACGAGTTCTTGAAGCGCATCGGAAAGCTGCCCGAGAAGACCGGCGGGGATGACGACGAATAATCTCCCTTGCGAAGGGCGGTTGCAGTCTTACAATAAAGAGGAGGCGGATTGTCCGTCTTCTCTTTTTTGATCATGGCGGCAGGGGCTCAGCCGCCCGCACAGCCTCTCCGAATAGTGGGGATTTTTTGGCTTTTTCGTGTCCCTCCGCATGGAGGAGGTTTTTATGGTTGAATGATTCTAGCGCCAACTAATAATTGAAGAAAAGGGTATTCCGTGGTGCATCATGGAAAGCCGCCTTTACTCCGGGAAGGGGTGTGAAGGCGATATTTTCGGAGGTTAGTCATGGATGCAAAAGCCGTTTTGACTTCGATGCTTGCTGAGGCGGATATCCGGGTTGGGGGAGACCGTCCCTGGGATATCCGGGTTCATAATGAAGGCCTGTATAAACGGGTGCTTCGGGAGGGGACGCTCGGAGCGGGCGAGGCCTATCTCGAGGGCTGGTGGGACTGCGACCAGCTGGATGTGATGTTTTGTAAGGCCCTTCACGCGCATCTGGAGGATAAGGTACGGCGCAACCTGCCCAACGCGCTGATCGTGGCGAGCCAGCTCCTGTTCAACCTGCAAAGCGTAGCCAGAGCCCCAATGGTCGCGGAACAGCATTACAATACGGACAACGCCATGTTCGCACGTATGCTGGGGCCTACGATGAATTACAGTTGCGGGTATTGGAAGGATGCCGAGACGCTGGACGAGGCGCAGCGCAACAAGATGGATCTGATTTGCCGGAAGCTGGATCTCAAGGAAGGGATGTCCGTGCTTGACATCGGGTGCGGCTGGGGTGGCCTTTCCTTATATATGGCCAGAGAATACGGGGTGAAGGTCACCGGGGTCACGATTTCCACGGAACAGCTGGCCTATGCCCGGGAACACGATGCCGGGCATCTCGTCAACTGGCTGCTGCAAGATTACCGTTCGATGGAAGGGCAGTTCGATCGCATCGTCTCCGTGGGGATGTTCGAGCACGTGGGACGGAAAAATTACGATATTTTCATGAAGACGACCAAACGGCTGCTGAAACCTTCGGGGCTGTTCCTGCTGCATACCATCGGCAACAGCAAGAAGAAGACGGGAACCGATCCGTGGATCAATAAATATATCTTCCCCAACGGGATGCTTCCCTCTCCCGTTTGCGTCGCAAAGGCCATCACCGGGCTTTATGTCATGGAAGACTGGCACAACTTCGGCGCCGATTACGACAAGACGCTCATGGCATGGCACCAGCGCTTTGAGGAAGGCTATGCGGAAGGCGCTTTCCAGTGCAGCGAGCGCGTACGCCGCATGTACCGGTACTATCTTTTAAGCTGCGCGGGCGCTTTCCGGGCGCGCGACATCCAGCTCTGGCAAATCGTGCTGAGCCCGGAAGGTGTGGAAGGCGGCTATTGCTGCCAGCGCTGAACGGTGCGGCGGGGAGCCCTGCCGCACCAGAAACTGAAGCTTAGGCCCGCCGGTTACTGTATTCGCTGAACTTTTTTTCGCTTACGCGGCGGTTGCGGCCTAGCGCACAGAATACCTCATAAGAAATGGTCCCCCACCATTCGGCAAGTTCCTCGGGCCGGATGGCCAGCGGGCCCGAGCCCCCCAGCAGGTAAGCCGTATCGCCGGGTTCGACGCCCGGGATATCGGTCACGTCGACGATGCACATCTGCATACACACCCGCCCAAGGATAGGGGCGCGCTGTCCCCGGATCAGGACCGACCCGCGCATGGACAGCGAACGCGGGTAGCCGTCGGCATAGCCAGCTCCGACGACGGCTACCCTGATGTCTTTGGGGGCGGTGTACAGGCAGCCGTAGCTGACCGTGGCACCTTTCACGACGGGGTGGACGGAAAGCACGGGAGCCGCCATCTCCATGACGGGAAGCAGGCCCATGCCCAGCTTGGCCCTGTCCGTGCCGTGAAGCGGATTTCCTCCGTAGAGCGTGACGCCGGGTCTGGCCAGATCGCCGACGTAGCTCGGCCAGCAGAGGAGGCCCGGAGAGTTTGTCAGGGATGTTTTGAGGTCCGGGAAAACGGCCTTCATGCTTTCCGTCGCTTCGTGGAAGCGGCGCGCCTGTTCGTGGGTGAAATCATCGAGTGCCGGAGTATCCGAAGCGGCGAGGTGCGACATGACCAGCACGGGCCGCACTTCCTTGAGCGTACGCAGATAATCGGCCAGCTCAGCCGCTTCATCCACGCGGAATCCCAGCCGGGACATGCCGGTATCGAACTTGATGGCAACCGTCAACGGCTTCGCCCGTCCCGTCAGATGGCTTTGCGCAAGGATCCGCTCAAGGCTTTCCCGGCTATGGACCAGCGGCGTGATATCGTAGCTTGCGGCGAGAGCCGTGTCTTCATCCCTTGCCAGTCCCATCAGGGCGAGCAGGAAAGCCGTATGCCCCTCCTGCCTGAGCAGTGCGCCTTCCCCCACGGAACCCACCGCCATATGCTGTATCCCCTCTTCCGCCAGTACGCGCGCGACGGCGACGACGCCGTGCCCGTAGGCGTCGGCCTTGATGACCGGCATGAGAGAAGGGTGGCGGTCCAGCAATGTTTTCAGGTTATGCCGAAGGTTTTCAAGGTGGACGGTGATGATGGCACTGCTCAAAAACATGGGACCTCCACGCTCAAGCGCTTTGCTGGTGAAAAAACAGGGACAAGGATTCTGGACGGTAAACGGGCGTGGAAACATCCCCCATTTCGTATCGCGGAAAAGTTATGGATGAATCGGAAAAAGGATCCTCTTTTTTTCGCCGCCCCCCGGCGGCGGGGAATAACCGAGGGTTTTTTTTGTTTGAAAAATGGGCTAGAGTACACTCCGCACGAACCAGAGCATGAAGCCGCGTTGTTTTTCAAAAGGCACCCCCGCGAGGGAGGCAGACGTTGAGAGGCTTCGGGATAGCGTCCGGCAATTGGTTCGAGTGATACAAAAGAAACGTTGCTGCGGAGTTATCCTTTTAAACACGCTCCTGTGCGGAGCATTTTTATAGTGCGTCCGAACGCTGGATGCAACAGGAAGTTTACCGTGCCCATGATTGTGCCCCTGCCTCGCGGAATGTTCCGGCTTGTGACAAAAACGGTTTGCGCGCCCATAGCTCTGCTGGCGCTTTTTCTTTGTTCGCCGGTCCATTCGTATGCCGCTACGGATGTGCTCACCATACCGATGGAAGACACGAAGGAGGCTTCGTGGAATCTTGAGGCGGACAAACTGGTCACGCTCAGCGACAATACCATCGTTGAGGCGCAGGGCGGGGTTGTCCTTCAGCGGGGAAACGACATCCTGAAAGCTGATTTCGCCCGGTACTATTCCGCGACAAACTGGGTTTATCTGAAAGGCAACGTGTTCGTCCGCATGGGCAAGGACGACATCCATTCAGATGAAGCCGAGTTTGATCTGCACTCCAAAACCGGCTGGCTGACGAATGGCCATGTTTTCATGGAGGGGCCGCACATTTATTTCAGCGGCTCGCGGATCATCAAGCATTGGGGTGATCGCTATACCTTCAACAAGGCAAAAGTGACGACCTGCGACGGAACCAGTCCCGCGTGGTCAATGAATGCCGAGCAGGCCGTCGTGGAGATTGACGGCTATGCCCAACTTTTCCACTCGACTTTTGACGTAAAAAATACGGGAATCTTTTACAGCCCCTTCATGGTATTGCCGGCAAAGACAACTCGCCAGTCCGGGTTGTTGCCGCCAGACTACGGCATCAGCGATAAGCGTGGTTTTTATTATACCCAGCCGTATTTCTGGGCCATTGATGAAAGCCATGATATGACGTTCTACGGTGGCTGGATGACGAAGATCGGGCCGTCGCTCAGTGTCGAATATCGGGCGAACGAATTTACGGATCAAAAGACATGGCTCGCCGCCACCGGCATCTACGATAAGGATACCGTGGCGATTCCAGGGACGAGCCGGGTAAGCGAAAATAAGCAAACGCTGCGTACCAACAACGATCGGTACTGGTTGCGCGGAATGGCCGACGGATTCCTTGGGGCTTCCACGTGGCGTTACCGCTCCAATATCGATTATGTTTCGGATCAGGACTTTCTTCGTGAGTTCAACCAAGGGCCTACAGGCTTTGACAGGACCCGTGACAATTTGTTCAGGATGTTTGGGCGTGATTTGCAGGAAGATGATCAAAACCGCGTGAGCGCCGCTTTGGTGAGCAATGATTGGCAGCGCGTGGGCATCGTCGCCAGTATGCGGTATGAGCAGGATCCTGCCCTCGGCCACGGGAACAGGGCGCAAAGCCAGGATGAACTGGTCCAGCGCCTGCCGCAGCTCGATTTGTTCCTGTATAAGGGCAGAATCGTTCCGCAGATTCCCTTGGAACTGGAAGCGCAGTTCCAGTCCGGATATATGTACCGTGCTTCGGGAACAACGGGCGGGCGTACGGAAATCTATCCCAAGCTCTCTGTTCCTCTGGATTTTGGCTTTGGTTCCGTCATCGGTACGGTCGGGCTCCGTCAGACCTACTACAATACGGATCGCAAGGAGCATACCAGCCCATTGGCCATGTACATGGACAATTCGGCTTCCCCACGTCAGACAGGCGAATCCCGTACCATGATCGATATGGACATCCAAGGGTACACGGAGGCCAGCCGCATCTGGCAAATTGGAGACGAATCGAGCATTCCGCTCAAACCTGAAAACGCCGGAAAGCAAATGTGGACGGCGGTTCGTCACGAAATCCAGCCGCGTATCCGGTATTCCCGCACGCCGCATGTTGATCAAGAAAAGAATCCTTTCTATTTAATGGAGGACAGAATCCTGCCCCGGGATGAACTGACATACTCCATCACCAATATTGTAACGCGAAAGGGTTCCATTGTTTCGGTAACCGGAGAGGGGGACAAGCAGGAAGCCCGGCGCAGTACTTTTTATCAGGATCTTTTGCGCTGGCGGATAGAGAGCGGCTACGACTTTGAAGAGGCCCGCCGGGATCGGTATCGGGATGAATATGGGCGCAGGCCATTTATGGATATCGTTTCGGATTTCGAGATCTATCCTTGGCCGTGGCTCGGGTATCATGATAAAACGTATTTCTCGGCGTATGATGGACAAGTTACACGCCATGATCATGATATCAACCTGCGGTACAAGGATAAGATATCATGGTACACCGGTATGAGCTTCCGTGATAAGTATTATGATTACAGAAAAAAATTCCAGTACGAAAACTGGAACAATGTCCAGCTTACTTCGGATTTGCGGCTTATCCACAATGACTTGACGATTAATTTAACACCTGAGTGGTCTATCAGGTTTGATGACTATCGCAATATGCGCCAAGGTGGAACATTCGGAAAAACCTACGATCAAAGTATTGATATTGCCTATTCGGCGCAATGTTACCGCATTATAGGCCGGTATAATTACGATGGTTACGACAAGAGTTATTCTATCATGGTAGAGCTTCCCGGCATTTTTGATTGATCGCCGGGGACGATAAAATCGAAAAAACGGTTGACAGGTACGGGAAGAATCGCTAGAAGAATCCACGAAACGACGCATTGAACGTCATTTCCACGGAGAGGTGGCCGAGACGGCCGAAGGCGCTCGCCTGCTAAGCGGGTATACGGATAAAACTGTATCGAGGGTTCGAATCCCTCCCTCTCCGCCATATTTGTATCTCATGAAGGCTCCTGACGACTCATAACGTCTCAGGAGCCTTTACTTTTTCCCCTCTCTTTCGTCTCACGAAGTCTCATATCGTCTCATATTATCTTTTGTCAGCTCACTCTTTTTTGGGGTATATTCGAGGGTATCTTCACCAAGTGGGGAATCCATACCCCAGTTGGATACCCCACATACCCCAGAGTTCCCTATGCTGACAGACACAAAAATCAAACAGGCTAAGGTCACGGATAAGCCCTACAAGATATACGATTCAGAGGGGCTTTACATAGAGGTTGCGCCGACCGGATCAAAGAGGTGGAGATGGCGCTATCGGTGGAACGGAAAGGAAAAGCTTCTGAGTTTTGGAATATACCCCGAAGTCCCCCTGAAGCTGGCCCGTGACAGGCGGGCAGCAGCGAAGGAGCTGCTTGTATCCGGGGTGGATCCTTCACAGGCCCGCAAGGAAGAGAAGGTTGAGAGCCGCGCGGCGGAGAACTCTTTTGCGGCGATGGCGGAGGAGTGGTACTCCCTGTACTCTGTGCCGTGGTCGGAGCACTACAAGGGGCTGGTGCGGCGCAGGATTGACGAATACTTGATCCCACGCTTGGGCAAACGCTCACTGTCGGAGATAACCCCCATCGAGATCATGGGTATCCTGACATCATTGGAGAAGCGGGGTGTCATTGAGACGGCAAATCGGGTTTTGGGGATTTGCTCGCAGATTTTCCGAAGGGCAGTGGCCACGGGAAAAGCCAAGAGCGATCCCTGCCGGGATTTGTGCGGGGCGCTGGCTCCGGCACAGGAGAAGCACCATGCCGCCCTGACCACGAAAGACGGTGCGCGTGCTGTGATGCGTGCCCTCGATGCGTATCAGGGCAGCTTTGTGGTGTGTGCGGCGGTGCGTTTCACGGCCCTGACGTTTGTGCGGCAGGGCGAATTACGTTTTGCTACATGGGATGAGATCGATTGGGAAGAGAGGATGTGGCTGATACCAGCCGAGAGGATGAAGATGCGGCGGGAGCATATGGTTCCGCTGTCGCGGCAGGCCATTGCTGTGCTGGAGGAGATGCGGCGCGTCAATGGGACGCAGCCTTACATCTTTACGGGGCAGGGGAGGCGGCGACGCCCGATCAGTGAGAATACAGTCCGGTGCGCGCTCCAATCAATGGGGTTTGCCGGGGAGATGACCGCGCATGGATTCCGCAGCATGGCATCCACCTTGCTCAACGAAATGGGCTGGCGCTCGGATGTTATCGAACGCCAGCTCGCACACGTTGATAAAAACAAGGTCCGTTCCGCGTATAATCGGGCGGAATACATCACCGAGCGTCGGCAGATGATGCAGGCGTGGGCTGATTTTCTTGATTCCCTGTGATGACTTTTTGCAAGGCGGACATCCGCCAGAGGGAAGAGCGGCCATGTTTTTCCGGCTGAGGATAGAATCCCGCCCAGACGCCTCGATACCATGTCGCCCGTGAAACGGGGATGACCTCAAGTACCTCTTTCAAGCGAAGGAGTCTGTCTTCCATTTTTTTCTCCAATTATCAGGTAAAAAAGAAAAATCCCGGTCAAAAAGCATACCGGGATTTTGTATATATGGGAGTGAAATATATTGTTCTATAGGGTTCAGGCGTTCTGTGATTTGCTTGATAGTCGTAAGGAACCCTTTGGGTTTTCAATAGCTCCGTTTTCATCCGCTTTCAGCGAGTGCAGAATCGACGTGTTCCGCGAGGATATGGAACCTCCTGTCGAGATCTCGCTTTGCGCCAGCAGACAGCCTGCGCTGGACATCATCGCTACACCGTTCGATCCAGCGGTCGACCTTCTTGACTTGTCTGCCAAGGTCGCCAAGCTGAGGAAGCGTTTCGGGCTTGAGAAGGGATAGCGCCACGGTAATCATGGACAGGGCCAGAACACAGCGGGTGTGCTGGATGGCCTCGTGCGGGTACGGGATTACGGGGTTGATGGGTCTTCGCATGTCGTTTCTCCAGAAAAAGGGGAAAGCCCCGGACATTAGTGAGGGGCTTCCTTTGGCTTCATAAAAAAGTTGTCTAAAAAAGAGATTGAGAATAAGGTAGTTACAAATAGAGAGGAAAAGTGAAGTTTCTGAAGTCTTTTCAGGTGTAACCTACTGAAAAGCAGAGATACTTTTGTAAAAGCCTCTAGTTATCCGCCGTGTAGGCGGCTTAGAAGACCACAAGAGCGCGGTACAGGCCAAGGCCAGCGTTATCCGCCGTGTAGGCGGCTTAGAAGACAAACACGTCCCCCGGTTCGTCCCCGTCGGAGTTATCCGCCGTGTAGGCGGCTTAGAAGAATCAAGGGGAAGCCGGATGCCCGCCGGACCGGTTATCCGCCGTGTAGGCGGCTTAGAAGATCCGGTATGACAACGGCCTGTTCCGGCGGCAGTTATCCGCCGTGTAGGCGGCTTAGAAGAGTCAGCGCGAGATGCAAGCCGAGAGTCTCCCGTTATCCGCCGTGTAGGCGGCTTAGAAGGCTCCGTCGCAAGGTTTCCCCGAAGCGGACGGGTTATCCGCCGTGTAGGCGGCTTAGAAGTCAAGCGCGAAGGCGAGAAGGCCCTCCGGGATGTTATCCGCCGTGTAGGCGGCTTAGAAGGTCTCGACGCTTCCGAAATACCGATCGGGATCGTTATCCGCCGTGTAGGCGGCTTAGAAGTCACGATGGACTCCATCGGATGCGACGCGGAAGTTATCCGCCGTGTAGGCGGCTTAGAAGCAACGCATCGCGCGCATCATGCACAGGCAATGGTTATCCGCCGTGTAGGCGGCTTAGAAGAATCAGAAGCAGCGTCAGCATTGGAGGAGCCAGTTATCCGCCGTGTAGGCGGCTTAGAAGGTAGCCATCCCGTGCTCACCGGGGAGCGCAAGGTTATCCGCCGTGTAGGCGGCTTAGAAGTGTCGTCACGGGAAAGGAACGCATGACGAAACGTTATCCGCCGTGTAGGCGGCTTAGAAGTCGGCACGGCGTTGCACGCGGCGACGATGTAGGTTATCCGCCGTGTAGGCGGCTTAGAAGTACTGGCATGGGCACTCGATTGGCACCTGCGAGTTATCCGCCGTGTAGGCGGCTTAGAAGCGAGCGTGGATTGAGTTCAAGCGCGAAGGGGAGTTATCCGCCGTGTAGGCGGCTTAGAAGTCATAAGTTTTTGGAGCAAGGTCAGTTCTTCGGACATGCTTCCTCCAAATGTACACGCGGAATCAAAATATCCGCGCTGAGTCCCAGAAGTTCACGTAGTATCGCGATTTCTGCCTTTGAGGGGCATCTCTTGCCTGTCAGCAGTTCAGAAGTCCGTCCCCGACTTTTCAGATACTTTGCCAGCTCAGACTGAGAAACGCCAAGATGTCCCATCGCAGTTCTGATGAGTCTTGCTGTGAACAAGGCGTCCTCGTTCATTTTCCTTCCTCCACGGCCTTGAGCGCTGCGTCCTTGTAAAAAGTCATCCAGTGTGTGTCTCGGCGTTTCGTTGTCGTATGTCCAAAAACTGGGCGTCTTGAAAAGCAGGAAAGCACCTCGCGCAAGCTGATTTGTGTTTCGTTCCATTTGAAAATCAAAGTTCCGCCCGGTTTCAAAACTCTCCAGCACTCGTCAAATCCCTTCGATAAGTCTTCGCTCCACGTTAGCCTATTAAGGCTTCCATATTTTTTCTTTATCCAAGACGTTTCTCCCGCTTGCAAGAGGTGTGGAGGATCGAAGCAAATAAGAAAAAAGGATTCGTCAGGAAAAGGTAACTTGCGAAAATCGCATACCGTATCTGGATTCACTTCAAAAACCCTTCCGTCACAAAGTATATGCTTTTCTCGTCTGCGGTCACAAAATACAGCACGGCGATCATTTTTATTGAACCAAAGCATTTTTCCACCGCAACAGGGATCAAGAATTTGTGGCGTTGAGTTCATTTAGCCCTCCACGGCCCTGCGTGCGGTTTCTCATTCACATAGCCCTCCCGCGTAGATACAAACATCGGAGGTGGACGGTTCCATCAGGGACCGTATATCGTACTGCTTTCCTCCTCGAAGGGTTTTTGACCAGAGTACGACTTCGTCGATCTGCGCCGGGCCAGAACTTCCCGGAGTAGTTGCGGCATGAAAAAATGTAGCGCGGCGCAAGCGTGACACCGCCCGAACTTCCTCTTCCCAGTGACGGATCTTTTCAATCGCCCACGGGAAAAGCTGTGCGGTAATACGGATGTCGTTTTTTGAGGAATTGATGCAGGGTAGGCACCCAACGCGCTCAAATCCCATGCCATACAAAGGGTTCAGATTGAGGCCATGCCGCTGGTGAATGGCGACCACATCCTTCAATGTCCACCCCATAAGCGGACGGTAAATGGTCAAACCTTCGGAATCGGGCGATTGCTCCCACATAGGGTAGCATGACCTCTTGAGGGATTCTTCGCTGCGGATACCCTGCCAGCTAAAGACGTTATAGCCTTCGTCAATCAGAGGATGTTGTACCATGAGCAGGGGAAGCCGCTTCAGCCGCTGAGAGCAAAACGCTGGGATTCGGCTGGGGAACATGCCTTTGGAGCGGCACAAGTCAAGGAAAGGCACCCCGGTAGCTTCAAGTCCATGTGCGAGTGCAGAATCAACACGTTCTTGCGGCCATGGATTTTTTGTTCTGGCGACGGCCTTCCCAGATTCCAAAAAGCGCTTCTTGCGGGCCAGGTCCACAGTGAAATCAGCCTTGATGATCTGAACTTTCGGCCCTCCGGTGCGTTCATGCAGACGGGCCACATACTCAAGAGTTTCAGGGTGCTCATTGCCCGTGTCAGCGCAGACGGCAAGGAAATCGCCGTCAAGCAGTTCCAAAGCGTGAAGATAAGTTGCGCCGCTGTCCTTTCCGCCAGAGACAGATACGACATGCCTCATGTTTTCGCGCGGGATAAATGGGGGAATATGGGTGTGCCCAAGCATTATGCCACCCCCAAATCTAATATGATGGGTTCTGTGCTGTTTTCTCTGTTCATCCTTCCTTCTCCCGCGCGTTGTTCATGCAGCCGCGCCCCTGCATACTATCCACAACACCCAAAGAAAAAAGGCGACCCACATCAGTGTGAGCCGCCTTTCGTTTGGGGTCATTCGTCGCCTTCGTATGGTGTTACATCCAGCACGTTGTAGGCGTACCTGTGCCGTCGGGATGGTTTGCCCCCTTCCGTGATGGGGAGCACGCGCAGGTCGTAGTAGGGGTAGGAGGGGGTGAACAGGATTTTGTCGACCTTTGCCG
>NZ_JH114231.1:159342-163922 GCF_000224655.1 Bilophila sp. 4_1_30
CGTTGGCGGCGGGTGGCACGGGCAAGGTGAGCACTTCGGCCCGGCCTTCGCCGTTGTCCGCAGGCTTGTCCGGGGTGACGAGTTCAAGGCGGTGCTGCCGCTCCTCGGCTGTCATCGGGCGGCGGCTGATTTCCTTGCCCGTCACGGAATCGCACCATACGACCTCCATCGTCGTCCGATCTTCAAAGCGGTCGCAGGAGACGGTTTCAAACCGTTTGCCGGAACGGTATTCCGCTGCCGCTTCCGCAGCCTTGGAGACGGAAAGGTCGATGCGTGCCTTGTAGTCCTTCTTCACGGCGAGCAGTTCCGTTTCCAGCTTGTCGCGTTCGCGCAGGGCGTCCGCCATTTCGGAGCCCAGATCAAGGAGCTGTTCATCGGTGAGATCCACCAGCACCTCGATGTTTTCCCGCCCGCAGGCGCGGACGTCATGCGGCCCCGCATCGTCCGGGATGAGCCCGGTGTCTTCCCACGCCTCGCGCAGGATGTCGTAGGCGATGGTGTCGCCGACGTCTATGTCCTCGGCGTCATGCAGGAAGGCGTCGGTAGAGAGTTCCGTACCGTGGCCGTGTTTGTCCGAGACGATGCAGCATTCGCCGTCTTCGGAGAACTCATGGATGGTGAGGGTGACGCGGACGTAATCCGTGGCGTCCTGTTGTTCCTGACTCATGAAAAGTCCTTTGCCGGGGTACATGCCCCCCGGCGGGCTCTATGGGGACGGCGCGGGAGGTGGGCGCCGGAGGGTTAGAAAACTGTGACCAGGCCGACCGTGCGGAGCAGGGCAAGGGCCTCCTGTACGGTATCCTCGTACTTCGGCGCGTACTTGACGCTGAGGGTCAGGGTACAAGCCACGTTCACGGGCGGGGCGAAGGGAAAGCCCTCCTCCTGCTCAATGAACGAATCGGGGCGCGGATCCGCAGGTTTGACGACGGGGGTGGGCTTGCTCTCTTCGCGGGCCTTGGCTTCCGCCGCATACGCCTGCCCGATGATGCCCGCGGCGTCCTCGCCGGAAATATCCGGCGTCAGGCAGGCCGCAAACTTCGACAGGGGAAGCGCGAAACCGTGTTGTTCCGCCTGAGCCTTTGCCGTGGCCTCCACCAGCGCGATGCGGTCGGCTTTGGCCTGTTCCATCCGGCGGGTTTCTTCGCACTCCCGCTTGTATGCGGCGATGATCCGTTTGATATCCTCGTGGATCTCGGCTTGCCTCGTGGATTTGTTCAGCCATGAAGGGTTGATGGGGATGTCCAGTTCCGGCACGCCTTCACAGCTCTTGATGTTGTCGACGACACACTGGACGGCTGCGCGTCGGCCTTCACGGTCGCGCCGCTCGAAGTCCTTGACCTGCGTGTCCAGCGCAGCGCGGGCATCCACGATGCGGGCGATCAGCGCCTTGACCTCGGCGTCGAACCCGTCCAGCGGCCCGGCAATCCGCCGCTTAATGTCCTTCCGGGCGTTGTCCATCCGTTCCTTGAGCCTGTTCAGCCCCGCCATTTCGTTTTTGATGGCGGGCACGTCGGCTTCCTGTACCTCCAGCCCCGCATACTGGGCTAGGACGGTATCCAACAGCGTGGACACGGCGTCCTTGTCCCATGTGATGACCAACGGCGTCGCGGTGACGTTCAGGTCCAGCAGGGCGAGCCCGGCGGGTTGCTCCTGCGCGGGCGGGAGGGCTTCCAGAATTTCTGCGGTCTGTGCCATATTCTATCCTATTGGTTTTGCCTAAAAAGGCACGTCATCGAGGCCGGAGGCTTCGGAAGGGAAGGCGGGGCCGAGGTCTTCATAGTCGGCGGAGTGCCGCCTCTGTGTCTGGCGTCCGCCTCCCTGTCGGCCCTGTTGCCCGTCGCCGTCCGCCTTGCGGTCGAGGAACTGGACGCGCTGCCCCTGAATCTCGGTGACGTAGCGGTCCTGCCCTTGCTGATCCTGATACTTGCGGGTGGAGAGCCTGCCCTCGATGAACACGAGGCTCCCCTTGGCGAGGTACTGCGAACAGGTTTCGGCCTGCCGGTCCCAAAAGACGACCTTGTGCCATTCCGTCTTGTCGACCTTCTCGCCCCGGTCGTTGGTGTAGCCCTCATCCGTAGCCACGTTCAGGCTGCATACGGGCTTTCCGGCCTGGGTGTAGCGCATCTCGGGATCGCGCCCGAGCCTTCCGATGATCATCACCTTGTTGAGGCTGCTCATACAATCTCCTGCTGAGGGAAAGAAAAGCCCCGCCTGATTATCAGGGCGGGGCTGTTGTTACGCGGCGCATTCCTTGTCCTGCGCTTCGATCTTGCGCTGCCGTTCCCGGTAGGCGGCGTAGATGGCCCCACTGTCCGGGTGGTTTTCCGGGATGCCGAGCCGGGTTGCCGCCTCCTTGAGCGCGGTTACGGTTTCCGCCGCTTCAAAGGCGGCGATCACGGCGTCCAGCGGCACGAATTCGGGCGGGGTTCCGGCTTCGGCTTCGGCCTTGGCCTCGATCTCCCGGCGCTTCTTGCCGAACATGTTCTTGACCGCCTCGTAGTCGGGGTGTCCCTCGGTAATCCGATGGCGGTTGTAACAGGCGACGAACCCCGCACAGTCCCGTACTTCGCTCAACTCCTTAGCGAGGGCGGCGAGATCCACACGCTCGGGCTTGGGCTGAGGGGCTGGCTCGGGAACGTTACGCCGGGGCTGTTCCCGGTCATCGTCCCGCCTCCATGCGCCTTCCCCGTCGTCATCGTCGTCGGCCACCACGCCGACCAACGCCGAAAGGGAATAGCGCCGGGCGTAGGTGATGGCGCTTCCCATTGATTGGATGGCGTTCTTGGAGCCTGTATTGTCGTATGGCATCCTGCATTCCGATGCCAGCCATTGCCCCGACTCGTGCATCAGCATCGTCCTGACGTGCGCAACCCCTTCCGAGGGGAGGACAATCTGCGCGATGGAGAGGCCGTGCTTCGGAAGCACCTTGCGGACGGCGTCGATCATCGCCGTCAGGTCAGCGTATTTGCGCTTGAGCTTTCCCTCCTTCCCGACGGCGGCGGTGGAGTTCTTTTCTGCGGGTTCAAGCTCGCCCTGCGCGGCGGCAAGGGCCTTCGCCAGTTCGTTGATCTGTTCGCTATGGGTATCGCACATATACTTACTCCCCGCCTTCTTCCGTTTCCGTGTGCTTGCGCCGGTTCCGCGCAAAGGCGGCATTGCCCGCCGCGATCATGAGTTCCTCGTCCGTCCAGTCCCCATCAAGTTCGGGGTAAGCGTCGTCCGTCCAGTTCATCACGGATCTCCTGCAATTCATTGGCGATGGTCAGCAACCTTCTTCTCATTGCCAAATCCAGTTTTTGTCGGGCGCTCAGGTGTCCCGCCTCATTGTTGCATGAGGCACAGGCAAGGGTCAGGTTCCGCAAGCTGTCCAGTCCGTTTCCGGCAAGCGGCACGATATGTTCCACGGTTGCCGTCTCGGGGGTCAGGACCCGCCCGCAGTACATGCAGACCCAACCGTCCCTTTCCGCGATGGAACGGATCAACAGGTTACGCTCGCGGGCATTTCGGGGCCTCCGCTCACGTTTTCCCCCGCCCTCCCACTTCCGCTGATCAAGAAAGGCGTTGAAAGCATCCTGCGCCCCGTTGATTCCTTTTGTGATTTCGCCGTCTTTGTTCCTGTAGAGCACGGCGATTCCGAGTTGTGTCGTAAAGCGGATAACTTCATAGTCATTCGTCGTGGCAAGCACCTCGGAACCATGAGCGAAGAGCCAATCTGAAAAACGCCGCAGCATTTTTTCGTTCATTGCCCCGCCTCCATGACGAGCGGCGTCATCTGTTCAAAGAGTTCCCGATCCTGCCGCTCAAAATACCCCGTGAGAAGAAAACAGAGAGCGACGATAAGAGCCGCCAGCCACGGGCGGCTCCAAAAGTTGAAGTTGAGGAGTACCGCCCATAGCCGTTTCCAGATGTCAAAGTTCATGCGGCCGCCTCCAGCCGTTCAAGAACAGCGTCGATTCCGCCGTCCTCGTCGATGAACTGGCAGTTGGTGATGGGCCGCGTGGGGACGAGTTCCCCATCGTCCCATTCCGCCGCCCGGAGGCTCCAGCCCTCCCGTGTCGCCTTGAGGAACGACATCACGGCTGCGGGTGAATTGAAAAAGTGTCTGACCGTTCCGCCGTAGAGCGAATTCCCGGTTTCGATGCAGAAGAATGTGGTGGTCATGCGACCCTCCTTGCGTCGAGCTTTTCAATCCACAGGCCGACGACTTCGGCATCGGAAACATGCCCGGCGCGTATATCATCATAGAGCGCGATGAGTTCCGCCGCGTCGCATTCCCCGCCGCATTCCGGGCAGGTGAACAGGCCGTTTTCACAGGTGAGGCTGTGGCGTTCGCCCTGCTCAAGGCAGTTGGGGCAAGGGAAATGCTCCCGGCTCAGGGCCGTGTCGCGTGCCAGCCGCGCGGCAAGGTTCTCTTCCGCGTCGCGCTCAATGGCGCGCATGATGCAGTCTTCCGGGTGATAGCAGGTTCCAAAAGCCCCTTCACGTCCGCAGTTCGTGCCGTAACACATAGAAATACCCTCGTTTTGATGTTTGGCTTGGCGTCCCAAACCCAATGAAAAAGCCCGGTTGGTTCCGGGCTT
>NZ_JH114231.1:164388-170486 GCF_000224655.1 Bilophila sp. 4_1_30
AAATACCCTCGTTTTGATGTTTGGCTTGGCGTCCCAAACCCAATGAAAAAGCCCGGTTGGTTCCGGGCTTTTCGATGGGGCTAGGCACGAAAAAAGGCTCCTCGTTTCCGGGGAGCCTTTCGGGTGTGTTTTTGCAGATGGTCAGGCGACCTTGATGGGAGTCCTCGTCAAATCCCCCTGACCTGCAAGGAGTCCTTCGACGGAAATGTCTTCATCGAGGTGTTCCCAGTGAATACCGAACGCGCTCAATTCAAACCGTTCGCGTTCCGCAACCGTCGCATTGAGCAGACGGGGGAACCAAGCAAGAGGAACGCCGATGACGCGGGCGTCATTCAGCCCCACCCACATGGAATCCTCGTCGAACCAAACCTTTTTAGGCGAAATAATCATGATACGCCCCCTTCAGGATATCCCGTTTTTCCTGAACGAGCTTGCATATTTTGCGCAGCTCCTGCGCGGAAAAACCGGCATTGAGCAGAACCCCGAACGGTTCAACAAGCGAAATTTTCGCTTCGCCGTCCTGACTTCTGACATGAATGTGCGGGGCCTTTAAGGGGTTTCCTTCGTTGGAATAGAAGAAAAAACGATAAGGCCCAATGATAAGGATAACAGGCATTAGTCCCTCATTTTTCTGAAAGAATAGCGGGTTTCACAGACTCTGTCCATATGCTTCGGCCATGTTCCGTTTCGACTCCACAGCGGGGGTTGATGTTCACCGCTCCAGTCCGGCTCTCGCCGTCTCTCAACACGTCTGCCCTCGGCGGCATCCCGTTGTGTTGAGATAAAAAATACGAAAATCGTATTTATGAGTCAACATGAAAATACGATTTTCGTATTTATTTTCTTCAAAAAAAGGCAATCTTTCAAGACTGCCTTTCTTTATAGGTGGTTACTATTATGTGTTCAGCTTTCCAAGAGGCCCAGAGCGATCATTTCATCTATAGTTTTTCCAAATGCCCGTGAAAATTCGTATGCCTCCCGTAGAGTCAGGCTACGGTGACGACCTTGCTTGTCAGGTCTATAGATGCGCTTGAACTCGCGCAACGAGACATCAGGAGTGGAAAGTTTCATTGTATTATGAACGAGTTCTTTTAATTCTTTGTTTTGTTCTTGTGCCAGTTTTTCAACGGCAGCCGCGAATACAGTATCCACGCTCATAGTATCCTCCATGTACTTGGATACCATTTTCGTGCCTCCTTTTCTAAATCAAAATATACGAAATTCGTTGACTCAGTTTTACGATTATCGTACGAAAAAAGTCAACGACAACTGGTGACGACTTGTCACCGATTGGAGGCTCTTCGACAACCAGCCCCGACGAACCCGCCGCCGACGCCGCGCCCGGACGTGAACAACGCCGACCGCCGCCGGGGGAACAGGGGGAGGGATGCCCGATAGGATCGGGCCGCGCTTGTGATGCCGTTTTCGAGCTGGGCGCGAAACCTCAAAGCTCAAAAAGGATTTTGATTCCTTTTTGAGTTCTTGAGCAAGATGTAAAAACTGAAATGATTACACCGTTGAGCCGTGCCTTGGACATGAAAAAAGGCGGCTCCGAAGAACCGCCTATAGTAGAGCCGCCGAACTTTTTTAGAAGCTTGCCGCTGTTTGCGGTTCCGTAAAACCGCCTCCAAGAGTTGGTAGCCGCCGAACTTCCCTAGAAGCTTGCCGCTACTTGCTATGAAAAGTAAAAAAATGGTTTTGTGTCAATTAAATATTAAATATAAACAGAAAAATATTAAATATAAAGTGTTATATGCGTTATGCACAAACTGATTCCTTTCCACAAAACCCGGCGGGGCCATCCCCGCCGGGGGCGCACATCTCCATGCGCCTCAGGTCCACGCATGGGTTGGGGAGACGGGAGATCCGCCGCCCCTTTATGCAAGGATCATCAATTGATAGGAATAAGTTTATAACCGAGTTCCCGCGCCATGACTTCAAGAGGCTGGGTGTTCCCTGTGGCTTTGAGGATTGCCATGAGCGTCTCTGCGCTGAGTTTTGCGCCTTTGCCATAGGGGTTGCACTCCCTGAGCAGAGTCGAGTAGGGTTTTCCAATGGCGGATGCTATTGCTTTTGCAGGCATATCGCCATCAATGACAAGAGTGTGGACGGATTCAATGAGTTTGCTCATGATTTTTCCTGTAGTTTTTTGTACTAAAAAACTATAAAGCTTCCCTTTTCCGATGAACTCTATGCTCCTAATAGATATGAAGTATTTTTCTCTCTATCTAATTTCATCCTAAAAGTGAATCCTTCTTCCTCTCTCTTCCCCGCCCTTGCCAGATGCGTTCAAACATGGTTTGGGAGTACGATTTTTCGACTCGACCCCGTGCTATGTGGTGAATTGTCGTTTTTTATCACGTGTTACGGACCGATATTCGCCACGACTTCGCATGTCGGGGCTGCTCCTCCCGGCTTTTTCGAATGGTTTCATGGTCTGTCCTTGTGCGCTGTCGGTCTGGTACGAAAAAGCCCGGTGCCTATCTAGGCTTCGATGATTCAAGGCAAACACCTGGCAGAGCCAATCCCCGCCGGGGCGTGCACATCCATACGTTTCAGGTCCCGCATGGTTCGGGGCGACGAGTGTTCGCCGCCCCTTTCATGTGAGGCCGTCAGTCCACAGGGGCAAGCCTGTAGCCGAGTTCCCGCACCATCACGTTGAGCGGGGTGGAGTCGCCCGTGGTTTCGATGATGTCCATGAACGTCTCGACGCCGAGCTTTGCGCCGGGGTCAAGCGGGTTGGTTTCCCTGAGCAGGGTCGAGTAGGGCTTGCCGATGGCCGACGCGATGGCCTTGGAAGGCATCTTGCCGTTGACCACGGTTTCGTGGATGGCCTTGATGACCTTTGACATGGGTTTTTCCGTAAAAATAAAGTTGTTTCCTGTGGTTATTGGACGGTATTGCTCAGGGCCACCGTGGGTATCTCTGTTTTCCCAACCCCAGACACCGACGCGCACACCGTTGCCGCTGGTTCCCGCCGACCCGTCGCGGCTTGTGAGGACGGCGGGAGAAGGCCCGGCGTCGTGAAACTAGTATTAGCGTATGCTAAAATAAAAGGCAAGCCTGATATTAGCAAATTCTAAAAAACGTGTTACAAAAAAGTTGCCCGCACGTAGGGCACGAAAAAGCCCCTCACGGGGAGGGGCGGGAGGACATATGGAAGTACCGGCAAGTAAGCCGAATGGCTCACGTCAGAAACGCAGGAAGAAGACTACCTTTGTTACCCAAGAGGACATGGAGTTGGAGCGGACGCTTTTCAACTGGCGCATCCGTCGCGTCGAAAAGGGAATGTGGATACAGGCACTGTGCGCCGTGGGCGTGTACCTCTGTTTTTTTGGCGCACTATATATGGAGTCACTGAACCAGAACGAAAATGCTGCTTGCTCATCAAGCGCTGAAATATAGGGATAGAGGTGACTAGGGTGAATGACAGATGGATTCTGCTTGTATCTTTTGCTGTTGGGGCGGTGTTATTTGTGTTTGTTCTTGTTTTTTCTGCATCGATGATATGGCAGTGTTCGCTTCTTTTAGACCAAAACCGAAAGCAAATAGAGAACCAGCAACAAGAATCATTGCGAAGAAGCGAACCGGGAGAAGAGCCTTCTTCAATGTGTGAGCCTTCTGTACCTCCTTACTCCTTTTCCCCGCTCCGGCGGGGATTTCATCTGTACTCAACATAAATGATCACGCACCCGGAAGGGCGTCGTTCCCGCCGGACTTCACGGAGACGTGGCGGAACTAGGCGATCTGTTTGTCCCTGTCGCTAGACCCACTTTGCGCGCGCACCAGTTCGATGTGCCCTTCCCATTTGGCCTTGTAGTCCCTGAGTTCCTCTACCTTTTTTTCAAGCTCTTTGATTCGTTGGTTGAGAGCCCGCATATCCTGCTCGGGATGGCAGGGTTGAGGAGAAGGGCATGGTTTTTCGCCCGGAATGAGAAGTATTCCTCCGGCTTTATCAATAGCTCCGCAAAGGACGGAGTTAAGACTACGTTTTCCTGTGATCCAGCCCCAAAAAGTGACGTTGTTCACGCCGAGAGCTTCCGCAGCCGCAGACTTATTTCCTCCATACTCTTCAAGTACTTTGGAAAAAAGTTTTTGAATGTCGTTTTCTATTCCCATACGATATGTTCCATCCAAAAAATTAGCTTCTGTCAATTCGCGTTCGGATAAAATAGCTTGATGTTTTCTTTAGCGTTCGCTAATAAGGAGCACATGAAGACAATCGCCACAGAAATCAGAGAGTTTTTGGACCAGACCGGGCTCCCCCAGAGCAGGCTTTCTGCCGAGTCTGGGGTCCCCGCGTCTACAATATGCAACCTTTTGAAGGGGAAGCGACAGCATCTGTTGGGACCGAACCAAGACAATATCCGTGCCGCAATGTCTCGCCTTTCTCTCACCGCCGCCCCCAGCACTCCCAGCGAACCCGAAGAGGAGGCGTTGGTATGAAATGCCCCAGTTGCGGAGCCCCCGGCATGAAACGGACGTTCAACGCCACACATGATCCGGAGCGCTTCTACCTGTGCAAGGAGTGCGGGCACATCTTGTCTCGTGCCAAAGAGCCTTGGTCCGGCAAGGATCAGCGGTTTTTCGTAATGGCAAGCCTTGCCGAGCAGAACCGCCTTCTTGAGGAAATTCGGGACGCGCTCAAGGAACGCGCCCCGGTGGGGGAGGCTAGCTCCAATCCGCCTTCTCAAGGAGTGGCCTCGCTGGTCCATCGCCTGCGGGTATTGATGTGCCGTGCCCGCAAGCCAGCCTCCCCCAACACTCCCACCGCACCCGAAGAGGCAAGCCATGAACTGGCCTGAAGCCATTGTCGTTATCGCTAGTATCGCAGGGATTTGTTTTATCCTCTGGTGCTACCTCAGAAGCGAATAGCCCCTCCGCGCACCGCCGAGCCACGGCTTCTGGAGTCGGGTACTCCGCGACGCGGTATGCCCGCCAGTGCGGGCGCGGCTGGCCGGGGATCAGGATACGGACGCGCCAGACGGGGCCGCGCAGTGTGATGAGCAGATGGACTGTAGGTACAGGCATGGGGTCCGAACCTTTTTCAGCCATCTTATCGGAACGCAACAGGCCGTAAAGTTGAAAACTTCAGAGGAAAAGCAGGATGGCCGACTACAAGAACATGACTGCAATCGAGGCGCTTCGGGAAGCCAAGGACGCCAGCGGCATGACCGCCGAAAGCATAGCGCAGGGAGTGGGCATCACCGCGACGCATTTGCGCCGCTATCTTGATCCCAATGACAACTATGCGCCGAGCCTGCACATCATCCCCGGTTTGTGCAGGGTGATGCGGAATACAATCCTCCTCCAGTGGCTTGAAGCGCAGCTTGTAGCTGATGACACTCCGGTGACGCCTGCCGCGACGCGGGCGGACGTGCTGACGGCGGTGGCGCGTGCGGGTTCGGCCCTTGGCGAGGTGCAGCGGATCGTCGCCGAGGCGCAGGTGCTTTATCCGAGTACGGCGCGGGAGATCCGTTCCGGGCTTGGGGACGTGATCGCGGCGTGCCGGAGCGCGCAGGCGGGGCTGCAACCACTGGCGGAACGTCGGGATCGGGATGTGGCGCTGGCCAGCCTGTCGGACGGAGAGCAGGCGCCACCGGTGGCGATGCCCGAGCCACTGACGGGAGAGTGCCGCAAGCCGTGGTGGAAGGTGTGGAGGTAATGATGAGCGTCGTACCGAAAAATCCGTACGAAAATACTTCGCATGGAACGCGCTGTTTCCGGGCAGGGAAAAAAGAACTGGGATAACCTCTCTTCAAAAAGAAGGAGGAGGAGCCGATGAACGGGCTGCGAATTTTTCAGAACAGGGAGTTTGGGGCCGTGCGCGTGATCGAGTACGGAGGCGAGCCGTGGTTTGTGGCGCGGGATGTATGCGCCGTCCTCGGAACGGAGACGCGGGATCTGCCGGACATTCTGGAGCACGACGAGCAACGCCCTATTGTCGATATTATCCACACTCTGAATGATTCCACAGGATTGCGACGCGATAGCCGTATCATTTCAGAACCGGGCCTGTACTCGCTCGTCCTCCGGTCCCGCAAGCCGGAGGCCAAGGCGTTCAAACGCTGGATCGTGCATGAGGTTATTCCGTCCAT
>NZ_JH114231.1:170579-173243 GCF_000224655.1 Bilophila sp. 4_1_30
GCCGCCGCGCAATATCCGCATTTGCGGCCCTGCAAGAAGCATAGCTGGAACTGGCTGTATCGGAAGGCCTGCGCGAAGTGTGGAGATAGAATTGAAGTGCCGCTTGAAGGTTCGGCACGCGAACACGAAAAAGGCCCGCTGTGGAGCAACGGGCCAAGAGGGGAAAAGATGATGCAAGTTCATCAAAACGTTGAAAACAGTATGCCCGCAATCGGGTCTGCCGTCAAGGGAAAGGTGTGAGTATGGGCGGCTATTTCAAGGTCTGGCGCAAGATTGAGGACTCGAAGTCGTGGAGCCGGGGCGCACTGTATCGTGGGCTGATGATCACCCTTCTCCAGAAGGCGAACTGGAAGCAAGGATACTTTCACGGGCAGGAAATCCTGCCGGGCCAGCTTGCCTGTTCCGGGGCTTCGCTGGCGAGCGAGCTTGACCTGTCGCGGTATCAGGTGATGCGGATGCTGGCGACGCTTGAAGACGACGGCTTCATCACCCGTCAGACTTTCGGAAAAGTATGCACGCTGATCACTGTCGTGAATTGGCAGTTATACCAGTCTGCTACGGAAGAGGCCGCACAGCAGCCGCACAACGGGCGCACAAGCAGCGCACAGGTTCCGCACACGATAGAAGAAGGGAAGAAAGCAAGAAAAGAAATCCCTCCTGCATCCGCCGATGCAGTGGAGGAAGACGCTTCACCTGCCGGGAAGGGAAAGCAGGAAGAGGCGGCACCCCATGCGGAACCCGAGCAGGTCGTGGTTGCCCCCGAACCCTCCCCATCGTCCGGGCCGACGTACCGGACGGCGGGTAACCGCCAGCTTACAGGCCAAGCCCTGACATGGTTTACCAGCGTGTGGGACGCGTTCGGCTACAAGCGCGGGAAGGCCGAGGCTGCGGACGCTTTTCTGGACATCAAGGGCATGTCCGATTCCCTTGTGTCCGTCATTTGCCGGGCGGCCCAACAGGAAGCGGCGCGCAGGCCCGACCTTGTTGTGCGGGGCAAGACGCCGAAGATGCTGACGGGCTGGCTGGCCGGGCGGCGATGGGAGGACGAGGCGGACGCACCGCCCCCGCTTGTGCCGACTGCGGCCCGTGGCCCCTTGCTCGGGGCTCCCGTCATCGACATGCCGACGCAGGCGCAGCGCGAGGAAGGCTGGAAGGCGGGCTTGTCGTTCATGGAGAAATGGCGGCATGGCGTGAGGCCGGACAATCAGGCCGGACAGTTTGACCGCCAGAAGCCGCTACCTATTCCGGCGAACTTTGGGCGCGTCCTGCAACGGGCGCTGTAGGAGAACGGTTTATGACATGGAGCGTTTCCAACGAATCGGCCCCCGTCCGGCGCGCACCGGCGAAGCGGGTCCGGGCCTGCCCCACGGAATCGCAGGAGCAAAAATCCCTGTTCAAGTGGTGGCGTGTCTATTCCCGGCACGCCCCGCACCTCGTCATGTACCACATCCCCAACGGCGGGCGGCGTGACGCGATCACGGGGGCCCGGCTGAAGGCCGAAGGCGTGGTGGCGGGCGTGCCGGATATTTTTCTTGCCGTACCCCGGCAGGGGTTCCACGGGCTGTACGTCGAGCTGAAGCGGCAGAAGGGCGGCAGTCTGGAAAGCTCCCAGGAGGACATCATCGCAAGGCTCCGTCAGGCCGGGTACCGCGTCGAGGTCTGCATGGGCTGGTGGGAGGCGCGGGAAGTCATCGAAAACTATCTGACCGGGGCATTGCCCCAAGCAAGCGGAGGCAGAGCATGAGGGAACGCGTAGCCGATGTGATCGTCCCTATTACCGGCGGCAGGCTTGATATGCTGGCGAAGGCCACGGCGACGCTGCACAGGGCGGTTGAGGTGCAGGCATACGTCTGGGGCGTGGGCCGGAACCGGATAGCGATATTCGGTCCCCTCCGGCGCACGGTGGGCGGCGTCGGGATGCTGGTGTACAGGCTCAAGCGGCTGAAGGTGGAGAAGGGCATCAATCTGGACGACCGGAAGGCCGAGGGGAAGGACGTTTGGGACTGCCCGGCTCCAGTGGTTGATATGTGATGAACGTGCCGGAATGGATGTATGTGGGGGATATTGTGAACCAGCTTGAAATGGAACTGATCATCGGGAACGGAAGCGCGGCTGCGGGGCACAGGCTCATCGAGGACATTGCCCGGCGTGTATCCGAAGCGCGGCGAAAGCATCCCGTCTTTGCGGAGGGCAAATACCACGCGCTCGGCGTTATCGGCGAGGAGTATCAGGAGGTCGTGCAGGCCGTGGAAAAGGAGACGCCCGACCGCGTGTATCAGGAACTTCTCGACCTGATCACCACGTCCATCCGCGCGGCGAACGGAGAGCATGAGGTGGGGCATGGCCCGGCTGACGTCTGAGCAGTGGGAACAAGCCCGCGCGGAATATGAAGTCCGGGGCGTGTCGCTTGGGGAGGTCGCCAGACGTTTCGGGGTATCACAGCAGGCCGCATCGAAGCGCGCCCGGAAAGAGGGTTGGAAGCAAGGAAAAAGTTGTGGGGTTGTCGAGAAAAAGGTCAGTGCGATTAAGGCGCTATACGAAGTTGAGCAGGAAAGTTGTGACCTGCCCACAACTTTTCGCTCCACGATCGACGATGTGGTGCGCGAACGTCTTGAAGCCGACCATCTCTTTGCCCAATTCGACAAGGCCCTCATACTCAAGGCC
>NZ_JH114231.1:173505-186216 GCF_000224655.1 Bilophila sp. 4_1_30
GAGGAGTGGGAAACCATGACGCGAGGCCGCCGGAACCTCGCCCCGCAGCAGGAGCGGGGGACCACGGTGAACGTCAGCCAACAGGCCAGCGCGCAGACGGCAGCCGTGGCGACCTCCGTTCCCGCGCCTGATTCCGCGCTGCGGGAGGCCCTGCGCGGCTCATATGAGGCGGATTGATGGGCCTGCTCTCCCGCTGTACGCCGGAACAGCTTGCCGCCATCCGTGACGCCTGCGAACGGGACTTCCTCGCGTTCGTCGCGCTCATGTTCCGGGCGCGAACGGGCATGACCTTTCGGGTCAACCGGCATCACGAGCAAATCGCGGATGCACTCATGTCAGTGTATCGGGGGGACGTGCGAAACCTGCTCATCAACACGCCGCCGGGGAGTTCCAAAACCGAGCTGGCGGTCATTGCGTTCATGGCGTGGTGCTTCGCCCGCGACCCGCATTGCCGTTTTCTGCACCTCTCGTACTCCGACGACCTTGCCTCGCTCAACAGCACGTCAGCCCGTGAGATTCTGGAGACGGAAGCCTTCCAGCAGCTTTGGCCGCTGGCCTTCCGTCGGGACACCAAGTCCAAGAAGCGGTGGAACATTGAGAGCGGGGGGCGGACTGCCGGCGGCGTCTACGCCACGTCCACCGGCGGGCAGGTGACGGGCTTTCGCGCCGGGTTCATGGAGCAGGGCTTTTCCGGCGCCATCATCATCGACGACCCCATCAAGCCGGAGGATGCGTGGAGCCAGTCCAAGCGCGAGACGGCGAACCGGAGGCTGACGAACACCGTCCGGTCGCGCCGGGCTACGGACGACACCCCGGTCATCATGATCATGCAGCGTGTCCATGAGGACGACCCTTCCGCGCTGGCCCTTTCTGGGCGGCTCGGGTTGGACTTTGAGCAACTCGTTATTGAGGCCGTGCCGGGAGAAGGGACGGATAACGCGCGGAGCTATTGGCCGGATAAGGAATCTCTGGAAGGGTTGCTTGCCTTGCGTGATTCGGACCCATACACATTCAGCTCGCAGTACCAACAGCAACCTACGCCGCCCGGCGGGGCAATGATCAAGCTCGATTGGATACATTACTTCGGGGTCAAGCCAGCAGGCATCACGAGTATCGGTATTTTCACTGACACGGCTCAGAAAACAGGCCAGCACAACGACTATACCGTGTTCATCCTAGCGGGGTGCGATGGGCAAAATGTCTATCTCCTCGATCTGGTCCGTGAGCGTCTTGAGGCCCCTGACCTCATCAGCGCGGCGAAGGCCTTCTACGAGCGTCACCGCCCGAACCGCATCACCAACCCCGTGCGCTTCGCCGGGTTCTTTGTCGAGGACAAGGTATCCGGCACGGGGCTTATCCAGACATTGCGCCGGGAGACGGACATCCCGGTTATCCCGATACAGCGGGACCGCGACAAGGTATCCCGTGTCAATGACGTTCTCCCGTACATCCGGGCAGGGCGTCTTTTCGTGCCGGAGGATGCACCGTGGGTGAACGCCTACATCGGGGAGCTGGCGGCGTTCAGCCCGGCCATGACTCATGAGCACGACGATCAGGTCGATCCGACCTGTGACGCCCTTTCCGAACTGCTATCCCCCGGCGGGAATCTCATCACCGGGGCCGACTGGAGCTGACATGCCGTACATCCGTACCCTGCGCGACGCCATGACGCAGGAAACCTTCTTTCTGGAAAACCGTACAGGACGGCAGTTCTCGCGCATCGTTGCCGCGTTGGCATGGCCTCACGGCATAGCGCAGGGATGCGTCATCGTGCTCGGGGAGATACGCGGGCGGCCCGCCGTGCTGAACGTCCACAACCATGTCCATGTGCTCAACGAATATCGCTCCGGCGATGTGGCCGACCTCGTGGACATGGCGGTCAGGCTCTACGAGGACTGGTCGGCGTCGTGCGTCATTACGCCGGGGGACGACAGGCGTGTGGTGTTTCTTGATGCCGCCAACGACGACCTGCGCCGGGAACGCCGCCGGAGGATACGGATCACCGATCCGCAGGTATGGAACGGGAGTGGGGAGCGGGTGCTTCCTTTCTACCTGGGCATCCTTCAGCAGCGGATAGTGGGGGAGAAGACGTTGTTTTTCGGGACGGACTGCACGGCGGCGTCCGAGACGCAGCGGCTTGGGAGCGAGGACGTGGACAGGCGGATGACGGATTACCCCGGAGCCGCGGCGCTTCTGTGGGCCGTGGCCGAGATGGACTTGAACCGGCGGCGCGGGGAAGCGAGGGAACACCTTGGCCCGGCGGACAGGCTCGGGGGGTACTGAGATGGCGGAACGGGAAGTAATGGTCGTCTACGCGCCGATGATTTTGCGGAGCCTTGCGGAGATCAAGGAGGCCTTCGGGGTGGGCGAGAGGCAGATCAAGCTATGGGTACAGCAGGGTGCACCCATAGCCGTGGAAGGTGAGGGGAGAAAGGTGCGGTACAGCGCGGAGGCGGTTAGGTTGCAGGTGTGGAGGGAGAGAAAGTGTCTAATGTTGGAATAATGGTTTCTTTAAGAAAAGTGACGACAGGATTACCCTTAAGGTTATATTTGTCAGATTACGGTAAATATCCCTTGTTCTTTTTGGAGTTGCCTTACGATTTGGGCTTCTTTTTGAAATCGAGGATTCCCTTTCATATGATCATGAAAGGGTTGTTCCATATGACATATCACACAAAGAATTTTTAAATTGCTTCGCTTATTATCTGTACCTTCTCCATTCACATGATGCATATGAAGATAAGAGCGGTGTTGAGAGCAGTCGACACCACATCCTTGACATTTATAGTGAATAGATTGTTTGTATTTATTAGCGCGTTCAGTGTGATCCGGAGCATATTTTTCTGTTATTGGTACTTGTTCTGTTCGCCTAAATGTTTTTGGGATATCAGGTTGATATTCTTCATAGAAATTTTTTAAGGAAAAAGGTTCTTTATACATCCCATTATGAATTAAAATATCTCTACAATTTTTACAAAGTTCTAAAGATACTAGAATTTCTTTGTAATAATTCTGAGCATTTACAGGGAATATACCATCTGCACGAGATGTAGCAACATATCTATCCTTTCTACCTTTTAAGACCATATCTTGAATTGTTTTACAATTACATAAATGAAATTTATATGTTGATGTTTTATTATAAGGATTTACGCCTTGGCTTTGGTTTTTAATGTAAATACAACATTTTACGCCATTAACTTCAAGTGTCTCATCTTTAACTACTGTAAAAGTTTCATGTGCAAGTGAAACAGCTTTTAGTTTGATTTTTTCAGCAAATTGCAATTGCTCTGTATTAGGTACAATTGTCTCTACGATTTTAACACGAGTTTTAACAAACTCTACGTCAGGTAATTCAGGAATTTTGATGACCCCCATTTTTTGTAGAAGATGTTTTACTTCAACACATGCAGAGAAATCAGGTAATTTAATCATTTTTCAACTCATCAAGAATTTGAACGATTCTATTTTCGGCGTTTGTTCTTGTTCGAAATTCAACACGCCGAGAGCGGGCTTTATCCTCTGTACCATCATCATTATAAACAAGTTTGCTTGATGAAAGCCCATTCGCTGTTACATGCTGTTGCATTAAATTTTTATAGTTATTTTTTTGTGTTATAGAATAACAATAAACCAATACAGAGCGCGTTCTTTCTTGAGAAAGTTGCATATTGTTAAAGTATGCTTCATCTGGAGAACTTGTTCCTGTACTCCATTCAGAAGATGTATGTCCTTCAATACGAACTTCAGCAATTGTGTCTTTAAACTCGTCAGAAAAAATGATATTTAAATATCTAGGAAAAAAATTATCTAGTATGTCTTTAAATTTTGGAGTAACATCAGCTTTACCTGTTTGGAAAAGTATATCTGGCTCAAAAAATTGTATAGAAAGAGTTTCTTTATCAATGATCGCTTGCCATTTGGGGAGATCTTCCTTGAATTCTTCATTCAATTTTTCATATAAAGCGACTTGTGCTTCGTGATAAGTCACAGCGATCTTTTTTATTTTTTGCTGCCCTTGTGCGATATTATGCATATAGGCAATGGCAATTAGCAAAAAAATCATCATCAGTCCGGCCATAAGATCTGAAATAGATGACCAATGTTCTCCATCTTCTATTTTAGTTAAGCGAAGCATTGTTCATCCTCTCCGCTATCCTGACAACCTCACGCAAACGATCCGTCAATGGGGTATAATCACTGGCAAATTTGTTTGAAAGAGCTATCATTGCACCTGCAAAGGATTCAAGGGATTTTCGCAATTCTTCTTCCAATGACTTTTCAATCGATTCAATTTGTTTTTGTGAAGCTTGCGAGAGTTCTGAAGCGTGTGCCTGAAGCTCCATAGTCGCCTTACGTATGAAGTCGTTAGTTTCTTCTTGTAATCTTTGAATTTGATCTGTGATCGCATTCATATTTTTGGAAATTTCAGGAACGACAGTTGCAGCCTTTTCTCCTGCATCCTTGATGGCATGAATGGATGCATCCAGAAGTTGGTTTTGCTCTGTTAATTGACTACTATGAAGAGAAAGCTCTTGACCTGAAATAGATATAGAATGGAGTTTTGTATTTATAGTAGCAATCTGCTCTGAAAGTTCCATAATTCTGTCAATAGATTGATTGTAAACAGTATTTAATGAAGAAAGCTGTATAAGAACAGAGGAAAGATTTTCATGGTTTTGTGTGATTATTTCTTTATATTCAGACTGCCAAGTATTCAATCGTTCTGTTGAATCCTTCAAATCTTGAAAAGATTGGCTTACTAAATCATTTAGCATTGTATTGAATTTATCTACTACACGTTTTAATTCGTCAATTAATGATTCTGATGCCATTTTTGAAAACTTTTCAGCAAACTCTTCAAAAGCTTTTTTAGTTTCTTTACGACTATCTATTAATTCTTGACGAATTAATTTAACTTGTGAAACTAAAGAATATTCTTCGTCAGAGCGGAAGCATCTTCCTATCGTTTCCTCAAGCTTGTTTATACTTTCTCTGATTTCAGATGAATAAATTTCTATATTTTGAAGGCATTTTGCAGGATCTGTAGAACCTTTCTCACCTATATCATCACGTAGATTATAAATAAATTTTAAAAATAAAGACACAGACATCCCAATAAGGGAAGTAAAAAAGGCTGTTTTCATTCCCTCAAGTAGCGTTGGAATACTTTCTGAAATATGTGCTGTATCAAAACCAGAAAGTCCTATAAAAATTCCCCAAAATGTTCCAAAAATGCCACAGGATACCGAGAGTGAAGGTAAAAAATCGCGAACTCGCTCTAGCTTTCGAAAAACAGAAAGAATAATACCAGTTATCGCAATTCCACCAATCATTAATGAAAAAATGATATTACTAGGTGATGCACCTGCAGCTAAAAAAATTTCTATATCTGTCATCCGTCTTCTCCCTCCTCAGATTATATTGCGTTGGTGAGGTTCGCGTATCAAAAAAACTTTATTGGGAAAAGGAATTTTTTTAGTTCTCACACCTGAAAAGAAGTTGTTATTTAGATTATCTCGTGTATCTCCAGTTGGTTCCTACTTTTTTCATGCGCATACGCTATCTTCCGAAAAGTTTGTCAATTCCCCACCAGACCCTCACCAGATGCCCACCAGACCCGCACCAGTCCGACAGGCTCAAAACCCCGTGCTACGCTCCTGACCAAACTCAGGAGCGTTTTTTCATGCACTACACCGAAGCCCGTTGGTCCGGGAAATGGCCGAACTTCACCCCGAAGGAGATCGCCTGCAAATGCTGCGGGGAGATCGTCGTGGACGAGGAGGGCATGGACGCGCTCCAGCGGCTCCGCGACATGTGGGGCGAGCCCCTCGTCATCAACAGCGGTCACCGCTGCTTCAGGCACAACAAGGAAGTGGGCGGGGTCGCGCATTCGCAGCATCTCACCCTCGCCTTTGATGTCCGTATGCCGAAAGAGCGGCATGAGGCATTCATCAAGCTGGCCCGTAAGTGCGGGTTCCGGGGCATCGGCCACTGGGACTACGAGAACTTCGTGCACCTCGATATGGGGCCGGAGCGGGAGTGGTGATGCCTATCGAACGCATCGCCTGCTCCGTCTTTGCCTTGGCCTGCCTTGCTCTCGGAGTGTTTGCGTTCATCGTGACGGAGCAGCGGGATCTTGCCCGGCAAGACGCCGTAACATGGGAGGAAAGCGCGAAGCGGAATCGTGCCGCGCTCGAAGACATGACGGCGGCCCATGCCAGACTTCAAGAAACGCTTGAAGAACGCGAAGGGAAGCTGGCGGCGTTGGAACAGGACCGGGAACGGCAGCGCGTGAAGCTGCGGGAGGCCATGCGCAATGACAGGCAGACTGGCGATTGGGGCGGCACTGTGTTGCCTCCTGCCGTTGACGGGCTGCTCAGGTAAGCCGGTGGCGACCATGCCCGTCGTGATCCGGCAGGATGCCCCGGCGTACCTGACGGCGGAAACGCCCGTGCCATTATGGACCGGCGTGAACAATGCCGATCTGGTCGACTATGTCTTGAGCCTCCGTCAGGCCCTCGGTTCGTGCAATGCGGACAAGGCCGCTATCCGTGGGGGCCGATGAGCGACATGCAGGACTGGAATTTCTGGGAGATGCTGGAACGGTCGTTGCCGTTCATCGGCGTTTCCGTGACCGGCGCGTTCGTGCGCTGGGCACGCTTCGGGTTCCGTTCCGTGGGCGGTTTTCTGCTCTCGGCGGTCATGGCTGCCTTTTCCGCCTTCCTCATGTTTGCGGCGTTGGAAGACAGCGGGCTTTCGATGGGGTTTATCGTCGGGATTGTCGGCATGGCGGGCTATTCCGGCGGAACGGCGCTGGACGCCATGCAAACCCGGCTCCTGCGGAAGATTGAACGGGGCGGGGTGGAGGACAAGCAATGACTCAGATACCGCTTGAAGCTGAGAACGAATTTTACGCCGCGATGGAGCGGGAAGACGCGGAACAGCTGGAGCGCGAGGCCCGCGCCGCTGCGTCCGCCCGGCTCAATGCGTTGGCCTTGCAGCTCAAGCGCGAGTTCTCGACCGCCGAGTCTTCCCGCAAGCTCATTGAGGAGCGGTGGCTTGAAGACCTCATGCAGTACCGGGGGCAGTACCCCGCCGACGTGATGGAGCGGCTGAAGAAATTCAAGCGGTCGCAGGTCTACTATCGGATGACCACGAACAAGGTGGACATGATGGTGGCCCGGCTCATGGACCTGCTGTTCCCGGCGCGCTCAAAGAATTGGGCCATCCAGCCCACGCCGGACCCGGAAATTCCCGGTGAGCTTGTTGAGCAGTCCCCGGAGTTCATGCAGGCCGTGCAGGAGGTCATGGCGGAGCAGATGCAGCTCTTGCAGGCGCAGAACGCGGTTCCCGACGGCCTTGCCATGCAGAAGATGCAGCGGATGGCCATGCAGGAGGCCATGCGGCGCATCGACCTTGATACGGTGAAGCTCCGCATCGCCAAGGCCTGCGCCGACAAGATGGAGCAAGTCATCGACGACCAGCTCAAGGAATCCTCTGCGGGCGGCGAATTCCGCCCCTCGTGGCAGCAGCACTGCAAGGCCGTCATCTTTTCCTCCTGCCTGCTCGGGATGGGCGTGCTCAAGGGGCCGCTGGTCGAACGCCGGGAACTCAGGAAGAGGCGTCCCGTCTCCGATGCAAGCGGCAGGGTTGTCTGGGACGAGCAGGTCATCGGCGAGGAAATCCGGCCCTATTACGAGGCCGTCCCCGTCTGGGAGGTCTATCCCGATCCCGGCGCGCTGGAGCCGCGCCAGCTCCGCTATGTCTGGCAGGTGCACCTCAAGACGGACAAGGACCTGTGGGACCTGACGACGTTCCCCGGTTTCGATGCATCCGCCATCGAGGGGTATCTCAAGGAGCATGAAAACGGCGACGCCTCGTTGACGACCTACGAATCGCAGAAGCGGAATCTGAACGACGCCAGCGGCAACCTCGGCGCGGTCATGGACAAGCGGTTCCGCGTCTACGAACGGTGGGGCTATCTCACCGGGCAGGAACTTCGGGATGCCGGATGTGCGGTTGAGGACGTCGACCTGTACCGCGTGTTTCCCTCCTGCGTGTGGATGCTCGGCGACACCATCATCAAGGCGTCGGTCAATCCGCTTGAAGGCGTGGACATCCCCTTCTTTTTCTATCCCTGCCAGCGTGACGAAACGTCTTTTTGGCCCGAAGGCATCGCGTACCGGCTGCGGTCGCCGCAGGCGGGCATCAACGCCGCCGTGCGCGCGGCGCAGGACAATACGGCGTGGAGTTCCGGCCCCTTGTTCGGCGTGAACATGCAGGCGTTGGCCGAGGGGGAAGACCCGCTGGACATTTCGTCGAGCCGTGTCCTGCTGTTCGACAAGGCCGGGGTGAACATCAACGATGCCCTGAGCGTCGCCGTGGTGCCGTCCTGCATTCAGGAGAACCTGACGCAGGTGAAGTTCTGGCAGGAGTGCGCCGACGAAATCAGCACACCGCGCTTCAACGCCGGGGACGGGCGCGTGTCCGGCGCGGGCGAGACGGCGTCCGGCCTGTCCATGCTCATGGGGGCATCGAACATCCTGCTTAAGGACCGTGTGAAGGACTTTGACGAGTATGTGTCCGCGCCGTTCATCCGCGCGATGTACCGCTTCAACATGCAATGGAGCCCGCGCGAGGAGATCAAGGGCGACTACGAGGTCGTCGCCACCGGTTCGCAGTCGCTTATCGCCAAGGAAGTCAGGGCGCAACAGGTGCCCGGCATCATTTCGCTCATGGCGAATCCCTTGTTCGCCAGCCGCATCAAGGAAGACGAACTCCTTAAAGTGACGCTTGAACAAACGGACTTGCCCGCCGAACGCATCCTGCGGACCGAGAAGGAAGCGCAGGAACATCAGCATCAGCAGATGGTCATGCAGGCGCTGGCGCAGGCCGAGGCCAACGTACAGGCCCTGACCGCCGAGTTGGGCAGGCAGGGGCTTTCCCCCGAACAGGTGCAGCAACAGCTCATGCTGGCGTTGGCGCAGTCGCAGCAGCAGGCGGCGCAGGCCCAGTCTGAACAGCCGATGGAAGGGACAGCCGCATGATGAAGCAGCCGAGCAGGGCCGCCGCCGATCTCCGCGCGGCGTTCGGGACGGGGTTTTATCTCGCGCTTCGGGAATTGCTTGAAGAGGAAATCGAGACGCAGCGCGACACGCTTGAGAACGCGTCGGACGAGGCGTCGCTCAGGAAAGCGCAGGGCGCGCTCGTGGAACTGCGCTCCATCATCAATACAATCACGCCGAAAGAGTGAACGCCATGCAGGAAGACCAGAATCAGGAACTGATGGATCAGGAAGGCACGGAAGCCTTTGCCGCAGGATTCGACGACGAGCCGGGGAAGCCCGCCGAGCAGCCGGAACAGGAGCCTGAGCATGTATCCGAGGAGGGAACGCCGCCCAGCCCCGAGGAGTCGTCCGCAGGGCAGGCGGTCCCGCAGCCGGAACCGGCAGTACAGGCACAGCCCGCCGCCCCTGACCCCCAGCCGCGCGAGGAGCCGCAGCCGCCGAAGACGGTCGAGATTCCCGAGGGGAGCAAGTCGGAATTCGCGGAACTGGAACAGCTTTCGCCGGAGGCGGCCGCCATTGCCCGCGAGGATTCCCCGGAAGGGGAAACGCTCCGCAGGCGGCTGGCGGAATACGGCGCGGACAACGCGATGGATCGGGCGGAACTGTTTATGGCCCGGCGTGAGCGGGAAGCCTTCGCCGCGCAGCAGCAGGCGGGCATGGCGGAGGCCGCGAACCGGAATTTCGTGGCGGTCGTCCGGCAGGCCCATCCCGATCTTTTCGAGGCATCCCGCAGCAAGGCGGATAACGAACGGTTTCAGGCGGACATGCAGGCATGGATCGAGCAAAAGCCCTATGCCGAAGCCGCGCCGCTCATGGACGTGTTTCTGCACGGGCGTGATCCGCACGCCGTCGCCGAGTTGATCACCCGCTTCAAGAACGAACGTCAGGCGTCGCAAAAGGCGCGGACGAATCCCGACGGTGCGTTCGCCGTCCCGAGGCGCGGCGCGCCCGTGGTGCCGCAGGGCGTCGGATCGAAAGACGACTTCGATGCCGGATGGAACATCTAACCGAGGTGAAAACGTATGCCTCCCATGACGACCACAGGAGACATCTCCTACCGCACCGCAGGGTATTTCTCGAAGCAGCTCCTTGAGCGTTCGCAGCCCCTGCTCGTGCTCGACAAGTTCGGACAGCCGAAACCGCTGCCCGCCCACAGTACGCGGACGATCAAGTTCCGTGGCTATGAGCATCTTCCCAACCAGCCCAAGGCGTTGATCGAGGGCGTGACGCCGCAGGCCAGCAAGCCGACGTTCAAGGACATCGAGGCCACCATCAACCAGTACGGCGACTGGATCGAGCTGACCGACGTGCTGGCCGACACCCACGAGGACCCGCTCATTTCCGAGTTCTCGGACATTCTGGGCGAACAGGCCGCCATCATGCGCGAACGCATCACGGCGGGCGTGGTGCTCGGCGGGACCAACGTGTTCTTTTCCGGCGAGACGGCCGGGGCGCAGGCGACCAACCGCAACGGCGTGAACAAGCCGCTGACGCTGGAACTCCAGCGCCGGGTGACCCGTATGCTCAAGCGTCAGCTTGCCATGCCCATCACCTCGTTCGTCAGCGCGTCCCCGAACTTCAAGACCGAGAGCGTGCTGCCTTCGTATGTCGCCATCTGCCATACCGATTGCGAGGCGGACATCCGCGAGATGCGCGGCTTCCTCGACGTGAAGGACTACGGCGGGGGCTATAAGCCCATGCCCGGCGAAATCGGCTCCGTGGAAGGCGTGCGCTACATGTGCACCACCGTCTTCGAGCCGTGGGCCGACGCGGGGGCAGCCGGGAACGGCGTTTTGTCGTCCACCGGCGCGTGCGCCGACGTGTATCCAGTCCTGTACCTCGCCAAGAACGCCTTCGGCATCATTCCCTTCAACCGTTCCGCCGGCGGGAAGTCTCCCATCGTGCCGATGGTTCTCAATCCCAACGTCCCGCGTGGCGGCGATCCCCTTGGTCAGCGCGGCAGCATCGCGTGGAAGATGTGGCACGGCGCCATCATTCTGTACGATCTGCACATGATCCGGGCTGAAGTCGCCGTGTCTTCGCTGTAGCAGGAGCCGTCATGTCCCAAATGAAGGAACAAGAAATGGCGAAGGAAAAGGAATCCGGCAGCAAGCCGCCCCTGACCCCGGAGGAGAGCGAACGCCTGAACCAGTCCGTCCAGAAGAGCGAGGCGCAGGCGGCGGCGCAGCTTCGCGGGCAGCGCAAGGTGCGGATCGTCATCCCGTCCGGGCGCGGGGAGCACGAGAAATGCCCCGTGACCATCGGAGTCAACGGCCAGTCCTATCTCATCGAGCGGGACAAGGAGGTGGAGGTGCCGGAAGCGGTGGTCCACGCCCTTGAACTCGCCGTGGAGAAACAGCCTTTGGTCAACGTGGACCCGGTGACCCGTGAGCGGACCATGTCGTTCGTGCCCGTGCCCCGGTTCCCGTATCGCCGTATCGGCGAGGCGGTGTAGCCATGCAGGCGGCGGAAATCCTGCGCCTTGTGTCCGGCGCGTTGCAGGACCTTGAACCGGGCATCCGTGCGAGGTGGGAGTGGAACGGCGGCGACGACAACGCCGTCGGGCTGCTCGACTTCCTGAACCATGCGCTCAGGGAAGTGGTCATGCAGCGTCCGGACGCCACGGCCGTAACCGGAGACATCGTGCTGGAGCCGGGCATCCGGCAGGCCATTCCCGGACGGAAGCACGGCGTGAAGGCGCCCGCCATGCTGTTTATCGGTCTGAATGCGAACGTGTGCGATGGAAGGACGGGCAGGCCGATCATGGCGACCACCACAGAGAACATCACGGGGTGGGCGTCGATGGGCATGTCCGCCCCGTGGGCCGGAATCGAGTATTTCGCCTATGACCGGATGGCGGACCCTTTGTTCTACTGGGTGTTCCCCGCCGTGCCGGAAGAGTGCGAGGCGATCGCCAACGCCACATGGAGCGCCGAGCCGCCGCGCATCGGAAGCCCGGACGACTGTCTGCGTCTGCGGGATACGTTCGCTCCGGCGCTTGTCCACCATGTCCTGTACGGCATCCTGTCCGGCGATAATGAGGCCTCCAATCTGGCCCGCGCGCAACACCACCTGAGCGAGTTCTACAACGCGCTCGGGGTCAAGCGGCAGGTCGATGCCGCGTGGCCCCGGACGAGTACCGGAGGCGCGCAATGACGGAGCGCATGGCTTCCTACGATGTGATCATCCCCCGCGTGCTCATGCAGGTGCAGCCGTGTCCGCAGTTCGTCGTCCTTGACGCCGTTCAGCAGGTTGCCGTGGACTTCTTCACCCGGACCGAGGTCTGGACGGACACGATGGCGGAAACGCTCTTTCGCGGTTCCCGTGTTGTGGAGTTGATGACTGACAGGGGCGTGGTCGTTTCCCGTGTCCTTCACTTGCTGCTCGATGGCGTGCGGTTGGAAGGTGGGAGCGACTTTCATGCGGAGAGGGCCGGATCGGGAATCACAGTGCTGTTTCATGCCGCGCATGAGGACGCCGACCACACCGTTTACGCGTACTGCGCGTTTCGTCCGGCGCGGACGGCGGCGCAGGTTCCTGAAGCGTTGCTTGAAGAATGGGGCGATACGCTGGTGTTCGGCTCTCTCGCCAAAATCAAATCCATGAGCGGCCCGCGTGTCGGCTGGTCCGATCCGCAGGCC
>NZ_JH114231.1:186320-189736 GCF_000224655.1 Bilophila sp. 4_1_30
CAATCTCCCAACCGTCAACGTGACGGCGCGCGTTTACGACCAGAGCGGCAAACCGATTCACAAGGCCGTGGTCACGATGCGCCTGACGACCGTTGAAAGGTATTCCGGCTACATCGTGCCGCGCGAAGTGCGAGCCGAGACTGACGCCGCGGGCAAGGCCGTCCTTGCTGTCTGGCCCAACGAACTCGGCACGGAATCCTCCGAATACCGTGTTCATATCAAGTATCCGCACAACGGGTGCGAGTCTTCGTGTTTCAACGGCGGTTCCGGGTCGGTAAGCGGATATGCCGTCGTTCCGAACCATGACTGCGATTTGCAGGACATCATGGAACTGTCCCCTTATGAGCAGCGCGGCGCGGGGCAGGTCATCACGTCCGAAGTTGCCATGTATGCGGGGCAGGCGTCCGCCGCCCGCGACGCGGCGCAGAGCCACGCGCAGTCCGCACAGGCCAGCATCGGACAGGTGAACGCCGCTGCGGAAAAGGCCGAAGCGGCGAAAACCTCCGCGCAGATCGCGGCGGAACTGGCGACGGCCAAGGCCGGGGAAGCCGGGGAACTGGTGCAGCGGGCCAATGAGCGCATCGTCTATTTCGAGAGCGAAGTGACGCAGCGCGTGGAAACCGAAACGAACCGGCTGACCACGGCGGCGACGACCGTCATCACGGAGAGCCGGAACGACGCCCTGAACCAGATCGAACAGCGGACCACACAGTCGATCATGGAGGTGACGAGCAACGCCGCCACTCTGAAGGCTGACGCCGTGGAAGCCGTGACCCGTGCGGAGGCGCGGGCCGTGGACGCGCTGGACAAGGGCGTCGAGGACGGCCTCCGGCAGTTCCATGAAGAGGGTGAACTGTTCAAGGAGGATTTCGAGCAGCTCACCGAACGGGCCGAGTCCGCCGCGAAGAAGGCGGGTTGCGCGTCGCTGTCGGCCCAGAGCCACGCGAACCGGGCTTGCGAGTGCGCCAAGGCGGCCGAGCTTGCGGCCGAAACCTCCGAGGCTGCGCAGGCGAGCGTACTGGAAGCCGCACGGGCGGCCGAACTCTCAAAGACCTGCGCCGAGGCGGCTGCCGCTCGGGCTGATGCCAAGGCGTTGGAGATCGCCAACCGTGTCCACGATGCCGAGGACGCGGCCAAGACTGCGGAGAGGGCCGCGTCAGCCGCGAGGCAGGACGCCCTTTCCGCAGCGCAGTCCAATCAGGCCGCTGCCGTGGCCCGTGATGAGGCCATGCAGTCCGCCGAAGAGGCTGCCCAATCCGCCGCGGCATCAAAGGCGGATGCGGATAGGGCGGAAGAGCATGTCGGACGTGTCGAGGAGGAGATCAAACAGACCGCCCTCGACATCCTTACGCCGCAGGTTGTGACCGAGGCTGTGGCGAAGGCCACGGAAAAAGCCACGGAATCCGCAGGATTAGCACAGATACACGCCGAGGACGCACAGTTCGCCGCGAACGACGCCCGCAATACCGCCGTCATTTGCAAGAACAATGCGGACAGGGCGGTAGAGGCGAAGGATGCCTGTGAAGACCTCGCCGCGAGGTTCCTGCACGACTATCAGGTCGAGTCCGCCACGGTCGAATTGTCCGCGCAGATGGTGCGTCTGGCGGATCGCGTGACCCGCGTGGAGCTTGATCACATCAACATCCCCCACGGCGGGGACGGAAACCCCTCACCCGGCGGCTATGAACTGGCGCCGGGGGTGCGGGTTGTGCCTCTCACCGTTGTTGACGACGCCGTGAACGCCCCGGTTACCGGCGCGGCGCTTACCGCAGTCGTCGATGATTTTTCCCAGAACCCTTAACATGAAAGAGGATTGTCATGTCCAAGAAATTGCTTTCTCAGCTCCTTGACGAAAACGGAAACGAAATTCTGTATTCCGGCACCCTCGTCGTAGACGCAACGACCGGCAAGACCTTTTCCGAACATGTCGCCGACAAAAACGCCCATCCGGACTTTGGCGATCTCGCCATCCAGAACAAGGCCGACATCTTCGCCGATGCCGTTCTGACCGGTACTCCGGTCGTCCCCACCGCGCCCGCCGGGACAAACACCACGCAGGCCGCGAGCACCGAGTTCGTGGAACGTGCCGTGAACGCCGTGCTCGGAGCGAACGACGCGATGCTGTTCAAGGGCATCGTCGACGGCACCCATGCGTTGCCCGACGAGGCCTACCATACCGGCTGGACCTATAAGGTAAACGAGGCCGGAACCTACGCCGGGCAGGCGTGCGAAATCGGCGATATGGTCGTGTGCGTGAGCGATTTCGACACCACCGCCGCCAACGCCGACTGGGTCGTCGTGCAGCGCAATATCGACGGCGCCGTGACCGGCCCCACGGCCTCCACGTCTGACAATGTGGCGGTCTTTGACGGCGCGACCGGCAAGGCCATTGCCGACTCCGGCATCACCAAGGCTTCCGTATCCGGCGCTATCGCCAAGGCTCACGAGCACGCCAACAAAGCTCAACTGGACGCCATTACCGCTACCGGCGCTCAGGTCAATCAGGCCGTGGCCAATAGCCATACCCATGCCAACAGGTCGGCCCTCGACGCGATCGGCACGGATTCCGACGGCGATCTCACCTTTAACGGCAAAGCCCTGAACGGCGAAACCGGTGTGGCCTTCGTGGCCTCCGCCGAAGAAACGCCCGTGTTCACCGGCAAGCTGCGGATGGTCGTCGCCGACTATACGTCTCCGGCTGGCGTCTGAGCCTAGAACCGTCAAACAGGCCGGGGCGGCAACGCCCCGGTAGGGAACGCCATGTCGAAGACAGCACTTTGCCAGGTCTTGATGACAACGCTGGAGCGCCCCCTCACCCTGAACAGTGGGAAAGTGCTGCCTGCGGGAACGGAAGTTGTCCTGCTTCCCCAGACGACGGCGCACAGCGTTCTTGTTTCGGCTGATCAGACGCTCGCGGAAGCGTGGGACGGCCTTTCCAAAGTCGGTCACGTCCATGAAGACGATCAGGCCAATCTTGTACACTACGCCTCCGAGCTGACCCGGTATGCGGATCGGCTGGCGGCAATCGAGACGTGGGCGGTCGCCAACGGATTCACGCCGCCGACGCAGGGAGCATAACCTATGAGCCAGACTACAGAAACGCCGCAGCCGACCAACGCCGAGCTTGTTGCTCAGGTTGTCGGCGCGGTGACGGCGGTTCAGGACGCCGAGGCCGTATTGGTTGAGGGGGCCAAAAAACTCGCGGATCATATCGCGGACCCCAATGCCCACGGCAGGGACGTGGCCGCCTGCATCGCTCAGGCCGTTGCGGAGCATGATGGGAATGAGGGGGCCCATAACGGGACCTTCGTCAAGGCGGGCGACGCGCGGCTTACGGACGCCCGCGCCCCGAAGCCGCATAAGGACAGCCACAAGACGGGAGGGGCGGACGCGCTCGCCCCGGCGGACATCCGGGG
>NZ_JH114231.1:189970-210370 GCF_000224655.1 Bilophila sp. 4_1_30
GAGCAATGCGCGCACACCCCTCGGACACAAGGCTACGCATCAGACGGGCGGCAGCGATGCCCTTGCGCCTGACGACATCGGGGCCGCGCCCGCTTCCCATACGGGCGTTGCGGCCACGGCGTCCGTGCTGGGGCACGTGAAGTTCGGCACGGCGGCGGGGACGGCGTGTCAGGGGAACGATTCCCGGCTGGCCAACGCTCGAACGCCCACCGTTCACGCTTCCACGGCCACGACCTACGGTGCAGCCAGTGATACGCAGTACGGCCATGCCAAGGCGTCCGGCACGACGCCCAAAGCGTCGGGGACGGCTGCCGTCGGTACGGAAACGGGAACTTTTGCCCGTGGGGACCACGTGCATCCCGCTCAGACGACGGTTTCGGGGAATGCAGGCACGGCAACGAAACTGGCCACTGCCCGGACCGTCAGGACGAATCTCGCCAGCACGTCGACCGCATCCTTTGACGGCTCCGCCAATATTACGCCCGGCGTGACCGGGGTGCTTCCCGTGGCCAACGGCGGCACTGGCAACACGACGAATACCGCCGCTGATTCCACCAAGTGGAACGGCGCGGCGAAGACTGTTTCCACGGGCAACCCCTCCGGCGGGGCAAACGGCGACATCTGGTTCAAATACTAGGAGAACATATGAACGATTATCTTATCCTCACGTTTGTGGACGGCGAAACCGTCGTCATTCACGATGACCTGCGCTTCGACACCAATCTCAAACCCGAACTTTCCTTCGCCTTTGACGCCCTCTATTTCGAGCCGCCGAGCGGCCATTGCGTGAAACGTGTGGACGGGGCCTTGCAACCGTTGTCCGAAGCCGAGCTTGAGGAGTGCGCCGCTTATTGCCGGGGCTATGCGGCTACGGCGGACTATCCTGTCTACGCGTGGAATGGGGACAATATCTCTGTGGGCCGCATTCTGAAATCGGAAGCGGAGGCCAAGGGATACGGCTTTACGGTTCTTGACGTGCCTCCCTATCCCGTGTCCCGCCGCAAGGACGGAAGGTGGGAAGAGGTTGTAGCCATCATCAGGGATGACGGCAGCCTCGTCGAGCGCCCGGAAGCCTTTTGCGAGAGGTGTGTCCTCTTCCTTTCCCGGGAAGAGTGGGAAACCTTCCCCAAGCGACCCTCGTCCTCTCATGTGTACGACTTGGAGAACCATGAATGGGTTGATCCGCGTCCCTTCGCCAAGCTCCTGCACGAGGTACAGCTTGAGATCCGAAACTGTTTTGAGCTTCGCCGCTGGAAAGTGTGGGGAAAGTTCATACCCCAATACGAACAGATTACATGGTCGACGCAGGTCGACGAGGCCACGGGGTTCCTGAACGACAGCGCCCGCGCCACGCCGTACATCGACGCTTTCCTTGCTGCGCGCACGGACGAGGGCAAACCGACCAAAGAAGGCCTGTGCCGTGACATCCTCGCCAACCACACCGCCTACCTGCGAGGCATGGCCGAGGTCAACGCCGGGCAGTGGGCCTATCTGAAGCGCGCCGAGGCGTGCGCATCCAACGGCGAACTTGATGTCCTTTTCAAGGAAGTGGCGGAACTGCAAAGGACTTTCCTCGGAAAGTAAGGAGCGCGCATGTCTTGTGCAGTCAATGTCTCCGGAGCGTGGAAATACGCGAAGCAGGCGTACGTTAATGTGGGCGGCAGTTGGAAGCCCTGCCAAAACATCTACGTCAACGTCTCGGGCGCGTGGAAGCCGCTCTACACCTATTCCTATGCCACGGGGAACTGGGGGGCTTGTTCCGCCAACTGCGGCGGCGGCACGCAGACCCGTACGGTCACCTGCCAGCGGCGGGACGCGACGAACTCCAATCTGGACGTGCAGACTGTGGCGGACAGCTTTTGCGCAGCGCACGGGCTGACGAAGCCCACCACGAGTCAGTCCTGCAATACCCAATCATGCACCGAGTGCAAGGGAACAGGTTCATATGGGGGGAATTGCGATGGTAGTGGGGCGCAATATGGAATTGGGCATCGTCACCAACAGTTGAAGTTGGCGTACGTAGATATGTATTCGACAAGGATTTATTGGAACGGTTCAGTAGTCGTTTCCGACGATTCGCAATTCGTGGATACCTTAACCGCTGGCGGATATGTATACACAAAAAATGGGGCGTCTCAGGTAGATTACTGTTCCGCAGGTGATTACACAAACAGTTGGTGGGAGGAAACCCTGTACCCTGTGTGTAGGACGCCAGTATGACATATATCGAAGGATTGTTCATTGCTTTCGACCAGTTCATCAATGCCGTCCTCGGCGGCTGGCCGGACGAAACGCTTTCTTCCCGGTGCTGGCGGTGGAGCCGGGACGGCGTACGGGACTGGCCTCGACGGATCATCGACGGGCTGCCGTTCTGGAAGCCGGGGCACTGCCTGCGCGCCTACGAAGGCGAACGAAAAAGGCTGCAATGCCCACCGGAGTTGCGGTCCGGATCTTCGGTATAACTCTGGCCCGGTCTCCGCGCGCTCGCGATGGGCCGGGCTTTCTCAGGAGCGGCGATGTTCTACGGACTCCAGTTCAATACGAGCGGAGGCGAATCCATGCAGGTCGTGATCAATACGGCCTTACAGGTGTATGCACGAGCGAGCTCGGGGGGAATCTTCGGGGAGTGGAAGTATGTCTGCGGCCCGGGCGAGGGAGACGGCGCGCTTGAAGTCGAGAAGGCCACGGTGGCTGAGAAGGCGTATCGGCTGGCCTCTCCGATGACGATTACCTTTGCTGGCGACGCCCAAGGAGCCGTGAGCTTTGACGGTTCGGGGAACGTGACCGCAACGCTTTCGGTCAGGAACGGCTCTGTGGATGTTTCGGATCTCGTCAATGATTCCCTTAATGCACTCATTAGAGACAAGAACAGCATTCTGATGAAAAAGGTGCAGTCCATGATAGACGAAGCGATAAGCTATCACGTCAATAAAAGCGGCTGGCATGTCAGCCAAGACCGGGGGGGCAATTGATGCCGACACTGCTAATACCCGGATTCGGCGGCGAGGTCCCGCGTATTGAGCCGAGGACCCTTGAGGCGCATCAGTCAGCGCGAGCGGTCAATTGCGACCTGCGGCGCGGCAGCCTACGCCCCCTGCGCGGCGTCCGTCGGGTTGCGGAGGTTTCAGCATCGGCGCGGACGATCTTCAAGCATGACATCGACGGCTGGCTGGCATGGGATAAGGATGTGTCCGTTGTAAAGTCGGCGGTCATCGACGTGATTGGGGAAACCCCGCTCGGGCATCTGTTGATCACCGGTGACCGGGACTATCCCACACAGCGGTTTGCCGGGGGCGAGACGTACCGTCTCGGCATTCCGCGCCCCGAGACGGCCCCCACCGTCACAGTCAAAGCCGGAGCGGGCATCGGGGACGTCTCCGTTCATGGGTTCATTGCCGGGTCTGGGGGCGACATGCCCACAAAGGACAGTCAACTTGCCCCTGTCGAGGGACAGGGCGTCGCCGTCGCTCCCATCGTGTTCTCCAGCATTGATGGCATCCCTCCCTCAACTGAAGCGGAGAAGATTTCCCGCAGTTCATCGTACTGCTACACCTATGTGCAGAGCCTGCAAAACGGCGTGTATCAACAGGAATCAGCCCCGTCCCCGCCTTCCGAACTCGTCGACGTGAAGTCGGGGGACGGGGCTCTCGTCAGCGGGTTCCGCCTGCCTTCGCTTTCGGGGCTGAACATTACGCATATCCGTATCTACCGTACGGTCGCGGGGAATGAAACGGGAGAATTCCGTTTCGTTGCCGAGATTCCTGTTTCGCAGGCGGAGTATATGGATACGGCGCACGACAAGGACGTTCCCACGGACGTGCTCCAGACGACGCTTTGGGACAGGATTCCCGACGATGCGCAGGGGCTCATCAAGACCGACAACGGCATCTATGCCTGTTTCCGGGGGAACGAGCTGTTGGTTTCCGAACTGTTCATTCCCTACGCTTTCCCGGAATCCTATCGGCTGACCGTGGAGGATCGTATCGTCGCGCTCGGGCATGTGGACAGCACCATCGTGATCCTGACCACGGGGCGGCCTTATCTGGCGCAGGGCGCGGCCCCGGAATCCCTTCAGCTTCTCCATCTTCCCATTGAGCAGCCATGCCTGTCTGCGCGTTCTGTCGGCCATCTGCCCGGCGGCGTGGTGTACGCCTGCCCGGACGGCCTGATGCTGTTCACCTCGGCTGAACAGAGCCTGCTTACCTCCGGCGTATTCACCCGGGACCAGTGGCAGGAACTTGGCCCGGAAAACCTTGTCGGATCAGTGCTCGACGGGCGGTACATCGGCTTTTTCAGCGGCACGAACCAAGGATTCATCCTTGACCTCGGGCGCAAGGACGTCGTGCGCGTCGAACTGCCCGGCGCTCCGGTTCATGCCCTGTACCATCACGTCAACGACGACTGTGTCTATCTGGCCGTGGGGACGGACATCAGCGTGTTCGAGGGCGGCGAGTCTCTGCCGTACACATGGCGATCCAAGCCGTTCTTCATGTCCGCTCTTATCTCCATGTCCGCGCTCCGCATTGAGGGCGGGCAGAACAGGGGCAATCCGGTGACGGTCCGGCTTTTCGGGCCGGGTGAGACGCCCCGTCAGACGCTGCATGTGCACGATACGCGGACGGTGCGGATTCGGACGGCGCGCTGCGAAAAACTCTGGTCATTGGAACTGTCCGGCATTGCTCCCGTTTATGAAGCCCGAATGGGTTCAAGCGTGGAGGATCTTGAGCATGGCGGCGTCTGATCGCGGGTTGCAGTCCGTCCCGCGCGGACTGGATCGGAACCTCACCACCTATTTGCAGGCCATCAGGACGGAGCTGCTCAGGCTTTCGGGCCTTGTCCGCGGTTCGGACCAGTCCCGCGCCGTACGGGCTTCGGAAGCATCCGCGGCGTTTGGCGGCGGATCCGTTTCCACGCCTTCCGGAAGCGTGGATGTGGCCGCTATCGCCTCACAGATATTTCGGGACGGTTCCGTCACTGAACGCAAACTTGCCGATCGGGCCGTTACAGGCGGAAAGCTGGCGGATAACGCCGTCACCGCTCGGACCATCGCGCCCGGGGAGGTGGACAACAACGCACTGGCGGAACAGGCCGTTACCGCAGGAAAACTGGCCGGTGGCACGGTAACTACCGGGGCTCTGGCGAATGGCTGCGTCACCCGGGGCAAGCTGGCTGAGGACGCGGTGGATACCCGAAACCTGATGGACGGCGCGGTGACCTCGGACAAGATCGAGGAAGGGGCCGTCACGACGGAAAGGCTCGGGGACTGGGCCGTCACGTTTTACAAGATTTCACCCGGCGCGGTCGGGACGGAAAGCATCCGTGATGGAAGCGTCACGGCGAAGAAGCTGGCGAAAGGCGCGCTGCCTCCCGCATGGGCCTCAGGAGACGCGAAGGATGGGGAAACCGTCGCCATTCCGGGGAACTGGGATGGGCGGCCCGCAGTGTTTCTGACGGGATGGAGCTGCATCGTTTCCGAGGCGGACCCCGAAACGGGGGAGCGGCGGATAACCGTCGGTCCGGAGCGGTTCACCGAGGCTCTGGACGCTGACGGCGCGGGAACCGGAGCGTGGAGCTTTGCCGCCAGAGGAGATTTTTCATGGATGGCGATGGGCAGGGCAAAAGAGGAGGCCGGGACATGAGCCGTGTCGAGCTTGTGTATTTCAGGGGCAGCGAGGACGAGCGGAAGCTGATGCGGTGCGCCTACGCAATGTTGGAACGGGAAGGGAGCGCCCGGCGCATGTTCATGGACGGCACCGTGCGATCCGCCGAAGAGTTCGAGAAGGACTTGTTCAGGCCCGGTTCCTTGCCGTTTCTTGTGCTGCATGACGGGCAGCCCTGCGGCGTGAGCTGGCTGAATACGCTTGAAGGGCGGGCGGCGCGGGGGCATTACGCCGTTTTCCGCCGGTATTGGGGCAGGAAAATGTCCGTCACCATCGGCAGGAGCATTTTTGAGCACTATCTCGGGCTCAGAGACGAGCGAGGGTATCTGTTTGACGTGCTGATTGGAATCGCTCCGGTGAGCAACCCTCTTGCTTGGAAGCTGGCGTTGCTTTGTGGCGCCGAGAAACAATGCGTACTCCCCCATTTTGCCTACAACGCAAGGACCGGGGAAACCGAGGATGCCGTGTTGACGACGACCACGAGGGAATCTTTGGAGGAAAGCCGATGGGCAGAATGATTTACACGAAGATCGTCATCGACATGAAGACGGGGAAGACGCTGGAACGGGAAGGCCGCTGGTACGACGGCGAGATTGCCGAGTGCAAGGGCGGCGGATCCAGCGTGAACAACGTGGACTACGAGTACAACGACCGCATGGCGACCATCGCCGAAGAGCAACAGGCATGGGCGAAAGATTATTACAAGATGTGGGAGACGCATTTCAAGCCGTACGAAACCGCGCAGGCGCAGACCAATCTTCAAAATTTGCCTCTTGAGAACAGCGTGTACCGGGGCCAGCTTGAGGCCGCCCGCGATCTGCTCCCGCTGGAAAGCGGCTTGTACAAGCAGCAACTGAAAGCTGAGGCAGAACTGCTCCCGCAGCAGACTGAGGCGACGAAGAACTTTCTGTCCGCCTCGGCGCAGGGGGTGGACGTCGCCGAGCGCATGGGGCTGGCAAAGGCCGATGTTTCTTCGGCGTGGAAGAACGTGTCCGATGCCACGGCGCGGTCCAACGCGCGCATGGGCGTCAATCCCAATTCCGGGCGGTATGCCGGTACGCAGGCGGCCTTGGCTACGCAACAGGCGGCTCAGACGGCACAGGCCGTTACCGGTGCCCGCGTTGGAGCGGAGCAGGAAAACTATGACCGCCTCATGAAAGCCGCCAGCGTCTCGCAGAACAAACTTTCCGGATCTCCCACGAACACTATTTTTCAGGGACTCAGTTTCCTTGGAGGGTAACGAATAATGGCGCTTTACAAGGTACAAAGCCCGATTAACTCGGCATTGCAGGGGATGCAGAACGCTTCCGCGACCACGGCGGGCATGACGAAGAAGCAGGAAGTGAAGGAACCGAAGAAGAGCTTCGGCGGCGCGCTCGGAAGCATGATCGCCGGCGGCAGTTATGGTCTGGGCATGGCCGACATGTTCACCGGAAGCGAGGCCACCAAAGCCATGTGGGGCGGGGTGAAAGGGGCCTTGGGTGGCGGGGGAGAGGAAGTGGCGGGAGGTATTGGCGGTGCCGCTGGAGCGATTGGAAGCACGCTTCCCGAAACAATCGGCGGCGGAGCTCTTTCTCTGGCAAATGGGGGAACGGCTGGCGGCGCCGCTGCATCACTTGCCGCTGCGGAATCAATGGCGAATGCCGGGGGCGCTGCCGCAGTAAGCGGGGCGACTACAGCGGCGACGGAGGCGGCGGGCGCTGCATCCGCCGCCGGGCCCGTGGGGTGGGGACTTCTGGCGGCCGGAGCCTTGGCTGGCCTCGCAAGCTACTATCTGTAGGGAGGAACGATGAGGGGATACGGCGACGATCCGTGGCGGAACGCCATGCAGGGTGTCGGATTTCTCGGCGACGCCATGCGCACCGGCCAGCAGATCGGGGAAGTCCGGCATGAGCAGGATGAACGCGACGCCACGAATAAGGCGTATGAGTATATCACTGGTAAACTTGGAGGTTCTGGGGATCTGTCGGCCCTTGATGGAGATTCCATCCTGAACACCCGGCACGGCGTACAGGCAATGGGAAAGTTCATGCTCGACCGCGCGAATACGGAACAATCCCGATTGTCCATGCTCAAGAACATGGAGGCGGCGGACGATCAATTTTACCAGAAGACGTTCCGTCCGTTGGCTTTCGAGGCACAGAAAGCCTATCAGTCTGGCGATATGCGAAGGTTCGGGCAAATCGTAAGCGAACTCTCCGCAAAGTCGCCTCTTCCCTACAAATACGAGCTTGGACAGGACGGCGATTTTGCCGAATCGTTCCGTTCGTCGAAAGAAGGAAAATTCATTGATACCGGTGAACGCATGACGCCTCAGCAAGTTTTTGAGCAGCTCAATGGCATCATGTCCGGCGAACAGCGTGTGCTTCGCGGCGCGAACATGCAGATGCAGACAGTGAATCCGCGGTTCCTTGCTGCGTCAGCCCGTTACAAGATGGGAACCATCCTCGGCAACGCTCAGGCTCTTTCCGATCCGAACCAATGGATTCCGCTGACCAAAGGCGGGAAAACCATCTACGTCATCCCGCAGAACAGACATGACGACTACTCTGTTGGGCCTTCGTATCGTGTCGTTGACGACAAGGGAGGGATGGGCGGCATGGTGGGCAGCCTTGACGACCTTATGAGCCAAGGATGGGTGCGTGCCGACGTGAAGGCCAAGATCGACAACGCGCAGCGTATCGCCGCCGGGCGTGGGCTTGGCGGGGGGGCCGGAGGCATGGCCTTCAATCTTACGGATGGTGACAGGTCGTGGATAAACAAAGTTTCAACCTCGAAAGACGATATGGGGAATGAAAGCTATAATCCCTATATCGGAATGAGCCTCGAAATTTTGATGGGGAAGCACGGGTTTACCAGAAACTCAGCCTTTGCCGCGTACGACGACGCTGTGACTCAGGCCGTAAGTATGGCGAAGGCAAAGAACCCCAATGCCTCTGAAACGCAACTCAGGCAAATAGCCCAGAAGTACATCTACCAGCAGTTGTCTGGCGGAGACAAAGGGCAACATCAACAGCCATCGGAGCAGTCCACTGACAAGTCCGGATTGAAGTTCATGGAATTTGGGAAGCAGATAGAGAAGGCCACCAACAGAGGTTCCAGCCAAGGCCAACCCGAAGGGGTGGCGGGAGCTTTTGTTGGGCCGCCTGAAAAACCCGCACATCTGAAGGACATCTATGATTGGTGGAATACTTTTAATAACGGATTGAGAAATTATGATCCCGGTATTCCAAACGGGTATTAATCAATTCAACTAGAAGGGCATATCGATGGCAAGGAATAATCTTCCCCGACCCACACGCACAGACATTCATGGTATCATCCCCTCTATTGATGAAAATTGGTTCGCTCAATATGCGCCTATGAGTGAACAGGAACCGCAGGAACAGCCCGGTATTCTTGAACGCACATGGGAATCCGCCAAGGCCGTCGGGGAAGGATTGACTTTCCTCCCCGGGGGTATCGTGGATACCGTTCAGGACGTCGTCAGCGGCTTTGATCCTACGGACAAGGAAGAGATGGCGCAGCGAGCCCAGACGCAGCGCGAACTGGAGGCGTATCATAAGAAATACGCGGGGAAGGCCTTTGGTGGTGTAACCGAAGCCATGTCTTCCATCCCCTACAGTCTGACCACAATGGGAGCTGGTCTTGCTGGCGGGGCCGCTGGTGGATTGCTTTCCGGCGGGAATCCTGTCGTTGCCGGTGGCGCGGGCATGGCCGCTTCCGGGAAGACGGCTTACGAGGCTTCCGTCGCGCAGTTCAACCGGACGCTCTATGACGCCAGCACGCAAGTGCTCAAGCGTGAACCGACTCCTGACGAATGGGGAAAGATACAGGGCTACTTCGCGGACAAGGCCACGGAGTACGGCCTTTGGGAAGCTGGTCCCGAGGCGATAAGCAATCTGTTGATGACCAAACTCCTTGGCCCTCTTGGCTCCAAGGTGAAAGGCGGGATCAAGGGAGCCTTTAAGAGCATCCTTGGCCTGTATGGCGAAGAACTTGGCACTGAAACCATTACGCAGATGGGGCAGGGCGGCATTGAAGCCGACATGGGGCTTCGGGATAAGGCCCCCGGACCCATTGATGCCTTTTTTGAGGTGGCACCCGCCACGATTGCCCAGACCACGCTTTTCGCCGGAGGAAAGAAGGGGATTGACCTCGCTTTCCGGCGGACGCTTGCGGGGAGGAACAGCGGACAAGAGGGGAATATCCAGCAATCGGGAGGCGGAACAACGGTTCCACCCACTATAGAGAATCCCCAGCCATCCACGCAACAGGCCGCATCAAATATGGAACAGCCCACGCCGAATGGGGGGCAGAGGCCGCAGGCGGAAGATTTTGGCCTGAGTGGGGTTTTCGGTGGACAGAGCTACCAAGACGTTTTGCGACGACAACAGCCGCAGGGGGCTCCCACAGACCGGATAAAGCCGGTTGATCCGTTCGATGACGGGTACGACGAAACGGCGGAATGGGTAAGGCAGAATGAACAGCGTGTTGGCGGAGATGACCAGCACGCTGTTTCTGATCTTTGGGACATGACGAAGGGACCAAGTATTTCCTTTGGGAAGACGGTGGACCTCATCGTCGGAGATTATGGGGAGAATGCCCCGGCAGTGCGACAGCCTTCGACAATGTACGGGATGAACTTCCTCAACCAGAATCCGGGCCACATGGATGCCATAGATGTTCCCTATACGGTCATTCCGATGTCGAACGCTCCGCAGGCACGACCGGTTGGCGGCAATGCACGGATTCCTCTCATGGCTGGAAATGCCGTTTCTCAGTCCGCCTACGACCGTACCTTGGTGACGCCGTACAACGCACCGTCCGGCCCTGCCATATCCATGCCTTCCACTGCTCCGGTACAGGGTGTTGTCGGCGGGTTGTCTTCGCCCGTCGCGCAGCCTGCGGGCGGTGTTCCCATGCAGGCCCCGCGCGGCGATACCACGGCGCAGGCGGAAGGGCTTGGGATGCGCGCGCCGGACACGGTTCCGGAAGATTTCCTGCGGAGCCACATCATTGTTGGGGCAGTTCCCTCTCCCGCTCCGGCCTCCCGTTCGGAACGGCATCCGTCCGTCCCTTCGGTTGTCCCGTCCCCTGCGGGGATGGCAGCCGGACAGCAGAACGCTGGGCAAGTTCCCGCCGTTCAAGAACAGGCTCGTAAACGGCTGGAAGGGATGACGCGGCGAGAACTTCTGGCGCTTGTTCCCGAAAAGGAACTGCCCGCCGCACGCAAGGAAAAGAATAAGAACAGTCTGATAGAGCGGATTTTGGCATCGGAATTTGCTGCGGGCACGGGAGAATCCTCTTTGTCCGGGGAAAGGCGTGGAGTAGACTCCGGGCAAAAGGAGGAAGGCCATGCCGGTCTACAGCAAGGAACGCCCGGAACTGGAACTGGAGAGCTTCTTTCGGAGTCTGTACCCGTCGACGCGGCGGGGAATCCGGGAGAACTGGCTGCGGCTGCAAGAGGATCCGGACGATACCATGGGGATTTGGGAAATAGACCTGATCTGGATACGGCTTTACCTGGAGTTGATGGCAGAGAGGCCGGACTTGGAGCCGCTGTTCAACGAACCGCGGGATCTGTCGAGGTTCCCGGAGAAGGGCGGGGCCAGAATGTGTCCTTCAACCAGATTCCTACGATTCCTGACTCGGGAAGATCTGCTTCTGGACGAGGAGATGAGCCAGCATTTCGAGGATTGCCAGAAGTGGGACGCGATGTATCCGGAGGAAGCAAAGGAACGAAAAATACGTCGTTTGAGAAAAATGGGCGGAAAGGAATAGAGCGGAAGCTGCTTCGGGCCATAGAACGTCAGCAGGGCGGGGTTTCTCCTGAAGCCGAGGCATGGGCGCACGGATTGAACCCGCAGGAACGAAAGAAGGCTTACGAACAACTCGTACTGAACGAGTTCAAGAGACATACGGCGTCCGAACTCGGTGTGGATGAGGAGAGCCTCAGATTTATCCCAGTACGGAAGGACAGCGAAACCTCGCTCCGGCTGAAAGAGATCGGGGGTGTTTTCGGACAGGATGTCGTCATTTTCAAGGATAGTTCGTCCGTTCAGACAGGCATCCGCGGCGCGTCTGTTCCGACCATTGAGCATGTGGTGTTCATGGAGGGGAGCGCGGAGAGAGAAAAGCCTTATCTCTTCGTCCTCGGGCATGAACTCCTGCACAGAATGCGGAGCGAAGACCTCAAAGCATATAAACAATTCCAAGAATATCTGTTGGATGACCTTCAGGAAGACGCCATTCCCCGTTACCGTGAAAACCTCGATCGTCGAACGGGGGGCGACGGAACCGTGGCCCGGATGTCGGATGAAGCTATTCTGGAGGAGATCGGGGCCGACCTCGTGGGCAAGCGGCTCACCGAAGAATCGTTCTGGGCGAAGATGGCCGATGAGCGGCCAAGCCTGTTCGCGCGGGTGGCCCAACTTGTCCGCGATCTGTTGGACAGGGTGACGGCCGCATTCCGTGCGGATCCCCTGCCCGCAGCATGGGTGAAGGATTTTGACGCGATCCGGGGCCATATCGATACCATGATGGGGCGGTGGGCGGAGAAAAACGCATGGAGGCAGCAGCGGGAAAATACGGACAGAACGCTTTCCGGGGCAACGTCTCCCGTGGTAGAATCCAAGAAAATGCAGGAGGGCGAACATGGCGAAACCGATGACCGTGGCGGTAATGGACCCGCAGAACTCCCCGTGGTGGAAGATGCGTCTCATATGGCTTCTGGACAACGATCCGGAGCTGGTAATGGAGCTGTGGGAGACGCCGGGGCACAAGGGACTTCTGGATCACCTCGACAGAATGGTGTGCGTCATGACGCAGATTCACCGCGAGATGGACGACACGCCGGAGGACGCGAAGGAGGAAATGATCGAGACGGCGCTGTGCCCGTCGGACATGATCGATCTGGACGCCGAGATGCCGGAGGAGCTGAGGGAAGAGATTCTGGATTGGGCGGACGAGCCGGAAAACTTTCCGCCGACGGAGGGCGAGGACGGAAGAATAGTCGAAATCACCATGTAGGCCCCGATGACGTACTGGTGCCCGGCGGAAACGTCACTCGCGCCAAGGCCAACATCGAGGCTGTGCGTCTCCTTAAGAAGCTGAACGAGGAAAAGCGGGACGCGACGCCGGAGGAAAAGAAGCGTCTCGCACAGTTCACCGGATGGGGTTCTCTCGCTCAGGAAGTGTTTAACACCGAGTACGCTTACGCCGCGCAGTATGAAAAGCGGTTTGACGGGGGGCTCCCTCCGGCGTTGCGTTATGCCGACGACAAGAAGCGTTCGGATTACGCGCGGTGGAAGAAAAATTACGGGACGGCGCTGCATCCCGATCTCGGCGGCATGATGACCGCTCAGGAATGGGACGCCGCCGAAAAGTCCACGCTCAACGCGCACTATACCGACCGCAAGGTCGTCGGCGCCATGTGGGGCATGGCGGAAAAGCTCGGGTTCCGTGGTGGGCGGGTGCTTGAACCGTCGGCGGGTACCGGGCTTTTCTTCGGCCTCATGCCTGAAAGTCTTTCCGGCCGTTCCAGTCTCGTCGGCGTTGAACTGGATACGCTTACCGGGGGGATTCTCGGCAAGCTCTATCCGGATGCCGACATTCAGGTGACGGGGTTCGAGAACGCGAAGCGCGTGGGGGACAACACCCTCGACCTTGTGATTTCCAATGTTCCCTTCGGTAATTTCCGGGTTACGGACAAAAAGCGCCCACAGTACGCCAGGCAGTCCATCCACAACTATTTCATTTCCCGCTCCATCGACGCGGCGCGCCCCGGCGGGCTGGTCATGGAGATCACGTCTCACTTCACGATGGACAGCGTGAGCGGGGCCTCGATTCGTGAGGAATGGGGCAGGAAGGCCGATCTTGTGGCGGCGGTCAGGCTTCCCGGTACGGCCTTCGAGAAGAACGCCGGGACGCAGGTGACGACCGACATCCTGATTTTCCGCAAGAAGGATTCCGGCCTTTCTCCAGTATCCAATGCCTTCCGCAACGTGGAAAACGTCGAGACGCCGGACGGCCCGGCGGTCGTCAACGAATACTTCGTGCAGCATCCCGAGATGGTGCTCGGCGAGCATTCCTTGCAGGGGTCCATGTACGGGGAGAACGAGTACACCCTCAAGCCGAAGGACGGGGAGAGCATAGAGGACGGGTTGAAAAAGGCTCTTGATGCGCTTCCGGCAAACGTATTCGGCGAGGGGCGAGCGGTTCCCGTCGAACGGGAAGAGCGGATCGCGGATGTCGGGATGCGGGAAGGGGCGCTTGTCGAGAAGGACGGCGGCCTGTTCACCGTTTCCGACGGGGCGTTGGTTAAGCCCGAGTGGGCCGACAAGCCGAAGAAGGTACGGCAGGCGGCAAGCTACGTCGGCGTCAAGAAATCGGTTTTTGACCTCATCAATGCGATGAACAGCGATGCGGACGACGCCGGGATCGGCAAGCTCCGGGACGCGCTGAATAGTGCCTATGATGCCTACGTGAAGGACTACGGCCCGATCAACAAGGACGGAAACGGATTCCTTGAGGACGACATCGAATTTCCCACGGTCGCGGCCATCGAGCGCCTCGTCAGTGTGCCCGTCACCAAGACGTACAAGAGCGGAAAGCGTAAGGGGGAATCGTATCAGGTCGATGAGAAGCGGGTGGCCAAGGCCGACATCTTCACCAAGCGCACGATATTCCCTTTCAAGGAACCGACATCCGCCGAAAACATTCAGGACGCCATCAAGATCTGCCGTATCTTCAGGACGGGGATCGACGTCGGGTATATCGGGAATCTCCTCGGCATGAGCCCGGAGGCAGCCCGTGCCGAACTCCTCAAGACGGAAACCCTCTTCGAGAACCCGGAAACGGGGCTTATCGAACCGGACGACATCTACCTTTCCGGCAATGTCCGCAAGAAGCTGGAAATGGCGGAAGCAGGCCGAGAGGACAATCCGGCCTACGAGAAAAACGTGGAGGCGCTGCGGAAGGTCCAGCCGGAACGTATCGGCATCGACGCCATCCACGCCCGCATCGGCTCGTCGTGGGTTCCCGCCAAGGTCTACGAGGCGTTTGTGAAGCATCTCGGCTTTTCCAGCGTATCCGTTGAGAAGGCGCGTCTTGAAGGCGAAGACGGTTCGACGCAGTGGCACGTTGAAGCTTACGGCGGCACGCCGGAAGCGCGGAACCGTTGGGGAGTGGACGGTGCGTCTGTCATTGATCTGATCAGCGACAGTCTGAACCTGAAACGTACTGAGGTCTACGACGAGCATTACAACGCCGACGGGAAAACGTCCCGTGTGAAGAACACCGAGAAGACGCTGGCGGCGCAGGAAAAGCAGCGATCCATTCAGAACGAATTCCAGTCGTGGCTGAAAAAGGATGACGACGCCGGGAGGCTCGTCGAAGACGAGTACAACGGTCGGTTCAACGGGTTCGTCCCGCGCAAGTTCACGGCCCCCGACATCAAGCATTTTCCCGGCGCTTCCCACTCCATCGAGTTGCGGGAGAACCAGAAGATAGGCGTTGTCCGAGGGTTGCAGGAATCCACCTTGCTCGCGCACGGCGTCGGTTCCGGCAAGACCATGTTGCAGATTACGCTGGCGATGGAAATGCGGCGTCTCGGGACGGCGAAAAAGCCGTGGATTGTCGTTCAGGCGTCCACCCTGTCGCAGTTCGCGGCTACCTTCAAGACGCTGTACCCGCGCGCGGCTATCCTTGCGCCGACGGAAAAGCAGCGTAACGCGAAGAATCGCCAGCGTCTTCTGGCCCAGATTGCCAGCGGCGACTGGGACGCCGTGGTCACGCCGCATGGCTTTTTCAATTCCATTTCCATTGATCCGGAGAACGAAGCCCGTTTCATCGAGACGCAGATCGAGGAGTATAAGGATTCGCTCAGGAATGATTTTGAAGTCGACGATATCGACAAGAAGAAATCATCGGAGAGCCGGACGGTCAAACAAATCCGCAAGAAGATTGAGAAGCTGAAGAATCGTCTTGAGGCGTTGTCGAACACGAAGAAGGACGAGAACATCTATTTCGAACAGCTCGGCGTGGACGCGCTGATCATCGACGAGGCCCACGTCTACAAGCGCGGAAGCTTCTACACCAAGATGGACAACGTGAAGGGGCTCGACCGTGATTCTTCGCAGCGTTCCATGCAGATGCTCATGAAGGCCCGGCATGTGCAGGCGAAGACCGGCGGCAAGAACGTGGTGCTCGCCACGGGTACGCCTATCTCGAATACCCTGACGGAAATGTGGACCATGTTCCGCTACACGCGCCCCGATCTTTTGAAGGAGTTCGGGGTGGAGCAGTTCGACGACTTTGCCAGCGCCTTTGCCGACACCAGCATCGATCTGGAGGAAACGGCGACCGGCGAGTTCAAGCAGGTGGAACGCTTCAACAAGTTTGTGAACGGCCCGGAGCTGCTCACGCTCTGGCGTTCCGGCGCGGATGTGGCTCTGACGGAAGACCTCGACTACATCAAGGGGCTTCCCAAGCTGAAGGAAGGGCGGATTCACGAGGTGGCCGTGGAGCGTTCGGAGTCGCTGTCCAATTACATTGAAGCGTTGCGGCAGGAGCGCGCCGAGTGGGACAGGCTGTCGGGTAAGGAGAAGTCCGATCCGAAAAATCGCAGCGTGCCGTTGCAAATCTACGGCAAGGCAAAAAAGCGGCCATCGACCTGCGGCTTGTCGATTCTTCCCTGCCGGACGAGCCGGCCAGCAAGGCCAACAAGGCCGTGGAAAACATCTATGATCGTTGGGAAGACAACCGCGACAGCAAGGCGGCGCAGATCGTGTTCTGCGACAACTTCAAGAGCGGAGACGGCAAGTTCAACCTGTTCGAGGACATCAGGGACAAGCTGATCGCCAGAGGCGTTCCCAAAGAAGACGTAGCCGTCATCCACGACTTCAAGACGGACGAGGCGAGGAAACGCCTGTTCGACGCCGTGAACCGTGGTGACGTTCGCGTGCTCATGGGGACAACGGAAAAACTCGGCGTCGGCGTGAACGTGCAGGAGCGTTTGCTCACGGCGCACCATCTTGATGCGCCGCCTCGCCCCATGGACTTTGAGCAGCGCAACGGGCGCATCCGGCGACCGGGCAACATGTTCCCCGAGGTCGAGGTGTTGACCTACGGGACCAAGAACACGCTGGACTCTGTAACGTTCCAGCAACTTATCAGCAAGCAGAAGTTCATCAACCAGCTTCTTCGCGGCGATGTGGGAACCCGGACTTTTGAAAACCCCTTCGACGCGACGCAGGCAACCTTTGAAGATATGATGGCGGCCTTCTCCGGTAATCCGCTTGCCAAGGAGAAGATGCAGCTACAGGTGGAGGTCCGCAGGCTTGAGGCGTTGAACGCGGCCTATGAGTCCCGTCTCGGAACCCTGCGGTACAACCTGCGGAGCGCGAAGAGCAGTCTTGAATTCCTTGAAGGGCGGACGAAAAGCGCGGAAGCCGTTACCGCATTCGTCAATGAGCACTTCCCTGACGGCGAAATTGAGGGCAGGAAGGAACTTTCCAAGGACGTATCGGCTTGGCTGGACGGCGAATTGAAGCGTATCGAGAAGGTGCTTTCCGGGATCAGGAAATATGCCCAGTGGCAGGTGAAGAACCCGCGTGATTACGCCACAGGAATGACTGTGGAGCTTGGCAACGGGGTATCGGCGGAGGTTTCCGTTCTTCCGCATGTTGCCGAGGCGGGCGGGGAGCTTTCCAAGGGCGTGGCCATGTCCTATCAGCTTGCCGGGCCTCATGGCATCAAGGAGTCCGGCCCCTTCAACGGGGCTGCGGGCCTGTTCACGCGCCTCAAGAACGATCTGGCCCGGTACGCGGGAAGCGCCGCCGAGAACGCGGCGAAGATCAAAGGCGCCAAGGCCCAGATAGCGTCTCTTGAGGAAGAGCTGAAACGTCCGTTTGAGCAGAAGAAGGAGCTCGAGGATGCCCGTGAGCGGATGCTCGAGATCGAGCAAAAGCTGGCGGAAACGTCCAAGAAGCCGGATACCGAAGAAGCGCCGATGGCTTCCATCAAACCCGGCGAATTCCTGAACGAGGTGCCGGCCTCTCGCCTTCGCGTGCGCAAGGCGGCGGTGCAGTCCGTCGCGGACGCGCTCGGAAAACGGGCGGCCAACGCCGCCGATACGCGGGTGGTCCAGTCGTTTGAGGAACTTCCCGAGCATATCCGGCAGTTTTACGGCGAGGTGTCGTCGCGTCTGGAGGGGGTGTACGATCCCGCTTCCGGCACGGTGTACCTCGTAGCGGACAATCTGCGCGGTACAGCACGCGCGGCGGAAGTGTGGATGCACGAGAACATGGTGCACCACGGCCTGAACGGGCTTTTGGGAAAGGACGAGAAGAGGCGTGTGCTCAACAGGCTGTGGCGGGGCATGGGCAATGCGGAAATCGCGTCCGTCGCCAACAAGTATGGGGTTGATCCCCGCTCCGATGCAGAGGGCCGTGCGCTGGTCATGGAGGAGGTTGTCGCGCACCTCGCTGAAAAGCGGGCGGCATACAAGCTGTCCGGACAAGAGCTGACATACTGGCGGCGTGTCGTCGAGGCCGTACTGCGGGCGTGGCACGCGCTGGTGGATGCCGTGACCGGGCGCATAGGCTCCATGAAATACGAGAACGTGGACAGGCTGTTGTCCGCGCTGGATCGGTATGTCTTTGAGGGCAGGCCCGAAAGCATGGCCGAAGGCGGCATGGTTCCGGTTATGGCGTCGAAGCGGAGCGACCCGAACAATGCCCGTTTCTCGCCGGATACGGGAAAGAAGACGGACTTCGTCACCTTGCCGGATGGAAGCGTGGACTTTGCCCAGTTCCCGGCGACGCGCCTGAAGGACATGCGTCTGCTGCGCGCGGCTCCGATTCGGCTTCCGCGTGGAATCCACTCCTTATCGGGAGGATACGGCCTGACGCATATTGAAGCCAACCACGGCAATGAAATCCGGGCCGCAGGATACGGCAGCGTACAGGAATTCGTATGGGATTTGGTGAATGGCTACAACGAAATATGGGAAGGTGAAAAAAGGAGTCTTCTTATCCTGAAAAACAATGGGAAGACGTCAAGACCGGCAGGGTTCATAGAGCTGGAGAAGGATGGGAGCCACTATATAGTGAAAAACGCGTACCCCGTGGACATGAACTATCCTACGGCGGCTACGCGTAAGCAGCTTTGGAAGAGTGCACCCCCCTCTTCGTCTACATCTGGTGAGCAGACCCCCTCTAATCCTTTTACTCCCGGAATCCCTTCCAAAGACCAGACGGGAAACCTACAAGGCCAACGGGGGCAAAGCAGTAAGGAAAATATACAGCAGGGACGGGTAGAAGACAAGCCTTTGGCCTCCCTGCGGGACATCAAAGATGTCCGCGACATCACCGGCATGAGTGCCGAGGATGCCATGAACCTTGCCAAGAACGATCCGTGGATTGGAAGCATCTTTGGAAAATCCGACGACGTGACGCTCATGCAGCGGATTTTCATGTTGCCGCACTGGGTGGCGAAGCGGTTCCCCGGCTTCAAGGCCGTGTACGACCGTCAGGTCAGACGGCAGGATGAACGGGCGGCGGAACGCGCCCGCAGCCTTCAGGAAATCCCTTCTTTGTTCGGAGAGAACAAGCTTTCCGGCAAGGACATGGGCGAGTTGAAAAAACTGGTCTGGGACAATGACGGCAAGCAGATTGCCGAGCTTGAGGGCATCGACAAGTTCCTGACGGACGAAGAGCTGGAGAGCGGGCGCACCACCATCAAGGCCAATCCAGAATGGTATGAGGGCTACGACAAATGGCTTTCCAGGCAGCCCGGGTCCGACGCCGTGAAAAAGGCCATACGCGAAATCCGGGTGAGCCTCGACAACGACCTCATGCGCGCCCACAACCGTCTTGCCCGGATGAGCGAGATGGGAGACGTGGCCATTCAGGAGTTCCGTACCCAGATTGGGCACATCCACAACTACTTCCCCCACCATCGGTACGGGGATTACTTCATTCAGGGGAAGGACAAGAAGGGCGAGGTCGTCTACCGTGAACACTTCGACGCGCTGCACAAGCGGTATGCCCGGCGACACTTTGAGAACCGCCTTGAGGCGTTGAAGAAGGAATACCCCGACACCGTCTTTGACCTCGACGAAAACACGAAGCTTCCCGACGAGGCTTTCGGGCGTGTCCTTGACCCTGAGGCGATGGAGCAGGTGATCAAGGCGGCTTTGTCCAAAGTTTCCGACAAGGAGCAGGCGGATCGGATTGCCGAGGTGCTGCACGAATCCGTGGCCGACGTGATGAAGTCGTCGGGGTGGGGCTCCCATGCCATCGGACGGAAGAACATACCCGGCTTCGAGAAGGACGACCTCTTCCGGGTGCTCTACGACTACAAGAGCGGGCTTACCGGCTGGCTTACCAAGATGGAATCCTCCAAAGATTTTGCCGAAGCCCTCGGCAAAACCAATGCAAAGGCCCACCCGCAGGAGTGGAGCTACACCTCGCAGTACGTCAAGGACATGCTGCGGAACGGCGACCGTGTGGATCGGACCGTGGGTACTATCAAGTCCGCGGCCTTCGCGTGGTATCTCGGCGGGAACATCAAGACCGCCGTGCTGAACCTCACCCAGAACGTCATCGTCGGCGTGCCGCGTCTGCAAATGGACGTGGAGGGCGGGGCGCGCGCCTACATCGACGGCGCCCAGAAGCAGATCGTCAACCAGTACGCCAGACGGTTTACCGGCGACAAGGGCAAGGGGCTTTCGGAA
>NZ_JH114231.1:210733-225663 GCF_000224655.1 Bilophila sp. 4_1_30
TCATTCAGGATCTGTACGGCGACGCTCTGATCACCGACGCATACATGGAGGAGGTACGCGGGCAAGTGACGGGCGGGCCGTCAACCCGGCTCTGGAACAAGTTGATGAAGGTCATGGGCTACCCCATGAGCGTGGCGGAACGTTTCAACCGCGGGTCCCTCGCTCTGGCGGCGTTCCGTGCGGCCCGCGACGGAAAATGAAGGCGGCGGCGCGGAAGCGGTATGGAGTGGAGGGAGAAAAGGCCACCTATGAACAGGCCAAGGCCTTTGCCGAAGAGATTGTGCGCGATTCCCATTTTGTCTACGGCAAGACGAATGCCCCGGAACTGCTCCGCTCCTCCACGGCCGGGCGTGGGCTCGGCGCGGCGTTCACGTTCAAGACCTTCACCGCCAACCTGCTTGGATTGTGGTCTTGGGCGCTCAGGACGCAGGGCAAGGAAGGAGCGATCATGGTTGCCAAGGGGTTGGGGGCTACCGCTGCACTGGGCGGCCTTGTTTCCCTGCCGTTCTACGCAACGCTCATGGCCTTGTTCCAAGCTGCTACGGGGGATGACGACGACTGGACGGAGGCCATCCGTAAGCAGCTTCCTCAGAACACAATGTTGCGGGACATCGTGTGTTACGGCCTTCCCGCCGGGGCTGGCGTCAATCTGGGCGGTTCCTTAAAGATGGAGCTTGCTCTGACTGGGGGGATGCAGAAGGGCGGCACGCCCAAGGAAGTGCTGACGGAAGGGATCGGCGACATCATCGGCATCCCGTGGGACATGTTCGTGGAGCGGCCTTCCAAGGTCATGGAGGCCATGCGCGCGGACAATTACTGGCGGGCCGTGGAGGAAGTTGTGCCCACTGCCGTCAGCAACGGCATGAAGGCATGGCGTCTTGCCACGGAAGGTCAGAAGACCTTAAAGGGACGGGACATCAACGATCCGGGAGAGCGAGGGGCGCGCAGGCTGTCATCCGGCGAGGCATTGGGCAAGCTGCTCGGCTTCCAGCCGGTTTCCGCAACCAGAAGCTACGACGCCTACGCCGCATCGAGACATTCCGACAGCGTGCGCGCTGACAAGGCCGACGAGGTGGCCACCATCATGGTCAAGGCGCTGGACGCTGGAGACAGCGCGGAAATGGTGCGGGCCCGGAAGGTGCTGAAGGACTGGAACGCGAAGATGGAAAAGGAAGGGAAGCCGCACATGCGTATCCTGATGAAGGATGTCCAGAAGCGGGTGACGCAGCGCAGAAGGCAGGCACGCCTGACGCCAAAGGCCCGGCAGAAGGGCGAGGCGTTCCAGAGCGTGTGGGGGTAGGGGCGGGCCGGGGTCTCTTGCAGCCCCCGGCCTTTACTTGCGACTGGCGATCCTGATATATAGATGCCTCGTCAATGTGCTTGCGGAGAAAGTACATGTGGCGGATGGAGCATTAAACTTTTTGGGGTACTTTTGAGGGTATCTCAAAAAAATGAAAAAAATTTATAGAGAAGTATCAACCTGTTGCGAGTAAATTTTCAATCCCTCCCTCTCCGCCATGAAATCAAGGGGTTACGATGAAATCGTAACCCTTTTTTCATGCCGGAATTGGGGGTACAGATGCAATCTGTACCCCCAATCTGTACCCTTTGGATGAGATTTTCATTTTTACCTCATGGGCTCCTTGCCTCGCTCAAGACTTTGCGCCACAGTGGGGACACAACGTGTACACGAGAAACTTATGAAGAGCAAAGCCGAACTGTTTGCCTCCCTGGATGCGCTCAAGGCGCGCCTCGATGCCCACTGCCCGCTGCCCCCGGATGTCGTTTCCCAGATCCGGGAGGACATGCGCGTGCGCTTCACCTACCACTCCAATGCCATCGAAGGGAACACGCTCACCATGAGCGAAACCAAGGCTGTGCTGGAGGACGGCATCACCATCGGTGGAAAGAGCCTCAGAGAGCATCTTGAAGCGGTAGGGCATATCCATGCCATCGACTACCTAGAGGCACTTGTCCAGAGAGACGAGGCGCTGACTGAGAGGACGCTGAAGGAGATCCACAATCTGATCCTGCGTAACATCGACGGAGCCAATGCCGGGACATACCGCAGGATGAATGTGCTTATATCCGGCGCGGGTCATATCCCGCCTCCGGCGGAGCGTGTGCCTGAAAGGATGGATGCCTTTTTTCAGTGGTACGGTGCCGCTCGGGATAGGATGCATCCTGTGGAATTTGCGGCCCGGGTTCATGCGGATTTCGTGAACATCCATCCCTTCAAGGATGGGAATGGCAGAACGGCCCGGCTCATCATGAACTTCGAGCTCATGCGGGCGGGCTTCCCCACGGTGATAGTCCCCGTGGATGCGCGCCCGGACTATTACCGAAATTTGGATATCGCCGTCACGCAGGGGGATTATCTCCCCTTCGTGATGCAAATCGCTGAATTGGCCCAAAAGAGTTTTGCCCCCTACTGGGCATTGCTTGGTGAATAGCGCATAAAAAGAATTAAAAAAGTCTTCCTCTGCTAAAAATGGCAGGGGAGGACTTTTTTATTTGTGAACCTTTTGGGAAAAATGAAATCATTTTCCCGTAAATACGGCATATCTGGACGGCTTTTCCGTGCGCCCCTACGGGGAGGCCAATAGTGTGGACGGAACTTTTGCAAAAGGAGTTTCGTACATGGAGTTGCCTCAGATTTTTGAGAACAAGGAATTCGGGAAAGTTCGGGCTGTGGAACACAACGGTGCGCCATGGTTTGTGGGGAGTGACGTGGCAAAGGCGTTGGGATATGAGCGCCCCAACGATGCAGTGAACGCACACTGCAAAAAGATAAATAAATTCAGCTAAGGCAATTCACCGCAGGGGGCCATGTCCTACAATATTATCCCTGAATCTGATGTGTACCGCCTCGTCATACGCTCAAATCTGCCCGGCGCAGAACGGTTCCAAGACTGGGTTGTGGAAGAAGTGCTTCCCGCCATCCGTAAGCACGGCGGCTACCTCACGCCCAAAAAGCTGGAAGAAGCCTTGCTCAACCCGGATGTGTTGATCAGGCTGGCGACCCAGTTGAAGGAAGAGCGCGAGGCCCGCGTGCAGGCTGAGGCTCGTGTGGCCATCCTTTCCCATGTCCGAAAAACGTATACGACAACGGAGATCGCCAAAGAGCTTGGGATGCGCAGTGCCGTGGCCCTGAACCGCTTGCTGTGCGAGCGGCGTGTCCAGTTCAAGCAGAACGGAACCTATGTCCTGTACGCCGAGTATGCCGAGCATGGCTATGTCCACATCAAGCAGGAAACCCTCGAAAACGACAAGATCGTGTACCACCGCCGATGGACGCAGCTCGGAAGGGAATGGCTCCTGGACATGCTCGGCTGAAAAAAGTCCCCGCCCAAACGTGTGGCGAGGACTTTTTTCATATGTCGATCATGAACCCAAAAGCTCCTGATCCGTAGAGTGGAGGTTCCTGCGTCTGAGAACCCGGAGAAATTGTTTTGGGTTTGTGCTCCTCAATGGGATATTGCGAGAAGTCCACGCGGGACGCCTGCTCGAAAATCATTTTGGCGCGGAAAAAGTCCCCCTCCATCATCTGGTGCTGCACATCTTCCGGGATGAAGCAGGGAAAGAGGAGGCGAGCGCGTCGATCAACCCTTCAAGCCGTTCCTTCTGCGCTGCGGCTTCCAGAATGGCGGACTCGCATTGGGCCTTTGACGTGGAAGCGGTTTCTTCGCTTCGGCGCAGCCGTTCCGTCAATTCGGCTTGTCGGGCGGTGGACTCGAAAATGGCGTCTTCCAGCGCCGCGAGACGCGCCTGCGTGTCCAGTTTCCATCCCGCGAGGTATTCTTCGGCCTTTCTGTCATCCTTTACGGTGGCCGCGAGGCATTCGAGGATCATCTGCCCCTGTCTGGCCGTGTCTGCGGCGCCTTCAAGGATGTAGCCCCGGTTCGAGCTGAACCCCGGGTTGAGCACATAGTCGAATCCCGAAAAGCCGGAAAGTCTGGTTGGCTTCCCCCTGCCTCCGTCGACCCAGGGGCAGGCCCATGAGAATCCTCCTACACGGGAGGCGTGCAGGGTGGAGACGATCTTTCCGGTTTCGGTATCCAGGACTTCCTGTGAATGTGAGACGACTCCCTCCGGGTAAACATCGAAGGCCACGGTCACGTTGGAGGGGATATTGCTGACTATGGCCTTCCCGCCGTCCGGCAGGGTGGCGGCTTCGACTTCGCCGATGTTCATTTTCCCGGCAAGGGCCGCCGCCATGCCATAGGGCGGATGAACGCGAACGGCTACGCGCGCCGGAGAGCGTGCATTTGTTTAATATCCTATAATTGGTAAAAAAACGATACAGAATATGTATAGTATTTTGGACGAAGAGGGGGAACGGAAACGTACAGTATTTAAAAGACTATGATTACAGTGTGTTAAAAACACAAAATCCTTGGCATTGCTCTTGCTTATCTCTGCAGAGGCAAGGCTGGCAATGGCCCGCGCTTTCTTGTGGGGCAAACATCTTGCCTAACTGTCTGAGAAAACGTTGTTGCGGCAGGCCTCAGTGACCTACTCCAAGGAGATGACACGTGTTTTGCACAGAAAAATTGAAGTTGTACACCGGTGCGAAAATCGTCACCCTGTATGATCCCATGCCGATTGTAGAAGCTGTCTGCGTTATTGGAGAGCGCATACATTCCATGGGAAGTTTGGAAGACATGGAGCGCTATGCGGCTCTCTGTGGCGAATACGAGAAAATCGATCTAGGCGGAGGCGTGCTGTATCCCGGCTTCATCGATACGCATAGCCATCTGTCCATGTATGCGGATACGTTCAGTCAGGTCTATTGTGGCTCCCGACTGGGCACTGTTTCGCGTGTTCTCGACGTGTTACGTGAAGCCGCTGGGAATACGCCTCATGATCGCTGGCTTGTCGGCTATGCATACGACGATACGGGCATTGACGAAAAACGTCATCTGACCCGTGAAGATCTGGACGCCGTATCCACGGAACGCCCGATTCTCGTTAAACATCTTTCCGTCCATTTTTGCTATTTGAATTCGTTGGCTATCGAAAAGCTCGGCTACACAGCGGAAACGCGGGTCGCCGGGGGGACGGTCTGTCTTGGGGCCGACGGCAGGCCCAACGGAATTCTGGAAGAAAACGCTTCTTATCAGGCGATTGCCAAACTTCCGGCGACGTCATTTGAAGAAACCCGGAAGAATATGCTGCGGGCTGTCCGCGACTACAACGCGCAAGGGTTCACGACCTTCATGGACGGCGGGATCGGGCTTTCCGGTTCCTACAAGACGGACATGGCGGCGTACTTGAGTCTTGCAAGGGACAAGACGCTTGATGCCCGTGGCTACCTACAGTTTATGCCCCCGGTATTGGATGCGCTGGAGCCTTACGGCCTGTGGGGTTTTCCTTCCGAGTATCTGAGTTTCGGCGGCGTCAAGTATTTTACGGACGGTTCCATCCAAGGCTACACCGGAGCATTGCTTGAAGATTACCACTCCCGCCCCGGTTACCGCAGCGAGTTGGTCTGTACGCCTGAAGAGCTCAGCAACCTTGTCATGCACTATCATGCCGCGGGCATTCAGATAGCCGTCCACACCAACGGTGATGCCGCCATCGAAGCCACCCTGCAAGCCTATGAGCGGGCGCAGCGGACCTTGCCCCGCCCTGATTTGCATCACATTTTTGTTCATGCGCAGATGGCCTCGGACGGACAGCTCCGCCGTATGAAGGCCTGCCATGCGCTCCCCACTTTTTTTGTCCGGCATATCGAAGTGTGGGGCGACGGGCACTACGACACCTATCTTGGCCCCAGCCGCGCCAACAGGCTCGATCCCGCTGGTTCCGCCGTCAGGATTGGCCTTCCCTTCGCTCTCCACGTGGACACCCCGGTGCTGCCGGTCACGGCGCTTGATTCCATCCATGCCGCCGTCAACCGCATTTCCCCGAGCGGTCGCCTCATGGGGGCGGAACAGCGCATCAGTCCCCGGGAAGCGATCAAGGCCTACACCGTTTATGCCTCCCTGTTCTGTATGGGCGAGCACGATCGCGGGCGTATCGAGCCGGGACGGCTGGCCGACTTCGTGCTGCTATCCGACGACCTTGAAGCCATCGATCCTTTGACCATCAATCAGGTGAAGGTTCGCATGACGCTCTGTGGCGGACGCATCGTGTATCAGGCTTAGCCCTTCCGCAGACATCCGCAAAGCATCCGGAAAGAACTTCCGCTCATACTTCAAACGGGTTATGTACCCGCGTCGGAGAATGCCCATGCCTTCAATTGTTCTTGACCGTGAAGAAGAAATGAAAAGCCAAACCGAATCCGTCGTCGCATCCGCCCGGCAGCCCGGCGCCTCTGCGGAAAAGGGGCTGGCCGCTTCCGATGATCCGACGTCTCCCGTCGGGAAAAAATGGTTCCTTTTCGGCTTTGGTGTGCTCTACATGCTTTTCCTGTTGGATTTCGCCGCGAGACTGGGGATTACCGCAGTTTTCCCCGCTATGCAGAAGGATCTCGGACTTTCTGACTCGCAGGTCGGTGTCGCCGGTTCCGCCGTATTGCTAGGCATGACCGTGTTTGTGCTCCCCTTCTCCTTTTTGGCGGACAAGGGCTCGAAAAAGCACGCCGTGAATCTCATGTCCGCCGTTTGGGGCGTGGGCTGCACGCTGTGCGGTCTCGTCTCACACCTTTTCCTGATAGTGCTCGGGCGCTTCATGGTCGGCATAGGCAACGCCAGCTACGCGCCCGTTTCCGTATCCATGCTGACCAGTTGGACCCGCCGCTCTAGATGGGGTTCGGTCATCGGGGCCTATAACTCCGCCATGTCCGTGGGGCTGGCTCTCGGCACCACGATCGCCGGGGTTCTGGCGCAGCATTACGGCTGGCGTTCCGCGTTCCTTGCCGTCGGGGGCCTGACGCTGCTGTTCACCGCGCTGTCCCTGTTCCTGCCCAACGTCAAGAATCACGTTTCGGCGGCGAGCGCCGACGGCAAACGGGAGCATGTGAAGGTCCGGGAGGCCTTTGCTTTCACGCTCCAGAACAAGACGCTGATATTGCTCGGCATCGGCGTCGGCATCGCCAACATGGGCTATACCAGCATGATTTCCTGGATTCCCATGTTCATGGTCCGCATCATGGGCTGGACGTCCACGGAAGTGGGCGCCTACATGGGGCCGGCCTACCTGATTACCGGCCTTTTGATCACGCCCTTCTCCGGCTGGCTTTCAGACCGCCTCGGCCTGTGGAGCCGCCGCACGCGGGCGTGGCTCGGCGTGCCCTGTTTCCTCATTCTGGCTGCGGTGTTTGCGGCGGGCTTCTACTATCAGATTGCCGCCTGCTGCGCGATCGGAATGTTTCTGTTCATCATCCCCGTGACCGGCGTGCACATCGCCACGCAGGAACTGGTTCCCACCCGCTACAAGGCCACTGCGTACGGGACATATGTGACCCTGCTTCAAGGATTGGGCTTTTTCGGGCCCATGCTCGCCGGGGCGCTTTCCGATGCGCTCGGGCTTCAGCTGGCGCTTGTCTACATGCAGCTGGTGTTCGTCATCGGCGGCTTGATCATGCTGGTTGCGGGATTCACCTACGTTAAGGATTACAACAGGGCCCGCGACATGGAAGCCTAACCGTATCCTCGGCACCTTGGCACCTTGCTCCATACCCCCTCATGTTCCCTTTGCCGTCCCCCCACTTTGGCGGCAAGGGGAACATATACAATGGGCAAGAGGTGCTCCGGAGAAGCGCGGCGCGTCCGATACGTATCGACAAAGGCATAATCGAATAGTGATGGAGAAGCACAACTTCGTGTGGTGCAATGCAAAAATGACAGTTTTTCCCTCTTGGCGTACCGTACTCCTCTGGAATGTCTTTATCGCACCTCGTTTCCGTTTCGTTCATCCGGAGTCCGGAACGCTTGTTGCCAAGGTACACTGAATGACATATCGTTTTTGCCTTGAGTAAAACAGGCCCCATCCTTATCTGTTATGAAGGGGAAATCCGTGTTGACCTCACAGCAGATAGCCCATGTTTTGGCGTTGCATCTTGCCGAGCGTTCTCTCTTCATTGAAGAGCTCGCACTGCTCACGGGGAATGTGCTGCCCGCATCCGATGAGCGGTGGCGCGAGCTGGAGCGTCTTGGCTTGGCGGAACGCGTTTCTTCGCCGCACGGAACCGCGTGGAAGGCGGGCGATGAAACCGCTGCATTCATACGCTCCCAGCTTCCTTTGCTGAAGGATTTTTTTCGGCCCGACGAAAAGGCATATGCCCTTATCTGTCTCCATGAACAAGCCAGCCTCAACGACTGTGAAACCGTCCTGAGCCGGATCAGCCAATGCGCCGAACGGGACAGGAACATTCTCCCCTTGCTCGAACTGGCTGTCCTTTTCCTCCTGCGCTGGGGACGGCGCAACGGCAGCACGGCGGGCCTGGACGGCAAGTTCCTGAATCTTGTCTTTGCGGTACAGGGGCTCAGCTTCAATTCCACGGAACTGCTCAAAAAAATACTGCGTCTTTCAGCTCTCGCCTACGGCCTTGCCCGAAAAAACGGTAACAAGCGGTTTTTAGCGCTTCTGATGCTGTCGCGCATGTATCTGCATGTCTTTATCGGAAGCAACACCACGCGCCTTACCCAGAATCTCCAGCAGGCCCTGTGCCGGGTCAGGAGCTATTTTGACGGCGACACGCAGGAAGTGCTTCCTCTGTTTGAGGGGTTGCTCGCCTATCTGTGCGGGGATCTCAAGAAAAACATCGATTGGTTCAACCGTTGCTCCGAAGAAACACCTTGGTATTACAAAAGGTTCTACGATACACTGGCGGTCTGTACGCTCTTTTCCGCAGGGTATCTGCAGCAATTCCATTTTGCGCTTGGCTGCATCGAGTTTCTTCGGCGCACGGCGACGTTGACCGACGATATCCTTTCGGCGACCCTGTATGAAGTCAACACGTGTTTCCTGCTGCTGCGTAAAGGGGATAGCGGCAAGGCGCTGGAGTTTATCAATCGGCTTCGCGTTTCCCCGCTATATACGCAGCATACCGTGGTTAACTCGCTGACGACGCGGGCACATGCGTTGTACCATTTTTTGGCGGGCGACATCGAGCGCGCCTATGCCGTCCTGAATGATGAAACCCGCAGGGCGATCACCCATGACATCAGGCCCGCGACCTTCAAGGATCCGCTAGTCCTCGACATGCTCTATGTGTTTGCGCACAACGGCTACGCGCCCATCCCGCACTATGAGCTGGAGCCTACGTTGGGCCACCTGCTCCTAGGGGCTAATGTTCATCTCAAGGGCTCCGCCATGCGTGTTCAGGCACTGCTGCTGCGCGATAGGGGAGAGGAGCCACAGAAGCAGCTTGAGCTGTTGCGCCAAAGTTTCGAGCTTATCCTCACGACGCGGGATATGCATGAACTGACCCTCACCGCGCACGAGCTGGCCAATACCTGCGAACTGTGCGGCAGCATGGAAGAGGCCCGATCGCTCCGCAACATCGTCTGCAAAGCCACCGGGAAGCCTCTTGATGCTTCAACGTCCTACCATCAAGCCTCACTCGCCTGCCTGAACGTGCCTCCGGCTGCGTTTAGCCTGTTTACATACTCCCTTCCCGATGCCGAATCCGAAGAGAAATACATCATCGAACGGTGCCATAAGGCGCTGAACACCGCGCCGCAGCGAGAAATCTTTGAGGAAAGGCTTCATCTGCTTCTCAGGGCCTCCATTGACGGCTTCCGGGTGGAACGGGCCGCGTTTTTCCGCATGGTCGATGAGGACAATCCTTTACAGTTTGTCCAGGCCGTCAACCTGTCTGCTCTTGAATTGAAAAGCGAGCACATGCGGCCTTGTATGCAATGGCTTGTGCAAGTCGCGCAGCAACGTTCCGCCACGACGCCGGTGCACTTCCATAAGCAATACGGCTTTTGCCTCAGCATCGACATCGGAACGGAACCTCCGTGGCTTCTCTATTTGAGCAGCACCTATTCCGTTTTGCCGGCCGACGAATTTTCCTTGTTTGAACTGCGGTGCGCAGCCCGCCTTTTCACTGCGGAACTGCGTTCGGCCCTCTTCGTGCGGCGATTGAAGGAACGTGAAAACGAATTGCAGCAGAATAAACTGCGCAGCATCTTTTTGCAGGAGGACAGGGGCGAGTGTTTGGTGCTGGGGGCCGGGCTGAACACCCTTCTCAGTGAAGCTAAATATGCCGCCGTAACGGATGTCCCCGTCCTGCTCTGGGGAGAAACCGGAGTCGGCAAGGAGATCATGGCCCGGCATATCCACCGCCTCAGTGGGCGTCAGGGGCCGTTCATAGCCGTCCACCCCGCGAGCATGGTTGAATCGCTCTTTGAAAGCGAATTTTTCGGACACGAGCGGGGCGCGTTTACCGGAGCGTCTAATCAAAAAATCGGCTTGTTCGAGATGGCAGATCAGGGGACGCTGTTTATCGACGAAATAGGGGAAATGTCGCCGCTCATCCAGACAAAGCTCCTTCGGGTGCTTCAGGAACAGCGGTTCATGCGCGTCGGCGGAACGGCGGAAATCAAGTCCCGGTTCCGGCTTATCGCCGCGACCAACCGAGACTTATGGAAAGAAGTCCGTGAGAAGCGTTTCCGTCAGGATCTCCTGTACCGCATATCCGTCGTCCCGTTGCTGTTGCCGCCCCTGCGCGAACGAAAGCAGGATATTTTGCCGCTTGTCGACGCTTTCATTCGTCATTCCAGCCAGCGTTACGGTAAAACGATTTTTCCTCTGTCGCCGGAGCAGAAACAGGCGTTAGTGGACTATTCCTGGCCGGGAAACGTGCGCGAATTGAAAAACATCATCGAGCGGGCGGTAATTCTGTGCGAGCAGGGCGCGTCGTTGCATTTTCATTTCGACCATGCGAACACGGAGCCATTTTTCTCCAGTCAGGCGGGGGACGGCGGCATCCTTGCGGACACACCGACACTGGAACAGTTGGAAGAACGGTACCTGCGTAAGATCATGGCGATGACGCGGGGGCGCGTGCGCGGCGAACACGGAGCAGCGGCCTTGCTGCATATGAAAATCCCGACGCTCTATGCCAAGCTGCGTAAATTCTCCATTCCATGCGGGAAGCGCTGAGGCAGAATATGTTTCCGTTTTTAGAGAAGTCCGGAGCGTTTTCGGATGCTCTTGAGTCATTGACAGGCATGTCCCAGACCACGCCCTTGGGCCTCTTGAGGGTACATGCGGAGCGGGCGGGATTACGGCGAAGCGCCCGTGATAGCTTTTCCGTCTGTCATAGGAAAAGTCCCCAACCGTGAGGAAGGGGACTTTATCTTTTTCATGCCGGGTTTTTTAGAATTTCCACTCCACGGCAATGTTTCCCGTATATGGACGTCCCGTCGCGTCGGAAAAGTTCGCTTCTGGCATTGAGGGAGAAGGAGATTCCTTGTCCGTGTTGAAGCTCTCAACATCGCCAAGGCTGAGGCTGTCGCGGCCTGGGATCTTCACAGTGTTGGAAAAGCCCGCGTTGGCCGCTTCAACGAACGAAGTGTGCTGATGTGCGGGGGCAGAACTCGTTATTTCCCAATTTCCAAAAAACGAAAAGAAGGTGGTATGCAGGAGGCCCGGAGGTGTCCTATGTGTACCCTGTTCTTCCGAAAGTCAGCTGGAGCATATCAAACCTTTTTTCCCCTGCTCTTACGGTGTGCTGCAGATGCATCCTCAGCGGCATTAGCGGCATACCCGACATCGTTTGAGTATTCCTCTTCCTCATGTTCGTAGGAGTTTTTTTGAGCTTGCGTAGCCGTTGTTCAATGGCTTGCCAAGCCTCCGTTTTTTTGAATCTCATGAGGCTTCCTGAATACCCATAACATTTTATGAGTATTTACTTTTTCCTCATCTTTTATCTCACGAAGTCTCCTGCCGTCTCATATTATTTTTTGTCAGCTCGCTCTTTTTTGGGGTAGGCTCTGCTTATTGCTACTACTAAGATGGATACCATTTTCGTGTTTTTTTCTAAATCAAACTATACGAAATTCATTATTCATTTTTTATTTTACGACTATCGTACGAAAAAAGCCAACGACAACCGGTGGCAAGTTGTCACCGGTTGGAGCCTCCCTGACGAACCCGCTCCTGATGCCGCGCCATCTGCCCACGCAGACTTCGCCGCCGGGGGGAGGGGGCGGGATAGAATCCCGTCGCGCTTGCGATGTCGTTTTCGAGCTGGGCGCGAAACCTCAAATCCCGAAAGGGAGTTTGATTCTTTTTTGAGTTCTTGTCAGCCTGTAAAAGTTGAGGTTGACACCATTGAGCCGTGCCTTGGGCATGAAAAAAGACGGCTCCGGAGAACCGCCTTTGCAAAAAAACAGCTACCCGTTTGTCGGTAGCTTGTCGCTATATTTTTATGCTAATAATATGTATGGTTATATCATAATGTAGCCGAACCTTCCTCTCCTTCATCTTTTGAGACAGGTACAAGCCTGTACCCGAGCTCTTTCGCCATGAATGCAAGAGGGCTTATGTCCTTAGTTGCTCTTACGATATCCATAAGAGTATCGGCACCTACTTTTGCACCTTTATCATTGGGGTTCACTTCCCTCATCATAGTGGAGTACGGTTTGCCGATTTTTACAGCGACAGCTTTCGCTCCGATGGGATTCCGTGATACAGAATCTTGAATAATTTGATAAAATTCATTCATGATCACTCCCTAAAAATATTTTTGAAATTTGAAGAATGCCCTATGAATTTTATGTGGATATATATTGAATAAAATAATTGGTCAATTGAGTAACGATTATACACAAATTGGTTCCCGTTTTATAGTATATACGTTAAATTAAGCACAATATGGATCGTATAGAGCCTTTGTATATGCTAAATAGAACAATAAAATCCAATGGCTTTAAATAATATACGCAATATCATATGACGCGCGTGGGTGCGCACATTCATGTACATCAGGCCGTTGCATGGTTTGAGGCGACGAATGTTGTGCGCCGCCTCGTGCATACAAGGCTCGTCAATCCACGGGAACAAGCCTATAGCCGAGCTTCTGCACCATCACGTTGAGTGGGACGGAGTCGCCCGTAGTGTCAATGATGACCATGAAGGTTTCGATTCCGAGCTTTGCGTCGAGATCATCGGAATTTATCTCGCGCATCAGGATCTGATGGTAGGGCTTGCCCACGGAGACTGCGATGGGTCTTGTGGGCATGTTTCCATTGAGCACCAGCTGGTGCTCAATGGCATGAGGATTTCATGCATTTCATTTTCTCTGAAATATTTTGTTATTTCCTGTGATTATTGGACGGTGTCGTGTCAGGGACACCGTGGGGATCTCTGTTTTCCCAACCCCAGACACAAATATCTAGTTAAGAAATATTTTCTATTTGGTAATTTTGGCGCAAAAAAAGCCCCTCCAAAGGAGGAGCAGAGGAAATTCATTCAATTCCCACCTATACCATAGCTCACCCCGTTCCCCCTATTAAAGAATCGGATTCTTTACTTTGAGGGATGGGACAGGCCTTCTCCCGCACGGCGAGTTCTTCCAGATGCCCCTCCCATTTCTTCAACTCTTTGATTTGCTTTTTTTAGCTCCTGAATTTTTTCAAACGATCCTGAAAAGGAGGCTTCGGCATGAATACACCGAAGAAATACATATGTCAGGTCAATTTCAACTTGGGCGGCACGCTGCTGTACGATTCCGAGGAAGAACTGTGAAGCTCCAGCATCGTATTGAGGATAGTCTGCTGGGCGTGTTCTTTAAGGTGGGGACCAGCGCCCCACCTTTAGTGATGCTCCTTCAACCTTTTGTCCGGTTCGCCCGATGCTGAAGGGCCGCAGTCTCCAGACAGGATTTAAGAACACCGTTTTTTTCAAGCGAGGCTTTCAGCAAAGCAAGTTCCTTTTCGAGTGCCGCAACTCTCCGCGTGAGGGCTTCATTTTTCTGTTCAGCGGATTGCTACTCCATAATCTTTCTTCTGTGTCGCCTGGTTGCTGTGAGCGTTGGAGGGGAACCTGCCGGGGGCGTTGCGACCTTTGACCGGATTGCAGATTTTTCAGAACGGCAAATTCAGGCAGGTGCGCGTCGTCGAAAGGGGTGGTATTCTATGGTTTGTGGCACGGGACGTATGCGCCTGCCTTGGCATCGGCAATGCCGGGGATGTGATCACCGCCTTGGGTGACGACGGGAAGGGGGCGACAGTATCGACACCCCCGGCGGCAAACAGGAAATGTCCGTCGTTTCCGGACCCAGCCTGTATTCCCTCGTCCTCCGGTCACGTAAGGCGGAGGCCAAGCGGTCAAACGCTGAACTGTGTATGTGGTCATCTCGTCCATACGCAAGACCGGTTGCTGCGGTGCCCCGGTGCTTCCGAACTTTAGGAATTCGGCGGAGGCCGCGCGGGCGTGGCCGGATAATGAGGAGCAGCGGCTTTTCGAAGAACGGAAGCCCCTCGTGCTGGAGCAGAGGATGAAGGAGGCCAGGCCCAAGGTGTTTTTTGTTGAATCCATCGAGGTCGCCAAGATCAGCATCCTCGTGGGGGAAATGGCAAAGTTCATTAACCAAGCCACGGGCTATGACATCGGGGAGAACCGTTTCTTTGAATGACACAGGAACAGGGCTACCTGCACAAGGATGGCTCTCAGGCCAACATGCCTATCCAGAGAAACATGGATGCCGGATGGTTGGAGAGCAAGGAAGACACCCTCATCGGAATCAGCGTGGAGTCATGAACATCCGTTGCCGCCACCGTATTCCTTCACCTGAGGCCGTGGGGTTCGTCAACCAGTATGCCAGACGGTTTACCGGCGATAAGAGCAAGGGGCTTTTGGAAGAGGGAGCCCGGCTTATTTAGGAATTGTACGGCGACGCGCTGATCACCGACGCATACATGGAAGAAATGCGCGAGCAGGTGGCGGGCGGTACGTCGGCTCGGCTCTGGAACAAATTGATGAAGGTTATGGGGCACCCCATAGCGTGGCGGAACGTTTCAACCGCGGTT
>NZ_JH114231.1:225925-236296 GCF_000224655.1 Bilophila sp. 4_1_30
GGGAGCCCGGCTTATTTAGGAATTGTACGGCGACGCGCTGATCACCGACGCATACATGGAAGAAATGCGCGAGCAGGTGGCGGGCGGTACGTCGGCTCGGCTCTGGAACAAATTGATGAAGGTTATGGGGCACCCCATAGCGTGGCGGAACGTTTCAACTGCGGTTCCCTCGACTGGCGGCCTTCCGTACGTCCCGCGACGGAAAAAATGAAGATGGTGGCGCAGAAGCGGTATGTAGTGGAGGGAAAAAAGGACACCTATGAACAGGCCAAGGCCTTTGCTGAAGAGGTGGTACGCGATTCCCATTTGGTCTACGGCAAGACGAATGCCCCGGAACTACTCCGTTTAATCGGCACATGAGGGAAGCTTGTTTTGGTTTTTGGAAGGCATATAACAGTATGTGATAAACAAAAAATAATAAATTTAATATATTAAATAGGAAAATAATTTTTCCCTAGAAACAAATACCGATAAGGAGCGCGGTTATGCTCGATACCTCCACTCAGGAGGTCTGCGTCGGATCCTACCATCTTGATAGAGAAGTCCAACGTACCCGTTGCCTCGAAGCTGTCTTTCGGGCCAAGGGGGCCTTACTGAATTCTCCGCAGAGAATGAACACCGAACGCCTTCAATGTGTTATGCTCACAAACCTGTTATTGTCCTGCGCGCCCGCGTTCTGGAACACTACACTAGCACCCGCACTCTGTGTATTGACGATAATCAGCGAATAACAGTTCTCTAGAACTGTCTTCTAAGAGATTGCAAACGATATGAAGGCATTGATGGGCTAAGTGTTTTTTTAGAACTCGACCTTCAGAAACGTATATTTCATTGTTATAAATTAAAATGAGAACATACTGGTATACAATATAACTGTAATATAGGGGTGATCATCCAAAAAAATATTCTTTATATTGACTTATATATACTATTATTGTATATAAAAATATTTTGTATGTTCAAATAGTTTAAATTTTGATTATAAATAAGAATGCCGTAATGGCGTTTATGTCTGAATAAAAGCTTTATGTGATATTTGCTAATGATTCTATCAGGCTTAGTGTGTCCTGATCTGCCGTTTGCCTTTTTGCAATGTATTGCAAAAACAATAGAGTAATAACCATATAGAATAGCAATATAAAATATGATGCTGCAATATCGTATGCTTCAATAATATATCATTTCGTGTCTGGTGATAGACTGTTGGACAATACAATTTATTTGTATTCGCAGTTGACAAAAAAATGAATTTGTAAAATATTAAAAAATATTTTGATGAAAGTTTGCCTTTGAAAAAGTGTTATTTTATATATCCATAAACATAGTATTAAAAAAAATATTGTCTGTTACTCCCTTTATGTGCCGAGTATTTTATGAAAAAATTTTTTCTTCTTTTTTCTTTTCTTGTAACCATTATTACCCTTTCTTGGGCAGTCTTTTTCCCTCAGCAGTATCATCCCGTCAGTTATGAATATATTGACAGCAAAAACAATATTCAACTCACTTTTTTCGGATTTAAATGGGAAACGGACAATGTCCGTACTATTGAGCAACTTATCACTGAATTCATGAATCAGAATAAGACCGTCAATGTTCTTTATGAAGGTATCAAGGGTAGAGCGTATTTTCCTGTCTTGGAAAGGCGGATGCAGACGGAGAATGGCGACGACCTCTTTATGATAAATCAGGATACCCTTCTCGCACTATCGCAGGGAGGAAACCTTGTTGATCTTTCTGAACTAAATGAAATCAATGAGTATTCAGCTTTAACGTTGTCGCAGATACGGGAAAAAGACGGCTCCGTTTTTGCTTTGCCTACAAGCGTTTCCGCATTTGGGCTTTATTGTAATTTGGATCTATTGAAAAAATATCAGATTTCAGTTCCGAATAATATAACGGAGTTCCTTGACGCCTGTAAGGTATTCAGTGAAGCGGGCATTACCCCTATTATCGCAAATAATGACATTTCATTGAAAACGCTTGTTATGGCACGGGGAATGCCCGCTCTCTATCAGTCCGGTGAAGCCACTTTTTCCGAAATCAATACGGGCAAGTTTCCCTTGAGTACGTATTTGCGCAGTGGCTTTGAATTACTGGAATACCTTTGTGAACATGGCTACATAGATCGCAAACGCGCGTTGGCTACGGAAAAGACTAAAGATGATCTCATAGAATTCTCTCAAGGTGAGTCCCCGTTCATGCTCACTGGCGTGTGGGCCTCTGTCCGGCTGAAAAAGCTGGTCAGTTTTCAGTATACGATAGTCCCTTACCCTGTTCTGGAAGACGGGACGGCTCTTGTCGTCAATATCGATACCCGGCTTGCACTCAATGCGCATGGAAAACATCTCCCCGAAGCCAAGAGTTTCTTGCGTTATTTGATACGCCCAGAGTCCATCAACCGTTTTTGTGCCGGTCAGGCGTCTTTTAGCCCGATGAAAAGCGTTTCTCTGGAAGAACCCTTGCTACAAGCCATCGGAGAAAATCTCCGAAGCGGGCGGGCTATCGTCGGTGCCGATAGCCGTTTTGCGTTTCCCATCTGGGAGATATCCCGCTTGGCCTCCCTCAGTATTTTGAAAGGGGCGACAACGGAACAGGCGCTCGGATATCTCGATGACGCCGTTTCGGATGCCATATCGGGAGGTAACTTGTGAAATTTCCTCTCCGAACAATCAGAAAAAATGGTTACGTAATGGGGGCGATAATCATATCGACCTTGTTAATGGTCTTTTTCGCATTGTCTTTCATCCGAACAGTGCAGGAAGCCTTATGGAACAATGCGGTCAGGAACCTTATCGAAACAACGCAGCAAGGAGCCAACGGGCTGGAAAGGGCTCTGAAGCGGGACAAGGAAATCCTTTTTACACTGGCGCAGGAAATAGATGTATTCAAATCAAAAGGTACGGAAACTCTTTGTAACAAACTCCAGCAGTTTTCTTATTCAGGTTACCCCATTCAGTTTGTGACTCAAGATGGAACTTGGTGTAGGCCTGATGTCAAAGGGCTGCCTGAAGAAGTCAAAACTGTGCTGGATGATCCATCTACGACAAGCGGCATCGTAGGTCCCTATATCAACCCCATGACGGGAAGGCGCGTCCTGAGCGCGTACGTCTCCATCATGCTTCAAGATGGGCAGCGTGCGCTTATTCTGAAAAGTACCCCCATTGAGGACTTCTATAATAAGTATTCACCCGCTTTTTATAATAATGCGGGTTTTTGCTATGCCGTCAACGAATCGGGGGACATTATCCTCCGTTCCCTCCATCCAGCTAGCAATAAAAGCTTTGTAAATATCTATGATCTGTTCCGTTCTCATGCGGAAAATGATCTCGATGGATTAAGCCAGAAAATGAAGGAAGGAAAAACAGGAGCGATGCTTTTTCATGGAGAGCGAGGGAAAGAAGTTCTCTGTTATACTCCTTTGCATTTCCAGAATTGGTATTTTGTTTCCATCATTCCCAATAATGTGATACTTCAGGATGCGGATAGCATTTTAAAAAAAGCATTCACACTGTGCGGTGTTTCTCTCATCTGCCTTTTATTCGTAGTGAGTATTTATTTGCGTACGAGAGAACGGTACGATAATGAAGCGCAATATAAACAGGCTATTGTTTCCAATGCTGATATTGCGTTCTCTTTTGATGTGAGCCGTGACCGGATAGAATCCATCCTCTGTTCCAACGGTATGTTGAATGCGGCCTTATCGCATTTTTCTTCATCCCCTGTGCCTTTCAATGCTTTTATCCAATGTTGGGTGGAGGAAAGCGTAGTCCCTGAGGATCGGCAGCTTGTCCTTGAAAAAATGGCCCCGGAGCGTTTTCACGAATTGTTCGAGAAGGGAAAAATGGAAGACGATCTGGAATATAGGCTCGTTTCCGATGGGAAACATCCTATGTTCATCAAGCAGAATATTATCCTGACCAAAGATGAACGGACCGGAAATGTGCTTGGGCTTCTCATCGCCAAGGATGTCACGGAGGCGCGACTGAAGGAAAGCTTATATACGCAGGCTTTGAAGGATGCCTGCGAAAGTGCAAATCAGGCGAACCAGGCCAAAAGTGAATTTTTGTCCAGCATGTCACACGATATCCGCACTCCCATGAACGGTATCGTCGGCATGACGGAAATCGCCAAAGCGAATGTGCATAATGCGGAAAGCATGTTGGAGTGCCTGAATAAAATCACCAAATCATCCAACCTGTTGCTTGATCTCATTAATGAAGTGCTTGACATGTCCAAGATAGAAAGCGGCAAGCTCTCAGTGAGCGAAAGCGAGTTCAACCTTGCTGAACTGGTGGAAAATGTTCTCTTGGCGCTGCAACCGCTTTTAAAACAAAAGAAACATACGTTGCATGTTCATCTTAAGGATGTTGTCCACGAAGACATCATTGGAGATCCTCTACGCCTGCAACAAATCTTCACCAACCTGATGTCCAATGCCATCAAATATACACCTGAGGGCGGGACTATTGATTTCAGCATATTGGAAATCCATGACGAGTCCCAGCCGTATAGTACATTCCAGTTTGCCTTCAAAGACAACGGAATGGGTATGACTCCTGAATTTCTGGAGCGTTTGTTTTTACCCTTTGAGCGTGCCGATGAAGCCAGACAGGAGAAAATCCCCGGGACTGGGCTCGGCATGGCGATTACCCGCAACATCGTGAATATACTCGGCGGTGAGATCAATGTCTCCAGCGAATGGGGCAAGGGGACAACATTTACGGTCATTCTCCATCTGAAAAAGCAGATAAAGAATAAGGATGTGATCCAGGAACTGAAGGGGCTCCCCATCCTCATCATGGACGACGATCAGGCCGCCTGCGAGAGCGTTTGCCTTATCCTGAATGATGCCGGGATGCGGAGCGAGTGGGTATTGAACGGGAAAGAAGGGATCGAGCGGATCAATTCAGCGCGCGAACGGGGACAGGACTACTTTGCGATTATCGTCGACTGGAAAATGCCCGGCATGGATGGCGTTGAAGTCACAAAGCGCATCCGTTCCCAATGGGGGCCAACGGTGCCCGTCATCATCCTTTCCGCGTATGACTGGTCTGAGATAGAGCAGGAGGCCCGTCAGGCCGGTGTCAGTGAATTTATCGCAAAGCCGCTGTTCCGATCCCGTTTATTGTATGTTCTGGAACAGTTCGTCATCCCGCAGTCCGGTAAGGATATGGCTCACGGATGTGACTCCGCAACTGCCGATCTGTCAGGCAAACGTATTTTGCTTGTGGAAGATAACGAACTGAATGCCGAAATTGCCAGAGAAGTGCTCGCAATGGCGGGAGCCTCCACAGAAGAGGCCATGAACGGAAAAATCGCTGTTGAAAAGATGCAGGCGAGCGCCGAAAATTATTATGACGCCATCCTTATGGATATTCAGATGCCGGTTATGAACGGGTATGAAGCCGCCCGGAGTATCCGAAAACTTCCAAGAAAAGATGCTGAAAGCATTCCTATCATCGCAATGACCGCGGACGCCTTTGCCGAAGATATTCAGCGAGCCCAGGACGCGGGTATGAATGCCCACGTAGCAAAACCTCTGAACATCAATCTTCTTTATCAGGTATTGGCTCACTGGATAAAGTAAGCTTACTCATAGAGAATGACGGCAAATGTGTTTGAAGCATTTCATTGGGGCGGCATTTTCCCGTGTAGCCTGCTGCCTGTTACAGGTTCTCAGCCGACAGTGGGGACAGCCTTCGTTTCATTTTGGGTGGTAGGCCCCATCTTGTTTCGGAATCAGGCATCCGGATGAGGAAACAGTCCCGTATGGCGTTTTGCCATGCGAGGCTGTTTGTTTTCGGAAGGGATCGAGGAATAGGCGGAAGCGGTTACCCGTTTGGATGGAGGAGCTTTCTTGTTTATGAGGAATTAGCTCTCTCTACAGGTGCTCGGCGAGTGTCTGGTATAGCAATGTGGTGTCGATGGGCTTGGAAATGTGTCCATTCATTCCGGCTGCGGTTGCTGCGACAACTTGACGCCATCAAGTGCGAAAATGTTTACTCCTGCAAAGACCAAAGATAGAATGAAGATCAAAAAGAGTCCATTATTATTTGCGGTTAACTTGTTGCGTCATCAGATCAAAATGCTGAAATCCGGCGTTGCGGATTGCATCGATGATTGCCACAAGTTTACCGACTTCTACCTCTTGATCTGCGCGTACCTGTACGGCTTGTTTTTCATCAATCTTCCGCAGGCTGACGAGTTCCGTTTCCAGAGATTGTGATGGGACATCTTTTCCATTCAGACGGATCATCCCTTCTGGGGGGACTGTCAGGATAATCTCCGTTTCCGCTTGTTGTTTTGCCGATGAAGAAGTCGGCAGTTCTACGGAGATGGCCTCTTCAGGAGAAAAATGGAGAGTGAGAGCAAAAAACAGCAACAAGAGGAACACCACATCGACAAGCGGTGTAATGCTCATGTTGTTGCGTGCCCGTGTGCGCCGTTTAATTTCCATGGGATATCCCACAGGAGGCGATGCGGCGAACGTCAACGATTTCTTGAACGGTCTGGATAAGTTCAGACAGACGGTTCTCAAGGAAATGATAGGCGACATGCGCGGGAAGGGCGACCAGCAATCCGGCAGCCGTCGTGATCAGGGCTTCCCATATACCCCCGGCGAGCATGGAAGGATCCACCCGTGATCCGTGTTCCCCTATTGCCTGAAATGTGCTGATCATTCCTGTCACTGTGCCGGTAAGCCCCAGAATGGGTGCGATCGTCGTGATCAACTCCAGGACGCCAAGCCCCCGCTCCAGCTTCCTGACCTGCCTGTTCGCTGTGAGGGATAAGGTTTCTTCGTCGGCTGTCCCAAGTCGTTCGCAGATGGGTGCCAAAAACCAAGGTGGGGGAATGGAGTCGCCCCGTTTGATTTTTCCGAGCGTATGCAGGGCTGTTGTATATTCCAGCGTCTTGAACAGGACTATGGCGAGAGCGAGTACGGAACACAGGAGAATGGGCCACATGAGCGGGCCGCCTTTGGCAAAGAAATCGGCAAAGGACACGAGAAAATTCATGAGGCATTCCTCAGCGTGAAGTGGATGGGAAGGAGGACGATACAGGTTGCCGGGCGTCCGTTATGGGTCGCGGGGCGGAAAATGGCCTTCCGGACGGCTTCAAGGGCCGCTTCATCGAATCCGTTCCCGCCGCTTTTTTTTATGGACGCACTCATCAAACGCCCCTCCGCGTCAATCATCAATTCCATGAGCACCTGCCCCTCGATACCTTTGCGTTGCGCCAGCCGTGGGTAACGCGGTGCTGGCGGCTGGAGGAATTTCGGCCCGTCCACGGCGTCGAATGACGTGCGCCGGGGGCGGTTGCTTCCGTTTTTCCTTGTGCCGGCTGTACGGTGTGTTGTGGAGAGGGAGGTGCGGGGGCCTTTGCCGATTGAGCCTGTGGTGCGCGGGAATGCTCTGGCGGTGTTGCTGTTTTTGGGGGGGCTGTTCTCCGTTTTCCAGTTTCGGCTTGGTGGGTGGAACGCTTTTTAGGCGGTGGAGACTCTCGCTGAGGGGTTGTTTTGGGTAGAGTTCTTTCTTTCGAAGCGAGTGGGGACTTTTGCGGGCTGGATTCCACCGTATCGGTCGGCACGGGTAGAGCTGTCGTTACGGCGAGGCGCAGAGAGAGCGGAGCCGCTTCAGGTTTGGAAAGACGTGCCAACGGCGGACGATTGAGGAAAAGTCCTCCATGTGCCAAAAGCGACACGCCCAACATGAGGCAGAAACAGCGCCCTCCTGACAGGTTCATCCCTGTGCGCTCCTGACACTGAAGATGGCCCACGCAAACGCGGCGCCGGCACCAAGAAAAAGCAGGCCGTAGGAAAGAAAACGCACGGGCTGACCAATGGCGGCGGCTTGCATGGCCTGCGCCGCATGGGGAAGAGGAAGGAGTTCCAGAACATGTTGAGCCCAACCGGGGAGGCGAGCCAGCGGGAAGAATGTGCCTCCGAGAAAGGCCATGGGCGTGATGACGAAATTGGACAGCAGGGCCTGATCCGCATGGGCTTTGACGTGCATGGCAAGCGCTACGGCAAGGCTTGAAAAGAACCACGCGTTCAACAGCAGCGCGAGCCAGAGCCCTGGTGCTCCGTAGGCGATTTGGATACCGCCGAGCATTCCGATCCCCATAACGACCAGACAGGCCAGTACGGCACGGGTCATCCCCGCCAATACTTCTCCGGTGGCGTAGGCCACGGCATGGAGAGGGGCTGTTTGAAATTCATCGAAGGTATGCCAGTAAAAGCGGCTGATGTTGATGTCGCTGGCGATGGCCCAGCTTTGGGTCATGCTGCTCATGGCTACGAGCCCGGGTAAAAGAAAGTCGGCATAGGGGCGCGAGCCGACGAGCGTATCACTCATGGCGTAATGGAAAGCCACCAGATACAGAAGCGGCGAGACGAGCCACGAAGCAAATTGTTTGGGAATGCGGCGTCTGAGGATGAGCATTTCGCGCAGGTATACGGCCGTCATGCCACGGAGCAGTTTCACTGTGCACTCCCTGAAACTTTGCGTCCCGTAATGCTCAGAAACGCGTCCTCAAGGCTGACCCTTCTCACCGTGCTGGATTCGTGTTCCCGTGTGGCGGTTTCGGCGGCTTCGTTGCGATTGCTGAAATAGCGGGGCGTCAACAGGCCGTTGTGCTGTACATCAAGGGCCCATTGCCCGATCCGGTTCATGAGTGCGTGCGGTGTGCCTTCGGCAACGATGCGTCCCTTGTCGAGAAAGATAACCCGATCGGCAAGAAATTCCGCTTCTTCAATGTAGTGCGTCGTCAGCAGGATGGTTGTGCCTTCCTGCTGGATGCGTTTGATCAAGCCCCAGAGTTTTCGGCGGATGAGCGGATCAAGCCCTACCGTGGGTTCGTCCAGAAAGAGGATGCGGGGCTTATGCACTAAGGCCCGCGCCAGCATGATACGCCGTTTCTCTCCCCCCGAAAGCGTTTTCGTCAGCACGTCAACCTTGTGTTCCATTTCGACGACTTCAAGCAAACTGGTGATCCCTTCCTTTCTCTCGGATGCGTTCATGCCGAAAAGGCGTCCATGAATGTCCAGATTTTCCCGTACTGAAAGTTCCGCATCCAGATTGAGATGCTGGCTCACGACACCGCACAATGCCTTGGCTTCCAACGGGTGTTCGGTGAGGTCGCGCCCGGCAAGCTTGACGGTGCCGCCGTCGGCCCGTGCCTGACCGGACAGGATACGTACGGTCGTTGTCTTTCCGGCTCCGTTCGGTCCGAGATAGGCCACAAGTTCCCGATCCCTCACATGCAGGCTTATGCCGGACAGGATGCGGGTTCGGCCAAACGATTTTGTGATATGTTCAGTCTGAATCATCAGTCAGGAGCCTGTCGCTGGGGGTATTGGGAAGAGATGAGGGCGTAAGGAACCTCGTCGAACACGAAAAAAGAAGTAGCACAATTGTAGAGAGTGTGCTACCTATTTGGGTGACATTTTTTTAATAAAAATAATACTCAAATGAGATTGAAGAGATGCATGTCATTCCTGCTGCTCGCTACCTTGCTCGCCGTAAACGGCAGAATCTTCTTTTGGGGCTGCTCGCCTTGGTGGCGTTGTGTATGCTCCTTTTGGGGATGAGTGTGGGAAACGGTGTAGTGCGCCTTCCCTTGGGGCTCTCTGAACACGAGTTGGCGCTCTTTGTTCGTTTGCGCCTTCCCCGAGTGCTCATGGGGGCGTTGGTGGGAGCCGGGCTTGCCATGAGTGGAACGCTGGCACAGGCGGTACTGCGGAACCCGTTGGCCTCTCCTTTTACGCTGGGCATCTCCTCAGGTGCGGCCTTCGGTGCCGCACTGGCTATTCTACTGGGCGGGGCATCGCAATGGGGGATGGCGGGGAACGCTTTTGTATTCGCCGCATTGACGGCGTTTGCGGCACTGGGCTTTGCCCGACTGCGCGACAGCCGTCCTGAAACGCTGATCCTCGGTGGGGTTGCCATTATGTTCCTGTTTTCCGCCGCGACCTCGTTGCTGCAATATGTTGCCACGGAATATCAGGTACAGGCGATTGTCTTTTGGGGGTTCGGCAATTTGGGGCGCGTGGGATGGTCGGAGTTGGGGATGGCCGCTGTCATGATCCTGCTTCCGGTACCGTTCGCACTGAAACTGTCGTGGGATCTCAATGCGTTGCTTGCCGGTGAAGAAACCGCTTCGTCGCTGGGCGTCAATGTGCGGCGTTTGCGTATCGGCGGGATTCTGGCCGCTTCGCTCATGGCGGCAGGGGCTATATGCTTTACCGGAGTTATCGGTTTTATCGGACTGGTTGCCCCGCATATTGCACGTCTTGCCCTTGGTGCCGAACACCGCTTCCTGATTCCCGGTGCGGCGTTGTTTGGGGCGTCCCTTGTTACCTTTTCCGATGTG
>NZ_JH114231.1:236413-240719 GCF_000224655.1 Bilophila sp. 4_1_30
TTTCTTCTTCTGGCTGTTGATAGCGGAAAGGGCAGAATCATGCTTGAACTCCGCGATCTGCTTTTGCTTATCCGGCAGGGAGGCCCCTCCTTGGGGGCCTTTCCTTCACGTTCCGAAGCGGTGGGATATGTGCCGTTCTCGGTCCCAACGGAACCGGAAAAACGACGCTCCTCAAGCTGTTGCTGGGAATCTTGAAACCTTCCTCTGGCGAAATACTCCTGTCGGGTATGCCGATAGGACGCATGACCGCCCAGAGGCGTGCCCGCAAGCTCGCCTATATCCCGCAGGATGTGTCCCTGCGTTTTCCGCTCAGTGTATTTGAGTTCGTATTGCTTGGACGCAAACCGTGGTTTGTGTGGGGGCCTTCCCCTTCCGATGTAGCGTTGACGGGGACGGTTCTTTCCCGGCTGGATCTGGATGCGCTCGCGGAGCGTTCTCTTGCCAACCTTTCCGGAGGGCAGCGCCAGAAGGTTGCGTTGGCTCGCGCTCTTGTTCAGGAGACGGATTGGCTGCTTCTTGATGAGCCCACCAGCAGCCTGGATCTCCGTCATCAGGTGGAAGTACTGACAACGGTTCGCCGTGTTGCCACGAAGCAGGGCAAGGGCGTCATCCTTTCCATGCACGACATCAATCTTGCCGCCCGCTATGCCGATATGATCCTTCTCATGAAGGATGGGGGGATCGTGGCTTCCGGCGCTCCGGCGGATGTTTTGACGGGCGAACGCATCGCCTCGGTTTATGGTCTTCCCATGTGCGCGTTCCATGCCGAGGACAATCCGCAGGTTTCCCTGTGGTTTCCCGATACGACAGAGGAGGGGGCGGTTTTTCCGTCCCGTTCAGGGATTTTTCAAGAAGAGGACATGGAACAGTGAAGAAGCAAGGAACCTGTCTGGCCGCGTTGTTGGGGGCTCTGTGTTTGTTCCCGCAAGGCGTACTTGCGGAGGAAACCGTCAGCGCGACCATGAAGCCGGTCGTCGTCACAGCGACCAAAACGGAACACAGCCTTGGTGAAACGACGGCGGACGTTTCCGTGGTGACGCGCGAACAGATCGAAAAGATGCCCGCCAACAACGTGTTGGACGTCATGCGCACGATGCCGGGCGTTACCGTCGATTCGGCACGTTCCTTTTATGGTACGAGCACGCAGAATAAGGTGATCATCCGTGGTATGGGCGGTGACGACGTCAACGGGCGCGTGCTGGTGCTTATGGACGGCCTTCCTGTTATGGCGGCGGGGAACAATATCTTCAACTGGGACACCATCAGCCTCGATACCGTGGAGCGCATCGAAGTAGTGCGCGGGCCCGCTTCCGCGCTGTACGGTTCCAGCGCGATGGGCGGCGTCATCAACATCATCACGAGAAAACCGACGGAAGAAGGTTTCAAAACCACGGTCGGCACCAAGTTCGGACGCTACAACACATGGCAGAACAAACTCTACCATACCGGGGCCATTGACAAATTCAGCTACGCCATTTCCGGCAGCATGTTGAAGTCGCGCGGTTTCAACGTCCTGCCGGAACACAGCCCCAAAGCCGGTTCAAACCGGAACGAATTCAACAGTGCACGAGAGAAGGTGGAGAACTACAACGGGGCGTTGGCGTTGAATTACCGTTTCGACGAAACCGCGGATCTCTCCATACACGGAGAAATGTCCTCGTTTGAAAATACAGGTAGATGGCACATCGAAGACTTCAACCTGTACAGCAATAAGCATCAGGGCATCGGTGCCAGATTGCATAAGGATTTTGGCGCAGTGGACAGCAGTTTCTCCGTTCGGGGCGACTTCACCAAGTCCGATTATGACAATGCCAGCAAGACGGTCAAAACGTCCGAAGCCCCTTCCAAGATGCGGACCGTTTCTTGGGATCAAAGCAACACGTTTGCCCTTGGCGACATGCATTTGTTTACGGTCGGGGTTGCTGGCTCTTGGGGAAAATTCGATTCGGAGTCCAACTACTTCACTTCGACCCGCTATACTCAGAAGGGCGGCAAGGAGCTGAACCTGAGTGGTTATCTCCAGGATGAAATATCGATTCTGGACGGCAAGCTGACCGTCGTACCCGGCGTTCGTTACGACTACTGGCGGAGCAAGGGATACCTTCAAGACACCAATGACAAGGTGAATCCCGACAAACAGGATTTCGCTTCGGCCAGCAACGTGCGGTTTTCCCCCAAGCTCGGCGTACGCGTGGATCCGTGGGATAACCTTGTGGTGTTCCGGTCCAACTACGGCGAGGCGTTCCGCGCGCCGACGCTCAACGATCTTTTTGGCGGTTCCATCATCGGTTCGAGCCGCTATAAGAGCAATCCCAACCTGAAACCCGAACTGTCCAAGACGTGGGATGTCGGTGTGGACGTCAATCCCACGGATAGGCTGACCCTGAATGTGACCGGTTACAAGACGTGGGCCGAGGATTACATCGCCAACGTCCCGAAGGGAAAGGAAGACGGCTACAACATCAAGATGAAGGAAAACATCGACAAGGTGACCATCACAGGCATCGAAGCCAACATCCACTACCAATACAACGAGTATTTGAAGCTTTTTGCCGAAGGGACCGCGCTGCGCCCGGAAATCCGCTCCGGAGCCAATCAGGGAAATCATCTGCACAATGTTCCCACGCGCAAGGCGAGCCTTGGGTTTACGTTCTCGCATCCCGACTGGTTTACGCTGCAGGCCAGCGCCACATGGTTGGGCCGCATCTGGCAGGATCAGACGGACAACGGTGACATCGCCGAGGGCAACTTCTGGCTGGGCGAGTTCAAGCTGTCCAGGCGGTTTGATTACGAGCGATACTGGCTGGAACCTTTCATCGAAATGCAGGGCATCACCACGAAGGATGAAATCCGCTATACAAACGGTTCCCGCGTTCCGATCAACATGTTTTTCGTTGGTCTGGAGGCCGGGTTCTAAAAATTGTAATGGGTCTCCCTCCATTACATGACTGGGAAGGGGCTGCGAGTGTTGCCGCGCCCCTTCCCGTATCCTTTTCAGGAGGAATGCATGTCCGTTGTCTGTGTCGCCTGGTCCAGTCATGTGGGCGCATTGATGTCCGCAGCCTCTCGCCCTGGGATGCCCTCGGTGCGCGTCCTGTCTTCCCGTATGCTGGAGGATCCGGACGGCGTGGAGCGCTGCCTTGAAATCATGCGTTCCGCCACAGCGCTTTTCGTGTTTCGGACAACGGACGCGCTGTGGGATCAGCTTGATGAAGGCATCCGCCTGATAGGGAAGACGGTACCGGTGGTCTGCGTCAGCTACGATCCGGCTGCGTGGGCGTTGTCCTCGGTATCCGTCGAAACGGCACAGACGGCTTATCGCTATCTGACCTATGGCGGCGCGGAGAATCTCGGCAATCTGTTCCGTTTTCTGGACGCGTTGCCGGATGCCGCGGCGGTTCCGGAACCGGTTCCCGTTCCTTGGGAAGGGCTTTGGCATCCCGATGCGCCGGTCCGCGCCTTTGCCACGGTGCGGGGCTATCTGGAGTGGTATGCGGGGTATGCGCGGGAACGCGGCCTGAGCTTGGATCCGGAACGGACGGTCGGATTGCTGTTCGGTCGGCATTACTGGGTCAACGACATGCCCGACGTGGAAGCGGCACTTGTCCATGCCCTCGAAGCGAAGGGCTTGGGCGTGTTTCCGGCCTTTACGAATACACTGCGGGACAAGGCGACGGGCAACAAGGGGGCGACGATCTGGTCACGTGAGGTCTTTCTTGGGGAGAGCGGGAGCCGGATCGGGGCCCTCGTCAAGTTTTTGCCGTACTTCACCAATAACGGTGGGGATATGCCAGCGTTTGTCGGAGACGATTCCCCGGCGCGGGAAAGCGTGCGCGTTTTCCGTGAACTCGGCGTGCCGATCTTCCAGCCTGTTTTCGCTTCCTCAAAAACGCTTGAGGAATGGGAAGCCGACCCGCAGGGTCTGAACAGCGAAGTGTCGTGGGCCGTCGCCATGCCCGAATTTGAAGGAGCCATTGAGCCGTTTTTCCTCGGTGGCGGCACCTTGTCCCAGACCGGCGTGAGCGGAACCGAAATCGAGCGCCGTACGCCCCATCCCGAACGGGTGGAGCGTTTCGCCTCCCGCATCGCCCGCTGGCTGCGTCTCAGAAACAAGCCCGTGGCGGAACGTCGGGTTGCCTTTCTTTTGAACAGTGATCCCTGCGCGTCCGTGGAGGCATCCGTAGGCGGAGCCGCCAAGCTGGATTCTCTGGAGTCGGTGAGCCGTATCCTCCGGGCCATGCGGCAGGCCGGATATGCCGTGGATGTCCCCGAGTCCGGTGCGGCGCTCATCGAAACCATCATGGAG
>NZ_JH114231.1:241078-270465 GCF_000224655.1 Bilophila sp. 4_1_30
CTCGCCCATGTGGATCTTGCAACCTATCGGCAATGGTTCGATGCCTACCCGGAAAACGTCAGGCAAAAGGTTGCGGAGGCATGGGGCAATCCGCCGGGGGAACCGATGAACGGTGTTCCCGCCGCAATGGTGCTCAACGGGGGTATCCTCGTTACTGGCGTCCGATGGGGCAATGCCGTGGTCTGCATTCAGCCCAAGCGCGGATGCGCCGGCTCCCGGTGTGACGGGCAGGTCTGCAAAATATTGCATGATCCCTCCGTACCGCCTCCACATCAATATATAGCGACCTACCGCTGGCTTCAGGACGGTTTCGGGGCGGATGTCGTGGTGCATGTGGGAACGCACGGCAACCTTGAATTCCTTCCCGGGAAGAGCGTCGGCCTGTCCGGTGCCTGTTTCCCCGATCTTGCGCTGCATGAGGTTCCGCACGTCTATATCTACAACTCCGATAATCCTCCGGAAGGTGTTATCGCCAAGCGGCGGAGCTATGCGGAACTGGTCGATCACATGCAGACGGTTATGGTGCAGAGCGGCCTCTACGAAGCACTGGAAGAGCTGGATCGCCCGCTTGGGGAATGGGAACAGGCTCGCGCCGGGAATCCCAACCGGGCGCACCAGCTGGAACACCTGATCCGGGAAGGCATCGCTGCCGCCAACCTGGAATCACAGGTTTCTCCTGAAACGGCTCCCGACTTCGCCACCCTTGCCTCCCGTATCCATGCGGCTCTCGGCCTTCTCCGCAATACGCATATGGAAGACGGTATGCACGTTTTTGGGGAAACGCCGCAGGGGAAACGGCGGGCGCAGTTTATCGCGTCCATTGTCCGGTACGATGCGGGACAGGCCGACTCGTTACGGAAAAGGTTGTGCACAGCCCAAGGGTTCGAGCTTGAAACACTGCTCGCTGAACCGGGAGGAGTGGACAAGCGCCTTAGGCAGAGCCATACCAGCCTGTTGGAAAATGTGGAAAAACAGCTTGTTGCCGTATGTGAAATGCTGATTGGGGGTATGGAGCCTGAGGCTCTCCCCGCATGTATCCGCTCCTTGCTGGGGGATGCGTGCCTCGTGCCGGACGCGCTGGAGGGCCTTGTTCCGGTGGGGCGGAGGATTCTCGGCATCATCGAACGGATGGAGGCTACGGACGAGACGGGTTCTTTGCTGAACGCCTTCACGGGCAACTATGTGTTGCCGGGGCCTTCCGGCATCATTACGCGGGGGCGTGAAGACATTTTGCCGACTGGCCGGAATTTCTACACGCTTGATCCCCGACGCCTGCCTACCCGTGCGGCGTGGCGCGTAGGGCAGAACCTCGCCCGCGCGCTTATCGCCAAACATCTGGAGGAAGAGGGGCGCTACCCCGAGAACGTCGCCATGTTCTGGATGTGCAACGACATGATGTGGGCCGACGGCGAGGGGATGGGGCAGCTCCTTTATCTTCTCGGAGTGGTTCCGCGTTGGCTGGGCAACGGGATGGTGGAAGGGTTCGATGTCATCCCGCTGGAAGAGCTGGACCGCCCGCGTATCGACGTTACCGTCCGCGTATCGGGTCTGCTTCGGGACAGTTTCCCTGCGGCCATGCACATGCTGGATGCGGCGGTACAGGCCGTCGCCGCGCTGGATGAGCCTCTGGAAAGCAACTTTGTCCGCAAACATACGCAGGAACGTCTGGCGGCTATCGAAGCTGATGATCCCGACGCGTGGCGCTCCGCGACCTTCCGGCTTTTTTCTTCGGAGCCGGGAACCTATCAGGCCGGGGTCAATCTCGCCGTCTACGCGTCCGCATGGCAGACGGAAGCCGATCTCGCGGACATTTTTCTCCATTGGAACGGGTACGCCTACGGCAAGGACGCGTTCGGGGTCAAACGCCCGAGGGCGCTGGAGGCCAGCCTCTCCACAGTGGATGTCACCTACAACAAGGTGGTCAGCGACGAGCACGATCTGTTCAACTGTTGCGGCTACTATGGGACGCACGGCGGCATGACGGCCGCGGCGTCGCACTTCCGGGGAGGGCAGGTTAAAACCTATTACGGCGACACGCGTGAACCCGAACATGTGCAGGTACGCGATCTGGCTGACGAGGTGCGCCGCGTCGTGCGGGCCCGTTTGCTCAATCCCAAATGGATAGAGGGCATGAAGCGGCACGGATACAAGGGCGCGGGCGATATTTCCAAGCGTACCGGGCGTGTGTACGGGTGGGAAGCCACCACGCAGGCCGTCGATGACTGGATTTTCGACGATATCGCCAAAACCTTCGTGCTGGATCCTGAAAATCGGGCTTTTTTTGATGAAAACAATCCGTGGGTGCTGGAAGAAATCGCCCGTCGGCTGCTTGAGGCCGAAGCCCGGCATTTATGGAAAGCCGATCCTGATGTGCTCGCCGAACTGCGCGAGGCCTACATGGATATAGAGGGAACTCTGGAAGACCGCACGGAGGCGTTCGGTGGGGAATTTCAGGGAGGTTCCATCGACATCGTCACGTCCGACGATGTGGCGGAATGGAAACGGGCGCTGGAAGTCGTGCGCGGAAACAATCAGTAAGATCAAAGGAGAAGCTATGAAGACACTTCGCCAGCGTTACCCCTTTTCCGCTATTGTCGGACAGGAGGAGCTGAAACAGGCCCTGTTGCTGAATCTGGTCTATCCCGGCATCGGCGGGGTGCTTATACGAGGCGAAAAAGGGACCGCCAAGTCCACGGCTGTGCGGGCTCTGGAAGCGATTCTCCCGGAAATCGACGTGGTGGATGGGTGTCCCTGCGGATGCGACCCCCACGGCGACGCGTTGTGCCCGTGGTGTCTGGAGCAGGAAGCTCTTGAATCCATTTCGCGTCAGGTTCGTGTGGTCGACTTGCCGGTCGGTTCCACGGAAGATCGCGTCGTCGGTTCACTGGATATGGAAACGGCCCTCCGTGAAGGCAGACGGCGTTTCGAACCGGGGATCCTTGCGGATGCCAACCGGGGTATCCTGTATGTGGACGAAATCAATCTGCTGGATGACCATCTTGTGGACGTATTGCTGGATGCGGCGGCGATGGGCGTAAACACGGTCGAGCGTGAAGGCGTTTCTTGGTCGCATCCTTCTCGTTTTGTGCTTGTTGGAACGATGAACCCGGAAGAAGGGGAACTCCGCCCGCAGCTTCTCGACAGGTTCGGTCTGTGCGTGGAGGTCAGGGGCATGGCGGAACCGGAAGCGCGGCTTCAGGTGATGACGCGCCGTGCGGCCTTCGAAGATGATCCGGTGGGCTTCCGTGCCGCATGGCAGGAACGGGAAAACGAGATAGCCGAACGGATTGTCGCCGCCAGACGGAAACTCGGGGACGTCGCTGTTCCGGAAGATGTCATGCGCGCCATTGTCGAACTCGCTATTGAAACGGAAGTGGACGGGCACAGGGCGGACATCGTTATGCTGAAAACCGTCAAGGCCATCGCCGCATGGCGTGGGGATGGCGAGGCCGCCAGAGAAGATGTCATGCAGGCGGCCCGGCTGGTTCTGCCGCACAGGATGAGGAGAAAACCCTTTCAGAATGTCGGGTCCGCGAAGGCGGTGCGGTGATGTCCGGCAAATGGCGGGTGTTTCCTTTCACTGCCCTTGTAGGGCAGGAAAAGATCAAACGCGCCTTGCTCGCCAACGCCGTTTTGCCGAGCATTGGCGGCGTGTTGCTGCGGGGTGAAAAAGGAACGGCGAAATCCACGGCTGTGCGCGGTCTGGTTTCGCTTCTGCCACAATCTCAAGCTGTTGCGGGCTGTCCGTGGCACTGTGATCCGCTTGCTCCGGAAGAATGGCTTTGCCCCTCCTGCGCGGGAAAAAAACGGAAGGGGGCGCTGCCATCAGTGGCCTTTGCGCCCCAGCTGGCGGATGTTCCCTTGTCCGCCAGTGAAGACCGGGTGGCCGGGAGTCTGGACATGGAAGCGGCGTTCCGTGAGGGCGTGCGTGCCCTTCAGCCCGGACTGCTCGCAGCCGCGCACCGTGGCATTCTGTATATAGATGAAGTCAATCTGCTTCCTGATCATGTGGCGGACATCATCCTCGAAGCCTGTTCCGAGGGCGTCAACCGTATTCGGCGGGAAGGCATCTCCGCAGAACATCCTTCGCGTTTCGTTCTTGTCGGTACGATGAACCCGGAAGAAGGAGAGCTCCGTCCGCAGCTTCTGGATCGCTTCGGGCTGGCGGTTTCGGTATCCGCGCCCGGCGATGTAGGAGAGCGGCTGGAGGTCTTGCGGCTCCGCGAGCGGTTTGACGCTGATCCGCAAGGATTTCTCCTTCAATACGCGGAACGGGAGGCCGCGCTTGCCGTCCGCATCCGTGAGGCGCAGCGGCTCGTCGCGCAGGTCCGTATCCCTCGGCTTTTGCTGAAACGGATGGCGGAGCTTGCCGCTGAAGCGCATTGCGCCGGGCATCGTGGCGAGCTGGCTCTGGAGCGGACGGCCCGCGCATTCGCGGCACTGGCCGGAAGGCTGGATGTTCGGGAAGAAGACGTGCTGGAGGCGGCGGAGTTGGCGCTGGCGCATCGGCGCCGTATGACGCCCCCGCCCCCGCAGGAACAGAAGGAGCAAGAGCGGGGCGAACATTCCCCCTCGCAAGAACAGGAGCAGTCCAGGCGCGAGACGGATGGAGACGAACAAAGAGAGCACTCCCATTCACAGGAGCAGCCTTTTGATACAGTTCCGCAGTTGCCCCCCCAGGACAACAAAGCAGGATCAGCCGGGCTGGGAGATGTGGAGCAGATCTTTGCCATTGGAGAATCATTTACGATCAAGCCTATCCGGCTGAGAAAAGATCGGGTGCAACGCAAAGGAACAGGACGGCGCTCCCGTACGGCCACGCTGCAAAAGGCAGGGAGGACTGTAGGAAGCCTTCCACTCATGGGGAGTGAAATGAAGTATGCCGATATCGCGTGGGATGCGACGCTTCGAGCCGCAGCCTTGCGCCACCGCGTCGGCGAGGGAGGATGGACCCGCCCCGTCATTACCCTTGCAGATATCCGTACCAGACGCCGCGAAAAGAAAATCGGCAACCTGATCGTCTTTTCCGTGGATGCTTCCGGCTCAATGGGGGCGGCCAGACGTATGGAGGAGGCCAAGGGTGCCGTGCTGTCTCTTCTTATGGACGCCTACCAGAAGCGGGATAAAGTGGCTTTTATCGCTTTTCGCGGCCAACAGGCCGAAGTCCTGTTGGAACCCACGGGGAGCGTGGAGCAGGCCTACCGGAGGCTGGAGGAGCTGCCCACGGGGGGAAGGACTCCCCTTGCGTCGGGACTTGAGGAAAGCCATCGCATCATCAGGAACCAGCTTCGTAAAGATCCCGATACCAGACCTATTCTGCTTGTCCTTTCCGATGGAAAAGCGAACGCCGCACCGGAAGGGATGAAACCCATGCCCGCTGCGCTGGAGGCCGCCCGGCGTATTGCCGCCGATGGACGCACTCATTCCTTGGTGATCGATGTGGAGCGGCAAGGCCTCGTCCAGTTTGCAATGGCAAAGACGCTTTCTGAAGGCTTGGAAGCCGAATATATGCATCTTGAAGAACTCAAGGCGGATACGCTGGTGCGTACGCTCAAGGATATATTGTGAACCGCATTCTGGGATGGTTCGCCGTTCTTGTTTTGGCGATGTGTTCGGCGACTTGGGCACAAGGTCCGGAAACCGTCGTTACGGATTCCTTGGGAAGAAGTGTCCATATTCCCGTTCCGGTTCGCAGAGTCGTGTCGCTCTCCGCTTCCGGCGTCGAATGTATCCGGATTATGGAGAGAATGGACACGCTGGTCGGAATCACGGAGCACACGAAGACCCGAAAGGCACAGTTTCCCGAAGTGGCGAGACTGCCAAGCGTAGGGCGCGGCTTCATGCCGAATTTCGAAGTGATCGCGGAACTTCGCCCGGACGTTATTCTTGCATGGAAAACAAACCCAGGCCCGGAACTGGAACGGCAGTTGGAACCTTTAGGGATCGCCGTACTGAGGCTTGATCTGACGGAGCCGGGAAAATTGCCCGAAGAGATGCGGACGCTCGCGTCGATTTTGGGCCCGGAAGCGCAAAAGCGCACGAAAGCCTATTGGGAATGGGTGGCGCGCTGGACGGAGCAGATACAAAAAAGCATAGCCGTTCAGCCAAAGCCAACTGTGCTGGCGGAGCATTTCACGCCCTTGAGGATAGCGGGGCCGGGCTCAGGCCTGTATGATCTGACGCAGATGGCAGGGGCAAACAACCTTGCTGATGATATTGGCATACGCTCCATGCAGGTGGATTCCGAATGGGTTCTCGAAAGGAATCCGCAGTTTTTTGTGAAGAGCATTCTCTTGGGCAAACAGAATGCCGAAGAGGACACTCGGAGAGCCGATGAATGCTTGCGTAGTGTCTTGGAACGAGACAACTGGCAGTTGCTCGATGCCGTCAAAGAGAATCGCGTGTATATCCTCGATTCGGATATCGCAAGCGGGCCTCGTTATCTTGTCGGCCTCGCCGAGCTTGCAGCATGGTTGTATCCCGATGCCTCCGTCCCTTCTGGCAAGCGGATTCATGAGGAATGGGCCAATGCGGCATGGATGCCCATGTATAAGGAAGATGATGGTGGGCAAGGTTGATAGCAGCTTATTGTATGAACTGTTTTGTTTTATTATGTTTTTAAAGATCCCGTCATCACTGACGCAGTACTAGAAAAGAGCGCTGAAAGCACGAGAGCCATAGACAGCTGAACGGATAGGAGATGGTCACGTCCAGTATCAGGTTGCTTTTTGCGTCTATAGACATCTTATATTCGGCGGTATCATTTGGTACACCACGTTTAATATGTAATAGCTTATATAAAAACTTGAATTGAGGAGTAAACTGTTATAGTGATGGACCACATGCAGGAGGACGGTATGTGGAAATATTTTTTGTGTCTTATGAGCATGTTGCTCACTTTGACCGCTTGGGGATGCAGCCTTGCGCCTCAACCCGTCGCCCGGCCTGTAACAGGGCAACAAACCCTTGAGGCCGCCGATCACTGGCGCATCCTTGCCCAGCAAATCGTTAAAGAGATGCAGCCCACCATAGGAAGTTCCGTCTATGTCTCAGAACAGGATCGTTCTCCTTTCGGACGAGCCTTTACGACACTTCTCCGGCATGAAGTAGCTGCTTCCGGGGCACGGCTCAGCGGAGCCCGCGAAGGATCCCTCTGCATTGATTGGGGGGTTCAGATCATTAAGTATAGTGAACCCCGGCAGACCATTCAGGTTTACCCGGGGACTATCGCCGCGATTACGGGAGGCGGGATCGGCGCTGGCTACATTATCAAGAATCGGCCGAGCTCATGGCCGGTTGTTGGTGCCGCGGGAGCCGGGCTTTTAGGTGAGGCGGCGAATTTACTGGATATGGCCACTCCAAAGTACCCTATTGATACCGAAGTCCTCATAAATATTACAGGGGCAGTGGATGGGGCCGTAACCTACGATTATTCAGGTCTTTTCTACATGCGTGAGAAGGATTCCGACCAATATTGGGAACGTCCCCCATATAGAGGAAAGGAGCAGCCCATGCAGGCCAAAACATACAGAAGTGTGGGGAATTAGCATGAATACTGCAAAGATCTGTGTGTTTGGGCTTGCACTTTTCTGGTTATGTGGTTGTACGGACAGCCTCTATGAGATGAAGCAGGTTCCTCCGCAGCTTTCCCAAGCTGAGATGTCGAGGACGGATGTCGTAAAGGTCGGATACGAGCTTGCGGACGGCCTCATCAAAAATCTACATGCTCCCCTCAACGAAGGGGAGACGGTCATTGTTGCCAGTTTCGCGGATGTGGACAATTTGACACAGTCTTCGACGGTGGGAAGGCTGCTTGGGGATATCGTGGGGTCACGCCTTTCACAGCAGGGATTTACCGTTGTCGATATACGCACGCGGCAAGACTCTATTTTCATTCAAGAGCAGGGTGGGGAGTTCGTACTCAGCCGAGATGTGAGAGCGTTGAGCAAAGCCAATAACGCCGCTTGCGTGGTAGCCGGTACCTTTGGGCGCCTCGGCAAGTCCACAGTTGTCTCCGTGCGCATGATCCGTGCTTCTGATAATATTATTTTGTCCTCCGCTGATGGTGTGTTGGTTCGCGGACGGTAATCCGCGAGAGCAGAGGGTGAGTTCTTGCGCTGAGCGCGCGGGACTGGAAACAGCGGAATAAAAACGCTGCACGAATGCCGGGAACTGATGTGGTTCCCGGCATTTTTCTGGATTACTCTTCTGTGTTTCGCCAGAACAAGCTCTTTGAGTCACACGATTTGCTTTTGAGGATTTTCGTTAATACGGCTTCCTCAAAACGGTTTATCCCCCTTTTCCTTATGACATGAGCGCCGATGATTTGAGTGCCGCTGAACAACGCACTGGAAGCGTACACCGTTACGGGCTGGGCTCATACAGATCGAACGTTGGGAACAGGCTTAAAACAAAGACCCGGCCAATGACCGGGTCTTTATCTCTATCCTATTGAGAAAGAAGGCAATATTTTTATACGGCGGCGGTGCGTGGGAAGACAATGCGATAGCCAGCCCACACGGCGCAGATGCATATTACGGCATTGAGGAGAATGTTCAGGCCTGCGAGCATGAGATCGCCGGTATGGTAGAGGTTAAACGTATCGAGCGAGAAGGTGGAGAAGGTGGTGAAACCGCCGAGGAAGCCGGTTCCAAGCAGGCTGTATCCCACCGTGAACGGTTTTCCGCTGCGTTTCATAGCTCCTTGCAGCAGGCCCATGAGAAAACCGCCGAGCACGTTGATGCAGAGGATGCCGAGAGGGAAGGACATGGTCAGGCCGCTCATGATCGCGGCATTCAGCTTGAAGCGACAGACCGCCCCCGCCGCGCCGCCGCACAGGACAGCAATGGTGTTTTCGATATATGACATACCTTCCTCCTACTGAACCATCAGGAAAAAGCCGAAAGCGGTCCCACAGAGGCACAGGACCATATTGACGACGACGTTGGTGACGGCCTTTCCGGGCTGCCCGTCGCGGAAGGCGGCGAACGTATCCATGGAGAATGTGGAGAACGTGGTCAGCGCTCCGAGAAAGCCTTCGCCAATGAAGTCATGCCACGGGATAAAGGGAACGGCATCCATCCTGATTGCCCCTACAAGCAGCCCCATAATAAAAGAACCGAGCACGTTTACGAATAGGGTGCCGTAGGGGAAACCTTTGCCGAACCATGCGGCGAACCACGCGGAGATCTGGAAGCGGCAGTAAGCGCCGAGCGCGCCTCCGCCCGCGACCCAAAGTGTTCCGGTCAATTCAGTCATGTTGTTTCCTTTCAAAAAAGGCCGGGTAGCTGGCCCGGCCTTTGAGAGTTACATCTTGTAGGCGTCTTCGCCGTGCAAGGACTCATCAAGCCCCGCTTCTTCCTCTTCCTTGGTGACCCGGATCGGCCCCCATGCGCTGATGACCTTGAAGATGATGATGGTCACAACGAAGGAGTAGACCGCCACGATGATCACGCCGAGGAGCTGCATGAGGAACTGATGGATGCTGGCGTTCACCTTGTCGATGTTGCTGCTGGCGAGAATGCCGAGGAGCAGGGCGCCGGTGACGCCGCCCATGCCGTGGGCGCGCCATACTTCGAGCGCATCGTCAAACCCGAGGCGTTCCTGCACATACTTGGCGTAGTAGCATACGGAGGAGCCCACGGCGCCGATGATGATCGCGGCCCACGGTTCCACGTACCCGGCGCAGGGGGTAATGGTGGCGAGGCCGGCCACGGCGCCGACGAGCACGCCGGAGAAGGAAGGCTTGCGGTCATAATGCCAGTCGTAAAGCATCCAGACGATCATGGCGATGGAACCGGCGATGGTCGTGTTGGTGAAGGCATAGGCTGCCAGGCCGTCGGCGGCGTATGCGCCGCCCGCGTTGAAGCCGAACCAGCCGAACCACAAGAGGCCGGCACCCACGGCGACCAGCGGCAGGTTGTTGGGTACGGTCGGTTCGCCGGGCTTCATGTCGTCACGCCGTCCGAGGAAAATGACCGAGGCAAGCGCCGCAAAACCGGCGCTGACGTGGATCACGATACCGCCCGCAAAGTCCATTACGCCGATCTTGGCGAGGAAGCCGCCGCCCCAAATCCAGTGGCAGACGGGAATGTAGATGAAGATCATCCACAAGATGAGGAACTTCAGGTAGCCGCGGAAGTTCAGCCGCCCGGCGAACGCGCCCGTGATCAGCGCCGGGGCGATGACGGCAAACATAAGCTGGTAGGCAAAGAACAGGATGAAAGGCACAGTGCTCGCATAGACGGGGCTCGGAGCGATCCCCACCTTATCCAGCGCGAAGTGGTAGCTGATGTCGCCGAACAGGCCGCCCACATCCGGCCCGAAGGCAAGGCTGAACCCGCCGAAAATCCAGATGATGGCCGTAACGCCCATGGAAATGAAGTTCTGCATCATGATGGTCAGCACGTTCTTTTTGCGGACCATGCCGCCGTAGAACAGCGCAAGGGCGGGCGTCATCATGCACACCAATGCGGTGCAGAGCATAACGAAACCAGTATCACCCGTGTTGAGAGAAAACATATGGCTACTCCTTTAGGGTTGAGGATGATCAGTTCTGATGGGTCTTGGGGAGCAGATCGATGTTCGGCAGCAGGAAAATCCACGCCGCGACCACAAAGGGGAAGGTCAGGGTCGGGATACCATAGACGTTCAGCAGCACATTGAGCGCTCCCTGAGCCACCACGGTAAACACGGTACCGAGGAAGGTGTAGCAGATGACCCGCCAGTTGGGATTGTAGAAGGTTGTACCGAGGCCGATGGCGGTCAGCACCGCGCTGAACTGGAACAGGCCCGCGATGATGGCCGTGGAGCCGCCGCCGAGGATGACGGCCGTGCAAATGGCGATGATGGAGCCTATAAAAGCGAATACCGCCGCCCAGATGGAACTCACCGCAAGGCCGATGAGGAACAGGATGCCCGTGATCACGTTGTTGATCAGGAACACCTGTGATACGCCGGCGAACGCTGCCCTCCAGAACTGTTCCATATTTAGGGCGAACAGGTCGGACGCCGCGGGCTGCACAGAGATGGCGGGATGCGGAAGGCTGATGATCTGAATGTTGCCGAAGTTGTAGGCGGCAAGCATCAGGAACCATGTGGTGATGACGAAGGGGCCGGTCATGGCCGAAACCTTCCACGTCCGCAACATGCTGGAGACGGCCATCATCAGGACGGTGGAAAAGATCGAGCCCGCCACGATGTACCCCCACAACAGGGGCGTGGGCGCGAAGAAGGTCGGCAGGGCACAACCCACGAGGATGCCGTTATAGCCGTGCAACCCGATGTTGATGTTCTCTTTGGGCGCTCTCAGGGCGTAAGCGGTAAGCGTGCCCACGATCGTTCCGATCACCGCACCGATTCCCACGGAGATCATGTGCGCGGAGTAGGCGCCCCAAAAGATGCCGACCAGGAAAAACAACCCGGTCAGCGGATTGTTTTGGAACATGACCTGCCCCGCACCACGCAGGCAGACGTCAATGAAGTGGATGACCGGATTCTGGGACGCAAGCGCGTTCCATGGGTTGGGTGAGTCTTTGGCGACAGCGTTCATGTTTCCCTCCGGATGTTTGCCGGGTTGAAGAATGGCCTTGCGGCAGAAAAGGAGGAACCCGTTTGTTGAAGCGGGCATCCGGACGTTGGCGGCGGAAACCGCCGCCAGTGTCCGTCGGAGCTTTCTATCGGTTCGCGTCACTGCCACAGGAAGGCTTGCGGCAGGTCATGCCCGGTTACGGCCTTGCGCGCGATTTGCCAAAACTCCCGGATTTTGCCCCGGACCGATTCCGAGGTCATGCCGAGAACTTTGAAAATCAGCCCGCATTCACCCGGAAGCAGGGACGCCCCATAGGCGAGGTCCGCCTCCTTATCCAAGCCGGCCTCCACCGCCTCGCGCACCTGCATGGTCTTTTCCTTCGTCGTCATGAGGATGACGTTGCCGAACACCTCATAGCCGTTCATGATGCCGGTCCGGGACAGATCCGTTTCGCGCGGGTCTATGATGAACTTCTCCACAAACAGCTTTTCGCCGCTCTCGCGGCGGGTGGCCTCAATGGTCGAAGAGTAAAGGTCGAATCCGAACAGTTCGTCTTCGTGGTGGTATTTCCGCCCCGGCAGCACGACTTCGGCGTAGAGCAGGCTCCCGGTTTCCGCGACGGAAATCCGGGTCTTGCTGAGAAAGCGCGAAGTGCGATGCGGGATGAGCGGATCGGGCATGTACTCCAGATAGCCGCCTTCCTCCACGACAATGTCCTGCAGCTGCGAGGCGTAGTTGGCATTCATCATATGAACCTTGGTCGCAGACTGCGTGGTGACGTGGGCCTGCGCGTTCTTGCCGACCTCGATCTCCAAAGCCATCCGATCGCCCTGCAACACGCAACCTGTTGTCGTGATGATGAATATGCAGGGCATCTGCGGCATGGCCTCGTCCCAGTACAGCGCGCGCTGGACAAGGAACGGCACACGCCGATCCATAAACGCCATCACACTGCGATCGCCCTGATCGGCGAACTCAAGCCGCAAATACCCGTCTTTGCCGACCGTACCGCTGGGCATCTGCGCCGGTTCATCCTGATAGGGGCGCAGTTCCGGCGATTCGAGCCCAATCCGCGAAAGGGCCGCCCTGGCGAGCTCGACGCGGGCGCGGCTGCTGAGCTGACTCATGGGCAACCTCCTAGGCCGTCTTTTCGGCGGGCTTGAAATCAAACAGGGCGTCACGGATGATCATGTCCGTGAGCTCTTCGATGTTCTTGCCTGTCATGCAATTGGTAAAAATGAAGGGCTTGCCGTCGCGCATCTTCCTGGAATCGCGGTCCATGACTTCAAGGCTGGCCTTGACGTAAGGGGCTAAGTCTTCCTTGTTGATTACGAGGATGTCGGACTGGCATACGCCGGGGCCGCTCTTGCGCGGGATCTTGTCCCCTGCGGCCACGTCGATGACGTAGATGAAGAAGTCCGCCAGCGCCGGGCTGAAGGTCAGGGTGAGGTTGTCGCCGCCGCTCTCGATGAAGATGAGATCGCTGTCGGGGAACTTGCTTTCCAGCTCTTCAACGGCGGCGAGGTTCATGCTCGGGTCCTCGCGGATGGCGGTGTGCGGGCACGCCCCGGTTTCCACGCCCACGATCTTTTCGGCTTCAAGGATGCCGTCCAGTTCACGCTGGACGTGCTTGGCGTCTTCGGTGGTGACCACGTCGTTGGTGATGATAAGCGGCTTGATGCCTCTGCGGATAAGAACGGGGGTGACGGCTTCGATGATGGCCGTCTTGCCGGAGCCGACCGGGCCGCCCACGCCGATGCGAGTGATTTTTTTCATTGCGTATTCCTTTTCAAAAAAGAGGTGGAGGATCTTTCCGGAACGGATGGCCGGATCAGCCCATGAACAGCCGCACGTGCGCCTTGACGTGGCTGGCGGCGAGGATGTCGGTCATAGGAGCGTAATTGGACATCTGTTCCAGCGGCGTCCGCATGGCGGTCCGGCACATGGCGTCGAAATCCCGCGTCAGGCTGTAGAGCACGCGCTGCATGTCGATATGGCTGATGCGCATGATACGCATGGATGCGTTCAGGATGGTCATGGCGACGCCGTACTGGTGGACGGTAAGGACTTCGTCGAGCGTTCCGGCGTCGAGCTTCTCCTGCGTGGAGAGGCCCATTGCCACGAACTGCACGGCGAGGGAGACCGGGTAGGTCCCCGGAGCCCTGCCGTCCTTGATGGCGTCACGCCAGCCGATGACGAGGGGATTCTCGGTGATGTCCGCCCCCATTTCCGCGAGCTTGCGGCCCATGCGGGTGGCCATAAGCCTGGTTTCTTCGTTGAGCTTGCGGCACAGGACTTCACGGTCAATGCGGATCAGCTCTTCCAGATCCCCGGCGAGGGCCGCGCGCGTCGCCCAAACGACGGCCACGGCATCGCCTTTCGCCGCCTGTTCGAGAGCCGTATGCGTATATTGACGTAAGGTTTCGGCATCGTGGACCACGCCTTTCTGGACGGCCGATTCCAAGCCGTTCGAAAAGGCGAAGGCCCCCACGGGGAGCATGGAGTCGCCGAACTGCATCATTCTGGAGAGGGAAAGAATATTTTTCACGGTATGCTCCGGGGCCTTAGTTGTGGCAGTGGCCGTCGTGGCAATGTCCTTCGTGTGCGTGCGTGTGGTGATGGCCATGGTGGTGCGCATGTCCGTCGGGAGACGCGTGGGTGTGGCCGCCGTCCATGGGGCGCTCCGTGCCGCCGAACAAACGGCGGGCCTGCGTGGGTTCGAGGAGATCCACGATCTCGGAACCGGGCGCGAAGCGGAAGGTGATGTCTTTAAAATGATGTGTGTTCATGACCGAATTCATGACGAGGCGGTTCACCGCCATGGGCACGTACACGAAGCCGTTCTGTACAATGGCTGGCCAATGCTGGTTGCCGAGGGCATGTCCGAGCTGGACGCAGCGCTCGATGAGCTGATCGGCGGGCAGCTTCTGGAGGCCGCTCAGATCGATGACAAGCACCTCGCACAGGTCGATTTTGCAGATGACGGCCTGTTTCGTTTTTTCGTCCCAAAGGAGGATGTCGCCGTCGTGCAGGAACGCGTTGCGGTCAAGGGATACCGCGATGGTTTGTCCATTGCGGGTATCCTTGCGGAGCCTGTTTTTCTGAGCGTCCCATTGGCTGAGTTCGAGTGTATCGATGGTGGCGTCGGCCAAGCGGGCCTTCCACGCGGGATCGTTGCTGTTGCCAAGTACATTTTCTACGAGCTGCATGGGTTTTCCTTTATTGTGATGCCTCCGGCGACAAGGACCACCGGGGCAATGATTTCCCGGCTCCCTTGGAGCTGCCGCAACACGGCCTTGCAGCCGTATCCCGGCGGCTCCAAAGGCGTCGGGGAATTGTTTGCGAGTCCGTCCGTCAGAACGGACTCATATCGAGCAGCCTCCCCACCCTTCGAAGTTCTTACGGGTGGGGGCTGGGGGAGGGCACCTTTTCCCAAAAGCGCCTTCCCCCAGTCTTTCAACATTTAACTGAAGAAGTAGAGCTGACCGAGGGCAACCTTCTGGGCGGGTTTGACGGTGGCGTGCACGCCATCGACCTTGACCGCGAAGGTTTCGGGATCAACTTCGATTTTCGGCAGGTTGCCGTTGCGCACCATGTCATGCTTGTTCAGGCCGCGGATGTTGCACACGGGTTCGACGCAGCTGCGCAGGCCGAGCTTTTCACGGACGTTCCGTTCCATAGCGGCCTGCGAAACAAACGTGATGCGGGTGCGGGGCTTGGCAAGGCCCATGCCGCCGAACATCGGGCGGTAGTAGGTGGGCTGCGGCGTGGGCAGGGATGCGTTGGGGTCACCCATGTTGGCCCAGCTGATCATGCCGCCCTTGATCACCATCTTGGGCTTGGCGCCGAAGAACTGCGGTTCCCAGAGCACGAGGTCGGCGTATTTGCCTACTTCCACGGAGCCGATGAGGTGGCTGACGCCCTGCGTGATGGCGGGGTTGATCGTCAGCTTGGCCACATAGCGCAGGACGCGGAAGTTGTCGTTTCCGGGCGCATCTTCGGGGAGTTTGCCGCGGGCGGCCTTCATGGCGTCGGCCGTCTGGATCACGCGCAGCCAGTTTTCGCCCACGCGGCCCATAGCCTGCGAGTCACTGGAGATCATGGAGATGACGCCCATATCGTGCAGCACGTTTTCAGCGGCGACGGTTTCGGCGCGTACGCGGCTTTCGGCGAAGGAAACGTCGGAAGGGACGTTGGGGTTCAGGTTATGGCAAACCATGATCATGTCGAACAGTTCCGACTGGGTGTTGATGCCGAAAGGCAGCGTCGGGTTCGTGGAGCTGGGCAGCACGTTGGGATGGCTCGCCACGCGCAGGATGTCGGGAGCGTGGCCGCCGCCCGCGCCTTCCGTATGGAAGGTGTGGATGACGCGTCCCGCGATGGCGTCGATGGTGTCTTCCACATAGCCGGATTCGTTCAAGGTGTCGGTGTGGACGGAAACCTGAACGTCCATGTCGTCGGCGACGCTCAGGGCGGCGCGGATCATGGAGGGCATGGCACCCCAGTCCTCATGCACCTTGAAACCGCACGCACCGGCCTCGATCTGTTCGACCAGCGGAACGCTGTTGTAGGCGTGCCCCTTGCCGAGGATGCCCATGTTCACCGGCATGGCGTCGATGGCTTCGAGCATTTTGCTGATGTTCCACGGGCCGGGGGTAATGGTCGTTCCGTTGGTGCCGTCGGTGGGGCCGACGCCGCCGCCGAAGAAGGTGGTCACGCCGTTGGAGAGCGCGGCGTAACCCTGTTGCGGGGAGATGTAGTGAACGTGAGAGTCGATGCCGCCGGCGGTGAGGATGAGATGCTCGCCGGTGATGGCGTCGGTGGAATTGCCCACGATGAGATCAGGATCAACACCATTCATCATGGACGGGTTGCCACTCTTGCCGATGCCCACGATCCTGCCGTCCCGGATGCCCACGTCGGCTTTGATGACGCCCTGCACCGCGTCGATGACGGTGACGTTGGTGATGACGAGATCAAGCACGCCGGCATCGCGGTTCAGGCGGGCATCGCCGCCCATGCCGCCGCGCAGGGTTTTACCGCCGCCGTACATGGACTCGTCGCCGTAGTGGCGCAGGTCCTTTTCGATTTCAACAAACAGATCCGTGTCCCCAAGCCGGATTTTGTCCCCAACGGTCGGACCGAAGAGGGCAGCGTGTTCCTGACGAGAAATTGTCGGCATATGAAACTCCTTTCCGCCGCGTCGGTGGCGCGGGGATTACTTTTTGGCGTTCTTGAAGCCGAGCTTGTCGGCACGTTCTTCGTTGATGACCCGTTCGTGTTCGTCTCCGGTCCAGCCGTCCACGAGGTTGTTGAACCCGTAGGTGCCGGAAGTCCCGCCGATGGAGACGAGGGATACGGTCTTCTCATCGCCCGGCTCGAAACGGATGGCGGTCGTGGAGGAGATGTTCAAACGCATTCCGTAAGCTGCGTGGCGGTCGAATTCGAGGGCGCGGTTCACTTCGAAGAAATGAAAATGGGAGCCGACCTGAATGGGGCGGTCGCCGGTATTACGGACTTTGAGGGTGATGGTTTTGCGCCCCGCATTGAATTCAATGGGATCGGAACCAAGGATCAGGCCGCCGACCGGCGTTTTTGTCTTGTTCGGAGTCTTGTTGGTCATGGGAAAATCCCCCTTTAGTTGATGGGGTTGTGAATGGTGATGAGGCGGCTTCCGTCGGTGAAGACGGCTTCCACCTGCACGGTGGGGATCATTTCGACCACACCTTCCATGACGTCGTTGCGGGTGAGGACTTTGCGGGTTTCGGCCATGACTTCTTCGACGGTCTTCCCGGCGCGGGCTTCCTCAAGTGCGGCGGCGGAGAGCACGGCCACGGTCTCGGGATGGTTGAGCTTCAAGCCTTTGGCTTTCCGCTTGAGCGCGACATCAGCCAAGGTATGAATCATGAGCTTGTCGAGCTCGCGAGGAGTAAGGTGCATATGGACCTCCTTTGCACTGTCTGTAACACGCATTGTATGAATGTAACACGAATGTTTCATGACGAGTACATCACGTCATGAAGTAACCAAAGGTTAACAATGCAGAGAAAACATGAACAATTATAAAGTGTATTATATTGTGTAGATATGTATTATATCTATTTTTATTGTTAAAAATGAAATACACTATACTGTAATGAATTTAAATTAATGTTATATGTATTATTATAATGGTAAAAATGTATTATTTGCATGAATATTAACAAAATTATTATTGAATTATAAAAATAATATATAAATTTTATGGTTAATTATTGTGTATAATAGTAATTATACATTGTTAGTAAATCAATAAAGAGATAAGTAAACAGAAGATGCAGTAGGATATGATCAGTAGTGTGGATCACGCGGTGTGCCGCGTGCTGGCGAGAAAAGACCTTGCGGAGGGGCCATGCCGGAAAAAAGAGACTTGGCGTTGTTGTTCGGAGTCCGCTTGCTGAGCGCTATGGGGGTCACGCTGATTCTGCCGGTCATGCCGGCAATGGCGCGGGCATTTGGTCTGAGCATTGCGGAGGCGGGCATGGTGGTTGTCTGCTTTACGTTGGCGGAAGCCACAATGACGCCTGTTGCGGGCGTACTGTCCGATCGGTTCGGGAGAATGGCGGTTTTGCTTCCGGCTCTGCTGGTATTCGCAGGAGGGGGGATTTTGTGTCTCTTTGCGGAGAGCTGGCGAGATGTGTTGATCTGCCGTGTCATCCAGGGGATTGGTGCTGGGCCGCTTGGCGTGCTCTACACCATCCTTGCGGCGGATATGGTGGATGAGAAACATCTGCCGCGTATCATGGGGCGTCTTACGGCTGTTTCGAGCCTCGGGACCATCGTCTACCCCGTTATTGGCGGCCTTCTCGGAGAATGGTCATGGCGGGCCCCGTTTTTCGTCTTCACGCTGGCCCTGCCGACAGCGGTTTTGTCCCTCATGGTAACGCTGGAAAAACCGCAGGGGGCGATGGACTGGCGGCGCTACTGGAAGCAAACGGGGAATATCCTACGTGAGAGGCGGGCCATTGGCTTCTTTGTGCTGGTATTTTTGTGCTACTGCGCCATCTATGGGCCCATCAACACCTGTTTCCCGATGATGGCCGAAGCGAAGTACCACGCATCTTCGTCCCGTATCGGCCTTGTCTTTTCGTTCGTAGCCATCGGTTCCTACTTGGCGGCCGCAGGGCTTCCCCGCCTCCATGCAAAATGGTCTTTCCGTGCGCTTATCCTCGTGGCGGGGCTTTGTTATACGCTGCCTCTGGCTTTTCTGGCCTCCGTTCCGGGTTTGTGGCTTTGCGCGGTGCCTCTGTTTGTTTCCGGTGCGGCGCAGGGGCTTTCCTTACCCATCATCAACGATAATGTGGCACTGCTCGGCACGCCCGATGACCGCGCCGCCATCCTTGCTGTAAGCGAGACGTCCGTTCGCGTAAGCCAGAGCGTATCACCGCTCCTGTTCAGCATCATTTCCATGAAGTGGCTCTGGGATGGCGCCTATGCCTCCGGTTTTGCCGTGGGTATATTGATTCTGCTGGTAGCGTTTTTTTTGTTCGAACCCCGTACCGCTCCATCGCAGAAATAAAAAAGCGTTCATCCTCCAGCTCTCAGGACAAACAAAAAAGGCCGGGAAATGCTCCCGGCCTTTTTGTTTTGAGGAATTTCTGAATGTTTTGGCGGTGTGAATACTTGTTTTTTAGCTTTTCATCTCATCTTCATCAGCCATCGGAGCATCGGCTATCGAAGGGCTTTGAGGTAGTCGTCCGTAACGGCGTTCATACGCTGCAGGCGCTGCCGGTCTTCCTTGCGTACCATGCCGATGCTTTCATAGAATGCGACAATGTCTGTAAGCCAGTTTTGAAGTTTGCTTTTGCCCTGTGCGTCATCAAAGAGGGCAAGCTGTTCCTCGAGATTGAACACCGCATGATTCGCCAAATCTTTTGCGGCGATTTCGGAGGCAAGTTTGCGTCCCGTCCATTCTTCATAAAAGCGGACATAATCGGGGACGAGCGTTTCGACGGGCGTTTCCCGCATAAACGCGATTACCCGGAGATACATTCTCAGGAACGCTTCGATCTGTTCCGGGTATCGGGTGGCGTATTCATGGTTGGCGACGATGAGGACGGGCTGAGAGACTCCGCAGTCACTGGACAAGGCGGCTGGCCTGAGCCCCTTGGCATCGGCATCGTAAGTCAGAGGAGCCCACAGTGCCACAACGTCGCCAAGTCCGCCTGTGAATGCGCCAAGCGCTTGCGTCGGGGACATGTACTTGGCGCGTACGTCCTTTTCTTCGAGGCCAAAGGATTTGAGCCATGTGGCCATCATATAGTGGGCGGAAGTGCCTTTCGGACAGAGTATCTCTTTTCCCTTAATCGTGGCTTGATCGCCGTAGATGTCAGGATAGGCCGGGTTTGTTCCCTTGATGCTGAGGAGCGGGCTGTCAGCGCGGACATAGAGGGCGTTGGCGGCGGATTCGTCATTGGCGACGGCAATGATATCGAGGCGCTCGCTCAGTGCTGCGGTAAGCGCGGGGACAGCCCCACAACCGGCAATGGCCCAATCGTAGGCAAGCACGCCCTCCACAATGGCCTTGCCCGAGTCAAAGCGGAGCATGGTGATATCCAGCCCGGCTTCCTTGTCCCATCCTTTCTGTTTGGCATACCAGACGGCGAAGGTTTCGTGTTCGCCCAGCCATGCCGTCTTCATGGGGACGGGAGATGCGGACCAGGCGGGAGTGCTCCAGGCCAGCGTAAGAAGCACCAGACAGATACCGACGAATGACCGTTTAAATCGCATAACGCACTCCTCTCAAGGGTCCCGGACCGCCGCGATGGGGATCCGGGAGAGCCGTCGCTAGTTGAACTTGTTTTCCCGCATGATGTCGCCGATGGTCTTCCACATATTGTCGAGAGCCTTCTGGAAGTCGTCGGCGGACAGATAATCGGTGGTCAGGCCCGCCTTGGCGAACTTGGCCTGCACGTCGGGATCGGCGAGGGCTTCCTTGACGAGATTCTGCATGGTCAGGATACGGTCTTCAGGGACGCGCTTGGGGGCAACCAGGCCATGCGAAGAAGCAAAAGTATACTCGGGGCCGATCTGCTCGGCGAAGGTGGGCACATCGGGAAATTCAGCGAGGCGTTCGGGGCTGGATACGCCGATCATGGTGAAATCGCCGGAAAGGACATAAGGCTTTTGGTTGGTGGTCACGCCAAAACCGCTGGTGACATGGCGTCCGAGGAGAGCTGTGGAGACTTCATGGCCGCTGGTGTAGCTGACATGGGGGAGATCGACGCCGGGGAACGCCTTCAGCAGGCGGCTCATGAACAGGCGCTGCGTAGAGAGGGCTCCGTGGGTGGCATAATTGTACTTGCCGGGGTTCGCCTTGGCTGCGGCCATAAGCTCGTTGATGGTCTTGATGCCGGAGTCGGCGTTTACGGCGAGGCTCAGCCACATATTGGTGACTTGCACCACAGCGCGGAAGTCGGCCAGCGTATAGCCGGTCTTCTTGATCTGCGGCGTGGTCGAGAAAGTGGCTATGGCCGGGAAGCCGAAGGTATAGCCGTCGGGACGGGCCTTGGCCACATCAAGCATGGCGGGGGCCCCCGCGCCGCCGGCCTTGCAGACGATGTTCAGCGTGATTTGGTGCTTGTTTTGAAAGTACTCGGCCAGGATGCGTGCTGCGATATCCACGGCCCCGCCGGGGCCGAACGGGATAATGATGGTAACGGGCCGATCAGGATACGCGGCGGAAGCGGTACGAGGCAGGCCGGACAGCAGCAGGGTGCAGACGAGGAGGGCGCAAAACAGGGCTTGAAGCTTCTTCATGGTCTTTTCCTTGCGAGGGTAAAGGTTACAGGGAAACCTTCGCGGCGGGTGCGAATGCCCGTGCGGCCTGAATGGCCGTGAGCGCCGCGAGTTTGCACCGGGGAACAAAGGTAGACGGAATCATGTATTCATCCGCGGAATGCAGGTTGGAGCCTTCCGGCCCCATGCTGCATATCGCCGGAACGCCGAGGACGCTGGAGCAATAACCGGACTCAGCCGTCCCCTTGGAGGGTGCCGAGTGGACGGAATACCCGATGAGTTCCCCGGCCTGTTCAGCCAGGGAAAAAAGCTTCATGACGCCGGGAGTGGGGACAAGCGGAGGAAGGCGTACGCCGCCGCTGATGTGTGAACTCGTGCCCGGGATATGGTTCTTTGCGGTTTCAGCGCGGAGCGCTTCAGCCAGTCTCCGTCCGGCTTCAAGCGTCTTGAACGTAATATGGATGCGTGCGGAAGCATTGGGAGCGACCGAGTTCGCAGACGTTCCGCCGTTGACGAGCCCCGTGTTGACCGTGGTGTCGTGGTCAAGATCCACATAGGCATCGAAAGCGAGGATCTTGTGGGCCAGTTCGAGGATGGCGGAAGCGCCGTCCTGATAACAGCGCCCCGCGTGGGCGGATATCCCCATGATTTCAAGGAACATGTGGCCTGAACCTTTACGTTCCAGCGTCACCCCGCCGCCGGGATAGCCCGGTTCGGTACAGATGACGGCCTGCGCGCCGTTGAGCTGCTCGCCCAGAATGGGGGTTGTGGAAGGGGAACCGAGTTCCTCGTCGGGCGAGAACGTCAGCGTCATGGGGACGTCCATCAGGCCGAGTTCCTTGAGGGCTCTGGCGACAAACATGTTTTGGACAATACCGGCCTTCATGTCAGTCACGCCGGGACCCGTGGCGCGATCCGTCGCGCGATCAAGCCGGAAAGGACGCGCTCCCGCCGTACCCGCAGGGAAGACGGTGTCCATATGCCCAATAAAGGCCACGCCGGGTCCGCATTCCACAGAATGGGTACGCGCCGAGAAGACATTGCCAAGGCCATTCATCCACTGCTCGTCAGCCGGTGCGGGCTTTTTCGGAAGTTTTGCCGTGTGGAAACCGGCCTCCGCAAGCCATCCGGTCACCATTTCGCCTACCTTGTTCACGTCGGCGGCATCGTTGGTGAAGGAATCCATGTTGACGATGCGTTCCAGCATGGAGAGCATTTCCGGTTCCTTATCGGAAAACCATGCATCAAGCCGTTCCTTACATTGAGAAAGTTCCATAGCTGAGGCTCCTTTTGAGGATTACGCCGCTGCCTTGCGACCGGCGCGGAAGTCGTCGTAAACGGGCTTGAGGAGGACGAGCAAACTGACGAGCAGAATGATGCAGGCCACAGGGCTGGTATAGAAGATGCTGTAGTCGTTCTGGGAAATCGTAAGCGCCCGGCGGAAATTGGCTTCGGCGATGGGCTCGAGGATCATGGCGAGCAGGAGCGGCGGCTGGGGAAAGTCGCACTTGATCATCAGGTAGCCGACCGTTCCGAAGATGGCCACGACAAGTAGGTCGAAGGTGGAGTTGTTGACCTCATAGCCGCCGACCACGCACAGGGTGATGACGATGGGCATGAGCACGGCGCCGGGGATGGCAATGATCTTGCCCGCGCCGCGTACTGCAATGAGCCCGCACACCAGCATCATAATATTGGCGATGATGAAGGCGGCGAAGATGCCGTATACGGTAACGGGATGTTCCACGAACAGGAGCGGGCCGGGGGTGAGCCCCTGAATCATGAGCGCGCCGAGCATGATGGCGGTAATGATGTCTCCGGGCACCCCGAGGGTCAGGAGAGGGATCAGCGCGCCGCCGCATACCGCGTTGTTGGAGGATTCCGTTGCGGCGATGCCCTCCACACAGCCCTTGCCGTACATTTCCGGCGTCTTGGAAAAGCGTTTGGCCTCCGAATAGGCGAGGAAGGATGCCGCACTGACGCCCGTAGCCGGGATGATGCCGATAAGCGTGCCGATGACGGAGGAACGGATGAAGTTCACGACGTTGCCCGTCAAATCCTTGAGCGAGATGCCGCGCTTCGATACTGTGCTTTCCTTAAGGGACACGCCACGGACTACGTCTTCAACGGTTACGAGCACTTGAGAGACGGCGAATAAGCCGACAAGCACGGGAACCAGAGACAGGCCGTTGAAGAGATTGGGGTTGTCGAAGGTATTGCGCATGTCCCCCGTTACGGGATCGAGGCCGATAGTGGCGAGGAACAGGCCCGCAAGCGCGGAAATGAGCCCTTTGACGAGATGCCCGGACGACAGCGAGGCCACCACGGTAAGGCCGAACACGGCCACCGCGAAATATTCGGGAGCGCCGAAGGACATGGCCGCCCGGGCCAGCATTGGAGCGATGAAAATCAGAGCCAGAGCACTGACGATGCCGCCGACGAAGGAGGCTATGGTAGCCATGTCCAAAGCCCGGCGGGATTCTCCGCGGGCCGTGAGGGCGGGGCCTTCAAGCATGGTCGCGGCGGCGGACACAGTACCCGGCGTGCCGACGAGAATGGCGGTGATGCAGCCGCCATAAATGGCTCCCACATACATGCCGAGCAACGCGGAAAAGGCTTCCACGGCGGGCATACCGAAGGTTAGGGGGATAAGCAGGGCCACCCCCATGGCTGCGGTAAGTCCTGGAAGCGCGCCAAAGATGATGCCAAGGGTGACGCCCATAAGGTTTGCCAGCAGGGAGCCCATGGAAATGGCGTTCATGATGCCGTCAAGAATGTTCGCTAACATAAATCCTCTCCAATCCGTCATAGAGATTATCTGTAAAGGAGTTCCGGGCGGCTAGGGGAGCAGAACCTGAAAGAACCAGCCGAAAGCGAAGACGAGTACCGCCGTCGTCAGGACGGCTACGGACAGGATCTCGATGGGCTTGCGTCTGCCCAGCAGTGGAAGCGCTATGAGGAGGAAGAGGAAGGTGCTGATGCTGAATGCCCCGTTAGCCTGAAAGGGCGGATTTTCCATATTCAAGAAGAGCTCGCCGAGTCCAGTCAGGGTAACCAGGTATAGGTAGAACAAGCCGATGAAGGCGAGGATCTTCTTGAAAACCTTGGATTCGGGCCAGTAGACTTTAACGGGGGAGCGGCGGAACCCCTGCACGATGAGAACAAGGCTCAGCGCGGTCAGGAGCACGAGAATACCGGCGGGAAACGCGCCGGGGCCGACATGCTCCATGCCTCCGGCATCCGGCAGGGTAGCGACGCTATAAGCGCCGACGCCGCACAGCCCAAGCAAAATGAAACCGCTGACGACATCTGTGGGACTCTTCATGGCTGTTCCTCTTGGTGGTTCAAGTAGGGGGATGGTTACAGGGCATTCGCCGACATACGCACACCGGCGGCAATAGCCGTACGGCGGAACACTTTCTGAGCTTAGGAACGGATATATGGATTAGGTACGTGAGCCCCTATGGGCGCTGCGGCGCGCTCACCTCCTTGATGTCGAAGGGTGCTTAAGCTTTCAGCAACGGTTCCCCGCAGGCAGAGGGTGGAGATGGCAGTCATCTTGCTAGTCCCTTGCTGTGACGAAAAGGTGTTTGTGAACGATGGTATCGAGATGTTCTTCGACGGCTTTGCGGCAACCTTCAGCGGACTGCCGCTCAAGAGCATCAATGATGCGCAGATGGGAAGCGACTGAGAACTGGTGCCACGATGCGTCGCGTAAGTCCGCGGTCCGACCGCCGGCGTACTGCTCGTTCAACAGAGCCACGGTATTGATGAGCAATCTGTTGCCCGAACACTCCGCTAGGCAGAGGTGGAATTGGGCGTCCAGCTCGCCGTCATCCCCGTCGATGAGTATGCGGCGCTGTTGATCGCAGGCAATGATCTTCAAGCGGTCGAGCTGCTCGGGGGTGCGGCGGAGCGCGGCAAGTTCGGCTACCGCGGGTTCGAGTATCCGGCGATATTCCATGACTTCGTCGAACAGGTGTCCTTCCGAATCCACCGCCTCAAGAATGGCGCTCCTGAGAGGTTCCATGTCCGGCACTCTGACATATGTGCCGTCGCCATGACGGCTCTCAAGGAGCCCCCGCTCGGCAAGGGCATGGATGGCCTCACGGACGCTGTTTCGGGAAACGCCAAAGGACTCCGCCAGAGCCCGCTCCGGGGGGAGCTTGTCGCCATCCCGGAAATGGTTCTCGGCCATGAATTGCCGGAGGCGCTCCGAGAGCTTCTGGTAGTGCCGGGGGCGGACGGTGGTAGGCAAGGGTGTCTCTTTGAGCATCTGAAACCTTTCCTGTTAATTGGTAAGACCAAAATGGCCGATTGTTCTTTTCTTGTCAACCATTTTGAAAGTATCAAACCAATGGGTTGATGTATAAAAATATATATGAACAATATGTTATGGATAATAAAGTGTGGGCATATTTTTTCTGCTTTGTAGAACAGTCGGCACAGTGGAAGGAAAAGGGCTTCTTGGTGGCTTGCAAAGATAAGGCCAAAATACAGCTGATTGGTTGAGTGACTCAAAAAGTGAATTCAATTGGTATGATTTTATGTAATGCTTTACGAACAATGAGTATATTGCAAAAGACAGAAGAAAGGAGCGTGATGCCGTGGCGTGTTCTTTTTGTTCTGACGATGTAAGATGGTATAAATTGGTTTGATAGTATTGTGCACAATATTTTCACTGGGATAGTATGCTTAGTTGGATAGTTTTATGAACTGATGTGAGGTGCTTTCCGGCTTTTGAACCTCTTCAAAAAGACATTACCCTGCGATTACAGACCGTTCGTCCTGTGTGACTGGCTTTGCTTATGGCCAAAAGCTCTCAGCTGGAGCCGCGCCTTTTCTTGAAGGGATGAGCTTGCGTTCATGTGGGCGGGCGCGTAATCTCCTCAAACAATAGTCTATTGATACCTTGCTATAGCCCTTCCCGTTGGGAGGAAGCCGTAGAGGAAAGGAGTGCCCCATGTTTGAGTCCGCGGCATTGGGCCGGAGTTATCCGGCAAAGGAATATGCAGCTCTTGAAAACGACCTGCGCATGAAGCTGTTCAAGGCGCAGGGGACCTGCATTGAGCACAAACTTCCCGTCTTGATTACCATAGCCGGGGTGGACGGTTCCGGGCGCGGCGCCGTCGCCAATATGCTTTCCGAGTGGATGGACGCCAAGACGATCCGAAATCATGTCTTCTGGATGCAGACGGATGAGGAGCGAACCCGCCCTGAAGCATGGCAGTTTTGGAACAAACTGCCTGCCGGAGGCGAAATCGGGGTCTTCTTGGGTGGTTGGTATGGTGGCACCATCAGGCGTTTTTGTTGCGGAGATATCGGCGAGAGGGAGTTCAATGCGTCGATGGAACGCTGGAGGAGGCTTGAGCATACGTTGGCGTCATCCGGGACTGTCATCGTCAAGCTCTGGCTTCATCTCGGTAAGAAGGTCCAGAAGGCCCGTTTGAAAGATCGTCTGAAGCATCAGGAGATCCACCACTTCACCCCTTATGACAAGAAGAGTGCCGAGAACTATGACGGCCTTGTGAGCGCGGCAGCCAAGGCCATTACTCTGACGGACAGGGTGGATGCCCCTTGGACCGTCATCGACGCATATGACGGCAATTTCCGTAATGCGTCGGTAGCCCGGGCCATTATTGCGGCGGTTGAAGCGGCGGTCGCCGTGAAACGGCAGAATGCGGTCCCAGTGGTTCCAACAAAAGCGAGTGAAGAAGAGATAGGACAGATTTCCGCTCTGGATGCCATCGATCTTTCCAGGACGTGCGAACGCGGCGTATACAAGAAGGAATTGGCCGAATTACAATCGGAATTATACGATTTGACGTATAAAGCCTACAAGAAGGGCATTTCCAGCACGATTCTTTTTGAAGGCTGGGATGCGGCGGGCAAGGGGGGCGCTATCCGGAGGCTGACGGCGGGCATAGACGCCCGGATTACCCGGGTCATCCCTGTCAGCGCTCCGACTGACGAAGAGCTCGCCCATAATTACCTGTGGCGGTTTTGGCGTCACATTCCGCGGGCGGGATTCGTCACGATTTATGATCGCTCATGGTATGGCCGGGTGTTGGTGGAGCGGGTGGAAAAACTGACGCAGCCGGAGGATTGGAAGCGGGCTTATGCGGAGCTGAATGACTTTGAGGAACAGTTGCAGGAACATAACAATATCCTGCTCAAATTCTGGCTGCACATTTCCCCGGACGAGCAACTGCGGCGGTTCAAGGAGCGGGAAGAGATCCCGTGGAAAAACTATAAGATCACCCCGGATGACTGGCGCAACAGAGAAAAATGGCCCGCCTATGTGGAAGCCGCCGATGAGATGTTCCTCAGGACAAGTACGGAATACGCGCCGTGGCATATCATTCCAGCCGAAGACAAAAAATGTGCGCGGCTGGATGTAATACGGATATATCGGGACGCCCTCAGGAAGGCCTTGGAACAGAAAAAGAAGAAATGAACCCCGTAGGCGGATTGTCTCGGGAGTGCCGGAAGGATGAATGGCTCCTGAACCTTCTGATCTAATAGAAAAACGCGCCCTCCGTTCCATTAAGAACGGAGGGCGCGTTTTTTAGACTCAAAAGTAAGGCTTCATCGCTCCATTGTCCTTGCCTCTATGTAAGGCAAGGCACTGTTATGAGGAGCGATGTCTGATTTTTTTCTGAACAAGGAGGTTGACGCCTATGGTCGTCAGAACGGAAAACGTCATCCAAAGCACTCTTCCAAGGGGGGACCATTCACTGAGCGGCGTATACTTCCAGAACAGGAATACATCAAACATGAACCAGAATACCGCTGCAAGGGCAAAAACAATCAAAAGAAGAAAAAAGTAAAAGATACGTTTGATGATAAACTCGAATTGGGGAAATTCCATAGCGTTTTCTCTGAGAAAATACGTTTATGAGTGTCTCACTGAATACAACGTCCAGCCTAAAGTTATTTTTCAACAGGCCGGATTGAAAAGAAGCTCAACATCTGTAAGGCGTTTTCATTTGCAATGCAGTTTTCCCGAGAGGCCGTACACACGGCCATATCCCTTCTGGGACACCGATCTGTCATATACAGAATACCAGGAACTGTCTAGAAGGTACCATCATTTTTTTAGGAAGGAATGGGAACTTTCGAAGGGCAGGAGCGCGCATAGCCAGAACCCATCCCGGATAGCGGTTGCGTCCCTTACGGCATCGCGCTATCACCGTCCGAGCATAAGCCTAGGGAAAGGAGATGAGCATGGACTTCATAAAGGTATACGAGCGGATCAGAGAGCGCGGCATGGAGGCGGAATGGGGAACCCTGAACAATGGCTTGCCGCAGATCAGCGTGCGGGTTTTGGGGATTACCTTTTTCGTCGTACCAGATCATTTCCCCGGGTATGAGAAAGTGGAGAGCGATTTCATCTGCCTCAGGACCTTCATGCCCATGGAAACGGTCAATGTGCGCCACAAAGCGTTTCTTGATGCCGCCTTCAATAAAATTGCCAGCAATATCCGAATGGTAAAAATATACAGTGTGGAAAATGATGGTATTCTATATGCCTTTTTTGAGGTACAGGTGCTGAGTACACCCGAGGATTTCGTCCAGAGGTTATCCCTGTATGCGAATGAGTGTGTGCGTGCCATCAGAGAGGTGGCGGCATTCGTCAACAGTCATCCTTCGCTTGCGGAGAGTTGAGCGAAGCTGCCGCTGACAAATAAAAAGCCCTATCCGGTCATTCTCGGATAGGGCTTTTTTTCAAGTGCGGCACAGCCCTTTATTCTTCAAAGGTTCCCTTTTTGCACAGCGTTCCTTCCCGCATCATGCACTCGCCGCGCGCGATAACGGTATGCAGGGCCAGATCGGGCGCGAGCAACAGGATGTCGGCATCGGCGCCGACCGCGATATGTCCCTTCCGGGAGAGGGAGAAAGCCTGAACCACATTGCGGGTAATGGGGCAAAGCGCTTCGGAGAGCGGCATACCTTCCTTTACACAGTCAACAAACTCCGTGTGGAGGCTGCCGAGATCAGAGGCCACAAGCCCGCTGACACTGCCGTCGTCTCCATAACGGGCCGCGCTGCCGTTGCCGTCCGAACTCATCAGGATACG
>NZ_JH114231.1:270758-273538 GCF_000224655.1 Bilophila sp. 4_1_30
GCATGGCTAAAGCGATGGCTTCCGATGGTTTCAGCGTGTCCGGCCCCAGGGTTTGGACGTTCAGGCCGGAAGAAATATCCATGAAGCCGCCTTTGGCAACCAATTTGGCAGCTTCGGAAAAGGCGAAGGGGCTGCGGTTGATGTGCGTGGCGATCAGGTGGCGCCCCAAGTGCGGCGCGCGTTCCAGCGCGGCGAATACACAGGAAAGCCCTTCCGCCGCCGCGCCGATATGCATGATCAACATGCCGATGAATCCGCGGAGCATCCCGCCTATGCGGGCTTCCGTGGCAACGGCAAGCAGGGTTTCGGCGGAAACGGGAGCGACTCGATGGTCCGCAATGGCAATTTTGCCGCCGCGGACCTTTTCGATGAAGGCAATATCCGAACGGATTGAACCGGTCAGCGTCGGAGAAGGTACAGGATAACCTCCAGACATGATGAAGGAACTGACGCCTTCCTCTTCAAGGGAGTTCGCTTTGGCGAGTACGGCGTCAACATGCCGGGTTACACCGTCCGTGCCGAGAAGGCCACCGACAGTCGTCACACCCGAGCGGATAAGCTTTGAAAGCGGAAGAGGAGGGACCTGAGAAGAAAACCCCGCCTCACCGCCTCCTCCGGTAATGTGAACATGCGCATCGATGAATCCGGGAACGGCAAAAAGCCCTTTGCCATTCATTTCCTGCACCGGTCCGAGCCATTCGGGGACGGAAACATTCTGTGCGATGGCGGCAATGCGATCATTGATGATCAGGATATCGTTGGTTCCAAGGGGGTCGGGAGAAAAAAGGGAGGCATTACGTATAAGAATGGTGGCCATGATACTTCCTTTGGGAGGAACCGCCGCCCTGGATAGGCGGCGGTTCAAGGGATAGGATGCGGGAGGGAGGATTACTCCGCTACGAACTCTTTGTTTTCTTCCGCCATTTCCTCGGGAGTGAGCCGGGTCATGTTAATGTTAAAGGCCGCGTAAAGAATGGACATGAGGGGCGTAAGGTACAGGACGAACGCCCACGGTGCGTAATCCATATACGAGACGCTGAGCATACTCATGGGGAAGAGGGCATTGGAGGCCCAGGGCACAAGGGGGCCGCCGAGCGTTCCGGCGTCTTCAACGACGCGGGAGCAGTTTTCGGGGCGGTAGCCGCGTTTGCGGAACAGGGGAGCCATGACGGTACCGTTCATGACGATGCTGAAGTAGGCGGCGGCCGTCAGCATAAGCGTCCCGTAGCCGATGAACAGCGTGGCGAGTACGAGAGAAAGGCCGGAAGTCGCACGGCGGGCCACGGGTTCCAGCACGACGTCGATGATGCCGATGTGGCGAAGCATACCGCCAAGCCCGCAGGCAAAAATGACCAGTGCGGCGATGTCGAGCATACTGGTGATGCCGCCGCGGTTGAGCAGCTTCGCCAACATGGGATTGGCGAAATCAGCTTTGTAGCCGCTCCACATGGAGTTGAAGGCGGTTGTCAAATCCATACCGGCATACCCTACGGCGATGAGGACGCCGAAAAGCGCGCCGCTGACGATGGCGAGGACCGGGTTGGTCTGGTGGATCAGCAGGCCGAGCACCAGCAGCATGGGCAGGGCAGGGATGATGCCGATTTGGAAATGTTCGCTGATCCCGGAGAGGATGGCATTGAGCTGGGACGTATCGGCTACGCCAGAGCCCTGCTTGAACCCGATGATCGCGTACAGGATAATGGTGATGATATAGGCGGGCGTGATCGTATTCACCATATGGCGGACATGCCGGAGCAACGGAACCCCGCTGACCGCAGCGGCCATATTGGTGGTGTCGGAGAGGGGGGAAAGCTTATCGCCGAAGAACGCACCGCAGATAATGGAGGCCGCGGTAATACCGGGATCAAAGCCGAGGCCGGCGCCAATCCCCATGATGGCAAGGCCGACCGTTCCGATCGTACCCCATGAAGTCCCTGTCGTAAGTGACGTCACCGAACACAGGATAAGGCTTGTCACGAGAAACAGGCTGGGGGAAATGATTTGGAGGCCGACATAGATCATCACCGGGACCGTTCCGGCGGAAATCCATGCCCCAATGAGCGCGCCGACGCACATCAAAATGATAACGGCGCCCATAGCTCTCTGGATGAGCTCATAGGCGCCGACTTCGAGTTCCGTATACGTATAACCCAGACGCCGGGCAAACAGGGCACAGACGACCCAGCAAGACATCATGAGCAGGTGAAGTTTCAATTTGAAGAAAATCATCCCGCAGGCAATGATCGTGACGATGGAAAGCAGCGTGAAAAGGGCGAAGGCAAGTGTCGGTTTTTTATGCGTGGTCACAGTCGGTCTCCCTGTAGTTGCATTGTCGGGTTTGAAAAATCTGGAAGGCTCTTCCTTATTCCCGCAAGATACAGAGAATCCGATGTCATACTCGTCGTCCCGGCATTCAAAGTCGGAACAACTCCCGAGTCGTACGAGCTGAAGTCTGTTTTTGTCAGGTTTTCTATAAATAAGGAAAAGATTCGATTGCAGCTGGCACTCCAGATAATCACTCCATTTGCCGGGCAGCGTGTGCGCCGGCATACCCACCATGAATTCAAGATCACGCGCCAGAATGGAGAGCAGGTCTTCAACGGTTCGCTTCCGGCCCGGATCCTGGCAGACTCTTTTCAAGTCCTCCTTGAAGGTTGGGGTTGCTTCAATTGTTCTCATCGATGCTGGCCATAAGTGATGTGACAGACTCGAAGGATTCCAGCGTACCTACATTCACGTCTTCCATAGCTCGGATTGTGCTTGTGTTGGGAACCCTGATT
>NZ_JH114231.1:274440-276685 GCF_000224655.1 Bilophila sp. 4_1_30
ATGCCGAAGGTCCCCCATGCCGTGCCCGTGGAGAAGCTCAAAAAGCCTGCAATCAAAAACACGATGGCGGGGAGGAACGCCCCGGATACGCCTCCGTCCGCCACAAGGGACTGCACGAAAATAGGCGTTTGGAGAAGATCGCGGCAGACACCGCTGATCGTCCATGCCAGCACCAGAATGATGTTGGCGGGCAGCATGGCCTTCATGCCTTCAACGGCCCCGTCCATAAATGTCCTGAAAGACAAAAGGCCGCGAGGAACAAAAAGCAGGAAGGAAACGGTAAGGGCTCCGACGGATGCCCAAACAAGCGCCTTGGCGGCCGTACAGTTGCCGAAGGCCGCGCCCATGGTGTGAAACGCCGGATCCTTGCCCCAGTAACCGCCGCTATAGAGGAGGCCGAGTACGGCAAAAACGATCAGGCTGCCGATGGGGAGCAACATATCCCATACGGTCCCACGTTCCGCCGGTTGAACCTGCTTCTCGGAACTTCCATCAATGGCGCCAAGCTCACCGTGTTGAGCGCGTTCCTCAGCTGTGCGCATGGGGCCGAAATCCGAATTGGTCAGGCAGATAAGGCCCACCATAGCGATGGAGAGCAGGGCGTAGAAGTTATAGGGGATAGTGGAAACAAACGCGGCAAAATCGCTGGTGAACGCCCCGGTTGTCCTGAGGTTGCTTCCCACCGCGGCGGCCCAGCTGGAAATAGGCGCGATGATGCAGATGGGCGCGGCAGTGGCATCAATGATATAGGCCAGCTTGGCGCGAGAAATTTTGTAGGAATCGGTGACAGGTTTCATAACCGTACCGACGGTAAGGCAATTGAAATAGTCATCGATGAAAATGAACGCTCCCAGCCCGCCGGTGGACAGCAGGGCGGCTTTTCGGCTCCTGATCCTGCGCGTAGCCCATTTCCCGTACGCTCTCGTCCCCCCCGCCATGGAAATGGTGTAGACCAAAGCCCCAAGCAGCGTACAGAAAACCAAGATGTTGAAGTCGACCTTGTTGGCCATAGTGTCAAAGGCCGATTCAATGGTTCCCATGAACAGGACATCACTATTCATCCCGACGGAATAAATGAACGTTCCCGTCAATATGCCGATCAGCAAAGAGGAAATGACTTCTTTGGTCAGCAAGGCCAAGGTGATGGCGATAACTGGCGGCAGCAGCGAGAGCCATCCTGCGTAATACGGTTCCACGATCTCATCCTCCATGCAGCCGATATGAATCCGGCAACATCTTTTTATGCTCCTCTAAGCTCCGCAACGTCCATGTCGGCAATCGACACAAGCCGATCCGTTTCTTGCCGGGCATGGGCGTTCCCCTTATGTCGGGCAGAGTGAAGCAGTATTCAAGAGAGCTGTTTAGGGACAAAAACAGCATGGAAAATATGCCATTCGGGAGACTATAATACAGGCTAAGGGGGGTTGTATACCTGTTTTTATTTGGAATGAGCGCCACTGCGTTACGGTATGCATACGTTGATTTTTGAATGGAGTGTTTTGTATTTAAGGCGGCCTAGTTATAGCTCATAATTATTTATAATTATGTAAATTTTTATACACTCAACACACAAAACTTTCCACATAAACAAAAATAGTTAAACAAAAATTCTCAAAACCATAACAGTACTCAAAACAAATTCCGCGCCAAGACCTACAGTGAGAATCCCGCCAGTCCGAATGGTTTTCAGCATAGCCCACTTGACAACGCGTCCATTTTTTATACCGTAAGCCTATGAATTGCGGATACTATCACAGGATAGCTTCTCGGTTGCCTTCAATCATATCGAGGAGAGTGCGGCATTCAGCCGTATTTTTTGATAGAAACAGGATGATGCTATGAAACGATTTGGTGTGATTGGTGCTGCGTTGTTGTTGCTCTCTGGTTGTGCCGCGAATGATACGGGAACCCCCTCAAGCCTTGAAGGGGCCGTTTCTGAAGCCCCTGCAGCTAACGCTTCCGCTCCTGCCGTAACCGATGGACAGATGCATACGTTAAGCGTTGAATTGATGACGTATCAGGGCGGAACGAATGGCGCTCGGGAATACGTCGTGGCCCAAGCGAAACAGGCTTGCGACAGCATCAATCAGGAAGTGTACATCGAAAGCCTTACTTCGGAAACGACATGGCGCGGGGGCAGGGCAGAGTTGACTTTTGCCTGTGTCGATAAAAACGATTCCCGCCTCAAGCAATAGTGGGCAGGCCCGCCACGCAGCTTTTGTGCGTTGTTGTGCCAATAAAAAAA
>NZ_JH114231.1:277108-309188 GCF_000224655.1 Bilophila sp. 4_1_30
AGTTTTTTTATTGAGGCCATGAGTTGCTATTACCCATTGAACGCAAGCGAAATCCGCTAGGCCCTCATAACAGGGAATTCAAGGACAATGGATGTCCCGCCCCCCTGTGCCGCTACAGCCCGGATGGTGCCGCGGTGATCGGCGATGATGGATTTGACAATGGCCAACCCCAGCCCCGTGCCCCCTTTCTTGCGGGAAAAGTAGGGCTCAAACATGCGTTCCCGTTCTTCCGGCTGCAATCCCGGGCCATTATCGGAAATGATGAGCCTGAGGCTACCACGTCCACGGTCGTGGACAGCTGTAATGCGTACCCGCTTGGTGGCTTCGGGCGGCAGGGTATCCAGCGCTTCCGCAGCATTGGTAAAGATATTCAGCAAGGCACGGTGCAGCGCCGCAGGATCCAAAGCTATCTTGGGCAGGCGTTCGGGCAGATGCAAATCCCACATGACACTGCTGTGGCTTGTACGGAAGAGCGTCGTGAGCTCGTCCAGCAGGGGGGCGACATCGTCTGGTGAAAGCTGTACTTCCGGAAGCTTCGCAAAAGAGGAAAACTCCTGCACCATTTCCTGCAGCCGCTCGACTTGTTTGACGATAAGATCAGTACATTGACCAAATGCCGGATCTTCTATCTGCTTGCCGAATTTTCTATCCAAGCGCTGCGCCGATAGCTTGATTGGAGTAAGCGGGTTCTTGATCTCATGGGCGATGCGCTTGGCGACTTCGCGCCATGCGGCCATCCGCTGCATTTTCTCGAGTTCCGTGATATCTTCAACAACAATGACATATGCCCGGATACCGCCAGGCCCGGAGAGCGCAACCGCGTGCAATATGAGCTTCCAGCTCCGATCCCCAAGCAGAAAATCTTCCTGGCGCTTCCAATTTTGCTCGGGGTGTTCGCGTAGCGTTTCAAGCATGGAAACAAAAATATTGGAGTAGCTTCTGGGAAGAAATTCCGCGGGGTTTCTCCCTTCGAGCATTTCGGGCTGAGCATCAAAAATGGAACTTGCCGCTTTGTTCATTGTCCGGATGCGCCCATCCGCATCCAACGTGATGACGCCTGTGGTGATATTGTCGAGCACTGTTTCGATATAGCGATTGTGTTCGGCCAGCATCGCGTTGGCATGGGTCAGGCTCATCCGGCCTTCTTGGAGATCTTTAGCCATATGGTTAAAGGACTGCACAAGAAGCCCCAGCTCATCAGCGCCTTTATCCTCGAGTCGGAAATCGAGGTCGCCTTGCGCAATGCGCGTGGTCCCTTGCGCCAAAGCCAAAATGGGGGCCGTGAACTCTTTGGACAGGCGGAAGCCAAACCAGACGGAACCGAAGATGGTGATCATTCCCAGCACGCCCAAAATAAGCAAAAAAGAAACCTTGAGCGGCTTTTTGAGCTGCTTCAGTTGAGCGTATTCTTCGAAGCCCTTTGAAATCCGTTCGAGTTTGGCCAGCAAACCCTGCCCAATACTCTCCGCGGTGATCAGGTAGCCGGTTTTGCCTCCATCAATCGCCAAAACGCCGATGACGTAATCGGCATCATCCGTTGCCCAGAGCAAGGAACCGAAGGTCGCCCTGGCCACATGGGTCCAATCGATTCGCGTGCGTGCTTCCTGCCATCCCTCGGTAAAGGCTTTGGGGGCGTGCCAATACAGTTCCTTCTCCTGCGGCGTGACAAAGCCTACCAGGGTAAGGCCGTATTCTTTTTGTTTTGTTTGAAGAAGCGTGTTGGCGCTGGAGGCCGTCCAAGCGATGCGCCGTTGTGCGGCTTCCTGAGCGATCGCCTCGGAACGACTGTGCAAACGTTCCGCCGCTGCCGCATAAAAACTTTGCCCCACATCAAGGGCCGCTTGGAGGGATGTTTCCGTTTGCCGGGTAAACCAGTAGTCGACGCTGGTTGCGACGACACGGTTGGATGCCAGAAACATGATGACTGTAGGAATCAGAGAAAGAGAAACAAAGACAACGACAAGGCGGGTACGGATTTGGGCGCCGAAAACTTTTCTGCGCCGCTCCATGATCAGCTTTACGACATTCCGGGCGACAAGGAACAGGATGATAAGCATGAAGATGGAGTTGATGTTCAGCAAGGCGATGAACATCCATGAGTCCACGCCATAAAGCGTGAGCTGCGTCCATGTTCCCCCTAACACCAACAACAGCAGAAGAAAGGCCGCCAAAAGTTCATAACGCCTGCGGCGCCGTTCCCTCTCGTCGGGAACGCCAATCTGGACAACCTTCTCCTGTTCCGTCATGCGTGCCCCCGAGCCTTAGAAAATAAAGTCCTGAGAAAAAGATAAGGGCGGAGTGACTTCCCAGGACCAGAAAAAGAGGGCTTTTTCCAGCCACGGAGGAACTTCGGCGTGTTCCAGAGTGATCTTGAGCTGGACGCGATAAGTTTCCCCGGAAACAAGCGACGCCTGCAAAGGAAGAAGAAAATCCAGATGCTGAAAAGCTGAGGCGAGCAGGGTATCAAACTGCTTTTGCCGCACAATGGGATGCCCCGGAGACGACAAAATGAACTCGCGGGAAAGCAAATCGTGGCGCAACTGGTATGAGCGCGATTCCTCAGAGATGACTTCATTGGAGAGCAGGGTACGCACACGCTCAAGGGCAAGTTTACAAGTCAGTGTCATTACGGCGCCATCCCGCAGCTGGGACCGGACCACTCCGCCGTTTTCCAGCCCTATTCCCGTGCTGACATGTACGCCGTCGTTAAGCATTTCAACCGTAAAAGTACGTAATTCCAGCTTCGGTGTCTGCCCATTAGAAAGTGACGCGTCTGACTGCTTGAGCTCGACGGACGTGCGGTTCCCCTGTTCTTCCCCTGACGCTGATCGGGCATGGGCTTCCGCAAGGAAAAAGAGCAGAAGGGCCAGAATCAGACAGGCCGAAAAACCGTATGGTATGCGCTGGGGTAATGACATAGGGCAAATGCTGTTGAAGATGTGGAGCCTGAAACGGACTATAAAAAACACAAACACTGTTGTTTGGCACAGGAACCAAAACTTGGCAAGCTCGGCGGCGGCACGCCGTCCCAAAAGAAAATGACAAGACACGAGAAAAGAGCCTTGTCAGCGGTTAAAAACTGGCTATATAATCGGCAGTCATACACGGCACGACGTCAGAATGGAGTTATCCCCTTATGCCTATGTACGATTTTTATTGCTCTTCCTGCTCTTGCGAGTTTGAAGACATGGTCGGCCCCGATGAAGCCTGTCCGCCTTGCCCCAGTTGCGGAAGTACAGACACCGAACGGCTGCTTTCGGCCGCAAACCTGAAACACGGGGCGAAGCCTTTCAAAGTGGGCCCTGTCCGGCCAATGCCTCCCAAACCCTTGCGCGGAGGCGGCCCTTGCGGGGGCGGAGGCTGTGGAGGCTGCGGTATGTAGCCAAAAGCCGCTTGTATGATGATACAGGCGGTTTTTTTATGGAAAAAAGGCCCCCGGACATGTTCCTGTCCTTCCTCTTGCGTTCGTACCATGCCGCATGGCTCCTGTAAATAAAGGGAGGGGCGAATGTCTTTTTTGAAGCGATTTTCCGACACAATATACAGAAAAACAAAGGCGATCCGGAAGGATCGCCTTTGTTTTATGCGTGCCGTTTCAATCAGGCATACATTTGATCGATGGTCGCCTTTACGGCCCGATGATGCTCGGTATCGGAATATACAGAGGCATACCGCTCATTGATGGCTGAGAACCAATCAAGGATATCTTCACTCAACAGCGCAAAATCAGAGGAATAAACGCCGTCGAACATCAGATTCTTCACAAACTGGTTCCCCGGATCGACGATTTCGATGAACCGGACTTGCTTCCAAAGATTTACCATTTTTTGTCTTCTTGAAATCATGTCTCCTGCCCCTCGCAGTTATTGTGATTTAGTTCCTGTTCGCATTACTATAGGATTTCCTCCTGAAAGGGAACCCTTCATCACGGAATGGGGCAAGAATTTCGCTTTGGAAAAGAGAATCTCTCTTTATTGAGAGTTGGATAACGTTGCCGCGTGCCGCCACATTATGAGGGAAAAGTCGAATCGAGGGTGGGGTGGCGAAAGACAAACCCATGCTCCAGCAGACGGACAGGAGAAGCCTTTTGTCCGGCAAGAAGCAGCTCATCGGCCATATCTCCGAAACCGAGCCGCAAAAGAGGTGAGGGGACGGGAAGCCATACGGGCCTTTTCAGCGCTTTCCCGATGGATTGCACAAAATCATTCATGGTACTGTGCTCAGGGGCCACAAGATTGAAGGGGCCGTTCAGCTCTTCATGGTCGAGTAAAAAAAGAATCGCGGCGACTTCGTCGTCAAGATGAATCCAAGCGAACGGCTGCCTTCCTGTCCCCACCGGCCCTCCAAGCCCAAGCTGAAACACCGGAAGCAGCTTGGCAAGCATACCTCCCCCCAATCCCAATACGGGCGCTGTCCGGATGATGCACCGGCGGAGTCCCAAATGCTCCGCCTGCTGTGTTGAACGCTCCCATTGGATGGTGGTGGTCGCCAAAAAACCTGAACCGGCGGGGCTGTCTTCGGTACAGTCGGGAGCCGAAGCGTTTTCGGGCCAGAATCCGTAATAACCGATTGCCGAAGCCTGTATCAAGACTTTGGGTTTTACGATTGGCATTTGCAGAGCGATGACGAGCGCCTGCCCCGCGAGGAGCCTTGAGCTGATGATGCGTTCTTTTTGTACAGAGCTCCAACGTTTCGCCGCGATGTTTTCACCAAGCAAATTAATGACGGCATCGGCCCCATTGAGGAGTTGGCTCAGACTCGAGTGATCCTGCCCATCCCATAACTGGTATTCGGGGCCGGAGGAGGGCGTTGCGGCTGGGACATGCCGAGTCGGAACAACCACATCATCGCCACGGGAAATGAGCGCCTGCGTCAGGGCTCTACCTATGAAGCCGGAACCACCCAAGATAATGACCCGCATACAGCACTCCTCATCAAAACTGATATCCCTCAGCGATAAAGAAAATGAGGGGAGCTTTATATGATTACTTCGGCGGATACAAAAAAAGCCGGGCTGTGTCCCGGCTCTCGGCTGTGGAGAGTGGTTATTTCATCTGGAGAAGCCGGTTGGAAAACTGCATACAATCAAAATTGGAAGGCTCCAGTCCCCGATCACGCAAAAGGATTTTCCCGATGCCAAACGCAAACCACAAATGCTTGGCTTCATCCATACCGACCTCAGGGACTTCCGCAATGCGTTTGTCTGGGATCTTGTCAAAGAGCTCGTCCGCCACTGAACTGACAAAGACCCGCTTGATATCGTACGTTTCGGCAATTTTCAGCAGGAACTCCTCGTTGGAAAGGCCTTTCTCCTGAAATTCCGCGCGCAAGTTGTCAGCAAGATCAAAAACATCCATCATGCTCCTCCTCTATGGATATCATTGAACGCAAAAGGTTTCGGATGACGTGTCGTTTCCCATTCGCTATCATGCTGTATCCATTCTGTAAACACAGAAAAAAAATTCAGACTGTACCGTAATATATCCACGACGCCCGTTCGAGATGGAGCAATGGCAGCCTGAAAGGATACACACTCAAGGGGGTTGCTGAAGAGAGGGGCATGGCGGGCATACCACAAGAGAGAAAAAGCCCCTCCCCAAATATTCCGGGGTGGGGCCAGTTCATCAAAGGCATCTACATGGCGCTCTTAATACCGATGCGTATGAGCCACCAATTCATGGGGTACGCGGTGATGAAGCCGCAAATCATGCTGATCTGCATCATGAGCCAAAAAACGGGCTGATCGGGCGACATGGGGCCTACCAAAAGGAACACCGCTATGGCCATCCAGCCGTACATCCCCACCTGCCAAGCCGTAAGCGACAAGAAGTCAACCTTGAAAGCCCTGAACCAGAGGGAAAGCCCCCGGTCATGGCTCATCGAGGCCAATCCGGCATATTGGAAGAAAACGCCGATGATCAGGGCCAACACATAATCCACCGCCCATTCCCCATACAGTGAGCTGCCAAAGAGAACGAAGGGGGCCATGCGAAAGAGGAAGGGGCCTGTCAAGTCGGCAAGTGTGCATCCCGCCCCGCAATGGAGCGTTCCCGTCATGACGCTCTTCCAGTGAGGGGTATGTGAATGCATCGGTTGCATGGGCATTTCCATGTGCATGTCGGACATGCCATGCCTAGCTCCACTGTCACCGTCATGGGAAGGCATACGCCGATTGGATGTTTCATAGGCCCAGATACCCAAAGGGCCGGCCCATAGCGTGATGATGGGCCAAACCAGCAGCATGACGCGCATCATAGGGGCAGGGCGCCGCCGCTGTTTGGAGATAATGAACAGGCAGCACAACACGCAGATGCCGATGTACGTTTCAGCGATCAGGTCGAGCCAGTACATGCTTGATTCCATGCGTATCCTCCAGATTGTTTCACCGCTTTCAATGATGTTCTTCAAAAAGAAAGGGGAGAGGTTCCCCCTCTCCCCTGAAGAACCGGTGCTTGCGCATCGGTTCCCGCTCCTGTATGGGCTGACGCCTCATGCAGGAGCCCCGCACCTCCTTTCTAAGTAAGGAGGCCATCCGAAAAAATGATTATCACAAAAAACGGCGGATCTTCTCACTGGAGTTTGCCGCCAACCAAAAGACGGCGGACACTCTTTTGCACGGCAGGCAATTTCAACGTATTGTGCAAAGACGGAAATCACCCTCCTCCCACGGGGGGGAAAATCCCCACGCGATCGCCATCATGGAGCAAGGCATCCTTTTCTACGCCGATGCCGTTCACAAAAATGATCCTGGCTTCTGACTCCGGGATACTGAGCTGCCGCAGCAGGTCACAGACATCCGTACCGTGAAACTCCAAGCTGCCGCCCGGAGGGGTCAGAGGCATAAGCGTGGCAAAACATTTGACGGTGAGTTTCATCATGGCCTCCGATCGAGCACTACCTGCGTGAAGGTTCCATCTTCAAGATCAAAAAACAAGGCTTCCCGCCGGACGGGTTTTCCGGTCAGGATTTGGAGCACGAGCGCAGCCTGTAACGACGCCGCAAGAAATACCGTGGGCGCGAGGTTGCCGAGGATTTCGTCGGGAGTAGGGCGATCGCCTTCTCCGGCGAGAAGAGACGCGGGCCCCGTCTCTCCCGGAAAGATGGCCTTGCACCAGCCCGTCAGCCCGGCTATGCCGGCACTGACCACGGGAACACCCTTTTCCGCGGCGGCCTTCTCGAGCGCCTGCCTGTCCGTAAGCCCTCCTAACGCATCAACGACAACGTCAGCATCCCGAAACAGATCGCACATGGATTCGAAGTCCTGTTTTTCCGTCACAGGGATGAAACGGACGCCCGAATTGATTTGCCGGGCGCGTAAACGGGCCGCTTCCGCCTTATGAAGGCCGATGTTTTCTTCCGTAGCGAGGAGCTGCCGGTTCAAATTCGAAAGTTCAAAGACATCCATATCAACGCCGGTAATCGTACCGATGCCGAGCCGCAGGAGCTCCTCAAGAACGGTCCCGCCCAAACCGCCAAGCCCTATGATGACAACATGCGCTTGCAAAAGTTTTTCTTGATCCGTCCGGGAAAGGAAACGGGCGTTTCTCCAATAGCGTTCCGGTATGGCGTCGAGGGCGGCGGGAGTGTCCCCGTTCGTGCGTTCAGCGTGTTTCATTGCCTTTCCTATGCGAAATGGGGACGAAGCGTCGTGCGTTTCGTCCCCATATTCATGAATATGCCTTAGCGGGCATAATTATTAAAAATTGAATACGGAATCCAGATCTTCGTCCGAAACATCCCAACGTACATTGTGGGGGGCAACCGACTCACGGCTGAAGTACAAAGGCAACCGATCGTGGGCCTTGGTGAACCCGGCAGCGGCATTGAATGCCCGCTCCTTTCTGAGGATATCCTTGCCGAGCTCCGTCACGTCATCAAGAGTCATGTTCAGATCATACATGGCATTGATCGTATCGACAAGAGCCTGCATGGTTTCAGGCTGGTCAAGCAGGGCAAATGCCGTAAAGAGGCAATAGCCCGTGGCATCGATAGCGGCCGTGGCAATCTGCAGGTTCCGGGATATTTCGGCCTGCCCCTCTGCGGAAAGAGGATCGCTCTTGCCGCCGCAACCCAAGATGTTGGTCGCCACGGCATAGCCCGCCGTGTGATCCGCACCCATGGTCGTCGTGGCATATGTCACCCCCTGCCCCTTGACCGCACGGGGATCATAGGCGGGCATGGCCTGCCCCTTGACGACGGGAGCGCGCTCAATGCCAAAGCAGCGGGCCGTGGTGGCTGTTCCCGCACCAAGGATACGGCCCATAGGCGTACCCTTGCCGATTTCATGAATCATGGCGATGATGCCGTCGATGTCCCCCCATTTGAGGACGCCGGCTTCCATAAGTACGCCGAGAGCCGCGCCGGTCTCGATGGTATCAAGCCCATAATCGTCCTCAAGGCGGTCACAGAGGATGATTTTGTCCAAGTCATCCACGCCGCAATGCGCCCCGTGCGACCAGACGGTTTCATACTCAGGCTGCTTGGACACGAATTCGCCGTTTTCATCCACGCAAATACCGGAACATTTCATAATGCAGCCGCGATGACAGCCATGAGTGGGATTGCCGCCGCGACGTTTCTGGATTTCCACCATCGTCTCGGCACAAATCTTATCCGCGCCTTCAAAACGGCCAACCGAGAAGTTTTTTGTGGGCAATCCGCCTGCTTCATTCAGGATATTGACAAGAACGTTGGTTCCGTACGTGGGAAGTCCCGTTCCGCATACGGGATGTGACGAAAGCCCCTGCGCAAAGGCGCGGCTCGCCGCTTTGAACGCTTCAGCGTTCTTCGGTTTGCGGATTACCGGAGTACCCGCCGGGTCCAGCACGATAGCCTTGATTCCCTTGGAACCCATGACGGCTCCGACGCCGCCACGCCCGGCATGGCGTGTAGCCCGGCCTTCAGGATCGGTAAAGCAGATGGTGGAATTGCACATGAGCATTTCCCCGGCAGTCCCGATGGTCACATATCCGGGTTCCATGCCGTATTTTTCCTGAAGGGCGGCAACTAAAGGATAGTTGGAAAGCATACGGTATTCATTACATTTTTCAAACGTCACCGAGTCTTTCGTGATGACGATTTTCCACAGGTCGTCTGTTTTCCTTTCGCCTTCAATGATAATGGCCGCATAGCCAAGGCGGGCCATGAACTGGCCGCCGGTGCCGCCCGAGTTGGATTCCTTGATGGTCCCCGTAAGCGGGCTTTTGCATCCGACCGAGATGCGGCCCGATGACGCCGCAGCCGAACCAGCCATCAGGCCGGGAGAAAAAACGAGCTTGTTTTCAGGACCAAGAGGATGGCAATTCGGGGGGACTTCGTTGCATACGACGGTCGTCGTCATAGCGCGCCCTCCAAGGCCCGCGTACGCGCCGAGTTCCTCTATAGTAGCCACGGGGCCGTTTTCAGCGCCGACATTGATACGAAGCACTTTTTCCATGCCGCTTCTCCTGTTTTTTCTTTGAGCATAGCAAAACGGGAGCGTTGTGCAATATGTCATGGAAAACATAGGTGAAACATCTTTCCCTTTCGAAGAGGGCAGGGGCATATGCTCATCCGGACATGCCGGAACAGGGCGACGGCGGGAAATAATACATTGTACCAAGTAACCTATTCGCTTATCTTCCCATCCCGAAGCAAGCTCTCCATTTTGAAGAGAACATGTCTGTGGCTCATCAGGGAGCTAGGACGACAAAACGAGTCTATTCCATCCACCGGACTTAGTAATTTTTTATGAATCCAATAGTTCCGTCTATCAGAACGCTTCTTGCTCCGTCCCCGGACTACCAATGGGGGAAGCATCTTTGCCTGTTGGCACCGCTTGGTGCCATTATGGCGTTCGTTATCCTCTGCCTCGGCTGGTGGGGAGAACCCGTCCGCCAATTCTTTTCTCCGCTAGCGACAGCCGACATTCACATTACCCGCTTCATGAGCGTCGTTACCCATATCGGCAATCCGCTCATCTATGTGCTTTATCTTGTCTTACTGCTTGTTGCTCTCACTAAGCAGGACTGGCGGGAAACAGTGCTCGTTCTGCGTTGCGTTTTGTTCAGTGTCTTCTTTTTGTGCTTCGTCATGCAGATCATGAAATACGGGCTGGGTATGCCGAGACCGGGATTTCCTTGGCCTCCATATCCTTTGGGCTTTACCAATCAATATGCTTCGTTCCCTTCAGGGCATACGGCGACTATCATCACCGCAGCCGTGCCTCTGGCACTTTGGTTCAGAAACCGTCCTTTTTCCCTTTTCCTCTCGGTAGTAATCGCGCTCATGGGTTTTTCCCGAGTGTGGCTGGGACAGCATCACCCCATAGATATTGTTGGAGGAATGCTTTTAGGGAGTATTGCCGCTAGGTGCATTGCCTGCGAACGGCTCCCGATGAGAAAAGAAGAGCAGCAGGCGCTTGGCGAACAAAAAATACGAGAAGAAACGGGTAAATAAAATTACACCGCTGAGAGATGACTGCTCGCTGGCTTTGCTTTTGACGTAAAGAGAGTATTGAGCACAGGCCTCTCACCCAACTCCTCCTTGAAATATGGAGCGGGTTCACTTATCCTTATCGGATTCGCACGGGTTGTGCGGTCAACGTCCTTCGCTGATGCACGCCAGATTGTGCGCAGGAGAATTGAGCTCATGGAAGAAAAAGCACGTATCATTCAGGAACTCGTACCAGGGAAACAGGTTACGATTGCTCATCTGATCGCCCACCCTGACGAGGATCTCGCCAAAAAAATGGGCGTTCCCGGCGCTGAAGCGGTAGGGATCTTGACGCTGAGCCCTCGTGAAGCGGCTATGATCGCAGGCGACTTTGCCACAAAAGCCGCTTCCGTCCAAATCGGATTTGTGGATCGCTTCACCGGCGCACTGGTCATTCAGGGCTCCGTAGCCAGCGTGGAAGAAGCCTTACGCTATACGGTAAAGGCCCTTCACGACGTACTGGGCTTTGCCGCATGTGAAACGACCAAGAGTTAACCCGATGAAACGTTACGTTCTTCTTGGTACGGTCGGCGCGGGGAAAAGTACATTGTACGCGGCCCTTCACGGTATTGCGTGTGATGAGGCGAAAAAAACGCAGGCCATGCAATATGATCTGGACGGAGGCGTCGATACCCCCGGCGAATTCTTCTGCCACCCCATGTACTATCCGGCATTGCTCAGCACCACTGTGGATACCGACGTGCTTATCTATGTCCACCCCGCCAATGATCCGCTGTGCCGCCTGCCCGCTGGTTTTCTGAATATCTATACGCAGCGCGAGGTCATTTGCGCCATCACGAAAGTGGATCTGCCCGACGCCGATTTTGAAGCCACCAAGTCCATGCTCATGGACCACGGCGTTTCGGGGCCTTTCTTCCCTCTCGGAAAAGATCGCCCTGAACTCCTGCAGGAACTGGTGGATTGGCTCCAGAAGGAATAAATTCCAACTGGTGGTAATTAGGGCTGTATGCAGTATTTTTTAAGATGGAAATCCCCCTTTGAGTTTATGCTCAAGGGGGGATTTGCTATTTCGTGAAATGATTATTGTTCGCAACGGAAACCGAACTTTCCCGCGACTACATAGTGTCCCTGGCGAGGGCAGGAAGTTACTTTTTGGCCTTTTCGTAGGCTTTTTGCACCGCTTCGCCAGCGGCATTGATACCTTCCTTGGCCTTGTCCTTAACCTTGCTGAGATTATCCTTGGCGTCGTCAACGAAATCGCCCACGTTTTCCGTGACGGAATCCTTGGCGTCGCTCAGATAATCTGTGGTTTTGTCGAATGCATCCTTGGTTTTCTTCTTGAGCGTGCTGCTTTTTTCCATTGAAAACCTCCTTTGGTTTCCATAACCATGCTCAAAAAGATGTCATACAAAAATGATTTTCCTGTGACTCTCTAAATTATATGACTTTTTAGTGTGAAAAAAATCTCTGCGTTTCGAACTTCCATTGAATGGAAGCCTGGGGCTGAGGAATTACCCGCCCTGTCCGCTAAGAAACAGAGGAACGCAACATGTTAGCGGGATACGTATTATGTGTATGCCCGACGAAGGGCTCTAAAACATATGTGAGGAGGACAATTTTAAAAATATGAAAAACCTAAAAATAAGGTTCCCCCCTTCTCAGTAAAACCGAGAAGGGGGGAACCTCTCCACATAGTCAGGGCATATTTTGACACATACTACTGAAACTTAAATCGAGCATTTCAATGTGTTGTTATTCCTCTTCCATGTACGTTGCGGACTGGATGCCCTTTTCGGCTACCGTTACGCTGTACATTTTCACCGTTTCGGGAAGCGAGGGTGCCATCTGATTCCAGATATAACGCGCCAAGTTCTCTGAAGAGGGGTTCACGGCATCGAACGGAGGCACATCATTGATATAGGCATGATCAAGAGGCTCGAGGGCCTGTTTGAGGAGGCCCTTAAGGTCGCCAAAATCCATGAGGAGTTCCGTATCCTGCGAGAGGGTATACCCTTTGACGACGACTTCGACGGCGTAGTTATGACCGTGGAGGTGTTCGCACTTTCCTTGATAGTGCCGAAGGGCGTGCGCGGCGCAGAATTCGGAACGAACCGTAAGCTTCCAAAAAGGTCGAGACATGGTATTCCTTTCTTTCTGTATGTTATTGGACAGGATTAGCTGAACACCAGCGATGCATGTCCTGCTGGAAGGCCGGGCCGGGAGTAACCATCCACTGTGGGCCAAGCCGTACCCGGCAGAAGGTGCCGTCAAGGCAGAAAGCCAACTGCATTTCAGTGTTTCCTTTATGCCTTTCGAGAATGGCCTTGAGCGATTCCATCCCCTCAGCGTTCAGGCGGCGGGGATCCAGCTCCCATGAAATGGGCGCGTCACTTGCGGAGCAGGCGTCGTTCAATGCCTGTACCGAAACACCCCGCAGTTTGATTTCCTTGACCGGGGCCTCATCGTCCGAATCGTCATCCGAATCAGGAGAATAAGACGAGCTTTCTCTATTGTCGATAGTCGCGGTCAGCAAAAGCGGCTGTTCCGAGTTGAGCAGATCTCGGCTGGCATTCAGTTCCTCCGTAAAGAACGTTACTTCACCGGAAGCCGTGAGATCTTCCACAGCGACGAAAGCCATGCGGTTTCCACGTTTATTGAGGATTTCGCGGATACTTGTAACCAACACCGCGCACTTGATCGTCGCCTTGTCCGCCATTTCCCGGCAGTCTTCCAACGGGCGCAGATCCAACCGATTCAGTTCATGCCGATAGGGCTGCAAAGGATGGCTGGTCAAAAAGAAGCCAAGCGCTTCCTTCTCAAAGCGGAGCTTCTGATCCTCGTCCCACTCTGAAATGCTTTCTTCCTCGCAGGAGAAGCCTATCCCAGACGACTGATTTTCTTCAATTTTCTTGGGGGCAAGCGTCAACAAGGATATTTGATTGGATTGTTTTTCCTTGATCTTCTTTTGAGCACGGGCGACCACCGGATCAATGGCCGCAACCATAGCGGCGCGGGAACAGCCGAAGCAATCCAGCGCGCCTCCCTTGATGAGGCTTTCCAAGACCCGTTTTGTAACTTTCCGCAGGCTGACGCGAATACACAGATCCAAGAACGAAAGGAATGGACCGTCCTTCTCACGGGCGGCAACGATTTCGCGGATGGCTTCATCACCAACGTTTTTGATCCCGCCCAAACCGTAAACCACCGCCTCGTCGCGCACGATGAACTCGCGGCGGCTGACCTGCACATCAGGCTGCCGGACTTCAATGTCGTTGTCCTTGCAGGCGGCAATGTATTTGAGGATCTTATCCTGATTGCCGATTTCCGAAGTGAGCAGGGCGGCCATGAATTCCACCTTATGGTGGGTCTTCAGATACGCCGTATGGTAAGAAATGAGCGCATACGCGGCGGAATGCGATTTGTTGAAACCGTATTCCGCGAATTTTTCCATCAAGTCAAAGATTTCCGTCGCCTTTTCCTTACTGGTGCCATTCTTGACGGCACCGTCCACGAAAAGGGTTCGTTCTTTGGCCATGGCTTCGGCGTTTTTCTTCCCCATCGCTCGCCGGAGCAGGTCTGCGCCGCCGAGGGTATACCCGGCGACAATCTGCGCGATCTGCATGACCTGTTCCTGATAGACAATAACCCCGTAGGTGTCTTTCAGGCAGCCTTCCAACGACGGCAGCGGATAGGTGACGTCCACTTCTCCGTGCTTACGCTTGATGAATTCATCGACCATGCCCGAACCAAGCGGGCCGGGCCGGTACAGCGCCAGCATAGCGATGATGTCTTCAAAGCAGTTCGGGCGGAGCATACGCAAGTACTGGCGCATACCCGAGCTTTCCACCTGAAACACGCCGTCCGTATCGCCCCGGGAAAAGACATCATAGGTATCGGGGTCCGTCAAAGGAAGGATGTCAAGGTTAGGAGCCTTCTTCCCTTGCTCTTCAATGGCTTTCAGGGTGTTGTCGATCAGGGTCATGGTCCGCAGACCAAGGAAGTCGAACTTCACGAGCCCCACTTTTTCGACCATTTTCATATCGAACTGGGTGACAAGTTCGCCTTTTTTCCCCCGATAGATAGGCAAGTACTCATCCATCGGCTTGTCGGAAACAACCACGCCAGCGGCGTGCGTCGATGCGTGACGTGACAACCCCTCCAGACGCATGGAGATGTCGATCAGTTTGCGGATGATCTGATCTTCCTTATAGAGGGTCGCCAGCTCGGGCTCCGCGTCCAGCGCCTTCTTGATGGTCATCTTGAGATCATCGGGGATGAGCTTGGCGATGCGGTCGGTTTCCTTGAAGGACATATCCAGTGCACGCCCTACGTCGCGGACCACCGCTTTGGCTTTCATTTTTCCGAACGTCGTGATCTGCGATACGGAATCAATACCGTATTTTTGGCTCACATACTGGATCACGCGGGTACGCTTGTCTTCGCAGAAGTCAACGTCGATATCGGGCAGGCTGACGCGTTCGATATTCAGGAAGCGTTCGAAAATGAGATTGTAGGGCAGGGGATCAAGGTTTGTGATACGCAAAGCCCACGCGACAATCGAACCGGCCGCGGAACCACGACCGGGACCGACCGGGATGTCGTTTCCCTTCGCCCAGTTGATGAAGTCCTGCACGATCAGAAAATACCCCGGGAAGCCCATCTCGCAGATGACTTTAAGCTCCATCTCGAGACGATCCCAATAGATCTGGTGATCAATCGTGTCCCGATCGGGGTGCAGTTCCAGACGCTGTTTGAGGCCTTCACGCGCAAGGCGCTGGAACTCCGTCGACAGGGTCATCCCTTCCGGCAGTTCGTATACCGGAAAGTAGTGGTGCGTGAAGTCCATCTCCACATGGCATTCTTCAGCTATGCGGACCGTATTGGAAAGGGCTTCGGGAATATGCTTGAACGCCTGCTCCATCTCCTCAGCGGATTTGTAATAGAGATCCCGCGCTTCAAAACGCATACGTTTGGCATCATTGACTTTTGCCTGAGTCTGAATACACAGCAGGACGTCATGGGCCTCAACGTCGTCCGCGTTCAGGTAATGGCAGTCGTTCGTCGCAACCAAAGAAACTTTGGTATGCTCCGCAAGCTCCAACAGCTTATTGTTCAGAGTTGCCTGATCGGGCAGTGTATTGGCTTGGATTTCCAGATAGAAACGCCCATCGTAGATATCCATGTACTCTTGCGTTTGCCGGATGGCGTCGTCAAACGTCCCTCCGTTCGTGATCAGCTTGTTGGCTCCCATCAACGTACGGGGGATTTCACCGGCAAGGCACGCGGAAAGCGCAATGAGCCCTTCGCTGTGCTGGCGGAGCAGGGCTTTATCCACGCGGGGCTTATAATGGAAGCCGTCCAGAAAGCCCTTGGAGACAAGGCGAACCAGATTATGGTACCCCTCGTTGTTCTTCGCCAGTAAAATCAGATGGTGCCGGACACGGGAGAATTCGGAATCCTTATCCCGGTGATCCTTGGTAACATAGACTTCGCACCCGATGACGGGTTTGATGCCGTAACTCTTGCATGTCGTATAGAAATAAGCCGCGCCGTACAGGTTGCCGTGATCGGTAATCGCGGCGGCAGGCATTCCGAAATCTTTGGCGCGTGCGCATAAATCGTTCAGACGAATCGCGCCGTCGAGAAGACTGTACTCCGTGTGACAATGCAGATGCACAAATTCGGACATGAAACAATCCCGTGGAAGAAAGAGTGAAGAGATATGGGGATAAGCCTATCAAAAGACGCGGGTAGGCACAACGAACCTTTCTGGAAGGTTATAATAGGTCAACCTATAATAGACGCTTGTCGATCGCCTTGCTTCGGGGTATGAACAAATCCATGATGCATACCTATGAAAACAATACACCTCAGGCTTGGGACGACATCAGGAATCACGAGGCACTCTTCGAATCGTTTGCCTCCATGTACCTGCGTGAACACCCCGGCGACATGCTCCGGCTCAAACGGGAACATACCTATAAAGTCTTAGCCCATGCCCGTGCCATCGTCGCTCAGGAAGGGCTTGCTTCCCAAGAGGGAAGGGCGGCCCTGCTTGCGGCACTCTACCATGATACAGGACGATTCCCCCAGTATGTCCGTTGGCGCACGTTCAGCGATGCCGAATCTGAAAATCATGGCTATCTTGGCGTCCGTGTCGTGAAAAAAGAGCATTTTTTGGCAGGCGAACCCCCAAATATCCATAAATGGGTGCTCACGGCCATTGCCTTGCACAACAGATATGCACTCCCTGCCTTGCCTGAACCGTACCTCACCATTACACATGTTGTTCGAGATGCGGATAAGCTGGACATCATGCGCATCATGGCCCAGCATCTTTCACGGCCCATTCCGACGCGGGATGTCATTCTTCGTGTTCAGGATGCCCCCCAACTGTGGTCGCAATCCATAGTGGATACTGTTCTTTCCGGTGGTATCCCCAGTTATCATGATCTTCGTTATGTAAATGATTTTAGAATATTATTGGGATCATGGATCCATGATCTTCACTTTACGTCTTCAAAGAAAACATGTGTGGCATCGGGATTTCTTCAAGAAGTCCTTAAAGGTTTGCCTTCCACACCGGAACTGCAGCCCGTAACAGCGTATCTGCTCAATGAGTTCTCGACTGTGAGGAATCTCTGTGGCTGACTTCCTCCACCCATCACTCCAGCGGGACATCAAGCGTTTTTGTTTACGGTACGGGTTGAACGTATCCCATACTTACCATACCCCCACGGACTTTTGGAATGACGAAGGGGCAGGGGAGCAGGCTGTTTTTGTGTGCCTGCTGCACCAAATGCCTTTTGGGGAGGCCTTGAAGCTGGTAAGGGCTGCACGGCAACGTTTCCGGAACGTCCTCCTTGTGGACTACAAGCTGCCGGAAAGGAACTTGGATTTCCCTGCATATTGGCTCGGGCATTGCTGCGAACGGATGGGAGCACACTACGGGTTGTACAACCGCTTTATGCGACATGGCGGTATTGAGGGCGTTATCCGTCAGTTAGAGGTTGTTCCTTTGAGGAGGGATGTTTTTTGGGGTGGGGGGATTGGCGCGGTGTGGATTGTATGATACGGAAGTAAACAAAAGTTTACATAATTTTCATTATGCGCTATTTATACACTTGCCACAAGATACGTCCTTAGCGTAAAAATACATTCTTTCGTTACCCTCATTCAAGGACACGCTCATGGGCATTCTCAGTGCTAGCTGTAGTTTTACACGGTTCAAAATCACGGAACCGGTTCCCAAAGAACTCTGGATAGAAATCCCCGCAAAACTCCGGCAATTCGCCTTTCAGGATATCGACGACATCGCCGAGGAACGTGGATGGGGATGGACCAGTTTTGAGGATATGCTCGATACGCAATGGCGCTCCGCTCCACCGGAAAAAGGCGCGTACCTCGCTTTTGCGCTCCGTCTGGACACACGCAGGATTCCTCCCGCGGTCTTGAAAAAATATGTCACGATCGCACTCCGTGAAGAAGAAGTCCGCATCAAGGAACAAGGAAAAAAGTTCATCGCCCGGGATCGGAAAAACGAACTTCGGGATCAGGTCAAACTGCGCCTCATGGGACGTTTTCTCCCCATTCCCGCCGTATTTGACGTGGCGTGGGCAACCGATACCAACATCGTCTACCTGGCATCCACACAAACAAAACTCATTGAACTTTTCATGAACCATTTTACATTGACTTTTGATCTCCACTTGGAGCCGATGACGCCGTACGCCTTGGCAGCTTCCATGCTGGACGAGAAAACTTTGGCCCGTTTGGATGCTCTTGAACCCACCAGCTTTGTATAAGAGGCCGACAATGAACGAACCTTATCTCGGCCAGACGACGGACATGGTGCTCGGCCAGGAATTTCTGACGTGGCTCTGGTTTCGCAGTGAAACGCAACCTATGGGTTTTAAAGATAAAGAAGGCGTGCCCTTTTCCATGAACCTTGAACAGCGGATCGTTGTGCAAGGTGGCGAAGGCGACAGCCTGGAAACGGCCTCCGTGTCCGGTTCCCTTTCCCAACTGCGTGAAGTCCGCCTTGGCCTGCGGACGGGCAAAAAGGTGACGAGGGCTCTTGTCCGTTTCGAACGGGAAGAATTGGCTTGGCAAACCACCATAAAGGCGGAAGATTTTTCTCTTGGCAGTTTCAAGACGCCAAAGGTGGAAAGAGAAGAGGACGATGATCCCGATGCCGCTTTCCTTGAAAAAATGTATTTGATGGAACTCTGCCTGGGGCTCTTTGACGCTTGTTACAAGCAGTTTTTGGATATCCGCCTTTCCAGCCTTTGGGATAAGGAAGTTCAAGACATGTCCGCATGGATGAGTCAGCAGGCATAGCCCACAAGCGCTGGAGGCGACCATGTTCACGAACGAGACAACTTCCTTTATTCTCCGCTGCGTTCGCAAAACAATCTGGATGCTTCTGGTGCTGTGGGGGATCACCCTCGTCAGCTTCTTTGTTATCCATCTGGCTCCGGGGACGCCGACGGACATGCAGACGACGCTGAACCCCCTTGCGGGGGAAGCGGCGCGGGCTCGTCTTGAGGCGCTTTATGGGATCGATCGTCCTCTGTACATCCAATATTTCGACTGGTTGTCGCGGATCGTACAGCTTGATTTCGGAAACTCCATGTCCAGCGATGCCCGCCCTGTTATAGAAAAAATAGCGGAGCGCCTTCCGCTGACCATCGGCATCAACGTGATTTCCCTCCTGTTGACGCTGTTCATCGCCGTTCCCATCGGAGTCCTTTCCGCATGGAAACAGGGCTCGCTGTTCGATAAAGGAATGACGGTCCTCGTTTTTCTCGGATTTGCCATGCCGGGGTTCTGGCTTGCGTTGCTCCTCATGCTGTATACGGGCTTGGAACACCAATGGCTGCCTATTTCCGGTTTGATGTCCCTTGACTATGAGTCGCTGTCCTTCTGGGGAAAGCTGATGGATCTGGGCAGGCACCTTGTTTTGCCCATTACCGTCATCACAGTGGGAAGCGTCGCAGGCATGTCCCGCTTCATGCGTTCATCCATGCTGGAAGTCCTGAGGCAGGACTTCATTCTTACGGCCAAGGCCAAAGGGCTGCCCGCACGCGTGGTTATTTTCCGACATGCCCTGCGCAATGCGCTCCTCCCGGTCATTACCCTGCTCGGCCTCTCCGTGCCCGGCCTTATCGGGGGCAGCGTCATCATTGAAACCATCTTTGCCCTGCCCGGCTTGGGACAGCTTTTCTACGCCGCGGTCATGGCGAGGGACTATCCTTTGATCATGGGGAACCTGGTTCTCGGCGCCGTGCTTACGCTCGCGGGCAATATGCTTGCGGATATCGGATACGGGCTCGCCGATCCCCGAATCCGCGCTCAGGGGAAACGCCAATGAACGCAGACAAGACGCTTTTGACCCCGCTCTGCAAGCGCCTCGGCGCCACCCTTTCCCGGCGTGGAATGCTCTTTGTCGGCCTCGGCATCGTCATCATCATGTCTGCGGCCGCCCTGCTCGCTCCGTGGCTCTCCCCCTATGATCCCACGGCATTACACCTCAAATCCATCTTGGTGCCGCCGAGCGCGCAGTTTCCTTTGGGGACGGATGCCTTGGGCCGGGATGTACTCTCACGTCTGCTTTACGGCGCACGTGTCTCGCTCTGGGTAGGCTTTGTTTCCGTGAGCATCTCCATAGCCATAGGCATTGCCTTGGGGCTGCTCGCCGGATACTTCAGAGGCATCGTCGATGAAATCATCATGCGCGGCGTCGATGTCATGCTCTGCTTCCCTTCTTTTTTCCTTATCCTTGCCGTTATTGCGTTTTTAGAACCAAGCCTCAATACGATTATGGTGGTCATCGGGCTGACCTCATGGATGGGGGTGGCCCGGTTGGTCCGTGCGGAAACCCTTTCCCTGCGCGAACGGGATTTTGTCGCGGCCGCCCGGTTGGCCGGTACCCGCCCTTTCCGCATCATGGTCATGCATATCCTTCCTAATGCACTCACCCCTGTTCTTGTCTCCGCCACACTCGGCATCGCCGGAGCCATTTTGGTGGAGTCTTCACTCAGCTTTCTCGGGCTAGGCGTCCAGCCGCCGGATCCCAGTTGGGGAAACATGCTGATGGAAGGTAAGGACGTCCTCGAAATTGCGCCGTGGTTGTCATTGTATCCGGGGCTTGCCATCCTGATCACCGTCTTGGGATACAATCTGCTGGGAGAAAGCCTGCGGGATACGCTTGATCCTCGGCTTAAGCGGTAAACGGCAAACCAGCCCTTTCTTCGCGGCTTGCATCATTCGGGTAATCCCCCTATGGTAGCCCTCGTTCGCAATGAAGCCCGCGTACGGCTTCGCAAGTCATGACCTTTCTTCGTTACGAGTATTCCTTACTATGCTTGAATATTTGCATATTCGTGATCTCGCCCTGATATCCGACATGGAACTGGAATTTGCCTCGGGCATGAATGTTCTTACCGGCGAAACAGGGGCTGGGAAAAGCTTCATTCTGAAAGCGCTCAACTTTCTGATGGGAGAGAAGCTCGGAGCGGACATGGTCCGCCCGGGAAGAGAGCGGGCTCAGGTCGAAGCCCTTTTCATGCGTTCCGGGGAAGAACTCATCGTCCGCAGGGAACTGATTGCGGAAACCGGGCGTAGCCGCCTGTTCATCAATGACACCCTGGCCTCTCAAGAAACGATCAAGGAACTGCGAACCACCCTTCTTGTCCATACGAGCCAGCACGGACAGCAGAAGCTGCTCCAGCCGAATTTTCAGGCCAAGTTGATTGACGACTGGATGAACCAGCCCGATCTTTTGGCGACACGCAACTCTCTGCTGAAAGAACTCAAAGAAGCGGCCGAACGTAAGGAAGCGCTCCGTGCCCGTTTCAGAGATCTTGCGGATCGCCGGGAACTCCTTGAAATGCACCTCACGGAGATCGAAAAAGTTTCTCCTGCTGAAGGCGAAGAAGAACAGCTCGAAGCCATGCGTGCGGAGTGGCGCGGGACCGAGCAGTTGCGGCGGCATTACGAACGGGCGCAGATGATCCTGCGTGGTGAGGAAACAGGACTTCTTGAACAGATCGGCCATCTGGAACGGGCGTTGGAGCTGCTGGCCGGAGACGATGAGGATATGGCCGCGTATTTTGAGTCGGCAGTCTCTTTTCGCCAGACGATTGCCGAACTGGAACGGAAACTGCGCCGCCCTCCCCTGCCTCAGGCTGATATCGATCCGGAACAAATAGAAGCCCGGCTTTTCGAATTGGCGCAGCTCAAACGCAAGCTTCATCGAACACTTCCGGAAATCCTTGCCCTCAGGGAAGAAATTCAGGACAACCTTTCGTTTCTTGACGCCTGTACACTGGACATCCGGCAGGTGGAAAAGCGGGAAAAGCAGCTTCAAGAACAACTCGCGGGCGTATTGGCCCTTCTGAATCCCGAACGCCGGAAGGCTGGAGAGTCTTTCACCCGAAAGCTGGAAAGCGAGTTGCAGGGATTGGGCTTTTCCCAGTATGTCCGTGTAAGCGCGGATTGGTCGGAAGTGGCATTATTCCCTGGATGCGTGGAGGACCGCGTCAGACTTTTGTGGTCCCCTAACCCTGGTCAACAGCCGCAGCCTCTGGATAAGATCGCCTCAGGCGGCGAACTGTCCCGATTCATGCTCGCGGTCGTTTCCGTGCAGGATCACGATGAAGAAGCCACGCTCATTTTTGACGAAGTGGATGCCGGTGTCGGCGGGCTCACCCTCAACAAGGTTGCGGAACGGCTCGAAGCTCTTGCCCAACGCCGCCAGATGCTTTTGATTACGCACTGGCCACAGCTTGCCTCCAGAGCGTTCCGCCACTTCCGGGTGACGAAGCAAGTCAAGGACGGCAAGACATTTACGCAATGCATCCGTCTGGATGAACGTGAACGGAAAACGGAATTGGCGCGCATGTCCGGTATTGAAAGCTGATTTTCCTTTGACAGTACATAAAAAAAGGAAGAGGAACATTCCTCTTCCTTTTTTTACATCAGAAAACAGATGTGTTACGCGGCGGCTTTGGCAGCGTTGAGAGCCTTGGCAAGGCGAGAAATCTTGCGGGCGGCCTTCTTCCAATGGATGACGCCCTTGGTGGCGGCCTTATCCAGAGAAGAGGTGGCGGTGCTCAGGAGCTGCGTAGCGGCAGCCTGATCATCAGCCTTGATGGCGGCGCGAACAGATTTCACCACATTCTTGATGCGGGTCTTGACGGTACGATTGCGAGCAGCGCGCTTCACGCTCTGCTTATGACGCTTGATAGCAGACTTGTGGTTGGCCACGATTTCCCTCCGGGGTACGTCTTGCTGCGTCCGAGACGCGGCGTGGTTGCGGTTTGAATTGATGTCCTTATCTTTTTTTACGTATTCAGTCAAGTCTTTTCAGGAAGACAAGTTCCCGTGCAGCCGCGCAGAACCGTTCCGAATGCGTTATGGCAATGGCTCCCCGACCGGACCAAGCCGGGGAGCCATGTGGGGCTAAAGTTGCAGCGCCGAAAAATCGGCAAGCCGCTCCATGCGCAGGGTCAATGCCTTAAGCATATTGAGGCGGTTGGCGCGAAGAGCAGGATCTTCGCACATAACCATGACCTTATCGAAAAGCTCATCCACGGCTGGCCGAAGTGCGGCGAGCATAGAGAAGAGTGCGTCAAAATCGTCGTTCGCCCATGCTGCCTCAAATGCGGCAAACATTTTTTCCAAGGCTTCCGCAAGCGCCATTTCCGCCGGTTCCTGCAACAGTTCACGTTTCCACGTACCCTGAAGGTCCACACCAGCTTCATGGCCTTGTTTACGGATGATGTTGGCGACTCGCTTGAACGTCTGTGCAGCCTGCGGAAAATCATCCTGTCGACTCATGGATTCCAATGCGCCGAGACGTCGGCCGAGGGCCCATACGTTGTCGGGATCGACGGCGGTCACAGCCTCGACAAGCAGTGTTTCCTTGCCCTGAGTCAGAAAATAATTCTTTACGCGAGCAATGAAAAAGTCATTCAACTTCGCGATTGCTTCAGTGGGGGCCAGCTTCCATTTCCGATCGCCGTACAGCCTCTGCGCTTCTTCGAAAAGTTCCTTGACGTCGAAGCGGTACCCACGCTCAAGCATGATACGAGTGATGCCGAGCGCGCAGCGCCGGAGAGCATAGGGGTCGGCCGCACCTGTGGGAATCATGCCCAGACCGAAACACCCGACAAGGGTATCCACCTTATCCGCAATGGACAGGATGGAACCAAGCCCCGTGCCTGGAACGGGCGAATCAGGGCCGGACGGCAGATACTGTTCGGCAAGGGCCGCGGCGACAGCTTCCGTTTCTCCCTTTTTGCGGGCATAAATCCCGCCCATGATGCCCTGCAGCGTATCAAATTCACCGACCATAGCGGAGACAAGGTCAGCTTTGGAAAGACGCCCCGCCCGCGCGGCCTGTTCCGGATCCTGCTGAACCTTCTCGGCAAGCCAGCGGCACAGCGCGCTGATACGGCGCGTCTTTTCCCCCATACTCCCCAAAGGAGCAAGGAACGTGACCGCATCAAGCGCTTCCAGCCACTCATCAAACGTGGCTTCAAGGTCAGTCTTCCAGAAGAACCGCCCGTCTTCAAGGCGTGCGCGGAGCACACGTTCCCATCCCTTTTTGACAAGGGAAAGATCTTTCGGGTGCAGATTCAGAACAGTCAGGAAGTGCGGCATGAGGTTGCCCGAAGCATCTTCCACGCCAAAACTCTTCTGGTGTTCCTGCATACTGGTCAACAGGACTTCACGGGGCAGTTCAAGGAAAGAAGGATCAAAGTCGCCCAGCAACGGCACGGGACACTCAACCAATCCTTGAACTTCATCAAGCAGGCCATCGATCCAGATGATTTTGCCATTTGCCGCTTCCGCGATTCTGTTCCCTTCGCTGACGATATAGGCGCGCCTTTCAGCCGCCTTCAGCTGAACGGCCCCTTCCTTCACGATGGTGGGAACGTAATCGCCCGCGGTCTTGATCGTGAAGGGACCGGGACCAAGCACGCGGTGCCCCTGCGTAACCCGCCCGGAAGCCACTTTACCGACTTCAAACGGAACGACAACGTCGCCAAGCAGCGCAAGAACCCAACGGATGGGACGGGCAAAAGCAAACTCCCCGTCTCCCCACCGCATACGCTTGGCAAAGGGCAAAGCAGCGATAATCGCCGGGCACAAGCCAGCCAGCACGTCCAATGTAGGCACGCCGCCGGTTTTCTTCATCCCTGAAAGGTATTCCCCTTTCTCTGTCTGCGTTCTGCCTAAAGCGGAAACGTCGATACCAAGCGTCTTGGCAAAACCTTGAGCGGCCTTGGTGGGATTCCCCCCGGCATCGAAAGCAATGCGGGCGGGCGGCCCCATAACCAATTCTTCCTTGACAGGCTGGGTATCCTCCAGACCCTCCACGATGACCACGGAACGACGCGGCGTAGCACAGGTATCAAGGAGGGAAAACGTATAGCCAGCTTCTTCGAGCCCAGCCGTGAAGCGATCCGCCAGTTCTTTTTCAACATTGGACAAAAAGCGGGCCGGCAGCTCTTCCGTGCCGATTTCAAGAACAAAGGTGGACATTATCGGTTCCCTCCAAGCATGGGATACCCCATTTCCTTACGCTGCTCCGCATACAGATGCGCAACGGACGAGGCCAACGTGCGCACGCGCCCGATATAGCCGGTGCGTTCCGTAATGGAGATAGCCCCCCGAGCATCCAACAGGTTGAACGTATGGGAGCACTTCAAACAATAGTCATACGCGGGCCAAAGCAGTCCCTGTCCGGTGAGGCGAAGGCATTCGGCCTCAAACTGGTCGAAGTGCTCACGGTGCATGGCGGCGTCACTCTCATCAAAATTATAGCGAGACTGCTCGACCTCGTTCTGATGGTAGATCTGACCGTAGGTCACATGCTCGTTCCACTGGATGTCATAGACGGAATCTTTCCCTTGCAGGTACATGGTCAGGCGTTCCAGACCATAGGTGAGCTCCGCGCTGACGGGCGAGAGATCGATCCCGCCAACCTGCTGGAAATAGGTGAACTGCGACACTTCCATGCCGTTCAGCCACACTTCCCAACCGAGCCCCCACGCGCCGAGGGTCGGAGACTCCCAGTCGTCTTCGACAAAGCGTATGTCATGTTCTTCCTGATGGATCCCCAGTGCACGAAGGCTGCCAAGGTAGAGATCCTGCACATCGTCGGGAGAAGGCTTCAAAATGACCTGAAACTGGAAATAGTGCTGAAGCCGATTGGGGTTTTCGCCATACCGCCCGTCCGTGGGACGCCGAGAAGGCTCCACATAGGCCACTCTCCACGGCTCCGGCCCGATAACCCGCAGAAACGTCGAGGGGTTAAACGTGCCGGCACCACATTCTATATCCATCGGCTGAGCGACGACGCATCCCCTGCTCGCCCAATAGCGTTGCAGAGTGAGAATCACATCCTGAAAATACATGCTTCCTCCATGACAATAGCGGCACTCACCAGACGGGGTATTCCCTTCCGAAAAAACAGCCACAGCAGACCGTTTTTTAGTGTTCGGAATTTCCGGATCACATTCTCCGGAAGCGCCCCCTGTCCCAAGTCAGGCCCAAATGATACTGCACAAAGCCATCCACCGCTCTCGCGCACTCACGTCGTTCCGCCGGGAGCAATACTTCGCCCGCCTCTTCCGAAGAGCCGGACGTTAAAAAATGCCAATGCAGGGGTGATACTTCCTGTACTTGGCGCAAAACGTCAAGGCTTTTGCCGCTGATTTCCACAATATTTCCTCGCCCGGAAACGCAATCAGGGCAAACGATGGTCCCTTCTGAAACCAGAAATCCGGCATGATCAATCTCTTTTTTCCCGCAGGAGACACATGCCGTCAAAGCGGGAGCGTACCCCTGCTGAGACGCCAAGCGCAACCGAAAAAGTATCGGAAGAATATCCTGCACGGTTTCAGACTGTTCAAGAAGTTCCAATGTGTCCTTGAGAAGCAGGAACACTCCGGCCGCACCATCCTGAGGAACGCCAAGCGCTTCAACAAACCGGACACAGTTCATAAACATGCCCAGCCGATTCCAGTCCGTCCGCAAACGCCGGGGCCCCCGAATCAGATTGCCCTCCTGCAAGGAAAGGTACATGCCGTTTCGGGTCGTTTTGGTACTGATCTGGAGTTCGTTGAAAAGATCCAGACAGCCACAGAATCGTTTGCGGCTCCGGCTGCCGCCAAAGGCGAACGCCGATACGATACCGTGGCGGCGCGTCAGCATACGCAGCCAGAGGTCCGATTCCCGAAAGCGCCCTACCCCCAAAACGAGGGCCGTATCGGACCATTCCATAGACTAATTCTGAGTGTCATTGGGAAACGTGACAGTCTTGACCTGACCGATTTTCCCTACAGGCGGCAGTTCCTTGCCGTCATACGTGATCAGCATGGCTCCCGCGTTGCCCAGCTTCATAACGAGCTTTTCCTGAAAGTCGACATTCAGGGTGTCCCCTTTATGCATGACGCGCTGGCTGTTTTTGCCGTCCGCGGTCGTCGAAACCCAGCAATCGCCCTGCGCCGTCAACAACATACGGTGACCGGCGGCGGGAAGAGCCGCTTGCGCTGTCGGCGTCCCGGTTTCAGCGGGAAGAGGGGTTCCACCCAAAACAATCGGTTCCTCTGATGCCGCAGGAAGCGTGGCGTTCGCAGCCGGCTCCACGGGGATGACAGGCGTCGTGACAACGCTATCCGCTTCAGGGACAGCCGGGGAAGACACCGCCGGAGATGCCGTTTTTTCCTGACTCGCCGTATTGCTGGAAAGTCCGGGGATACTATCCCGAAAATACCATGCCCCTCCCGCAAGAAACAACGCGCACAAAAGGATGGCAAGCCAAGGCACATGACTTTCCTCGCGACGTGCCGCAGCGGGGACAACACGGATTTCCTGTTCGCGCAGCTCTTCTTCCGGATCTTTGAGCAGCGCGCACGCAACGTGGGTAACGCTGTCGTCGACGGCAAGAAGCTTCGCATACGCCCGAATGAATCCCCGGGCATATACGGCATGCGGCATGGATTCCATGTCGCCTTCCTCTATGGCTTTAACCAATCGAGAGGTGATCTTGAGTTGCGCGGCGACATTTTCTTCCGTCAGCCCTTTATGAATACGCCTCTCACGAAGCAGGGCCCCAAAGTCTGCCAGCGTCAAAACAGTTTCCGTCTCTTCCATGCTGTGTACCTTTCAGAAATCGAATGCAAAAAGGGATAGTTATTGGCGGATTTCAACCACAGCCCGCTTGCGGAGCTGTTCGCTGTATTCACGGAAGCGCTCTTGGAGCTTCGGTTCGCGCAAAATCCTTTCGATCTGAGGCGTGGCTTCCTCCAGCGTCTGCCCGTCTCCGGATTCCATGGAGAGAAGCTTCAGCTGTCCTTTCAACCCGTTATTCACTTCAAACAATCCGGAGACATCCCCCGGCTTGAGCTGCGAAAGGCGGTCTTGCCATGTAGGATCAAGGCTGTTCCAATCCACGACGCCCACATCACCGCCTTCCTGAGCGCGAGGGCCCACGGAAACCTGACGAGCGGCCTGTTCAAAGGAAAGCTTGCCGCTACGGATACGGGCGGCCTGCGTCTCGGCATTTTCCGTCGGCGGATATACAATAACCGCAAAACGGACTTTCTGGTTGTTCATGAACGTCTGCTTATGCCGATTATAATAATCGGCGATCTCTTCTTTCGTCACGATGACCTTACGGCCGACCATGTTGGCAAGGAGGCGGTTCCGCAAAATGCTGCTGCGGATACGCTCGCGGAAATCCTTCTCTGTCGTGCGTTGGATCTGGAGCTGACGCTGGAATTCTTCCGGCGTCATTTTATTGCGCGACATGATCTGCTGTATTTCATTATCCACTTCGCTGTCGCCCACCGAAATTTTAAGGCGCTGGGCTTCCTGCGTCAGGATAATGTTGTTGATCATGCGTTCCAGCGTTGCCTTGGTCAGTTCTTCTATCGCAGCGGCCTGATTGGGATCTTTGGGATTCAATCCCCGCCGCATGGCTTCGGGGGCCGTTTCAGCCTGCAAGTCAAACGCCGTTATCATTTCGCCGTTCACGACCGCGGCAACGCCATTGATGGCGGCGTGTACGGGAGACGTAATCAAAAAAAACAAAAGAAACGCGGTACTGACGATGCGCACGCTATGCTCCTTGATATTCTGGCTCTGGGATTGAAACACTCCCAGCCTTGTTTTTCCAACACTGAGCACACAAAAAGATTTCCTCGGACGGAACTTTCTCAAGATGCGTTCGGCCCAATGGAAAACGTCTTTGGAGTGCTGTCCGTGCGACAATTTTTTGGCAAGATACGCTGATTCCCGCCAACTTGCAACGCCGGGACTTTCTAACGCTCCCGGGCAATCAGTCCGTCAGAAGTGTCCCCAGCGCCAGTCTGGCGGCATCAAGTCTGCGCGGGGTGGGCAACTGCATATCCAGCTTCAATTCAAGGCTTGATGGAGGAATCAACTTGGCATTGCCTTTTTGCGCACTCAAGAACGGCACCAGTTTCTCGGGTGCGATGGCGTTCTGCTTCTCATCCCAGAGGACACGGAGCCGATCCTCGTATACGTCCGCCTTCAAGGCTTGAGCCCCGCTCAGGAATTGCTTCAGTGCCAGTACAGCCATAAAGATTTCCAATGGTTGCGGTAAAATGCCAAAGCGGTCTCGAAGCTCGAGTTCAAGTTCCTGGCGGGCCTGAGCGTCCGGAGCAGCGGATAGCCGCTTATACCAACGCAGACGTTCCCGTCCATCCGTAATATAGTCCTCGGGGATATGGGCGGTAAGCCCTAAATTGAGTTCCGTTTCAATCTGCAACGATACGCCGCCGTTTTTAATCTTGTTGACGGCTTGTTCGAGCATTTCAAGATACAGTTCAAGCCCCACACGTCCCATATGGCCGGACTGAACCTCACCAAGAATGTTTCCGGCACCACGCAACCGCAAATCTTCCATCGCAACTTGGAAGCCCGCGCCCAAGTAATCCATATCAAGAATAATGCGCAAACGTTCTTTTGTTGCAGCAGGCAGCCGCTCCAGATCAGAAACGACGAAACAGGCAAAAGCCTGCCGATCGGACCGCCCCACCCTGCCCCGCAACTGGTACAACTGCCCCAGACCGAAAAGGTGCGCCTGATCGACGATCAGCGTATTGGCCCGAGGGAAGTCCAGCCCCGACTCAACAATGGCGGTACAAACCAGAATGTCCAACTCGCCATGCCAAAATGCGTGCATGGTTTCTTCAAGCTTCTTTTCCGGCAGCTGCCCATGCGCCATGCCGATACGCGCATTCGGAGCCAGTTCCTTGACGAACTCGACGACCCGTTCCAGCCCCTGCACCCGGTTATGGACCCAAAAAACCTGCCCCTCACGGGCCAGTTCCCGTTCAATCACCTGCCGAAGCGTTGCCTTGTCCCGCTCCAGCAGCGCCGTAGAAACGGGTTTACGCTCAGGGGGGGCCGTCTCGATAACCGAAAGTTCGCGGACTCCGGACATGGATAACTGAAGCGTCCGGGGAATCGGAGTGGCCGTCAATGTGAGCGCATCAACGTTCTTTTTGATTTTTTTAAGTTTCTCTTTGTGCCGAACGCCGAAACGCTGCTCCTCATCAAGGATAAGCAAGCCAAGATTCGGGAGAACCACATCGTCCGAAAGGAGCCGATGCGTACCGATGAGGATGTCGATCTGTCCGGAAGCCGCCGCTTTGAGCACTTCTTTCTGCTTGGCCGAAGAAACGAAGCGGCTCAGCAGCCCGACATTGAGCGCAAAGCCCGAAAGCCGGGAGCGGAAGGTCTGATAATGCTGCTCGGCAAGAACTGTCGTGGGACACAACAGTGCGACCTGACGCCCTTCCGAGGCGGCTCTGAACGCCGCCCGCAGAGCAACCTCCGTTTTGCCGAACCCCACGTCTCCGCACACAAGCCGATCCATAGGTTCGGGTTTTTCCATATCAGCCAGGACGTCCTGTATGGCTTTCGCCTGATCAGGCGTTTCCTCGAAGCCGAAGGACGCTTCAAATTCACGGTACAACTCCCCAAGAGGAGGATACCGGAACCCCTTGGCCACTTTACGCCACGCATACATTTCAATCAGGTCTTCGGCGATTTTTTCGATAGCCTTGCGGGCTTTTTCCTTGCCGGATTGCCAGGCTCCGCCGCCCAGACGATCCAGCGACGGCTGCGCTTCTCCTCCGCCCTTAAAGCGTTGGATGAGGGAAAGGCGATCCACAGGAACGTAAAGCCGATCATCTCCGGAATAATGCAGCAGCAGGAAATCGTTGGCAGTGCTGCCCGTTTCCATGCGTAACAGCCCACCAAAGCGAGCAATGCCGTAATCCCGATGGACCAGCAAGTCGCCGGGCTTCAACTCGTCATACCGATCAAGCCCCTTGAAGGCTCCTGTAGGAACGCGGCGGCTTTTCTCCGCATGTGGCTGGAGGAGATCTTCCCCGAGTATGAGGCTCTCATCCCAAATCAGTTCAGCACCGACCCGAAATGGCGCCACCAAAGCGAACAGGCCATGCTGTTCCCCGGAATACCGCAGCAAAGGGGATAATCCGTCCTGAGAGGCCAGATTCAAAAATTTCGTACGGCTCTTTTCGGAAGCAAAGCACAAAATCGTCTGCCGCTTGTCGTTCTGCCACCGTTTCAGTGCTTGAACGAGCGTCTGCCAAGGGCGATCCTGCTCCGCAGTCGAAGGAAACAGCTCCTCGAACGAAGAAAGGCTCCGTTCCGGCAGATCATGGATTCCTTTGGCGATGCCCATCACCAGCGGTTCCGCGTGAACACAGGCGAACCGCTCGCAAACGCTTTCCACATCGCTTGCTTCGCGCATGGCCAAACGCTGCGGCTGAGGACGGCCCTCCACATCCTGCGCTTCGAAGGCTTCCGTCCAAAGACGTTCCGCTGAGGACAACATATCACGAAGATCGGCGAGCCCCGGCAGAACCCATACGGTATCGGCAGGGAGCCATGCTTCCAGATTGGTCGCCGTATCATAGCAGCAACCCGGCAATAAGCGGAAATCGCCCTGTTCCTGTAAGCGGGTCAACCCGAACCGTTCATTTTCGGTCAGCATGTTTTTCTGGAACAGGCTTTTCCAGCGTGCCTGCATCTTCGCTTGGTCAGCGGGCGACTGTCGAACGGGTGACACGGGAAGAACACGTACTTCAGAAAGATTTGCCTTCGAACGCTGGCTCACGGGATCGAAAAGGCGGATCTCCTCTATGAGATCCCCAAAAAAATCAAGGCGTATGGGCTTATCATAGCCGGGAGGCATGATGTCGAGAATATCACCACGTCTGGCGATCTCGCCCGGATTCGAGACCATGGAAACACGCTCATAGCCCCATTCAACCGCCTGTTCGAGTATCATATCCAACGAAACGTCTTCACCCCGTATGAGGGTAACCTCCCGGTTCTCGAAGAAATCCAGAGGCACCAACTTGGGGAGCAGGTTATCGGCGGTCAGGATAAGCCCTTTGGCCTGTCCACTGCGCAAGGCGTACAGAGCGGCCAAGCGTTCCGTCCAGCCCTCACGGTTGGCCGAGCGAGGCGAAAACGGCGGCAGAGACGCCCAGCCGCCCTTATCAAAGGCATCCGGCAAAAAGTCGCCGCTGGACAACTCGGGAGAGAACAGCCGCATCAAAGCGCGGGC
>NZ_JH114231.1:309385-320030 GCF_000224655.1 Bilophila sp. 4_1_30
CCGCATCAAAGCGCGGGCGGTAAGCAACTCATCCCTGTTTTTTACGACCCAAGCCATGCCACGGCCCTGTTGGAGCATATCCACGCAAAGCCGCGCCTGCGTGGCCAGCCCCGCGCGCGCAACGTGTATCCGCCCAGCCTTGAGACGGGCGATCTCGGTCATCACATCTGTATACACGAAAGTACCTCGTCAACCATTGAACGTCATTCCCAAAATCACATGGAATCAATGAAGCCTTCCCACCGGTTGTCAAGCCTCGCTCCGTATGCCGCCGGACAGAAACAAGAGCGGAAGGAGAAAACTGCCGCACCTCTAATGCATCCTACCAACGGATAAGCAGGGGAATAGAATGGGTAAAGGCCTCCACAAGTCCTTGCCCAAAGGCAAGAGGATTGTGGAGGCGAACAAGCCCGCTTCTGAGCGGCATCACAATCATATCGGCAGGACACGGGTTATGGAAGAGAAATCAACCGATCAGGATGATATGCTTTGATGTCCCCGTAAGCGGACGAACCCCTGACGCGGTGATTTCCAGCGTATGCTCAAGGCCGACCATCCCTGCGCCGGGGATGCCGATCTTCGGCTCAATAGCCACAACCATGCCCTGTTCCAGCGGAGCGGTAAAGCCTTTGGCAAAAACCGGGGTCTCATCGACAGTCAGACCTATGCCATGCCCCAGGAATGGGACTTTGTCGCGCCCTAACCCCATAAACCCGTCCATTTGGCCTTCGCGCTGGGCAACGGCACATGCCTCTGTCCATATCTCTGCCGGAACGGCTCCCGGTTTCAACGCTGCTGCGGCTTGTTCAAAAATCTCAACGCACACGGCATGTGCCCTGCGAATCGGATCGGGGATCGTATCGGCCGCGCCACTCCAGTACACCTGTGTCCTATCCGTATTATACCCTTCAACATTGAACCCCATATCGATGGAAAGCAAGGAGCGATCCTGCCAAACGCGTTCGGCATTTCCCATAAACGGAATGGCCGGACACATGCCTTTGCAACCAAGAGGGCCATTGTAATAGGTGGGATAAATGCCGGACGTCTCAGCCGAGGCATAACCAAAAAAGTTTTCCTCACCCGGCGCATTCATCCGCAACATGCCGCTTCCGCCGCATGTGAACACCGCTTCCACATACGTTCTCGCAACATCAAATTCACTCATGCCGGGGTGTATGCGTTCCGGAAGCATTTCATCCAGAACTTTTGCATGTAATGCCCCGCATCGACGGAGTTTTTTGAGCTCCCACTCGGATTTTACGGCTCGGGCCTGAGCAAGGACGGCATCACAGGAGGTGAACCGCACACCTTCCATACGGCTTTGCAGCATCTCCGCCATCGACCAGTTGAATCCGTTTTTATCCACGGCAATGACGGAAGAAAGCGGGCTTCCGCACCCAGCGCAGAGAGAGGCGATTTCCTTATATGACTTGAAGGGAAGAATGTGACGCAAGGGGGATTCCATTTGTGCGCGTTCCACTCCCTTACGAAGCAGCAAAACGGGTTCCCCTTCAACGGGCAGCCATACGAGCCCCCACCCCAACGTTCCCGTCAAATAATAAATGCCAAGCCGGGAAGTAACGAGCATCCCCCCTGCGTCAGGGGCGAGCGTGCGCAACAGACGGCGGCAGCGGGCATACCGGAATTCTATCTCTCCAAGCGGCAACAGATCGGGGCTCGACATGATCAGCTCTCCTTCTATACAGCAGGTTCGTTTGGGTCCATTTTAACAGGTTCCCTTTGAATCATTGATCCTTGGAATTTTCCTCATTTTCTCTTCCATTGCAACAGAGGATTTGAAAGGTGTCCTCGTAATCCGGTGAAATATTTTTGTGGTTTGTTTTGGTAGGATGTTTGATGTTATAAATTTACATAATTTTAAAAGACTATGCGTCATAAATTCACTTTAAAAGCGCTCGTGGCAACTAACTGGAAAACAACTTTTTCCGTGCTATCCCAGACGGAGACTACGCACCCAAAACCTTTTCGTTGCCTTTATTGGCATAACCAACTAAACTTTTCTGCACTCTTTTTGTGAGGTCCATCATGTTACAGGCATTTCTCTCCGACGGCAGGATGCGCGAATTTCTGACCCAAGCCCGCACAATCGCCGTCGTTGGTGCAAAAGATAAAGAAGGTCAGCCTGTTGACCGCGTCGGGAAGTATCTCATCCAAGCAGGCTACCAAGTGATCCCGGTCCACCCCATACGCAAAGACGTGTGGGGCCTGCAAACCTATCCTTCGCTTGCCGAGGTGCCTTTTCCCGTTGACATCATCAATGTATTCCGGGCGCCTCAATACTGCCCTGATCATGCGCGGGAAACCGTGGCACTCTCCCCTCTGCCTCAACTGTTTTGGATGCAGCAAGGCATCGTGAGCCCTGAAGCCGCTTCTATCGTTGGGAAGGCCGGGATCGCCGTCGTTGAAGATTTATGCATCATGGTCGAACACAAACGCCTCTTAGGAAACTGATATCATGAAGAAAACTGTCTTTGACTGCCAGATGTGCGGTCAATGTTGCGAAGGGGAAGGCGGCATTGTCCTGAGCCCCAAGGATCTGAAACGCCTTTATGAAGGCCTGAATCTCGAAAAACAGGCTTTCCTTGATGCTTATGGCGTTTTCCGGAACGGGAAATGGCAAGTACGGACGGGCGAAGACGGCAATTGTATTTTTTTCCGGGCCGGACAAAGCTGTACCGTCCATGCCATCAAGCCCGATGTTTGCCGGGCATGGCCGTTTTTTCGGGGGAACATGGCCGATGCCGAAAGCCTCCATCTGGCCAAGGCGTTTTGCCCCGGTATACGCCCTGATGCGACGCATGAGGAATTCGTGGAGGAAGGCCAGAGCTATCTGGAAGAAAACGGGCTCGTAGCCTCCGATCCCGAGCATGAAGGGCACGCCCTTCTGCCGGTTTCCAAAACGAATTCTTCCTTTTAACCTTTCAGGATCCCTGCCCAACCTTCTGGGCGGGTTTTGTGCTTCCGCCTCAGATTGTTCTGAAGACGCCAGCACCATACGACCTCTTACACAGGAGACTTTGGATCATGAATATCCTTATGTTCGGTCCCAACGGCAGCGGCAAAGGCACGCAGGGCGCTCTTATCAAGAAGGCGTTTGGCTTGGCCCATATCGAATCCGGAGCCATTTTCCGCGAACACGTGGGCGGCGGAACCGAACTCGGCAAAAAGGCCAAGGAATATATGGATCGCGGCGAACTCGTCCCTGACTCCATCACCATTCCAATGGTCCTCGAAACATTGAAGACCAAAGGGGCTGACGGCTGGCTGCTTGACGGTTTCCCCCGCAATATCGCCCAGGCCGAACAGCTGCACAAGGCGATGCAGGAACAGGGCATGAAGCTTGACTATGTGGTGGAAATCGATCTGCCCCGCAACATCGCCCGCGATCGCATCATGGGCCGCCGGGTGTGCAAGAACGACGGCAACCATCCCAACAACATTTTCATTGATGCCATCAAGCCCAATGGCGATGTCTGCCGGGTCTGTGGCGGCGAGCTCACGGCCCGTGCTGACGATCAGGACGAAGCCGCGATCAACAAGCGCCATGACATTTATTATGATGACAAAACGGGGACGCTGGCTGCCGCCCATTACTTCAAGGCGTTGGCCGAAAAGGGCGAAACCAAGTACATCGTCCTCAACGGTCAGGGCACGATCGACAGCATCAAAGAAACGCTTATCAAGGAACTGGGACTGAACTAGTCTTTGCTTTCCAAGCGGCAGGCTGGCCGAAAAAATTCAACCAGCCTGCCGCTGTAAAAAATGCGCTGCCGTTTATGGGAAAGTCATGAGCAGCTCTGTGTGACCGGTCATTTCTTCGATCCGTTCACCGGTTATACGGAACCCGTTTTTTTGGTAAAAGGCGACTGCCCGCTCGTTTTCCGCATAAACGGAAAGATCCAGTGTCCCGCGCATCTTTTTGGCCAGTGCCAGCAAACGAGACCCCACTCCCCTCTTTTGGTGCGAGGGGGCAACAAAAAGCGCCGCAAGATAGTCCTCCACGAAGGCCATAAAGGCCACCACTTCTCCCGTAGCCCTGTCCTCATCCACAACGATTTCGCTTAACGGAAGATACAAGGTCCGCATGGCCTCGGCCTTCTTTTCCCAATATGCCTTATCAATAAAAGAATGGGAACGAACGGAAGCCGCCAGCCATATTCGGATAACGGTTTCCGTGTCTTCTTCTTTGAATGCCCGGATCATCTTCCCTCCATGCGCACGCACCGGACAAAGGACACCCGAAAGGCCCCATTCCCTCATCTGTGGACGAAGGGGCGTGGTCGTGTTATGCTCGGTAATTCATAGGTTACGAATATGTTTTCCGTTACAACCCTATCGGACGCCTTATGCATTACTATCCAGTTTTTTTGGAACTTTCCGGGCAGAGCTGCCTTGTGGTCGGCGCGGGTGCCGTCGGCTGCCGCAAGATAGCTTCCTTGCTCGAATGCCCTATTGAGCGGCTTCGCGTCGTTGACCTGGCTGAACCGGATACCAATCTTCAAGTGTTGCTTGAAGATGAACGCGTCAGTTTTACAAAACGCTCCTTTACACCGTCCGATGTGGAGGGGTGCGCATTGGTTTTTGCCGCCACCAGCAGCAGGCAGACCAATGATGCCGTGGCGAGGGCCTGCGCGGAACGCGGCATCCTCTGTAACTGCGCCGATGCCCCTAAGGACAGTTCCTTTATCGTACCCGCCCTTGTCGAACAAGGGAATATCGCCATCGCCCTTTCCACTGGAGGCGCCAGCCCGGCGCTTGCCCGGAAGATCCGTGAAGATCTGGAAGCGTGGCTCGGAGAGCGTTATACGGGGATAAGCGAACTTTTGATGCGGCTCCGCCCCTTGGTTCTTGCCTTGCATCACGAGACGAGGCAGAATACAACTCTCTTCCGGAGCATTGTGGATTCGCCCCTGTCCGAAGCCCTGCAGCGTCGGGATCGGCAAACGTGCGAATCTTTGCTCAGGGAACTGTTACCCATCGAACTGCATCCGCATATCATGGAGTTGCTGCATGATCTTGCCTGAACTGTTGCCGGTTCTGGCCATTCACCTGTACGCCCTTGGGACGGCGGCCGTCGTGGCGGGCATCCTTGCCCGGAACGAATGGCTTAAGCGCGCTGCCCTTGTGCTTACGGTGCTTGCCTTCACCACCCACACATTACTGTTGATCGCCACTTTTATGGACGACGGATTCACGGGCCTGACCCGCTCCGTGTATGTCCAGCTTCTGGCTTGGTGCATTACCCTCAGCGGGCTTGTCGCGTGGCTCCGGTGGCGCTATGAGGCATTGCTCCTGACCGTGGCGCCATTCTCCTTGCTGACGTTTCTGATCGCCCTCTTGCTGCGTCATGCCGAAACACCGCTTCCCCCCGTGCTTTCGGGGATGACCTTTACCATCCATATCGCAGCGATATTCATCAGTATCGGCCTGATGGCCCTTGCTTTCGGCGCGGGCGTGCTTTTCCTCATCCAAGCGAAGAGCATCAAGTCGAAATCAAAGCTGGCGGGCTTCCAAAAGGATCTCCCTGCCCTCTCCGCATTGGACAAGATCAATGCGTTCACGACGACGGTCGGTTTTCCGTTATTCACGGCAGGCGTGCTTTTTGGGTTTATCTCGGCCCGCATCAATTGGGGCACAATCCTTTCCGGAGATCCCAAAGAGTTTATTTCGCTCGTTGTCTGGGGCCTGTACGCTTGGCTTTTCCACCAGCGGTTCACGCAGGGCTGGCAAGGACGCAAACCGGCAATTCTGGCAATATGGATCTTCACGGTTTGCGCGTTTTCGCTCATCGTGGTGAACCTCTTTATGACGACACACCACAGTTTTCTGACCACACCACGCTGATATGGAACAACAAATCTACCTTATTGGGCTCAACTACCGCACTGCCGGCGTTGAGGTGCGGGAACGTTTCGCGTTGACGGATCATTGCTCCAAAGACACGTGGGCCATTCCGTTGCGCCCTTCGGAGGAAAACGATTCGTCCGAAACGACGCTGGACGAAGCGCTGATCCTCTCAACCTGCAACCGGGTTGAAATCCTTGCCGTGGGCCAAGGCGACGTGCCGGGGCTGATTCTGGAGGCGTGGGCCTCCGCCAAAAACCGGAAAGCCGTCGAACTCGCGCCGTATGTGTATATCCACAAAGGCCGTGAGGCGATTGCACACCTGTTCACCGTTGCCTCCAGCCTCGATTCGATGGTGCTCGGAGAACCGCAGATACTTGGGCAGCTCAAAGGAGCCTATCGCAAGGCAACCCTGGCCGGGACGACGAAGACCATCATCAATCGCCTCCTGCACAAATCGTTCAGTGTCGCCAAACGGGTACGCACGGAAACCGGCATTGCGGCGAGCGCCGTTTCCATCAGCTACGCGGCCGTGGAGCTTGCCAAGCGTATTTTCGGCGACATGGGCCAATACCAGGCCATGCTCATCGGCGCTGGCGAAATGGCGGAACTCGCTGCCACGCACCTGATTCAAGCCGGGATCAGCAACGTCAAGGTCGCCAACCGGACCTACCAGCGCGCCAAAGAGCTTGCCGCCGAATTCAAAGGAGAAGCCGTTCCCTTTGAGCACTTGTTCGAGCATCTTGCCGATGTGGACATCATCATCAGCTCCACGGGCTCACCGGAAGCCATTATCCGCGCACGCGACATCAAGGACGTCTTGAAACGCCGCAAATACCGGCCGATGTTCTTCATTGACATCGCGGTCCCCCGAGACATCGATCCCGACGTCAACAACGTGGATAACGTCTACCTCTATGACATCGACGATCTGAAAGAAGTGGTTGAAGAAAACCTGGCCCATCGGCGCGTCGAAGCGGAAAAGGCGCAGGGGATCGTTGACGAAGAGGTCAATGCCTTTGCCTTTTGGCTGGAATCGTTGGAGCTCCAACCCACTATTGTGGACCTGCTCTCCCACTTCGAAACCCATGCGCAAGAAGAGCTCCAGAGGACCTTAAAACGGCTCGGTCCCGTGAATCCGGAAACCCGTGAGGCATTGGAGGCCATGCTGCATGGTCTGATCCGGAAGCTTTCGCATGAGCCCATTACGTTCCTGAAGGAAGCCAAGTCCGAGACAGCTTCCCGCAACGTGGAACTGATCAGGCGTATGTTCGGACTGGATGACGAACACCCGATGGGCCGATGTACGCGCAGGGTCCACAGAAACGAATCTCAACTGCCATAGGGAGCGGTCATGCGCTGCTATCTTGTAGACGAACTCCAGCCCGAGGTCATTGCCAACCTTGAGGCGCAGCTAACGAAACGCGGCTGTCAGTCCGGCATTGAAAGATTGTATTGGCTGCCTCTAGAGAAAGAACGCCTGCTTCCCGTTCAGCGTGAGCACGAATCCTCGTGCGGGCCGCATTGCCTTGCATTGGAGATCCTTGACGATGCCGTCAGGCTTGAATTCCTCGTCCGGGCTAAAGGGCGTATGCGCTGCGAATGTGTATGCTATCTCTCTCCGGAAGCGGAGCGCCACATGATGGACTGGCTTGACGCCCGCATTATGGAAGCGGAAATCAAACAAGGGCTCATCCAACAGTAAGCGAGCCGTTGTTCATTTTCTCGTACACTCAGGACCAGCAAAAAGGCCTCCCCACATTTCCGTGGGGAGGCCTTTCCATAAACAAGCTTTCAGAAAGCGGCTAGAACAGGATCTTGACCTGCTCTTCGTCCTTATCCTGACGGCGACCGATCGTCCCGATGACCCAAGCCCCCTTGTGCATGGCCTCAAGACGGCCCATCGCCTCTTCCGCGACTTCGCTGGGCACAATAAAGACATAACCGATGCCGCAATTGAAGATCTGCAGCATTTCAGGCCATGTCAGGCCGCCTTCTTCACGCAGCCAATGGAAAACGGGCTGCACATCCCATGAAGCGAACTTGATATCCGCAGTGACCGAATTGGGCAGGACGCGGGGAATGTTATCGTAGAAGCCGCCACCCGTGATATGGACCATCCCCTTGACGGGCAGGTCGCGCATCAGGTTACGCACGACGTCGGAATAAATATAGGTGGGCTCCAACAGGACATCCTTCACTGTCCGGTCGGAACCGGGCATGGTGTCATCGGGGCCAAGGCCACTCTTGTCAAGGATCTTGCGGACAAGCGAATAGCCGTTGGAATGGATGCCGGAGGAAGCGAGGCCGATGAGCACGTCTCCGACACGGATTCCCGAGCCGTCCACGATCTTGGCATTGTCGGCCATGCCTACGCAGAAGCCCGCGAGATCATACTCGCCGTCAGCGTACATATCGGGCATTTCGGCCGTTTCACCGCCAAGGAGGGCGCATCCGGCCTGCTTGCAGCCTTCCGCGATGCCGGCAATCACCTGCGTGGTCTTGTCCACATCAAGCTTGCCGGTCGCAAAATAGTCGAGGAACAACAACGGACGCGCGCCCTGAACCAGAATATCATTGGCACTCATAGCCACAAGATCGATACCGACCGTATCATGCTTGTCGAAAGCGAAGGCCAGCTTCAACTTGGTGCCGACACCATCGGTGGAAGCAACCAGCACCGGTTCGGCCATTCCGGACATATCCGGCTTGAAAAGCCCGCCGAACCCCCCGATATCCGAAAGGACCCCGTGGATATGGGTCTGGGATACGATGGATTTGATACGGGAAACAACGGAATTGCCGGCATCGATGTTCACTCCGGCTTCGGTATACGCTTGGGCTCGCGTCAGGGGCATGATCCTCTCCTAAACTGGCATTGGGTAACTTGTCCGGTAAGAATAGGCTTTTCCCATTACTTGTGCAAGAGGCCAGTTTCCTTTCTCGAGTACTCCGTTTCCCCATTCCCGCCCTTGCGGTCCGCCCGTTCGGAGACTATTCTAGCCGATATCCGATTGTTCCCAACACACTGAAGGTTGCAAATCATGAATGAAGAAAAACCGTTCGAAGGCGAAAATCCCTTTCGAAAGCTTGATAAGAAACGTTTTCTGTCCCATGACGAAAAGAAAAAGGCGAAAAGCCTCAAGAAAAACGGCCCCATCTCCAATAATGAGGGAGAGTTTTCCTCTTTTTATGCGGAATTCGTCTCTCCTCAGGATGAAGGGGAGACCAGAGCCTTTTTGAATGCCGTCTCCGGCGTGACCAAACTGGACGCTCCGGCAAACGCAAAACGCGAAAAACGGCCTTCCGCCACCTCACTGGAGAATCCTGTACTCGGCAAACAAGCTCTCCGGGAGACCGATCGTGCATTACCAAAAACGAAAAAAACAATCCTGCTCCTGAAATAGCCGGCAAGAATACTGCCTCCTCCACCCCGAAAAAAATGGAGAGCGAAACAGGCGAGGAGGACATCAATTTCTTTGCGGCCATGCAGGATGTTACCCCGCTTTCTGGAAAGGGGCGGGAAGTGGCGGCGGAAGCGCCGGTATCTATTCCTCCCGTGCAGACGCCGTCTAACCCGCTTCAGGAATTCATCGACGGAAAGCTCGAGTTTGCGCTTGCCTTCACCGATGAATATGTGGAAGGACATGTTGTCGGCCTCGATCTGATGCTTGTAGGAAAACTGCAGGCGGGTCAGTTCAGTCCGGAGTCACATCTGGACTTGCATGGAATGAACGCGCAACAGGCTTTTGACGCTTTGGTGGGCTTTTTCCGTGCGGCGTATTTCAAAGGGCAACGGACGGTCCTCGTGGTGCCCGGACGCGGCCTGAACTCTCCTCATGGTATATCCATCCTCAGAGAGAAAGTTCAGGAGTGGTTTACCCAAGAACCGCTTAAGCGTGTCATTCTTGCGTTCTGTACGGCCAAACCTTCCGATGGGGGAGCGGGAGCCCTCTATGTCCTCCTCCGTAAATTCAGAAAAGGCGAAGGGAAAATCCATTGGGAACGCAAGCCCGTAGACCCTGATTTGATTTAGCGGTTTTTCTGTAAACGGAATAAGGGGCATACATAAATAATCTATTGAAATTATTATTAAAAATATTTAATCATAAAGAAAACGTTGTTTGTGCAAAAAGATTTTTTGCGTGTTTGACGGAAATAGACTGTTCAACCAAACAAATCCATGCTATTGTCTCTTCGCACGCGGAATTTTGTCTTTCATCTCAAAAATGTGTGGAATGACATCTTCCCTGCGGAAAAACGAATGTGTCAGGTTTCATTGCCAAAGCGAGGGAGGGAGTTGCCTTGCGGGGCGTACGGGCCTGAACGACAGAGCCGGAGCGGCAACATAACAATAGACACGGATGCACAAGTCGGTATTCTCTGCAAGGGAGCTTTTTTCCCCGAGAGTACACATCCGATGAATGTTATGGGAAAAGCCTATTCATAATGGCTCGCCGTATCTGGGAATAGTACACGACTTTGCCGTATTGGCCCATGCGTGACCACACGGCTAACACGTATCTCGTTATGCTTCTTGAAGGCATGACAAACAAAGTCCGCCGGGGGGCGGAAGGGAGTCTTCATGGCTAAGAAAATGAAAACCATGGACGGCAACACGGCAACCACGCATATCGCGTATGCTCTCAGCGATGTCGCTTGTATTTATCCTATCACGCCGTCTTCCGTGATGGGCGAACTCGCTGACGACTGGGCCGCCGCCGGCAAGAAACCTGATGGGCCAGACCGTCACCGTGCGTGAACTGCAGTCCGAAGC
>NZ_JH114231.1:320533-340464 GCF_000224655.1 Bilophila sp. 4_1_30
CCATGACCAGCACGTTTACGGCTTCTCAGGGCCTCCTGCTGATGATCCCCAACATGTACAAAATCGCCGGTGAACTGCTTCCCACCGTATTTCACGTTTCCGCCCGTGCCCTTTCCACGCACGCGCTGAGCATCTTCGGCGACCAGCAGGACGTGATGGCCGCGCGCCAGACCGGTTTTGCTTTCCTTTGTGCCAGCTCCGTCCAGGAATGCATGGACATCGCTCTGGTTGCCCATCTGGCCACCATCGAATCCAGCGTCCCCTTCTGCCATTTCTTCGACGGTTTCCGCACCTCCCATGAAATCCAGAAGATCGAAGTCATCGACTATGAAGACATCCGCAAGGTCGTCAATTGGGACAAGGTGAACGAATTCCGGCAGAACGCCATGAATCCGGAACACCCCCATCAGCGCGGCACGGCCCAGAACCCCGACATCTACTTCCAGAACACCGAACGCCGGAACCTCTTCTATGATGCGGTCCCGAACGTCGTTGTCGAAGCGATGAAAAAGGTCGAGGGCATCACCGGCCGCAAATACCGTCCCTTCGACTACGTGGGCCATCCGGAAGCCGACCGCATTGTTGTGGCCATGGGCTCCGCCTGCGAAACCATCGAGGAAGTCGTCAACCTGCTGAACGCCCAGGGCCAGCGCGTCGGCCTCGTGAAGGTCCGCCTGTTCCGTCCCTTCTCCACCGAACATCTTCTGCAGGTCATCCCTTCCACGGTGAAGACCATCACCGTCCTCGATCGTACCAAGGAACCCGGCTGCCTCGGCGAGCCGCTGTACCTCGACGTTTGCGCCGCCTTCATGGAAAAGGGCAAGACGCCGGAAATCCTCGGCGGCCGCTACGGTCTGGGTTCCAAGGAATTCACGCCCGCCATGGCTGAAGCCGTTTTCGCCAACATGACCACCGTCGGCCCCAAGAACCACTTCTCCGTGGGCATCACCGACGACGTGAGCTACACCAGCCTTGAAGTTGGCGCCGACATCGACACCGTGGCTCCCGGCACTGTACAGTGCAAGTTCTTCGGCCTCGGCGCCGACGGCACCGTGGGCGCGAACAAGCAGGCCATCAAGATCATCGGGGACAACACCGATCTCTACGCTCAGGCCTACTTCGCTTACGACTCCAAGAAGTCCGGCGGCTTTACGGTATCCCACCTGCGCTTCGGCAAGTCTCCCATCCACTCTACCTACTTGGTGAACCAGGCCGACTACATTGCCTGCCACAAGTCCGCGTACGTACACCAGTACGACGTGCTCGAAGGCATCAAGGAAGGCGGCGTGTTCGTGCTGAACTCCGAATGGAACACCGTTGAAGACCTCAGCCGTGAACTGCCCGCTGCCATGAAGCGCACCCTCGCCCGCAAGAACATCAAGTTCTACAACGTGGACGCGGTGAAGGTCGCCATGGAAATCGGCCTTGGCGGACGCATCAACATGATCATGCAGACCGCGTTCTTCAAGCTCGCCGAGGTGATCCCCTTCGAGCAGGCCGTCGCGCTGCTGAAGGACTCCATCAAGAAGACCTACGGCCGCAAGGGCGATAAGGTCGTGAACATGAACCTCGCCGCCGTGGACAACGCCATTGCCGCGCTGACCGAAATCAAGATTCCGGCCGAGTGGGCTGAGGCTGTTGACGAACACAAGGCTGAAGCCTGCTCCTGCGGTTGCGGCTGCGGCCACAATCACGAACCGGCCTACATCACGGACGTGGTCCGTCCGATCCTCGCCCAGCAGGGTGACAAGCTGCCCGTGTCCGCCTTTGAGCCCGACGGCCTTGTTCCGCTCGGCACCACCGCTTATGAAAAGCGCGGTGTGGCGGTGAACATTCCCGAATGGATTTCCGAAAACTGCATCCAGTGCTGCCAGTGTTCCTTCGTTTGCCCGCACGCGGCCATCCGCCCTGTTCTGGCTACCGAAGAAGAACTTTCCTGCGCTCCGGATACGTTTGTCACCAAGGACGCCATCGGCAAGGAACTCAAGGGCCTCAAGTTCCGCATTCAGGTGTATGCTGAAGACTGCCTCGGCTGCGGCTCCTGCGCCGAAGTCTGCCCGGCCAAGACCAAGGCTCTGGTCATGAAGCCCCTGCATACCCAGATTGAAGCTCAGGTCGCCAACTTGAAGTTCGCCACCGAATGCGTGGAACCGAAGGACAACCTGGTTGCCCGCGATTCGCTCAAGGGTTCTCAGCTCCAACAGCCTCTGCTTGAATTCTCCGGTGCGTGTGCCGGTTGTGGCGAAACCCCCTACGTGAAGCTGATCACCCAGCTTTTCGGCGAACGGATGCTTATCGCCAACGCCACCGGCTGCTCCTCCATCTGGGGTGGTTCCGCTCCCACCGTGCCTTACACCACCAACAAGGATGGTCACGGCCCGGCTTGGGGCAGCTCCCTCTTTGAAGATGCCGCCGAATACGGTTTCGGTATGTTCAGCGCCGTCAAGCATCGTCGCGAAAAGCTCGCCGATATCGTTGCGGAAGCGGCCAAGCTGCCCGGCCTGCCCGAAGGATTGGTCGACGCTCTCAACGGCTGGCTGGAAAACAAGGAAGACGCCGAAGGTTCCAAGAAGTTCGGTGAAGAAATCCTTGCGGCGCTGTCCGACGCCCCGGAACATGAACTGTTCGAGCAGATTTGGGATATGAACGACCTGCTCACCAAGAAGTCCGTGTGGGTCTTCGGTGGTGACGGTTGGGCCTATGACATCGGCTACGGCGGCCTGGACCATGTCCTCGCTTCCGGCGAAGACATCAACGTGCTCGTTATGGACACCGAAGTGTACTCCAACACCGGCGGTCAGGCTTCCAAGTCCACCCCGCTCGGCTCCGTCGCCAAGTTTGCCGCCGCCGGCAAGCGTACCGGCAAGAAGGATCTGGGCCGTATGGCCATGACCTACGGGTACGTGTATGTGGCTTCCATCTCCATGGGCGCCAACAAGCAGCAGACCCTCAAGGCACTGAAGGAAGCCGAAGCCTATAAGGGACCGTCCCTTATCATCGCGTACGCCCCCTGCATCAACCAAGGCATCCGCAAGGGCATGGGCAAGAGCATGGAAGAAGGCAAGCTGGCCGTCGACAGCGGTTACTGGCCTCTGTACCGCTTCAACCCCGAATTGGCCGAACAGGGCAAAGCGCCCCTGACTCTGGAGTCCAAGGCTCCCGACGGAACGCTGCGTGACTTCCTGGCCGGTGAAAACCGTTACGCCCAGCTGAAGAGCATCGCGCCTCAAGATTCCGAACGTCTCCAGAACGACCTGGAAAAGGCGTATAACGATCGTTATCAGCTGTTGAAGTACATGGCGGCGTTCTCTGGTTCTGCCGAACAGCCGAAGGCCGCTGAAGAACCCAAGGTAACGGAATAACACTCTCTCCCGGGAACCGGTTCTGCCGGTTCCCGGTTTTGACTCTGTCGGCGGAGTGCCTTTTGACAGAAAGGGGCACTCCGTCTATTATTATGTGGATTTTACTGCTTTGCGGAACAAACTGTAATCCTTACATCCCGGAGTACCTCTTTATGGCCCATTCTCTTTATATCACTGGTACGGAAGGCTCGAGTGGGAAAACCGTAGTCACCTTGGGGCTGATGCATTTCTTGCAGTCTCAAGTGCGCAAGGTCGCCTTCTTTCGTCCTATCATCGACAGCGAGGACGAAGCCCGGCGCGACTCCAGCATCAATCTGATCCTCAAGCATTTTGAGCTGGATATGCTGTATAGGGACACCTACGCGTGTACCTATAAGGAAGCGCTCGAACTGGTGACTTCGGGGAATATGTCCCTGTTGATCGAAAAGATTTTTCAGAAGTACAAAGCCCTTGAAAACGAGTATGATTTCGTTTTGTGCCAGGGCACGGATTTCCGGGACAAGGACACGGCCGTCCAGTTCGAGCTGAACTCCGAGATCGCCGCCAGCCTCAATATTCCGCTCGCGCTCGTCATCAACGGCAAGGATAAATCCTTGGACGCCATCCAGGCCTCCGTCAGAAGTAACCTGGAATTGCTGAAGGACAAGCGGCGCGAAGTGGGCTGCGTGTTCGTCAACCGCGTATCGTTCACCACCGAAGACTGCCCCACCTGTGCGAGTACGATCATTGAAGGCTCCGGAGCTTTCACTCCGCTGTTCTTCATCAGCGAAACCCCCGCCCTGTGCAATCCGAGCGTCGGTGAAGTTCAGAAATGGATGAACGCCGATGTGCTTTTCGGCAAGGAAGGCCTGAACAACCTTGTTCACGACTACCTTATCGCGGCTATGCAGGTCGGCAATTTCATGAACTACCTTGAGCAGGATCTGCTGATCGTCACCCCCGGGGACCGTTCCGACATCATCCTCGCCAGCCTGACCTCGCACCTTTCGTCCACCTATCCCAACATCGCGGGCATCCTCCTCACCGGCGGCATCGATTTGCCCGAGAGTATGCAGAAGCTCATGGAAGGCTGGACGGGCATCCCTGTTCCCATCCTTTCCGTGAAGGGCGCCACCTATGATACGTGTCAGGAACTGCTGAAGCTGCACGGAAAGATTTCCCCCGAAGACTATCGGAAGATCTCCGTGGCGCTTGACGCCTTCTCCGAAGGCGTGGACAAGGAAACCCTCGTCAACAAGATTTTCAACTTCCGCTCTGATCGCGTTACCCCGATGATGTTCGAGTTCAACCTCGCGGAGCAGGCTCAGAAGCATCGTATGCGCATCGTCCTGCCCGAAGGGGAGGAGCTGCGGATTCTGCGCGCCGCCGAGTCCCTGTGCGAGCGTGGGATTGCGGATATCATCCTGCTTGGCGATACCGACGCCATCCAGGAGAAGATCAAGAAGTTTGGCCTCAAGCTGCAGGATGCCACGATTATCCAGCCTACAGCCTCCCCGCGTTTCAACGCCTATGCCCAGCAGTATTACGAAATGCGCAAGAGCAAAGGCCTTACGCTGGAACAGGCGCAGGAGCGTATGCAGGACTCGACCTACTTCGGCACGATGATGGTTCAGATCGGCGACGCCGACGGCATGGTTTCCGGCGCTGTGAACACCACGGCCCACACCATCCGTCCCGCCTTTGAAATCATCAAGACGAAGCCGGATACCTCCATCGTTTCGAGCGTGTTCTTCATGTGCCTCAAGGATCGCATCCTTGTGTTCGGCGACTGCGCGGTCAATCCTAACCCCACAGCCAGCCAGCTTGCGGACATCGCCATCAGCTCGGCGCATACCGCCCGTGTCTTCGGCGTCGAACCTCGCGTCGCCATGCTGTCCTACTCCACCGGTTCTTCCGGCAAGGGCGAAGCCGTTGACGAAGTCATCGAAGCGACCAAACTTGCGCATGAACGGGCTCCCGAGCTCCTCCTTGATGGCCCCATCCAGTATGACGCGGCCATCGATCCCGAAGTGGCCCGAACGAAGGCTCCCACCAGCCCCGTCGCCGGCCACGCCTCCGTGTTCATCTTCCCGGACCTGAATACCGGGAACAATACGTATAAGGCCGTCCAGCGCGCCGCCAATGCGCTTGCCATCGGCCCCGTCCTGCAGGGCCTCAACAAGCCCGTGAACGATTTGTCCCGCGGTTGCACCGTGCCGGACATCATCAACACGGTCATGATCACGGCTATCCAGGCTCAGGCTGAAAAGGGTTTAATCACCCTTAAGTAAGGCACTCTTGGAGGATCCGGATCCACCTCTTTCGTACTGCTGTCTTTTTGCGGAAGATGCCGGATCCTTCATCTTTTTATTGTCACAAGATTCTTCAACTTTTTTAATCAGCTGGTAGAACAATGAAAATTCTGGTCATCAACGCGGGTTCTTCTTCTTGTAAATACCAATTGTTCAATATGGACGACCAATCCGTTCTGTGCTCCGGTGTCGTCGAACGTATCGGGCAGCCTATGGGCAAACTGAGCCATAAGATTGCTCCCGGTAGCGACAAGGAAGAGAAAATCGTTGTCGAGCGTCCCTTCCCCACGCACGTTGAAGGGATGGAAGACGTCATTTCCTTGCTTCTGGACTCCGAAAAGGGCGTTATCCAGGACAAGTCGGAAATCTCGGCAATCGGGCACCGCGTGCTGCATGGCGGCGAAGCGATCACCGATCCCGTGCTTATCGACGACAAGGTAAAAGAAATCATCCGCGACTGCTTCCCCCTTGGCCCGCTGCACAACCCGGCCAACCTGATGGGCATCGACGTTGCGGAAAAGCTCTTCCCCGGCGTTCCCAACGTGGGCGTTTTCGATACCGAATTCGGCATGACCCTGGCTCCCGAAGCGTATCTGTATCCCCTGCCCTACTCGTTGTATGAAGAGCTGCGCATCCGCCGCTATGGCTTCCACGGCACCTCCCATAAATACATCGCAAAAGCGACGGCGGCCTTCCTCGGCAAGCCCCTCTCGGAACTGAACTCCATCACGATGCATCTCGGAAACGGCTCCTCCATGAGCGCCGTTCAGAACGGCAAGTGCATCGATACTTCGATGGGCCTGACGCCTCTTGAGGGCCTGATGATGGGTACGCGCTGCGGTTCCATCGACCCCGCCATTGTTCCCTTCATGATGGAAAAGAAGGGAATGACGCCTCAGGAAGCCGATACTGTCCTGAACAAGCAGTCCGGCCTGCTCGGCATCTGCGGCACCAGCGATATGCGCGATGTACATGCGAACATCGAAAAGGGTGACGAAAAGGCCGCCCTCGCGTTCAAGATGCTGACCCGCAGCATCAAGAAAGTGCTCGGCTCCTACTTCTTCCTGCTTGGCAATGTTGACTCCATCGTGTTCACCGCCGGTATCGGCGAAAATGATGAATTCGTCCGCGAAGCCGTCTGCGAAGGCCTCGAGCCTTTCGGCATCAAGGTGGACAAAAAGGAAAACCATACCCGCAAGCCCGGGGCCCGCGTCATCAGCACACCTGACAGCCGCATCCCCGTCCTCATCATTCCCACCAATGAGGAACTGGAGATCGCTACGACCACGATGCGCATCGTGGAAGAAAGCCAGAAGTAAAGTTTTCTCCTGAAAAGACTAGAGCCGTCCTCCCCTGTATGGGAAGGACGGCTCTTTTATGTGATTCGAGCCAAGGACAGACATTTTTGAGGGTGTCCCCTGTCTGTTCGTGTCACTAAACCTTTTTCTGCTGATGCCACTCACTGACGAGAGTGAGGATCTCTTTGCCTTCATTCGGGGCGAACCATTGGATCCGGCTATCCGCATTGAACCACGTCAGTTGCCGTTTCGCATATGCCCGCGTGTTTTTGATCCACAGCTCCCGTGCGGCATCCAACGACAAGACGCCCGAAAGATAAAAATGAAGTTCCCGGCATCCGATACCGGACCATCCCGGCAGCGTCCCGTCGGGGAATACAGCATACTCGGAACGGGCTTCCTCAAGCGCGCCTGTCTCAAGCATCAAGTCGATGCGGCGCGCCAACAGAGGCGTCAACGTATCAAGCGGAAGGCGCAAGCCTATACGCAGCACATCCGCATCCCGCGGGGGCGGCGTTTGGCTGTGCCACCATGAAAAGGTTTTCCCTGTGGCCTCATAGACGCAAAGGGCCCTCACAATGCGCTGCCGATCGTTCTCATGGATACGGGCGGCGTATGCCGGATCGATTTCCCCCAGCTTCCGATGCAGCGCCAACGAACCTTCGATGCGGCACGCTTCCGTCAGTCTCGTGAGGATATCATCCGGTATGGGCGGAATATCCACAATGCCGTCAAAAAAGGCCCGGAGATACAATCCCGTTCCTCCCACAAATACAGGGAATGCCGTATGTTCGATATGCTCCAGGGCCTTTTCCCCCCAAGCCCCGGCGGAAAAACGGGCGTCCGTTTTCAAAAAACCGTAAAGGCGATGCGGGAGCGCGGACTGTTCCGTCTGAGAGGGTTGAGCCGTGATGATCGGAAAAGCTTCAAAAACCTGACGCGAATCCGCATTGATGATCTCTCCGTTGAACTGCCCGGCAAGGCGCAAAGCGATCGCGGATTTTCCAACGCCCGTAGGGCCGACAAGACAGACAACGCGTGGTTTCGTCATTTATCAGTATCCCTGTCGAGTGACGCTTCCAGTTCCTGTAAGCGCGCAAGCTCCGAGAGTGCCGGTACGGGCGGCAGCGATACGGGTTCGATCTCTCCGTGCGTGAACCCAAAGCGCTCGCGCAAGCAGCTGAGAACATGATCAGGGACAAGCCCGCGCACATCTCCGCCCAAACTTGCGACGGTCTTGACGATGGTTGAACTGATATACAGCCAGCGGTAATCGGAAATCAGAAACAGCGTCTCAATATCCGGGCGCAGCTTGCGGTTCATGAGCGCAATCTGAAATTCGTATTCAAAGTCTGAAACGGCCCGAAGCCCTCGAAGCACAGTATGGACATTCCGGCGTGCAACATACTCCACAAGCAACCCTTGAAACGGCTCAACGGAAATATTCGGCTCTTTGGCGAAAACTTTCTCCGCCATGGCCACGCGCTCTTCAAGGGAAAACAGGGGCGATTTTCCCGTATCGGCGGCTACCGCGACGATGATGTTGTCGAACATGCGCAATCCTCGCCGGATGATGTTCGCGTGTCCGTTCGTCAGGGGATCAAACGTTCCGGGATAGATCGCTACTCGTTTGTCTTGTGCCATAAGATGATCCGGGTTTGTCCGTAATTTCGATCGATTTCCAATTCAAGTTCCTCATGGACCGCTGCGGCGTCAAAACGTAGCAGGCCTTCAATCTCGGCAAGCAAATAGCCGTCGGGTGCGAGCCAGCCGCCCTTCATAATGACCTTGAGCGTAGGGACCAGCCGATTTTCACCATACGGCGGATCGGCAAAGATGACATCGTACGGCTGATACGCCCTGCCCCGCAGAAAACGCAGGACATCGCTCTCCGCCACACGGCACCGATCCGACACATCCAGCGCTTCCACATTCTGGTTCAAGCATTGCACGACTTTCGGCTCGCGCTCGACAAGGCAAACCTCTTGTGCTCCCCGGCTGAGGGCTTCAAAGCTCAGGCTTCCGCTTCCGGCAAACAAATCCAGAACGCGCAAACCGCTCCATACAACGCCCCGCGAGGAAAGCATGGAAAAAATGGCTTCTCGGACTTTGGCCGTAGCCGGACGATACCCCGGCCCTTCAACCGTCTTCAGATTCCGGCCTCCAAGGGCACCGGCAATGATTCGCATGAAAACTCCAGTAGGAAACGGTCGGTTTGTCACCAACGTTGAAGTGAACGGATTCTATTCAATCAAAAACGGAGAAAAAGAGGCCCATTGCGGGCCCCTCTTCTTCACTTACAGCTGAGTCAGGACGGACAGCAATTCCTTATTGAGCTCAAGGATACGATCCCGAATATCAACCTGTTCATCCCAAGGCCGTTCCCCAGCCTTTTCAAGGCGCGTACGGAGCTTGGAAAGCTTGCCTTCCGTTTCTTCAAGCAGCAAGTCCCAGTCCACATGCGCATAGCTCTTCGGTTGGGCCGTAACGACCACTTCGGGAGTAGCACCCGCCGCAAGAGCCATTTCTTCCAAATAGCCGGGAGCATACACTGAAAGATGGAACTGGTCTTTGATAAGGCCGGAAAGGATCTGCTGTGCTTTCTCTTCGCCATGCACCAGCACGACCTGCATACCGGGATGCGCCATTTTCCGGATCCAATCCAAAATCTGGCTCTGCCCGGCGTGCGCGGAAAACCCGCCAATCGTAAAAACTTTGGCCTTGATGGCGACATCTTCATTGAAAAGCCGGATGGAGCTTGCGCCATCGACGATCTTACGGCCCGGCGTGCCGACGCCCTGATACCCGACAAAGACGATGCTGGCCGTGGGACGCCATGCGTTGTGCCGGAGGTGGTGCTGGATGCGCCCGGCATTGCACATTCCGCTTGCGGAAATGATGATCGCCGGCCCTTTCATCACATTCAACGCCTGGGACTCCAAAGCGCTCAAGGTAAATTTCAGGTTGGGCAGCAATGCGGACATGTTCCCTGACAGGTCGATCTCGGGCGTGTCCAAATAGTCCTTGAATTCTTTAAAGACTTCCGTTGCGCGGATCGCCAGAGGGCTGTCAACGAATATGGGCATGTCATCCGGGAGCTTCCCCTTCTGCCGCAGCAGGTACAGGCAGTACAAAATCTCCTGCGTGCGCCCCACGGCAAAGGCGGGAATGATGACCTTGTCATGATTATTGTAGCTATAGGCGATGGCTTCCGCCAGTTCGTCAAATGTCGCTTCTTCGTTCTTATGATTACGATCGCCGTACGTGCTCTCAATGAACAGATAATCCGCCTGGCTGGCGACGACCGGATCATGCATCAGGAGCGTACCCGGACGCCCCAAATCCCCAGAGAAGACGACACGGGTCGTTTTGCCGTCTTCCGTTACGGTCAGCTCCAAGAAAGCGGAGCCGAGGATATGGCCGGCGTCCTTATAGGTGACGGCAATGCCCGGGTGGGGTTCGAAGGTTTTGTTGTATTCCACCAAACGGAATTGGTCCGGGACTTTGCGGGCGTCTTCAACCGTGTACAGCGGTACGATCTCTTTGCTTTTGCCGTTTTGTCCGGTGTGCCGCTTTTGCTTCTTTTGCCTCCATTCAGCTTCCATTTCCTGAATATGCGCGCTGTCCTCAAGCATCAGCCCGGCAAGGGCCGCTGTCGGAGGCGTGCAGTAAATGGAGCCTTTGAACCCCTCATGCACAATGCGGGGCAAGAGGCCGGAATGATCGATATGAGCGTGTGTCAAAAGGATAAAATCAATATTTCCTGATTGGTAGATATCGGTATCGAAGTTACGGGCCTCGATCTCGGAGTTCCCCTGATGCATACCGCAGTCCACGGTAAAACGAATCCCGCAAGCCTCAATGAGATAGCAAGAACCGGTGACCGTCTGCGCCGCACCGAGAAAATGAACTTTCATAGAACCTCCTGATGCAGAGTAAATTCCCAAACAGGGTCCCATACTACCTGTAACCGGTATCCCATGACAAGAAAAACTATGCACTCCCATAAGCCGGAATTATTCTCATCATACCGCCATGATATGAAGAAAAAAATTACGCGCCCTCCTCGCGCGTACGGTTTCTCTTGGAGCGCTTGCGCCATTATGCACACCGGGCTATAGTCCCTTTCATACCTTAAAAGGAGCTATCTATGAGCCAATCCCCGATAGACATGCTATCTATCCGCGAATCATGGCGAATGTTTAGGATTCTCGCTGAAATTGTCGATGGGTTTGAAACGCTCAGCGATCTTGGTCCTTGCGTGTCCATTTTCGGTTCCGCCCGGGTCAAGCCCGAGAACCCGTTGTATGCCGAGGGCGAGACCATCGCCAAGTTGCTGGTCGAGTCGGGTTATGGCGTCATCACCGGCGGCGGTCCCGGCCTCATGGAAGCGGGCAACAAGGGAGCTACCGAGGCCGGAGGAACGTCCGTCGGCCTGCATATCCAGCTTCCCCACGAACAAGAATGCAATAAGTATGTAAAAATACGCAGTGATTACCGCTACTTCTTCCTGCGCAAGCTCATGTTTGTAAAGTATGCGCTCGCGTATGTCGTCATGCCCGGCGGCATGGGCACCATTGACGAACTCTCCGAAGCGTTTGTGCTCGCGCAAACCAAACGTATCCGTCCTCTTCCCATTATCCTGTACCAGAGTACCTTCTGGAACGGCTTCCTCGACTGGGTCCGCAGCACAATGGTTTCCGGGGGCTACATAAGGGCTTCCGAGGTGGACGATCTCATCACGGTCTGTGACACGCCCGAACAGGTCGTTCAGCAGATTCGCAGGCGGGTCATCCTGTAATGACGTCATCCAATAGGCCGCCCTCCGGATCGGAGTATCCTTGGGCGGCCTTTTCCGAGACAGTCTGCGAACCCCGCGCCTATACGGCATGGGGCCCCGTCCCTCCCCCTCCTTCCGGCTGGTCGTGGGAGGGGTTGATGCTCCAAGCGATTGCGAAAGCACGGCAAGCGCCCCAGCAAGGCGAAGTCCCCGTAGGGGCGCTCATCGTCGATCCGGCAGGGACGATCCTTGCCGTCGAGCACAATCAGCCCATTACCCTGTCCGATCCGTCAGCCCATGCCGAAATCATGGCCATGCGTTCAGCCGGAGCCGTTTTGGGCAATTACCGCCTCGAAGGCTGCATTCTCGTCGTTACGCTTGAACCTTGTCTGATGTGTACGGGCGCCATCGTTCATGCCCGCCTTGCCGGTGTCGTCTATGGGGCTGCGGACAACAAAGCCGGAGCAGTGGAATCGTGCTTCAACGGGCTGGATCTGCCTTTCCACAACCATCGTGTATGGCATATGGGAGGTATCGCCGCACCGGAATGTGCATCCTTACTGCAAAATTTTTTTCAAAAAAGCAGATAACGCCGTTTCTTTATTCCCATTCAGTTTTTTTGACAGATTGTGTATCACCCTCTCTTGTGATTTGCCTTTCTCATGGACAAACGGCGTTTACCGCGCTAATTTCAAAGGAGGAGGAATACGTATGAATCCTACTCTCAATATTCTCGGCATCTCCGGAAGCCTGCGCGCCCAGTCCCGCAATACGGGGCTCCTTCGGTTCGCCAAGCAATGCCTTCCCCCCACGGTGAACTTCCAAATCGCCGATCTCGCCGATGTTCCTTTTTACAATGCCGATCATTGTGATTCCAAACCTGAATCAGTACAAACGCTGATCCGGCAGGTGACCGAAGCCGATGCCCTCGTGCTGGCTTGTCCCGAGTACAACTACTCCATCGCCCCGGCCCTGAAAAACGCTCTTGACTGGGTATCACGCGAACCGGACTGTGCGCCTTTCAACGGAAAACCGGTAGCCATCATGGGAGCCGGCGGCGGCATGGGGACATCGCGCGCGCAGTATCATTTGCGGCAGGTCTGCGTTTATTTGAACCTCCGCCCAGTGAACAAACCGGAAGTCTTTTCCAACGCCTTCTCCGCCTCTTTCAACGAATCTGGAGATCTCATTGATCCCTCCTTGCAGCAGCAGGTCACGGCACTCATGAACGCCCTGCTCGCTTGGCATAGCCAGCTCACCAAGTAATGCCGCCGCAACAGTAACAAAAAAGGCACCCGGATGAGGTGCCTTTTCTTTTTCTGCCAAAGGGATTTGGCTATTTCATTGCCCTAAAGGGAGAAATCGCACGCAGCTGCTCAATGATGGGCGGCAGATTTTTAAGGACGTAATCGATTTCAGTGTCCGTCGTATACCGGGACAGCGAGAAACGGATGGAGCCATGCGCGAAGGTGAAGGGAACGCCCATAGCGCGCAGCACATGCGAAGGTTCAAGACTGCCGGAGGTGCAGGCCGAACCGGAACTCGCACAGATGCCGAGCTGATCCATGAGCAACAGGATCGCCTCGCCTTCAACATACTGAAACGCGATATTGGACGTGTTCGGCAGACGGTTCTCCACATCTCCATTCACGATGGCATCGGGAATAGCCGCCAGAAGGCCTTTTTCCAGCTTATCGCGGAGGGCGGGCACTCTCGTGTTTTCATCCGTCATGTGGTTCATGGCCAACTCACATGCGGTTCCGAGGCCTACGATGTACGGCGCGTTTTCCGTACCGGCGCGACGCCCCCGCTCCTGATGCCCGCCGCGAAGGAACGGGATGAACCGCGTTCCCTTGCGGACATACAGCACGCCGATCCCCTTGGGAGCGTGGAGCTTGTGCCCGGAAAGCGCCAAAAAGTCCACCGGCATCTTGGCCAGATCAATAGGAAGCTTGCCGGCGGCCTGTACGGCGTCGGTATGGAACAGGATACCCCGCTCCTTCACCATTTCGGCGATCTTCTGAATCGGGAAAACGGTACCGGTCTCATTGTTGGCGAACATGATGGAGACAATGGCCGTATCTTTGCGCATGGCTTCCGAAAGTTCGTCCAGATCCAGGCGCCCCTTGGAGTCCACGCCCAGATACGTCAGTTCATATCCCTTCTGTTCCAGATGCTGTCCGAGGGCGATAAGCGCCGAATGCTCAACACGGGTCGTGATGACGTGTTTTTTTTCAGGCTGCGCCTGCAAAGCAGACATCACGGCAGTGGAATCGCTTTCCGTGCCGCAAGAGGTGAACACGATCTCTTCAGGCTGCGCACCAAGCATCGCCGCAACCTTTTCCCGTGCATCCTGAATGCTCTTGCCCACCTGCCCACCGAACGTGTGCATACTCGAGGCATTGCCATATTTTTCCGTAAAAAACGGAATCATGCTTTCAAAAACTTCCGGCGCTACGCTGGTCGTGGCGTTGTTATCGAGATAGATGACGCTCATGCCTTCACCTCTTCAACCACAATTTCCGGTTCCACCTGTTCACGGAGGATCTTCTCAACCAGATCCTTCAACGTCACCGTGCGGGAACTGCAGTTCGAGCACAGGCCGCGCAAGGCGACAACGACCCGATGGCCATCGACATCCACCAATTCGATATCGCCGCCATCCGCAGCGAGACGCGGACGGACTTCATCCTGGAGGACCTGCATGACCTTTTGCATACGCTGCACATTGGTCATTATGGACTTCGGAGCGGGATTAAATTCCTTCAGCTTCGGCTTGCCCAATTCCTCATCAAGAATATCCTGAATGGTATCAAGGCATTCTCCGCAACCACCGCCAGCCTTGGTGTAGTTTGTAACCTCTTCCACCGTCTTGAGGTTGTTTTCCTCAATGGCACGGCGGATCTGAACATCGGTCACACCAAAACACTTGCAGACCAGCTTGCCTTCATGCTCATGCTGCTTCTCGGCGGGTTCGCCGCGCCAGTTACGCAGAGCCGCTTCCAAGGCTTCCTGTCCCATGACGGAACAATGCATCTTTTCGCGGGGCAATCCACCAAGGTATGTCGCAATATCCTTATTGGTCACCTTGGCCGCTTCTTCCACCGTCTTGCCCTTGATCATTTCAGTCAACGCGGAGCTCGACGCAATAGCGCTGGCACAGCCAAACGTCTGGAAGGAGGCATCTTCGATGATGCCTTCGTCGTTTATCTTCAAGAAAAGCTTTAAGGCATCGCCGCAAGCAAGGCTTCCCACCTCGCCAATGGCGTTGGCATCAGCAAGTTCACCCGCATTACGCGGCTTCAGGAAATGCTCCCGAACGGTATCCGTGTATTCCCACATATGCTGTCCTCCAAAAAAGCTGGTCACCAATCCGGGGTGCAACCGGAGTCACGCCCGGAGAGCATAACGATTCGTTAAAGGGACTTCTCTCGACCAAATACCATATAAGCCCTAACCTCCATAATGGAAGGGGGAGCAAGGTATTTTCTTGTCATCCGTTCTACTCGGAAATCTATGCACCGCTTCACTGGGCAGGTCAAGCTGACATCACATAGAGATATGCATGCGTATCCATGTATCATATATGAATATTATTGAATCAACCCCTCTATTCGTTTTAAAGAATAAGCTCTCCCAAATCACAGGAACGGACGTTCCCTTCACAAAAAGGCCGTGAACCTCGTCAGGGAGGAATCACGACCAACAAACCTTGCTTCGCACTATGGTGTAGCCTTACTCAATGCGCAGGAGCATCTTGCCCGGCTTGCCGCCTCGCGCAATGATGTCCTCATGTGCCTGAACCGCCTTTTCAAGAGGCAGTATATCGCCGAGAACAGGACGCAAGGCACCACTCCGCAACGCGGCCGCAACCGCGGCTTCCGCCATGCGCGCTTCTTCCGGGGCGCTATGCCAGATGGCCATCCCCATCACCACGGATTCCTTGGCCATGAGCAGACGCGGCGTCATCTCAAGGCTGCCCCGGCTGCCTATGATGACAATACGCCCATGCTTGGCTATCTTCCGCATGTCATTTTCCAGATTCTTATCCGCAAGCATTTCGAGAATCACATCCGGCCCCACTCCATCCGTAAGCGCGGTCAGCGTATCCAGATAGCCCGGTTGCGTGTGATCCAATACGATATGCGCTCCGATGCTGCGGACAAGTTCCATAGAGGCAGGGCTCCCTGCGGTACCGATTACGAACGCTCCACATGCACGCGCCAGCTGTACGGCGACGGTCCCCACACCTCCGCTCGCGCCGTGTATGAGGATGCGTTCTGCGGGCTTAAGGCCTGCACATTGAAAAAGAGCCCTATACGCGGCCATACCGGGAAATCCCACCGCCGCACCTTGCTCAAGCGTAACGACATCGGGCAGGAGATGAACAGCCTCCGCATCACAGACAACCTTCTCAGCATAAGTCCCCGTATTTCGTCGCGCCGTAAGAGCCGTCACAAAAACCCTATCACCGGGTTTAGTGCCTTGCACATCCTCGCCCACCTTGTCCACAACTCCCGCGCCATCAAATCCGGGGGTATAGGGCAATGTGGGTTTGAAGAAGGCATACTGGCCCGTTCTGATATAGGCTTCAGCAGGATTGACCCCCGCCGCATACAGCCGAACACGGATCTGCCCATGTTCCGGTTCTGGTTCCGGAATGTCCGTAAGGCGCAAAACCTCCGGGCCGCCAAATGCCGTCATGACAATAGCGCGCATAACAATACTCCCTCAGTCTGTAAGCTACATGGGTATTTCCGTCGCCCCAATCATTGTTACCTGAAGCCTGTACCTCTGAGGCTTCTTTATTAAGATGCCTCCTGTTGCAAGTATATGATTTCCCCCAAAGCATACTAAGGGCTATCCTTCATATTCAAAAATCCCAATCATACTTCTCGCGCCATTCTTGTCCTGCGCTATATGGCATAGGAACACATTGTTCATAATAAGTCCATCTTAGACCTTGCGCTCCCGATACCTCGCTGTTATTTTAGGGTAACTTTCAGTCGTAGATATGTATTTTCTATGGCGGGCCACCACAGCAGCGAGATGAAGAGCCCAACGGCGAACGTCTTACATTCATGATGGTGGTCCATTGCGATGAGGCTGATTACAACAGGAGCACAGCATGGCAAGTACGGAATCCGGTCGTCAGATGTACCCTTCGTTTAAAGAAGCCCACGAGGCCTTTGTGGCGGAATACACAGCCCTGTATCAGGGATTTCCCAAATATCTCGAAGATCTTGTGATAGGTTTCGGCTGGGGGGAAGACGCCTCGGGGCAACGGTGGTTCATTATTTCGGCCAATCCGCAAGGTTTGCAACACTTGACCTATCCTGAACTCGTGAGCTGGGATTTCGAAGGTTTTACCGACATCCCAGAGCTTATCCAGCACGCGCATTTGGATAATATCAGCTTCTAAGTTGCCTATGCTGCATATTTCGACGCAATATGATGCATAGACAAAAGGCCCGCCAAAAGCGGGCCTTTTTAAGTATCAGACGACGGCGCATCAAGCGCGCTTGTAAACTGTATTACCGCCCACGATAGTTTCTTCCACCATGATGTCCTTCAACTTGACCGGATCCACCTTGGTGGGGTCCTTGTCCAAGATGACCATATCGGCCAGCTTGCCCTTTTCCAGAGAACCGATCTTATCCTCGAGCCGCTGCATATAGGCACCGTTAATGGTTACGCCGCGCAGGGCTTCCATAACGTCGATGCGCTGATCAGGGCCAAGAACCTTACCCGAGGACGTGAGACGATTGACTGCCGAAAAGACGTCCATGAGCGGACTGATGGGCGTCACGGGCGTATCGTTATGCAAGGCGAAAGTAATCTTATGATCCAGTGCCGCCTTCAACGGGCTGATATGGGCCGCACGCTCAGGACCGGCCACCATGTCGCGGTGGATATCGCCCCAGAACCATGTGTGGGTCACGAAATAGGAAGGTACAAAGCCCTTTTCGGCAATGGCCACCACCTGATCAGGACGACAGAACTGACAGTGATTGAGGATATGGCGATGGTCCTTACGCGGATTCTTTTCCAAAGCGGCGCTGTACGCGTCAATCATGTCCTGAATGGCTTGGTCGCCATTGGTATGTGTGGTGATCTGCCAGCCCGCGTCGTGGAGTTTCTGGACCAGCGCAAACAATTCTTCCTGCGAATTGAATACCGGAAAACCGCGAAAATCTGCCGGTTTACCGGGCAGCTGCTTGAAGTAGGGCTTGGAGAACCATGCCGTATACCCCTGCGGGCTACCATCGGCAAAAAGCTTGGCCGGTCCAAGGAACACCTTGCCGGCCTTATCCAGCTGCGCACCCTGCCGCTTTTCGCCATAGCTTTCTATCAACTTGGCATTACGCCCGTTGGGCCAGATGACCACACGGATGCCCAGATCACCGTTTTCGCTGGCCTTGAGGAAAAAGTCATCCACTGTGGGGCTACCGCCATTGTTGGCCGTCGTAATCCCCGCAGCGGCGTAGATCATATTGTCACGACGCACGGCCTCTTCATATTGTGCGGCCGTAGGCTTGGGACGGATGGCCGAAACAGGCGCCTGGGCCGCCGGACCTTCCAATACCCCATCCAGCTTTCCGTCCGGGCCGCGACGGAATTTACCGCCTTCAGGATTCGGCGTCTCTTCCGTAATGCCGGCCAACTCCAGAGCCTTGCTGTTCGCCACGCCTAAATGCCCGGATACATGCTTCACAAAAATGGGATGCTCAGTGGACACCGCATCCAGATCAGCACGGGTTGGATGCCGTTGTTCCTTAATCGCTAAGTCGTTATAGTTATAGCCGACGATCCATTCGCCCTTTTTCGTCTGGGCTGCACGTTCCTTCAGCAGGCTCTGCATATCCGCAATCGACTCAGCACGCCCAAGAGGAGGCACGTTGAGATTGACCATCGTCAACTCATTGAAAGCCCCTGATGGGAAATGGCTGTGCCCGTCGATCATACCGGGGATAAGCGCCTTGCCCTTAAGATCCACTACAGTGGCGCCCGAACCGGCAGCGGCCATGACATCAGCCTTTTTGCCCACAGCCAGAATCGTTTCACCCTTCACCGCGATGGCTTCTGCGATGTCGTTGTTCTTGTTCATGGTGAAAATGGGGCCGCCCACATAAACACGCACCGAATCCTTGGCAAAAGCTGTCAATGCCGGTGAAACCATGAGAGAAAACGAAACAGCAGCCGCACCTTTTAGAAACGTTCTACGGATCATGGATACCTCACAGGGGGGTAAAAAAGGAGGAGGGAAGGGAATCCTGCCATGTTTTTGACCCTACTTGCTCTTTTTTTCACTGTCAATGCATTTCTGCATTACATTTTTTAGTTGTACTTATGTTATAGTTAATGACTATCTGAATTATAATCTCTTTCGTTTTATTATCGCCGCGTGCTTATTCCTGCCTTATAATGAATGTAGATAAAGTTACTTTTTTCTCAATAGTTACAGTATAGTTATCATCAATTATTTATCAAAAAAGGAACAACATATAATGGAAGACTCACCATGTTAGAGATCAACGTTCTACACCGCACAGCCGTACAAAGTCGGGGATGCAAAGCTGTTACGGTTACCCATTTGACTACGTTCCCTTGAAACTTGAGAAATCTAGCATACTATTTTAACGAAAGACTGCTAACGGTGCGGGTCACCGATACGGGCACAGAACTCAACCCTGAACAGCTGCACAAACTGTTCAAGCCCTTTTCTCAGGCCGGCTCTTCCGTACCCACCAATTTGGACTGCTCATCTGCAAGGAACTGGTGGAACTCATGGGCAGCTGCTGAGGTTGCGAGCTTGCACGAGGTCGTGTATTTTGACGGAAAACGAATACGGAAAACGAATCTGGCATCGTGACGACGCAGGAAGCCGCTCTGTCGTATGCATTTCAACTCTGTGTCGGTCAAATACATAATCCGAATGAAACGGAGCCTCGCCACACTGTGCCTCGTTGCCTGTATCGCCTTCTCCTCTCCGGCGGCACGGGCGCAAGCATCAGACGCCACGGAAGCCGTCCGGGAGGCCATAAACGACCTTCTGGACGACTTCGACGGATTCAAGGACTCGGAGATATTCCGGCGGTGTGTCTATGGATGCGGCAGCGAGAATCCGGGCAGCGAATGGCGCGACAGGATCAAAACGCTCCAGCGGCAGGCCATGCGGCGTGAGTACGTCCCGACCCAA
>NZ_JH114231.1:341033-342655 GCF_000224655.1 Bilophila sp. 4_1_30
TACATATGCTGCTGGAGATACCGCCCAAGATGAGCGTGTCTGGATTTATGGGGTATCTGAAGGGTAAAAGCAGCCTGATGCTGTATAAACGATTTGGCGATCTGAAGTTCAAATACCGCAATCGTGAATTCTGGTGCCGGGGCTACTACGTGGATACGGTAGGCAAGAACAAAGAGAAGATTAGGGATTACATAAAGAAACAGCTGGAAGAGGATAAACTGGGTACGCAGCTTTGCCTTCCCTACCCGGGTAGCCCGTTTACGGGCCGCAAGTAACAGAAATGCCGACGCCAGATTCGCTATGCGCCTGTTAGGGCGCTGCTGGTAACAGAGCCTTACAGGCGCATATGAAGAACCACCGGCTAGGCCGGTGGGTTCCTTTTTCATTTCTGCTTCTGCCGCCACTTCCACGACGAGGTCAAGTTGGCGCCACAGTCACCGTGTCGCTTCATGCTTGTCCTGCACCGTGCCGGGCCATGCGAGGGCCGGGAGATGAACCCCCTTGCACTTTGGGAGTATTCTACCTCAGCCATAACTTTTTTGCCTCTAACATTATTCGTGTTATTATAACTAATAAATTTAGCATAAATCCTGTTTGTCGAAATTCTCTCAAGCCCACTATCGTCATTTCTGTCAACTGGTACTACACACTTCAGCGGAAACGTGGAGCTCGCGAATAATTCTGTTTCGGCTCCGGGTACGTTCAATCGTGTCCCGCTTTGCGGGAGCATTTATTGGCATACATAAGTTGGTCAGCTTGAGTCAGCAGTTCATCGCCATTTTCGTCTCCGGAGAAGACGGACACCCCGATGCTTGCCTTCACTGCCACGTTATTCCCTTCGTATACCAGAGGTTCCTCCAATAATCTCAGAATACGTTCGATGACTTTGCTCACCTCTATCGGCGGCATACGGGCTTCGATAAGCAGTACGAATTCGTCGCCGCCAAGCCGGATAACTGTATCGTCGGCTCGAACCATGCGCAGCAGACGTCTGGCGGTAGCGCAGAGGACAAAATCCCCGGCGGCATGTCCGAGCGTATCGTTAATGGGCTTGAAGTCATCAAGGTCAATGAGAACAATATATCCCTGTCCACCGTAGCGTCTGGCCCTGGCTAGAGCCGCATTGAGGCATTCGGCCAGTTTCAGGCGGTTGCCAAGGCCTGTAAGCGGATCGATGCGGGCCTGTTGTTCTAGTTCAGCCTGTTGGCGGGCTACTGTCTCCATAAGTTCGTCATAAGCCTTGATCAGGCCGGAGAGTTCGTCATTGCGACGGGCAATCGAGAGCTCCGCAGCCAATGCAGGACTGTCGCGGCTGGTGCTTCGCTTATCAATGAGTTGCTGGAAGGCCCTGAGCGGCTGACTGATCAGACGGCGGAAGGTCAGCATGGCGGTGGTCACGAACAAGTACTCCCAGAGGGAATCCGTGGCTCTTTGCATGATACTGACCGGGGTGAATTCTATTTCAAGCGTTCCGACATTGAAGCTGTGCCCTGCACCGTCGTCGTAGACAAGTTGCTTGACATAGGGTGACATGCCCCCGTTCGAAAGCACTCCACTGGCCAGAGTACTGCCTGTGCAGGCGTTGTGCAGACGTCCGCCGCTGATGGCCTAGACTGGAGCAT
>NZ_JH114231.1:343011-346253 GCF_000224655.1 Bilophila sp. 4_1_30
CACAATCCCACAACGGTTTGATGAGCGCCTCGGCATAAGAGGCGCCAAGAAATTGCAGGCGACGGCTTTGCTCCATCCGTGCCATGTTGTGCCCGACAACGATATTCGCCGTCATAGCCAGAGCTACAGTCAAGACCATGGGCGGGATCAGCCTATTTATAAATTGGCGAAAAAGACTCTTGTAAGCAGTCTGTTTCATGGGTTCGCCTTGAGGATGAGATGGCTGAACTGTGGAGGAACGAGATCGTCCCCATAAAAAGGGTTGCCAATATCAATAATGCGTCGTGAGGTGAACAGTTTCACATCCGGTTCGGCACGGTAGCGTAGCCAGATCGACATGAATGTTCCGTCTCGCGCAATGGCATCAAAGCCCCGCACGAGAGCATCATAGAGTTCATCGGCATCGGGAGAGGGAGAAACCCAGACGAAACGAAACCAAGGGTAGCGTACGAGAATATGCTCGTCTATCGTGAGCTGAGGGTAGCTCTTGCGAAAATGGGGCAGGAAGAAGGTCAGGGTTTCTTCCAGACCAAGAGGGAATAGATTGATGAACCCGGCCTCCATCTGCTCCGCGAACTGCCCGTTGGACCAGTTGCGCACTTCCTTGGTGGGAATGCCTGCGGCACGGTAGATCGCTACATCCATCCAGCCTTCATTCTGCCCTATGACAAAGCGATGCAGGTCTTTGGGTTCTCGCACATTTGCCAGTATATCCTTCTGGCTCTCCAGCAGTATGTTGAGCCGATAGCTAAGAATCCCTCTATCCAGCGGCACGGGGATCATGCGCAGTTTACCTTGGCGCACAAGCTCAAGACGCTGTGGCGTGGCGGGCATCATATCCACATGTGTGGCACCGCTGCTGATTTGATGAACATTGCGGCGTTCGTTTCCGATGGGGGCATCCTGAAAGTCGGCCTGGAAGCCTACGGCATCAAGAGCCGCTCGGATAAGAGCGCGTGCATGTGCAAGGTGAGGTTCATTCTGTACAATATACATACCACCGTGAGCGGGAACAGCGCAAAATAGCGGGACAAGGAGAAGGACAAAAAAGATTCGCTGCATAACTTGTTTTGCATACATGTTTTTATACTAATGCCCCTATCCACAGTCTTGTCAATCTTTTTTCTCTCTCTGATCAGGATAGTGAGCAAGCCAACGCCCCACGGGATTGCCGGGCTCACGCACCTCCGGAGGCGACACGCGGACACCGATGCCGACGTACCGGGCATGGCTAAAACCTTCAGGATCAACAGCCAGCGGCTCTCGCTGCTCCTAGTCCCGACAGCACGACTGTAAGGATACCATAGGCGAACTGTGGCAGATGGGCCGAACCTACGCCCGGGGTAATACCCGCAAAACAGCCGATGCGCCAGCGCATTGAGGCTGTGCTGGAAAAGTGAACAAACACACACAACGCTAGGGACACAAGGGGAGGCTTTCGCCTCCCCTTTTTGGATAGTCCTTTCTATCCTTTGACACCGTTTCACAGCCGATGTCAAAGCCGAGCTCTCCACCCGCACCTAAGCGCCGTGCCCGCCTAGGCTCTAGGGTTTCACCGGGGCTGATTGAATGAGCTACGGGGACATTGAGTCCCGTTGAATATTATGGCTTTTCTCTCTATTTCCACGATGCTGGCCTCTTTCATGGCGACACTTCTTTGCTTCAGAATACCACAGCAAAGTTTAGCACAGCCATACTTTTACAACACTTTCGGAATACTAAAATATTAGGAAGACCGATTTATCAGATGCGAAAAGCCCCCGGGATTGTCCGGGGGCTTCGTTCTTTGCCCTCTATCAGCGAATCAGCCCGCTACATACACACCTGTGCAGCCTTGGCGATGAGCCCCGAGGGGGCGCTTCCCTAGGCGCTAGCCTTGCGGTCCAAGTCCTCCAGCACGCACCTGGGGAGGCTGATGTTAATGCGCACCGGCGTCATATCCATATCGGGCGCATCGGGAAGCGTCCACGGATTCGTCCTCAAGCTCTTTTTGCGCCACGGCCTACCTGCTCCAGTGTCGAAGGAGGGGAAGCTCACGGATTCCCCGACGGTGATAAAAGGCGTCCTGAGCCATGACTATGCACCTGTCAACCTCTGCTGGAGACGTTTTGAAAGAAACTTTTGATATTGACTTTTATTTTCATATAGCTATAGTCCACTCCTGAATAATGACCCTTTTTCATGGACGGCTTCATGACTCCTTCTCAGATTTTCTCAGCGCTCCATACGCTTCTTTCCGCTCACCAACCGGTATTTCTCTGGGGCGCACCGGGCGTGGGCAAAAGCCAGGTTGTGGCCAAAGTCGCTGCGGATCGCGGCATGGCCCTGCGTGATATCCGCGCGGTTCTGCTCGATCCCGTCGATCTCCGAGGGCTTCCCCGTCTTGAAAACGGACGCGCGGAGTGGTGTCCGCCCGCTTTTCTTCCGGGACCGGGCGATCCGGAACAGGGCATCATCTTCCTTGATGAACTGAACGCTGCGCCGCCATTGGTTCAGGCCGCCTGTTACCAGCTCGTACTGGACAGGCGAATCGGGGAATACCGTCTGCCCGACGGCTGGAGTATCATAGCGGCGGGCAACCGCGAAAAGGACAAGGCCGTTACCCACCGGATGCCTTCCGCGCTGGCGAACCGCATGGTGCACCTTGAATTTGACGTTTCGCCTGACGACTGGATCCTGTGGGCGCAGCAAGCGGGCATCAGACGGGAAGTAATCGCTTTTCTGCGATTCCGCCCCAAACTGCTCCATGACTTTGATCCGCTCTCCTCCGGCAAGGCGTTCGCCTCTCCTCGTTCATGGGCTTTTCTATCAGGCATTCTTGATGCCAACCCTGATCCGGATGTGGAATACGAACTGTTCCGTGGAACGGTGGGGGACGGCGCAGCTGCGGAATTCATGGGATTCTTCCGTGTCTGGCGCGAACTCCCCTCAGTAGAAGACATCCTTGCCAATCCGGCTGACGCTCTCGTGCCCGATGACCCGGCAGCGCTGTATGCCGTGTGCGAAGCCCTCTCAGAAAAAGCCGCCGATGGAACGGTCAACGCCCTTGTGACCTACGCCGGACGCCTACCCTCCGAATTTGGTGTCCTGCTCATGCGTGACGCAGTATGCCGCGACGAGCGCATTGTCCGCACATCCGCCTTCGCCGACTGGGCTCAAGCCAACGCCCATGTATTGATGTAACGTTATGACAGCACTCGAACGGCAAGCCCATCCCGCCATGATCCGCGCCCGTGCGGCGC
>NZ_JH114231.1:346448-364939 GCF_000224655.1 Bilophila sp. 4_1_30
GGACCATCCGTTTTTTGGTTCCATCGCCCTGCGCTTGACGCTGAAACCTGATCCCACATGCAGCGACCTCTGGACTGACGGGCGTACGCTCGGCTTCAATCCGTCCTACGCAGCCGCATTGTCCGAGGCCGCACTCATAGGAGCACAGGCACACGAAGTCATGCATCTGGCTTGTGCCCATCACGTCCGCCGCGGAAAACGCGATAGAGCGCTCTGGAACAAGGCCTGCGACTTTGTCGTCAACCAGCTTTTGCTGGATGCGGGATTCTCCCTCCCTCAGGGTTCCGTGCATGATCCGGCATATGCCGGGTTTTCCGTTGAGGCCCTGTATTCGGAGCTGGCCCGCCTTCAGGACGAGGCCCCCAATAAAGGTGCCGAGCGACCGGAAGCACAGGAGGAAACCGAACAAACGGAAGGAGGCAGCGGGCAGCCGGGCGAGGGGAAAGGCGAAGGGAAAAGCCAGAAGGATTCCACCGAAGGCGAGCGCGGCGAGGCCGAACTGTTGGGTGGACACGGAGTTTCTGAAAGCAACCAGGACAAGGGAAAAGGGCAACGTACGAAGCCCGTGGCCTTTACGGGAGAAGTACGTGATCATCCCGTATTGGACGGTGGCAGCGGGACAGCCCAAAAACAGGCGGAACAGGAAGCCGACATTGAACTCGTCCAAGCCATGCAACGCGCCAAGCATATGGGCGACATGCCGGCAGGCCTTCTCCGTTTGTTCCGAAAGCGGCTGCACCCAACGCTCGACTGGCGGGGCATCCTTCAACGCTTCCTCGAAAACTGTGCGGACGGCGACTCCACATGGACCACTCCGAACCGCCGCTATCTTTACCAGGGCATCTACCTCCCTTCGCGGCAGGAGCCCCGTATCCCCCATATTGTGCTCGCCGTGGACAGCTCCGGTTCCGTGGACAACGCCCTTCTTGAAATGTTCTGCACCGAGCTGTCCGGTATTCTGGAAAGCTACGACACGCTTCTGACCGTCTTGTTTCATGATACGCGGGTCCAATCCGTCCAGACGTTCACCCGGCAAAACCTGCCGTTGCGGCTGGCCCCCGCAGGAGGCGGCGGAACGGATTACAGGCCGGTTACCGCCTATATTGAGGAAAACGATCTCGCCCCCACCTGCATGATCTGGTTTACCGATCTGGAATGCGACAGGTTTCCAGAGGAGCCCGCCTTTCCTGTCCTTTGGCTCGCGGAACAGCCGAACGGGACAACGCCCCCCTTTGGGGAAACAGGGTATCTCAAAGAACGTCCATCCGCCTAGCGACACAGGAGCAACGCCATGCATATCGAATGGAACATCACCAAGCGGCGCGGCAACATCCGTCCTGTTCTTCATTACACGGTAACGCTTGAGGAACACGAACGGGAGTTGGCGCTGCCGTTCATCCGCGTCGTTTCGACCATCCCGGAACCGCCTGACTCGTGGCAAGAGTTCTGCTATCCGGGGCAGCACGAACGTGCGGAGAATCCGGCATCCGGCAAAACTTATGATCTGGAAATCCCTTCCCACAAAGGACGTCTCTGGAAACAGAGCTTGCGCCTTCCTTGGCGCGAAGAAAACGACTATCCCGAAGTCGAACAATCATTCAAAAAATTATGCGACGCTTTCGAAGCGGAATTGAAAGCGGCCTACGGCAGCCTGCCAATGGATGAATCCAACTCTCTCGAAACCAGCTTTGACGCTCGCCGCTTCATCGCACCTGGAATTCTTGCGGAACGTTTTCTCATACTAGCCAGAAACGCCAAGGCGTCCTGAACCGATGTAGCATTCGGAAAGCATCTTGTTCTTATTCCATTAGGCGAACTTGGCTCTTTTTTAGGGTTAAGGTTTGGTCCCCGTTATGGAGGCCGTTTCAGTTACTCAGCTTCGGTCCGGAAGGTTTTGCACTCATTCAGCACATTAAACACGACGTCTTCGATGGTAGAGGAAAGGTTGCTGACGACCTCTCCCATCGCCCCGCCACGCAGGGCATCCTAACGGAGAGCGGGAGGCCGTACTGGTCGGCCCGCTTGTTCCAAGTAGCCGGGTTCCTGATAGACCTTCCGCGTACCGCCTTGCCGGATCTACGCCGAAACGCCCGCCGGGGGCTTGGCTCCGGGGAACTTCGGAGCAGGACGGAAGTGGCCGCCCGGAAATGTAGGGCAAGCCTTCGTTGTGCCTTTTGCGCCGTCTTCAAGTAGAGCTGTTCGAAGAGCCTTCCCGGAGGCACGTAGACATAGGCCCGCCGCGCAATGCGGATCGCCTCGGCACGCATGGCGTTCAACGTCCGGTTGATGGCCCGTGAAGCGGCAATCTCGCACTCCTTCGGCATGTGCTGGAGCGGGGTTGTGAGCGCCCGGATCATTTCGTCCATGTTACGGACAGCACCACGAGCCTGTGGGAAACGCCGGGCCTGTCGTCCGCTTCGGCCATGCCATTTCCGGCCTGTCCACCACGACGTCGAGCGTTCTGCCTTCCAGCGTGACGGATTACGGGTACGCTGCGTTATGATGAGTAGGTCATCCTGACCGTTCTTGCTCCGGAGCCGATCAGGTCACCTGCCCCCTTGTCCGCTAAAGGTTGCACCTTCTTTTTTAGGTCGGGGTTTTCCTCTTTGGAAACCCCATCAGCCTCGATCTGCTTCATCTGAGCGGCAGCCAAGTACTTTTCGCATACGCTTTCAATGGCCTGATACGCCTCATTCCAGTCATCCTCGCGCCAGTGGTGGCCGTTCGAGACAAGGAGCCATTTCCAATATTTTACGTAAACATTCTCAAAACTATACAGTTTGTTATATAATTTGACGTCGCCCATACCGTTCTCTTGAAGGTAAGCGCTCAGCTCCCCAATAGGCGGCTCTACGGGATTTGGCTTTATGGGGATACAAAGAAACCGTTTATAATCCCGATCCACCTCAACTTTCCTGCTCAACTCCTCTCATAGGGGGTCAGTTGTTCCGTCTCCAGCCGCTGTTCAACCTAATGCGTATATTTGTTCTTTTTCACAATAAACTACTTAATTTAATATATAAAAAAACAATAAAAGCAAATTAGACAACAACTAACATCCTCAGGAAAACATCTCATTATTTCGGGGGTTCCATTTCGCAAGTCGTAGCCATAGTATGGGGTCGAACTGCCGTTGTTTTCTTCATCAGCCCGGAGGGATCCGCAAAGGGGACGGCTGTAGACTTCGCCCAAAGGGCTCTTGTGGGCGTGCTTTTTTTATGAGAGGGGATGTATGGAGAGAGACCTTTGCTTGAAAAAAACTCTGGTTAGCAATAGGTTAGCAAAAAGAAAGGATACAAAACGAACCAGAAAAATAAATACTGTAAGGACAACTTGATATATGCAGAAATGGTTTATGCATGTGGACATGGACGCATTTTACGCTTCCATTGAGCAGAAAGACCATCCTGAACTGCGCGGCAAACCGGTCATCGTTGGCGGAGGCGGTCCCAGGGGGGTCGTCAGTGCGGCTTCCTACGAAATCCGGAAGTTCGGCGTCCATTCCGCAATGCCCATAGCACAGGCATTGCAGCTCTGCCCTCATGCTATCCTCGTTCCCGTGCGTATGGCACGCTATGTCGAGGTTTCCCGAACCGTCATCAATGTCTTGCGCTCGTATTCCCCCCGAGTCGAAAAAGCGTCCGTCGATGAAGCCTATCTTGACGCGACGGGGCTGGAACGGCTCTTTGGCCCTGTGGAAGACATGGCCCGGCGCATCAAACGCGAAGTGAAAAAAGTAACCGGAGGGTTGACCTGCTCCATCGGGCTGGCCCCCGTCAAATTTCTTGCCAAGATAGCTTCCGATCTGAACAAACCTGATGGGCTCAGTATCCTTTACCCAGATAAACTGGCCGCCTTCCTTCAGTCGCTTCCAGTAGAACAAATACCGGGTGTGGGAAAAACAATGGTCAGAGAGCTCCAAAGCCTTGCCATCCGTACTGCAGGCGATGTCCCCCGTTATCCCAAAGTGTTTTGGGAGCGCCGTTTTGGAAAGGCCGGCATAACCCTCTACGAACGGGCACAAGGTATTGACCCTCGCGAAGTGGAACCCTATACGCCTCCCAAATCAGAAAGCGCCGAAACGACGTTTGACATCGACACCCGCGATATAGGCTTCCTCAAGAGCTGGCTTTTCCGCCATGCGGATCGGATAGGACGCACATTGCGGAAACAAAGGCTTCAGGGCCGCGTGATCACGCTTAAAATCAAGTATGCCGATTTTCGGATCATTACCCGCAGGGTCACGCTTGATGCCCCGACCAGCGCTACGGAAACCATTTATGAAACAGCGTGTGATCTGCTCGATCACATGCGTCTTGAGGAGAAAATCCGGCTCATCGGTGTAGGCGTCTCCGGTTTCGACAGCCCGCCGCACCAATTGCGGTTCCCTGCCATCGGAAAGGACAGTCAATCCAACGAAGAACGCCGCACCAAACTGGACAAGGTCATGGACGAGCTCCAAGACAAGTTCGGCCAAACATCAGTCGTACGCGGGCGCCTCTTCCAGCAGGCGGCACAGCCCAAAAAACGGGCCTGATCCTTTCCCTTCTGCGGGAAAGCCCCCTATCCCTCTTCCTTTCTCTTCGGCGCACTGCTATACTCTTCCGCCATGAACATCATTATTATGAATAATAGGGCCAGTTTTCTGGTCAGCTTTTGGAGTGTGCTCATCTCCCGCCTACAGGAAGAAGGGCATCAGGTAACGTGCCTCGTCCCTGCGGGCGATTCCGAAGCCGAAGCCACCCTCAAGGGGTTTGGGGCGAGTATCCGCAACTATCCTTTGGACAACAAGGGGCTGAATCCAGTCCATGATTTGAAGACCTGCCTTGCCCTGTACAGGATCTTCCGTGAGGAACGCGCCGATATCCTGTATGCGTCCACCATCAAGTCGGTCATTTACGGTATTCCGATGGCAGCTTTGGCGGGCATCCGATCCCGCTACGCCATGATTACGGGGCTCGGGTATATGTTTGAGGCCAACACCCCAGTAAAAAAGATGCTTACGTATCTGGCCTCCTCCCTCTATCGTATTTCGCTTTCTTTCAGCGATGCCGTGTTCTTTCAGAATACGGACGATGTCCAGACGTTTCGAGATTGGCATTGCCTGCCGCGCGGTGCCCATGTCGTCATGACCAAAGGTACGGGAGTGGACACGGACAAGTTTGCCGTGGCGCCTCTTCCCGAAGCCCCCCTTACATTCCTTCTTGTGGGAAGGCTTCTTGAAGCCAAGGGATTGTATGAATATGCGGAAGCGGCCCGTCTGGTAAAGAAACGGTACCCCAATGCTCGTTTCCAGCTCTTGGGTGCTCCCGAAAGCTCCAGGGGCGGAGTCCCTCTTGAAACGGTCAAGGGATGGGAACGGGAAGGTATTATCGAATACCTCGGCGTCACGCGTGATGTGCGCCCCTATGTCGGGCAGGCGAATGTTGTCGTTCTCCCTTCCTGGCGGGAGGGCTTGCCGTGTTCGCTCATGGAAGCCATGAGCATGGGACGTCCCATCGTGGCAACCGATGTTCCCGGATGCCGGGACGTGGTCGTCGATGGGAAGAATGGTTTTCTCGTGCCTGTACGGACCCCCGAGGCCTTGGCAAAGGCGTTGGAGTCGTTTTTGGAGGATAGCGCTCTGACGGCCCGTATGGGGAAGGAAGGAAGGTTCATTGCGGAAACAGAACTGGATGCCCGCAAGGCTGCCGATCTTATCCTCAGCGTCATGAAGTTGGTTTCGTAACGAGGATTCACTGGAGGTTTCCCTTGCTTATCAGCGGTTATCGCAAAGGGCTGTTTAAAGTTCTGGATGCCGTCTGCATCCTTGCGGCGCTCAGCATTACCGGGTGGTTCATGCTGCCCGCGGATCTTTCCGTTCTGGACGACTACACAGGGGCGTCGCTGTTTACCGTCGTCTCCTATCTTTTCTTCTTTTACGTGCTGGATGCCTACAACGTCGGGGCTGAAGACTTCAAGGACACCACAGGCCGGGTCCTCATAGCCTTCTTCCTTGGCGCAATCGCTTCCGCCTCCGCATTTTATGCGTTCCAGCACTGGCGTTTCGATCGCAGGACCCTGCTGCTGCTCTTCAGCTTGTGCCTTCTGTTCTGCCTTGGCTGGCGTGCGCTCTATTACAAGCACATCGGCCGGTTTGTGCATAAAGCCAGAATCCTGCTCATCGGGACCGACCGTGCCGGGAAGGTACGCCAGACCATTTCCGAATCCCTGACCGACGCCGACATCGTCGGTTATGTGGGCGACTGTGATAACGACAGGGAAATCCCCTATCTTGGCACCCCCATGCAGGTTGAGGAAATCGCCAAACAGCAGAACGTCACCATGATTGTCTTGCTGCCCGACGCCCCCATCGACGAAGACATCGCTACCGAACTGTTACATGCCAAGCTGCACGGGCAGATGATCGTCGATGTCCGTTCCTTCTGCGAACATATGGTGCACCGGCTCCCCGTCTCGCAGATCAGCTCGGAATGGCTGCTCACGGAAGAAGGCTTTTCGCTCAATACCCGAGGTTCCCTGCGCCGCCTCAAGCGGGCTTTCGACCTGTTCGCCACGCTCGGCCTGCTGCTCTGCACGTCACCGATCATGCTTCTCACCGCCATCGCCATCCGTGTGGAATCTCCCGGCCCCGTCATTTACCGGCAGCGCCGCGTGGGCCTGTTCGGGCAGGATTTCACCGTCTACAAATTCCGCTCCATGCGTACCGACGCCGAGAAAAACGGTGCGGTCTGGGCCATGAAGTCCGACCCCCGCGTCACCAAGGTGGGGAAAATCATCCGCAAGACCCGCATTGACGAATTGCCCCAGTTGTGGAACGTGCTCAAAGGGGAAATGAGCCTCATCGGACCTCGCCCGGAACGCCCTGAATTCGTCAAGGAACTGGAGAAGGAAATCCCCTTCTACAGCCTGCGCCACGCGGTCAAGCCCGGCGTCACCGGCTGGGCTCAGGTGTGCTATCCTTACGGCTCCTCCGTCGAGGATTCCCGCCGCAAGCTGGAGTATGACCTGTACTACGCCAAAAACATGTCCATCCTGCTGGACGTCCGGATCATCCTCAAGACCATCGGCGTGGTGCTCTTCCCCAAGGGTGCGCGCTAAGCCTTCCCTTTCTCTCGTCAGGGAAAAGGCATACCGAAAAAAACGGTATGCCTTTTTTGTTTTCTCGGCACATTCTAACGCCTCAACGCCCCCAATCCCGCATTTATCATAGGGATACAGCTATCATGCGGTTGACGGACATCCCCGAAAAGGCTTCAGTGTGAAACAGGTACGGCATAAAAAGAAGCCGTCCGTACGGATGTGTCTCTTGCCAAGGACCCGTCTTGAACACAACGCTGACCCAAAGAAGGATGTATCCATGTTCAACCCAGAGGAAACCCAGTACGAAGTGCTGCGTCGCAGAGGCATCTGTCGACGTGATTTCCTGAAATTCTGCTCTATGGCGGCGGTTGCCTTGGGTCTTGGCCCAATGGGCCACCTCGAAATCGCCCACGCTATGGAAACCAAACCCTATCTGCCCGTTCTCTGGATCAACGGCCTTTCGTGCTCCTGCTGCACGGAATCCTTTATCCGCTCGGCGCATCCTTTGGCTTCCGACATCATCCTTTCCATGATCGCGCTGGACTATCAGGACACCATCATGGCGGCGGCGGGCGATCAGGCTATGGAATGTTTCGAAGAAGCCATCAGCACCTACAAGGGACGCTATATCCTCGCGGTGGAAGGCAATCCGCCTCTTGGCGAAGAAGGCATGTACTGTATCGACGGAGGGCGTCCCTTCATGGACAAACTCCAGCGCGGAGCCGCCGGAGCCAAGGCCATCGTCGCTGGGGGACCTGCGCCTCATGGGGATGCGTGCAGGCTGCCCGCCCCAATCCGACTCAGGCGACCCCTATCCACAAAGTCATTCACGACAAGCCGATCATCAAAGTCCCGGGCTGCCCTGCCATCCCGGACGTCATGAGCAACATCGTCGCCTACGTCCTGACCTATGATCAGATCCCCAAGCTCGACTCGCAGGGCCGCCCAGAGGTCTTTTACGGCAAGCGCGTGCACGACCAATGCGTGCGCCGCGCCCACTTTGACGCAGGGCAGTTTGTGGAGTCGTGGGACGACGCCGCGGCGAGCCTCGGCTACTGCCTCTACAAGATGGGGTGCAAGGGGCCGACGACCTACAATGCGTGCCCCGTCACCCGGTGGAACAACGGTGTTTCCTATCCCATCCAGTCCGGCCACGGCTGCATCGGCTGTGCCGAACAGAACTTCTGGGATCACGGTTCCTTCTACAGCCGCATCACCAACATTCCCCAATTCGGAACCAACACGACTGCCGAAACCGTGGGCGTGGCCGCCGTCGCCGGCATCGGTGCCGGCGTGGTGACGCACGCGGCCATCAGTACCGCCGTGCACCTCAAGCACCGCTACGGCAAGGACGGCGATTGCTCCAAGGAAACCAAGACCGCACAGGCTGAAAAAACCGATTCCAACGATTCCACCCCTTCTGAAAGGAACTGATCATGGCCTACGAATACACAACGCAGGGATACACCGTTAACGACTCGGGGCGGCGTCTTGTCGTCGACCCGGTTACGCGCATCGAGGGGCATCTCAGGTGCGAAGTGAACATCAACGACGACAACGTGATCACCAACGCCGTCTCCTGCGGGACCATGTTCCGGGGGCTGGAAATCATCGTCAAAGACCGTGACCCCCGCGACATATGGGCTTTTGTGGAACGCATCTGCGGCGTCTGCACGGGCACGCACGCACTCGCCTCCGTCCATGCCATTGAGGACGCGCTCAAGATCGACATCCCCGACAACGCGAATATCATCCGCAACCTGATGCAGCTGGCCTTGTGGTACCATGACCACCTGGTGCACTTCTACCAGCTCGGCGGGCTGGACTGGATCGACGTGGTTTCCGCTTCCAAGGCCGATCCCAAAGAAGCGTCCAGGCTTGCCCAGAGCCTTTCCCCGTGGCCACAATCCTCTCCGGGCTATTTCGCTTCCGTAAAGGAAAAGCTGGTCCGCATCATCTCCACCGGCCAGCTCGGCATCTTCAAGAACGGCTACTGGGGGCATCCCGGCTATAAGTTCCCGCCTGAGGCCAACCTCATGCTGGTGGCCCACTACATCGAAGCGCTCGATTTCCAGAAAGACGTCGTCCAGATCCATACAGTCTTCGGCGGCAAGAACCCCCACCCCAACTGGCTGGTGGGCGGCGTGCCTCTGGCCCTCAACATCAACGGCAAGGGCGGAGCCGACGTCATCAACATGGAACGCCTCGAGCTCGTCCTGTCGATTATCAAGCGCTGCCGTGAATTCTCGGCGCAGGTGCTCGTCCCCGACAGTATCGCCCTCGCCAAGTTCTATCCGGAATGGCTGCACCTCGGCACGGGCCTCTCCAACCAGTCGCTGCTGGCGTATGGCGCGTTTCCGTCCATCGCCAACGACTACTCGCAGAAAAGCCTGCTCATCCCCGGCGGGGCGATCATCAACGGCAACTTCAATGAAGTGTTGCCCGTCGACCTGTCCGACGAGGATCAGATCCGTGAAGAAGTCGGGCGCTCGTGGTATACGTATCCCAAGGGCATTACCTCCCTGCATCCCTATCAGGGCGAAACCGTGCCTCACTTCGAGCTTGGACCCGCTACCAAGGGGAGCAGGACGGACATCAAGCAGCTTGATGAAAACGCGCCCTATTCGTGGATCAAGACTCCCCGCTGGCGCGGCAACATGATGGAAGTGGGGCCGCTGGCAAGGACGCTTATCGCCTACCAGCTCAAGCAGCCGGACATCGTCGCCCGCGTCGACGATCTGTGTGCCCGGATCGGGGCGCCCGTCACGTCGCTGCAATCGACTATGGGCCGCATCCTCACCAGAGCGCAGGAAGCGCATTGGGCGGCCGACACCATGCAGGTCTTCTTCGACAAGCTCATAACGAACCTCAAGAACGGCGACAGCACCGCCGTCTTCACCAACAAGTGGGATCCCGACACATGGCCGCAGGAAGCCCGCGGCGTCGGCTTCACCGAGGCCCCCCGCGGCGCGCTCGGCCACTGGACGGTCATCAAAAACAAAAAGGTGGACGTCTACCAGTGTGTCGTCCCGACCACATGGAACGCCGCACCGCGCAGCGACGGCGGCCAGCTCGGCCCGTATGAGGCCGCCCTGCTCGGCACGAAGATGGATGTGCCCAAGCAGCCGCTGGAAATCTTGCGTACGCTCCACAGCTTCGATCCCTGCCTTGCCTGTGCGACGCACGTCTTGGGGCCGGACGGCAGCGAACTGCTGACGGTCCATATGGACTAAGGAGAACGCCATGAACGAACCTATTCAGGAAGGGAAACCCATCTATGTTTTCCAGCTGCCGATCCGCATCTGGCACTGGAGCATGGTGCTCTCGTTTCTCGTGCTTATCCCCACGGGGTACATCATCGGCAAGCCGTGGCATTCGCTGGACGGCGATCCGACCTATCTCTTTTATATGGGCTATACCCGCATGGCCCACTTCATCGCGGGGTTCATCATCGCCATCGGCCTGCTTTGGCGCATCATCTTCGCGTTCTTCGGCAACAAGTACTCCAGACAGGTCTTCATCATTCCGTTCTGGAGGAAAAGCTGGTGGCTGGATCTGCTGTCGGACTTCCGCTGGTACCTGTTTCTCGACAGGACCCCACGAGAGCACATCGGGCACAATCCGCTGGCCCAGCTCGGCATGATGACCTGCATCAACCTGCTCATCATTATGATCCTGACGGGCTTCGGCATGTACGTCCAATCGTCCGACTCGGTCATCCTCCAGCCGTTCCATCTGGTAGTGGACTTCATTTACTGGATCGGAGACAGCGGGCGGGATCTGCACAGCTACCACCGCTTGGGTATGCTTTTCCTCATGTGCTTCATCATCATTCACCTGTATATGGTCATCCGCGAAGAAATTATGGGCAAGTCCACGCTCGTCTCGACCATGTTCAGCGGGTTCCGGCTGCTGCGTTCCGGGAAGGGGGGGTGATCATGGAACGGATCATCGTATTGGGGCTTGGCAATATCCTCTATGGGGATGAAGGCTTCGGCGTCCGGGTCGCGGAACGGCTCTATTCACGGTATGCCTTTCCCGACAACGTGGAAATAGTGGATGCCGGAACACAGGGACACCCCTTGCTGGCCTTCGTGGAGCGGGCCACGCGCCTGCTGTTGCTGGACGCCGTGGACTTCGGGCTCCAGCCGGGAACCATCGTCGAGAAGGACAGCACCGGCATCCCGGCCTATTTGAGCGCGCACAAGATGAGCCTACACCAGAACAGCTTTTCCGAAGTGCTGGCCCTTGCGGAGCTGAAGGACTGCCTCCCGGAGGAAATCCGGCTGATCGGAGCCCAGCCTCTGGACATGACCTATGGAAACACGCTGAGCCCCCTGTTGCTGTCGCGGCTGGACACGTTGGTGGACATGGCGCTGCTTCAGCTTCAGGCATGGGGCGTCCCCGGCCGTCCGGCGTGCCCCGAATCCGTATTCCAGAACCCTGAGATCTCGCTTGAGCGGTATGTTCCCTTGTCCGCCTGATCGTCCTGCACGCTGACCCAAAGAGCGGGGAGAGGAAAACTCTTCCCGCTCTTTTCCATGCCTGCTCAAGCACCAACGGACACACGGCGGATCACCACCGCTCCGATGCCAAGAAATTTCTGTTCCCCCCACACTGACCGCTCCGCCGCAACAAAATCCTCTTTCCCCGCGCCGTCCGCCTCTGGACATTCCTTCCACCCTACGGGTATGAGACATAAAAATATCCGATAGGGAGACTAGGGAAGTGAACATAGACGGAAAAGCGTATCGGACGATCTGGCTTGATGAGGCGGATCGCCTGCATGTCATTGACCAGCATGTGTTGCCCCATCGTTTCGAGACGGCGACGATCACGTCGTTCAGTGCGCTTTGTGACGCCATCCGGAACATGCTCGTCCGAGGTGCGGGGCTCATCGGCGCAACCGCCGGATACGGCATGTGGCTTGCCGCCTGCGAAGCTCCCGCGAAGGACACTGAAGATTTCGACACGTTCATGTCCGACGCCGCAACCGCCTTGAAACGAACCCGCCCCACGGCCTCCAATCTGGCATGGGCCGTTGACCGCCAGCTCGCCGCCATGACGCGGGGAAGTTCCCCGGAAGAAAAGCGGCATATCGCCAAAGTTACAGCCCAAGCCATCGCCGACGAAGACGCCGAGGCGTGCAAGCGCATCGGAGAACACGGAAAAACGCTGCTCGAAGCGCTGGCGGCGAAGAAAGCGAACGGAGCCCCCGTCAACATCCTGACGCATTGCAACGCGGGCTGGCTGGCCTTCGTGGACTACGGGTCGGCCTTGTCTCCCGTGTACGCGGCGCACAACGCGGGGCTTCCCGTGCATGTGTGGGTCGACGAAACCCGTCCCCGTAACCAAGGTGCAAGCCTCACGGCGTGGGAGCTCTCCCGGCACGGCGTGCCCCATGCGCTGATCGCGGACAATGCGGGCGGGCATCTCATGCAGCACGGGCAGGTGGATATCGTCATCGTCGGCGCGGATCGGGTTACCCGCAGGGGCGACGCTGCCAACAAGATCGGTACCTACCTCAAGGCTCTGGCGGCGCACGACAACGGCGTTCCTTTTTATGTGGCGCTCCCCTCCTCGACGTTCGACTTTTCCCTTGATGACGGCGTGGCGGAAATCCCCATTGAAGAACGCGGAGCTGCGGAAGTCCGCATCATGAGCGGGAAAACGCCCGACGGCAGCGTGCTTGACGTTCAGATTTGTCCGGACGAAACCCCCGCCCGGAACTGGGCGTTCGACGTCACCCCGAATAGGCTCATCACAGGGCTCATTTCCGAACGCGGCGTCTGTCAGGCTACTCAAGAAGGCATCGCCTCCCTGTATCCCGAGTCCGCAGGAACGGCACGCCATGACCGCTGAACCGATTGACGGCATCGTCAAGTACCAAGCGAGCCATGCAATGGGGGACGTCGAGACGTACCTCCGTACCTTGCCCGCTGGAATACGCGAAACGGCGCTTGATGCACTGGCGCTTTTTTCCGAACTGGATGCGGCGCGCACGACGCTTCATGACGCGGGGCTCATCGGCGTTTACCCTTCCGGCATCGGTTACGGGAACATCTCTTTACGGCTGGCGGGAAACCTGTTCCTCATCAGCGGGAGCGGAACGGGTTCCAGCCGCCTTCTGGAAAAACAAGGTTACAGCCTCGTCCACGCGTTTGATCCCCTCAAAAATACCGTGGCATCCTTCGGCCCCGTTCAGGCTTCTTCGGAGTCCATGACCCACGGGGCCGTTTATGGCGCGGCCAACAAAGCGCGCTGCGTCATCCACATCCACAGCCCATTCCTCTTTACGTCCCTGCTGGCGAAAGGCTTCCCCCGGACTCCGGAATCCGTCGCCTACGGAACCCCTGCCCTTTCCCATGAAGTGGCACGCTTGATTACGGAAGAGCTTTCTCCTTCCGAAGGAGTCTTTGTAACGGCCGGGCATAACGAAGGTGTTTTCACGTACGGTGAAAGCATCGCCTCCACCCTCAACCTCATTCTTTCCCTGAACACGACAAAGGACTGATCATGGGCATCAAAATAGGCATCATCGGCGGCAGCGGCCTCGATAACCTCAATATTTTTACCAACGCGCGGGACACGTTTACCGGCACGGTATGGGGCGAGCCGTCCTCGCCGCTCCGGGAAGGCGAAATCGCGGGCATTCCCGTGGCCGTATTGGCGCGTCATGGGCGCAGCCATACGATTGCGCCCTCTTCAGTCAATTACCGGGCTAACATCCAGACCCTCAAAGATGCCGGATGCACCCACATCCTCGCGACGACGGCGACCGGTTCCCTCCGGGAGGAAATCCGGCGCGGCGATCTCGTCATCCTCGATCAGTTCATCGACTTCACCAAACAGCGGAAAATGACGTTCCACGATTATTTCAAGCCGGGCCAGCCCGTCCATGCGCCCATGGCCGAACCGTTCGACGCCACTCTTCGCCAAATCCTGATCGATGGCTGCCGCAAAAACGATTTCCCTTTCCATCCCACCGGAACCGTCGTCACCATCGAAGGCCCCCGCTTCTCCACCAAGGCGGAATCCCGTATGTTTCGGATGTGGGGGGCTGATGTCATCAACATGTCCGTTTCCACGGAAACGGCGCTTGCCAATGAAGCGGGCATCCCTTATGCCGCCGTGGCGATGTCCACGGACTACGATTGTTGGAAGGAGGACGAAGCCCCGGTCAGCTGGGAGGAAGTGTCTCTCGTCTTCAAGCAAAACGCCGAAAAGGTGACGACGCTGCTGGTTGAAAGTGTCCCCGCCATTGCGCAGGCCGCGTTGAAATAACTCCATCCGCCGCCTCAACGCCCGCAGCATACGCACGGCAAAACAAAGACAGCCCGAAAGGATTCCGGGCTGTCTTTGTCTCTTTCTGTGAAGCAGCAGTTCCTAGTGGAACCACCATTCCGAGCCTTCCGGCTGAACCGTCGTTCCGTGATAGGCGATCATCACGCCTTCGTTATCTTCGTTACGGTGGCAATATCTTTGGGCGAAGCGAATGGCGGTTGCCTTGTCCACATTTTCCGCAATCATTCCCGCATTCTTGTTTTCCGCATTCTTGCGGGCGACAAAAATGACGTCATAGGTCTTATTGTCCATCTGTCCTGTGCTCATATCGTCTCCGTTCGGATAAAAGCTTGAAGAAGCACCGATACCATCCGGGAACGCACCGGATGAAGGCTTCTTTTTGCATGGTTCTTTTTTGAGCCTGTTTGCGTGTCCTTGTCAACCCTGCCGGACGAGCCCCTTTTCCCTTTTGGTCAGATCACCTCTCCGTCCGCGGCATATTGTGTATGGAATACCGATTTACAATCTTTCAACCTAGTTACTTTATTTAATAAATAGAAAAACAATTAGTTCTTGTCCTTTGCGCCACAATTGTCTATGACCGTAGAGCCGTACCTTGGTTGCCCCTTTATAGGCAGCCGTTTTGACTACATCAATCGTATGAGGGGAGGAGATTATGTCAAAGAAACATTCCAAAATGAGCCTTCCGGTGCAGATGGTCATTGGGCTTGTCCTTGGCGTCATCGTCGGGAGCATGACTTCCGCCGAGTTTACCGCCGCCTACCTGCGCCCGTTCGGGCAGCTTTTCATCACCCTGATCCGCATGGTGGTCGTGCCTCTGGTCCTTGCCACGATTATTGCGGGGGCCGCGGGCATCCATGACCTGAGCAAACTGGGGCGCGTCGCCACCAAAACGCTCGTCTACTACTTCCTCACCACGGGCGTGGCCGTGGCCATCGGTTTGTTCCTCGCCAACATCATGCAGCCCGGCATTGGGCTGGATCTTTCCACAAAAGGCTTGGAGGCAAAGCAGATCACGCCGCCCAGCCTGATCCAGACCCTGCTTAACATCGTGCCTATGAATCCCATAGATGCCCTTGCCAAGGGCAACATGCTGCAGGTCATCTTCTTTGCCGTTATTTTCGGCTTTGCCCTGAGCTCCCTCGGCGAAACGGGCAAACCGCTGCTCCGTATTTTTGAACTCATCGGCGACGTGATGATCCGCATGACCAATATGGTCATGATGTATGCCCCCATCGGCGTGTTCGGCCTCATTTCCTACACCGTCAGCCAGCATGGCCTCAAGGTGCTCCTGCCTCTCGGCAAGCTCATCCTCGTCTCGGCCATCGCGTCCGTCCTGCACGTCATCATCTGTTACAGCCCGCTGGTCAAATATGTGGTCCGTATCCCGCTTCCCACGTTCTTCCGCGGCGTTTTCGAACCGTGGCTCATCGCCTTTACGACGTGCTCCAGCGCGGCGGCCCTTCCCGCCAACTTGCAATCCGTACGCCGCCTCGGGGCCTCCAAGGGTGTTGCCAGCTTCTCCATCCCGCTCGGCAATACCATCAATATGGACGGCACCGCCATTTATATGGGCGTCGCGGCTGTTTTCGCCGCCGAAGTGTATGGCATCCCGCTGACCTTGAGCGACCAGCTTACCGTCATGCTCATGGGGCTTCTCGCCTCGATCGGCACAGCCGGCGTCCCCGGAGCTGGCCTTATCATGGTCAGCCTCGTCTTCACCCAGATCAGCATCCCGCTGGAAGCATTGGCCCTGATCGCTGGCATCGACCGTGTGCTCGATATGATCCGCACCTCCATCAACGTCCTCGGCGATGCCACGGGTGCCCTGCTCGTTTCCAAGCTTGAAGGGGATCTGAATACGGAGCCTTTCGCGGAGAATGAGGATGTCAGTGAGCTGAACACCGGTACGGAAACCTTCGAATAATCCACCGCAACATCTTTGAACATCGAGGCGTCTTCCCCAAAAGGAAGACGCCTCTTCCTTTGCCATCTCAGTTGCGGTAGAAATCAACACTATTGATACGGCCCCATGCCATATGCGGACTTTTGCCGACCTGGTGGAGGCTACAGCGCTCGACCGGAATACGCTTACGTGATATGTACAAAAAAAACGGGGAGGAGCATGGCCTGTTTCTTCCTGTTTTCCCCGTCCGGTTTTGTCCATTGTGGTCAAGGCCATTCCCCAACGGACGGGTTTTTCGACACTGAACCGTGAGGGGTACTCATGGGTAAAGAAAATAAAGAAGCGTTGCAGGTTACGAAAGAAATCATCGTCAAATTCATCGAAACCCAGCGTATTTCTCCGAGCAACTTTGCGGAACATTTCCCCGCCATCTACAAGATTGTTCTCGATACGCTGGAAGACAACGCGACACAGGATGACACCAGTGAACGCTGAAAACTCTCAAGAACTACTTGAAGAAAAAACCGGAACGGCGACCGACGCACACGCGGCAAAAGTTTCTGGGCTCTTCGCCCGTATCGTCAAATGGTATGATCCGCTGAACAGGCTCTTAAGCCTGGGGTTGGACCAAGGCTGGCGAAAATGCCTTGCCGATGCCGTACTTCCCGGGCAGGCGGAAGGAAAGCGGGTTCTCGATCTTGCTGCGGGTACGTTGGATGTTACACTAGCGGTGCGCAAGCGCCACCCCGCCGCACAGGTGCTGGCAATGGACTTTTGCCCTCCCATGCTGGTGCACGGGCAAAAGAAGCTTTCGGGAGAAGACAAAGACTTCGTCCTCTCCGTCGGGGCCGACGCACGTGCCCTGCCTCTCCCCGACGCGTGTATGGACGGCCTCACCATGGCTTTCGGCATCCGCAACATTGCCCCCCGCTCAGCCTCCTTCGCGGAGATGGCGCGAGTCCTCAAGCCCAGAGGACGGGCCTGTATCTTGGAATTTGGGACGGGAAAGACGCGTATCTGGCTTGGCGTCTACAATTTCTATCTGAAAAGGATATTGCCTGTCGTCGGCAGGCTTTCCGGAGATCCCGGTGCCTATGCCTACCTCGCCAAGAGCATCATCGAATTCCCCTCGGCGGCTGCCTTGAGCGATGAAATGCGCGCGGCGGGTTTCAAACGGATTTACCATATTCCGTTGTGTTCGGGCATTGTCTGCCTGCATGTGGCGGAGAAAGGATAGAGACACTGCTGCGGCAGGAAACACGGGAATCATGCAGACTGGTTTGCTGAAACAAGGAGAGGACTGTGAAAACATTTTTCTTTTTTGGCGACTCCATCACTCTGGGGGTCAACGATACCCTTGCCGGAGGCTGGATCGGAAGATTCGCCGGATTGGCGTCCCAGCGCGCCGGCCTTCCCGTCCCGCCTTCCACCTTCTACAATCTGGGCGTCCGTAAACATTCGAGCCTTCAAATCCGAGAACGCTGGGCTTCCGAATACCGCTCCCGCGTCAATGACGCCACCGTGCCCTATTTGGTTTTCTGTTTCGGCACCGTGGACATGGCGGCTCCCAACGGCAATGTCGTTGTCCCTATGCAGGAAAGCATCCAAAACGCTCAAGCCATTCTTTCCGAAGCGCAGATGGAAGCGCCAGTCCTCATGATGGGGCCTCCCCCGGTGAAAAATCCGGATCACCTGGAACGGCTGAATAAATTGAACGAAACCTATGCCGGGCTCTGCCTCGATCTCGGTGTCGCCTATCTTGATCTTCTCAAAGGGCTCCCCGCCGTATACGTAGCCGATCTGGATGACGGGCTCCATCCGGGAAAAACGGGAAACATGCTGATTGCCGAACAGCTTCTCAATGCCCCAATCGTACAGGGCTGGATCCGAAGCTGAACCGCCCATACCCATAAAAAAGGAACCCACCGGCCTAGCCGGTGGTTCTTCATATGCGCCTGTAAGGCTCTGTTACCAGCAGCGCCCTAACAGGCGCATAGCGAATCTGGCGTCGGCATTTCTGTTACTTGCGGCCCGTAAACGGGCTACCCGGGTAGGGAAGGCAAAGCTGCGTACCCAGTTTATCCTCTTCCAGCTGTTTCTTTATGTAATCCCTAATCTTCTCTTTGTTCTTGCCTACCGTATCCACGTAGTAGCCCCGGCACCAGAATTCACGATTGCGGTATTTGAACTTCAGATC
>NZ_JH114231.1:365282-406286 GCF_000224655.1 Bilophila sp. 4_1_30
AATATCTCGCCGATCTCACGCTTCTTTTCCCCATAGAAAACCTGTCTGCGATATTTGGGGGCAAATACCACATGGTATTTGCAGTTCCATTTTGTGTGGGCTAAACTTTGAACGTCACTCATTGTGACCTCCTTTTGATTTGTTGCCGCTTGCAGTTGCCAGACCGCAAGCTTTACTAACAAATCAAAAGGAGTTTTTATAACATATACAAAGCTGTAAGCTTTTCGGAACCTCCCGCCTAGCGGGAGGTTTTCTTTCTATACAATAAAGCGCCCGCTCATGATGCATGAGAGGGCGCTTCATTGTTTCCTCCAAAGCAACCTGTGCCGGGAAGCGGGAACTGCGGTGGGATAGGCACAAAAGCCTTTCAACGGGAGGGACGTGCTCCGCACAGGCAGAACGGGAGAAGGGAGGGAAAGCTTTTTTCAAAACTTTTCCCTCCCTTCTCCATACATATCTTTCAACGTTAAAAGGGGCTAGGCTTCAACTTCCTCGCCGTTCAATTCCGCACGGAACTTGCGAGACAGACGGAACACGACCACCTTGCGGGGAGGGAGCGTAATGGTCTCATCCGTTTGAGGATTGCGGCCCTTGCGCGCTTCCTTGTCGTAAGCCTCGAATTTCCCGAATCCGCTCACCAAGAGGGCATCATCCTTCTTGATGGCCTGCTTCATCAGACCAAGCAGAATTTCCACCGTGTTCTTCACATCAGCGCGATTTCTGTCGGTCTTCTCATAAATGGCTTCTACAATATCCGCTTTGGTCAGTGCTCTGTTCATAGTTCCTCCATACTTCCCAAAATGTTCGAGCATCCAGAGCATTCCACAAGTATCGTTTCCTCCGCGAGACATTCCGTCGCAATGCCCTTTGACGAAAGGCCTCTCTTGAGGAGAACTGGAGACTCTTCGTTGTTGCCGACTCCCAAATATGCTTTTCTCAACGCCCTGTGCAGCCCGTCGTCGCTCCTATCGGGCCCCTACACAGTTTTTTGTAAAGAAAAACAGGCAAAACCACTTTTCTCGCTCCTTTTCGGACACATCTTCCCCCAAAGACGCACTATCACTCGAAACGAGGTTTGCCTGTCCCTAAGTATACTCTCTATTTATCTATAGTTCAAGAAGATTGCACGCCTACAGCGGGAGAATATGACCCTTTTCTGCTCATCCTTGAAACCGTCGGTTATAGTTTTTCCCGGATAGCGTCAGCAAGGGCCGCCATCTCCTGCATATCTTGATATGCTCCCTGCGGCCACGCCGTATAACCGTCATCAGCAAAACGGGGAATAAGATGCCAGTGCACGTGCGGAACTTGCTGCCCCGCAGCGGAATAGTTATTCTGAACGACATTCAGACCTTCAGCACCCGTCGCCTTCATAACGGCAGAGCCCACCTGCTTCATAGCAGCAAATAACGTTTCGCCTATACCAGTAGGCATATCGAACAGTGTTTCCATATGCGCCTTAGGAACAAGCAGAGTATGTCCCTTGTTGACGGGGCTGATATCCAGAAAAGCTATCAGCTCTTCGGATTCAAAGACGGATGTGCAAGGGATCTCCCCACGTGCGATTTTACAAAAAATACAATTTTCATGTTGCGATGCAGGCATAGCGGCTCCTTTTTCTTACCTCGGGCTCGACCTCCACGGTGAACTGTGGAATAGTCTCTAAACCAAACACTGTGTACAAATCGATAAGCGCCAAGGTATACCAACACTTATCGTCTAATACCAAACAAATCAACAGGTATGAAAAAAAACTCTTCCACGGGACGCCATGCGCGCGAGTGCCTTTTTCCGGTCGGCAACCCCGGCGCATCAGCTCCGCGACAGCGTCCCGCCATCGTCCCTTTCTTTTTGCCTTTTGCAGGCTGCCCACATCGTTGCCTCTTTTGCGCTCAAGACAAGCAGACGGGGCACACGCGACCTTCTGATTGCCTACCATACCCACAAGCTCTTGCCAATCTTTTGTCCGAGTTAGAGACGCATCACATGGAGCGGACGGCCTCTCGCCCCATCGAGTTGGCCTTCTACGGCGGTACGTTCACCGCTCTCCCCGAACGCCTCCAGATGGAATGTCTGGCCTTGGCCATGCAAGCCAAAGAAAAAGGCATCGTATGCCGGGTCCGGTGTTCGACGCGCCCTGATACGCTCCGCCCGGATCGGTTGCAGGCATTGCGCCATGCGGGACTGGATCTCGTTGAGCTGGGAATACAGTCATTCCATACCGAAGCCCTGTTGGAGGTGCAACGCGGCTACAATGGCGATACGGCACGGGAAGGCTGCCGTCTGATCAAAGAAAGCGGCCTCAAACTGGGCATCCAGCTACTCCCCGGTATGCCCGGCTCCACTCCGCAACGCTTCTCTGAAGATGTCGAAGAGGCCCTTGCGTTTTCTCCTTCCTGTTTGCGTTTTTATCCCTGTCTCGTCGTGGACGGTACGCCGCTGGCGGAACGGTGGAGGATGGGCCGATATGCGCCCTGGGAACTGGACACGACCATAACCACCCTTGGGAAAGCTCTTGCCTCTGCATGGGCACGGAGAATCCCCGTCATCCGTTTGAGCCTCGCCCCGGAGCGTGAACTGGATGAATCCGTATTGGTGGGGCCTCGCCACCCGGCACTCGGCAGTATCATCCAAAGTGAAGCGCTGTTCGAAACGGTCCGTTCGCATTTCGCTTTGAACGGCTTCCTGCCGCCGGACGAACTCTTCTTCCCCCAATATTGCCAAGGCTTTTTCTCTGGCCATAAGGGGAGCCTGCTTCCCCGCTGGGAGAAACTCGGCATTCAGCCCTCATCCATCCAATGGGTTGGGGGTGAATATGCTTCGTTGCGGTGGAACAAGCCCTTAGAAGAGGCGGTGTCATAGGAACCGAGATCGTTCATGAGCTCTGCTCTCCGGAAAATACCCACGAAACGGCCTCTCTCAGATCTTGCCTTGTGTGGCAGGTCTGTTATCATTCTTCGCTTGCGTTGCTGAGGTTTGGCTTTTTCTTTTTTCGACTGGCTGCCCAACATGCCGTCGGCTCTGCTTGCCGGAGACCGTACGAGACAACCCTTCGTAACGCCTTTGCCGTTTTTTTGTTTGAGAAAATTTCCGCTCCGTACCGGGTAACCATCGTGCTATGTCGATTCGGCTTTCCGATACTCTCCAATAGGGACGTTCCCGGAGCCCGGAGTTCTTGTTTCACCTTTTCACTTTTGGACATCACATGACCGAACAAATGCAAGAGGCCAAGGCCAACCCGGCTGCCCAGAAGGCCAAAGCCAAGTCTCACTCCTCCAACACCATCCAGACGTCTTCTGAAATCATCTCCGTCGACGAACCCGAAAACGCCCTCCCGGAAGTCTCCCTCGCCGATCTGCCTCAATTGCTTCAGACAGCCTGCGCCAAGGCCGGGTGGAACAGCCTTATGCCCGTGCAGTCCCGCGCTCTCCCCTATCTGCTCGAAGGGCGGGATCTCATGGTCCAGTCCCGTACGGGCAGCGGTAAGACGGGAACCTATCTGCTTCCGCTCATGGCCCGCCTGAACCCGGCCATGCCCGCCGTACAGGCGCTCATTCTCGTTCCGACCCGCGAGCTTGCCGTTCAGGTGGAACAGGAAGCCAAAACGCTTTTCAAAGGGAGCGGCTTTACCGTGGCCGCCGTCTATGGCGGAGTCGGCTACGGCAAGCAGATGGAGGCACTCCGTCAGGGAGTCAGCGTTGTTGTGGGGACGCCAGGCCGTGTGCTTGACCATCTCCTGCGGCGCACGCTCAACCTTGATCATATTTCCGCTCTGATTTTTGACGAAGCCGACCGGATGCTTTCCATCGGCTTCTATCCGGATATGAAAGAAATACAGCGGTATCTGCCCGAAACGTCCATCCATGCGATGCTGTTCTCGGCTACCTATCCGCCCCATGTGCTCAAGCTGGCGGGAGAATTCCTGACTGATCCCCAGATGCTCTCCCTGTCCACGACGCAGATCCATGTGGCGGAAGTCCAGCATCTCTATTGCGAATGCAAGAGCATGGAAAAGGATCGCACGCTGATCAAGATTCTGGAAGTCGAAAACCCGGCCTCCGCTATCATTTTCTGCAATACCAAGGCTACGGTGCACTTCGTGACCGCCGTATTGCAAGGTTTTGGATTCAACGCCGACGAGTTGTCCGCCGACCTGTCCCAGAGCCGCCGCGAAGATGTCCTTTCCCGGCTGCGCAAAGGCACCATCCGGTTCCTCGTCGCCACGGACGTGGCCGCACGCGGCATTGACATTCCCGAACTCTCCCATGTGTTCCTCTACGAGCCGCCGGACGACAGGGAATCCTACATCCACAGGGCGGGACGCACCGGGCGCGCCGGAGCCGCCGGTGTGGTCATTTCCCTCGTCGACATCATGGAAAAAATGGAACTCCAGCGGATCGCCAAGTATTTCAAGGTACCGCTCACCCAACACATGGCCCCTACGGACGAAGAAGTCGCCCATGCGGTCGGTATGCGGGTTACGGCCCTTCTCGAAGCCCGTTTCCGGCAGCTCAACGGGCTGGAGCGTGAACGCATGAAGCGTTTTGAGCCGCTGGTGCAAAGCATCGCGGAAGATCCGGAACAACGGCATTTGCTGACGTTGCTTCTTGATGATTGTTACCAGAAGAGCCTCAACCCCACTGCATTCCTTCCGGCGGGTACGCCGCGTAAGGAATCGGAGGGTGCAGCGCGGCCCCCCAAGTCCCATACCGGCGGCGGGCGGCGCGGCCCTCGGGAAAACGGCCCTCGCCGAGAAGGTGGCCGACGCGAAGGCCAGCCCTTCTCCAAGGAAGGCAAGCGTGAAGGCGGCCGCGGCTTTAAGGGGCGCAAACGTTCTTCCGACAAACCTTCCGACTGATTCCGGAGCGGATTGTGTCAACAGTCTCTCAAGGCTCTCTGCCCGATATGACGGAAGAGGTGCTGGGAAACTTCTCCGCCATACTGGAAAGTATGGATTTTGCCCAGGAGCTTGAGCTCCTGGGCATACGGAAATTGCATTTTCGCCAGAGAAAACGGGCCATCCGGGAACTGCGTGCCATGGGCATCGGCCTCTGGCGCCTTGGGCTGAAACGCTCATTCCCCTCTGATGGCGAATTCCTCTTCGAACGTTTCATGCTTGGGCTATACGAACAGGCACATACCAATAAAGAACGGGAACAGGCCAACGCCTTTGATCTCCTCGTACGATCGTATATCGACAAATTCGGGGAGCGCGGCGATACGGACTTTACGACTGTAAGCGGGCATATCGTTTCCCTCTTCCGGCGCAAGCCGGGAGACACTGCGGCACAGCGGCTCAAGCTGGCCCTGCTCATGCGGAACACCTATACCGATATCTTTCGCCATCTTATCTGAGCAAACGCGTTTTCACACACAGCGCTCCGAAAGAGAGGACGTCATGCGCGTAATCATCATTACCTCGTCCAGTAACCGCAGCGGCGGTACACGCCAAGCAGTCTATCAAGCCCAGGGGTTGAGCGAACGGGGCCATGATGTGGCGCTCTGTCTCCCCCATGATTCGACGCTCTGGGAATTGCCCAATGCGGCATCCAATCCCCTCTGGCATATGTTGCCGGAAGATCCGGCGCAACACCGTACCTATGTGGAAAGCCTCTTTCCCTCGCCGGATACGTCGACCATCGTTCACGCCTTTCACAATAAGGCTGTAAAACGCGTTGCATGGTGGGGCCTGTTTTGGCGGAACCGGAAGCTGGCCTGTGTCGCACATCGCGGCGTCATATACCGCCCGGGTAATCCCCTCCCCTACCTTTCTCCTTCGATGAAGGCCTTTCTTCCCAATTCGGAAGCCTGTGCCCGGGCAATCAGCTGGTGTTGCCCCAAGCACAAAATCCACGTCATCCCAAACGGCATTCCCGATGATCGCGTGATTCCCACGCGTCCCGCCTCCGCCGTAAAACAGGAACTGGACATCCCCGAGCAAGCCCTTATCTTTACCTATGTGGGAAACAATAATCCTGCCAAGGGGATAGAACCGCTTCTGAAGGCTTTTTCCTCCGCTTGCCTTGACGCGCATCTGGTCATGGTGGGAGCCAACCCCGATCTCTGGCTTCCTCTCTGCGATACGCTGGGAATCCGAGAAAAAGTCCGTCTCATAGGGCAGACCGAACGCGTCAGCGATTACCTCCAGATAGGAGATGCATTTGTCTTCCCTTCAAAGAATATGGACTCGGCTCCCAATACGCTTCTTGAAGCCATCCGCATGGGGTTGCCCGTAGTGGCTGCTACAGTGGGCGGAGTTCCTGAAATAGCTCAAAATAATGGGCTGCTTGTCCCGCCGGATGATACGGAAGCCTTAACGCGAGCCTTACAGGAAATGGCCTCTGACCCTGAGCGCCGGAAACTGTGGGGAGCGAACAGCGCCCGCAGAGGGCAAAGCTACTCCGTCGAAGCGCGATGTGTCGAATTGGAAAAAATATATCATTCCGTCCTGTAACCTGCTCTCGGAGCAAAAGGAAACGTTATGGATCTGTTGCAGAGCATCGGAAAAACGCCGCTGATACGGCTCACCAAATTGACCGAAGGTCTTGACGCGGAGATTCTGGTAAAAGTCGAATCCCGCAACCCGGGCGGCTCCATCAAAGACCGTGCCGCCCTCCGTATGATTCAGGGGGCTCTCGAAAAGGGCACTCTCAAGCCGAACGGAACCATTGTCGAACCGACCAGCGGAAACACCGGCATCGGCTTGGCGGTCGTATCCACATGCATGGGATTCAAGCTCATCCTGACCATGCCGGAATCCATGAGTGACGAACGCAAAGCCCTGCTCCGCGGTTTTGGGGCGGAACTCATTCTCACCCCCGCCGCGAAGGGCATGGGCGGGGCCGTTGAGGAAGCCCAGCGGCTGGCCGCCACGAAAGGCTATGTACTACTGGATCAGTTCTCCAATCCGGATAATGCGGAAGCGCACTACCGCACGACGGGTCCGGAAATTCTCGCGGACGCCGGAATGGTGGATGCCTTTGTTGCGGGCGTCGGCACAGGCGGAACCATCACGGGGACAGGGCGCTACCTGCGCGAACACCTTCCCTCGGTGGGGCTGTTCGCTGTCGAGCCTGCGGAATCGGCCGTCCTTTCGGGCAATCCCGCTGGGCCGCACCTTATTCAAGGCATTGGCGCCGGTTTCGTTCCCGCGTTGCTGGATCGTTCCCTGCTGACCGAAGTGCTGCCTATCCCCGGCCTGGAAGCCATCAAGATGGCCCGGCGCGTCATGACGGAAGAGGGCATTTCCTGCGGCATTTCATCCGGCGCCAACGTCGCGGCGGCGCTTCTTCTGGCGAACAGACCGGAATGGAAAGGAAAGCGCATTGTGACGGTTCTGCCCGACACCGGTGAGCGCTATCTCTCCACCCAGCTTTTCAAAGCGTAACCGCTGACAATCTCCCAATCACTCAAACCAAAAAGGACGGCGTTTCAACGAGCCGTCCTTTTTGGTTGTCTATCGTATTTGTTATCCGCTAAAAATCCGCTGAGTCCAGCAAGATCGTCACCGGCCCCCAATTCGTGAGGGAAACATCCATGTCCGCAGCGAACACGCCCTGCTGGACTCGTCCCGGCAGTCTGGTTCGCACATCTTCCACAAAATGCTGAAACAACGGTTCCGCCACGCCCGGAGGGGCCGACAGGTGGAACGAGGGGCGCCGCCCTTTTCGGGAATCCGCATAGAGCGTGAACTGGGAAACCAGAATGATTTCTCCACCGGCTTCCTCTATCCCTCTGTTCATCTTCCCCTCATCATCAGGAAAAATGCGGAGAACCACCATCTTTTCGATCAGCGTATTCCAGAGCTTGCCTCCGCGCAGATCAAGCGTATCCTCCGGGCCAAAACCAACGAGGACAACCAAGCCCTTGCCGATGGATGCCACGTTCTGACCTTCAATGGCGACTTTTCCCTCACGGACCCGTTGAAGAAGCAGTCTCATGCGTTTCCGTCCGTCTTCTCGGGTTCGCCCTGCGTTTTTGCTTCCTTTTCTCCGATTCCAGCCTCCGGAGCGGAAACCTCTTCCTTCGAGGTTTCTTCGGGGACAAGCTGTTCTTTATCCTGTTCCGTATCGCTCTTGTGCAGCTCCTCTTCCCGCAGGATGCGCCGCAACACTTTGCCGACCATCGTCTTCGGCAGTTCCTCACGGAATTCGATCAAGCGAGGCACCTTGAAGGAAGCCAGTTTCTGGCGACAAAAGGCCACGACTTCCGGTACGGTCAGATTCGCCCCTTCCTCCGGGACGATATACGCCTTGACGGTTTCACCGCGGGAGCGGTGATTAACGCCCACGGTAACGGCTTCCCGAATTTTGGGGTGTGTGTGGAGGACTTCATCGATTTCACGCGGATAGACGTTGTAACCACCAACGATGATCAAATCCTTCTTACGGTCGACAATGTAGAAATAACCCTCTTCATCCATGTAGGCGATATCGCCGGTGTACAGCCAGCCGTCGCGGATGGTCCGGGCGGTTTCTTCCGGGCGGTTCCAATAACCCTTCATAACCTGCGGCCCCTTGATGACCAACTCCCCGATCTCATTGTGAGCCAAAACCCTTTCACCGTCTTCCGTGTCGACAATACGGGCGAGGGTTCCGGGAACCGGCACACCTATAGAACCCGGTTTCTGCTTCCCAAACACGGGGTTGGCATGGGTAACGGGCGAAGCCTCGGTCAGCCCAAAGCCTTCCGTGATGGGCGTGCCCGTCACTTCTTCAAATTTCTTCAGCCATTCGACAGGCATGGGGGCTGATCCCGAAATACAGAATATGATATGATGCAGATCGTACTGGGCCAGATTTTTCTGCTGCAACAGGGAAATATAGACGGAAGGAGCGCCGATGAACGCCGTGAACTGGTACTTTTTGAATGCCTCCAGCATGTCGGCGGGGACATACCGCGGCATGGGGACCACTCGTGCGGCCATCCTTGCGGGTAGCAACAATGTAATCGTCAAACCGAACACATGGAACAAAGGCAACAGGGCCAGAAACACATGCTCCTTTTCCGGGGGCTGTTGAATGATCGCCATCAGCTGGGTAAGGTTGGCCAATAGATTCGCATGGGTCAGCATGGCCCCCTTGGAAAGCCCCGTGGTACCTCCCGTGTACTGCAACAAGGCGATGGTCTCGTGAGCATCCGTCACTTCCACGCTCAGGCGCTCGGTCGTTTTGAAAAGGTCCTTCCACGCTACGACCTCTTTTCCGTCAAACGGAACAGGAACCCATGTACCCTGCCGTCGGGCCGAAAACGGCTGCAACCAGCTCAAGGGGAATTTCAGCGCATCACGGACACGCGTCACATAACAGACGTCCAGTTCGAGCTGTTCCCGCAGCGCCGCAATCTTGGGCCAAAAAATATCGAGGGTGATGAGATGTTTTGCGCCGGAATCCTTAATCTGATGCGTCAGCTCGGATTCCATATAGAGAGGATTCGTCATGACGGCGACCGCTCCGGCCTTCATGACACCCCAGAATGCGATGAATGTCTGAGGGAGATTCGGGAGCATGATGGAAACGCGATCTCCCGGCCTGACCCCGCGCCGCCGGAGCGAAGCGGCCAGTTTTTCAGCTAATTCTTTCAATTCCCTATAGGAAATATGCGTATTTTGAAAGACGATGGCTTCACGCTGTCCGTATGTTTCCGCCGCAGTGTCGAGAATATTTTGCAGCCCTCCCTCGGGGATGACTATGTCATGCGGCACACCTTTGTCGTAAGAAGAAAACCAAGGACAGTCCATGCCCTGCTGAAGGTCGCTCATAACGGCTCACGATGCGAAAAAGGTTAGAATTACCCCACGGAAAGGGCCCGTACTGCTTGTTACACCAACATACAAAGTTTTACAAGAACGACATGGAACTTTCATTCAACCCAGAGGGTTATCTATTATTTTCAGTATACTTATTGGGATTTTAAAATTTACATAATTTAAAGTATTATGCGTCTCTATTACCACGAAGCCCCGTAACCACGGCGACGGCCTTTATCCCCAGCCGTTCACCTGTAAAACCAAGCCCTTCCTCCGTCGTCGCCTTCACATTTACCGCTCCCAGGTCCAACCCGAGCAGCCTTGCCACATTCCGCCGAATCATTTCCCTATGCGGGCCGACTTTGGGAATCTGAGCAATGACAGCCAGATCGACATGGGTAATATGTACATTGGCCTTCAGGACGTGCTCCAGAACCGTGTCCAGCAACACAGCCGAATTGACATTGTCGAATGCAGGATCGGAATCAGGGAAGAATGTTCCGATATCCCCCGCTCCGATGCAGCCAAGCAAGGCATCCATCAATGCGTGCAGCAAGACATCTCCATCAGAATGGGCCAGCACATCCGGCGAACCGGCAATGGGCACCCCCCCCAACCGCATAGGCCGGGCAGGCTGTCTCGCTTCATTGCCATCAGCATACTTATGGACATCATACCCATAACCGACACACGGGATACGCTCTCCTGTCATCCGCAACATTTCCAAATCCTCGGGCGTGGTGATTTTTTTGTTTCCCGCTTCTCCCTCCGCGACATGCACGGCGTGTCCGCACAGTTCAAGCAAACTGGCGTCATCAGTGACAACCCAGCCTTCCTCTTCCGCACGCTGATGGGCAACCCGCAGAAAAGCGAGGGAAAAACCTTGCGGGGTCTGAACCGCCATCAGATGTTTCCGATCAGGTGTGGCAACGACCTTTTTTTCTTCATCCATCACTTTAATGGTATCCACCACGGGAATGCCGGGGATACATGCGGCGACACACTCCCCCGAAGCTTCACCATGCAGCCCGTCCAGTATCCGGTTGACCAGCACGGGCGAAACAAACGGCCTTGCCGCATCATGGATCAGGACCTCCATGCAATCACCCGGCAAAGCGGCCAAGCCGTTTCGGACGGAGTCTTGACGCAACGCTCCGCCAGCGACAACCTTCCAAGGAATCCCTAGGGACGCATTCCGCATCAGGCCCGCTACCCGTTCGCGCTCTTCGTCAATGCACGCTTCCGGAAACACGAAAACGAGCCCATCCACGCGTGCGCATCGGGAAAAGACGAGCGCTGATTCCCAATACAACGGAGCGCCTTTCCAATCCAAGAATTGCTTGGCAAGCCCCCCTGTGGCCGAAGCCAACCGGTTCCCCTGCCCCGCCGCGAGAAGAAGTGTCCACGCCATGAATGACCTCACTTGTGTGCTGAATGCGAGAAAGCCCCGGTGAAGTCTGCAGATGCAAAAACCGTCACCGGAGCCTCAAATCGGGAGTCGGACTATAAGCCGGGTTCTGTACCACCCCGCCCTTGCGGGCGGCATGGCGACTGTCATTCCTCTAGGAGCACAGTTACCTGTACCCTCAAGCAACCTACCCGGAAGCGTTGATCGGGCCGATCCGCTTCCCTATTTGGTCTTGCTTCGAACGGGGCTTGCCGAGCTCGTCACGTCACCGTGCCGACTGGTGGGCTCTTACCCCACCGTTTCACCCTTACCGCCCGAGGGCGGCGGTTTGCTTTCTGTGGCGCTCTCCGAGGATCACTCCCCCTGGGCGTTACCCAGCGTCCTGCCCTGTGAAGCCCGGACTTTCCTCTCCGTCCGTCACGCCGAAACGCGACGGACGCGGCGACAATCCATCCGGCTCCCGAAAACCCAAAAACTATTCGGCGTGGTGCGCCATTTCATCAGCCGTCTGGTTGGTCTCTTCGTTAAAGTGCTCCACCCAGTAAATCAAGCGCTGACAGTTGGGGCAGTTGATGATCTTATGGCCTCCCTGCAGTTCAATGAATGTCTGCGGGGGGATCATGATCCGGCAACCGGAACAGACCCCGGCAGTCACGGGTACGATCACGGGATGGGACAGACGGCGACGGATGAACTCATAGCGATCAAGGACGGGACGCGGCACAGCGGAACCAGTTTCGGAACGCACCTGAGCCAGCTCATCCAAACGCTTGCGGGCTTCGTCCTGCCGCGTTTCGAGGCTGATCTGCTTGGCTTCCAACTCGGCCTTGAGGTCGGCCCATATAGCGTCGACTTCCTGCAGCGCGTTGTCCTGATGCAGCTTTTCTTCCAGCAAGGCGGCGCGTTCCTCTTCACGGGAACGGTTCACCTTTTCCATATTGTCCATTTCCCGGGCCATAGCCTGATATTCCCGGGAGTTGGATACCTGCATCATCTTGTTCTTGCTCTTCTTGATGCGGCTGCTGTCGTCATCAAGCTCGCCAGTGATGCGCTTTTCCTGTTCCTTCAAATGCGCAAGCTTTTCCAGCACCCGTTCGCGCTGCGTGTTCGTGGCGGCGAAACGGTTTTTGAGATCTTCCAATTCTTTCGGGGCCTGTTCGAGTTCCATCTCCACGGAATGGATGGCATCGTCCACGCGCTGAAGGGCCACGAGTTGGCGGATTTGTTCGAGATAAAGGCTCACAACTCTTCTCCTGAAATCTGATAACGGATTACGCCTCAGTCTGTGGGGGAAAACGGCGCAAGAGGATCCTGCGCGGGCACGAACTGCACGGCGACATCAGACACATTCTCTTTCAATTGCAGGGCAAAACGCCGCATCATCTCTTCTTCAAGGCTGAAATGCCCCACATCCAGCACTGGAAGGGGAAGATCAAGCGCGGTATGATACTTCAAGTCACCGGTAATGAGCAAGTCCGCGCCACATGCAGCGGCCTCAGGCGCAAGCGAGCTTCCCGATCCGGGGCAGATGGCAATGCGGCGGATGCGCTCAGGCAAGGTCCCAGCCAAGCGGGGGCAACTCCCCACCAGCCATAGGGCCAACATTTTTTTCAGATCTTCCGGGGTCATGTCAACCGCACAATCGCCGACGACGCCGAAGCCGCAGGCATACGAACCGCCGCCCCGCTCCATTGTCCCCGTCTGTTCCAGCACGGTCAGCGGCAATGGCATTCCATGCCCTGCCTCGCCATCCTTCGTGTCAGAAGAAGGAATACGGCAAAGCCCCAGCTCGTCCGCCAGCCAGGAAACCGGACCCAAAGGATTCGCATCAAGGGACGTATGCGCCGAATACAGCGGCACATTGGCCCGAAACAACAGCGAAAGGACTTCATGGTAGCTGTCCAGCCGATCGGTGAACCGCCCCTCCATCGTCAACGGGTGATGGGCCAAAATCATTTCAGCCCCCCCGGACAACGCGATGCGGATGGATTCCGGCGTCGGATCAAGGCACACGGCGAGGAGGTTGATATCCTGCCGTGCGGAAGCGACCTGAACGCCCGACTTATCCCACGGCGCGGCGATCGCTAGTGGTGCCGTCCGTTCAATGAGCGCAATGAGTTCCGACTGTTTCATGCTTCCAATTCCTCTGTCTTGCCAAACAGGCGCATCCTAGCTGTGGTTGACTGGGTTCTCGCGCAGATACCGGACAGCATTCGCAAAGAGTGCGGTTCCGGGCACGGCGACTTCCCCGCGCGTCCAGCCGGGATGGTTGGTGGCGTGGTGGAACGCTTCGGGGTGCGGCATCAGGCCGAGGATATGCCCGGTCGGGTCCGTCAGGCCGGCAATGGCCAGTGGAGAACCGTTGGGATTCCAAGGATGCTCCTGCGTAGCTTCGCCCGTTTCAGGATGCGTATACTGCAAAGCAATCAGGTTTTCGTCCTGCAACCGCTGCAAGGTCGCGGCATCGCGGGCCACGAGCTTGCCTTCGCCATGACGGACAGGCATCGGCAGCACACCGTGGACAGCCAGTCCTTTGGTGAAAATACACGGGCTGTCGGGGTTCGGCTTGAGCTGGACCCATCTGTCCTCATAGCGGGCGGAGTCGTTATGGCTGAGGGAAACCTGCCGCTCAAAACGCTTCCCGTCCAGCGCGGGGAGTACGCCGAGCTTGACGAGCAGCTGGAATCCATTGCAGATTCCCAGCACGAGGCCGCCCGCATCGACGAACCGGTTCAAGCTGTCCAGCAGAGGCTGGCCTTCCGCGTCGGAAAGATGCAGCCAGCGCTGTGCCGCGGCCTGTGCCGCCCCGAGATCGTCGCCATCAAGGAATCCGCCGGGGAAAACAAGGAACTGATACTCGCTCAGGCGGACCTTCGCAGCCACAATGTCGGAAAAATGCACCACATCAGCCCTGTCCGCACCGGCCAGACGTGCGGCATGCGCTGTTTCCTGATGCGAGTTGGTGCCGTATCCGGTAATGACCAGCGTGTTGACCTGACTCATTGTCCACCCTTTTCCTGCATAAAAATTAAAAGCTTACTTACTGAAAAAGCGATAACGCGCCTGCATGATCCAGTTGGGTTCCCTCGCCGAGAAAAAAAGGGAGCCAGTCTGGAATGGGGGATTTACTTTATGCGGGTGTTTCTTTTCAGTCAATGGCTGTTTTTTTTCTGAAAACGGCCTATAGTTGGCGGATATTGTTTGCGTGCATCTGAATGGCCTGCTGAGGAGCAGAGGAATTACGGTTTTGGAACAGACGGAGCGTCCCCACCATTTCCCAATCAAAGGCGTTGTTTTTGTTACAGAACCAGCCGCATGTCGACCCGCTCAGGCGGGCTTTTTGTGTTCGCGTTCTCTCCTTTTCTGATGTATCCTGTTTCAGAGCGAGTTTCGTACACTGTATCCCCTCCGTCACGGCGGGAAAATCATAACTCGAGGTTTTTCATGAAGACCAAGTTTATCTTCATCACTGGTGGCGTCCTTTCCTCTCTCGGCAAAGGGCTTTCGGCGGCTTCCATCGGCGCGCTGTTGAAAACGCGTGGGCTGACCGTGACCATCCAAAAACTTGATCCCTATATCAACGTGGACCCCGGAACCATGAACCCCTATCAGCACGGTGAAGTGTACGTTACGGATGATGGGGCGGAGACGGACCTCGATTTGGGGCACTACGAACGCTATCTCAATACGGCCCTCTCCCAGAAAAACAACACGACCTCGGGTTCCATCTATTATAAGGTCATCACCAAGGAGCGCCACGGCGACTACCTCGGCGGAACGGTGCAGGTGATCCCCCACATCACCGATGAAATCAAAAGCGCCATCCTCAGCCTCGCCAAGGATGAGCCCGAAAACCCTGCTCCCGACGTCGCCATCATCGAAATCGGTGGCACGGTGGGCGACATCGAGGGCCTCCCCTTCCTTGAAGCCATCCGCCAGCTCCGCTCCGAACTGGGCCGCGACAATTGCCTGTACATCCATCTGACGCTCGTGCCCTATCTCCGTTCCGCCGGAGAACACAAGACCAAGCCCACGCAACACAGCGTCAAGGAACTCCGTTCGATCGGCATCCAGCCCGACATCATCCTCTGCCGCTGCGAAGAGCCCGTCCCCGCCGACCTCCGCGCCAAAATCGCCCTGTTCTGCAATGTGGACAAGGATGCCGTGTTTTCCGCCGTGGATGTGAGCAACATCTACGAATTGCCCTTGAAACTCTATGAGGAAGGGTTGGATCAAAAGGTCGCCATCATGCTGCGCCTGCCCGCCCGCAACGCCAAGCTTGAGCCGTGGGAAGAGCTGGTCCACAACGTCAAGAATCCGCAGGGCCGGGTCACCATAGCCATCGTCGGCAAGTATGTCGAACTGAAGGAAGCCTACAAGAGCCTTCACGAAGCTTTGGTGCATGGCGGCATCGCCAACAGGGTCGCCGTGGATCTGCGCTATGTGAATTCCGAAGAGGTGACCGCCGAAAACGTCGCAGAGACGTTCAAAGGCGCTGACGGCATCCTCGTTCCCGGCGGCTTCGGGTACCGCGGCGTTGAAGGGAAAATCGAATCCATCCGGTATGCCCGTGAAAACAATGTGCCCTTCTTCGGGATCTGCCTCGGTATGCAGTGCGCGGTCATCGAATTCGCCCGCCACGTCGTCGGCATCGAGGAAGCCAACTCCGAAGAATTCAACCCGTTCGCCAAGGACAAGCTCATCTACCTGATGACCGAATGGTACGATTTCCGCAAAAAGGCCGTGGAGCGCCGCGATGCGGAAAGCGACAAGGGCGGGACCATGCGCCTCGGCGCGTATCCCTGCGCCATTTCGGAAGGGACGCACGCTTTCGAAGCCTACAAAACGGCCAATATCAACGAACGCCACCGCCACCGCTACGAATTCAACAATGCCTACCGCGAACGTCTTGCGGATATGGGCATGGTTTTCAGCGGCCAGTCCCCCGATGGCACGCTGGTGGAAATCGTTGAAATCCCCGATCACCCGTGGTTCTTGGGCTGCCAGTTCCATCCCGAATTCCAGTCCCGCCCGATGAAGCCCCATCCGTTGTTCAAAGACTTCATCCGTGCGTCTTGCCTGGCTCGCAAGAAGTAGACTTCCCTTCCCTAATGCTTATTCCTTTGCGGTCATTCCGGCGACAAAACCGGAATGACCGCAAGGTTGTCTCCAAGCGAGAACTCCTTCTCAACGCTAAGGAATGCCCATGATGACATCAGACGAACTCTATGGTCAGCTTCGGAAGGACCACTTTATTTTTGCGGGCCCCTGTGCCCTGGAAAGTTTCGAATTGGCGCTGGACACGGCGCATGCCGTAGCCGAAGCCAGCAGGGAAGCCGGATTGTTTGCCGTCTTCAAGAGTTCGTGGGATAAGGCCAACAGGACCTCAGGGAAAGGTTTCCGCGGTCCGGGCCTGGTCAAAGGCATGGAGTGGCTGGCTCGGATTAAAGAGGAAACGGGGTTGCCCGTTGTGACGGACATCCATCTGCCCGAACAGGCCGGACCTGTAGGTGAGGTGGCGGATATCCTTCAGATTCCCGCTTTTTTATGCCGCCAGACGGACCTGCTCTTGGCGGCGGCGCGGACGGGCCGCGTCGTCAACGTCAAGAAAGGCCAGTTTGTGGCTCCGTGGGATATGGGCCCCGTACGCGATAAACTGGTCGCGGCTGGCAATGACCGCGTCCTTCTGACGGAACGGGGCTCCTCTTTCGGATACAATAACCTCGTGGTCGATTTCCGTTCCATACCTATCATGCGGGCATTGGGCGTCCCGGTGATCTTCGACGCGACGCATTCCGTTCAGCTTCCCGGAGGGCAAGGCAGCTGCTCCGGCGGTGAACGGCATCACGTGCCCACACTGGCCCGTGCCGCGGCAGGGGCGGGAGTGGACGGCATTTTCATGGAATGCCACCCGGATCCCGACAAGGCCCTGTGCGACGGCCCCAACAGCTGGCCCCTAGCCAAGCTTCCGGCGCTCTTGAAGCAACTTTCAGCCATATGGAACATTCCTTATGACTTGTAATACTCTTTATTCCGATGGGACCGGGATATCCGGCCACTCTCCCACTCCCCGGCGAGAATCGATCGAAAGCCTCGCCAAGCACATCCGGCTTCTCGTCCTGGATGTGGACGGCGTCATGACGGACGGCGGCCTCTATTATGACGCCAATGGGCTGGCCATGAAGCGGTTCCATGTCCTCGACGGCATCGGCATCCGGCTCGCCAAAACGGCGGGGATTGAAGTCGCCGTCCTGTCGGGCATGGATGTGCCCTGCGTCGTGAGACGGCTGGAAGTCCTCGGCGTGACCGAGTATCATGGCGGGGCCGACAACAAATGTACTATTCTGGATGGGATGCGCAAACGGATGTCCCTTGAGTGGCAGGAAATCGCCTACCTTGGAGATGATTGGGTCGATCTCGCACCGATGTCTCGCGTGGGGCTGCCCGCTGCCGTCGCGAATGCCATGCCGGACGTCAAAAAACTGGCGAAGTTCGTGACGCAAAAAGAAGGCGGATGCGGCGCCGTCCGGGAATTTGTCGACTTGCTGCTGACTTGCCAAGGGAAACGGGAAGCTCTGCTTGAGCACTGGATGCGCTTGGAATGAAATGTTCACGAATCCTGCTTATTACCGCGCTGGTGGCGCTTCTCGCCGGAGGTTGGTACGTCGCGAAACGTGGCGGAGAAACAACGCTGATCGGCAGATTGCTTGATGTCGCCAACAAGGGCGGCATCAAGTCCCTTGACGGGGCGAAGCTTCAAGGCAACGCCACGCAATCCGGAAATCCGCTTGAGGAAGTGGCTGGGTTGGCCATCAAGGGGATCAATCTGTTCCAAGGAAATAAAGGCTTGGAGCTGTGGCGTCTCAAAGCAAGCTGGGCCCATATGTCCCAGAACGGCGATACGATCGATGTGGACAAACCCGTCGTCCGTTATGCGCTTGGCGAAGGCTCCGCAAGCAACCCCGACGACGATGTTCTTGACGTGCAGGCCCAGCTGGGGAGAATCACCGACAACCAGCGTTTTCTCACGCTCTGGGATGATGTCGTCATCACTCGCTATGATGACGTCATCACCAGTTCGCGCATGAATTACGACGCCAACAAACGCCTCATGACCTTCCCCGAGGGCGCTGCGCTTGAAAGCCCCACGGCATCCGGGACGGCTGCCTTTTTTACCTGGGATCTTGCTGCCAACGAAATGCATGGTTCGGGAGGCGTGCTGGTCGTACTCAAGCCCCGCCCCGACGCCCCAAACGCCAATGCCGCACCTTCTCCACGTGAACCGCAAGCCAATCCCCAGCAAGAATCGCCTCAGCCTGCAAGGAAATAAGCCCGTTATAGCTCCAACGGTTTACAGCTAGGAAAACATCATGAAAAACTTTTTTTAGGTATAGCCACACTGAGTTTAAGCCTGCTCTGCTCCGCCCCGTTGTGGGCGGCTCCGGTGACGCCCCCAAAACCCGCCAAGAATGTTGAAACGCGGATCACATCCGATCAATTGACCTATCTTGCTGAAAAGCAACTCGTCATCTTTGATAAAAACGTCCATGTGGTACGTCCCGACATTGAAATATGGGCCGATAGGATCACGGTTTACTTGAAGCCACCCAAAGGCGACGCTCAGAAGAAAGAAGGCGAAAAAGGCGGTATGCCTGCCGGAATGGCAGCCGGTGACGTTGATCGCATCGTTGCCGAACGGAATGTGCGTATGAAAAGTGAAAACCGCAACGGAACTTGCGCGAAGGCAACCTATACGATGGATGACGGCGTTCTTCTCATGGAAGGCGATCCTCGCCTGACTGATGGCGAAAACACCGTTACCGGGGAAACCATCAAGTACTTTACGGAAGAAAACCGCAGCGAAGTCATGGGCGGGTCCAAGAAACGCGTCGAAGCTGTCTTTTCCGGTTCTAAAAACTCCAGCCCGATCCGGGGGAACCGCTGATGGCCCGATTGTCCGGCGTTGACTTGCGCAAATGGTACGGCCAACGCGAGGTCGTACGCGGTGTTTCCCCCGAAGTGAACCAAGGGGAAATCGTCGGTCTGCTCGGCCCGAACGGGGCGGGTAAAACCACTTCGTTCTATATGCTGACCGGAATCATCAAACCGTCTTCCGGGCGGGTTCTCCTTGAAGAGCAGGATATTGGCACGTGGCCGCTCCATGAGCGCGCACGTGTGGGCATTTCCTACCTCCCGCAGGAGAGTTCCGTCTTCAGAAAACTTACGGTACGTCAAAATCTTCAGATTATTCTGGAGCATACGGGCCTTTCCCGTAAGGAGCAGAAAGAAAGGGCGGATGTATTGCTTGAAGATTTCGGTCTCACCCGACTGGAAAAATCCCACGCCATGCACCTGTCCGGAGGAGAACGCCGGCGTCTGGAAATCGCCCGTGCGCTTATCCGGGAACCGAAATTCGTCCTTCTCGACGAACCGTTTGCTGGCATCGACCCTCTTGCGGTGGGTGATATCCAAGGTTTGGTGCGCGCCTTGCGTGATCGCGGGATCGGAGTTCTCATCTCTGACCACAATGTCCGTGAAACACTGACGATTTGCGATCGGGCCTACCTCATGGTGCAGGGGCAGGTCGTTCTTTCCGGGACACCGGAAACCATCGTCAATAACGAACAGGCCCGGAGCGTATATCTTGGAGAAGGTTTCTCGCTCTGAGACACCATATTCCGTCATTCTCTGTGATTATAAAAAAAGATCGTGTGCTCCGGTACCGATCTTTTTTTGTGAGTTGAATAAGATAACCAGTCTTTTTCTCATTTCTTTTTCATCCAATAAACATCTCCGAGAAAAGAACAGAGAAAAAAAGCGTCCCTGTTCTTGCAACATCCCTAAGCATGTGGCATAATCCCTGCATGTAAGGCATAAAGATGCCCGGTTGATCTTCGCCTGACGGTTACCGTCGGTTCCCCTCCTCTCACAAGGTGTACCTGCGGGTTGGACAGACTCTTATGACAACGGGATATTTGCATGGCATTGGAACTCAGACAGCAGCTTAAACTTTCACAACAGCTGGTGATGACACCACAATTGCAGCAGGCTATCCGCCTATTGCAGCTATCCCGCTTGGAGCTTGTGGAAACGGTCCAGCGCGAGCTGCTGGAAAACCCGTTCCTCGAAGAAATTCAGGATGAGCCATCCAACGAGCCGCCCGCAGAAGTCCGTCCCGAATCCCCGCGAGATGAGCCTACATACGATCGGGAAGTGGCCCGCTCCGAAGACTGGGAAGACTATCTCGGAGAATTCGCCAGTACCCCGCAGCAAGTCCAGCCCAGAGACTATGAGCTCCCCGAAGAAATGAGTTCTCTGGAGGCCAGATATGCCTCCAGCCCCACTCTTGAAAGCCACCTCATGTGGCAGCTCCGCCTTTCCTCTCTCTCCGATGACCAAAAAGAACTCGGTGAAATCATTATCGGAAATCTCTCTTCTTCCGGCTACCTCCAAGCATCTCTTGAGGAAATGGCAGAGATGGCGCGGGCGGATTTTGCTGACGGGGCTTCGACCGCCGAAGCGAAAGATAAAGCATGGCCCACTGCCGAAGAGGTGGCGACGGTCCTTAAGGCCATCCAGCTATTCGATCCGGTGGGTGTTGCAGCCCGAACCCCGCAAGAATGTCTCCTCATCCAGATAAAAGCATTGGGATATGACAGGGATCAGGTGCTTGTTGATCTCGTGCGTGATCACCTTGAAGATCTGGAAGCCCACAGATACAAGCCCCTGCTCCGCAAATTCCGGCTGGATATGGATGAACTCAAGGAATATTTGGATATCATCCAGTCCCTTGATCCCATGCCCGGAGCGAGTTTTGGCGAAGGCGTGTCCACTTTTGTCAGCCCTGACGTCTTTGTTTACAAGGTGGACGGGGAATTCCTCATTGTCCTCAATGAGGACGGCCTGCCGAATCTGCACTTGAGCCCTGTGTATGATAACGCATCGGAAAACGCGTCAAGCAAGGAAAAAGAATACTTCAACGAAAAAATCCGTTCTGCGGCGTGGCTTATCAAAAGCCTGCACCAGCGGCAGCGGACATTGTACAAAGTCGTCGAAAGTATTGTAAAACACCAGCGCGGCTTTTTTGAGGAAGGGATCAGCAAGTTCAAACCGCTTATCCTGAAAGACATCGCCGATGATATCAACATGCACGAATCCACGGTCAGCCGCATCACGACCAACAAATATGTGGCAACACCCTTCGGCGTGTACGAACTCAAATTCTTTTTCAACAGCGCGCTGGAGCTGGATGACGGAAGCCAGGTGGGTTCGGAGAGCGTCAAGGCGCTCATCAAAAAGTGCATCAGCGAGGAAGATCCTAAAAACCCTCTCTCCGATGAACGCATCGGCGAAATTCTCAAGGAACACTTGAAAGTGAATATAGCCCGAAGAACGGTAGCCAAGTACCGGATGGCAATGGATATTCCGTCATCGTCCAGGAGAAAGGCCCATTTTTAGCCGTTCGAGGCCGTTTGAGAGCCCTTGACAGGACCCCTAAAAGGTTGTTGTAAAGAAGCCATGCCTGACAAAGCAATGTCCGTTGCGGATATCTCGGTATTCGCTGTGCGGACCGGTTATCAGCCAAAGGAGGCTTCATGCACATTTCCTTTACTTTCAAGAATTTCGAGCCGTCTGAACATTTGCGTAAGTATGCCCGCCGCCGTATGGAGAAGCTGGGAAGATTCTTCGGCAAGAACCCCGCTCTTGATGCGCAGGTGAATATGGCGGTCGATAAGTTCCGCCAGCGCGTGGAAGTTCAGCTTACCGGTGACGGCATCAACATCGCCGCCAGCGAAGTCTCGGAAGATATGTACGCCTCCATCGACCTCGTTCTTGATAAGCTGGAAGCTCAGGTCAAGAAGTTCGTTTCCCGTAACAAGGAAATCCATCGTAAGGGACGCGCTAACGATATCGATGTGTATACGTTTGAAGTGACGGAAGAAGATGGAGAACGAACGATTACCGGGCGAGACCATTTTTCTCCCAAGCCCATGAGCCCCGACGAGGCGGCCATGCAGCTTGATGCAAATGACTTTGAATTCCTCACGTTCCTGAATTCGGAAAATGATCGCATCAATGTCATCTATCGGCGTAAGAACGGTAACCTTGGACTGATAGATCCCATCTTCTAGGGCTTGTGCCGGTACACAAAGCGATTTCAACAAGCCCGTCCGGGGAGTCTCCACCGGACGGGCTTCCTGTTACTACGGAAAATACCATGACGGATCAGCCTCTCCTTCCTGAACATGCCGCGGAAAAGTCGACGGACTCCGCTTCTGAATCTCCAAAACCGAATGCGGATAAGCCGATTTTCATCATCACCGGCCTCTCCGGCGCGGGCAAAAGTACTGTGCTCCATGTCTTCGAGGACATGCGCCTGTTCACCGCGGACGGGGTGCCTCCGGAACTCATGCCCGAAATGGTGCGCCTTCTGCAGAGCTCCTCCGTTGAGCCGTCTCATGGCATAGCTCTCGGTTTCGATCAGCGGCGCAGCGAGTTCATGGGCGAACTTGATCAGGCGCTGCATCGGCTGTCCGGCATGGGATTCCGCACAAAGATCCTTTATCTGGAGGCGGATCCGTCCGTCATCATGCGGCGCTATGCCACAACCCGCCGTCCCCATCCGCTTGAACGGGAGGGTGTCGGTTTGGAACAAGCCGTACGCGAAGAAATGGAACGCCTTGCCCCCGTCCGGGAAATCGCCGATAAGGTCATCGACACATCTTCCTTTTCCATCCATGACTTGCGGCGGATCATTCAGCGCAAATGGAACAGTACCCACGAGCGGCTTCGTAGCATCAAGGTCAATCTCATTTCCTTCGGGTTCAAATACGGCGTCCCCCGCGAGGCGGATCTCGTCTTTGATCTCCGTTTTCTCCCCAATCCCTACTTCGTTGAAGAGCTGCGCCCACAGACGGGAAAAGAGAGCGCCATAGCCGAGTATGTTTTCAGTGAACCTTCGGGTAAAGAATTCAAAAAACGGCTTATTGATTTTTTATCTTTTCTTCTGCCCCTTTACGATGCTGAGGGGCGCTACCGCATCACAATCGCCTTAGGATGTACGGGGGGGAAACACCGTTCCGTGGCGATGACTGAGGCACTCATGCGGGCACTCAAGCGGCAAGACTATACTGTTTCCGTGGAGCATCGGCATATGGAGCTCGGCTGATCCGCTCGTTTGGGATTTGCTTTTTCCGCTTCGAGGCATTAGAGATACGGCCTGTCATACACATCAATGCCATAGGGAATGTGAACATGCTGCCTCTCGAAACCCTCGGAGCGTTTTTTGTTACCGCCATAGTGATGGGGCTGGCCCCCGGACCCGATAACATTTTTGTTTTAACCCAGTCCGCCCTGTATGGCTTTCGGGCCGGTATCGTGACCACGTTAGGGCTGATGACCGGGCTCTTCGGGCATACGGCAGCCGTTGCCCTCGGCGTTGCGGCACTGTTTCAAACATCCGAGACGGCCTTTACAGTCCTGAAATGTGCAGGGGCGGCCTACCTGCTGTATCTGGCATGGCTTTCTTTCCGTAGCGGTGCCTCCAGGGCATGGCTGGAGCAAAGTACCTTTCCCGGATACTGGGCCCTGTACCGGCGGGGTGTGGTCATGAACATTACCAATCCCAAGGTCACGCTTTTCTTTCTCGCCTTCCTCCCACAGTTTGCCAAGCCGGAACTCGGGAATGTCCCGCTTCAGATCGTCACCCTTGGCCTCCTCTTCCAGCTCGCTACGCTGGTCGTCTTCGGAGGTGTTTCATTCCTTGGCGGCAGGCTTGCCGAATGGTTCAACGCTTCCATCAGGGGGCAGATCATCCTCAATCGGATCACAGCCTGCATCTTCACCGCATTGGCGCTCCTGCTTATCTTCTCTTCCAGATGACAAAAAGCCCCGCCATGCGGGGCTTTTCTTCTTTGTAGCTCTGACTAGAGTGCTAAAAACCGCTTGATATTGCGGTAAAAAATATTCTCAAGAGCGCTCTCCGGCAATCCACAGACTTCCGTCCGCAGCATTTCCACCCGGTAATGATGGAACGGCGCGTCGCTCCCCCAGAAAACCCGTTCGCTGCCGACCGTATTGTAGGCCTCGCGGATTTTGGTGTGCATGGGCATACCCGACGTTTCGAGGTACACGTTGTCGTGTTTCTTGGAAAGATCAATGGCGGCCTGAATGTAGATGCCGTTTCCATGTCCCATGTGCACCATCACGATCCGTACTGTTGGAAAATCTTCCGCAAGCTGAATGATGCTGTGGGGAAGGGAAAAAGGTGGATGCCCCGAATGGATGAATACAGGCAAATCCATCTGTTGCGCAACTTCCATCAGAGGATGCACCACGGCGTCATTAGCGGTAAAGGCATTGAGAAGAGGATGCAGCTTAATCCCCTGAAAACCGTGCTCCCGGACTTCGCGGACGACCGTTTCGACAGCCTTGTCCCCTTCGTAGGGATTGGCCCACGTAATCCCCACAAAGCGATCGGGGAAACGTTTCACAGCCTGCTCCACCACCGTATTGTCCATATAGCTCACAACGGACTTTTCGATACCGTACCGATCCATCTCGGCGACCATCTGCTCGTCCGTATACCCTACGTCGGCCCACCCGCCGAAATAGCCCACATGCGAATGCGCGTCGATCTTTTGCATCATGCCCTCCTCAAAAGGATACCACCCGACGGCGTTTCATGTGACCTACGCCCGCCAGGAACAACGGTCAAGCAAGTCTCCCCTTCTCATCCGTCCAGCTGGACTCACCACTCTTTTTCGCCTACACTTCTTCCCTGTGCCTCTGTCCAAAAACTGCCGAGCCTTGTCCCGGGAATCAACCAGAGAAGTTCTGCCATGCACGAAATGTCTGTCGTTACAAGCCTGTTATCCATTGTCCGCGAAGAGATGGAAAAGCATGACGTCCATCGTCTGCTGCTGGTACGGGTACGATATGGAGCACTCTCCAACATCGTCCCGGAAGCCCTTTCCTTTGCCTTTGAGGCGCTTACGGCGGGAACCGACTTCGAAGGCGCTGTGCTGGAAACCGAAGAGGTTCCCATCACTCTCAAGTGTTCCCAATGCGGACATACTTTCCCGGCCGTCAAGGGAGAGCATTTCTTTGCGCCGTGTCCAGCCTGCGGCGAGCAATACGGGCATTCAATGGAAACGGGCCGCGAGCTGTACGTCCAGCATATCGAGGCGGAATAAAGGAGCTTATTGTGGAAATACCTGTTATTCGTAATGTTCTTGAAGCCAACGGAAAGCTGGCGGCAAGCCTGAAAGAGCAGTTCGCCAAACACGGCATCCTTGCCCTGAATCTCATAAGCTCTCCCGGTGCGGGCAAGACGTCTCTGCTGGAGCGTACGCTTACGGATCTGGCTTCCGAATTTCGCATGGCCGTCATTGAAGGCGACCTCCAGACGGACAACGACGCACGCCGCGTCGCCTCCACCGGAGCCAAGGCCGTGCAGATCAATACGGACGGCGGCTGCCACCTCGACAGCAACCTTGTCATGGAAGCTCTAGGTGCTTTCGATCTGAACGAGATCGATATCCTGTTCATCGAAAACGTAGGGAACCTCGTTTGCCCCGTCGAATTCGATTGCGGCGAAGACGCCAAGATCGCCCTGCTCAGCGTGACCGAAGGCGACGACAAGCCTGAAAAATACCCTCTCCTTTTCAACCGTGCCAGTGCGATGGTCCTCAACAAGATCGATCTCCTGCCCTATGTAGATTTCGATGTAGAGGTTGCCGCCCGCCATGCCCGCCACCTCAATGCGGATCTGGCCCTCTTTGAGGTTTCTTGCCGCACGGGCGAAGGGCTCGAAAAATGGTACTCTTGGCTGCGCCAAGCGGCGAAAGCCAAAAAGGGCGCTTGAGCATCCCGTTTTTGGGATCATAAGATCAAAAAAAGCCTCCCGGATTTCGAGAGGCTTTTTTTGCATCAACGATCTATGCGTTACATATGGACGTGCACGCCGAAGGCATGGTTACCGACAGGCAGCAGCGGGGGGAGTTGAAGGCGCTTGAAGGCACTCCTGCGCATAAGGGCTTGCACACGATTGACGTCTTCAGGCGTGACGCCGGGCAGATCAATATCCTCAGCCCGCTTCGATTCTTCAATCAACGCATGAAGGATCGAATCCAGCACATCGTACTCGGGCAAAGAATCCTGATCCTTCTGGCCCGGGCGCAACTCCGCCGACGGCGCCTTATCGAAGATGTTCTGAGGAATGGCGCACATCCCTTCGCGCTCATTGAACCATTGCGCGAGCTGGTACACTTCCGTCTTGTACAAGTCGGCAATGGGTGCCAGACCGCCGCAGGTATCCCCATACATCGTACAATACCCGGCGGCCACTTCGGACTTGTTCCCCGTAGCCAAAAGCATCCAGTGGAATTTGTTGGAAAACGACATCATGACCACGCCGCGGATGCGGGACTGGATGTTCTCTTCAGTGACATCCCGTTCCCTTCCGGCAAAGGCAGGGGCAAGCGCTTTTTCAAAGGCTTCCATCATCGGCGAAATCGGAACCGTGAACGTTTCCATCCCCAGATTGGCGGCCAGTACCTCGGAATCGGTAATGCTTCCCTCACTCGACCACGGGGACGGCATCATCACCCCGTGCACGTGATCCTTGCCCAGCGCGTCGACGGCAAGCGCCGCGACAAGTGCGGAATCCATGCCCCCGGAAAGGCCGAGAACGACATCCGTGAAACCGTTCTTCCGAACATAATCGCGGATACCGGAGGTCAGCAGTTCCCAGACCGATTTCCAATCCTTGGCAGGGATGCTCGACATTATTTCAACCTCGACTTCAAGATATCGCCCATGGCATATACCTTGCCGCTCGGCTGCCCTGGCAACCAGCTCGCGGCACGCAGCGCGCCCTGAGCGAAGTTTTCCCGCGAGTGCGCGTGGTGCGTCACCTCAATGCGCTCTCCGGGGCCCATGAAATAGACGGTATGCACGCCGACCACATCACCGCCGCGGATGGCCTGAACGCCGATTTCCTTCTTGGGGCGCTCTCCGATGATGCCTTCGCGGTGGTAGCAGGCAACATCCTTGAGGTCCCAATCCCTGGCCGAAGCCAAAGACTCGGCGAGGCGCAACGCCGTGCCGCTGGGGGAATCCTTCTTGCGGTTGTGATGCAGCTCGACCATTTCCAGGTCATAATCCGGGCCGAGCATCTGCACGAGTTCGGGCAACAGTTCCAAAAGGACATTGACACCGACGCTCATGTTCGGGGACCAAAACACCCGTCCGTTTTGGGCGATTGCATCCAGCTCCGCCTTTTGCTCCGGGGTGAAGCCCGTCGTCCCGATGACGATAGGGTTGCCGTTCTTGACGGCGCACCGGGCATTGGCAAGGCTCGCTTCCGGTGCCGTAAAATCGATCACGACGGCCCCCGGAACCTGCGGGTACACGACTTCGGGATCCGTTCCGGCGAGGCATCCCCAATGGGCCAGCGCGTCCAGCCTTTCCGGACGTTCCAGTACGGCCGCAAGCGTCATGCCCTGCTCTTTCGCAAGATTGGCAATGGTCGTACCCATGCGCCCGGAAGCGCCCATCACGATAATAGAAAGACTCATTTTCCCCACCCTCTTTCCTTATTCAAAATCCTGTGCGCGTTTTCGGAAGAAGACGCCGTCACCTCATTGTCCGCCTGCAACAGAGCCAGAAAGCCGGCTTCGTCTACGATGCGGATGCCTAATGCCTGGGCCTTTTCGCGTTTGGAACCCGGTTCATCCCCAACGACCAGCAGATTCAGCTTGCGGGAAACGCTGCCCACGATTTCCGCACCTGCGTTTTCCGCCATATGCTGCGCCTTTGAGCGGGGAATGGACAACGATCCGGTGAAGAGGATCTTCTGCCCGGCGAGCGGTCCCACAGGCACGGAGGCCACCGTCGCCTCCTGACGCACAGGCCACAGCCCAAGCTCCCGCAACCGCGCCAACAAAGCCACGTTGGGCTCATCGTCAAAAAACGCCTTGATGGAACTTGCCACTTCCGGGCCGATGTCTGGCAAATTCTGCAATTCTTCAGGGCTCGCCGCTCTCAGCACGTCCATGTCAGCGTACGTCGCCGCCAATGTTTTCGCCGTCTGCTCCCCCACATGCCGGATGCCGAGCGCGCAAAGAAGACGCTGCAACGTCGCTTCTTTTTTAGCGCGATCCAACGAATCCACAAACTTGGTGGCGAGTTTTACACCCATCCGTTCATAATGCAAGAGCTCGTCAACCCTGAGCGTAAAGAGATCGGCAGGCGTTTTGACCCGTCCCGAAGCGACAAGCAGTTCGATCCAGCGCTGGCCGAGCCCTTCGATGTCGAGTCCGGCCTTGGACACGAAATGCGCCAACGATTGCCGGATCATGGCGGGACAGGAAACATTCACGCATCGCCAAGCCACTTCCCCTTCCAGACGGGACGCGGCCTGACCGCAGGACGGGCATACATGGGGGAAAACGAAAGGCTGCGAATCCGGGGCACGTTCCGAAAGTACGGCCCGCACCACTTCGGGGATGACATCCCCGGCGCGCTGGACCACCACACGATCGCCTATTCTGACGTCCCGATTGCGGATTTCATCCTCATTGTGGAGGGTTGCCCGACTGACAAGCACACCGCCGACGTTCACCGGCTCCAATTCGGCCACCGGGGTCAGAACCCCCGTCCTCCCCACTTGAACGGTAATATCCAGCAACAGGGTTGTCGCCTGCTGCGCCGGAAACTTCCACGCAACGGCAAACCGTGGGGCCCGCGCCGTATAACCCAGCGCCTCTTGTGCCTCAAGGTCATTGAGCTTCATGACCACGCCGTCGATCTCGTACGCCAACGACTCCCGTTTTTCACTCAACGAAGCGTAATAAGCTTCCACTTCTTCGGAACCCCGGCAGAGGCGGCCTCCGGGCGGCGTCTCGAACCCAAAGTCACGTAGCCGTCCCATGACCTCCTCATACGTACTCCACGGCTGTACCCCACCGAACCGGACGTCCCCAAACCCATACGCCAAAAACCGCAACGGACGGGACGCGGTAACCGAGGTATCCAGCTGGCGTATGGAGCCGGCCGCGGCATTGCGCGGATTGGCAAATGTCTTGAGATTTTCCTTCCGCAGCCGCTCATTGAGCAAGGCGAAATCCCTTCTGCGGAAAATGACTTCCCCCCGCACTTCCAGACGCTCAGGGGCATCGCCGTGCAGCACTTTGGGCAAGTTGCGCACCGTCTGCATGGCCTCCGTCACGAGTTCGCCGACTTCGCCGTCTCCACGCGTCAGTGCTTCGACAAACCGCCCGTTCTCATACACAAGCTCAAGGGCGAGGCCGTCCATTTTCGGATCACACCAAAAAGCATGCTCAAGCCCTTCCTGGGCGTTGTCCAGGCGCTTGAGAAAGCCCTGCCACTCCTCCGCATCGAACACGTTGTCCAGGCTGTACATCCGCCGCGTATGGGCCTTGGTTTCCAGCGACGACAACACCTGTCCGCCGATCCTGTTCGTCGGAGAATCGGGCGATCTCCATTCGGGATGCCGCTCTTCCAGCCTCAGAAGTTCCTGAAAGGCGGCATTGTATTCGTCGTCGGTGATTTCCGGTGCATCCAGCGTATGATAGCGATGATTATGGTAAATCACGAACGCACGGAGCTCTTCCAGACGTTTTTTATCTGCATCCTCGACCAGAAGGGATTGCAGCGTCCCTTGATTCATGGCGTCATCCTTCGTTGCCCCGCTGCCGAGGCTAAGCAATCAAAAACTGTTCCCGAAGCTGCTTGATGCGATCCCGCAAGGCAGCCGCCTTCTCGAATTCCAGATCCCGGGCGGCATCGCGCATCTCGCGCTCAAACTGCTTCAAATACCGGGCCACGTTCTGGGCCGTGATGTCCGCGGATGCGGAAGCCGCCGCAGGCTGTTGAGCCTGTTTGCCCCGTCCCCGCTTTCCCTTTCCTTCACTTGAGGAGGTGTACAGGGAGTCAAAAGGCGTGGCAAGCGGCTTACTGATGGTCGTCGGCGTAATGCCGTGCGTTTCGTTCCAGTCCTGCTGCTTCGCGCGCCGACGGGCCGTTTCGCCCATAGCCGCACTCATGGACGCCGTCACCGTGTCCGCATACAGCAAAACCTTTCCGCCGGCATTACGTGCCGCCCGTCCGAACGTCTGGATAAGCGATCCGGTGGACCGCAAAAAACCTTCCTTATCCGCATCCAGGATAGTGACAAGGGAAACTTCGGGAATATCCAGGCCTTCGCGCAGCAAATTGATGCCCACCAGCACATCGAACTCACCCGCCCGCAGGGCTTTGATGATGGCCATGCGTTCCATCGTGTCGATGTCCGAATGCAGATAGCGGGCCGCGACGCCCATCGCATTCAGATATTCGGTCAAGTCCTCGGCCATGCGCTTGGTCAGCGTCGTGACCAGCACGCGCTCATGCTTTTCCACACGGGCCCGGCATTCCCCAAGCAGATCATCGATCTGCCCCTTTACGGGGCGGACCTCGACTTCGGGGTCAAGCAAGCCTGTCGGGCGGATGATCTGTTCCGCCACGATCCCCTGCGAACGCTCCAGTTCCCATTTGCCCGGCGTTGCCGAAACATAGACTACCTGGTTCAGCCGTTCCAAAAATTCATGAAATTCCAACGGCCTGTTATCCAAAGCGGACGGAAGCCGGAAGCCGAAATCCACCAGCGTCGTTTTCCGGGAACGGTCTCCCTTGAACATGCCGCCGACCTGCGGAATACTGATATGGGATTCGTCGGCGAACAGCACAAAGTCATCCGGAAAATAGTCGAGCAAGGTGGCTGGAGGATCTCCCTCCTTGCGGCCATCCAGATGCCGGGAATAGTTCTCGATGCCGGTGCAGTAGCCCAATTCCTGCATCATTTCCAAATCAAGCTGCGTGCGCTGCTCCAGGCGCTGCGCCTCAACCAGCTTGTTCTGGGACTGGAACAGGCGCAGCCGCTCCCCAAGCTCGTCCCGAACGTCGGACATGGCCCGTTCCAAGTTATCCCTGTCCGACACGTAATGGCTTGCCGGATAGATAACGGTTTTCCCGATATTCCCCAAGATTTCACCTGTCAGCGGGTCGATCTCCCGGACGGCTTCAATTTCGTCGCCGAAAAATTCCAGACGCAAGGCGCGTTCGTGCTCATACGCCGGAATCACTTCCAGCACGTCGCCGCGAACCCGGAACGTTCCCCGGTGAAAATCCATATCATTGCGTTGGTACTGAACATCCACAAGCTTGGTGATGATAGCGTCCATGCTGACACGCTGACCGACCTCGACCGGAATGATCAAACGTGCATAGTATTCCGGAGAGCCAAGGCCGTAGATACAGGACACGGACGCGACAATGATAACATCCCGGCGCGTCAGCAGGGCATGGGTAGCCGCGTGCCTGAGCTTGTCGATATCGTCATTGATGGCCGAGTCCTTTTCAATATACGTATCGGACGCGGGAACATAGGCTTCCGGCTGATAATAGTCGTAGTAGCTGACGAAATATTCAACGGCGTTTTTCGGAAACAACGCGCGGAATTCATTGTAAAGCTGTGCTGCCAGGGTCTTGTTCGGGGCAAGCACCAGCGCGGGCCGATTGACCTGAGCGATGACGTTGGCCACGGTGAAGGTCTTCCCCGATCCAGTAACACCAAGCAGGACCTGATCCCTGACGCCCGCTTCGATGTTGGAAGCGAGCTGCTCGATAGCCGCAGGCTGATCGCCTGTGGGGAGGTATTCGGTCCGCAGCTTGAAAAGTGGAGTTTCGGTTGTATTCATAGGTGTTAAATAAGCGTCTCTTCCCCCGCAGGCAAGAGGAATCATCGCTGGAGCTCACCTTACATGCCAGCTGCGGTTTTTCCCACTCTCAGTTATCCGAATCCACCGTGCCCTCCTCTTTTCGGTCATAACTGTTTGCGGGGTCAGTATTGTCGTCTTCCCTTGCATGGGATAAAACGAAAAAAGTCACTCACCAAAGGACCGTTTTTTCGAGCCTTCCCTCTCACCTTGTTCTGGAGCTACACGGATGCAAAAGGATTTTTTGCAAACATAGGATTGATTGCCTTTTTCTAGCTCTTTCTGCAATATACAACCTCTTGCAATCACAGCATTCCAATTTGTACAGGCTTTGTTGCGATATGCGCGTCTGGTTAGTTGTTCAGTTAGCATTTCTGATCTTGGGTTAGCAAAAGGTAAGCACAAATGGCCATCCGTGAGAAGACTAAGTACACCGGCGTATACGTCCGCACAAGCACAACGAGACGCTATCAGGGAAAGCCTGATGCCTGTTTCGAGTTTACCTACAAGGCCGATGGCAAGCTGATCTGGGAAAAAGTCGGCTGGAAGAGCGAGGGCTATACCGCTGTACTTGCCAGTGAACTCCGTGCTGAACGCATTCGCCAGTTTCGACATCCAGAGATGTTTCCGAACACAGCTAGAACTCCGATCCTCACGTACGGTCAGGCGTGGAAAATTTTCAGCGAAAAACGCCTCCCATTCTTGAAGAGCGGCAGTCAACGGATACTTAAATACCACTACGCCATGCATATCGAGCCCTTTTTTGCCAATACGCCTTTGCACAAAATCACGAGCCTTGAACTTGAAACCTTCAGGGCGACGCTGATGAAAACCACAACCATTCACCGCACTGACAGGGGGAAAAGCTATACTCTGGGGCGTACTCTTGCACCTTCTACCATCAAATCCATCTTGATGGACATGCTCAACGTATTCAGACGCATGATCGAATGGGGTATGTATTCGGGGCAGGTTCCCAAAATAAGCCAAATCCCGGTTGATAATGCGAGACAACGCTTTCTTACGCCTGTCGAAGCGGATCGCCTGCTCGGGGTACTCGAAATCCTTTCCTGCCGCGTGTATCGTGTTGCGGTCATTTCTCTGCACACAGGTATGCGTGTCGGTGAAATTCTGCGTATGCGCGGGCAAGACTTGGACTTTGAGCACCATCTGATCTACATCGACGGGAAAACGGGCAGGCGCGAGGCGTTCATGGACGAAACGGTTTCCAATCTGTTGCAGAGCATCGTCCCATCCCGAAATGGAGACTTCTTTTTTACGACAAACCAAGGTGCTGCGCCTCACCCCACTTCTCTGAGCAAGACCTTTACCAAGGCCGTAAACATCCTTGGCCTGAACGACGGCGTTACCGATCCCCGCTTCAAAGTGGTGATCCACACGCTTCGCCATACGTTCTGTTCGTGGCTGGCCAGCCAGAATGTCCCCCTTTACACCATCGGCAAGCTGGTGGGACATGCAAACCTGCGCTCGACGCAACGGTACGCTAAACTCACCGACGACGCCAAATGGGATGCCTTGAAGCTCATTGAAAAAACAGCCAAGTCTATTCATCATACGTCCTGACCTTTCTGGCTTCCATGTACTTGTCCAAATCTCGGCGGGCATACAGCACTTTGGCTCCGTCCTTAATGAATATCGGGCCTTTCCCTTCGCTGCGCTTACGTTGCAAGGTTGCTACAGGGGTACTGCAATAAATCGCGGCGGCCTTCTCGTCCATGTACTCGCAGTATGGGACGGACGCCAGCCGGATGAACGGCTCCAGTTCCGTCCGTAAGGCCCGGATGATGTCCCCGCCGACTCCGGGAGGCAACCCGTCATCCGGGATCATTGCGCGGCGGATAGCCGCTACGAGTTCTTCGGCCTGGTTCCGGCTCATGAATCCTCCATGCGTCCGATGAGCGCCGGGACGCGCACGGCTGTCTTGATGATGTCCTCGGCGGTGCGCCCGTCCTCGAACTTCTCGCCGGGGCTGATGCCTTGGATGCGGGGCTTCGAGAGCCCGAACCCCATCATGACCCGGCGCACGTCCGCCCTGCCCCTCCCGACGACGAGAAACCGCTCGTTGACGAGGTAAAGCGACGGCTTGCGGCCTTCGGGCTTCGGGCCGATGACGGCATCGCTCAAGCGCACGATGCCCTCGATGGCGTCTTCCTCATAGTCGGCTTCACCTTCGGGGATGATCTCGCCATAGAGCGCTTCCACCCTCTCCTCCAGGTCGCGCATCCCGTCCAGCAGCTCCGGCCGCACGGCGCGGGCCACGGCCTCGCCCCTCGCGTCGCAGATCACCGAGCGGATCACGTCCCCGACATGGCCGAGGTGGGCGGGACGGCCCGGAGGCCATATCCCCGCCACCTCGCCCGTCAGCGCGGCGTGCAGCGTTCGGCCATGCCCGCGTGCCGATAGCCCCTCTTGCAGATGGGGCAGCAGTACGCCCCTGCGGGCTTCTTTTCCTTGCGAAACAGCTTCATCTCAACAATCCGGGTTTGCGTAGTACATGGGCATGGACGCCCTTTCGGTCTGGACGGGCCTTGCGCCTCGCGGAGCCTTCGGGCACCGCCCGCCGCGAAAACAGCTTTCCCGCGTCCCGCAATGGCGGGCCAGCATCCGGCAACACATCCTCGCGCAGTCCACCAGTTCGGAGGCATGGGACTCAAGCCATGCCTCCGGGGATTCGGACGGCGAGACGGAGGGGCTATCCTTCCTGTCCCGACTCATGGCGGCATTCCCTCGCCATCCGGAGAAGGCGGCGCTTGCGGGCCACCTCCTGCCGGATGAACAGGCCGACGAAGCCGACGCCCATGACCGTCCCGGCAAGCCAGTGGCGGTACTCAATGAGCAGGTCGATCATTCCCCTTTCTCCTCCTTGCCCTCAGCGAGAGCCCGGATTTCCTCGGCGATACATTCCGTCGCGCTCATCAGCCCCGCCCGGATGCGCTGCTCCAGCTCCGGCCCTGCCAGACGAGCCAGCAGCAGCGTGGGCGCGCTCGGAGGCAACGAGGCCGGAACAAGAATTTGGAACCTCCGCCCGTCAGAATCCACGTAGGGTTCACGCCTTCGCGGGTCAAAAGGGTCAGCAGCCATGCTGCGGGGACGGCCACGCGCCGCTTGGCGTCGGAGATGGAACTCTGGCGGATACCGAGATACGCGGAAAGCTCCGTCTGCGTCTTCATGCCGCAGACCTCGCAGATGCGGGCGTAGGCCGCGTCGAACTCATGCCGCTCCATCGTGTGCTCCCTGCTTCACCTTGTTTTGTTTCTCAATTTTTTCGACAAGATCCATCGCTCCCTGAATGAGCACCTTTCCCGTTGCCTCAGGATGGAGATCCCCATCGCCGAAAGCGTAAAGACATGCATTGTCGCTATCGTCAAAACCGAACAAGACGGCTCCAAATCCCTTGTTATACCGAGTATTGGATAATGCCAGCTTCGCAGCGAAAAGGCCTTTTTTAACCTGTTGATCAACGACACTCATGCTTCCTCCTCTCCGGTTCCGGTGACTTCAACGAAAATGGCCTTTTTCTGACGGATGAAGGACTCCGGGATGAAATCCTCATGGCAGACGGCGCATCTCGGACAGCGCCAGCTGATCTTGATGACGCGCTGGCCTTCCTTCTCAGCCCACTGATACAAATCAGAGTGTCCGCTCAGAGTGGCCTCCGACTTGGAGAGGAAACGCTCCAGCTTCACCAATACCCCGGCCTCAATCAGCGAGGGGAGCCTCTCGCCATATTCATAGGGAGACATACGTGTCGTCGGACAGGCTGCCTTCATCAAAAGGGTCTTGCCGGGCCAGTCCTTTTTGTACTTCGGGATGGCGCATTCACGAATTTTCAGGCTCATACGTCCTCCAACTCGTCTTCCCGGACGACGATTTCGAGGCCGGAAGTAAGTTCCACGCAATACCCGTCGCCTTCGTAGCCGATGATCGTCACCCACGAGTAACCGCGATAGGGAGTCACGAGGCGGGCGCTGTCTCCGATAACGTACCTCATGCCGCAGCCCTCCCCATGAGATCCTTCATGCGTCCCCCATGCGGGAAAAGAGCCCTGAGCAGCGACAGCAACGCCGCAAGCTCACCCTTCGTCGCGCAGCGCAGGACAATACCGTTGCCGCGATTGACAAGCCTTGCCTTACCCGTGTAGATTTCTTGTCTATCCATTTGAGTTCCCCTCATTCTGGATGTTTGCCCTCGGCGTTGTTCCTGCAACTCCGGGGGCGTTCTTTTACGCCCTGCCCCGATCCCGAGCCTCCGCTTCGTCGATCTGGAACAGCAGGGCCAAAATGTCGCCCACGGCCCTGTAGCCGAGCCGGGCGAGTTCCCTTCTTTCCTCGCTGGTGATGATGTTGTCCTCCAGCGCCTTCGCCGTGCCGACCATCATGTCCCCGAACGACTTCACCGAGGCCATACACTGGCCATGTACCGGATGCGCGGCGTCCGACACCGGGAGGAAGTCGACGTACACCCCGCCAAGGGCGCGGGCCATCTCGTGCAGCGGCTCCGTGGAGCCCGCCAGCCGCATGAGCGGTATCAACAGATTCACGTCGAACTTGTGCGTGTCCCGCAGGGGCGAAAGCTCGGACATCAGCGTGTTGTACGGACGCCCGAGCCGATAGGCGATCTGTTCCGCCGACAGCCCGGACGGGGCGTGCTTGGCAAGCCGCTGGCAGACTGCCCCGATGTTCGGAGTGTCTTCTTTCATGCCAAACTCTCCTTTCCGTTTGCGTGATTCCGGCGGGATGCCGGGTTAAACTCAAATCAGGCACACACTGCCGGGTGCGGGTTCAGAACTGGAATCTTCCGGGAGGGGCCACGCTTCTTATCCTCAGCGCGGGGCAAGAGTTCCGGGGGGATTCCAAGCAGGACAAGCTGGCGGTGCCAACGTGTCGGGATAGTTTCGCAAAGTACGAGATACCTGCGAGTCAGAGTCATGCTCACCCCAAGCTGTTCAGCGACATAACGGATAGTCACATTATGTTCGTCCATCCAAGCCTTTAAGGACGCGACCCGATCTACCATTGTAGTCATACTCACTTCCTGATAGTTTGGTGTTGGTGTTTGGTGTTGGTATTAAGTTTTCTTGTTTTATATTCAAAAAAATTGAATATGTCAATCTGTTTTCAATTTTTTTGGTTTTTTAAAAATATGAAATTATTTGAAAGAATTAGATACATTTCTACTACGCAAGGCATCCCTCTATACAGAATAGCTGAATATTTGGGGGAATCTCCATCTAAGTTTAATCAGTGGCTCAATGAAAAGAGCCAAAAAAATATATGGGAACATCTTCCTAAAATTATTGAACTTTTTCCAAATATTCGACGTGAATGGCTTTACATGGGTGATGAACCTATGCTCAAGGACGGCTCTACCAGTAGCGAGCCTTCTCATATCGCGGCTGCACCCGAACAGCGGCTAGCCACAGAAGACCAAATGATCCAGCTTGAACGCGAAAATGCACAACTTAGAGAACTTCTTGAGGCCAAAAACGAACTCCTAGCCTCTAAAGACAAAATCATCGCGTTGCATGAAGAAAACAAACGCTTGGCCGGGTCAGTGAGCGCCGTGGTGACGCCCACCGAGACTCGCCGGGACAATCCTCAACATGCCACCTCGGACAGATCTGCGAGTGGTGCTACCGACTGTGGTGTGTAGGGCCGTATCAATGAGGGGGAAAAGATGATTCGAATGATGGCATTGTTGATGGCCCTGTTCATCAGCGTTCCCGCGTTTGCAAAAAACTGGGACGAGGGGGGGACTCTGCGTGATGAGACGGTCATCGGCTGGGCCATGAGCACAGATGCAAACATGCTCGCCTCGTCTGCCGACTACATCAAGGCCAGTACCGACGCCAGCACCTTGACCGCGTTGAAGAAAGGAGAGCTCAGGCGCGCTTCGGAAGAGGTGGCGGCTTGCATGAAAGAGTTCGCCGAGTCAGCTCAAAAACCGGTTACACGAGAAAATTCGACGCCCTACGTTTTGGCCTGTATGGAAAAGGCCAAGAAAAAGCATCCGTGGATGCAGCTCAACCCTCTTGCCAGTGTTCAGGAGGCTCCTCAGCCTTCCGGTGAAAAATGGGATATTTCGCGGGCGACGCCAGTTCCCTATGTCGTATACAGTTCGGGCTGGGATCAGAAAAAGACCATCAACAGGCTTAAACTCTTTATCCGCATTACCCCGGCTGCGCGGGACAAGGACGGGACGCTCATCTTGGCCTCGGTTTCCTCTGCATCACGAGAACAACTCGCGGCCACCGCCATCGCCGCGGCAAAGTATTACGCCAAGGATACTGGCGCGACCTCGATCAGCGTTGTGCTGGACTCCCTTCCGGATGTCGATGGCGCAGCCTGCCAGCTTGCGGTTGCGGATTACGTACCCGACGGCAAGGGCATTTCAGGCAAAGAAAACTGGACATGGAATGGAGTGCGGGCTGCCGAAACGCCCTTTTCCGATCAGGAACTTGAGATGCAGCAGCTCTGGGGCGAGATGCGCAAAGATTTTCAGACATCTGCGGGTGAGACGGATGAGGCCGCTCTCTCAAGGGCCATCGGCAAGCGCATGGGAATTCCCACTTCGAAAGTGACTCTCCCCTACCGCATGTTGGAAGACGTCCCGCAGGAACTCATAGATGTGGTGAAACCCGCGCCCGGCCTGACACCGCCCAACCAGTAAAACAAGGCTCTCAGATCAAAACATCCGGGGGCTTTCTTCCTTTCCGCTTCTGCCGCCACTTCCACGGCGGGGTCCGGTTCTTTCGGGACCACAGGCCCCGCCGCGCTTCTTTGGCGTCCTGCTCCAGCTTCTTCCAGCCGTTGCGGGACGTCCAAAATCTCCTTCCAGTTTGGGTATCCTTTCCTACAGACTCCATAAGGTTGTTGAGGCTATAACAACTTTCTGATAATACAATGCCGAGAATTTCATGCAGAGGACCAATCATATTTCACGAAACCGGAGCCGCCATGTCCTTCCGCACCGCCGAACCCAACTTGAAAGACGTCCTTGCCGACATCCACAGCGGAATCATCCAGCTTCCCGACTTCCAGCGCGAGTGGGTGTGGGATGACCGACATATCCTCGAACTGATTGCCAGCGTCTCACTCTCCTTCCCCATCGGTGCCGTCATGTTCCTAGAGGCCGGAGGCGTCCCGTTCCAAACGCGCTTGTTTGAAGGAGTCGAGCTGTCCCCCGCGCCTGCCCCCAAAAAACTCGTTCTCGACGGGCAACAACGCCTCACATCCATGTATCTCGCTCTGTACAGCGGCAAACCCGTTAAAACAAAAACGGACAAGGATGATGTGGTTCACCGCGTCTACTTTTTGGATATGAAGAAATGCCTTGATCCCCGCGCAGATCGGGAAGAAGCCATTCTCTCTCTTCCGGACACGTTCAAAATTCTCAGCGATTTTGGGCGTAAAATCGACTTGGATCTTTCCACCCTTGAGCAGCAGTACGAAAAGAAGATGTTTCCCGCATCGATCATTTTCGACCCTGTGAAATCAAAAGAATGGCGGAAGGGATACCGCAGGTACCACGGCGAGCAGGAAGACTCCTTCCTGATGGATTTTGAAGACGACGTGCTGAGTTCTTTTCAGCAGTTCAAGGTGCCTGCCATAGAACTGGGAATCGACACCACTCGTGAAGCCGTTTGCAAGGTCTTTGAAAAAGTCAACACAGGTGGCGTCACCCTGACGGTATTCGAACTCGTGACGGCAACCTTTGCCGCCAGCCATTTCAACTTGCCGGAAGACTGGAAGGCACGCTCAGAACGGATGCGCGAACGACATAGCCTTTTGAAAGTGGCTGACGGCACGGCGTTCCTCACAGCGCTCACATTGTACGCGAGTTTCCGGAAAGCCCAGTCCGAGTCCTCCGCAGTTACCTGCAAACGTAAGGATGTCCTCGAGTTGGTCGTCGCCGATTACCAGAGACTTGCGGACGAGATGGAGTATGGCTTTAAAAAAGCCGCCCAACTTCTTGCCGAAGAAAAAATCTTTGATCCCCGCTTCCTTCCCTACGCGACTCAGCTCATCCCCTTGTCCTGCATTTGCGCGGCGCTCTCGAACCAGATCGATAACGCCTCCATCAAGGAAAAAGTCCTCCGCTGGTACTGGTGCGGGGTTTTCGGGGAATTGTACGGCGGTGCCAATGAAACGCGGTTCAGTCAAGACCTTCCCGATGTCGTAGACTGGGTGAACGGCGGAGACACTCCCCGCACCGTCAAAGACGCCAGCTTCGCGCCTCGCCGTTTGCTCTCGTTACAGACCCGTATTTCCGCAGCTTACAAGGGGCTGTCCATTTTGCTGATGCAGCGCGGCGGCAAAGATTTTATTTCCGCTACGCCCATAGCCATCAACGCCTACTTCGTGACGCCGGTTGATATTCATCACGTTTTTCCCAAAGCATGGTGTACGGCAAAGAATCTCCCGCGCGAAAAATGGAATAGTGTCATCAATAAAACACCTCTTTCTACCACAACCAATCAATACCTCAGTGGTGACGCGCCAAGCCTCTACCTGAAGCGTATTGAAGAAAAAAAGGGAGTCCCGGCGGAAACGCTGGACGCCTGCCTCCGCTCCCATGCCATCCCGGTCGAAGAGCTTCGTCAAAACGCCTTTGACGATTTCATCCGGCAACGGGCCATCCTGTTGCTCGACATGATTGAAGCGGCGACGGGTAAGGCCGTCTCTGGGCGTGATAGCGACGAAACTGTGATGGCGTTCGGGGCCGCACTCTAATTTACACAGGTGAGATTGATGCGTTTTCTTGCACTCTGCCTTGCTATCGTGCTCCTTGTTGCCCTGTCACCTATACGGGCACAGAGCGCATCAGACACCACGGAAGCCGTCCGGGAGGCCATAAGCGACCTTCTGGACGACTTCGACGGATTCAAGGACTCAGAGATATTCCGGCGGTGCGTCTATGGGGGCGGCAGCGAGAATCCGGGCAAGGAATGGCGCGACAGGATCAAAACGCTCCAGCGGCAGGCCATGCGGCGTGAGGACATCCCGACCCGACTCAAAGATGCCATTGGCGAACTGTGGCAGATGGGC
>NZ_JH114231.1:406438-416870 GCF_000224655.1 Bilophila sp. 4_1_30
CCACGGAAGCCGTCCGGGAGGCCATAAGCGACCTTCTGGACGACTTCGACGGATTCAAGGACTCAGAGATATTCCGGCGGTGCGTCTATGGGGGCGGCAGCGAGAATCCGGGCAAGGAATGGCGCGACAGGATCAAAACGCTCCAGCGGCAGGCCATGCGGCGTGAGGACATCCCGACCCGACTCAAAGATGCCATTGGCGAACTGTGGCAGATGGGCCGGACCTACGCCCGAGGCAATGCCCGCAAAGCAGCCGAACTGCGCCGGCGGATCGAGGCTGTGTTGGAAGAGTAAAGTGTTTGCCAACCACCTTTCGCCTATTATATCCTGTTGTTCGACGTGATAGTGACCGAGATTCGCCGGGATAGTTTTTAACCTGCAGCACCAGCCGGACATGTGACAAGCGTTCCCAGCGGCGTTGTCATTTTGGGGCGTTACAGTAAAAACTGAGAAATGCCTTCATTTTTATATTCGATTCAACCGCGTGAGGAGAATGGTTCATGCCGACTTTGGAATGGACAGGAAAAGACAAAGTGATGAATCACCATCAAAACGTGCCATTCCGGGTTTTGGAGCGGAGCTACAGTTTTGATGCTGCCGGTCATCATGAAGAAGACAATGGCAGTGAAAACATGATTATCCACGGCGATAACCTGGAAGCCCTTAAAGCTCTTTTGCCCCGCTATGAAGGCCGGGTGAAATGCATCTATATTGATCCTCCCTATAATACCGGCAATGAAGGCTGGTGTTACAATGACAACGTCAACGATCCGAAAATGAAAAAATGGCTTGGTGAGGTCGTCGGCAAAGAGGGGGAGGACCTGTCCCGCCATGACAAGTGGTTATGCATGATGTACCCACGCTTGAAACTATTACACAAGTTGTTGGCAGATGATGGTGCGATTTTTATCAGCATTGATGACAATGAACAGGCTAATCTTAAACTTGCCTGTGATGAAATATTTGGAAGAAGGTGCTTTGTTTCTAATATTTCATGGCAACGTACCTATTCCACACGCAATGACTCAAAGGGAATAGTCAATGAAGTTGAAAGTATGCTTGCCTACAGTAAACTACCTGACTGGAGCCCTCGCAAGCTGCCACGCACGGAGGCTATGAATTCGAAATATAAAAATCCTGATAATGATATCCAGCTCTGGAGAAACGATAACCCTTTTGCCCCCGGAGCCGCTACTCACCAAGGTATGGTTTACGCCATTCAGCATCCTTTTACGGGGAAAATGATCTATCCAAGTACTGGAGCCTGCTGGCGTTACCAACAAAAAGATATGCTTGAAATCATGCGTGGCTGGTGTGACTATGAACTCCGTGATTTGCATGACACAAAAAAACGTGCCGCAGTTTGCGGCATACGGGAGAACGAAGTTCGACCAGACGTGTTTGCTATCGTCCTTTCAGATTCGCTGGAGCGATCTGCCACTCAGGCCAAAGCCGTGTACGAACGCGGGCAATGGCCACGTTTCTTCTTCACCAAAGGTGGAAAGGGCGGTATAGCACGAAAGACCTATCTTGAGAATGTTGGCGGACGACTTCCCACCAATTTGTGGCCCTACTCCGAAGTGGGCCATACCGACGAAGCCAAAAAAGGACTTATGGCTATTTTTGGCGGGCGGGTCCCTTTCGATACCCCGAAGCCGACACGCCTCATAGAACGGATACTCCAGATTGCCTCAGACAAAGACTCCATCATCCTTGATTCCTTCGCAGGTTCTGGCACCACAGCTCACGCCGTGTTGAACATGAACAAGCAGGACGGCGGCAACCGCACGTTTATCCTTGTGGAGATGGAAGACTATGCCGACACGACTACAGCGGAACGGGTAAAGCGTGTCATTTCTGGCTACGGAGAGGGAAAGAACGCTGTAGAGGGCACGGGCGGCGACTTCAGCTTTTACGAGCTGGGCGAACCCCTTCTGCTGGATGCGGAACACCTCAACGAGGCTGTGGGCGTAGAAAAAATTCGTGAATATGTCTGGTTCATGGAGACAAAAAGGCCCTTCGTTTCAGTGCCAAACGATAATCCTTTTTATCTTGGTTCCAACAACCATGTGGACTATTATTTTTACTATGAACCAGAAACCGTCACCGTACTGGATTACGATTTTTTGACCACCCTTTCCGGCAAGGCAGACGGCACTGTTATCTATGCCGACCGCTGTGCCCTGAGTGAAGAACAGCTGACAGACCTGAATATCGTCTTCAAAAAAATCCCGCGTGACATCGCCAGACTGTAAGGAGCCTCCGCATGGAACTGAAAAAATACCAAAAACGAGTCATTGCGGATTTGTCACGCTATCTGGAACTGCTGAGAACAACCGGCAATTTTGTCACCGCCTACCGCACGTTTTGGCGGGAAAAAGGAGTTCCACTCGGTCCGGACAGCTTGCCAGATTATCAGAATCTTTTGCCGGGTGTTCCCAATCTCTGTTTCAAGGTGCCCACTGGCGGTGGCAAAACCTTTCTGGCTTGCAACGCCGTTCGGCCTGTCTTTGATACGCTTCCATCGCTCAAGGCAAAGGTCGTGGTCTGGTTGGTGCCATCCGACTCCATCCTTGAACAGACCTTGCAAGCATTAAAAAATCCCCGCCATCCCTATCGACAAAAACTTGATGTGGACTTCGGTGGTCGTGTGGAAGTCTACAGCAAGCAGGAACTGCTCAGCGGTCAAAATTTTAATCTCACAACCGTCATGGAACAGCTCTCCGTCATGGTGCTGTCATATGATTCCTTTCGGAGCAAAGGCAAAGAAGGATTAAAAGCCTATCAGGAAAACAGTTCCCTCACATCTTTTTCCAAAGCCTTGGGCAAACCTGAAATGCCCATTGAAAAAGCGGACGAATCCGCTCTGTTCCAAATCATCAATCAGCTCAATCCGCTCGTTATCGTGGATGAAAGTCACCATGCCCGCACGGATTTGAGCCTTGAAATGCTGAAAAATTTTAATCCGTGCTTTGTGCTGGATTTGACGGCCACTCCCAGAAAGGAAAGCAATATCATCTCATTTGTGGATGCTGTGCAGCTCAAACGTGAAAACATGGTGAAGTTGCCGGTCATCGTTTACAATCAGAAAAGTCAGACTGACGTAGTTGCCGACGCCATCGATCTGCGCCGCAAACTGGAAGAGCTGGCGGACATGGAACGCACCAAAACGGGGAACGCCATCCGTCCCATTGTGCTTTTTCAGGCGCAACCACGGGGAAAAGAAGATAGTACAACCTTTGAGAAGTTGCGCTGCAAGCTTGTGGAAGCGGGTATACCCGCTGAACATATTGCCATCAAAACAGCAGAGACAAACGAACTGAAGAACGTTGACCTTCTGTCCGATTCCTGCCCTGTCCGGTACATCATCACCGTCAATGCGTTGAAAGAAGGATGGGATTGCCCCTTTGCCTACATATTGGCATCACTTGCCAATCGTACAAGCCGCGTGGATGTGGAGCAGATTCTGGGGCGTATTCTTCGGTTGCCATATACGCGGAAAAACGATGAGCAGACACTAAACATGTCGTATGTTCTGACATCCTCGAATGATTTCAGAACGACGCTTGATGCGATTATCAAGGGGCTGAATAGCGCCGGTTTCAGCAAGAGAGAGTGCCGTGTCGCTTCGGAAGCAGTCCTTCCGCCCGATGTGCCAACGCCGATTTTGTTACCGCTTCCAACGAATGCGTCAACATCTACGGATGCGGATGACGATGTTTTAAATGTCAATCCACAGGAGCTTCAACGTGCCATCGCGGAACGGCGTACTCTAGACGCATCTGACGGGCAAACTATGAGCGGGGCGGATACCATGCTCAAGCGTGCCACAGAAACCGGGCAAGACTATGAACAGGCTGTGGCAAAGGCGGAAAACGAAGGTCAGCTAGCCGATGTTCCCTTGGAAGTGAAAGAAAAAATGACAACATACCCCATGAATGCCGAATATGCTGAAGAGGCCCCTCAGATTGCTATTCCACAATTTTTCTACAAAGTACCGCGCAGCCTTTTTACTCATGGCGAATTCGCATTATTGGAACGCGACCAGCTTGCCAAGGATTTTACGCTCAAAGGCAAGGCATATGATATTGATTTTTCTGGAGTTGATGATGACATTGCCAGCATAGATGTACGTGACGCAAACGGTGTTCCCAAAGTATTCAAACTTTCCAACGATGATCAAAATTACTTTAAAAAATATTTCCATACACTGCCTCCTGAAAACAAAGTAAAGCATTGTAAGGATATTATCTATAATCTCATTAACAAGTTGAATATTGTTTCTTCTAAAGAACTCCGTGACTACATAAAACGCATTGTTGATGATATGAATGCCTCTCAAGTCGCTGCATTGGAAAAGGCACCTTTGAGGCATGCTGAAAAAATAAAAACAAGATTGAAAGCCTTTTGATCGTTCACTTCAAGGAAGAATTTAAGAAATGTTTGGAGATGGAAAAAATTATCTGCAAGCCATCATGGAAGTTACCCCCCTCTATATCTCCGACAAGCAGTACCTCTTCTCTTGGAAAATCTCTGTATCAGGCAGAAGAGGCCATGAACGGTCTGGAATGGGAAATTGTCAAAGAAATCACTGGAGTTCCTAATATCAAATGGTGGCATCGCAATATTGCCAAACATGGGTTTCGCATTAATGGATACATCAACCACTACCCTGATCTCATCATTATGACGAAAAGCGGTAGGCAGATTCTCGTAGAGGCCAAAGGGCATTTTCTCAAAAACGAGGATTCAAGGCTTAAATTAGAGCTTGGTCGGGCATGGGAAAAAGCAGCAGGTTCACAGTATCGGTATTATATGGTCTTTGATGACGGGCAACCTCCGCTGGAAGGAGCCCTTACCTTGAATAGTTTCATAGAAATACTGAAAGAGCTTTAAAAAACTCAAAGCTGTCTGGAATAGCGTTTCTAGGAGATGCAAGACTTAATGGTATCTTCAATTTATTAGGAACTCTACTTTTTTTGTGGCGGCAAGCGACAATACGCTTGTCGCCCTTTTTGTCTGCACGACCGGGTTCCCTCGTGTTGACTTATAATATCGGATGGGAGCACGGCGTTTCCGCCGAGAGCTTCGGTGTACGTTCGTGAAGCGGCCCCGCCGAGACACCAGACTGTGGTAAAAAGAGCCGGGACGAATCCCGGCTTTTCCACATCCTACCTCTCGTATCAAGAAATATTCCAGACTTCCTTCAATCTATTCACAGTATATTCCCACTTCGAGGCTCTGGGTTGGCACACCGAGTTCTGGTTGCCGAAAAAGCCCCGTTCTCTCACAGCCTGTGACAAAGGAACACTATGCGTCCATTCAACACGGACGAGGTAGTTGGCAAGATTGGCATCACTCAAAGCTTCTTTGATCTCCGGATCACAGTCAGGTTGTTCCGTGATAGGCACCGCGCCATGCGCTGCCTGCACCATGAACTCGTCTGCTTTCACCCTGCTTTCCATCACCGTGCCGACGCCTACATAGCCATGTGCGGGGTTGTTTACCCAAAGTCTGGCTCCCGGTTCCAGCAGAGCCAGGGTACGGCTGTACCATGTTCCTCCTCCTGCAGCGAAATAACCGTACTTGCGGGCGCATTCCCAATCCCGCCCTCCTCCAAACGAACCGTAATACTCTCCATTCCACTGTTCACGGACGTTCCCCCTCGTTTCCGACAGGTCTACACCTGCGGGATCGCGGAACCACGCCCTCGTCAGATATTCACGGTCACCATCTTTGAAAAAGCGGAAAAAAATCGCGTTGATCTGGACGTTATGCGTCTCAGAAAGGTAAGTGACGATCCGCTCAGTGCTCTCGTCTAACTCGGAGGCAACGATGATGAGCTGATGATTTTCATTCAGAGTTTCAGGCAAGGCAGTGGCCGAAAAACGTGACTTGTAGGCATCATCTATGGAAACGGTCGGGAAAACGCCGCGATCCGATTGGAATTTCTGAAAAATTTCCCCGACTTTTTCTTCCGACAACGTGTTCACCCATGAAGCATAGTCGAGTAGTTGCGCTACCACTTCGCGTGGAGTCCTGTCGCGCTTCAACTCCAGCACGGTCAAATCTCCGTTGGCGTCCATAGCTAAAATGTCAATGATTCCGCCAAAAGGCGTTCTCACCTGCCTCCCAATAACCAGCAGATTCGGAGCGATAAGGGAAATATCGTCAACCAGCCATTGCTCAAGGCGGCTCTCCGCATCCAGCATGGAAGGTACGATAGCCTGCGGCGTTTGCTCTACACGCCAAATTCCGATTTCAATGGGCATAATCCCTCCAATGATTCGTCCACTTGATGAGGGGAATCCCTAACAACGTTCTCCATCGGTATACAATTTCCGAGAAACGCCCGAAGGTTGTTTGGGGGAGACTTTCGCCTCCCCTCTTTGGATAGTCCCTCCTATCCTTTGACACAGTTTCACGGTCGCCGTCAAAGCCGACCGTGCCCTCCACCCGCACCTATACCGAGGGAGCATAAAGACTCTGAACGGAAGAGGACGAAGATTGTGTAGATCCTCTTTTACTTACCACAATGGACAAACCTGTTCCGTGCATGGCAATACGTTTCTTGGCTAACTCCACGCTGGGATGTTCTTCTCCGTAACCCGGTTCCATTGTGCTGCCATCATCACGAACCATGACATAATGCAAAGCCCCGATGGTGAGAGGACACAAACTCCGCCCCAAGAGCACTCTTAATTCCCGCTCGTCGGGTTGTAGAGTCAAATTGGTTCTTGGCGCATCAACCCTTAACAATACGCCGAGGTCTTGAATTGTCTGCAATTCTTGTGCATAGCTCCAAGAAAGCCCTTTGATAGTCCAAGTATTGAACCCGTAAACAGTTACATCAAGCCCCAAAAACCGAGCACAACGCACTATGCCGGAGGGCATCCCATACCCCCAGCTCTCCGTTCGAATGTTATCCCCTTGTCCAGTAATGATCTGATACAAGGCGGTTTCGCATGTTGTCGTCGCTTCAAGAGCCCTTCCGCCAAGTGTCAACATGTAATGAGGACTCTCAGGAATCTCCGTGATCCCCAATTCAATGGCGGCGCAAAGCAGACAAGCTGCGCCGCACGAGTTGTCGTGTTGCTGCTTGTAATGTACCTTCATCTGCCCCTCCTTTTCTCCTGTTTCTCCAATATACATCCAAAGTATGTATTTTCCTATAGTGGATGATTATCTCCCTTGAACAAGCTAGGCCAGCCTTTCGGGCCCCTTCTTTTCGCGGAACCTCTTCCTCTATTATGCCTCGACGTCCCACTCCAGATCGTAGGGAAGATATACAAGGAGGAGCTTCTTCACCTTCACTCATCGTGGGCAAAGCAGTCAGCTGCAAGGTAGTCCCGTTCCAGTCCCAACTACCGAGCCTCGAACACTCCGCATAGTATTCTGAGAGGGTGTTGTTCTTGTTCAATTTTGCGAACTTGGCCCACACGCGCTGGCCGACTCGGAACGACTGGCGGAAAGAGATGACTGACATGACTTGGCTCCTTTGGGTTGAAGGTTTGGCCCCCGGTGGCACGGGGGCCGTTTCAGTTACTCGGCTTCGGTCTGGAAGGTTTCGCACTCGTTCAGTACGTCGAACACAACGTCTTCGATGGAGGAGGAAAGCGTCCTGATGGTTTCTTCCATCGCTCCGCCGCGCAGGGCGTCCTGCATGTTTTCAAAGTGGGCGTCGAAGTCGTCGGGGTTGCACCCGCAGCCAATGAACTGGTCAAGGGCGATGTAGCGGATGAAGGCGGCGCGGAGGGAATCACGTTCGGCGGTCATGGTTTCGAGAGTGGCGTTGTTCATGTTGTCTTCCTTTGGGTTAAATTGTTTAAGTTGTTGAAATCGCATGAATTATTAGTACCATAGTACCTTCGGTTGTAAAGAGAAAAAGCCTGTTTTTTCAATAAAATACATAAAAAAAGCCCCGCGTTTCGGCGGGGCCTTCGGTCAGGCGGAAAGCGGGAGTCCGTACTGGTCGGCCCGCCTGTTCCGGTCGCGCTCCTCACGCTCCCGTGCCTTCACATCGTCCGGGAGCCAGTTCTTGCCGCGCGCGGCGGTCAGGTTGAACCGTTCCCAAAGCTCCTTATCTTTGAAGTACATATGCAGCGTCCCTTTTTTGTAGCAGCGCATCTCGAAGTAGGTGCTCTCGAACAGGACGCCTGAGAAGTCGGGGCCGCATTCCTTGAAGTGCGCCTCCAGTGCCCACACTGTCGTGCGCGGCACGGATTCCAGTTTCTTGCCCTCCAGAAAGGCCATCGCCCGGTCGATGTCGTTCAAATTCTGCCGGGTATCCCCGTAGGTCAGGTGCCCGTCCCCGCCGTACCATACGTCAGCGACGCGAGGCAGGACGACGCGCCGGTTCACGCGCCACGCATCGTTGGTCTTCCATCCCTCGACGTGGACGCGGTTCTCGTCGTAGTAGCGGGTCATGATGTCGAAGGCCTCGACCACGCATTGCTGCAATATGGCCCCACGATTCAGGAAAATGGACTCGACGAGCGCATAGACGTTCTCTTCGGAAAACGCCATGCGCTCGTTGCTCTCCAGGAGCCTGTCGAGTTCCTTCTGGACACCGTGGGACGCCAGATTCCTCACATCGGTCAGGCGCAGGACCTCCCGCCATGCGCTCTTTTTCAATGACCGGACGAAGCGGTTGTACGCATCCTCCTGCGCCCTGCGGGTCGGCTTTTGCCGCATCAGTTCCTTGAGCGTTTCCCCGACCGTTTCCCCGCCGTCCGTGCCGAGCGGCCCGGCGTAGTGGGCAAGCTCCTGCGCCAGATGCGCGATCTGGACGAACAGCTCCCGGCAACGTCCGTACTGCGCCACGAGGTTCCCCACGGTGTCCCGCGTCGCCACTTCACTCTCGAACCGGGAACCGTCGCTGAAAACGGCAGTCCCCTCTTCATCGGAGCCGACCTCAAAGGAAAACTTCGGCTCCTCCCGCTTCTTGTGCAGATGCACAAGCGAGACGCGCACCTGCGTCTTTCGGAAGGCATCCTCCGCAAAGCAACTTCCGAGGTGCTCCACCTCGCCGTGCGCCTCGATGACCGTGGCCAGCAACTTCCGGTTCGCCGTGCAGGGGCTCAGGAGCGTCTGCTCGTTGAGCAGGCACACGATGTCCCCGTGGTCGAGGATTTCCCACGCATGGAGCAAGTGCGCATCGCCGTTGGCGAAGGGCGGGTTCATGAGGATGAAGTCATACTTTTCGTCCGGCCAGAACGTGAGGAAATCCGTGCCCACCAGCGGATAGCCCTTGCCCCGGATCGCGGCCTGCAACTCCGGCTCGATCTCGATGCAGTGCACCAGCTCACGGCAGCGGGTGTGGTAATAGCACTCCAGCTTCCCCACGGCGGCGTCGGCAAGGTCGCCCTTCCCCGCCGAGGGTTCGAGAATCGAGCGTCCAGAGAGCTTGCCGGCCTTGGCAAGCATCTTCTCCGCCACTTTGGGCGGCGTGGGATAAAACGAGGCGTTGTACATGTTGGCTCCTTTTAAAGTAACCTGTTTGAATTACTTGATAAAAAGATACCATGCGAGCCCCGTTTGTCAACAAAAATACTTAATTTTCAGCATGTTATATAAAAATCCCCGGTTATCCCAAAGGGATTTCCGGGGAAGCACGACGAAGAGCAAACAAGACTCAAGCGGGATAGGCGATCTCTATCCGCTCCAGATCCTCACGGCTGGCCGCGCCGTCAACAAGCGCGAACAGCTCGTCACGCCGGGCGCTCAGGATGCTTTGCACGTATTCAAGCCCGGCGGCGTCACCAGCGGCAAGGAGGGCCGCCTCCGTCGCCACTTCCACGGCGGAAGGGTTTGCCGCAGGCATGGTCAGGGTTGCCGTCAGCGCCGCAGTATAGCCCGCAGCAACCTCACGCCGCTTGTCGGCTTTGTACTCATCAAGCGGACGCTCCGGCTTCGTCAGGAGCGCATCGTCAGGAAGCGGGCCAAGCTCCTCAGTATACCGGGGCTCGGAACGCCACGTATCGCCGGGAAGCCAGTACTGCGTCCCGCCTTCCTTGCGGCCACGCTCGTCCATGTGCTGGCGATGGTCTTCCACCGTCTCCCATGCATCTCCGGTCCAGCGGGCAATGTGTCCCGCAGGAATGTCGGCAGGTAAAGCAACGGGCGTCGCGCCAGTCGCCTCAAGAATATACTCGCCATTCGGACGCTGAGTGGCATCACGGCTGCCAGTGTACTCACCAGTCTTCAAATCATACATATGAAGTTGAGGAATGGTCATAACTATCTCCTATGGTTAATGGTTTTTTATTGATAAAAGTCTTTCCGAGCTTGGTCGGGGAGCGGGAACGCGGGCGGGTACAACGCGCCGGGGATTCCTAACATCACGGGCGCTTGGTCCGGATGGAACATTATGTCAATCGAAGGTGGTGGCCCCTCTGGAGCCTTTCAGTCACACTGGGAACCTAATGGGACTG
>NZ_JH114231.1:418227-425187 GCF_000224655.1 Bilophila sp. 4_1_30
CATTGCTCAGACGAGCGTCGTTTCCCTGACAAGCCGTGCCCGTAGCCGTGCCATAGGTGACTGCCAACGTCCGGTTCTCCGTAAGTGAACCGCCTCCGGAGAGCCCGGTTCCGGCGATAACCTGAATGGTCGTCGGGACAGCACCGATATCCGCAGGAGTGAGCGCGTCCGTGCCCCCGGTCTTGTGTGTGGCTTTGTGTGCCGTGGGCGTCCGGGCATTGCTCAGACGAGCGTCGTTCCCTTGGCACGCTGTGCCCGCAGCCGTGCCATAGCTGACCGTCAGGGTTCGATCCGCTTCGAGAGTGCCGCCCCCAGTGAGGCCCGTGCCCGGCTTGATCTGAATCGTCTTGGCCGCAGCCCCGATGTCCGCTGGCGTGATGGCGTCCGAACCTCCGGTCTGGTGGGTCGCCTTGTGCGGCTTTGGCGTCCGAGCGTCGGCAAGGCGCACGTCATTGCCCTGACACGCGGTGCCCGCCGTGTTGCCGTACTTGATGGTCAGCGTCCGGTCGGCTTCGAGCGTGCCGCCGCCCGTGAGCCCCGTCCCGGCCTTGATCTGCACGCTCTTGCGGGCCAGCGTCTCGTGCGCTCCGCCGTCCTTGTTGTGCGCGTCGAGCTTGCGGTCGACGTACTCCCGCGTCGCCAGCACCTGCGCCGGGTCGATCTCGATGAAAACCGTGGCCGCATCGAGGACGCGGATGATGAGCCGGACAAGCAGGTCCGTTGCCGCGCCGGAACTGATGTCCGGCTTCTCGGTCAGCGGCGTGTTGCCCACGGCGAACAGCGTCCCGTCGTCCATCCACAGGCCCACCTCGCGGATGTACCAGCCGCCCTCGGCCTGCGGGATGAACAGCTCGGCGGTGAACAAATCCGGGGTGTCCGGATCAAGCACGATGTCGTTGATCTGGGCGCGGAAACGCTCGTTCACGAGGGCCGTCATCGAGGACGTGGGCGTGACCGGGCTGCCCCCGCCGTCGCCCACGGACATGTGCGAGAGCTTGACGGTCTTGCCCTGCGCCAGCGCTTCCCGGACGGCGTTGCGTCCGGCGTTGGTCGTTACAGTACGGAATTGTTGGCTCATATCTCCTCCGGTGCGATGGTCAAAATGTGCTGCCAGTGCGCGATGGCGCCCGTATTCAGCGAAAGTTCCTGTTCCAGATCCGTGATCTCCTCGGGCCAGATGGTCATGGTGTTCCCCATGCCGAGGGCTGCCCCGAAGCGCGTCTCGCAGTTGCTGCCGAGCGCCACGGTGATGCCGAGGTGGTCGAGGTGCGACCGGGTGTTCTTCGTCTCAAGTACGATCTGGCGGGCGCGGTTGATGTCGTCGGCAACGATGCCCTGCTCAAACAGCGTCACCAGCACTTTGAAATGGTACGGCTGGCCGCCCTCGTAGTCGTACCACTCCGTCACGGTCGTCTCGACGTTGCCGAGGGCGGCGGTCACGGCGGTTTCCACGGCCCACGGCGTCCCCTTTTTGCGGTGCACGGCGATGGCCGTCTTCACCATCTCCAGCCGTTCCGCGTACGTCCGGGCGATGTCGTAATTGTCGACGTGGAGCTGCCACGCCAGCAGGTCGAGCAGCGGCTCTTCAAGCGCCCGCAAGCCCCCGGCCTGTTCCGCAAGGCGGCGCAGGGGCGGCAGCAGGTCCGGCTCCTTGCCGTAGAGCCGCGCGTACAGCAGCAGCGACGGGATGGCCTTCACGGACGGCACAAGCAGCCCGTCCAGCGCGTCGGCCGCCGCCCGGATCGCCGGATCGCCAGCGATGGAATCCGGGAGCAGCTCAAGGAACGGGGTGGAACCGATGCGCCGGCTACTCATCTTCCACCCCGCCGAACGTCATGGCCACGGACGTCTCGCGCGCTATCTGCGTCTCGGTGAGCCGTTTGAAAACGGGTGTCTCCAGTTCCACGCGCTTGGCCCCGGCGTTGCGCATCCGGGCCACCAGCTCGTCGGGGTTGATGTCCCGCCCCGGCTTCGACCGCTGCCAGAGGCGATACCCTTCCACAGCCGCATCCACGGCCTTCGTGATCGAGGCCAGCAGCGTGGAGTCCGACGACGACAGGAACCACTTCCCGGCAAGCGCGTACTCCACCGTCTCCGGCGACCCGACGAGCACCTTGTCGGTGAGCGGGCGCACGTCCTTGGGCGTCAGCGCGTTCTCCACCTCTTCGATCATGGCCGCGTCCGGCAGTTCCCCGTCCGTCATGACAAAACGGATGTCCACGATGCCCGGCGTCGGGGAGGTGACGCTCACCGCGCTGATGTCGGCGCTCACCGCCTTGACCCGCGCTTCATACGCGCCGTTCGGCCCGGCAACGGAAAAGCTCTCCGGAGCCATGCGGATGCGGTCGCGGAACCGCTCGTCCCCCTCCTCGTCACAGCCGGAAAGCGTGGTGGCCACGTTGCTCACCAGCGTGATGTACGGCAGCGGATCGACGAGGCGGCATATCTGGCCCGGCAACAGGCCGTTGCCCGAGGCCCCCGCTTCCGTGGCCTTCGCGGAGGTTTCGACAAAAAGCTCCCCCGCGGCAAGCACGGCGTCGGACAGCGTGGCGAACATGACCCCGCCGGACTGCGTGGTCACGCGCGTCCCCGCAGGGATGGGCACGGCGAAGTCCAGCGCCTCGTCAACGCCGAACCGGACGGTCGTCCGGGCTGGCTGCGGCTTGATGCGGATCACGCCCATCGGCGCGCCGAGATGGTCGAGATGACCGCCCCGCGCGTAGGCAAGGAGGTTCTGCTTCCCGGCAAGGTCGATGAGCCCGTTCTGGACCGAAAGGATGTAGGCCAGCGACTCAAGGAACAGGCGCACCGGGTCGCCCGGCTGGAGCGTCGCCTTGGCGATGGCCTCATACGCCGTGATGATCGCCGTCTCCGTCTCCCCGGCGCTCTGCGGCGCGAAGGCGACGGACGGCAGGGCCGACAGGTCAACGGAAGTCATTCAAATACTCCTTGCGGATTTCGACCGTGACCACGGGCGTCAGCCTCCCGTCAGACGCTCCGGGCGCGTCCGTCCTGAAGGTCACGCTCTTGACCTTGATGCGCGGGACGCAGCGCTCCAGCCCCCGCCCTATCTCCGCGACGAGCAGCGGCCTCGACTCCGGAAGGGGCAGGTCGATCAGCTCCCACGACAGGCCGAAGTCCCGGTCGAGCGCCACGGACCCCTTGCGGGTCGCCAGCGCCGTGCGGATTTCCTGCGCCAGACCGCGCAGCCCCGTCGCGCCGATTTCCACGGACGTGGGCACGCCCATATCCACAGTCAGTTCCATCAATTGTACTCCGTGAGGTTCAGGGCTATTTCGGCGCTCATGGTCACGCCGTTGTGGAAAATCCGGTGCTGCACCTCAACGCTTTTGAGCACGTACAGGCCGTAGTAGGTCAGGCCGAGCACGAGCGGGACCTCCTCGCCGAGCACCGCCAACTCGCGCAGGGCGTCGATCCGCATGTCCACGGTCAGGGCCAGCGGCGTCAGCGGGAAAAGCTGCACGGTCAGGCTGAGGGTGTCCAGATTGCGGCCCGTGTGCTGCATTTTAGGGAGCCCGGACACGCATTTGTGCTCGGCAAACTGGATCTCCCGCTGCTGCTTGAGGTCGCGGAACGTCGCCACCTCAAAGTCGCTCACGGTGAAAAAGAAGGTGCCGAGGACGCCCTGGTACATCATTTGGGCGCTCCGGTGGTCCCGCCGTGCGGACAGTCGTGGACATGGCTGAGGAAGGAAATGCCGTTCACGGTCACGTCTCCCCCGGTGACGGTTATGTTGCCCCGGTGCCGGATGTTCCCCTGCGTCGCGGCCTCCGTCCCCCCGCCTCCGGACCCGCCCATCGAGAGCGCGGGCGTGTTCAGGCCGATCTTCGCCGCCGAGGTCAGCTCCAGCGCGCCGCCAGCCGTCACCTTGCCGTTTCCTTGAAGCGTCACTTCAACATTTCCGGTCACGCTGGCCTCCACGTCGCCTCTGACCGAGGCCCTGAGTTTGTGCGCGGCGCGGTCGTACTCAAGCGTGGTGCCGTCGCTGAACGTCCGGTGGAACTTGTCGCCGCTCGCCACGGGCGGTTTCTGCGCCCCATACATGGAGCCGAGCACGAAGCCCTCCTCCAGCCCGTTGCCGAGGAACAGGCAGAGCACCTGATCCCCCACGTCCGGCAGGTCGAAAGCCATGTCCGCGCTGGCGCGGGGCACCAGCACGGGGAGCCACCCGGAGACGAGCTTCGCGGTCACGGTGTCACGGAACTCCACCCGGACGCGGTGCTTCTCAGGCTGGCGGGACACGACAAAACCCACGCGGGCAAGTTCGTTCATCTTCATATCCATCAGTAATCCAGCGCCTTTTCCAGCTCGAGGCTGGTCGTATAGCCGCCATCCGCCGAGAACGTGTGCGTCGCCTGGGCGATGACGTATTTCGAGTCGAAGCGGCCCCATCCCTGAATGTCCAGCACGGTGCCCGCCCGGAACCGGGTGTCGCCCATGCCGGACAGCGAGGCGGTCTGTTCCTTGCGGTTCTTGTCGCGCAGCTCCGCCTTCGCCATGCGCTCGGCCTGCGCCTGATTCTCGATCCGCTTGTTGATGTAGAGCACGCGCCCGGTCGTCGGCGGGATGTTCGGCTCGTACTGTGTCTCTATCGTCTCGGAATCCGCCGCTTTCGTGTAGCCGACCACGCATTGCGTGTAGATGCCCTCGGTCGTCCGCTTGGCCCGGAAGGACTGGAAGTCCAGCCCCTCGCCGGGGTCGGCCTCCGGCGCCCGCCTGATGGCGATGGGCTCCAGCCGGTCCGCCGTCTGGCCCGCGTACACGACCACCCTGTCGCTTTTCACCGCCAGCCGGAGGCCCTGCTCCTTGGTGATGCGCTGCATGAACTCAAGGTCGCTCTCCTGCCGCTGCTCCACCCGTTCATAGACCAGCTCAGGCCCCCGGTAGAGCGTGTCCAGCCCGGCGGCCCCGGCAATGTCCGCGATGACCGTGGTGATCGGCGTCTTCTCCCACGAGCGGGTCTTCTTCTGGAGCATGAGCGAGGACTTCACGGCGGCGGGCACGGCCTTGACGGTCACGGTGTCGCCTCCCTCCGCACTCGATTCGAGCTCCATCTCGTCCACCTCGAACTTCCCGCAGGGCAGCTCCTCGACCGCGCCGATCTCCCGCCAGTTCTCCGTGAGGATGCTGGCCTCGATCACGTCCCCGGTCTGCGGGAGCCAGTCCCCCTGCCAGATGCCCTCGCGGTCCTCCAGCACGATCTGGAGATCGTCCAGCTCCTCGTCGGCCTTGTCGGTGTAGGTCAGGCTGACGAGGTACGGCATGAGGTCGAGGGTCACGTCATGGCCCTTGATGCTGACGGTCACGGCTGCGCGGCGCATCACATACGCTCCCACGGGGGCAGCGAGGACACCTTGGCGACAGACGGCGCTTCCGGCGCAACCACGCGCACGTCGCCGCCGAAGATCAGGGTGTCCATTTCGTCCACGTTCTCAGGGAACAGCGTGCCGAGCCGCAGCTCGTCTCCGTAGGCGTCCTTCGCAAGCTGGTCCCACGCCTGCCCCTGCCGCGTCGTCTTCTCACTGGGCATGTGCCGTCCTCGCCTTGTCCGAACGCATCCTTTCGAGCGCGCGCCGGACGAGCTTTTCAAACTCCGGCTCCAGACGCCGGAGCTCCTTTTTGAGCGCGGGGAGATTCCCCGCATCCGCGATGTTGAAATGCTGCACGATCTGGATGTCGCCCGAGGCCTCCGGCTGGCGCTGCGTGGGAGCCTTTTTGTTGCGCTCCAGCAACATCGGCGTCTGTGGAAGCACGGGCGGAAAGGCATCGCGGCCGAACTTCGCGCCGACAGGACTTTGCCCGGACGCTGAAGCCATGAGCACAGAAGCCCCCACGGGCTTGTCCTTCTTCGCAGCCGGGATGAATACCGTGCTGAACCTGTTGCCGCTGTCCAGCGATACGACCGTAACGGGTCCGGGTCCCTTCCCTTTCTTGCCGCCCTTCCCCTTCTTGTTGGAGCTGCTGGCGGGAGTGGAGGCCAAACCTGCCACGGCATCCGCCCGGCTTTGATAAGATGGCTTGGCCGGACTCTCCGATACGGGAGGAGCAGTCTGAGCCGCCTTTTTACCGCTGGTGGACATAGATATGGCTTTGGGTGGTTCGGGCGCAGCGGATGCCACGGGCGTGGACTTTTCCGAGGGTGTTTCCCCATCGTCTCCGAAGGCCGTATTCCATGCGTCGGACACCGCCCCGGTGACTTTATCTACGGCTGATTTTACCGTGTCGATAGTACTGAAAACCCAATCGAAGCTGTCCCGCAGCCACTGGAACATGCTGGCGAACACGCCCGTGATGGCATCGCAAAGACCACCGAAAAAATTCGTTGCACCCTCCCAAACAGAAACGATGCCGTTCCATGCACCAGAAGCGGCGTCGCTCATCCAGCCCCACATGACGCCGGCGCCTGCGCTGACGCCATCCCACATGACGGCAAAGAAACTTGTGACGCCGTTCCAAAGCCCGGTTACGCCATTCCACGCTGTAGAAGCGGCATCCGTAATCCATGTCCATGTGCTTTCCGCAGCGCTCGTGACGCCTCCCCACAGCCCGCTGAAAAAGCCCGTGACGCTCGACCATACCTGTAGGCAGGTGTTCTTTGCTCTGGAGAACAACCCGGTGATGAACGTGATGGCAGGCTCAAATACTTTAAGGAGGTTGCCGCCGAGCACGGAAAAGAAGACGCCCAGACGGTTCCATGTATCCGTAATGGAGGCCCAACCGATCACAAAGAAGTTGATGATGCTGCCCACAGTCTGAGAAATGGTCCCCACGATGCCATCCCAGATTCCTTTCAGGGCGGGGCCAATGGTGCCCCAATGCTCGATCACGAAATCCACGGCAAAGCCTAGCGCCACCAGCAATGCCCCCACGCCGGACGCGACAAGGATGGAACGCAAGCCGCCAGCGAAAAAACGCGAACCTGCTCCGGCGATGCGGCTG
>NZ_JH114231.1:425435-446404 GCF_000224655.1 Bilophila sp. 4_1_30
GCCCATGTCTGTGCCGTGGCCAGCCGTTGGGAATTGGAAAGCAGTAAGGTGGCGCTGCGAAGAGAGGCCACGGATGTCTTCACACCGTTGATGACCAGCCCCAGAGCCAGACCGCCCACGGCAAGCCCGGCTATCACCGTGGCTCCGGTCATGAACACGGCGGTCGTCCGGGGGAAACGCTGGGCAAGATCGCCCGCACGGGTGGCCACGCCGCTCAGACCACGCGCCACGGCGCTCACCACAGGCAGCAGCGCAGTACCGACGATGGTCCCCAAACGGGTCATGCTGTTTTGCAGCAATTGGATATGGTTGGCGGTCGTATCGGCACGGGTATCATATTCCTGCTGCATGGAATTACGGTACTTCTCAGTCGTGGAAACCTTGTCCAACGCCATGTCATAGCGATTCAGGTTGTTGACCAGACGTGCAATCTTAGGGGCATGTTCCGCGCCGAAGATGGCGTTGAGCGCCCGCATGGGATCTTTGCTTTTGGCGACGGTCTGCATGAAGTGCAGCAATGCGCCTTGGGCGTCTTGCCGAAACGCCTTTGCCATCCCTTCGCCGCTCATGCCGAGCGACTGAAACGCTTCCTGGGCGTCTTTCGACAGCGTGTCCGCCGTGCCCAGACGAACGAACATGGCGTTGGTAGCCGTAGACGCTTCCTCGGCCCCCACCTTGGCATCGAGGAACGTAGCCCCCAGAGCCGCAACCTCCTGTCCTGTAAAGCCGTAAATCTTGGCTGCCCCGCCGGTTCTGTTGGCAAAATCGACAATCTGGGCGGCTTTGGCATCCATGCTGTTGGCAAGCGCATTCATGGAATCGCCCAACAGGCGTACACCATCCTGACTGAGCTTGAAGTTGTTGCGCAAGCCGGTCATAGCATTCCCGGCTTCTTTTGCGCTGATGTCAAAGGCGACGCCCATCTTGGCGGCGTCCTCGGAAAAAACGAGCAGTTCTTCCTGTTTGATGCCTGCCGCACCTGCCGCTGCGGCAATTTCAGCCAGCCCCTTGGCCGTCATCGGCAGCCGGGTGGACATTTCCAGCAAGTCTTGGCTGAACATCTTGAAGCCCGTATCGTCAAAATCCGTGACCTTTTTCACGTCAGCCATGCTGGATTCATAATCAACGGCCAGCTTGACGGGCATGGCTACGGTGGCGGCTTGCGCCGCAGTACCCATCAACCGCCCATTCAGATCATCCCGCTGGGAACGCAGGGTGTCCCTCCGCTGACGGTTCGCTTGCACGGCCTGCTGGATACGCTGTGCCCGTGCCGCGTTTTCCGCCAGCCCGCGGTACTCCCGTGACAGTTCACGAATGGACCCTCCCGCGCCCGTTGCGGCAGCCACCGTCTCGCGGAAGGCCGCGCCGGACAGACGCACCTGCCGATTCAAAACATTGACGGAATCCTCTGCCTGCCGGATCTGACGGGCCAAGGTGCCGGATGCGCCGCCAGCGGCATCGGCACGGGCGCGCAGCGTGGCCAATTGCTGCTGGGCCGTGCGCAACTGTGTGCCCAGTCCTTTCAAGGCCGCGCTCTGCTCCCCGACCATCGTGGCCATGACGCTCCGGCGCTGTTCCTTGGGCGTGGCGGCTAAAGTGTCGCGTAAAACCGTGCGTTGGGAATCCTCCGCACGGGCGATTTCCAGCCCGGACTCCACACGGGCCTTCGTCGTCCGCTGGCTTTCGATTTCTCCACGGAGCTGTCGGTACTGATTGATAAGCCCCTGCACGGAGCCGCCCGCCGTGGCTGCTCTGGCGCGGGTTTCGGCAAAAGCCGAGTTCTGCCTCTCCAGACGGGAGGTTAGCCCGGAAACTTCCGTTTCCGCCTGCCGTATCTGAATCGCCAGCCTGCCAGAAGCTCCCCCTGCGGCATCGGCCTGAGCGCGCAGCGCGTCCAGCACGCCGCGCGCCCTGTCCAGTTCCGCTCGGGTTCCTCGGATGGCCTTCTGCTGATTGACCAAGCTGGACCCAAGGCGGCCCACGGGAGATTGCTCCATGTCGCGGATGGCCTGCGTGATGCCGCGCACCTGCCCTGTTGCGGCCTTGAACGCGGAGCCGTAGCTGCTGTCCAAAGTCGCTCCAAGAGCGAACGATACGCTGAATTCACGAGCCATATTCATCCTCCGCAATGCCATTGGCGGCCTGAACGTATCCGGCGAACTCCGCCGGAGTCATCTCCCGGATGTCCGAACGCGACCAGTTGCTGAAGCGTCCGAGCTGCAACATGCCCGACCTTAGTCTTCCAAGCTTCTCTCCGGCATCCCATCCGTCTCCGGAGTCATCGTAGGGTCCTCTCCCTCCGGAGCGTTCAACTCGTTCAGGGCTTCGCGCAACGCCGTGTAGTCCGGCCCGTACAGGCTTCGGATCGCGTCGTAAGGCAGTCTGGTGAGCTTGCTGAACATGCAGACCTCGACCGTGACCGAGTTCTTCGGGCGCTTGAGCCTGATGGCCATTTCCATAGCGTCCTCTTCATCTCCAACCGTGGATCGGCGGATAGTGATTTCGGTGAGCTCTTCACCGCCGACGATGATAGGTTCCAGCAGCTTGACCTGTTTTTTTTCCATAATGTTTTCTCCTATGCGTTGAGGCCCATCTGGACGCGGACGGCGGCCAGCAGGTCGTTGCCCTTCACCCGGTGGATGAAGTTGATCTTGTCGATGAGGAGCTGTTCCTCGCCGTCCAGCAGGATTTCGAGGCGGGTCACTTCCAACTCAAGATCGTTGCCGTGCTTCTTGCCCTGCTCCATCGTGCCGAGGCTCATGTTTTTCGGACGGCCAACGATATTGAGCCGATACGGGATGGATTCGCGGATGCTGGTGCTCTCGTCCACGATCTGCAAGGCGCTGTAGCACTCGAACAGCGGCTGGAGCGTCCAGTCCAGAATGTCGAAAACATCCTTGGTCGCACTCGTGAAGGTCATCTTGCAGGTCATGGACTGCGTGAGCCCGATGGTCGGGGATTCGATTTCCCCGGCAAGGCCGGAACCGCTCAGGGTTTCGGTCATGTACTGTACCTGCGGCATCTCGATCTGGGCCGTGCCCAGAAGGTCTTTCCCCTGCCAGTACACGCGGTAGGCGATTGTTTGCTCAGGACGACTCATGGCCTCTCCGTTAGCTGAACAGGACGCTCAGGTTGTCGGTGTCGAATTCAAAGATGCCGTCGATCTCACGGTTGGCGGGCGGCGGGGTGAGCCGCAGGTGGAACCGGGCGATGCCGTCGATGAGATCGGTCGTCGGATTGTCCGACTCGTCGAAGGAGATGGAACCGCCAAGGAGCATCTCGCGGGCCGCATAGCCGTCCAGCCGGATCTGCTCGCTTTTCAGGATGGTCTGGATCTGGCGGCGGGTCAGCGGGTTGTCCACCTTCTGGAAGTACGTCAGGATGAACGTGCTCTGGTACCAGTTGAAGAATCGGCGGATGGCGTCCTGGCAGTCCTTGGGGTCGGTGTTCGAGGGGTACACGCTCATGCGCCCGCCCCACGACTTCATGCCGCCGTCCCAATTCACGGCGGTGTAGATGCCCTCGCCGTTCAGGTAGTTGCACTTGTCGAGGCCGAGGAAGAGTTCCTTCCAGCCGCCCTCCTCCTTTTCGTCGGGATAGCCGATGCTCGTGATCTCCAGCCGCTTGTTGGACGGGCTGGCGTAGGGGACCCCTTCCCGGTCGGCGTCGGTCTGCGAGATGAGCCCGGTGAGGTGCGTGGCGAGGCCGAACACGCGGTCCCCGAGCTTCACCTTGGGCCAGCACACGATCAGCAGCTCGTCCGAGAGGTTGTTGTTCTGCTTGTATGCGGGGACATCCGTGTACTTCTTGACCCCGTGCTCGCCTTCGGTCGGGATGTCCGCGAGGGCCACGGCCTTGAACAGCCCGTTGATGCCGTCCGCCTTCGCCGCCATGACCACGGCCACGGCGGGGTCTTCGGAGAAGCGCGGGGCAAGGATGCTGCCCGGCACGAGCCGGAACTGCGGGAACACGGAATCGATCAGCTCCAGCCCTTCCGATTCTCCCGTGGATTCGTTGATGCCGCCGATGACGTCCGCGCTGTCCACCAGCGACACGTCCGCATAGTCGTACCCGGCTGTCACGTTCGCTTCGGCGGGAAGGCTCCCGCCCTCGATGCGGGACAGTTCTCCGGAGATCGGGTCCAGCGTGTAGTCGGTGCCTTCGACGTAGGTTGTGGAACTTTCCGCATTTTTCAGCACCAGCTTGGAAACGGAGCCGTGCTTGAGCGAAGCCGCACCCTTGGCGTCAAAGCTCACGGCCTCGCTGCTGACGCTCGTTTTGTGGACGGCGGGATCGAAGACGTTGCACACCACCAGCGGCGCGCCCCGGTAGAGCGCGAAGTGGCTGTACGCAAGCTCCTGCAAGCTGTATTTGTTGAAGTTCTCCTCGTCCCACCCCATTTCCGAGACGAACTCGTCATACGAATAATACATGCGCAGCCGGTTCACGTAGCGGGGCTTGCCCGCAGCAAGGCGGTCAACCGCCGCCGTGCCGACCGCGAAGACCACGTTGCTGTCCACGGAACGGGCCGGGAGGATGCTCGTGGGCAGTTCGCTGGTGTATACGCCGTGTTTGAAAGCCATAGCCTACTCCTTGGTCTTCCGAGCCTTGCGGCTGGCCTCGCTGATGGTTTTGAAAAGCCGCTGTATACCGCTGCCTTCCTTGCGGAGCTGGCAACGGGTTTCGGCCAGCTTCTCCACCGGGACGAACAGCTTTTTCAGATCCGGGTTGGCATCAATGACGGCGGCAAGCTGCGGAAGCGGTTCGCCACGCAGGACGGCGCTGGTCCGCAGGGGAAGGCCGAACGGCCTGTCCGGGCCGACATACACGGTCAGCGCCTGCTTCCGGCGGGCAATCAGCTCCGGGGACGGGCTTTCGGCCCTCACAGGCGATTTCCGGGCTGTTTTGGGGGATTCCTGCTCACTCATAGGTGTGTTCCTTCAAAATGCCGCCCAACGGGGTGGACGGGATAATATACTGGTATTCCGGGAAAACAGTCGCCATATGGTACTCCATCCACTGTTTTTCAGGGTCGGGGATGGACGCTTTGAGGGGAAGCTCCAACTGGAACTTTTTGTCGACAACCCGATTTCGGCGCAGGACGGCCCGCGTCCAGTCGAGCAGTTCCGCGAGGATCAGCCCGGCCTGCTCCTGGCTCTCCGGCGCGTACATGCCGAGCACCAGCGCCAGCGTTTCCCGGCCTTCCGCGCCGATGTAGCCATCCACGCCTTCGTTGATGTCGCCGCTGACCCACCGGACGCAGATGAACGGGTACGTCCTTCTCCCCTGCTCGTCGGGCAAACCGTGAAGGAACACTTGAAGGTCTTCACAGGAACCGTCAGGAGCGGGGAAAGGGTACTCTTTCATGGCCTCGGTCAGCATTTCCTTGACCGCCAACAATAACTCTCTGCTTCTCATCGCATTTTTCCTGATGCGGCCAGTTTGCCGATTTGAAAGTTGACCTCGTGTTGCAGACGGCGGGGAAAAACCTCAGACGCCTTGTCCACGATCTGCTGCTGGTTTTCCTTCTTGAGCAACGACTGGATGGGCGACGCGCCGAACAGCATTTTCACCCCTTTCCAGACAAGCCCTTCCGCCCCCTTGCGGCCTTTTTTGTGGAAGTTGTTCACGCCTTTCTTGCGCATGAACACGCCGTAGCCGCCGAAATCGATCCCCCGCAGCTTCTTCATGATGAAGGGCTTCGAGTAGCCGGGCTCCTGATAGACCTTCCGCGTACCGCCTTGCCGGATCTGCGCCGAAACGCCCGCCGGGGGCTTGGTTCCGGGGAACTTCGGAGCCGGACGGAAGTGGTACTGGGAGATGCCGCGCCGCCCGGAAATGTAGAGGCAAGCCTTCGTGGTGCCCCTTTGCGCCTTCTTCAAGTAGAGCTGGTCGAAGAGCCTTCCCGGAGGCACGTAGACATAGGCCCGCCGCGCAATGCGGATCGCCTCGGCACGCATGGCGTTCAACGTCCGGTTGATGGCCCGTGAAACGGCGCTCTCGCACTCCTTCGGCATGTGCTGGAGCGAGGCCGTGAGCGCCCGGATCGTTTCGTCCATGTTGGGGATGTCGAGCCGGATCATGCCGCCTCCCTGTACAGCCGGATGGTCCGCAGCGCTTCGCGGTCGGCTGTGGCCACGAACCAGCGTTCGCCGTTGAACGTCACGCTCGTGCCGGGGTACAGCTCGTCCGGGAAGTCGGACAGGGCCACGGACAGCACCACGAGCCTGTGGGAAACGCCGGGCCTGTCGTCCGCTTCGGGCCATGCCATTTCCGGCCTGTCCACCACGGCGTCGAGCGTTCTGCCTTCCAGCGTGACGGATTCCCCGAATTCGGCGGGGTTCAGGAACACGGAGTGGATTTCCTGTTCCAGGATGTCCTTGAAGAAGCTCTGGTTCATGAATGCCCTCCCCGCTCCTGCAACAGCGCCTCGGTCCGGGCCATGCGTTCGCTGAGGCCCTGCATGGCGTCTTCGTAGTCGTCCAACCGTTCATGGACACGCGCTACCGTCAGGCGGCAATCATCAATGTGGACGAGCTTCACCCGATGTTTGTTCAACTCGGACAAATCGGATGAAACGCCCCGGACTTCCTCCCTGAGCGTCAGGAAGACATAGACGACGAGCGAAATGAGCAGCACAAGCAATGTACCGATGATGCCCATCGAATAGGCCAGCAGCGTTTCCGTGGTCAGCGGCATAGTTCCTCCGCGTGTTCAATCCAGAGCAGCAGCTCCGCGCCCTCATTTGCCGGAATGTGAATCCAGCCTCCATGTTCCATCTTCCATTGCCCGTCCTCTTCGTAGGCCCACGCCTCAGTGATGATCGCCCCCGGCGTCATCGGTGCGGGAGGCACGCTTGTCAGCGCCCCCGAACTTCCGCAGCCATGCAGAGCCGCCGTCAGAGCGCACAGCGCCCACACGGGAACGGCGGCGGTATTCCCGAAAACCTTCAAGAACCAGTTGAAGGATGCGGACGAGGGCCGACCATGCATCACTTGCCGCCATTGCCCGCGTCGTCGGCGTTTTTGGCTTTGCCCTTGTTGCAGCCGATCCAGTTCAGCAGCTCGTAGACAATCCGGTACAACATGCCCGACTGCTCCGTGGGCGCGGGCATGAACGCGCAGATGAACGCGCAAACGCCGGAAACGGCGGCCATGCCCAACGCGACGATGCCGGACTGGGAATCCATCAACGTAGCGAAATCCATCAGAAGACCTCCTGTCCGGGGTCATAGGTGCGCGTCGGCCAGCCGCCGACGCAGAATTTCCGCAGCGGGAAACGGTTCGCCGCGCTGTTTACGTAGTGCGCGCCCTGCATACAGTTCATGAGGTGCACGATGCGCCGGGCGTCGTTCCGGGAAAGGACGATGGAAAGGGCCGAAAGCGTCTTCGGGCCGACGACGCCGTCCGTCTGGAGATCGTCGAACAGGCGTGCCCCGTCCGCGCTGCCGTCCTTCCGCCAGTTGAAGGCGTTGCAGAGCCGTTGCAGGTAACGCCCCATGCCCGCCTTGCCGAGGTTCACGGCCTGCTCGAACAGCTCGTCGGCCACGATCTGCTCGAACCGTTCGAGCCCGAGCTTGTCCCACCACTCTTTCTTGTACCAACCCTTGACGCACCCGGTGAGGCTCGGAATCCCCATAAGGTGCGCGGAGAAGGCGGCCTTGCCCTGCTTGTAGGAGGGATGGCTCTTTTCCCGGTCGATGACGGGCCAGATCGGTTCGTTCGGGAAGAAGTTGCGGGCGCACCCGCGGAACGTCTCCCCGCCCTTGTCGCCGGAATCGTGCGTCCAGCCGCCTTCCCACTTGGCGACGGGCGCGTAGGCGAGATCGAAATCGGCCATGACTACGCAGCCTTGAAGTTCAGCTCGATCAGAGCTTCGGGGAACGTGCAGAGCGTGAGCGGGTTGGACTGGACTTCAATGTCGATGCCGCGGCCTTTTTCCTTTAAGTCCATGCGCGCGTAGTATTCGAGCCCCATCGTATTGACCGTTTCCATCCAGTCGGCGGGCGCGTGGTACTGCTTGAAAATGCCGGGGCCGACCGGGTAGACGTGCCCCTTCTTGGCATCCACCATCGTCTTGCCGCCCACCACATCGGAACGCTCCACAAACGTCAGGCCGCCGTAAGGGAAGCCGCGCTTACGGTAGTCGTTGTCGCCAAAATTCGATCTATTGGAGAGCCATCTTTCAAAATACTCCCGCACCAGTTTGTGGGACGTCAGCATGTCGTAGGCGTCCGAGCCGATGATGCACTCGATATGGCTGAACGGCGTGCCGCCCATCGCGGCCTCGACATGCCGCTTGGCGTTGAGGATGCTTGTCAGAATGGGGTTCGCATCGTCGGCGGCCGTCTTTGGGAACGAAATGTCCATCTTCTTCTTAGTGACCCCGAAGGTGTTGAAGATGTCATGCAGGACGGTAGTGCCGTTAGCGTCGAGCACCACGCCCTTGATGGCCCCAAGACGATGGAACTCCATCGTCGCCGTCATGTTATCCTTCAACTGCTGCATCTTGTCGTTATAGACTTCGGCAACCGAAATCGGCTCGGTGGAACCGAACGCCCGCACATCCTGAAGGTCTTCGGGCGCCAGCGTGTCGGACATGGCAAGATGCGCGCAGGAGAGGTGCATCCACTCCCGCTTGGCCCCGCGCCCGGCAAGGCTCTCCGGGGCGGTATTGCGTTCCGAGTCCCCGATCAGCACGATGCGGCCTTTCCTGATGTCGAGGGAAACGGTCGTGGTCTTCACGCCCTTCACCTCGAACAGCCTGCGGAAATAGACGGGAAGTGCGGGCAGTTTGTTGACCGCCGCGGTCATTTCGGTGCACTCGAACACCGTGGGATAGTTCTGTATGGGCATGGTTTACTCCTTGATGACGATGCCGAGATCGGACAGGGCCAGCTTCGCATCGGCCTGCAACGTAGTGACGCTGGCGTCGAACTTGAGGGCCGCGCCGTTCAGGATGGCCCCGCGCCGGATGACGACGCCGGATTGTGCGGACTCGCTGGCTTTGACAGCGCCGATGAGCACGGCGACGGGCGCGCCGCCCAACTTCTGGGCGCTCTCGACCGTGGATTCCGTCAGCGGCTTGTATTCCCCGGCTTCGCGCATCAGCACCATGCCGAACGGAAGATCCGCTTCCGAAGCCGCCAACGTCACAACCTCGCGGCTCCACTCGTAGTTCAGCTCATGCAGGACCAGCTCGGAAAAGTCCGGCCCCATGACTTCGGTATTGACGATGATCTTGGACATGATGTCTCCTTACTTCGCTACTCCGGCGCGACGTTCGGCGTCCGCCAGCAGCGGGCTTTTCGTAGTTGCCGTGGGAACCGTCCCCGGCGAGGCTGCTACGGGATTCTGGTGGACATTCTGGAGTCCGGCGAGGATACCCGCACGGGTTTTCGCCTCGGCATTCTCATGCACGGGCGCTTCGGCCTTCGCCAGCAACGGGGCTACGGTGGCGATCTGCTCGGCGCTCATCCCGGTGGCCCGGAGGGTGTTCAGCGTCGTCTCGACGCGGGACGCCGCCTCATCGCCCGCCACGGCCTTCACCACGGCGAGTGCGCCGGCCACGGCATCAGCCGCCGCCTTGTCCATGTTCGCCTTGTTCTCGGCCTCCGCTTTCAGCCTGCCTTCGGCCAGCAGCGCGTCCACCAGTTCCGGGGACTGCGCGGCGAGTTCTTCTCTGGTCATCTGTGCCTCCACAGCGAGTTTGCGGATCGCGGCGTCGCGATCCCTGACGATATCGGTGACAAGGCCAAGCTCCCGCGCGGGCTGCGCCAGCAAAAGCTGCGCCTCGCCCCACAGTTGCGGGTCAGCCGTCAACCCCATGTGACGGCCCACATCGGCCTTGAAAATCTGGTGCAGGGTGTTGATCCGTTCCTGAAAATACTGGCGTTCCTCGTCGGTCAGCTCGCCGCCCTGTCCGGCCGCCTTCCACTTGCCGCCCGTGATGGTCACGGTGGAAATGCCCCATTTCTCTTCCAGCTTCGCGTAGTTGGTGATCGTCATGATCACGCCGATGCTGCCGACTGTGGCGGTCAGCGGCGCGTACACGGTCCCGGTGGCCGACGCCAGCCAGTACGCGGCGGACGTGCACAGGCCGTTGGCGTAGGCGGCGCAATGCTTCTTCGTCCGGGCCTCGGCTATGGCGTCGGCAAGCTCCTTCGTGCCCGCCACGACGCCGCCCGGACTGGTGATGTCGAGCAGGATGGCGCGGGCGGCGGGGTCGGCAAGCGCGGCCTTCAACGACGACGCCACGGCATCCTGCCCCGTCCCGTACCAGCCCTGCTCCCTGACGATTGGCCCGGATACCGGGATGACGGCCACCCCGCCGACAAGCTCGTAGCCACGCGCCTTCCGCTCCGGAAATCCTTCAACCAGCGCTTGAGGGTTCGACTTTGCCGAGTCCAATTCAGCCAGCACCTGCTCCGCCATTTCAAAGGGCAACGCCCATAACTCATTCATCTTCTTCTCCCGTCCCCTCTTCGAGGGCCTTACCTTCCGGCTTTTCGTCGCCCTCCGGGGCCGCGTCCTTGCCAGCCTTCCCGAGCTTGGTGCTCAGGCTCAGGGGGCCGAGCAGCGCCAGCAGAGGAGATTCCTCCAGCATCCGGGCGTAGCCTTCGTCGAAGTCCCTGCCCGTTTCGGCCCACGCCTCGCCGTAGGTCATCAGGCGGTTTTGCAGCGCGAGGATGGTGGCCGTGATCTCCTTCACCGGGTCCACGAACCCGCGCGAGGGGCCGATCCAGTCCACGTTGCACCAGAATTTGCGGGCCTCGTAGAAGCCCGGCGCGCCTTTCGGAAGCTCGAACATGCCCCGGAGGAACGCCTCCTCTATGACCATCTCGTAAACGGGCTGGCAGTAAAGCCGCCCGAACCAGTTGCGGTAAAAGCTGTAGAGCTTCCACGCCTCGTTAAGCGCGGCGCGGGCGCTGGAGTAGTTGGTCTTGGAAAAGTCTTTCGTCAGCGATTCGTAGGGGATGCCCACGGAGGCCGCCGTCGCCCGCAGCACGATCTCAACGAACGCGGAGAAGTTGGCCGAGGGGCGCTTCGATTCCAGCACATACGGCTTTTCGTTCTCGTTGCCGTAGAAGACCTGGCCGGGGCTGAGGTCCTGGACAAGCTGGCGTTCCCGGCGTTCGCCGTCGCCTTCCTGCCCCTCCGTCACATAGTCGGGGAGCTGCACCCCGCCGTTTTCCAGCGCGACGAACACGGGGAACGACGCGGCTATGACCTGCGCAAACAGCTCGTAGCTGATGGCGTCGGACAGGTTGCGGAACAGCTCGATGCCCTTGGAGAACGCCGAAACGCCGCGCACCTGCTCGTCCGTCTCGTGCCGGAACAGGTGGAACACCCCCGGACGGTGACCGACGCGGGCCGGGACATAGGTGAAGTCCGCCGCCAGCAGAGCGCTCCGTTCCACCGACAGGAAGGAGGACTGGGGCGAAGCCTTGGGCGTCGCCAGCCAGTACCCTTCCGGCCTGCCGTACTCGGACAGGCGGACGCCGTCGCGGAGGAGGGGATCGCTCTGCTGGTCGCTCGGCGTCATCAGGCGGGCCGGGGAAAGCGTCTGGAGCGCGAACGAGAACGCCCGGTTCTGCCGTTCCCGCTCTTTTTCGTTGAGCATGACCGCCAGATGCAGCATCTCGCCCAGGCTCAACATGGTGCGGATGCCGAGATTCTGGAGGTCGGCAAAGTGGCATTGCCCGCGAACGTCGGCTTCGGATGTCCAGAGCGCAAAGGCCCATTCCATCCGTTTGCCGAGTTCGCGGGCGCTCTCAGAGGAGATGCCGAGCATGTCGGCGGGGATACTCGCCTTCGGGACAAGGCCCGTCCCAATGGCGTTGCTCGAAATGGCTTCGACGGCGGAATGCGCCGCCCAATCGTTGGCGGCGAGGTCGGCGGCACGGCGCTGCATGACCGCCCGTTCGCGGGATTCCCCTTCCGGGGAATGCACCTGCGGCCCGCGCCAGCCCGAGATGGAGCCGCGATAGGCCCCGGCGTCGCGGGAGGCGCGGGCGGTCATGCGCGAGGTGGACACGGGAGAGAGGGGATGCCCGAACTGATCAAGCAATGCCATGCCTTACCTCCTTACCCGTGCGAGTACGATGGTGGGGCCGCGACGCCCGGTGTCGAGCGCCGCAAGCTCGCCCTGAAGATAGACAAGCTGCTGGCGGATCTCGGGCAGATCGTACCGGGTCAAGGTGCGGCCCTGCACCGTGTACGACTTGCCCGTGGACGCCGCCTTGTACGCGGCCTTCCAACAGACGATCAGATCGAGGAGTTCTTCACGTGTCCAGATTGTGCTCATAGTGGGCTACACATAGCACAGAAAAATGTGCAAGTCTGGCACTGTGGGGAATATGGGGAATGTGGGGAATGTGGGCACAAAAAATTTTCAAAAAAACGAAAAAAAGCCCGGCGCGGGGCCGGGCGAAGAGAACGAGGCAAAAAATGTTTTAGTTATGCAGGGCGACATGAAAATTCAGGTACCAAGCGAAGGCTACCCATAGGATATAGGGAAAAAACAAATACGAACTGACCTTGTTATGAGGATAGGCGCGCCATGCGTAATACAACAGCAGTGCGAGAAGACCCGTTATCACCATCATGCCGGCCCACGGGCTGTGGAAAAAGAAAAAGACGACGCTCCAAAAAAAATTCAGCACGAGCTGGCCCACAAAAAGGCCGGTGACCATCTTATAATCAGGAGCCTTGCGCTTCCATACGAGCCCGATGGAAACGCCCATCAGAATATACAGCAGAACCCACACAACCGCGAAGACCACACCGGGGGGCGTAAGAACCGATTTGTCCAACTGCGGATACCATGACTGGAGAGCATCGCTTTGCAACAGGCTCGATAACTCCCCCACTGCCAAACAAGCAGCTATGCCGATAACGATGGGCAAGTATTTCATGGTGCCTCCTTCAAAGCGGAACCTGCTCTCTTTATTAGATAGCTACTTACTCATCCGCCCTTTGGAATCCACTATTTTTACTTCCGCAAAAAAGAGAAGCCTGAACAAGGTGGCGAAATGTCAGCCAAAGAGCTTCCCGATCTCCCATCTCAATACACTCATCCAGCATTTCCGTCGCCATGTTGGGATGGGCTCGGTACATCGCCGCTATCCCCTCATCGAACGGCACAGCTCCGTTGCATTTCCTGCCCTGGAGTTCCTCCCTTCCTTCTGTCAACATTTGCGGCACACTCCTTGGCGAATTCCCCCAGTTCCGGCCTTTTTTCGATCATCTCAAACAGGACTTCCAAAGATTTCGGAGGGGCTATTTTGCCGCGCTCATAACGTGAAAAGGCATTGACTCCCCCACCAAACATAGCTGCGGCCTCCTTTTGGTCGAGGCCGAGCTTCTTTCGCACGCTTTGGATACGTTCAGGATTGAACTGGCTGGCATTCACGGAAGCGTTGAAGGTCAACATCTCCTTGTTCAACCTCTGCGATTCCTCACGCGACAGCACCGCCTCTCCGCAATCCTGGCAGTATTCGCCTTCCACAAGAAATGAGGTCGTCTGCCCTTTGTATGTGTATTGCTCTTCCCGTACTTCGTGGCGCACATCCGCGCTCCCACATTCAGGACAAATCATTCTTCAACTCCTTAAAAGATACCAGCAGAACATCTTCAATAACGGTCAGCTTAACATAGAGCATCCCCACTGCCGAGGCATGTCTGTACACGTCTTGCCATACCTTATGATTATTATACGTTGTCATGCTTTTATAAAATTCTCCTCGATTCAACGCGAGGAGTTCCTGCATCACCGCTTCTTCGGTGAAGTCAAGAGCGGCGGCACTGGCGGTCGCCGTTTTGGTCATGTTGAAACGGCCTTCCGAGATCAACTCTTTCACACGCTGCAACGGGCAATGGGGCTTGTTCTTTTCCATGTTTTATACTAACCATTTTGGTTATTTTGTCAAGGTTATTCGTTCGGAAAATCCTTTTGCAAGAATATGTTCCAAGTTTTCACGGGAAAACCATCGATACCGCTTTCCTGTTCCGTATATGGGAACCTTTCCCTCCCTCACCAGCCTGTAGAGATGCGTCTTGCTGCACCCGAGAATTTCGCAAGCCTGCTGCCAGTTGAGGCGATCCGACAAGTCGTATAGCGCCATCACGACCTCCGCAGGTTCGCCAGACGCGAACCGATGCTACCCCCGCCGCGTTCGGACGGGCGCGGGGGACGGGCGGGCTTTTTCGCTTCCTCGTCCGGTCTGCGGCGATGGCGCACGTTCAGGATGAACGCGAACGCCCGCTGCATGACCTCGCAGTCCCAGAAATGGTTCGGCTTGTTTGCCGGGTTTTCCCATCCCTGCTTTTCGTCATCCCACACCTCGGCGCACAGCTCTTTGGCGTACTGCTCAAGCTGCCCGCCGTCATTGGCGTGGAGGTGGAACGCGCCGGGGTCGTCCGGGTGGATGCCGAGTTTGAACGCCAGATCGGACTTGAAGAACGTCACGTCGCAGCGGTAGAGCATCAGCCCGCCGGGGATCTTGACCTTGTTGCCCTTGGCGTCGGGGAAGTATTCCTGATGCGAGGGGGTGTAGGGCTGCGCCATCGAACGGACGCCCTGCCACGGGAAGACGCGGCCCCGATGACGGACGGCCCAGCGGTAGACCTCGGCGGTGCGCCCGCCCATCGCGTCGATCATGGCTGCCTTGACCGCGTATTCCCTGCCGTCCGGGTCGGCGTAGACGCTCCCGAACAGGATTTCCTCCAGCGCCGCGAGGTTGTCCGCCGAGCCGGACGCCACGAGCCAGCTCTCCTCGGTTTCGCCATAGCCGTAGGCCCGGATGACGTACCGGAAATAGTGCTGCTGCGTGTCCACCGTGGCCAGAAGGACGGATACCCGCTCTTTTCCGTCCACCGGGCCGGGAACCTTCCCGCGTGGGCGGTCGTCGCACAGGGCGAGGATGGCGTCTTCCGAGCGGGCCGCGTGCGACTCCACCCACGGCTCGGCGGCGTACTGGTTCCTGAAATTCTTGAGGTCATCCAATTTTCCGCTCTCCTTGTATTTGAGCCAGGCGTGGACCACTTCGGACAGGCTCACGAAGTATGAAAGCCACGCGGGGATGTGGAAGCCAACCTTCACGGGACGGTGCGCGGCGACGTGGGCCATCAGCTCAAGGCCGGACGTGCGCTCACGCCACTCCCCTCCCCTGACCGCCCGGTCGCGGTCGCCGTCATCCCACACCGCGCCGCAGTATTCACAGGCGTAGTAAGCCAGCCGCTTCGCCAGCACGGTTTCGGCGTCCGGTGACTTCTCCTCATCCTTTCCGGGCCATGCGATACGCTCGAAATCCATGTGCTGGAAAAAGCCGCAGTGCGGGCAGCGCACCCAGAAATCGAAGCGGGCACCCGCCTCCTCGGTGAGCGCCTTCCAGATCGGGCCGTCCTCCGTGGTCGGGGTCGAAATTTTCACGACCTTGCGCCGGGTCCGCCATGTCGTCGTGCGCTTCTCCGCCAGCGACTCGGACGATGCCTCGTTTTTCGGGTTCTTGTACTTGTCCAGCTCGTCGAGGATGAGGATGCGGATGGGCTTGTTCCCGAGGCGCGATACGGAGCCGGACCAGCCGAGGTAAATCGGCATGTGAAGCAAGTTGATGCGGAGGCTGGAGGCGTCGTCCCCGTAGCCCGTCATGTACTGCCGGAGGCGCGGGGAGGCTTCGATCATCGGGATGATGCGATCTTTGGCATTCTCGCGGGCGGTCAGCTCATCCGGGAAGACGTACATCACCGGGCCGGGGAGACGGTCGATGCAGTACCCGACGATGTTGTGGCCACACTCCGATCCGCCCGTCTGGGGGCTTTTGCAGATGATGACCGTCTCGACGCCGGGAAGCCCGGACACATCCATGATCCCGGTGAGGTACGGCGTAAACACATTCCGCCAGCGGCCCCGGATGGCCGACATTTCGAGGACGCGGTGCTTCTCCGCCCATGCGCTGATCGGCACGGGCTTGCGGCGTTTCATCGCGGCCCGCTCCCCGTTTGAAAACCGGACATTCACGGTCAGCCTTTTCTCAGGCTGCTCCGCCGTGCGCTGACGGAGCCACAAGGCCAGAGACGGCGGAAGCCATTTCGGTATCGGCACCGAAAGGGCCACGCGCCGACACTCCTTTTTCGGCATTTCGTACAAGGCAAGCTGCGTCATGCTATCCCTTCAACAATCCCGGAAACACGCGTTGGAAACCCTCCGGCACGGGGAGGGCCACCACGTCCTCGGCTTTCAGCACGATGGTGTGCCGCTTCATGATCTTCCCTTCGATGATCGGGTGCCCCCACCACTGGTCAGGGAAGCACTGGTTCCGGCCCCGCAGCACCACGGCGTAGCGGGCAGTCATCACCGTCATGCCGTGACGGAGCTTCATGGTGCGCCTCCGGAGAAACTTTCAGATGCGCCACGCGGTCACGGACCTCGGCGCGTTTGGCGTTGTTGAACCGATCCACCGTACCAACGAGGTAGCCCGTGATGCGCCGGATGCGCTCGAACTTCACGCCGTTGCCGACCTTCCCGTCCATAATGGGAAAATGGTTGAACTCTCGCATGGGTGTTGCATTCATTTTCAATTCCTGCGCGTTGGTCCGGCAGACGCGCCCCTGCCCTGCGTTATTCGTCGTCCGGTTCGTTTTCCGCTTCCGGCTCGTCAGTAAACGTGACCTCAATCTCGATGGGCTTCGCGTACTCGTTCATGGCCTCGTCGATGACCTGCTCGATGTGCTCGACGAACGGACCCGATTTCTTCGGGTTCCCCTCGACCAGCGCGATCACGTCGAGCGACCGCGCCTCAAACTCCGTTTTCAGGCTGGCGGACAGGGCCACGGCACGGGCGGCAAGCTCCTGATAAACGTCATCCCGCGAGATGTACTGGCCCTGCTTGACCTTGAGGATGAACTCTTCCTTGTCCGCCACGGCCCGTATCCTGCGGATTTCCTGCTCTTCCTTTTCCCGCTGCCGTCTGGCGGCGTCGGTGGCCAGCTTGTCCGGCGTCCCCGCCGTGGGGAGCGACGCCGCGTAGCGGTCAAGGTCACGCCGCTTGAAGGTGCCGTCCGGCTGCTTTCTCAGGCGTCCGGCCTTGATGTCGGCAAACAGCTTGGTCTGTCCGATTTTCCTGCCGCAATCCTCTTGCAGATAGGTGAGCGCCTCTTTCCACGTCTTGCAGTTCTGTCCTGCGTCCATCGCTTTCTCCAGCATGGCTGTGGCGCGTTCCAGAATGGCAAGGTTTTCCTTTGAAGGATCGGAATAGACGTCCTGTTGCGCTCTGTTCTTGGCATTGAGCAACGCGGGAATGTCGTTCTTCCTGCTCACTTCAACAAGGGAACGCAGTTTTTCGCCCTGATCCTTGTCTTTCTGTAAATCTTCCATACTGTCCTCGCGCCGCGTTCTGCGGTGGGCGCATGTAGAATGTCTCATTTCGCCCTCCGTTGACTTGTATAGTCAGGAGGGAATATCCTTCGCGTGTGGTCGCTGGAGGCTATTCCCTCCGCTTCCTAGGGGGCGTTCGGTGTGCTAGACCGGGCGTCCCCGCCTTTTTTACGGTTTACGGCAACAGGCTGAATTGCCCGTCATGCCGCCGACCGTTCCACTCGGGAACGTCGAGGTTGATGTTTTCCTTGATGAACGCGGCGAGCACCCTGCGATGGCACTCTTCCGGGTTCAGCTCGAAGCAACAGAGGATCGGGTTCGGGGTTCGCTTCTCGATCTCCTGAAGGTAGAGCCGCAGGGAAGACGGCGTGGGAAACCGGGATTCCAAGTCCTTCCTGTACGCCGCTTTCCAGTCCACGGCCTTCGGGTCAGACGGGGCGAACCGCTCGGCGCGCGGCCCGTTCCATCCCCTGTGCCATTTGGCGATGCAGACTTTTCGTTCTTTCGGGGCCTTGCTCGAAAAGAACGAGGTTTCAATGGGCATTTCAGACTCCTAGAAAGGCACGTCTCCGTCATAGTCGCCGGAGGGTTGAGGGTTTTCTTCCAAAAGCTGGCTCACAAGCTGCTCAAACCGGACGCGCTTCGGCGTGTACGCAAGGAACATGTCGATCAAATCGCAGGTTGACGCGAACCCGTATTCATCCGCCAGCTCGTCCAGAGCGACGCCGCCGTTCTTCACCAGCAGGTTCGGCAGCTTGCGGTTGATGTCCTTGATCGTGTCCCTGTCGTAATCGGCGGCGACGCTGTGGTAATTCACCCTGCGGCGGTTCCAGATTTCGTCGATCACGGCGTACTCGTCGCTGACGACTTCCTTCGCCAGCCTGCGGGCTTCTTTCTCTGTCATGGCTCTGCTCATTGACTTTTTGGCGGGCAGGAGCCAAACTCAATCCGTACATGAAGGACTTGGCTCCTTTTCGTATCGGGGCGGTAAGTGGCATTACCGCCCCACTCTTTTATGCAAGGCCGGGGAGCATCATCTGCCCCCGCTTCACCTTTTCCTGCCTCGGCACGATCCCCATCCACATCTGGGCCACATTGCCCTTCGTGTAGTAGACGGACTTCCCGCCGCGTTCCCGCCATGCAATCCGCAGAGCCATCCAGAAATACAGGCTGGCCGGACCTCCGAAACGGTTCGCTCCGAACCGGGCCAGATTCCAGGCCGTTACCATCAGCTCCTTGAGTTCATGCTTGCGCCTTGCGTCCATGCCGTTCTCCTTTTGATTGAAAAAGTTCAACCATAAAAAGAACTTAGCATGTTACGCCTGTTATACAAGAGTTTTTTGTATTTAATTACATGAATTACTTATATTTTTTCTTCCAGAGGGCGAAGGATTCCGCAAGCGTCCGCGCCCCGAACGGGGCATAGTAGTTGAGGGCGTACTGGCCCGTTTTCTTGTCCTGCTTCCGGCTGTAGAGCTGGAAGCACCCCCGGTACTTCATCGAGACAGGCCCCTTGGCGAAGGCCGTGGTGATGACCCACCCCACCCGCTTGTTCAGCTTGGCGTCCACCCATTCCTTGACCTCGCGGCTGGTGAGCAGGAGCAGCACGAGCTTGGCCAGCCGCTTTTCCACGTCCGAGGCCACGGCGAGATCGCACATGATGTACAGGGATTCGTCTCCGCCGGGGTTGCCTTCCGGGAGTTTCCACTGGGCATGGCTCATCTTCATGAAGTCGGCCTTGCCGATCACCTGCCCATCCAGCGTGAGCACGATGCAGACGTCCACGCCGCCGTCGAAGTAATCGATGCGCTTGGCAAGGTAGAGTTCGTTCAGCCGCAGCGACTGCGCCCGCTTGACCGGGGCGAAGCCGGGAACCTCGTCCCCGGTCACGGGCCGGTTCGCGGGCCATATCGGGCCGACCGGAGCGGTTTTGGCCGAGGAACGGATCACGACCTTTTTGGCTTGCTTCGCCACAATGTAGGTCGTGCGGCCACGCCCCCGGGGAAGCACCGCCGAAGGCTGGCCGAGGAGCGCGTACACTTCGGGGAGGTCCTTCTCCAGCACGACGTAATACGAGTCGAACCGGGCGATGGCCTCGAACAGCTCAAGGCTTTTGTCGGTCATTTCCCGGTAGGCCGGGGGCGTCCATTCTACCGTGGCCCGGAGCAGCGCCTCCAGCTTTTCGTACCCGGCCTTGTAGGTCGGCGGGAACGCGAAAACCGTGTGCCCGGACGCGCTCTTTTCCAGCAGGTCGAAGCCGTCGCGGGCTTGGTAGTCGATGGGGCCGATGTGGGCCTTGTAGGTTTCGAGCTTGGCGCAGGTCTTTTCCATGAGCGTGTCCCACGCCTCCCGGCTGTGCTGCACCATACGCATCTTGAAGGCGTTGTCGCCCTTCCACACCTCGCGCAGATCCATGAGCAGGCTGATGGAGGCCGTCAGTTCCAGCGGCGAACCCGTGCGGAGCAGCCCCCGGAGGTGCTCCGGGCAGTCTTCCCGCTCCCGCGCCTCCAGTGTCCAGCCGGACAGGTACGCGCCGAGCGCCGAGGTGTAGAGCGTCACGTCACAGGCCGTTATCGTCCCGGCGAAGCCCGCCGAGCGCAGCACGCTCGGGACGGTAAAGTTCCCGGCGCCGACGATCAGGCAAGGCAGGTGCACGTCCTTCGCGTACTGCGCGAGGACCTGACGGACGGATGTGGCCACGGCCCCGATGAAGCTCATGCCGCGCCCTCCGCCGCTCGTTCCGGCTTGTGGTTGGCAATGGCTTCCTCGGCAAGATCCATGAGCTTGAGCATGGCAAGGGAGGCGTTCCGCACGTCGAACGTCTTTTTCGTCGCTTCCAGCAGATCAAAGAAACGGTCGAACTGCTTCACGTCCGCCAGCCAGATTTCCTTTGCCGGCAGCCCGTCCAGATCATCGAGCACGGCGTTCAGGCGTTCGGCCTCGCTGTCGACGAAAGCGAAGGTCATGGTGCGCGTGCTCACCTGCGGCGTGGTGAAGGACGTCAGGTCGATCTTGTCCAGCTTCTCCACCACGTCCGAGGACAGGCCCGCGTAGGTCTTCGCCGCAATGTCTTCAATCTCCGCCCACAACTCGGCAAGGAGCGCAGGGTCATCCTCGCCAACAAGCGCGTTGTGCGAGAGCTGGATGGCCACGGCTTGCGACCGCGTGAGGTCCTCTTCGATGATCATGACGAGGATGCGCTCGATCCCCGCCTCGACGGAGGCTTGTACACGGTGGTTCCCGGAAAGGACTTCCACCCTACCGTCGCTCAAGCGGTGGCACAGGGGCACGGACGACAGCCGCTTGTCCCGCCCGATGTTCGCCGTGAGCTGCTGGAACACGTCTTTTTTCAGTATCCGGGCATTCTTCTTGAGCAGGGAAATGTCCTTCGGGTCCATGACCGCCAGCGTCAGGGCGTCCCCGTACAGAGCCTTGCTGATGCGCGAAAGCGTGTCGTTCTCAGTCGAAAAATCCATGTTACCCCCATATCTTCAAAAGGTTATGCGCGCCTATCTCTGCCGCGACGTGTGCCGACAGCCAGTCCCACAGGGCATCGGAATGGTCCTGAAAACTCCAGAAAGCCTCAAACTGGT
>NZ_JH114231.1:446765-461870 GCF_000224655.1 Bilophila sp. 4_1_30
GCACGTCTTCCGGCACGTCCTCTGGACGCAGGTATTTCGGCAGTATGGCCAGCAGCCGCTCGTCGGCAGGTTCAACGCTGGTCGTGCATCTTTCCGGTCCCCCTTCCTTTTCTCTTAGAGAAGCCGGGCTTTCAGGGCTTCGCCCCTCCCCCCCCAAAGAAACTGAACCAGATGACAATGTGTCCAACTGTACGCCTTGCGGCATAAGCGAAATCGTCTCAGGCAAGCCTCCGTCCAGCCACTCCCGGATGTCCACGCCCATCTCAAAGGCGTTGCCGGGGTCTTTGCCCTCCGGCGTGGGCCAGCGCAGGCAGGCGGCATACGTGGAAAGCCACCACTCCAGCCCGACAATCCCGGCCCCGGAGTCTTCGTAGTCGAGGGCCAGCAGGATGCAGACGGCATTCCTGAGTTGCCCGTGGGCCACGGTGTCCGGCTTGGTCTGGTTGGAGCGAATAGCCACGGCCCCTATCCGGCGACCTGCCGCATGGTGGCAGAGGATGGCGTCCAGTTCCCCCTCCACGACAACGAACGCCCGGAGATTGGGATTTCCGCCTTCTGGAAGCAGCAGCATGGGCTTGGAACAGGAGCCGGACAGTTCCAGATACTTCGCCGGGCGAGTTCCGTCCTCTCTCTCCTTTATGTCCTGACTCGGGCGGCGAATCCGCAGGTTGATCAGCTCACCACCCTCGAACGTGGGGATCACGATGCCGCGAGGGATGAACAGCCATGTCTGGTCCTTGCCGTTCCTCTGCTTCGGCGGAAGCCCGAGGACGGAACGCGCCCGGAACCGTCCGGGCTTGCCGTTCTCGCCAGCCAGATAGCCGAGGCGGTACGTCCGGATGACCTCTTCCGTGATGCCGCGCTTCGCCAGCCAGTTGAGCGCCTCGGGATGATTCCAGATTTCGGCCTCGGCTTCGGCCAGCAACTTCGCCGCGTAGTTTTGCCACCTCTCCGAAGGCCCTTCCTTGACGGACGGCTGCCATGCCGCCCGCACTTGCGGTTCCAGCGGAGCGGGACGGCGGCGGGGGCGTACAGGCATGTCCGAGATGCCCAGTTCGGCACAGGCTTCACGGAAGCTCATACCCTCCATGTCCATCATGTACCGGATGCTGTCGCCGGTCCTGCCGCAGCGCCGGCACGAGAACACGCCGGGGATGTGGTTCTCGGTGCAGGTATAGCCAAGGTCCCTTTCCCGGTCGGGCCAGATCATGAAGCGGTCGGACTTGCCGACTTCACCACCACAAATCGGGCATGGGCCATTCCAGCCATTCCCTCGGGCTTTCACGCCAGCACCGAAACGGTGCCGATACAGTTCCAACATGGTGCTCATAGCAATCTGTCCGTATCTGTCCGTTGTCTTATTTTGTTATCTACTTATTTTATTTATTATTTTATCAAAATGGACAGATGGACAGATATGTATGTAGAATTATATATGTGATGCGCACAGGTGGGCGCGCTACACATGGAAGAGTATGTACTTATCTGTCCATCTGTCCGTTTGTACGTTTGTCATTCTTTTACAGCATATTACAGACAAAGATCAGCGGACATTTCCGGACAGATTCCGTTTCTTTTTGGCCTCTTCCTCCGCCCGGCGTTGTGCAATCCTGTCCTTCCACTCCGGTTTCAGATCGATGCCGAGACGCCACGTGCCGTTGCTGCGGACCACGTCAATGTCTTTTTTATTCAGGAGTTGCGCGAACGCCTTGGCGGAAATGCTGTACCGTTTGTCTTTGTTTTCGGCATACCAGATGCAGTAAGCATCATGCAGATCACTTGCCGCCACCCGCAGAGCGTATTTGACGGGATTGTCCTGATGCTGTTCCTGCTGACAGCATTCCTGAAAGAACTGCCCGAGGTCGTCCCAAGTGTCGCGCTGGTCCTTCGTCCAATCCTTGACTTCCTGCGGAACTTTCAGGCCGTCGCGCAGGTACTCCATCGCCCCCTGCACCATGCGGACGAGCACCCCCCTGGCCTCGGCCTGAATCTTCTCGTCAAGGTTCTTGTCCGCCTGACGCTCCCACGGCTGTTGCGGATCGTCCACGAAGGACAACCCCCATTTGACGATGTGGGCACGGCTCCAGAAGGCGGCATCGTCCGCCTTTGCCTTCGGCAGTTCGTTGGTGGTCATGATCGGGAGGTGCGTCTGGAGCCACGAGGTCATTTGCTTGTCCATCAGGCCGCGGGCCGTGATGAAGCCGCCGCCCGTGAGCTTCTTGAGCTTCGCCAAGGCGAATTTCTGCCCGTCCTCGGCCTCGTTGATCCACGCTATGCTCATACCTCGCAGGGCCAGCACGTCCGGGGTAGGAGAAGAACTGTTCTTCGCCTGTTGCTGCTGGAGGAACATTTCAACCTGCACGTCGCCGGACAGCGCCATGCCGAGGACGTGCGTCACCAGCTTGATCAGGGTATCCTTGCCGTTTCGCCCATGCTCGCCCCAAAAAATGATGAACACATGCTCCTTGCGGTCGCGGATCAGGCCGTAGCCGAGGAGCCGCCAGATGAAATCGACAAGCCGCTGGTTGCCGTCCATGCTCCGGAGCAGAAAAGCGTTCGTCTCCGGGCAGGGGTCTTCAAGCTCCAGCATGTCCGGCGCGTACTCGGTCAGGCAGGCATTCAGCAGGTAATCCTCCGGGCGCCCATCCCGAAGATCTCCCGTGCGAAGATCAACAACGCCGTTCGGACAAGGCAGGGAGTAATACTGCTTGTCGATGAAGTCCGGCATGATCAACAGGGGCTGGCGTGTTCTCCGCGTCATGACCAGCAGATCATCCTGTCCTGTCTTGCTTCGGAGCCGATCCACCCGGCGGTATCCCTTGTCGGCTATGCCCTGTACCTTTTTCCTCAAGTCCTTTTCCTCATCGGAAAACGAATCGACTTCCCGCTGCTTTTCGTCAGCGGCCTTCAAGTAATTTTCACACACATTCTCAATCGCTTGGTGAGCTTCATTCCAGTCATCCTCACGCCAGTGGTGTCCATTCCAGACGAGGAAGCGCTCCCAATGCTTGACGTAAACGATCAGACCACGGTGCAATCTGTTGTAGAGCTTGGCGTCACCGATGCCGTTCTCTTGCAGGTAGGCGATCAGCTCATCCACGGGGATGTCGGGGGCCGTCACCCCTATGGGATGGTAGAGCGACTGGCGGAGCGTCCGATCCTGCTCTACCTTTGCAAGCATATTTTTCTCTGAGGCGTTGAGCGTTTCGGCCTCACACCGCTTTTTGACCTGCCCGGCATATTTGTTCTTTTTCATCATAGCACCTTAATTTTATTTGAAATAAATATGCCAACATTTTAGGCAGCAGCTAACATCCCCAGAAAATATCTCGTTATTTCGGGGAGTTCATTTCGCAAGTCGCGGCCACAGTATGGGGTCGAACCGCCGTTGTTTTCTTCGCCAGCCCGGAAGGACCCGCAAAGGGAACGGCTGTAGACTTTGCCCAAAGGACTCTTGTGGGCGTGCTTTTTTTGTGAGAGGGGATGTGGGGAGAGAGTATCTACAAGGATAGTAAAAGAATTTTGGGTTAGAAATAAGTTAGCAGAATCTGCTATTATCAAGAAATATATATAAAAATATTCTTTAATAACAAATAAATATACATAACAAAAGGATAAGGATATGCAAAAGGATTTTCTCCACGTCCTTCCTGTCGAGGAAGTCATTTCCCGGCTACTCGACGTTTCTCCCCTTCCTCAAGAAAGCAAACGGCTGGACAAGCTTTCCGGCGGCCCCATACTGGCTGAAACGATTATGGCCACGGAAACCTTACCGCCAGCCAACCGCTCGGGAATGGATGGCTATGCCGTGCAAGCTTCCGATCTCTTCGGGGCTTCGGAGGCTAATCCTGTGTGGCTTGACTGCGTCGGGGAAATCGCCATCGACCGACCGCCCAACTTCACGCTCCAATCCGGACAGTGTGTTGCTATCGTGACGGGTGGCTACCTTCCCGAAGGAGCGGATGCCGTCATTATGGTCGAGCATACCAAGCCGTTCGGCGCTGGCGTCATTGAAATGCGCCGTTCCGTCGCCCCAGGCGAATATGTCATGCAAAAAGGGGATGATGCTCAAGAAGGTACCCCCCTCCTTGAGCGGGGAACAAAACTCCGCGCACAAGAAATCGGGCTCTTGGCTGCTCTTGGCATCACGGAGGTTCCCGTTATCAGGCGCCCGAGGGTTTCCATCCTTTCCACGGGCGACGAACTTGTATCCCCTGAGCAAAACCCACGTCCCGGCCAGATCCGCGACGTCAACACACTCGCCCTTTCAGCCATGCTCCGTCCGGTTGCCGATGTCTCCACATTCGGCATCGCGCCGGATCGGCTCGGACCGCTGACGGCATCCCTCAAAGCTGCCCTGGCAGGAGAAAACGGCCTTCCGGCGGATGTCGTCTTCCTGTCCGGAGGAAGCTCCATAGGCGTCCGGGATCTGACGCTGGAAGCCCTGCAATCCTTGGGCGACACGGAAATCCTTTGCCACGGCGTTGCGCTCAGTCCGGGCAAACCGTTGATATTGGCCCGCTGCGGCCAGACACTCGTCTGGGGGCTTCCTGGGCAGGTAGCCTCCGCGCAGGTCGTCATGCACGTTCTGGGGGTTCCCTTTCTCCGCCACCTTGCCGGGCATTCCCTCATGGCCCAGTTTTTTGGGCAGGGGAATTTCCGATACGGACACGCATTCGATCAGACATTCTGGCCTTCGCGTCAGGCCATACTGTCGCGCAACATCGCTTCCCGCCAAGGACGCGAAGACTATATCCGCGTGAGGTTGGAACATCAGGCGAACGGCCTTCCGCGCGCCGTCCCGGTCCCCGGCCTGTCGGGGCTCCTTCGGACGTTGCTGGATTCGGAAGGGCTGGTACGCATTCCCGCACGGATAGAAGGCCTTGAGGCGGGAATACCTGTTGATGTATTACTTTTTGAAAGCTAAATTTCTTGAAAAAGTTCACGTAGTCTTGCAGGTTTTCCCACCGCAGTAAAAAAGCCCTCCTAGGAGGGCTTTTTTACTGTTCAATGACAAATTACCATTGGAATCGGTTGCCCATGATTCCGGCACGGCGGTATTTGACGTAGGCATCCCGTGCCGCGATATAAGGTTCCACAGCACTCTTTTTCAGCGATTCATATGTGCTGATTACCGTCCCCATATCGTTGAAGCGGAGGCCAAGGCTTGCCGCCAGCGCGGGTTCAAACTCAAGGGGACCGATGGGTTCCGAAATCCAGAAGAATGCGGACGTCGTCCAGTCCCCGGCAAGGCCTACCGTGTCACGTACCGTACTCGGCCCGACGACAGGCCATACAAGATAAATCCCCTCGCCAAATCCCCATACGCCGAGCGTCTGGCCAAAATCAGCGTCTCGATTATCCACAGGGATGAGCGGCTTACTCTGCTTGGCGACATCGAAAACACCGCCGAAACCGGCAGTCGTGTTCACGACAAAACGCCCGACTTCAATCCAGGCTTCCCCGAAACGTCCCTGCAACACGCAGTTCAGAAAACGGATAGGCATCTGGATATTGTGAAAAGCATTGCTGAGCCCGGTCCGCACAGGCGACGGGGTAATATAGGTATACCCCGTGTAGACGGGCTTAACGACCTTCAACAGGAGGACGTCATTGAAGCCGAACCAGAACCGGTTCCACCCTTCCAAGGGGTCGGCAATGGCCTCAGATTCTTCATCATCGTAATCCTCGAAGGCAGAATCGGAATCCGCCACGCTAGCCGCTCCAACCGACGACGCCGTTTCAACCGCCTGCACATCAGGAGAGTTGGCGGCCTTATCGCCATGCTTTGCCGCGCATCCCATCAGGGACAACACAACGGCGGCACACAGACACATCTTCCAGATTGGGAAAAAACGTTGCTCAGCAGTCATGAAATAGTCCGTTAATTGACGGTGGATTGGGCCTGAAGCTCTCTGGCCCGGGCTTCAACCCTTTCGATCAGCTGTTCAGGAGTCCCCCGCGTCAAGACATCCTGGAACTGCGAACGGTAGTTCTTGATCAGGCTGACATTCTCGATCAGCACATCATACACGACCCACTTTCCGTTCTTCAACATCATCCGGTACGCCACCGGAACGGGCTTGCCGTCGGACAGGGTGACGATGGTCTGAATCTCGGCGCGATCACCCTTTGTCGAGAGGACTTCACCGGAATATTCGATCTTTTCCCCATTGTATCCCTGAATTTTATCAAGGTAGGTTATGAGCAGGAGATTCGCAAAGGCCTTGTCGAACCGTTCTTTCTGGGCATCGGAAAAACTCGGCCAATTTCTGCCCACCGTGCGCGCGGAGAATTCACTGAAATCAAAAATTTCATGAACATATTTCTCGATTTGAGCACGGAGCGGAACCCGCTTAATCGGATCTTTATAATTGGGCTCCTTCAGCACATTCAAAATCTGATCGATCTGCGTCTGCAAAACCGCGAGCGGAGATTCCGCGGCATGAACGGTACCGTAAAGGATAAACACACTGCACAACGCCAAAACCATATGTCTGATTGTACGCATCATAATCACACCTTCCCAAACACATACTTGCTGATGAGGCTTTCAATATCCACCGCCGATTCGGTGTCCGTAATTTCGTCGCCGTTCTTCAACGGTTCCCCAGAACCGCCGGGCTCCAGACTGATGTACTTATCGCCAATAAGCCCGCTGGTTTTGACCGAAGCGATCACGTCATCCGTAAGATGCACATTATCCCCTAGCTGCAATTCTACAACAGCACGGGGCTGTTTGTCATCCAGCCGGATGGACTTGACCCGCCCGACGCGAACGCCGGCGATCTCGACCTCCGCACCGGGGCGCAAGCCGGATACGGAATTGAACGAGGCCGTCAAAACGTATCCCTCGGAATGAAAAACTTCCATGCGCCCAAGCTTTACCGTCAGGTAAGCGACACAGACCAGTCCGAGCATAACAAAAAAACCAACAGCGGCTTCTTTGGAAAACGACATGGGGGTTCCTTCCTTGTCCTTGATGAGAACGTTTACCCTTCGAGCCACGCATCCAGCGCGGCCCGAACGTCCGGATCCGTCGCGGTGGTTGCGACACGACTGGCTTTTTCTTCAGCCTTCCTGTCCATGAAGCGCCGAAGATATTCATCCGTAGAAGCCTTTAGCGCCTCATACGAACCCGAAAAAACGACGCGCCCGTCACGCAAGACCAGCACGTGTTCCGCAATGCGGGCCACGCTCGCCAGATCATGGCTGACCACGATCAGGGTCATTTCCGGGTATGCCTTGCGCATATCCAACAGCAGCTGATCCATTTGGGCCGAATTGATCGGATCGAGCCCTGAGGTCGGCTCATCGCAAAAAAGCAACGGCGGCTCCGTGACAATGGCGCGGGCCAATCCGCCGCGCTTCTTCATCCCGCCGGACAATTCATTGGGATAATAATCGGCAAACTCGGCAAGCCCTACCAGATCCAGAATACGCAGGACGGTAGAACGGATAGTCGCTTTGGGCAAACGGGTATGCTCATGCAGCGGCAATCCCACATTCTCAGCGAGCGTCAGCGAACCGAGCAGGGCCCCATCCTGAAACAGCACGCCAAAGCGCCGCCGCACCCGCCGGAACTGGCGTTCAGGGAGCGCGAACAAATCTTGCCCCCCATAAAGGATATGCCCCTGCATGGGCCGCGAAAGCCCGATGACGTGCCGCAACAAGGTCGACTTGCCGCATCCTGACTCGCCAAGGATGACCGTGATCTTGCCTCCGGGCAAAACCGCATTGATATCGTCGAGGACGACGCGGGTCCCGTAGCCTACTCGGAGGTGTTCGAGGCGTATATCCCAAGAAGAATGCTGATCCTTCACCTGAACCTCCTAGCGCAGCATGGCCGAAGTGACCACATAGTCGGCCACGAGAACGAACACGCACGAAATCACAACCGCGGAGGTCGTTGCATTGGCGACCGCTTCGGGCCCCATGCCGTCACGCCGCCTGTGCGCATTATATCCTTGATAGCAGCAGATCAACGCTATCAGCAGCGCGAACACAAACGACTTGATAAAACCTTCCGTGACGTCGGGCATCAGGACACTGCTCTCTATGCCGTGGAAATAGGCGCCTTCATTAACGCCCAACAGCAGTACGCCGGTCAGGTAGCCCCCGATGATCCCGACCACATCAAAAATGGCCGTCAAAAGCGGAAAAGCTATCAACGAAGCGACAAAACGGGGCGCGACCAGATACCCCATGCCGGGGATATCCATGACTTCCAGCGCATCGATCTGATCCGTGATGCGCATGACGCCGATTTCAGCGGCCATGGACGAGCCCGCACGCCCCGTGACCATGATGGCCGTCAGGACGGGACCAAGCTCCCGGATGAGCGTCAACGAAACAGCGGCCCCCAAAAACCCCACCGAGCCAAACTTCACCAAGACATAATATCCCTGCAAGCCAAGGACCATTCCCGTAAACAGCGCAATCAGGCAAATGACGAACAACGATTTCGTGCCGATCACATACAACTGCTGAAGGACCTTGATGAACAGCTTAGGAGCTATGAATATCTGCCGCAATCCCTCCAGCAGGAACAAAAAGGCGTCTCCAAGGGCACCTATCCAACGCAGGAAGAGCGCACCCGGAACAGCAAAAAAACGAGACAAGATATCCATTCGCTCACCGACCCCGAACAGGCTTTTTCGAAACCTGCGTTGCATCCTTCAATCCCATTTTGACGAGGACCTGCTTGGCGGCCGAGGCATCCGCATCCGTTCCACGGACGAGGACCTGCACGCGGAACCATTTGGGACGTCCCTTGTTGTCCTTCTCAATGGTCATACGAGTGCGCAACCCTTCGCCTTCCATACGTTCGCGCAGTTTGTCGGCACTGTCTTTGCTCTTGTACGCCACCGCCTGAAAGACGAAGTCGTACTTGGCCTTATCCGCAGAAGCGGCTTCCGGTTTGGGCGTCGCAGCGGCCACGGGCTGAGCGGTTGGGTGCGCCGCCTTCGCTTCGGGCTTGTTGGGAGCCGCATTGGCCGCGGGCTGCGTCTGCTTGAGATCCGTCATGAACGTCAGTTCCTCAGGCTTCAAGATCCCTTTCGCTTCTTTCGGAGCGTCCTGCCCTTCAGGCGGCGGCAACAAGCGCGCCAGCTCGGGCATTTTCTTTTCGGGATTATACCCCCTGCCGACGATGACTCCGAAGGCAAAAATCCACCCGATGGCGATGATCGTAATGATCCCGCTCGTAATGAGGCCGGAAAAACTCAAACTGATCGTGTATTTCCGGTTAGACAACTTTTTTTCGCCACCAGCATCGCCGCCCCCGGATGAGCGCGACGAAGAGCGACTGGAAAATGGCATCAGAGACATGTTCTATCCTGCTGTCTGAATGGCGTCTCAAGTGAGGGAACCGGAAGGCCGGACCCCACGGGACGGGGTCCGGCTGAGAGCGAGGCGATCCCCCTACATGCTTTCAGGAGCACTTACGCCAAGAAGTTCAAGACCATTTTTTACCACCTGCCCCACGGAACGGAGCAACGCGAGACGAGCCAAGGCCAACTCAGGATCGCCAGCCTGAAGGACGGGATGTTTGGCATAGTAGCTGTGCAGCATCCCAGCGAGTTCCATCAAATAATAGCTGATGTGGTGCGGTGCCAGCGCCTGTGCGGCGCCTTTGGCCACATCTTCAAACCGATCAAGAAAATGCAGGAGGGCCAAATCTTCCGCCTCGGAAAGGGGAGCCAGCAGCGCCAGATCCGTCTTTTCGGGCAGCGTCAGCCCCGCCTCGGCGGCCTTCCGCAACACGGACCGTACACGGGCATGGGCGTACTGGACATAATAGACCGGGTTGTCCATGGAACGCTGTTTCACCAGGGCAAGGTCGAAATCAAGATGGCTGTCGCTCTTGCGGGACAGGAACATGAATCTCGCGGCGTCCACGCCCACTTCCTTGACCACATCGGCCAAGGTTTCGAACTGCCCGGCGCGCGTGGACATGGCCACCTGCGTGCCGTTCTCCAGCAGGTTCACAAGCTGGATGAGCACGACGTCAAGATCTTCCGCCTTCCGGCCCACGGCCTGAACCGCCGCTTTCATGCGGGGGACATACCCATGATGGTCCGCTCCCCAGACATCGACCACGCGATCAAACCCACGGCGATACTTATCGTCATGATAGGCGATGTCCGAAGCGAAGTAGGTCAGCGAGCCATCGGACTTGCGCAGGACGCGATCCTTGTCGTCACCAAAATCCGTCGTACGGAACCACAGGGCTCCGTCCTTTTCAAAGGAAAGGCCAGCCTTCTTCAAGCGCTCAAAGGTTTCTTCAACAGCTCCGTGCTCCACAAGAGAGCGCTCGGAGAACCACACCTGATGCTCAACCCGGAATTCCCGCAAGTCTTCCTTGATGCCGTCGAGGATGGTCTGCATACCGTAGGCAAAACACCTGTCCTGCCCTTCCGCATCGGAAAGCGAGGTCAGCCCTGGATCTTTGTCCATCATCTCTCGCGCAATATCAATGATATAGGACCCTCGATAGTAATCTTCAGGCCATTCCACAGCTATTCCGGCAAGTTCCTTGGCACGCAGCCAAATGGAAAGGCCAAGGAGCCGCATCTGGCGGCCAGCGTCGTTGATATAGTACTCCGTCGTGACGTCATAACCGGCAAAACGGAGGATGCGCGCCAAGGTATCGCCCACCGCCGCGCCCCGGCCATGACCGATATGGAGAGGGCCGGTGGGGTTGGCCGAAACGTACTCCACCTGTACCTTGCAGCCTTTCCCAACAGTGGCCTGCCCAAAGCGATCGGCGGCATCATCAATGCGCCGGATCGTTTCACGCCAGAACTCGGGGCTGAACGTCACGTTCAGAAAGCCGGGGCCAGCCACTTCAACGGAGGCCAAGGAAGCATCCTCATTCCGCAGGGCTTCGGCCATTTTTGCGGCCAGCTCGCGCGGCGGCATCCCTGCGGCCTTGGCGGATACCAACGCCAGGTTGGAAGCCAGATCGCCGTGCTTGGGATCTTTGGAAGGTTCGATGACGGCCTTATCCGGCCAGGGAAGGTTCATATTTTTCAGTACAGCCCTGAAAGAAGCCTCAAGATGCTGTTCGGCGCGCATGTAATACCTCGAAATCGGAACGGTTAATAAAGATAGACGTAAAGCGGTTATTCTACCGCAACACCCGCAAAAGTAAAGTAAGCTGTCTCAGGGACTGCCCGCGGCCTTGCCGGGCAGCGAAAAATAAGGGGAGCCTTTTCGAAAAACAGCTCCGCCCTGCGGGACAAGCCGAAAGAGTTCCCCTCTATGATCTGTTCTGGAGACGCCGATTCGTCAGCCGTGTGGGGAGGGCCGCAAAAGGATCTTCAGGCCACGGGTGCTTCGGATACCGCCCCCGCATTTCCGCTCTGACGGCTGGATACCCATTCTTCCAAAATCCTTTGAGATCGCGGGTGATCTGCAAGGGCCTTCCCGCAGGGGACAGGAGGTGGACAAGAACCGGAACCTTCCCTTCAGCTATCGCGGGGGATTCCTGCATACCAAACATCTCTTGGAGCTTGACCGCAAGAACCGGCACTATCCCTTCCGCCGAGGCCTCGTAGAGCAGACGGATAAAGGATCCTGAAGGGACTTCCATATGAGTGGGGGCCATCGCATCAAGCTCCCGCTGCTTGCGCCACGGGAGCAACGCATGAAGGGCCGCCGCCAGATCGATTTTCGAGAACTGAGAACGTCGGGATATGCCTTGCAAAAAAGGGGCAAGCCAGTCTTCTAGCTCCGTTAAGAGCGCTTCTTCCGAAACGTCGGGCCAGTCCCCACTTTTATCCACGGCCCGCAGCAGCTCGACGCGCAGCCGCCATTGATACAGCTCGTCCGTCCACGGCAAACACGACATCCCGAGTTCCCGGATACCCGAAAGCACCGCTTGCGCCATCCGGTCCGCAAGGGACGCGCCACCGTTTCTCAACGGGGTTTCTTCTATAATGAATGCCCCGAAGCTCACGCGCTTCCGCGCCGCTACAGCCTGTTCCCGGCTGTCCCACACGACCTCTTCGTTCTTGGTAAACTGAGTCTGGTACAATGCCGCAACCGTTTCCTGAGAAAGCGGCGCAGCCTGCCAGATGCGCACATTGCCGGAGCCACCGTTGACGGCCCCCACAGCCAGCACGGGCTCGTCGGCCAACGAGTCCGTATCGTCCAGAAAGCCGCCGCGCCCGTTGGCCATACGATAACTGCCCCGGCTCCGTTTCTGGGCAAGGCGATCCGGATACGCCAAGGCGAGCAAGACACCGGCTTGTTCCTCTTCCGGTATGCTCATGGGGGTCCGGTGCGACGGTTCGTCCGCCGCATCAACCAACCGCCCTATCTGGCGAGCCGCCTCACGAATGCGGAAAACGGCGGGCGAACCCTGACCGTGTCCGAGCAACGCCAGACGCGGGCGGATATCCACATCGCGCAGACGCAGCGGATCACGCTCATCAGCCATTGCCGCCAACAGGCAGGCGGCCTTGCCAAGCCCAAACGCTTTGGCTGCAAGAACCATGTGCGCAAGCCTCGGATGCAAGGGCAGACGGGCCATAACCCTTCCCCGTGCGGTCACCCTCCCCGCCGCGTCGACTGCCTCCAGGCTGCGGAGCAAGGGAATGGCCTGATTGACCGCTTCCACCGGGGGCTCGTCCAGCCAGTGCAGGGAAGAAGGGGCGGTGATCCCCCATACGGCAAGCTCAAGGCACAGCGGGGCCATGTCGGCATCCAGTATTTCCGGGCGGATATGAGCCGCCATTCCCGCTTCGTCCCCTTGATGCCACAGCCGGTAACATACGCCCGGCTCCGTCCGCCCTGCCCGTCCCCTACGCTGCTCGGCGCTGGCGAGGGATACGCGTTCCGTGACAAGCCGGGACATGCCCGTTCCCGCGTCGAAACGCACTGTGCGGGCCAAGCCGGAGTCGATGACTACCCGCACACCTTCGATCGTCAGACTGGTTTCCGCAATGGACGTCGCAAGCACTATCTTCCGTACCGAAGCCTGAACCGGCGCAATGGCGGCATCCTGCTCCGCTGCGGGCAGATCGCCGTACAGCGGACAAAGATGTACGGTATCCGATCGCACGTCTTGAAGTAACGCTTCAACTTTTCGGATTTCACCCGTTCCCGGCAGGAACACGAGGATACTGCCGTTCTCCACCCGCAGCGCGCGCCGGACGGCGTCCGCAACCCATGTTTCCATTGGAATGTCAGCCCGGGGCAGCGGAAGATGGTGCGTCTCCACGGGCCACGCGCGCCCCTCGCTCCGCAGCACAGGGACCGCTCCGGAAAAATCCTGTTGCAGCAGCTTGAGGAGCGGCCCGGAATCCAATGTGGCCGACATGATCAGCAACCGCAGATCATCACGCAGGCCCTGCTGGCAATCAAGCGCAAGGGCAAGCCCCAAATCGGCGTTCAGGCTGCGCTCATGAAATTCGTCAAAGATCAGGCAGCCGACGCCCTGAAGCTCGGGATCGTCCTGAAGCATCCGGGTCAAGACGCCTTCGGTCACCACCGTAATCCGGGTAGACGCACTCACCCGGGAATCCAAGCGCACCCGATACCCCACGGTCTGGCCGACCTTTTCCCCAAGCAGAGAAGCCATGTACCGGGCCGCGTTCCGGGCGGCCATGCGCCGGGGCTCCAGCATCAGGATGCCTTTGCCGTCGAGCCATGCCGCCCGGAGCAATGCCAAGGGAACCCGCGTCGTCTTACCCGCGCCGGGTGCCGCTTCAAGTATACATCGGGTCCCGCTGCCCAATGTTTCAAGCAGATCCGGGAGCAAGGGCTCAATGGGCAGGACTTCTGTGGTATGATTGAACATGCCCCTCTCTAGCACGAATCCCCCCTCCCGGAAAGCGTGCCTTCCAGCCGTCGGGCGGTGAGCTTTTTCTTGAAGAGCGGCTTCGCCTGATCTATGTTCCCAATACCGCCTGAGCCGCTGGATCGGCGGAGGCCGGGCGTTCATGAACCATTCATATTTTCTGGAGAGCGATATGTCCCTTATGGAAGCGCCGGAGCGCAACCTTGCCTTTGATCTTGTCCGTGTCACCGAAGCCGCCGCTCTGGCATCCGCGCGCTGGCTCGGGCGCGGCGATAAAAACGCCGGAGACGGCGCCGCCGTGGACGCCATGCGCCTGTCCTTCAACTCCCTGCCCATCGCGGGCAAAGTCGTCATTGGGGAAGGGGAAAAGGACGAAGCGCCCATGCTCTACAACGGCGAAATCATCGGCATGGGCAATGGGCCTTCCCTTGATATCGCCGTGGACCCCGTCGAGGGGACCAACCTGCTCGCTTATGGACGTCCCAACGCCATTGCCGTCGTCGGGGCCGCTCCGGGAGGCAGCATGTACAACCCCGGCCCCAGCTTCTACATGCAAAAGCTGGTTGTCGGCCAAGCCGCCCGTGACGTCATCGATCTGGACGCGCCGGTCCACGTCAATCTCCGCCTCATCGCCAAGGCGCTGGGTAAGGATACCAACGACCTTGTGGTCTTCGTCCTCGATAAACCCCGCCATCAAAAGCTCATTCAGGAAATCCGGGCCGTGGGCGCGCGCATCCAGCTGCATACCGACGGCGACGTCGCCGGTGCCCTGATGTCCGTGGATCAACGTTCCGAAGTCGACGTCATGATGGGAACCGGCGGCACGCCTGAAGGCGTGTTGGCGGCCTGCGCCATCAAGGGCGCGGGGGGCGCCATGCTTGCCCGCCTCGATCCCCAGTCCGAAGCGGAAAAAGCCGCCATTCAGGAAGCGGGCATCGACCTTGCCCAGATCCTTGATGCCGACACGCTGGTGCAGGGGGATGACGTCTTCTTTGCGGCCACCGGCATCTCCGGCGGCACGTTCCTGCGCGGCGTCCAGTTCTCCGGACAGGGAGCCGTTACGCATTCCATGATTATCCGTAGCAAAACCGGAACGATGCGCTACATCGAATCGCATCACAACTGGAACAAGCTCATGCAGATCAGTTCCATCAAATACGATTAATATACTATACGCCGGGGCAGAGGGGTTCTATCTTTTTGTCCCGGCGCAACAATGGACGCCGCCCATCCCTTCAACAAGCGACGTGACACATGGCTCTTTTTTTCCGCCTCGGCCTTGCCGGGCTGCTGCTTCT
>NZ_JH114231.1:462279-471759 GCF_000224655.1 Bilophila sp. 4_1_30
ACCGTACTCCCCGCTTCGGCGGAAACGCTGTACAACCAGCCTCCGTTTTCCGAAAAGGAACTCAACCAATTTATCGCCGATCTTCCCCGTTTCCGGGCATGGATCAAAACCAACAAGGAAAAGGCCCACCCGATCGTCAATGAAGCGGGTGAACCCGATTTCCTTTATTCCGAGAACGCCGCCGGATACATTAAGGCTGCAGGCTGGAAACCGGAACGCTTTTTCTGCATTATGGGGCGGGCCGCCGCCGCTGTCGCCATCATCCAGCAAGGGGACGCCATCACGAAGGAGCCCCCCGTTGAAATGCCCAATGTGAGCGACGACGAACTCGACGTTGTCCGGCGCAATCTCCCCGGCCTGCTCAAGGCCATCAGCCCGACCCCAATCCCCAAAAAGTAGAGGTCAATATGTCTACTGTCCCCACCGCCGTCCTTTTCCCCGGCCAAGGCTCCCAAGAGCCCGGTATGGGCCGCGATGTTGCCGAAGCATCGAAAGAAGCCATGGAGCTCTGGAAAAAAGCCGAACAGATCAGCGGCCTTCCCCTGCGCGCCGTCTACTGGGAAAGCGACGACGCGGCGCTCATGGCCGACACCAAGCACCTCCAGCCCGCGTTGACGGTCGTCAACGTGACGCTGTGGCAGGCGCTTTCCGGAAAGCTGTCCCCCGCCTGCGCCGCAGGCCACAGCCTTGGCGAATACAGCGCTTTGGCCGCTGCCGGAGCCCTGTCCCCCGAATCGACCCTTGAACTGGTGAGCCGGCGCGGGAAGCTGATGGCGGACGCCGATCCCGACGGCAAGGGCGGCATGGCGGCAATCCTCAAGCTCAACCGCGAAGCCGTGAACGAAATCGCCAAGGCCGCTGCTGAAGCCACGGGAGAAATCCTCATTGTGGCCAACCACAACACCCCGGCCCAGTTCGTCATCAGCGGGACCAAGGCGGCGGTGGAAGCGGCCCTTCCGCTCGTTAAGGAAAAGAAAGGCCGGGTGGTTTCCCTTCCGGTCAGCGGAGCCTTCCACAGCCCCCTGATGGATACGGCCGCGCAGGAACTCGCCAAGGCGCTCAACAAGATGACGTGGTCCAGACCGCGTTTTCCCGTTTACAGCAATGTGACCGGCAAAGCGGTGACTGATGGCGAAAGCCTGCGCGAACTCGCCACCGTTCAGATGATTTCCTCGGTCCTGTGGATCGATACAATCGCCAACCAGTGGCACGACGGTATCCGCTCATGGGTTGAAGTGGGCCCGAAGGGAACCCTCTCCCGTATGGTCAAACCCATCCTCGACGCCGTTCCGGTGGAGGAAGAAGTCACCATCACAGCTGTTGGCTCTCTGGAAGGCGTGAACGCCTTCGCCTAATCCCTCACGCCAAATCAAAACCGCCCGATACAAAGGAAGGGAGGACGTTGAAAAACGCCCTCCCTTCCTTTGTATCGGATCAATCTCTCTATCGGGTCAGTTTGCGGAACTTCAAGCGGTGCGGCTGATCCGCGTCCTTACCGAGGCGCTTCTTGCGATCTTCCTCGTATTCCGAATAGTTCCCGTCAAAGAACACGACCGACGAATCGCCTTCAAACGCCATAATGTGCGTAGCGATACGATCGAGGAACCAGCGGTCGTGGCTGACGACCAGTACGCAGCCCGCGAAATTTTCCAGACCGTCCTCAAGGGCACGCATGGTGTTTACATCAATATCGTTGGTCGGTTCGTCAAGCAGGATGACGTTGGCACCGGATTTGAGCATCCGGGCGGTGTGTACGCGGTTCCGTTCGCCGCCGGACAGGACGTCAACCTTCTTCTGCTGATCCGAGCCGGTGAAGTTAAAACGGGAACAATAGGCGCGGGCGTTGATTTCCCGGTTGCCAAGCTTGATCGTCTCGGCACCGTCGCTGATCAGCTCATATACGGTCTTGCCCGGCGTCAGGGACTCACGCTGCTGATCCACATACGCGAACTGAACGGTGTCACCGATGGTCAACGTGCCCGCGTCAGGCTTTTCCTGCCCAACAAGCATCTTGAAGAGCGTCGTCTTACCCGCACCGTTCGGGCCGATGATGCCCACGATAGCACCCGCCGGAATGATGAAGTTTACGTCTTCCATCAGCTCCTTGTCGCCGAGGGCTTTACTGACGCCCACGGCTTCAATGACCTTCTTGCCCAGACGGGGGCCTGCGGGGATATAGATTTCCAGTTCGGGAGCCCGCTTTTCGCTTTCGTGGCTCAGCATGGCCTCATAGGCGTTGATACGCGCCTTGCCCTTGGCATGACGCCCCTTGGGGGACATGCGGATCCATTCCAACTCACGGCTGAGGGTCTTGCGGCGCTCGTCCTCGGCCTTGTCTTCCTGAGCGAGGCCTTTTCTTTCTGCTCCAGCCAAGAGGAATAATTGCCCTTCCATGGAATCCCGCGGCCACGATCCAGCTCGAGAATCCATCCCGCGACGTTGTCGAGGAAGTAACGGTCGTGGGTCACGGCAATGACCGTACCGGGGAAATTCTGGAGGTACCGTTCCAACCACGCCACGGATTCGGCGTCCAAGTGGTTGGTAGGTTCGTCGAGCAGAAGGATATCGGGATTCTGCAGCAGCAGGCGGCACAGCGCCACACGGCGCTTTTCACCACCGGAGATGACGGAAACGGGCGTGTCCCCCGGAGGGCACCGCAAGGCATCCATCGCCATCTCAAGCTTGGAGTCAAGATCCCATGCACCTTTCGCATCCATGAGCTCCTGCACCTGCCCCTGGCGTTCGATGAGTTTATCCATTTCCTCCGGCTCCATGGGCTCGGCGAATTTGGCGTTGATCTCTTCGAACTCCTTGACTAAATTAACAAGTTCCTGCGCCCCTTCCTCCACGACTTCACGGACGGTCCGCATTTCGTTGACCAGCGGTTCCTGCTCCAGATAACCGATGGTATAGCCGGGAGCCAGCACGGTCTTTCCTTCAAAGGATTGATCCACGCCCGCAAGGATCTTCAGCAGCGAAGATTTGCCCGATCCGTTCAGGCCGAGGACGCCGATCTTCGCGCCGTAGAAATAGGAAAGGGAAATATCTTTCAACACTTCACGCTGCCCATGACGCTTGGACACGCGGATCATGGAATAAATAATCTTATCGGGTTCGTTGCTCATGAAATCTCCTTACAAAAAAATGGCCCCATCGTTGGACGTTCCGCTTCAACGACAGAGTCTGAATGAACTCATGATATGTTACAGACAGAAAAAATTTTGTCCAGTGGGACGAAGCCTCGACCGGTTCCGGACCCATCATTTCATTCCCGTTCCTTGTTCCAGCCATTTTCTTTCGGACTCTTGCGTATAGCTACGAAACACGTTAGGAGGAACTTTCATTTTAAAAGCCACTGTGCGCAACAGCGTGGCGAAAGGACTGTTATGAGCAGCACACCAGACGAAATCACTATTGAATACGAAGAATCCGGGCAGATCCTCATCAAGGAACTGGACAAGGTCATCCTCTCCAAGGGGGCATGGACGACAATCCTTTTCCGCTATCAGGAGCTCGACGCGGAAACGGGCGAATACGGTCCGGACAAGTATGCTATCCGCCGTTATCAGAAGTCGGGGGGCGAATACCGCCAAAAGTCCAAATTCAACATATCCAGCGCGGAACAGGCTCGCAAGATCGTGGATGCCCTCTCCGGCTGGCTCGCGGACGCTTGATGCACACCCTTGCCCAAATGCTTTCCGCCGTCCTCGTGACGGCTTTTTTCGTTTTTCAGACGGCCATCGCCCATGCGGACGGCTTGTTTTCAGCCACCGTGACGCAGTGTACGGACGGAGACACGCTTGTGCTTGATACGGGACAGCGCGTCCGGCTTGCCGGAGTCGATACCCCTGAGAAAGGCTCCAAGGATACCCCGCCCCAGTATTATGCCCGCGAGGCAGCGCGCTTCACCTGCGAGCGGACACGGAAACAGCGGGTCAAGGTCATCCCGCTTCCCGGGGCATCCCGAGATCGGTATCAAAGGCTTGTCGCGGAAATCATCCTTCCCGACGGGCGTTCCCTCAATGAACAGCTTCTCCAGCAGGGCATGGCTTCTTTTTACGCGCACAAGAACCTCCCCAGCCAGTTGGTACGCCGCCTGACTGCGGCTCAAAAGGACGCACTGGACAAGCGCGCGGGCTGCTGGGGGTTCATCCTGACCCGCCCTCAGGCTCAGGAGCCCTACATCGGCAATAGGAACAGCAAACGTTTTTTCTCCAAAGCATGTCTGCGCACGGCCAATATTTCGAAAAAAAATCAAATCCGCTTTTCGGATCTCGAAGAGGCGTTCAGGTTGGGCTATGCGCCGGCAAGGCCATGCGGCATCTGGCCGTCCGCAGAGTAAGGGGCTTTCCTGCACTCCACCAAAAGGATACTCTGTTCTCATGAATACAGAACGTGGAGGCAAAGATGTGGAACGCCGAAACAGCCCAATTCCTGCATAACTGGTATGCAACGCCTGAGGGAACCTATGCCATCACTCAGGAAAACCGCCTTTTTCAACACTTGATCTCTCAGTGGCCCCGGCGCGGGCATACGCTTCTGGACATAGGGTGTGGAGCGGGTATCTTTTTGGAGATGCTCTGGCACTATGGATTTGATGTCACGGGGCTTGATACCGGTACTGACCTGCTCGACATGGCGAGGGAACGGCTGGGGAACCGGGCTGAATTCCAGCTGGGCCGCCCGGAACATCTCCCTTTCGACGATGAAGAATTCGATTACGCAGCTCTGCTCACCGTGTTGGAATACGTGGACAACCCGGAAGACGTACTGCGCGAAGCCATCAGAGTTTCCCATCGCGGCGTCATCATCGGTTTTATGAACAGTTTTTCGCTCTATCAGATACAAAGGCGCCTGCACCGTCCCACCCTTGAGTACAGGCACAGACGCCATAACCTGAATTTCTGGTCGCTGGCCCGTATGGTCAGGCGAATCCGTCCCAAGGCCACCCTCTCTTTCCGATCCGTATTGCTTGGCCCGCCAAACACATGGAAGAAAGAAGGGCTTTGGGGGAAGATCAACAGCCTGCAAACGCCGCTGCCCATCGGGGCATATCTCGGCCTCTGCATCGACACCATGCCGCGTGTCCCCCTGACGCCTTTACTCCTTCGCGCCAAAGAGAAAGCGTTCAAAGTCTATACGGGGCTCCAGCCCGAGGCCAGCCGGGAGGGGGCTCCTTCCCGTCCCTGATGGATGTCCCTCCTCTTGGGGTGCCCCCCTCAAAGAACGACAGTATTCTCAGCCGAAATACCTTCGGGAGAGATATGGCTCAGGCAAAGGGCACTCCCCCCGCCCTTTGCCCCATCACGGCAGCGGCGCTCCTGCGACTGAAAACGGCCATAACCGCCCCCTCTCGGCCTGGCTCATCCATCAAAAGGCTTCATCAGCGTATTTCCTTAGAATGTCGCAGCCCCGGCATCCGAACCCTACCCTTGAGAGAAGCGCACACGAAAACGGTTTCCGCCTTCCCAATGCTCGTGCGCCACTTTCCAGCCCAAGCGTTCACAGCCGCGCAGCACAAGAGAGAGCCCCAGCCCGCTTCCGGGGCTTTTGCTGGTCCCGCGCACGCCCCGTTCAAACATGCGTGTGCGCACATCAGGATCGATGACGGGAGCGGTATCCGTCAGAAGCATTTCATCCGCACGGAACTCCAACAGAATGCGGCCCTGTTCGGTATAGCGACATGCGTTGTCGAGCAGATTGTGCAAAACCATGGCGGCCAACTCAGGGCTTCCCAAAACCGTCAGCCGGTCGGGCAACAGACTGGAAAAGGTGACAGGCCTCCCTCGCAAGCGTTCCCGGATCTCCACCTCCTCCTGCCTCGCCAGCACACACAGATCGAAAGGCCGGAATTCCAACTGCTCCGGCTTACGCGCAAGAAGCAACATTGTACCGACCATCGCCGTCATGGACGCAACAGTCCGCTGCATTCTGACCACAATCGGAAGCAGTTTGTCATCTCCGCCCAAGCGGCTTTCCAAAATCTCCACCCCGCCCTGCAATACGGTCAGCGGAGTGCGCAACTCATGGCTGACGTCCCCAGTGAACAGCTGTTCCCGGTTCAAAAACTCCCGTAAGGCCTGCTCCCTCCCTGCGAACGCCCGCGCCAGCTCTCCGACCTCGTCATCCCGAGAACACAATAGGGTGTCATCCAGAGCTTCGCCCCGGTTGACCCTGCCGGTCAGCTCGACAAGCGGCGAGACCAGCCGGCGGCTCAACCAATAAGCCAGCAATCCCGCCCCGATCAGGCTCCCCGCGACACATGCCAGCGCAATATCGGCCATCACCTCTTCCAAGTCGTCAAGGTCCTTGATCTTGCCGACAATGGCGTACTCTTGCCCCTCCTTGTCCCGGTATGTCATGGCATAGCGATCCCGTTTGATGCGCACGAGCTCACGCACCTTGGAACGCTCCGGACGCAAATCATCAGGAATGGCTTCCCCGACGTACCATTTTACCTTCAGTTCCTTTGCAAGCAGCTCGCTGTCTACGGAAAGCCTTTCTCCCTTACGGAGAGTGCGCCCTTCCTCAGCGGCTATGAGCACATGCATGATCGGTTCCATATGCCACCGGATGACATGCGTAATCGCATAGTCATACGAAAGGTAGGCGCTCAGGCTGAATATCCCTCCGGTGACCAGCGTCAAGACGAGGAACGCCTCCGCGATGCGCCTGCTGAGCGAACGTGTCCTGACTCGCCGCGCCACCCGATCACGCAATGCCGCCAGCGGACGGAAAAGGCATATTGCCCGCCACAAGGCGCTGCAACCGGCACAGAGTCCATTAAGAGACGACGGTGTTTTATTCATGCCGAACCAACGTATAGCCTACATGCGGGATCGTCTTGAGAAGCGGACAGGTAAACGGTTTATCCAGCTTCTGGCGCAATTCATGGATATGGGTACGCAAGGCATCGCTGTCCGGCGGAAAATCCCCCCAGATGGCTTGTTCAAGTTCCGTTCTGGGGACGACGGCCGGAGCGGCCCGCAGCAATGTCTCCAAAATGACGAACCCTGTTGGGCTCAAACGCAGGGGCACCCCGCTCCGGGTTGCGCTGTGGGCTGCGGGATCAAGGTCAATGTCTTCCCAACATAAGACGCTGCGGGTCTGCCGCCCCCGCGCGCGGCGCACCAGCGCACGCAACCGGGCGTCCAGTTCCTTCATCGAAAACGGCTTGACCAGATAGTCGTCAGCTCCGCAATCAAGCCCCGTCACACGATCCGCAACCGTATCACGGGCCGTCAACATGAGAATCGGCGTCGGATCGACATGATCTTCCCGTAAAGCCCGGCACACCGCCAACCCGTCCATCCCCGGAAGCATGATATCCAGCACGATGACGTCAAAGGTACCCGCCACCGCCATCTCCAGTCCGATATGGCCGTTGGCGGAACAGTCGAGCTCATAGCCGAGAGGTTCGAGGAACGCGTACAGATTTGCGGTAATATCTTGGTTGTCTTCAATAATCAGTGCACGTATCCGGCCTGCTTCCATGCGCTCCTCCGCTTCCTGCAAACGGTCTTCCGGCAATGCCCATAAACAAAAGGCGGGCACAGAGAATCTCCGCGCCCGCCTTCCCGAACGAACTACTTCACGATTTCAAGGTACCGCACGTCCACTTCATTGGCGCGCCCTTGCTTCTTGTGATCCACCTCGCCCGTCAGCCTCACCCGCGTCTCCGGCGTTACCCTATTGGGACCAAAGATCCGCTGACCGATTTCTACCGTTATCTTTCCGGAATCATCCTGAAATACATACTTGTTTTTGCTGAGGCGTTCCAGAATATTCCCTTCCAGCGTACAGGGGGTATCATCAAGGGCATTTTGTACCTGCGCCGCTTTCGTAATGGTCTGAGGGCCGGGGCCAGCGAATCCGCCAGTACTGGCATTAGGTCCCTCAAAACCCGCGAAAGCGGGAACTGCCAAAGCCAAAGAAAGCAGCAAAGCCATGATGTAACGCATACGGATACTCCTTTATGGGGGTTCTCTTCGTTGGTGAAGCTATCATGCTACACAGGGCGTGAAGAGAATGTTAAGAGCAAAAAAAAATTCTCTCAAGCGCCCTCCCGCACTCTTCGCATCTTCATCACCATGCGATGTCCTTTTTTCTCACTGAATTCGCAGTAAAAAAACGGAGCGGCCGGAATACGGTTTTTTGCGGCCTCCGGCACGCTCAGCAACCACCGGCAGCATCCGCCCCGAGGGAACTCCCGCGCCGTTAAGGCCGGGCCCTTGTTTTCCACTCGGGACTATTGCACACTTTATACTCTGGAGGTGCAATCATGGCCAAGCACGACAGTCTCCCCGTTTCGTCCGGCAAGCTGCCCCTGTTCGCCCCCTTTGCCGTTCCAAAGATCGGAAACATGGCTACGGCATGGCACGAAATACTGCATCTTGGTACCAAGCAGCGCCACTCCGCCGGAAGCATCGTCAAGGTTGAGGGCGAAACCTGTTTCGATCTCTTTTATATTGATGAAGGGAAAGTCCATGTGGTTTTCGACACGATCGACGGCAGGATGCGTTCGGTCGTTTCCTTTGAAGCGGGAAGCATCTTCAACCTCGCTCCCGCGGCCACCCGGCGTGAGGCATCCGGCCAGTATCGGTGCATGACCGACGCCGTAATCTGGCAAATTCCGGGAAAGGTACTGCATGATGCCGTTTTCGCCGCCCGGTATCCCAACCTCATGCTTTCCGTTATCGAATTGCTCGGCACGCTGGTCCTCACCTACCATACGTATCTCACTGACATGCTTATGGATGATTTCGTCACCCGTTTCAGCCGCTTTCTTATTTCCCTCAGCCTTGAACGGGGTTCCGACGAGTTCCCTCTCGGCATGACGCAGGAACAGCTCGCTTCCGTGTTCGGCGTCCATCGCGCTACGCTGGCGCGGGCAATCCAGCACCTCAAACAGGAAGCCATCATTGCCTGCTTTACCTGCCGCCGCGTGGAAATCATTGATATGGAACGGCTGCGCCATATGGCGCACCTGTAAAGCCCGCCTTTTCGTGAAAAAATATCTATTTAGTTTGTTTTTATTTTAACTAAATTATTTCAGTATAATATAAAACAACAAAAAAGCTCGTCATTCTTCATGACGGGCTTTTTTTTGCGTTTTGTCGCATATGCGATAGTCGCACTCACCCGTATTGTGAAAGAAAGAACACACAAAGGCATCTCATGATGCCCCAACTTCGGAAAACACCGTTTTGCTCAGGAGGAAACGAATATGCCCCCAGTCATCGACAGGACCAAATGTATTGGTTGCGGCATGTGTGCGGACGTGTGCCCGCTCCAAGTCTTTCGCCACGATCCCAAGAAAGACAAAATTCCTGAAGTACGCCGCCCCTATGAATGCTGGCATTGCAACGCCTGTGTTCTTGATTGCCGGGCCAAGGCGATCGAACTCCGGCTTCCTCTGACGCACATGTTGCTCTATGTGGACTCCGATTCCCTCAAACCCAAAGAATGACCCCACAGCAT
>NZ_JH114231.1:472432-484712 GCF_000224655.1 Bilophila sp. 4_1_30
CATGTGCCCTTCCGGAACCGGTGACTCCATCGCACAGGCGTGGCGCTTGGGGGCCCATCTCGTCAATATGGAAAAGACCTACCGCCATGCCGGGCCCCGTTTCCTCGCCCGCTGCGGCAAGGCCACATGGATCGGCGTCTACCGGTACCCCAACGGCAAGCCCATCGGCCCGTTCATCACCAAGCCCAACGTGGAAACCGGCGACATGACCAGCGACATCTGGGCGTCCGCCTTTACCGATTTGAAGCTCAACGGCACAGGCCCCGCCTATATGGACTGTTCCGGTGCGAGCCCGGAAGACCTTGAACACATGCGCTGGGCCATGCGGTGCGAAGGGCTCACCGCGCTGCTCGACTATATGGACAAGGAAGGCATCGATCCCGGCAAACATGCCGTGGAATTCGGGCAGTACGAAGCCAACCTCTGTACCAACGGCATTGAAATCGACATCAACGGCGAGAGCAATATCCGCGGCCTGTTCGCGGCGGGCGACATGATGGGCAACATCAGCGGCGACATCGGCGCTGCGGCGGTCTACGGCTGGATCGCGGGGCATCACGCGGGAGACTACAAAACGCTCGGTCAGCCCGCCGATGTGGATGGTGCGCCTTTCTGCCAGGAGCGCATGGCATTCTTCAGCGGCCTGTATGAACGCAGCGGCGGCGCGTCATGGCAGGAAGCGAACTTCGCTCTCCAGCAGATCATGACCGAATACGCGGACTGCGGCCCGCACCGCCTGCGCTCCGATACGCTGCTGACGGCAGGCATCAAATATATCGGCGACCTGCGAAAAAAGATCAATAAGGAAATGTCGGTATCCGATGCCCACGAACTGATGCGCGCTGCGGAAGTGCTCAACCTGCTCGATCTCGGCGAAGCGCTCATGATTGCGGCACGTGAGCGCAAAGAAAGCCGGGGACGCCATTTAAGGGCCGATTTCACCTTCACGAACCCTTTGCTCCGCGACAAGTTCCTTCGCGTTTGGCAGGAAGACGGCACGCCCCGCACGGCATGGCGCGACCGCCTGAAATAGGCAACACGCCGGGGAGACAGCCTCCCCGGCCCCGTCACACGGCCCTTTCGCCCCAATTGTTTTCCAGAGTCCCGCCAACCATTCCAAAGCATATCCCCGGTAAACGCCTCATTCCCTGTCCGGTCAAGCCGTTCTTCCCTCATACCAACAGAGGTCGTTATGAATCCCGTTCAGGCTCTCAAGTGGACCATGACCCTGCTTATCCCTTGCGGCGTCTACGCCCTTTCCCCGCAAGACGTCTCGCCGCATTTCCCGCTGTACATGGGGCTTACCAGCGCCGCCATCATAGCATGGGCACTCAATGTATTCCCCGCCATCGGCGTGGCGGCGATGCTCACGTTCGCCTATATCCTTTGCGGCGTGGCGGATGCCGAAGTCGTATTCGGGCCGTGGGCCACCGTGCTCCCGTGGCTGAGCTTCGCTGCGGTCATCATTGGTGAAGGCATGGAAAAGACGGGGCTGGCCAAACGGCTGGCCTTGCGATGTCTCAAGCTGACGGGCGGCTCCTTCAACGGCCTTGTGGCGGGATTCTTCCTCGCCGGGCTCGTGCTCGTCGTCATCCTTCCTTCCATCCTCGCCCGCGTCGTCATCTTCTGCGCCATCGCCGTAGGCATTATCCAAGCGCTCCAGCTCGACGCCAAGTCCCGCATGTCGTCCACCATCGTCATGATGGCTTTCTTTGCGGCGGCGGCCCCGCAGTTCATGTTCCTGCACTCCTCGGAATCCTTCATCTGGGCTTTCGGGATGATGCTCAAGGGGACGGACAAGACCATCAACTTCTGGGACTATGCCTATCAGGCAACATTCATCAATTTGATATACTACGCATTGTCGATGGCGACGGTCTATATCGTAAAGGGACGCGAGACGCTCGTCTCCGGAGCGCACTTCTCCACGTTCATCGAGCAAAGCTGCCGTGAAATGGGCCCCATCCAGCCGCGTGAAATCAAACTGCTGGTCCTCGTTTTCGGCATCATTCTCGGCTTCATGCTGGAACCTCTGACCCATATCGATCCCGTATACGTCTGTTGCGTGCTCGCACTCCTGAGCTACCTGCCCGGCATCAATGTCCTTGACCGCGAGAGCTTCAGCAACCTGAATATCGTATTCCTCGTGTTCATCACGGGCTGTATGGCTATCGGCTTTGTGGGCGGCAGCGTCGGCGCGAACAAGTGGGCCGTGGCGAGCATCGTGCCTCTGCTTCAGGGATGGGGCGAAACCATGTCCGTCGTATGCGCCTATGTCGCCGGGGTCGTCATCAACTTCCTGCTGACCCCGCTTGCGGCGACGGCCGCGTTTACGCCCGCCTTCGGGGAGCTGGGGACGGCCATGAACGTAAACCCGCTCCCGCTGTTCTATGCATTCAACTTTGGCCTGGACCAGTACATCTTCCCGTATGAAGCCGTTTACTTCCTCTACATTTTCATCACTGAACGGGTCCTGCTCCGCCACATCGTGACCGCTTTGGCGATCCGTATGCTCATCATAGGGATCTTTGTCGTTGTGCTTGCCGTACCCTATTGGAATGGTATCGGCCTGATGTAGCGCACTCGGAAATGAAGGGAGCCTTCTGTTGGTTCTCCCGTTCACCTTTCCATTGCCGTCCGCCTGCTGTGTTGCCCCGGATAGATTTCCGGGGCAACATTTTTGTTTATGCTTTGCAACAGACTTCCACTGTCCTCATTCTTTTCGTTTTTGGCTGATCGTTCTTACAACGCATTATTGACACGCCTGTTTTCGTCTCGTACCCTTTATAAGAAAAGGTTATGAGAACCTATTCTCAAAGCGGGTTCAAACGTCCTAGGCCAGATAAGCATTACACACTCTCTTTACTGACTTTTACCCATATACTCCATGAATACTCAGCCCTTTACCTGACGACTCTCCGCAAGGTGCATGGAATGCGCTTTCCTGTCTGTGTAGGGTCTGGCAAAGCCTCAGCCTCTTCGCGGGAATGGAAAGCACCGCCTTTGATCTGAACGGTATTGTCTCTATAAACAGGCGCAACCGACACGACGCGCAACTATCGGAAAACCGTCATGAAATTTCCAAACAGTTGCCCTAGAAAAGGACAATACGGCTCTTGAAGATGAGGTACATGCCGTGTGGTTCTTCGCCCACGGTACATTATAAAATGAGGCGAATATGATCACGTTATCCGAAGCGGTACTTGACGAATTGAAGCGCCTAAGAGGACGTACCGAACGTACGTTCCGCATTGAACCCGGATGTAGCTGCTGCCACAGCCCGACATTGGAATTGATTCTGGATGAACCGGAAGAGGACGATGTGACCACGGAAGTTTCCGGTTTTACGTTCTGCATCAGGAAGCGCATGTTGGATCAGCTCGGCAACGTCCGCATTGAAGCCGATCATGCGGAGGGATACCGGATATTCTCGGAACGGTCCCTCTCTTCCTTTGTCAAAAACGGACGCCTTTGCGCTTCATAGCACTGTCCATACAGAAAAGGGCCGGAAACGTTTCCGGCCCTTTCGTTTTATCCGCCGAAGCGGGTTTTGCTTGGTACTCGCGCCGTTTCATTCATGAAGTTCCAGCTTCCACATATTCTCCCCCCTGAGCCGATTCCGAGAGTCACTCCAGCTCAGAGGCGAATCCTTTTGCTTCCCGATAATCCATTGGAAACGCGATGAAGAAAATGCGGTCATACCTGTGAGCTTGCCCTCTTCCCGGCTCTCCGGTATCCTGAGTTGGATACGGTATCGGCCCGCTTTCTTTTCGATACCGCCAACGAGGAGATAGACAGATGCCCTTGCCCATGCCCGAAGAGGAAGAACTACACCGTTGCCCCCACGGAGAGCGATGCCAAGCCCTGATGTTGTGCTCTCTGGACTGTGCAACGAGTGGTGCCCACCCAGACAGGAAAACAAAGGCCGATGGCCGGTTCATCGTGACTCCGTGGTGGTGTATCCATAAGTGCAAATGGTTTTCGGAACACAAGAACGAAGCGCCTAAAAAATCCTGATCCGTCGAATAGAAAAAATCCCCCAAACAGACGCTTGGGGGATTTTTTATCAAACAGTCGCTTCAGAACTTACTTCTTCAGCCAAGGCATAAGGGCACGCAGCTTGCCGCCCACCTGTTCGATCTGGTGGTCGTTTTCGATACGGCGCTTCGCCTTAAAGCTCGGGTAGCCGCAGCCGCATTCAAGGATGAAGTCACGAGCGAACGTGCCGTCCTGGATTTCACTCAGGACCTGCTTCATGGCCTTGCGGGTTTCGTCAGTGATGATGCGGCGGCCGGTGCGGTAATCGCCGAATTCGGCAGTGTCGCTGATGGAATGACGCATCTTGCCGAAGCCGCCTTCATAGATGAGGTCAACGATGAGCTTCATCTCGTGGCAGCATTCAAAATAGGCGATTTCGGGCTGATAGCCGGCAGCGACCAATGTTTCGAAACCGGCTTTGATCAGTTCGGTCACACCGCCGCACAGGACGGCCTGTTCGCCGAAGAGGTCGGTTTCAGTTTCTTCCTTGAAGGTGGTTTCGATCACGCCGGAACGCGTCCCGCCGATACCCTTGGCATAGGCCAGCGCCTTCTGGGTGGCTTCGCCGGTGGCGTCCTGATGGACGGCGAACACGCAGGGAACCCCGCCCCCTTCCGTGAAGGTGCGGCGAACCAGATGCCCGGGGCCCTTGGGGGCCACCATGAACACATCCACGTCCTTCGGGGGTTCGATCTGGCAGAAATGAATGTTGAAGCCGTGAGCGAACACCAGAGACTTGCCGGGCTTCAGGTTCGGAACGATGTCTTCGCGGTACACGCGGGCCTGATGCTGGTCGGGCAGCAGGATCATGATCACATCGGCGGCAGCGGCAGCTTCCGCGGCGGACATGGGGGCAAAGCCGTGTTCCTTGGCAAGAGCGTAGTTGGCACCACCGGAACGCTGACCGACAATCACGTTGAGGCCGGAATCACGCAGATTCTGGGCATGCGCATGGCCCTGGCTGCCGTAACCGATAACGGCAATGGTCTTGTTTTTGAGAAAATCCAGGTTCGCGTCCTGTTCATAGAAGGCTTTCATGTTCTCTCCTTAACTGGTAACTCCAAACATTCCGAAAACACGGCCCAACGCGGACCGTCCCAGAATCACCTGCGGGCATGCGCCTAAAAGCGGATTGCTCGAAAGCTCAAAATACACAAGTGCACAGAGACTGGCAATATCCCCCTCTCCATAAAAACATAACGGATATACGGAAAAAGGGGGAAATCCAGTCTGCTGCGGCTGTTTTCGAGCCCAGAAACAACATTTCGAAAGATAAACGCCAAAAAAGAAGCGGCCCGCGAAAATTTCTGCGGGCCACTTTCAAAATCGTTTAGATGTCGTCGCTCTGCATAGTACGCCGGACAGCGAGCGTCCCCGTGCGAGCAAGCTCCTTAATGCCGAATTTCTGTAGCAACTGGATAATCGCCTGCAACTTGGAGTGATCGCCCGTTGCTTCCAGCGTCAGGTCGGTAAGGCTCACGTCCACGACCTTGCAGCGGAAAATGTCCGCTATGCGGAGCACTTCGCCGCGCTTGGATTCTTCCGCGTGGACCTTGATGACCATCATTTCCCTTTCAACATAGGCCATCCCGTAAAAGTCGACGACCTTGACGACCGTCACCAGCTTGCGCAACTGCTTGACGATCTGTTCGATGATCTGTTCGTCGCCGCTGGTGGTGATGGTCATGAGAGAAACCCCATCCTCAAGGGTGGGGGCCACATTGAGCGACTCGATGTTGAAACCGCGACCGCTGAACAATCCCGCCACACGAGAGAGGACACCCGGTTCATTCTCAACAAGTACAGACAAAACGCGCCGCATTCTTCCTCCAAGAGCTGTTAAAGTTCACCCAAGAGGGCAACACCTATACGATCAACATCTCGTCCAGCGAGGCCCCGGCCGGCACAATGGGAGAAACATTCTCTTCCCTGTCCACCAGCACGTCAATAACAGCGGTCCTCGGTGAAGCCAGAGCCTTGGGCAACAGCTCCTCAAGCTCTTCTTCCGTCGTAATGCGATAGCCTTCCGCGCCATACGCGTCCGCCAGCTTCACGAAATCGGGCTGCCCCTTCATGTCCGTGGCGACGTAGTTGGCATCATAAAAAAGTTCCTGCCACTGGCGAACCATGCCGAGATGGCGGTTGTTCAGAATGAGGATCTTGACGGGAAGCCCATTTTCGACAGCCGTCATCAGCTCCTGGATGTTCATCTGGATGGAACCGTCTCCCGCGACATCGACTACAAGGCGATCCGGGAAAGCCATCTGGGCTCCGATTGCGGCGGGAAGCCCGTATCCCATCGTGCCGAGGCCACCTGAAGTCAAGTATGTCCGCGGCTTATGATATTTATAGAACTGGGCCGCCCACATCTGGTTCTGCCCCACTTCCGTGGTAATGATGGCTTCGCCCTTCGTGATTTCATACATGCGCTCGACGACCTGCTGCGGCTTCAGCACATCGCCCTTGGCCCAGGAAAGCGGATGCTCCTTCTGCCATTCCAGCACCTGCCCCATCCAGTCCGCATGATCGCCCGCCCAGTCCTTCTGGGCATGACCGGACTCCAAAATGGAACGCAACCCCTGCAAGGCACTGAGTGCATCGCTCACAACCGGCACTTCCACCCGGACATTCTTTCTCAAAGTCGTCGGGTCGATGTCGATGTGCACGATTCGCGCGTTGGGAGCGAACTGGGACAATTTCCCCGTGACGCGGTCATCAAAACGGGCTCCAACAGCCAGAATGACGTCAGCCTGAGTCACGGCGCGGTTTGCCGCGAAGGTCCCATGCATACCGAGCATACCTATCCACAACGGATCATCACCGGGGAAAGCCCCCAGCCCCATCAGCGTGGAACAGACCGGAGCGTGCATGAGGTGGGCCAGTGTGCAGAGTTCCTCTGCGGCATTGGCCATGATCACGCCACCACCAGCCACGATAAGCGGTTTTCTGGAGGTAACGAGGACGTCCATCGCCCGCCGAAGCTGGTTCAGATTGGCCCGGAACGTGGGGCAGTATGACCGCATCACCACATCTTCCGGCCAAACGAATTCGCAGCTTGCCTGCTGAATGTTCTTAGGAATGTCGACAAGCACAGGCCCGGGGCGTCCAGAACGCGCCAGATAGAAGGCCTTCCTGACAGTCTCGGCCAAATCTTTGACGTCTTTGACCAAAAAGTTGTGTTTCGTACAGGGGCGGGTGATCCCTATGATATCCACTTCCTGAAACGCATCATTCCCGATGAGCGGCGTGGACACCTGCCCCGTAAAAATAACCATGGGGATGGAATCGCTGTAGGCCGTAGCAATCCCCGTCACAGTATTGGTCGCACCGGGGCCGGACGTAGCGAGACAAACCCCAACCTTTCCGCAAGCCCGCGCATAGCCGTCGGCGGCATGGACAGCACCCTGCTCATGCCGCACGAGAATATGGCGTAGATCCGGATGGTTGGACAGCTCATCATAGATATCAATGACAGCCCCGCCGGGATAGCCGAAGAAAAGGTCAACGCCTTCACGCTTCAGACTTTCCAAAAGGATCCTGGCCCCGGTGCACAACATTAGTTGCCTTCCTGTTCGTTATAGCCGTCGAGGATGGCGTGCAGACGCGTCTTCCCTTCAAGCTTCTGTTTCTTCAGCTGTTTTAACGTCTGTTCTTCCGTAGGAGTGCGATAGGCCTTGGCTTCGAGCTTTTCTACCTGCTTTTCATAAAGAATATGGTCTTCCCAGAGTTCTTTCAGTTCAGGATTGACGGCGGCGTACTTTTCCAGAAGAAGAAGCTCACGCTGTTCCATAAGACTTTCTCCAATACATAGAGGTTTGAAAACGACACTGGAACGCGACGCTGTGCGTTACCGTTCCTTAAGTGCATAGCCCAAAAAACAAGGAAAGGGAATGGCAATTCCTGGCTGACTCCCGGAAAGGCGCTTTCTTCCTTTCCTGACGGCCAGCCCCCCTTTCCGTTTTTCACGGTTTACTACAACATGGCCGCATACTGGAACAGGGAACGGACCACGATGGACTGCACCAGTTGGATGGCGACGAGCACCACGAGGGGGGACAAGTCCAACCCACTGATATAGGTGAAGGGAAGCCATTTGCGGATCCTGTACAGGACGGGCTCGGTTAAGGCATTCAACGTGCGGACCACTGGATTATACGGATCAGGCCGGACCCAAGTCAGCAGGGCGGAAATGATAACAACCCAGAAGTACAAAGTTAAGAGCGTATCCAGAACCCGCGCTACGGCGAAGAGGATATTGCCAAGCACAAACATGCTACCTCCTAGAAAATAAGTGTAAAGGGCGTTCTTCTTAAGTACGGCCCAACCGGGGAAGCCGCTCCAACGCACTGCGCAGATGCGCAAAATTGTCGACATGCACAGCCGCGGGCAAATCCGGGCTATTGTATGCCAGCAAGGGAACTCCGCCGCCTTGTGCCGCGGCGGCATCCGTAGCGCTATCGCCGATGAACCCTACCGACTCGGGACCAAACTTCCATGTTTCAAGAATACGGTGAACCCCGGCGGGATCGGGCTTTGACGGAACAATCTCGGCCGTCATGACAGGATCAAACATTTCGCCCAGGTTGAAGCGGGCCAACAAGTCCCACATGCCGCTTCCGCGATTCGTATGGATCCCGAGCCGGACGCCCCGCTCACGCAACCAATGCAGCATATCCGCCAGCCCCGGTTCAAGCTCCAACTGCGGCAACGCGACATCCCGATACGGGTAACGCTCCGCAATGGCCGGCAACAGCTTCAGCTCCTCCGGCGAAAAAATATACTCAAGAGCCTCCTTCGCCGTGGACATCTGCACATATCCGGCCTGTTCCGGCGTAATCGGAGGTTTGCCGACTTCCCTCAGCAGCAGGTTATAATAACCGATATTCACATCCCGGGAATCGACCATGACCCCGTCACAGTCGAAAATGAGGCCGGAAAGCCCTGCGGGAAATGTCCTCTCAAGAAGAGAAGCCAATGTCGTCACCGAGGATTGCATCATGCCCGCTCCAACACATCGTCTGCTGTACAAAGAATCACGAGTTGCCGTCTGTCAAGCCATGGCCTGTCCGATTGCGGCGCTTTTTTCCCGATCAGCTTCCACATCGGCTCTTCGCCATAGGTCACGGCATAGCCTTCAGGCACATGCCAGCCTTCAGGCAATCGTGCCAGAAGCGCCGGAGACAGTGATTCCTGACATATGCCAGCTTCCGCAAACGCTTTTGCCATCCGCTGATCCGCCGTGCAGGCAATAGTTCCTTCCGGCAATAAAACTGCTAACAAATCCAAGATAAAGCACCATGATGGCAACAGCGTGGCCGGATCCTCAGGAACCAAGTCCCGCATCATGCCAAGCAAGCCGGAAAGCATCTCCGCATCTTCATCGGCAGGTTCCCTCTCGGTATCCCGCGTGCCCAGGTGGGCCGCCAGTTTCTCCGCCCCCGCGCGATAACGCGCCGAGAGCTGCTCCATCTCCAAAACCCGTTCTTCCTGAAGCCAGCCCAGCAAAAGAAAACGCTGCGCCCAGCGCCGCATATCTTCTGTTGAAACCGTATCTTTTCCGACCTCTCGGCATTCTCCCATTTTGGCGAAGCACTTCAAATCATCCCGTTCCTGTGAAACTTTCTGAGCCGTGGACCGGGAAGACGCCACCGTATCCGAAAGGGCCGCAATGCCCGCCTCATCAAGCTGCGTCAGCTCCGCAAGACAAGCTGCTGCCTCCGTAGGGGTATAGGGCAAAGAAATTTTGTGCCATGCATCAGGATTTCGTTGTCCCCAATAGCGACTCGAGAGCCCCGGCCAGAGCGGCTTAACGCATCCCAAAACCCCTCAGGGAAGAATTCCCAGTGCATCGTCGGAACATATACAATAGAATCATCCGATTCTTTTTGCATGATACATCCTTTGTAACAATTCTCTTGCAGCCGCCTTGCAATCTTGACCTCTAAACCTCACAGGCGTACTGTGCTTACCATTGATTCCAGTGATCCGCACTTGTGCGGATTTCGGCCCTTCCGGCCTCGTCAAGGCCTCCATCCCGCCACGGCATTTTGTTGTGTACCCTGATGGACAGAAGGATGCAACGCCCTTTGCTTGACCTGCCCGGGATCCATCGGTATATCTCTGTCCTATAAAAACGGAGGCCTTTATGTACGGTATCGGCATGCAAGAATTGCTCTTAATTCTCGTTATAGTAGTGCTTATTTTCGGTTCCAAGAAACTCCCCGAGATCGGCGGCGGGCTTGGCAAAGCCATCCGCAATTTCAAGCGGGCCAGCTCGGAGCCCGACGAAATAGACATCACTCCCAAAGACGAAAAGAAAAAAGACGACACAACCCATTCCGCATAGCCCGCTCCGATTTCAGTTCAGGCTCAGTCCTTGCTGGCGTTTTTCGGCAAGATCTGTCAGAATAATTCCACTCCTCCGATGGAGGCTGGCAGCAACGCAAGGCATATAAGGAAGGCCACCATGAAAGTCGAACAACTTTCCATTTTTCTTGAGAACAAAGCCGGTCGGTTGGCTCAGGTAACCAAAACGCTGGCGGAAGCGGGAATCAATATCCGAGCCCTCTCTCTGGCCGATACGTCCGATTTCGGCATTCTCCGTCTCATCGTGAACGATACGGAAAAAGCCATCAACATCATGAAAGAAGCGGGATTCACCGTTGGGCGAACCGCTGTTGTCGCTGTGGAAGTGGACGATAAGCCCGGTGGACTGAACAACATCCTTGAAGCCTTGTCCGGCCAAAACGTCAATGTGGAATACATGTATGCGTTCGTGCAGGAAGGCGGCGGCAGCGCTACCATGATTTTCCGCTTCGATCGTATCGATCAGGCCATCGAAGTGCTGAAAGCCAAGAACATTCCGATTATCCCCGCTGACCGCATCAACGGTTAGCGAACAGTGTCTTGAAAAGTCCCCATATTCAAGTGGGGACTTTTTTTGTTTCTGCTTAGAACAATCAATTGGAGAATCTCGGCCTTTTGTCGGCAGAACAAGGTTTATCGCTTTTCCACACATAGAAAAACGCCGCCGGAAATTATCCCGGCGGCGTTTTTCTTTCAGCGTAAAGAGCGGCTAGAGCCAATCAAACCAGCGCTTCCAAGATCCTTGGATCTGCTCACGGGCCTTCTGGGACTGCTGCTCACGATATCTATAGTATGCGGACAGAGCTTTTTCCTTTGCATGAGCACTGACTTCCGGCACATCGGGGAAATTATCCACGATGTACGTATAGCGCCGCCAAGCCGGGCCATAGTTGTTCATGTTCCAGAACACATCCCCCAAATACAGCTCATGTTCGGCAAGGAGCCGACGGCAATTTTTCATTTCCTCGACAGATTTCTGGGCATACTCGCTGTTCGGGTAGGTCTCCCTCAATCGTCCGAAGAATTCCAAAGCCTCCTGTGTCGACGTCGTAGGCCTGTCCACGGAAATGAAGCTCTTCAGGTTGGACATCCCCACCTGGTACAAGACATAGGGGATAGCCTCATGGCGAGGATGAAGAGATTCAAATTCTTTATAGGCTTCGGCTGCCTCAGGGTATTTTCCGTCAAGGAAGAAAGCGTCACCAAGCGACAATTCCGCTTCAACCGTATAAGGGCTGAACGGGAAGTTATCCTTGAGCTTTGTATAGTACTGGGCGGCCTGCGAGTAATTCTTCTCTTGCATGGCGTCATTGGCGCCTTCGTAAAGCTCCTGAGCCGTATCTTCTGGCGGAGGCAGAAAGAAATAGTCAATGATGCCACATCCAGAAAGAAGCAAGAGACATGCGGCCAGCACTAGATGACGAAAATACATGCTTAGGCGTCCAGTTGTTCAAGATACGTAAAGGCAGCCGTAGCGGCTGTAGCCCCATCGCCGACAGCGGTCGTCACCTGACGGCACATCTTGGAACGGATATCCCCCGCCGCAAAGAGTCCCGGCAGATTCGTCCGCATCTCGCAATCAGTGATAATGAACCCCTGCGGGTCCAGTTCGAGACCAGCAGGCAGGAAACTGTTTTGGGGCTCATAGCCCACAAAGACGAACATTCCATCCACAGGAAGCTGTGTTTCTTCACCGGTTTTGACATTTTTCAGATGAAGCCCCTGCAACGAGTCTTCTCCCATCAAACCGGTTACCACAGTATCCAACACAAGTTCAATCTTGTCCGAAGCGGCGTGAATCTTATCCTGATAGACCTTGGCGGCGCGGAAACCTTCCCGCCGGTGGATCAGATACAGCTTGCTGGCGATCCTGGAT
>NZ_JH114231.1:484955-497905 GCF_000224655.1 Bilophila sp. 4_1_30
AGCGCGGAGTTTCCTCCGCCAACCACGGCGACAACCTGATCGCGGAAGAAGTTGCCGTCGCACAAGGCACAATAAGAAACGCCCCGCCCCGTAAGCTCCGTTTCGCGCGGTACCCCCAGAGGACGGGGATTGGCACCAGAGCAAATAACGACAGCTTTCCCTACGATGGTCTCTTTCCCTACGCTGAATGACCAGCCGCCGGGAACCTGCTCCATCTTGAGGACGGCATCATTATACCGGTCCAATTCGTAGTCATCCAGATGCGCAGCGAACGCATCAGCCATCTCCCATCCCTTGATCCCTTTAGGGAATCCCGGGTAGTTCTCGATGCTTTCCGTCTTGAGGATCTGTCCCCCCGGAGCAAGCATTTCGATCTGGGCCACGGAAATCCCGGAACGGCAGAGATAAAGGGCGGCAGTGATCCCTGCGGGGCCGCCGCCTACGACAATGGCGTCGTAATGCTTCATGCCAAAGCCTTTTGTTCGATCATGGTCGCGATGCTGGACTTGGATACAGCACCGGTAACCTGCTCAACAACTTCACCGTTCTTAAAAAGAATAAGGGTAGGAATGGCGCGAATCCCATACTTGCCAGGGGTCGAGGGGCTTTCATCCACATTCAGTTTGACCACGGACAACTTGCCTTCGTATTCATTGGCGAGTTCATCGATGATGGGGCCGATGGCACGGCAAGGACCGCACCAAGGGGCCCAGAAGTCAACCAGAACGGGAAGCTGGGACTGCAACACAACGGCATCAAAGTTGGAATCATTCACTTGGGTAGCCATTACCGACTCCTTACGAAAGTTGCTTGTTAAGAAACAAACTGGTGCACTTTTTTACGCGAAAAGGCAGTGCCTCCAACGTAGCAATTGTAGGTGCGAGATCCCAGGGTGTCAAGATGCTGTGGAAAAGATTCACTATATGAGAAAAACGGCTCAAGCTGCTTATAGAGAGTGCAACGGTACACGCAACTCCCCAAGATCATCGGGGAGTTTTTGCCCGCGAGGAATGGCTGGGAACGCCAGCCCCTGTCCGTATCCCTTACAGGCCAGCAATTCGCCCGCATGTGCGATCATGACGGCGTTGTCAGTACACAGAAATCTCGATGGCAGCAAAAGCGGCTTGCCCACTTTCTCGGCAAGGACATGCATCGCGGCCCGAACCTGCGTATTGGCGGCCACACCGCCAGCGACGACGATCCCGGTGATCCCTTTTTGCCGCTCGCGGTGAAACGCCTTCTCCATCTTGAGGCTCAGCGTCTCAGCCACAGCCAGCATATAGGATGCGCAGACATCACACAGTGCGGGAGAGGCCGAGTCGGTACCGGCTTCGCGGACACGCCTGCCCTCCTCCACGAGCACGGGGTGTTCGTTGAGATACGTCAGCGCGGCCGTCTTCAATCCGCTGAAGCTGAAATCCAGATTATCCACATGGGTGTACGGACGCGGGAACAGATGGGCATCGGCAGTCCCCCTCTGGGCGAGACGATCCAGCAATACCCCGCCGGGATATGGCAGCCCCAGCATCTTCGCGAACTTGTCGCAGGCTTCCCCGGCAGCGTCATCAAGCGTATGCCCGAGCAGTTCCAGAGACTCCGGAGCGTCTATCCTGTAAATATGGGTATGCCCGCCGGAAACAAGCAGTCCGAGCAGCGGATACCGCAACTCATGCTCAAGGCCGACGGCCAACAAATGCGCATGGAGATGGTTGACGGCAATAAGCGGTTTGTTGCCCGCCAGAGAAAGCCCTTTTGCAAAGGCCACGCCGACAAGCAAGGCCCCAAGGAGCCCGGGACCGCGGGTCACCGCTACGACGTCCACGTCTGCGAGAGTCAATCCCGTGCGGCGCATCAACTCATCATACAATGCGCCCAAAAAACGGTAGTGCTCACGGGACGCGATCTCCGGGACGACCCCCCCGAACAGGGCGTGCACATCCATCTGCGTGGCGAGCACGGATTCCACACACTTCCCGTCTCTGACCAGCGCCAGCGCCGTTTCATCACAAGATGTTTCGATACCAAGACAAAGCATGACAACCCATCGTGTTCAATATAAAAAAGATATCCCTGATAAACGAACGATCGACCCGTTCTCGGCATGTGAACACGCCCTGAGGTCGATCGTCCGTCTATCACGCCGCCGGACCGCATCCGGCCATACGCGGATTTACTTCTTGTAAATAGCGTTGATCGCTTCAACATCCTTGCGGGACCCGATAAACAGAGGTACCCGCTCATGCAGCGTGGTCGGCGTGATGTCCAGGATACGGTTGTGGCCGTCGGTCGCGGCACCACCAGCGTTTTCCGCCACAAAAGCCAACGGAGAGGCTTCGCACAGGTACCGCAGCTTCCCACGGCTCTTTCCCTTGCGGCTGTCCGGCGGATACATGTACACGCCGCCGTACAGAAGCGTACGGTGGAAGTCGGCAACCAGTGAGCCGACGTACCGTGCGGAACAGGGAGTCGCATTCGGATCGTCAGGATGCTTGAAGTAGTCGATCGCGGCACGGGCCTTGTCATCCCAGTGATTCCAGTTACCCTCATTGACCGAATAGATGCTTCCAGTCTCGGGGATACGGATATCGGGATGGGACAGCAGGAATTCCCCCACGCTCGGATCAAGTGTGAACCCATGCACGCCCTGACCGGTCGTGTAAACCAGCATGGTCGAAGTGCCGTACAGGAAATAGCCGGCGGCTACCTGTTCGGAACCGGGCTGGAGGATTTCATCAAGCTGCACTTCACCGGTACGGCCGGGCTTACGGCGCAAGATGGAGAAAATGGTCCCGACGTTGATGTTCACATCAATGTTGGAGGAGCCATCCAGCGGGTCAAAGACCAGCATGTAGTCCCCGCGGGGGAATGCCGCCGAAACGCGCACCAGTTCCGCATTCTCTTCGGAAGCTATGGCGCACAACACACCGGAACGCTCCATCCGGTACAAAAGAACCCTGTTGGCAAAATCGTCAAGCTTCTGGACATTCTCACCCTGAACGTTGATATCCCCGGTGCCGCCAAGAACATCAAGCAGACCAGCCTTATTTACGCTGCGGCCTATGATTTTGGCCGAAAGAACAAGATCATGAAACAACGCAGTAAAGTGGCCCGTCGCCTGCGGAGCCCTCTGCTGCTGCAGAAGCAAATGTTCGGTGACGGTGATTTCAGAAGACATGAGCCCTCCTTATGGGTCCTGTGAACGATCTGAAAGTGAATCAAGAAATCGCCTTTGAATAACCATCAAAAGCGGGCATGTACGCGCCTCGATCAATCCGAAATGGCTGACTCCTCCATTCCCAACCCCTTAATGGGGGGAAGCGGCGCTGTCAGAATGCTGCTGTCTCCGCCTTCGATGACATGGGATTCCGTGACCGGAGCCATCATGCCCTGAGAACTGAAGGCCGCCGGATGGGATAGCGCATCCAATTGCCCGGGCTGTTCGGGGAAATGCCCTTCCGAAGGCGTCGCAAACACAATCGGCTGCGTCCCGAGGAAACGTACCATCCAGATGAACGATCCGGTCTTGTTGGAAACCGTACCATGTGTGGAATCTTTTGTGAGTTCGCTCCAGTCCTGCCCCGTCAGCGGCGTGGCGTCAACCGCGAAACGACCCGGCCACAAAACCCCCTGTGGCGCCAACACAACAAGATCCTCAGCGCCGCTGGTATAAGTGAGCAGCGACCGCATGTCAAAATGGGCCACAAGCAATCCCAACATTTCCGAACCGGAATAGATGGGAATGCCGGTCAGCACTTCGGGCCCAAGCGGCGTATCCTCAACCAAACCACGAAGGCCCCGCAACTCGTTGCCTCTGGCTTTCTGCTCCAGCATCTTCGCAAAATCAAGCTCTTTCATGGCCGCCGGGGGGCTCCTGCGCGAGGACCATGCCATTGGCGTCCACCGCCGCGAGGCCGGAGAGCCACGGGAAGCGATGGAAAAGGACCGCCACGGATTCACCCGTCGGCGGCTTGTCCGAGTTCTGAAGATACCGCTCGAGCTGTTCAAGCTGGATGTCTATGCCCACCATGCGCGAGGCGAGCGTCGTTTCGGCGTCATTCAATACCCCTTTGTCATCATAATCAATCTGGGCGGGGGGATTGATATACTCACCGTAAAAAGCTTTGGTGCTTTTCCATGTGCTGTCGAACGTGGAACAGCCTCCGATGAACACCAAAGAGCCAATCAGGGCCGTCGTAATAAAGGAACTCTGCAAGGACACACAACTCTCCAATGTAAACGGGCGTGCTATACGCGCGCCCGTGCTTCGAGGCGATCCGCTAACGACTCCAGAAGGGACATCAACTGATTCTGCCCTCCCACGTCGCCATACGAAGGTTCTCCGATTTCCGTCTGCTCTCCGGGTTCCGTACCGTTTCCGGCCATCCGGGAAACCAATGCGGCGACACTATCGTGCAGCTCTCTGGCTTCTTCCGGCGTAGGCGCAGCGGCCTCAAGCTCCTGATAGATTTCAAGAGCACCGACAATGTCCCCCTGCTCCGCGAGCACGTCAGCCATGGAACGGGTCCGCAGCGTCGGCTCTTCAGGGTTTTCGTCAGCCATAAGGTCTGAATCCTCATCAGGATCAACCCAATGCACTGATTTTGCTTTGTTTGGTAAAAAAGGCGTCACGCATGAAGGGTGCTCTCGGACAGGAGCGCTTTCCTCAAGCATACTCTCTAGGAGTTCCGCATCAGCAATGGAAGATTCCTCAACGGGTACCGTGCAAGAAGAAGAAGAAGAAGAAGAAGAAGAAGAAAGTTCCTGCGCGGAGGGCGTAACCGTGCAAAGCGTTTCTTCGTGGGAAACACCGCATGGGGGCTCGGAATCCCAAGCCTCGGTTGATTGGGGAGAGGAAAAACTGCGGCGTACGTCCTGCAATATACCCAAACCACTCTCTAAAATCAGACTCAGAGAATGTTCCGGGTGGCGTATAGTCGAGGCCATCAGCCGGATGGCCAATGCCAGATCCCTGTTTTTCTCCGAAACGGACTCAGCCCACACTTCCCAAAAGGCAGGGTAGCGCTCCAGCAATCCCGTTACAGTGGAAAGTTCCTCAGAACACTCACCGGCACGCGACTGTTCGAAAAGAATTTGGATTAGCAGGAGACGCGCTTCAAGAAAAACAGACGAATGCCGTAGCCCCGCCCGCAAAACCTCTATGGCCTTGTCCGGCTGCTGCGAGTCCCTCAGGAGTTTCGCCAGCGGGAAAAAAACCTTGGAATCAGGGTCCAGTTTGAGGACTTCCTGATACCACTCAATTTTTTCCATCATGAGGCAGGGCTCCACGCGCATTCGCATCTTCCGTAAAAAGATAAAGAATTTCGTTACTCCGGACGAAATTCAGCCGCTGCCGGATCATCTTTTCCACATATTTCTCGTCAGACTGCAAGAGGCGGATTTCTCTGCTCAACCCGGCATTAACGACATCAAAGCCGTCGCGCTCCTTGAGCAGTTCCGCGTATTGTGAAGCCAGCTCCCTATACGAAACGAGACTCTGCGGCCCCCACAACAGACGAGAGGCAAGAACCACGTTGACGATAATGGCCAGAATGAGAATAAAAACTTTCCAAAGCGTGGCTTTGGAAGATGTATTTGCGGTGCTTCGTACGTTCATCATGCAGCCCGATCGTTTTCCCGCCAGATGCCATAAAACTTATAGAAGTAATTCAGGCCGGAAAATATCGTGAGCACAAGGGCGATGTAAAGCAGAAAATTTCCAATCAGATGCACGTTTACGCCCAAAAGCGGATAATGGAGCAAGAGGGGAACGATGGCGATGATCTGCATGACGGTTTTGACCTTGCCGTATTTGTCCGCTGCAATGACGACGCCTTCATCAATGGCCATTGCGCGCAAGCCGGTCACGGCAAGTTCCCGGCCAATGATGACGACAGTCACCCACGCCGGAACCCACCCCAGCTCAACGAACATGATCAGGATGGAGCAGATAAGCAACTTGTCGGCAAGGGGGTCCAGAAACTTTCCGAAGCTCGTAACCATATTCCCCTTACGGGCAATATGCCCATCAAGAAAATCGGTGAGCGATGCGATGCCGAAAAGCACCGCTGCAAGAAAGCACGTGATCTTCCCCGGAAAATACAACAGGAGAATGATAGGAACGACGAAAAAAATCCGGGCCAGTGTAAGCTGATTTGCCAAATTGAACATAGTATTACCCGCTTTTGGCGACAGTTGTTGGGTTTCTATAGCACAACCATTGTGAAAGGCAAAGAGCAGAATTCTCCGCCACAGCGGTTTTGCTTTGGATAACTATCCCATGTTCAAGGCAATATAAAAACAGGCGGATCAGGCTGACAGAGCGGCCTGATCCGCCTTGCAACATATCGGGTGCGGAAAGTCCCTATTCGGCCTCGGTCGCGGCGATAACGGCGTCCGCGAGGGCCATGAACCCCTGACGCGCCGGGGAGTTTTCCGTCAGGGAGACAACCGGCACGCCCCGATCCGCAGCGATGACCGTAGCGGGATCCAACGGAATGGCGCCAAGGAACGGAAGCTCATATTGCTTCGCAAGCTGCTCCCCGCCGCCCTTCTTGAACAGATCGATTTCCTTCCCGCAGTGCGGACAGCTCAACCCGCTCATGTTCTCGACGATGCCAAGGACAGGCGCCTGTACTTGCTTGAGGAAATCGAGCGCTTTGCGGACGTCGGCAAGGGAAATCTCCTGCGGCGTGGTCACGACGATACACCCAGCGTCGGGGATGGCATCCAGCACGGTCAGATGTTCATCACCTGTGCCGGGAGGGGAATCGATGACCAGATAGTCCAAAGCCCCCCACTGTACGTCGGTCAAAAACTGTCTGATGGCCCCCGTTTTCTTGGGGCCGCGCCAGAGGATCGCCGTGTCCTTATCCTTCAGGAAGGAATCCATGGAAATAAGCGACATGCGCTCACCGCAGGGAACGGGCAGCATTTTGCCGTTTTCGTCAGCCATGACGGACGCGGAAGCCCCCAGCAGGCGGGGCACGCTCGGCCCATGAATATCCACATCAAGGATGCCGACCGTAAAACCGCGCGAAGCCAGAGCAGTGGCAAGATTGACCGTTACGGAACTCTTGCCCACGCCCCCCTTGCCGCTCATGACGAACAGCTTGTGGCGCACATCCTTCAGATTTTGAGTGAGTACTTTGTTCTGCATGGCCGCGGTCATGGGGATCGTAGCCTGCCCCTGCGGGGCCTGATTGGAACATGACGACATGAAAAGACTCCTGAAAAACGTTAGTCCCCTAAAAGGACCTTCCCGGTTTGCCACAAAAGGCAGGGAAAAGAAACCTTACCAGCCATGATCCCCAACAAGATCAACAAAGGCGACATTGCCGAAAGCCCTTGCCGTTACCCTGCCCTCACGCTTGGATACGCGGAGCAGCTTCTGCTCCCTGCGCGCCCGCCCCACCGGGATAGCCATGATCCCGGGATCGGCCAATTGCTCAAGAAGCGGCAGCGGTAAATTCGGCCCGCCCGCCGTCACGATGATGCGATCAAAAGGGGCCTGGACCCGCCAGCCCAAGGTCCCATCGCTGAGCTTCATGCGGATCCCCGGGCTTCCTTCCGGGAAAAGCTCCCGTACGGCCTCGTACAATTCCCGCACACGCTCTATCGTAAACACTTCAAGCCCCATTTCACGCAGCACCGCCGCCTGATATCCGGATCCCGTACCGATTTCAAGCACTTTCATTCCCGGTTTTGCTTCAAGCAGCTGTGACATGAACGCGACGATGTATGGCTGTGAAATTGTCTGCCCAAACCCGATAGGCAGGGCGTGATCCTCATAAGCCCTCCCTTGCAGGGCTTCGGGGACAAAAAGATGACGCCGGACCGTCCGCATAGCTGCAAGAACAGCCTCATCCGTGATGCCCTGCTCTTCAAGCAGTTTGACCATCCGTGCGCGCTGGCGTTTGAAGTCGGGAAAAATCCTGTGCTGTCCGAGTTCTGTCATGAATGTTCCAGTAAAAAATACTGCGAGTATCCGCCGAACGGCTTCCAAAAGCATACCGGAAGGCGTTGGCCGACACTTGCCTAGACGCTTTCCCTGTGCGAAAATGCTTTCTTACAGTATGACCGTCTTGCGTAAGAATGCAAGCTCCCGCCATCGCCTCAAACAGGTATTTTGCACGGCCCCCTGGTTCGCGCTTCGACGAATCCTCATCATTCTGCCGGACCATGCTGCACCTTTTTATGGAGAACAAATATGATTTATGTCAGTGACCTGATGACGAGCAGAGTGTTTACGCTTCGACGTACGGACACCCTTCAAGACGTGCGTTCCCTTATGCAGCTTGCCAAGATCCGCCACATTCCCGTGACTGAAGATGGAGACCGTTTCGTCGGCCTGCTCACGCACCGGGATCTCCTCGGCTATGCGGTATCACATCTTGCGGAAATCAACCGGGAAGAGCAAGAAGAAATCGAATCCTCTATTTTGGTCGGCGACATCATGCAAACCGACGTCAGGACCGTTTCGCCCGATACCCTTCTCCGGGAAGCGGCGGAGATTCTCTACCGGAACAAGTACGGCTGTTTGCCCGTCCTCGATGGGGACAACAAACTCGTTGGCATCATTACAGAAGCAGATTTCCTGCGTCTGGCCATCGCGCTGCTGCACGACGCCTGATCTTCCATCACATCAACCCGCTGGAGCCCCCTTCATCACCGAGCGCGCTTTAAGGAAAAAAAATGGGTCGCATCATTCGTAATACCATCAGCTATGGCTTTGTAACGCTCATTCTAGCTGCCTTAGGTTTTTGCATTTATCTCTTTCTGGACGACCTTGACGGGCCTGAAGTCACCATGACGCCCGATACCGGGCGGATCTCGCCGACGCAGGAGATCACTCTCAAACTTACGGACGCCAAATCCGGGGTCCGCTCCGTTGTCGTCACCATCCACCGCAATAATCAGTCTCTGGTTATTCTCGATAAAGTATTCAGCGAGCCGGCCCCCGTTCAAACGACTTCGTTCAACCTCAAGAACGCGGGCCTGCGGGACGGCGCCTTCGAACTGGAAATCACGGCGCGTGACAATTCCCTCATGAGCTTCGGCAAGGGGAACGGGACCACGCGCAAGTGGAACATGCAATTGGACACGCAGCCGCCCAAGGTCCGCATTAAAACGACGGTCCCCGCCCTGCGCCGCGGCAGCGTGACAGCCATAGCCTACAGCGTTTCGGAAGACGCCAGCATGACCGGCGTCCAGCTTGGCGAGCAGTTCTTCCCGGCCTTCCTTCAGCCGAACGGCCTGTACTACTGCTTCTTCCCCTTCCCGCTGGACACCCCAAAAGGAAAGTTTGCGCCGGAACTGCTCACCCGGGATCTTGCCGGAAACGAATCCCGGAACAGGGTCCTCGTCAACGCCGGGGAACGAAATTTCCGCAAGGATACCCTCAATATCAGCGACAATTTCCTGAACAGCAAAGAGGATGTTTTTAAGGAACTGGTTCCTGATGACATCTCAAACCTTGAACGGTATGTGAAGATCAACAACGAAGTGCGCATTTCCAATGAGAAAACCCTGTTGGAAATCGGTAAAAATACCTCGCCCACCATGTTGTGGAGCGGCGCTTTCAAGCGTCTGCCGGGGTCGGCCTCCAGAGCGTCTTTTGGCGATCAGCGCACGTATATGCACAATGGGACGAAAATCGACGAGCAGACGCATATGGGGCAGGATCTCGCTTCCGTGGCCCACGCGCCGATTCCCGCAGCGAATGACGGCAAGGTCGTTTTTGCGGAGCCCCTCGGTATTTTCGGCAATCTCGTCATCGTCGACCACGGGCTTGGTTTGCAGTCCCTCTACTCCCATATGAGTGAAATCCAGACGAGCGTCGGCGCTACGGTAAAAAAGGGAGACATCATCGGACTTACCGGTACAACCGGCCTTGCGGGCGGCGATCATCTGCACTTCGGCATCCTCATGCACGGCATCCAAGTGCAGCCGCTTGACTGGCTGGATCCCAAGTGGATCAAAAACACCATTACCGATCGGCTTGATGCCGCCGGGGCCGAACATTAAAGCGGATTAGCCTTGAAAGCGTGGTTTGGGGAAGGAGAATTTTTCTAGAGAAACATTCTCCTTCCCCAAACCTGTTTACATGCCCCATCCTCCCTTTCCCCAAATGTGTGCTTACCGAAGTCTGTTCACAGTTTTTCTGGCACGGATTACCCTTGAAATGACGCGATTCCAAAGAGGAAATAATGAGAAAGAACGAAGGAGACGCCGCCTTACACAGCAAAACGCCCTGCAACAGTTCGTTGTTGCAGGGCGTTTGCATTTTCACCAAAATCTATTCTTCACATCGCTACGCACTAAGAAATAGGATAGCCCTATACGAAACAATAAGCGTTTATCATACGTTTATCAGAGCGTATCCCCCCAATAATTACTTTGGACAGGTTAAAGCGTCTTCGGCTTGCAACTCTTTCCGCAACCACCACATCCGCAAGAGCACTGCCCCTTTCGAGCTTTCTTTGCGCGCCAGACCATATACCCCACCGCAGCCAAAACAATAAGGCTCACAATAACAAGCTGTATATCCATCGAGTTGCCTCCAATCATTCTCAAGGAGATGTGCAGCTGCACGTTCGTTAGCAACAAATAATGATATTGAAATTCTTTGTCAAGTATAGAATCAATACAGCTTCTCCGCTTTTCAGACATACACTCCAATTTCTCCTGTTTCCTGAACCGATTGAACAGAATAAACAGAAAAAGGGAAGGCCGAAACCTTCCCTTTCACAAGACGAATCGTGAAAAGACATCAGCCGAGCAGACGCTTGGCGATCTCCTGAGCGGCCTTGCGCCCGGCTCCCATGGCCAAAATGACCGTGGCCGCACCAGTCACAATATCGCCGCCGGCGAAGACGTTCGGAATGGACGTTTCGCCCGTCTCTTCATTGACGACGATGTAGCCGCGCTTGTTGAGTTCGAGTCCAGGCGTCGCTTCAAGCAGGATCGGGTTGGAGCGTGTCCCCACGGCCACAACCGCGAGATCCGTCTCGTGCTCAAAAACCTCCCCTTCAATCGGCATAGGACGGCGACGTCCGGAGGCATCGGGCTCACCAAGCGCCATACGCTGCAAAGTCACGGACTTCAGAACGCCGCTCTCGCTGGCGTTGAAGTGCAACGGCCCCACCAGCTCGAAAAGCTTTACGCCTTCCTCTTCCGCGTGTTCGATCTCTTCATGACGCGCGGGCATTTCAGCGCGCGAGCGGCGATAAATGATCGTGGAACTTTCCGCCCCGAGGCGCAGAGCCGTACGCGCGGCGTCCATCGCCACGTTCCCGGCGCCGAATACCGTCACATGCTTGCCGGGATAGGTCGGCGTGTCGAAATTGGGGAAATCATAGGCACGCCCGAGGTTCACGCGGGTCAGGTACTCGTTGGCGGAAAACACGCCGATGAGGTTTTCTCCGGGAATACCAAGGAATTGAGGCAGCCCCGCCCCCACGCCGATGAACACGGCCTTGTAGCCCTCATCGAACAACTGCTGAACGGAAACCGTCCGGCCGCCGACCCAGTTGGTACGGAACTCCACGTTGTTCTGACGCAGGCCATCAAGTTCCGCAGCCACGACATCCTTGGGCAGACGGAAGGCTGGGATGCCGTAGATAAGCACCCCACCCGCTTCATGCAGCGCTTCAAACACCGTTACCTTGATCCCGCGCGCGGCGAGATACCCAGCGACAGTGATGGAAGACGGGCCGGAGCCGATACAGGCAACCCTCAAATCCGGATTGGTGACGGCGCAAGCGTCGTTATCGGACACGCCCACGCAGGGATCATGCATGGCATTGTCGGAGACAAAGCGTTCCAGACGGCCAATAGCCACCGGCTCGCCCTTGATGCCCAAGATGCACTTGCCTTCACACTGGTTTTCCTGCGGGCACACACGACCGCACACGGCGGGAAGGCTGTTGGTGCTCTTCAGGATACGGTAGGCTTCCGCCATGTCACCCTTGACGACCTGAGCGATAAATTCGGGAATACGGACTTCAACCGGACACCCCTGGCGGCAGCGCGGATTCTTGCACTGGAGGCAACGGCTGGCTTCAAGCTGCGCCTGTTCCAGCGAGTAGCCGAGCGCGACTTCCTTGAAATTGTGCGCCCGCACAGCAGCGGGCTGGCAGGGCATGTCGACGCGGGGCGTCTTGGCAGGCTTCTTCACATTCTCAGTGTTTGTCATGGCAGCTGCACCTGTGCTCGTGATGTTCGATGGATTGCTTTTCCTGAGACCGGAAGGCGGACAAACGCTGACGCAGTTCGGCGAAATCCACTTTGTGCCCATCAAATTCCGGGCCGTCGACACAGGTAAACTTGGTTTCCCCGTCAACCGTCACGCGGCACGCGCCGCACATCCCGATGCCGTCCACCATAAGCGAGTTCAAGCTGACGGTCGTGGCCACGCCGAAGGGCAGCGTCGTGCCCGCTACGGCTTGCATCATGGGCACCGGACCAACGGCAACGACTTCCTGAACCTTCTTGTCTTTTTCAAGGCGGTCCTTCAAAAGATCGGTCACAAACCCCTTGTGCCCATAGCTTCCGTCATCCGTCGAAATGAGCACTTCGTCACAGAAGGATTTCAGCTCGTTCTCAAACAGGAGCAAATCCTTGCTGCGCGCGCCGATAATGGCGATCACGTAGTTGCCGGCCTTGTGGTGGCCCTTGGCGATATGGTGCATCGCGGCGATGCCCGTGCCACCACCGACACAGATCACGCTGTCGCCCTTGACGATATGCGTGGCTTTCCCGAGCGGGCCGGCGACGTCAAGAATGCTGTCGCCTTCGGAAAGCGCTTCCAGCATCATCGTCGATTTGCCCATCACCAGATAGACGATGGTGATCGTTCCCTTTTCCGGATCCGTATCAGCGATGGTCAGAGGGAAGCGCTCCCCCTGCTCGTTGACGCGCAGCATGACAAAGTGCCCCGGCTTCGCCGTGGC
>NZ_JH114231.1:498263-514027 GCF_000224655.1 Bilophila sp. 4_1_30
TTTCAAATCACCAAATCCGAGCTACCCCGTCGCACCTGTCCCGAACGAGCCCCCTTGTCCTGCCGCGTCCGGAACCTCCGAAGGGAGGTCATCCATCCAATTCGACAATCCGCACGCCCTGCGCATCCGCACTGGGCGCAATCCGTCGCCGAAAAACCCGAATCCATTTTTCGCCCCACCGCTCGCGGAACAACAGCGTCGCCAGCCATTCCACCGTATGCAGCACGGGCCTGCGCTCATGCATGGCCATCAGGCTCCGCGTGATGCCCACCTTGCAGGAAGGGCATCCCACGAGGATGGGGCTCTGCGCCGGATAGTCGGCCAAAGCCGCTTCCAGAACGTCCATCTTCCGCTTGCGCAGCGTATTGTACACCAGCGGAGACGCTATGGCCCCCATGCCCGATTCGCCGCAGCACCCCGGCGAGACTTCAATCGCCGCGCCGGTCAGCCGGGCAATGGCGCCAGCCTGCTTCTGCACGCCCTTTACCTTGTGGACGCCGACCCATTCGGGATGGCAGGAGGCATGATACAGAATGTTACCTTTGAACAGATCGGGATTGGCGTCCATCCGGCCCTGCACAAACTGCATCACGTCGAGATGCACGAGTTCCCCGCCCCCTTCACCAAGCAACGTCGACGGCTCAAGGCGTTCGATACCTTCACGGCACGAACCACATGCCGTGACAATGTGCGTCACCCGGAAGCCGCGCTTGGTCGCGCAAGCGATGGTCGACTGCAAAGCCTTTTTGTTCCGCGCCATGTTGGAGGCGAACTGTGCGTCGGCCCCCGAAGACAGCAACGGGTAGCCGCAGCACAAATGCGCTTCGGGCAGGATAACAGCGACGCCCGTCCGCAGCAACAGCCCCAAGGCTGACAAACCGATAGTCCGGGAAAGCAGGCTTCCCCCGCAACCGGGAAAATACAACACCGCTTCTTTAAGCGCCGTATTCTCCTGCACCGGGGCACCGCCCCCGGAGCGGGGCACAAAGATGTTCCCGCGTTCCAGATGCAGCGCCTCATACAGGTTCCTATACCCCGGTTCCGGACCTTTACCTGAAAACAGCGGGTTATACAAACGCTTCTTGATGGCCTGCGGCACAACGCCGATAATCCTGTTCTGCATCCTCTGGCCCAGCGCCGCCGCCTTGACAGCCTGAGGGATACGGTGCGCGGGATTCCGCACCAGCCAATTCAGTACTTTGCTTTTAAGGGGATGCCCGCCCGCGCCTTCTTCATCAAGGAAGGCTCGGAGCTGCAACGCCACATCGGCGGAGGGGATCTTCACGGGACAAACGGACGTACAGCGGCCGCATCCCGTGCAGTGCTCCATCATGGCCCGCAGTTCGGCAAGGATGGACGGATCGGGCCGCCCCTTGTTGATCTGCGAATAGTAGATGGCTTCGATGATCGCCCCGAGCACCATGTTCTTGTTCCGGGGATGGAAATGGTAGGAGCATTCCGGATACATCATCGGGCACACCTGCTTGCATTTGCCGCAACGGGTGCACATCTGTACGGAGGCAAGCAGGCTGATGAGCCGGTCCTTATCCGGCAGGCCGCTCTGACGGATGTCTTCGATCAGGCGGTTGAAGGAGAAGGTGAACGGACGCACGGGAAGCTCACGCTGCGTGAGCTTGGCGGGGTTGAATACGTCGCGCGGGTCCACCCGGTTCTTGAACTCCCGGATGGCGTCCATCTTGTCCTTCCCGAGGAAGGCGATCTTGGTAATGCCGATGCCGTGCTCGCCGGAAACGGCCCCGCCCATTTCCTGCGCCTCGGCCATGACCCGCATGGCGGCTTCTTCCGCGATTTCAAGCATGTGCAGGTCATTGGAGTTGACGGGGATATTGACGTGACAGTTCCCGTCGCCCGCGTGCATGTGGCTCGCCACCACAACGCGGCCGACAAGCATATTGTCGCTGATTTTTTTGATCTTGGGGGCAAGGCGATCGTAACGCTCGGCCATGAGCCGGAGGAATTCCACCGCGCGTTCTTCCATTTCCTCGTCAGAAAGCTCGGAGGAAGGGACGCCGCCCTGCGCCACGCGGGTCACATTGACGAACTCGCGGTTGAGATCCTTGTCCTCCAGTGCCATGCCGGGCAGACGCCCCAGCTCCTGCAACGCCTGACGGTATGCGGTAGCCGAGCATTCCAGATTGAGCTGTTCGAGGAACAGCGCGAAATCCGGGATGCGCTGCATGGGAATGACCACGTCCTCGTTGATCTTGAATCCGGACGTCCGGCGGGCGATGGCGGAAAGACGGTGGCGATCTTCCCAGAAAACTTCGGCTTCCTTCTCATCCTTCGCCACGAGGAGCGCCACGTTGTCGTGCGGGGCCACAATATCCACGATTTCCTGAACACACTTTTCCAGCAGGTACGGCTCGTCGCCGTCCACCTGAATGATGATGACGGAAATGGGAACCCCTTCGTGCTTGTCCGACTTCTTCTGGTACTCGATGGCGCGCACATACTTGGCGTTGAACTCTTCCAGCGCCGACAGACGGGCGTAATCGCCTTCCTCGCGGATGCGGTTGCGCAGATCCACGATCTGGCCAATGACCACGGCTGCCTGATGCATGGAGCGTCCGTAAAATTCCAATACCATGACCCGCGACTGCGCGGGTTTCTTATGCACGATGAAGGTCGCATCGGTGATGATGCCGTCCACGCCTTCCTTCTGCATACCCGGAAGGCCGCCGAGCGCCTTGTTGGTGACGTCCTTGCCGAGGCCCGGCAGACGGATTTCGGAACCGTGCAGCTCCACGACGCTCCGCACGCCGCCGCTGATGTCCTTGACCTCAAACACGGCCACTTCGTCAGGCAGAATCTTGTGGCGGGGATGGTTCTTGCGCTCAATGCTGATGATTTCGCCGGTCGGCGTCACCATGCGCCACGAAAGCAGGTTGTCCAGCGTCGTCCCGTATTCGAAGGCGAACGGGCCACCGGAGTTTTCCGCAACGTTCCCGCCGATGGTCGAAGCGGTCTTTGAAGCAGGATCGACGGTAAAGAGGAACCCTTCCTTCGCCACGGCGTCGATGGCCGCCTGCGTGATCACCCCGGCATCCAGCGTTACGCTCATGTTTTCATGATCCACCGGTGACATCTTTGTGAACCGGGTCGTGCGGACGATGACGGAACGCCGACGCATGGGCACCGAACCGCCGGTCAGCCCGGATGCTCCGCCGCGCGGGATCAGCGCGAACTTCAATTCATTGGCCAGCTTGACCAGTTCGCTGACCTGTTCCGCGTTGGCGGGCTCCACGACCATGAGCGGAAGTTCCATGCGCAAGTCGGTGGCGTCCGTGGCACAGGCCACCAGCGCGCTCGGACGGGTGACAATGGCGTCGGGCGGCAGGAAGGCGCCCAAGCGTTCGACCAGTTCCTTGCGGAAGGCGACTTCGGCCTCATGCCCGCTCCAGAACAGGGTGATGCCTTCGCCTATGGTATTCGCATAATGGTGCGCCAGGGCAAACACTTCCCGATCGAAGCGTTCCTTCACACTCGCCTTGACCGTGGCTGAATCCACGAAGGGGTTGTATGCAACAAGGAACAACTCTTCCGCGATTTCGGTAGCCAGATGCCGCACGGATTCCGGCCAGTCGGCAAAGTCTTCGAGATTGATGCGGAGAATGCGGTTGACAACAAAATCAGGAGCAATGGAAATGTGCGGGCCTTTATGAGGCATGTGAGTTTCCTTATGTCTGGCGGGAAATCCCCATTCGCGGATTGTGGATAAAACAAAGGTGGAGTATAGAGACTCGGCACCGCCTTTGCAAGGCATAAACATTTCAGCCGATTTTGTCCCTCAGAGGTCATTTCTTCTCTTTATGAAAAAAATATCCGCCGACGCCTCCATTTCTGGAAACGCATCCCCCATTACGGTTCCCTTTACCGCATATCTTGCCGCGAAGGGTTTTCTCGAAGATCTTCTTGCCGAACTCGGAGACGAGGTCATTGAAGTCCGGGGGAGGCTCGTGCTCGCCAAGGGCGCGCCCCGCCCCGCAGCCTGGGCTCAAAAACACATGGGAAACGCCCGTTTTCCTGCCCATCGAATCCATCGGAGACGGCGCACGCAAGCTCACCGCCATCCAGCGGAACTGGCATCTGCATTCCGAGGAAAACCATCGCCGGGCCTCCCTCATCCAGGAGAAACTCCCCCACGTCTCCGAAAAGCCGCGCCATTTCGGCGAAGCCGCGCCCACGGCCCCGCTCGGCTCATGGACACTGTGGGAGCCCAACCTCATCCTCGCTTCGGCCCGGTGCTCGTCGCCGTTCCCCGACGGCGTGGTGCAGTTCCATGAAAACAAGATCGATCCGCCAAGCCGGGCCTACCTCAAACTCTGGGAATCCTTCACCCTGCTGCCCAAACGCCCCGGCCCCGGCGATCTGTGCCTTGATCTGGGTTCGGCCCCCGGCGGCTGGACATGGGTGCTCGCCAGCCTCGGCGCGCAGGTTTTCAGCATCGACAAAGCCCCACTCGCCCCGCAGGTGGATCACATGCCCGGCGTGAGCCACTGCATCGGCAGCGGTTTCGCCCTTGATCCCCGCCATGCCGGAGCCGTGGACTGGCTGTTCTCGGACATGATCTGCTACCCTGACAAGCTGTATGAGGTCATCTGCCGCTGGATCGAGCTGGGGAGCTGCCGCAACTTCGTGTGCACCCTCAAATTCCAGGCCGAGACGGACCACGCCACCGCAGCGAAATTCGCGGCCATCCCTGGCTCGAGGCTTATGCACCTGTCCTGCAACAAGCACGAACTCACGTGGGCGAAACTGGAACAGTAGAATGGATGGGCTCTGAAACAGCCTAGAAACGTTGGAAAAGGGGAACTCTGGAGAAACGCGTTCCCCTTCCCAAAATCTACGAGCGCGGAGCCCATCTCTCCCTTCCAAGGACTTTTGGGCTTACCCAATCTCGCCCCACAGCCCTTTCCGGCACAGATTGCCTTGGGAAGAATTCTCCCTTCAGAGTGGAAATGCTCGTCTACGCCCTCACGTACAACCCCTTTCCGAGGCCGCCGATTTCGCAATGCAGCACGCCCTCCATGCCGGGGTGCAGGAGATCCACGCGCTCTCCCCTGTGGTTTTCAAGCTGATACGCGCCGGGGAGAAGTGCCGGACGCCGCATCCCCGGCACGAGAACGGACGCTTCACGATCCGATGACCACGGGGAACGCACCCGCACCCTCCAGCCGTCGCCCTCCGGTTCCGCAAGCCGCGCCACCACGGGCCGGGGGAGCAAACCAGCCGGGGGAGTCTCCACTCTTCTGCGGGGAAGGAAAAAGCCCGTGGACAGAGGGCGTGACGCCGTATGAAACAATTCTTCGAGCAACGCCGCCGTGGAAATCTCCACCTTTCCGCAGTCGGAACCTCCCGCTTCGCGGCGTGCGTGCCGATCCAGCGCCGTACGGTATACGTCCGCAACCTGCGCGACGTACCCGCCGCTTTTGGTGCGACCTTCCAGTTTCAGCGCCCGTACCCCCAAGTCCGCCAAGCACCCCACGTACCGCAGCAGGCACAAGTCCTGCGGTGCCCAAAAACCGCTGAACGCTTCGCCCTCGCGGATCTCCCACAGGGCTTCGCCCGAGCGCTTTTGCTCCTCCACCAGCAAGGACAGGCCGCGGTACTCGAAACGGCACGGCTGCGTACACCGCCCTTGATTGGCGGGGCGGTTGTTCACCCACGCCGACAGCAGGCAATGCCCGGACAGGGCCAAGCACATGGCTCCGTGCACGAATACTTCGAAGTCCACACCGGGAAACGCTTCCGCCAGTGCTCGGATCTGTTTGAAGCCCAGCTCCCGGGCCAGATTGATCCGCTCCACCCCGGCCTCACGCCAGAACGCCACAGCAGCGCCGTTTACGGAATGGGCTTGTGTGGACAAATGCAGCGGCACTGACGGGCAATGTTTCTTCGCCAGCCAGATCACGCCGGGATCAGCGGCAATGAGGCCGTCCACGCCCATCTCGGGCAAACGCTCCAACGCAGCTTCCACGGCGGACAATTGCGCGTCATACGGCATGGCGTTGAGGCAATAATACACCCGCACTCCGGCGGTATGCGCGTCAGCTACGGCAAGCCCCAGCTCCTCACCCGAGAAGCCCTCGCAGGCTGTCCGCAGGCTCAGTTCCGGCCCTCCCATGTATACGGCATCAGCCCCATAGAGGATGGCGGCTTCCAACTGCTCCCGGCCTCCGGCGGGGACCAGAAGCTCCGGCAAACGCTCTCTTCCTTTCATTCCGCACCTTCCGAAACGGAAGCCGTTGCCGACGAATCTGCCTTTTCCTCCGACTGCGCCGTTTTCCACTGGCTGAGGATCACGCCCCCGAACACCAGCGCGGAAGCGGCCCATTGCCCTGCGGTCAACCGCTCGTCGAGGAAAACCATCCCCATGAACAACGTCAACACGGGCACAAGATTGAGAAAGGCCCCGGTGCGCGAGGCAGGCACGGAACGGACGGCGAAATTGTACAGCAAGAAGGAGAGCATGGTCACGCCGACGCCCAGATACAGTATGGCCAAGGTGGGCAACAAGGGGAAACTGTCCGGAAGTTTGACTGCGGGAAGCGGCAGCAGGCACAGGAAAAAAAGAAGGCCGATCAGCGACTGCATGGTCGTGATCAAGACCGGCGAACACCGGGAAGAAAGCTGCTTGGCGCACACTACATAAAGAGCGCCGCACAGCATGGCCAATACTTCAAGGAAATTGCCGAAAATCGGGTTCGGCGCGCTTTCCGTGGCTTCGGATCCAGCGCTCAGCCAGACGACCCCGACGACGGCCAGCACAAACCCGATCCAGACGCGCCGGTGCGGGCGTTCGCCGAGCAGCAGCCACGCCGCGACCACGACCGCCAGAGGCAAGGCCGCGACGACCATCCCGGCCTGAGACGCGGTCGTGTAGATCATGGCGTACCCCTCAAACACGAAATAGAAGCAGGGCTCGCACAGCGCCAGCAGCACAATGTACTTCCACTCCCGGCGCGTCACCCGCCTGTCCAGCAGCATAGGGGCCTCGGCACGCCGCCAGACGGTCACCCGCAAAAGCATCAGCGCCACCAGGGAGCTCAACATGCGGCCAAAGACCATGACCATCGGATCAAACGCCGATACCGCGATCTTGAGCGCTATAAAAGAACTGCTCCAAAGGAGCACGGCACCGAAGAGCGCCAGCCCTGCCTGTACGGACAACGAAACGTGATTTTGGATAAAGCGCATCATGGGACACAGCTCTACCGTGGGAACGCCGAAATGACCAGCCCCCTTAAACCGAAAAGCTGACATTCCGAACGGAAACACCGGGAGCCAACGCATGGAACCCCCGTTTTAATACATCTAACCCATTTAATTTATAATGGTATTCATAAATCCGGTGTGCTTGGCTCTGTTCATACATTCCACCCGCAAAGGAGCAAGCCATGAATTACTGGATCAGCGTTCTCTTCAGGATCATCCCTCTGGCCATGGGCGCCATCTGCCTTGGCTATGGCTGGTACATCTGGGATATGGGCAGCGACGCCAACACGTACGTCGCCGGGCATGTCGTGCTCTTCCTGAGCATTATCTGCGTGGCGCTGTTTACAACGGCAGCGACCATCATCCGCCAGCTCATCCATACCTACAGCGCGGCCTTCAAAGTCGCCCTGCCCCTTATCGGGTATGTGGCCGCGGCCATCGGCATCATCGGAGGCTTGATCTTCGTCCGTTCCGGCACAGGGGCCGAACATTTCGTCGCCGGGCATGTCGTCTTCGGCCTTGGGCTGATCACATGCTGCGTGTCCACCGTAGCCTTATCCTCCACCAAGTTCATTCTCATCCCGAGCAACTCCAAGGCCGGGCCCGGACACCACCCCGACCAAGCGTTCAGCGGCGGCATGGTCGCCCTTTTGTTCGCCATCCCCATCATCTGCGCACTGATCGGTATCGTCTGGGGAATCGATATCGTCAGATCCGACGAAGCGCCGAACGTTGTGGCCGGACACGTTTTGGCGGGCATAGGGCTGGTCTGCGCAAGCCTCGTCGCCCTCGTCGCCAGCGTCGTGCGCCAGATCCAAAATACCTACTCTGAAGCGGATCGCCGCTTCTGGCCGTGGCTGGTCATCATCATGGGCACCATCGACATCCTTTGGGGTCTTTACCTGCTGATTTTCCAGTACAGCCCGGTCACCATCGCCCCCGGATTCGTCCTTATCGGCCTCGGCATCGTCTGCTACAGCATCCTGAGCAAGGTCCTCTTGTTGGCGCTGGTGTGGCGGCATCCCTATCCCCTCGCCAAGCGCATCCCCCTCATCCCGGTGCTGACGGCTCTGACCTGCCTGTTCATCGCGGCCTTCCTCTTCGAGGCGGCGACGATCAACCCCGCCTACATGGTCCCGGCCCGGGTCATGGTCGGCCTTGGCGGGATCTGCTTCACCCTGTTCTCCATCGTTTCCATTCTGGAAAGCGGCACTTCCAGCTAAGCCCTCGGTAGCCTTTTGGGGCGAAATGACCTACAGTCTCCATTGTCCGATCCTGCCCGCACCCGCGGGCAGGGGCGACTGTCCCGGTCGGGCGGCACACGCGCCGCCTCTTCGGCATTCATTCCAGAGGGAGAGTCCTATGCAGCTTGACGAACATTTTCAGCGACGCTTGAATGAAGCCCGGATGTTTTTTGCGGAAGGCAAGGCTCTTGCCGCGGAAAAAATCTACCGGGATCTGCTGAAACCCGATCTGCCCGCAGGAGGCCGGGTTCTGGTTTTGGACGGCCTCGGGCGTTGTCTGCACATTCAAGGACGGCTGGAAGAGGCCGAAACGTTCTTCCGCGAATCACTGAGCTTTCTTGAGGAACTGTTCGGGCCGAACCACATCCATGTGGCGGGCGGGCTGCAAAACCTTGCCCGGCTCCGTTCTGAGCGGGGAGAATGTGAAGAGGCCGCAACGCTCGGCGAACGGGCGCTCGGCATTCTTAAGCAAAGCCTGCCCGCCGACGATCTGCGCATCGCCGACGCACTGCTGAACCTTTCCTCCCATCAGTACACCGCCAAAAAATATGACGCCGCCGAAGCAAACCTGAAAATGGCGTTGCATCTGTGGGAAGCCAAGGAAGGCCGCCGCTGTTTCGGCGTTTCCACCTGCCTGAACAATCTCGGCCGCATTTGTGAGGAGCGGGGAGAAACCCGTCAGGGAGTCCTGTACCATCAGGAAGCCGTATCCATCCGTAAAGAAATCCTCGGCATCCATCCGGAAACGGCCTTCTCGCTCGGCAACTACGGCGCGGCGCTGGCCGGGGATGCGCAGTGGGAGAAAGCCGCCAATACGCTTGAGGAAGCGCTCACCTGCTATGACAGCCTCGGGCTTTCCGACAGCCCGGAGGCCGTTACCTGCCGCAACAACCTGAACCTGTGCCGCAACGCAGCGAAACAATCCGCAGCGCAATGATGATAAAAGGGGCCGTTGGGCCCCTTCCTTTCATGCGATCCGCTGGGAAAGCTATTCCAGCATAACGGACATCCTCTGCAGTTCCGGCGTTTCGATGCGTGCCTGAACGGACGGCCCATGATCCACCAGCCAATCGCCGTCGGCATCGGACAAACCGTCCAAGCGCAGCCGCCCAGCCACATCACGGCACAACGATTCCACAATATCCCCGGCTACCGCCTCGACACTGGGGCCAAGACGCCAATCCAGCCCGGCCAACGCGGTTACGCACGCAGCCGTTTCCTTGCCAAGGATCGGCAACTGTTCAACGCCGCGGTGCGCCCATTTATAAAACGGCATGTACCGCTTATTCAAAAGAAACGTCATTGAAATGGCCTGTTCCGAAAAACGCGCGGCGGCAAGCATGGCCGTTGCCGTCTCCCCCCGCTTCAACGACCGGAGCAAGTTGTACTGACCGGCCTGCGCCATGCCCATGCACCGGGCGGCAATCTTTTTGAGGCGGACATCTTCTGGATAGAAGCCCAACAGCGCTTCACGGAAAGCCGTGAAAGCCCCAAGCCGATCACTGAACACAGCTCCATTCGTGCTTACCGCGAGGAACTGCTCGGGCACGAGCCGCCACTGTTTCCACGTCTGAGGAGGCTGCGGCATCCCGATGAACCGGGCATAGAAGCCTTCAATGGGCAACGGCCCAACCCGGCCCATACGCTTGGCGGACGCCATGCGGGCAGGGAACCCCTCATAGGTATCGGGCAAGCGGGCAAGCAAGGCTTCCACGGCGTCCTGCCATTCCGCCCATTCGCCTTCAGGCAACCATAGACAAAATCCCGGCCCCCAATCATGGTCTTGGGAGATTTCATCATCAAAACCAAAGCATTCGGAGCCTTCTCCGACAAGGCCGACAGCGGCGCGTTCCAAAAACGCGGGCAGTTCCCGCCGGAACAGCGGCAACGCGCACTTTTCCCAATAGGCCCTCGAAAGTTCCAATCCTTTCATATCATTTCCTTTTCATTGCAAGACGCTCAATGTTCGTTCCGTGCCCCCATCGGGTACGCGGCGGCATAGCGCTTGTAAAGCCACCATCCCAGAGCACAGGAGGCGCCAAACAATAACGCACTGAGCCCGATCCTCCATCCTTCATCTACGCGCATCCCGCTTCCGATCATGGCAAACAGCAGATTTTGAGGGATATACCCAAGGCACGACCCCAGAAAAAAAGGCCATGCCGGTATGCGGCTGACCCCGGCAAGCAGACTGAACACCAAGTTATTCCCGGACGGAAACAGACGGGTCAGGATAGCAAGAATGAAGGGGCGCTGGACCGCATAACGATTGAATGCGGCCGCCTTGTCCCCGTACCTCCGTTCAACGAAGGAACGCCCGCAGTACCGGGCCATACCGAATGCCAGCACACAGCCAAGCGTCACCCCGAGCGTTGCGAACACGGCTCCGAACAACGGGCCGAATGCATACCCCCCGGCGAAACTCAGCAGCTGGCGGGGAACGGCGAGGCAAATCAGCACCGCCACCGAGCAGACATAGAGAAAGCCCCCCATGTAGCCGCTCGGCATATAGACATCTATCCAGCGCGTGACGGTTTCAGCCTGAGGCGCCAGCCAGCTCAAGGCCAACCCCGCTCCGATCAGCAGGACGGCCAGCGCAATGACGCCGCGCCATGCCCGGAAAAACCGCAGCACGCTTTGGTCGAAGCAGGCAAAGGATCGTATGGCACGCACCTGTTTAGTTGACCGCAACGCGGACCGTGTCGCCGGGGCGCAGGGCCGTATTCCGGCTCATGTTGTTCAGCGAAAGCAATTCAATCGGAGAGACGTTGAACTTGCGGGCAATAGCCCAGAGGGTATCACCATTTTGCACCGTATACTGGACGATCTTATTCGTGGCCTTAGCCTCGGCCACGGGGCGGGAAACGGGAACGCTGGAACCAGAGGCAGCCACAGGGCGAACCGAAGAGGCTACGGGAGCCGTTTTAGCGGACTGAGACGCCACCGCCGCTCCCTTGCCGGGAATCCGCAACTGCTGGCCAAGGCTAATATTATGATTTTTCATGCCGTTTGCGGCGAGGATCGCTTCCTGCGTCACGCCGTACCGCTTTGCAATGGAGTACATGGTATCACCCTGCTTCACTTCGTGCGATGCGGCGGAAGCGGTTGATACGACTTTCTCACGCACCGGCGCGGAAGCGGAAACCGTGCGCGAAGGGGCCACTTGACGCCCGGCGGACGCAACGGACGTCCCCTTTGCCGACGGAACTTCCCGCACGGATGCCAACGCGCGAGGATCGACGCCCGTCCGGTTGGTTCCGGGGATCTTCAACACGCGGCCAGCACGCAATGGTTCGCTGACCTGATTGATGCGCCGGAGTTCCGCCACCGGAACGCCGGTCTTCCGGGATATGCTCGCCATCGTGTCGCCACGCGAAATCTTATAATCCCGCAGCCCGGCATAGCTCTTGCCGCTGTTTGCCGGAGGCAGCTTGAAAAGCAGGGCCTGCGCCTTGCCAGCCATCGCGCGGGGCACATAAATCTTGGTGGAGCGCGAGGGGTGGCTCACATAGCGCTGATACGCCGGGTTGTGCGCCGAAAACTCCTCCCAGCTCATGCCGATGCTCTTGGAGAACAGCATGAGGTCCGTCCCCGGTTTGGCCCTGACTTCCGCAATCTGCGACGAACTTGCGAACGTCGCGCAGGAAAACCCTAATTTATCCAGATTGCGCACTATCTTGCAGACAGCCAAAAACTTGGGGAGGTACTGCTTGTTCTCATCGGACAGGCGATCCCGGACACTGTAAATCTGCTCGTTCCTGCGGCGCAACTCAAAGAACGTCTTGGCGCCGGTAGCGGCGAGCCCGCGCTGGATCTTTCCTTCCCCCGCGTTGTAGGCTGTAACCGCCAGATGCCAGTCGTTGAACATCTTATAAAGCTTGTCGAGATAATCCGCCGCCGCCCGCGTGGACTGGTACGGATCGCGGCGCTCATCCATCCACCAGTCCTGTTCCATGCCGTAATGCTTGCCCGTGCTCGAAATAAATTGCCACATGCCCGCGGCCCCGCTGCTCGAAGTCGCCATCGGGTTGTATCCGCTCTCGATAAACGCGACATACGCCAGTTCGCGCGGCAATCCCCTTGAACGCAGCGTCTCGTAAATAAACGGCATATACAGCTGCGCGCGCTCGAGGTTCTTCTCGACGGTATAACGATCCTTATGCACCAGATATTTGAAATGGAGCAGAACGTCCCCAAGCTCTTCCTGCGACAGATTCCTGTCGATTTCCCCTTCGGACAGGAACGCTTCCTGTTCGGCTTTCGTCAGCGGCCTGCCGTCGTCGGAAGGCAAATAAACCGTTCCCGTTTTCTGTCCCGAAGAGGAAGGCACCGAAGGGTATCCTTTGGAGGGTTCCTGCAATACAAAGGGGCCTTTGCTCGTGATATTTTTGGAGCTGCAGCCGGTCAGCGCAACGAGGACGCACAACAGCAGCACCCCCAAAACGCCGGAAGGGCGAAAAACCACACAGGACGACAAAACGCCGTCCAAGCGCATTCCGATTGCCCTGCGGAGAAACATAGACGCGGGAAGGACAACACGATACACTCTACTCACCTCGTGATGTTACCCCGGGCCATTCCGGGGGCATAAATCCATATCCAGTCTACTCGACGAGGCCGTGCTTGGCAATCCTCCGAGACGTGACAACCGTTAAGGATCTCATGATTACAGAGAAAAATACCTCCCCACGCAAGGCGTTCCGTTCCGCCCCGAAGACCGCCGAACAGGACGCATCTCTTGAAAATGCTTCCTGTTCCGATTCCAAAGAAGAACAAGCCGTCCTCTCCGGCGTCAAGCCGGTTTTGGAACTTCTGGAACGGGAACCGGAACGCATCGACGCCGTTCTTGTCCGCAAGGGCAAACGTTCGCAAGATACGGATCGCATCCTCGACCTGTGCCGTACCGCCAAAGTCCGTTTTACGCTTGCTGATGCCCAGAGCCTCGATCGGCTTTGCCCCGCCGGGCATCAAGGCGTCGTCGCCCGGCTTTTCGAGGCCGGTTTCACCGAGTTCGCCGATCTGCTCACGGACGCTACGGACGCGCCCCTGCCGCTCATCCTTGTGCTTGATCAGGTGCAGGACCCCGGCAACGCCGGAACCCTCGCCCGTACGTTGTACGCGATGGGCGGGGCCGGGCTGGTCATCCCCCGTCACAACGGCACCTTTCTGGGGGCCGGTGCGCGCCGCGCCGCAGCCGGAGCGCTGGAACGCCTTCCGGTCGCCAAGGTCATGAACATCTCCCGGGCGCTGGATGAGGCGCGGGACGCGGGATTCCTCATCTACGGGGCCGCGTTCGGCGAAGGCAGCCTCGACGCCTTCACCACCCGCCTGCATACCCCCGCCCTGCTCGTCCTCGGCAATGAAGAACACGGCATACGCCCGCAGGTTGCCAAACGCTGCCACCATCTCCTGCACATCCCCATGCTGCGGACATTCGATTCGCTCAATGTGGCGCAGGCGGGCGGCATCCTGACAAGCTGCTTCGCCCGCCAGCATCTCGAAAAAAATCCGTCCGGAGAATAGCCATGACATCGGAATACAGCATCCCGGTCCGCGAAATCCCCATCGCCACGCTCGGCCAAGCCAAAATCCCCTCTCCGCTTCCTTACGGGAACATGATCAATACCGGAAAGGTGATGCTGAGCCTGAGCCACGAATACGATGAGGACATCGATACCCACCAGACCCTGCTTTTTGAAGAAGCGGGGCCGCGTCAGGAGCTGTATTTCGATCCCGGCAAAACCAAATGCGCCATCGTCACCTGCGGCGGGCTTTGCCCCGGCCTCAACGACGTGATCCGGGCCATTGTCCTTGAAGCCTACCACGCCTACAACACCCCTTCCGTTCTGGGCATCCGTTACGGGCTCGAAGGTTTCATCCCCTCCTACAGCCACAACGTGATGGAGCTGACGCCGGCCAGCGTCGAACATATTTACCAGTTCGGCGGAACGCTCCTCGGCTCCTCCAGAGGGCCGCAGGCGCCTTCCGAAATCGTCGACGCGCTCGAACGGCTCAACGTGAGCGTCCTCTTCGTCATCGGCGGCGACGGCTCCATGAAGGCCGCCTCCGCCATCGCCAAGGAAGTGCGCCAGCGCAACATCCGCATTTCCATCATCGGCATCCCCAAGACCATCGACAACGACATCAATTTCGTGCCGCAGTCCTTTGGTTTCGACACCGCCGTGGACAAGGCCACCGAAGCCATCGGCTGCGCGCATGTGGAAGCCGTGGGCACGCCCAACGGCATCGGCATCGTCAAGCTCATGGGCCGCGAGTCCGGATTCATCGCGGCGCAGTCCGCTCTCGCCCTGCGTGAGGCCAATTTCGTGCTCATCCCCGAAGCGCCGTTCCAGTTGCACGGCGACGGCGGCTTGCTCCCCGCGCTGGAACGGCGCCTCAAACTGCGCGGGCACGCCGTCATCATCGCGGCTGAAGGCGCGGGCCAGCATCTCCTCCAGCAGAACGAGGCCCGCGACGCCTCCGGGAATCCCGTGCTGTCCGACGTGGGGAGCCTGCTGAGGACGTCCATCGTCGACTATTTCCACGGGAAAATGCCCATCAGCATCAAATACATCGACCCAAGCTACATCATCCGTTCCGTCCCGGCTAACGCCAACGACCGGGTCTATTGCGGTTTTCTCGGTCAGCACGCCGTCCATGCCGCCATGGCGGGCAGGACCGAAATGGTCGTTGCCAAGATTATGGACCGCTACGTCCATATCCCGCTGGACCTCGTCACCAAAAAACGCCGCAAGCTCGACATCCGTTCGGGGCTGTGGCGTGCCGTGCTCGAATCGACGGGACAGGGCGAATTGACCGGTATGTTGCCCGAAGGCGAAAAAGCGTAATATTCCGTGTCCTCCATGTCCTCACACGATCCACAGCTCAGGCAGATCCGCGCTTCGGCGGGTTCGGGCAAGACCTATGAACTGACCACCAGCTTCCTGAAGCACCTTTCGGGTGCCGCGGAAGCTGGCGGCGGTTCGTTTTCCGGGTGCAGCGCCGTCCATTCCGGGCCGCACGGCTGGCCGGAAATCCTTGCCGTCACCTTCACGAACCGCGCCGCCGCCGAAATGCAGGAACGGATCATCGGGCGCCTTAAGGATACCGCCCTCGGTACGGGCAAGCCCGCCCCCGGATGGACACGCGAGCAGGCCCGGAGATGGGTGGGGATCATCCTCCGCCGCTATGGGGCTCTCAACGTCCGCACCATCGACAGCCTCCTGCATCTTATCGTCAGGCTGACCGCGCTGGAGCTGGATCTGCCTCCCGACTTCGAGCCCG
>NZ_JH114231.1:514246-521375 GCF_000224655.1 Bilophila sp. 4_1_30
TTTCTCGCCGGAGAAACACTGCGCGACGGGTCATGGAACTGCTTCTTCCGATCATGGGGACGCAATCCGTCGCGCTCGCGCATCCATCTGAAATTACGGAACGGCTGGGAGCCATGACCCGCGATCTGCGCGATGCCGTGGAGCAATTGCATCACCTGCTTGCCGAAGAAAAACTTTCCTGCTCCGCGCATCTGACCAGAGCCCTTGAGGCGTGCCGGAAGGCCGCCCCGGCGAACCTGCCGCCAAACTCCGCCATGCTGCGCAAAGCCTGTCTGGACGACTGCCTGAACAAGGCATCCAAAGGCAAGGCGTCGCCCGACGCGGAACGGGCTTTCGACGCCATGCGGGACATCATCCGGAAATGGGACGAGGACGGCGTGCTGCTCCGCCGGGCCCAGACGGTCATGCCGTTTGTGGAACTGGCGCGGGAACTCTCCGGTCAGGTTCCCGACTTCCTCAAGCGCGAAGGGGCCGTTCCCGCCGCCTTCGTCCCCCGTCTGGCCCGTCAGGTGCTGTCGGGCGACTATGGCGTTCCCGAAGCGTTTTGCCGCTTGGGGACGAGCCTGACCCACATCCTCGTGGACGAATTCCAGGATACCAGCCGCGAACAGTGGGAAGCCATCCATCCCCTTGTTTTGGAAGCCCTTTCTCGCGGCGGTTCGCTCACATGGGTGGGCGACGTCAAACAGGCCATCTACGGCTGGCGCGGCGGCGACGCCACGCTATTTGACGAGGTCCGCTCCGATGCGGAACTGTGCGCCGTCGCGCCCGAACCGCGCGTCGACATCCTCCCCACCAACTGGAGGAGCTGCCGGGCCATCGTCGAAACCAACAACACCCTGTTCCGCCAGCTTTCCGAAACAGCCACGGCTAAAGCCGTGCTGTCCGCCATGCTCCCCAAAGACACGCCGTCCGCCCTCCTGGCAGCCATTCTTGAGGAAGGGGCCCAGCTGCTCAAAGAAGGCTTTACCGGTTCCGAACAGAAAGTCGCGCCCGACAAGGCCGAAGGTTTCCTGCGTCTCCAGCGCGTCTACGGCGACAAGAGCGAAGATCTGGACGAAGAAGTCCGCGAGCGTCTGCTGGGATGCGTTCAGGAGGTCGTCTCACGCCGTCCGTGGGGGGACGTCACCGTGCTGGTGCGCTCCAACGGGAAGGCCGCACAGGTCGCCGGATGGCTCATGGAGGAAGGGATCCCCGTCGTCACCGACAACAGCTTCCTGCTCGCCGAGCATCCTCTGGTGGAACAGATCACGGCGCTCCTGACGTTCCTCGATTCCCCGCGCAACGATCTGGCATTCTGGACATTCCTTTCCGGCCGCCAGATGCTGTTGCCGCTTATCCCTCTGAGCGAACAGGCGCTGGAAGACTGGGCCGCCGCCCGCCGGACGTCGGAGCGCCGCAACATGCCGCTGTTCATGGCCTTCCGTGAAGATTTCCCCGACATCTGGAGGAAGTGGATCGCGCCTTTCCATGCCGACGCGGGGCTGCTCACGCCCTATGACGTCACCCGCGAAGCGTTGGGGCGCCTCGACATATGGAGCCGCTATCCCGATGAGGCCGCCTTTGTCCGCCGCTTTCTGGAAATCATTCACGTCGCGGAAGGACAAGGATACGGTTCGTTATCCTCGTTCCTCGACTATTGGAACAAGCACGGGCAGCAGGAAAAAGCCCCCATGCCGGAAACCCTCGACGCCGTGCGGGTCATGACCATGCACAAATCGAAGGGGCTGCAATTCCCCGTCGTCATCGTGCCGTGGCACAACTTTTCCCAACGGGTGGACAGCCCTGCCGTGGAGACGCATGTGGACGGGCTGACGGTGCTTGCTCCGCGCGGCCCGGCCTCCGGCTACGCACACTACAAGGCCATTGCGGACAACGCCCGTGAAGCGCTGCACCTGCTTTATGTGGCGTGGACGCGGGCGGAAGAGGAGCTGCACGCCTTCCTGACGGAAACGTCCTCCAGCCGCAATGCATCGGGGCTCGGAAGCGGCCTGAACGTGCTTCTCGGCGCGCTTCCCATGACTGAAGAAACGTTTGAGACAGGTACGCCTCCTTTCGTCCGCCCCGCCGAACAGGCTCGGAAGCCCAAAACGATGCGGGATGGCAAGGCTGTTGCCGAAGAGCTGGCACTGATCGAACCGGAAAGCATCCCGGCAGGACAAAGCAACGAACGCTGGCGTCCCATGCATTGGCTGCCGCGTTTGCGTATCTTCCGAAATCCGCTGGAAGAATTTTCGTTTACCCAAAAACGCCGCGGCACGTTCGCGCACCACTGTCTGGCTTGCCTGCAAACGGCGGGGCAACTGACGGGGCACCCGGAAGAGGATGCCCGCCAAGCCTTCAAGCAGGGCTTGCGCACGTTCCCGCTCCCGATCCGTGACCCCGAAACGGTCGAACACGAGATCGTGGAAATGCTGGCATGGTACGCGGCCCTGCCCGAGGCCGGGGAATGGCTGCGATACGGGACCCCCGAGCAGGAGATCGTTGACGAATCCGGCGAATTGTACCGCTCCGACCTTGTGGTCGACGACGGAAAACGGATTACCGTGGTCGAATACAAAACGGGAGCGCCAACTCCAGCGCACGAAATCCAGCTCCAACGCTATATGCGCCTCATTTCCAAGGCGGCGCCCCGGCCTGTCCGAGGCGTACTGGTATACCTCGATCTCAAACGCCTTGATTACAAACAGCTACAGACATGAAGCGTTCCACCTCCATCCTCCTTTATGTTTTGCTCCCCCTTTTCTGGGCGCTCGTCCTTGCGCTCGGCTTCTTCATCTATACGTTCAATCAAGATCCCGTTGGGCTCGCCCGCTCGCTGTCCGCCCGCTTTTCCGCTCCTGAAGCCGGGTTTGTCTTGTCGGCGGATCAAGCTTCGCTCTCCCTCTTTCCGCGTCCGGCGGCCAGCGTTTCCGGCCTGACCATCCGTACCCCGGCAATGACGCTGTTCGTGGACGAAGGGGCCGTCTATCCTGATTTCTGGGACCTGCTCCACGGAGAAACGCGCATCGCCGGAGTCCGTCTTCTCAAGCCCACGCTGCTGCTTGAGCCGCCAGCCGGAACGACGCCGGACGCGACGCAACAGCCGCGATTCTCCATACCACCGCAACTTGCTGAAATGGATGTCGAGCTCAAAGACGGAACCATCGCCTCTCTCCTTCCCGGCGCGAACAAGTCCGGGATTCACTCTCAGTGGCGGATGTCCGGCATTTCCGGAAGCGCCACCGTTCCGGGAAACGGAGAACCCGGTGAGCTCTCGCTCTCGGTGGGCAAAATGGAATGGTACGGAAACACGCCGCCGGAAAAGGACGGGCAGGCCACCCCAATCCAAACCCTCAGCAACGTTGATCTGGAAATAGCCGATCTGGAATATGCGTTCCCGGCTGATGCCGCGGCCATGCTCCGCTTCAAAGCCACTTGCGCCATGCCGCTTTCCTTTGGCGAGGGCAGCCCCCGGTTTGTCCTCGGTGTGACGGCCCGCACCACTCAAGGCACGCTCGCCATTGACGGCGTGGCCTCCCTTGACGGCACTTTTTCACTGAAACGCCAATCCGTTCCCGTCCATGTCCTGCTTCCGTTCACGGCGGAAGCCCCTTTGGGCTCCCTCTTTCAGGGTGCCCCTCTCCCGCAGATCGCCATCAAAGGGGCCAGCCTCAAAGTCGAAGGGGATCAGGCCACGTTGGACGGACGGCTGCTCTTCGGCGCGGATTATGTGCCGACGCTGCGGGGGACGCTCGCCCTCAAGCACCTCAGCCTTCCCCGCTGGTTCGGCTTTGCGCGGGATCTCCCGCCGGGCGTGCAAGTCGCCTTGGATAACATCTCGGGAACGCTTCCGTTTGAGCTGACCCCGCAAAAACTCGTCGCCTCTTCCGTCACCGCGACGACGCTGAATACCGTCTTTACAGGAGGCGGAGGCGTCAACGATTTTTCCAATCCCGTCATTGCGCTGCACCTTGCGACCAAAGACGCCCCATTGAACCGGGTATTCCCCGAAGTGGAAAACAAGGCGGTTTCCGCGCCGTCCTACAAAGTGCCGCCGCTTCTCGGAGGAGACGATTCCAATGCGGCGGTGGGCTATGACATCCATTTGGAAGCCGCCCGCGCCACATTCTGGAAGTGGGCGGCCAACGGCGTTTCCGTCCGCATTACGCCCGATCCGGCCAGTAGAACGGAACAGACCAAAGTCGCCATCCGCTGCGGCTCACTGTACGGCGGATCGGCACAAGGCGATCTCATCCCCGGCGACGTCATGGCCCTGAACCTCACGGCCAGCGGCGTCAACGTCGACAGCCTGTTCAGCCCTGCAGCGGGATATCCCGTTCTGAAAGGCACATTGACAGGTTCGGCCAGCTTTACGGCACGGCCGACTTCGCCCGCCGCTTTCCTCTCCTCGCTGAAAGGCAAGGGGGAAGTGCTCATCGAGAAAGGCAACCTGTCGCTTTCTCGGGCCAAAAAAGAAAAAACTCTCGCCTTCTCGCAATTGCGCATCTTCTTTCAAGGGGCGGGAAGCCGGACGCAGGGAACGCAGCCGCGCTATGTCTATACCGGGAAATGGCAGGGCAGCCTGACGACGGCGGCCGGGCAGAGTTCACTCGACCTGACGGGAGCGATCCAGTTCCCAACGAGCGGCCCTTTCAATCTTTTCACCGACGCCGTTTCCGCTTCAGGCAAGCTCTCAGCCAACGGCATCGGCGGGCAGGCTTCAGGTAAACTGTCCCTCAATACGCAAGCCAACACGCTGGAGGCTAAAGAGCTCTCCGGGCAGCTTCTTACGAAAGACGCCTCCGCCTCGTTCACCGGTTCCCTAAACGGAACCCGTCTGGATGCCAATCCGGCATGGGACGCTTCATTGTCCGTTTCCACGGGAAACCTCCGTGCCCTCCTCGCCCAATGGGGAATGTTGCCCTCCAGCCTTCCCCAACAGGCGCTCAGGCAGGCGCAGATCAAAGCAAAAATCCGGGCGGACGAGTCCATACTGCGCCTTTCAGAGATTGAAGGGCGCGTCGATGATACCCGCCTTGCCGGTCAAATCGAAGGCACCAAAGGAACGCCGCCGCACTGGACCGCCAAACTCCGGCTTGGGACATTGCGTCTGGGGGACTATCTGCCCGCGTCTTCCAAATACGCACAACCGAGTACACCGTGGCAGACCGAATGGCTCAGAAAAGTGCAGCTGGATGGGGATCTCAGTGTGGAACGTCTGGTCATCGCCCGCATTCCGCATGAAAACCTGACCGTTCCCGTGACCATCAAAAACGGTGTGCTCACGGCCGACCCCATCAAGGCCCGTGTCGCTGGGGGAACGGCGGGGGCCGGATTGCGCGCGGAGGGCACTGCGGGAGGGCTGCTCGCGCGATTGCGGTATACGCTGAGCGCCGTCAATGTCCTGACGCTGTGCAAGGAACGGGGGCAGGAGCAACTGCTGTCCGGCACGGGAAGCCTTGACGCGGACGTTTCCGGCCTGCTCCGCTCCGGCGCGGATATCCCCGCCGCCCTGAGCGGCACTCTCAATTTCGTTATCCGGAACGGGGAATTGGATGCGAAGAAACCCGGCCCTATGAGCCGTTTCAATTCCCTGAGCGCTTCCGGGGCGCTTTCCAAGGGAATCCTGACAACACGCGATCTCAACCTCTCCGGCGGCCTGTCCGTCCGAGGCCAAGGCAGCATCAATCTCATCAACAAAACGCTCAACTATGCCTTGAACGTAACCGGGCCCGGTATCCCGGAAATTCCAGTGCGCTACTACGGCAGCCTCGACGCGCCGCAGCGCAGTTTCAACGCTACCGGTATTTTAGCCAATGTTTTCAACAGTATCGGCAGCGGAGTCCTCAACATTCTGGATATTGTGGTTTCCGCCCCGCTCCGCCTGCTTGCGCCGTAACGGAAAGGGACCGAATCGCTTCGGTCCCTTCGATTTATTCACCGATGGTGTACTCAACCCACGGCAGGCTGACCACACGCACCTGCTTGAGGAAGGCTACAACATCATCGGGGCCATGATAGCGGGTCACCTTGAGATCGTCATAACTCAGCATCGCCACCGGAACGCCGGGAAAGAGCGCTTGGGCGCGTTCCGAAAACGCTTCCAGTTCGCTGGGATTCATAAACAGCTTGGGGTCGACCAGCACCACCGCGAAATCCAGCCCGCATTGCGTCACTCGCGCCGCTTGCAACTTCGGCATTGTCATATCCTTTAGGTTTCTGTTACGCCTTTTCAGGGAAAAACCTCTCCACTGAGGCGAGGTCTCCCGTTTGTACGTCTTCTTCGCGCAAAAGGCTACGGTCCGTACGCCACCCCCCGCATATTTTCATTTGAAACATCCCCGATCCGGGCTACAGCCAAAAGAACACCATGCTTAGAGGAGAACGCCATGCCCAATCATGCGGCCTTCAATTGGAAGTTTCACAGGATCGGCGGTCTGGATCAGGTGACCTTGCGGACGCCTGAAGAACTGCTGCACCTCAACGAGCTTGACCCCAAACTCTGGGTCGCGCTCAGTTGCCCTATCGACAAACTCCAGTTCGACGCACGGACGCTGGAACTGCTTGACGCCGACAAGGACGGGCGCATCCGCGTTCAAGAGGTTCTCGACGCCGTTCGCTGGACTGTGGACCGCCTCAGCGATCCGGCGCTGCTGGCCGAAAGCCGTCCGGAGTTGGCCCTTGAGGAAATCAGGCAGGATACGGATGAAGGCCGCCTGCTTTATTCCACAGCAAGCCGTATCCTCACGCAAAGTGGAAAAGAGGGGGCTCTCACGCAGGAGGATGTAGCGGAAGCCATTGACGCGGCTACACAGACCGCATTCAACGGCGACGGCGTGATGACGCCGCACCCTTCCTTCGATCCCGATATGAACCGCTTCATCGAAGACATCGTCGCAACGACGGGCGGAGCAACCGACGCCGGAGGCCAGCAAGGCGCCACGCTCGAACTGGCCCAAACGTTCATGCGCAACATACAGGATTACAAGGCGTGGTTCGACGAACTTGCGGCCTATGCGGACACGTTTCCGCTTGGTTCCGGTACGGACACGGCCTTCCAGATTTTTCAGTCCGTACGACCCAAAATCGATGACTACTTTACGCGCTGTCAGCTTGTCGCCTTTGACGTTCGGGCCTCGGATGCGCT
>NZ_JH114231.1:522108-524544 GCF_000224655.1 Bilophila sp. 4_1_30
GCCCAGCTTGTCGATCACGCCCTCAACACGGATGACGAGGCCATGCGCGAACTGCCTCTCGCGCATATCGCGGCGGATCAGCCGCTTCCTCTTGAAAAAGGCCTCAACCCTGCATGGCGCGATCAGATCATCGCTCTGAAAGATACGATTGCCGTTCCTCTCCTCGGCGTACGGGACGAGCTGACCTCCGATAAATGGCAGACCATCAAAACGCGTTTCGCCCCGTATGCGGAACTGGTTGCCCGCAAGCCCGAAAGCGGCGTGGAAAAACTCGGCATGGAACGGCTTGGAGAACTGCTCTCCAGCGATCTCCCGTCCCGTTTCGAGGCGCTGACGCAACAGGACGAAGACGCGGCGGGCCACCTCAAAACGCTCACGGACGTGGAGCGCCTCGTCCTCTACCATCACCACCTGCACCGGCTGTTGATGAACTTCGTTTCCTTCTGCGACTTCTACGCCCTTTCACGGCCTACGACCTTTCAGATCGGCACGCTGTTCATCGACGGCAGAGGTTGCAATCTCTGCCTGCGCGTGGACGACATCACCAACCACGCGGCACAGGCCCAGCCGAGCCATCTCTGCCTTGCCTATTGCGAGTGCTCACGCCTCGACACGGGCCAAAAGATGAATATCGTCGCAGCGGTTACGGCGGGTGACTCCAACCTGCTGATACCGGGGCGGCACGGCGTTTTTGGGACACGCAAGGCCAGAGCTGGGAAGCCGTTTTGGTCAAGCTGGTGGATAACCCCATCAGTATCCGTACAGCCATGTTCGCGCCTTACAAACGGTTCGGGCGCATGATCACCGACCAGCTCGAAAAGCTCGCGTCGTCCAAAGATTCAGCGCTCATGTCCGACGCCTCCAAATCCATTGATAAACTGACCGCGGATGCCCAGAAGGAAGCCAAGCCGTTCGACATCGGGCGGAGCATGGGGATCTTCGCGGCTATCGGGCTCGCCCTCGGCGCCATCGGCACGGCGCTCGCCAGCATCGCGGCGGCGTTGTTCTCTCTGGCATGGTGGCAGTTCCCCCTGCTGTTCGTGGGGATCTTCCTGTGCATATCCGGCCCCTCCATGTTCCTCGCGTGGCTGAAGCTGCGGCGCAGGACGCTCGGGCCGGTCCTTGATGCTTCGGGGTGGGCGGTGAACAGCCAGATCCCCATCAATTTCATGCTCGGCTCCTGCCTGACCGACGCGGCGGCCTTGCCTCCCAATGCCAGCCGCTCCTTTGACGATCCTTTCCGCAAACAGAGCCGCTGGAAAAAATGGGCCGTGGCGCTCGGCGTCGTCTGCCTCGCCGCACTGCTTGCCGGAGGCGGCTATTGGGGCTGGAAGGAGTATCAGAAGCGGCATCCGGCAAAGCAGGAACAGACTAGCGACATCACCGCTCCCAAGGCTCCCGCCCCTTCGGCCAAGTAAGGGGGCTTGCCCGTCCCGTGCTCACAGGCTATCTGTAGAAACCGGCCTCCGACGGAGGCCGGCTACGGAGCCTTCGATATGAAAACAACGTCCTTAAGAATACTGCATACGTCCGACTGGCATATCGGGCGCACCCTCTACGGGCGCAGGCGCTACAAAACCTTTTCCGCCTTCCTCGATTGGCTGGCGGATACGGTCCGCGACCGGCACGTTGACGTACTGATCGTCGCCGGAGACGTGTTCGATACCAGCGCCCCAAGCAACCGTGCGCAAGAGCTGTATTACCGCTTCCTCTGCCGGGTCATGCCTTTCTGCCGCCATATCGTCGTGGTGGCGGGCAATCATGACTCGCCCTCCTTCCTGACCGCACCGAAAGAGCTCCTGCGCGCACTCAACGTCCATGTCGTAGGCTCGATCACGGACGCTCACGGACACGAAATCCTTCGGCTCGACGGCCCGGACGGAGAGCCCGAGCTCATCGTCTGCGCCGTCCCCTATCTTCGGGATCGGGATATCCGAGTGGTCGAGCCCGGCGAAAGCATTGAAGACAAGGAACGGAACCTCATCGACGGCATCCGCCGCCACTACGCCGCCGTCAGCGCGCAGGCCGAAACGTACCGGACGCGCCCGGATCTCCCCGTGCTCGCAACCGGGCACCTCTTCGCGTCGGGCGGCCAGACCGCCGACGGCGACGGCGTGCGCCAGCTCTATATCGGATCGCTCGCACAAGTGACCGCCGACTGTTTCCCGGACACCATCGACTATCTCGCCCTCGGGCATCTGCATATCCCGCAAAAAATCGGCGGCTCCGAAACCCGGCGCTACAGCGGTTCCCCCGTGCCCATGGGCTTCGGGGAACGCGGCGCCAAGAGCGTCTGCCTCGTGGATTTCGCGGGCCGTCAGGCATCCGTGGAGTGCCTGCCCGTTCCTGTTTTTCAGGAACTGGAACGCATTGAAGGGGCATGGGAGGCCATCGAATCCCGGCTGAAAGCCATCGCCGCCGGGGGCGGGCACCCGT
>NZ_JH114231.1:524858-539646 GCF_000224655.1 Bilophila sp. 4_1_30
GACAGGGTCGAAGCGCTTACGGCGGGAACGGACATGGAAGTCCTGCGCATCAAGAACGCCCGGATCATGGAACGCGCCCTGGAACGGGATGACGATGCCGACACGCTGGATACGCTGGACGTATACGAGGTGTTTGAGCGCTGTCTCGCCGCCCACGGCGTACCCGACGAGCAAAGGCCGAATCTCCGTCTGGCCTACAGGGAAACCGTCGCCTCATTTCTCGAAGAAGACCCTCACGCCTAACGGAAACACCATGCGCATTCTCCAGATCCGCTTCAAGAACCTCAATTCCCTTGCCGGGGAATGGACCATTGATCTTACGCACCCGGCTTTTCTGTCGGACGGCATTTTCGTCATCACCGGCCCCACGGGCGCGGGCAAGACGACCATCCTCGACGCCGTGTGTCTTGCCTTGTATGGGCGTACGCCGCGCCTGCCCCGCGTCACCAAAAGCGAAAACGAAATCATGTCCCGCCAGACCGGGGAATGCTTTGCCGAGGTCACCTTCGAAACGCGGGCGGGTACGTTCCGCTGCCACTGGAGCCAGTGGCGGGCGAGGAAAAAAGCCTCCGGGGAATTGCAGGCCCCCCGCCACGAACTTTCCGACGCCGCTTCGGGCCGGATCCTCGAGAACAACATCCGGGGGGTGGCTGACAAGGTGGAAGAAGCCACCGGAATGGACTTCGAACGCTTCACGCGCTCCATGCTCCTTGCACAGGGGGGCTTCGCCGCGTTCCTGCAGGCGCCTGCGGATCAGCGCGCCCCCATTCTGGAACAGCTCACAGGCACGGAAATCTATTCGGATATATCTAAACGCGTGCACGCGCGGGTCGTGCTTGAGCGTACCAGGCTCGAAACGCTGGAGGCGGAGCTGGCGGGCATCCACCTCCTTGAAGAAGCGGAAGAACAGCGCCTCCATGCGGATCTGGCCTCCTTGATCGAACGGGCTTCCGAAGCGGCGCGGCAGTCCGACCGGACGCAACAGGCCCTGCTCTGGCTGGAGGGCATCCGTACCCTTCAGACTGAACTGACCATGCTGGAAAACCGCAAGAAACAGCTTGCGGAACGGCTCGAAGCGTTTCAGCCGGAACGCCGCAAGCTGGAACGCGCCAACAGGGCGCTGGAGCTCTCCGGGGCGTATGCCGGGCTCGTCTCCCTCCGAAGCGCCCATGCGCAGGATCTCCGGCAACAAAAGGAATACGCCGAGGCGTTGCCCGCGTGCGAAACCGAATTGCGGCAAACGGAAACGGCGTTCGCTTCAGCCGGGACAGTGCTGGAACAAGGCAAACGGGAGCGTGAGCAAGGTTTGCGGACGACCCGCGCCGTACGGGAATATGATGTTAAAATCCTTGAAAAAGAGACGGCCCTGTCCGCCCTCAAACGGGAACTTGCCGAGCGGGAAAACGCCTTTACCACCGCGCAATCGACCCATCAAAGCCTGAACGCGCAATTGGCCGACACCCGAGCCAGCCTTACGGAGGTGCTTGCCGCCCTGCAACGCACGGCGGCGGATCAGGGGCTTGTCGAAAACCTGTCCGCCATACAGCACTCCTGCGGACAATTGCGGCAACTGGCTGAAACGGGGCGCGAAAAGAAGCATGCCGTCGAAACGGCTTTGGCCCGCCAGCAAGAGACGATCAAAGCGCATATGGACGCGCTTGCCCTCAAGGAACGGCAGGAGCGGGAAACGGCCCGTCTGGAACAAGCGGTCGCCTTGCGCCGGAAGGCCCTGGCGGAACTCTTGGGCGATCGGAGCGTCGCCGACTGGCGGGCAAGCCTCATGAACACGGCAACCCGCGGCGGTCTGCTGGACAAAACCGAGGAGGCGCTGCGGCAATACGAAACCAGCCTTCTGGGAATCAAGGCACTTGAGCAGCGGCAAGAAAAACGTGCCCGCGATGAGGCCGAACTCACACAGCGCCTGCAATCCGCCGAAAAAGAACACCGCCGTCTGGAGGCGGAATGTGAGAAACGGGAAGCCGAACAGGCCGAATGCTCTCGCCTGCGGTTTTTTGAAGAAGCGCGGAGGCATCTCCATAACGGGGAACCGTGCCCATTGTGCGGAGCCACGGAACACCCCTTCACCGGATTTTCCGTGCCCGCCCCCGCCGGGCCGGAGGAACATCTTGCGCGGCTCAAGGAAGAACTGAAACGCTCCGGAACAGCTTTGGCCTCCCTCCAAGGCGATCTCGCCGGGCTGTCGCGTGAACGGGAATGGGTGACGGAACAGCTGCAAAAAGAAGCCGCCGCACTGTCCGAACACGAAACGCACGTGCGCGAATGCCTCGCCGCGCTGGCACATCCCTCCATCACCCCCGCCACGCCAAAGCAGCCGCTTCCGGCCGCCCTGCTCCTTACGCTCCAAAATCTGCGGGAAACGACGGAGACAGAGCAGCGGCTGGCTGAACGCATCCTGCAACAGGCTGAACAGGAGGACGCCGGGCTGCAAGCCGACATGACGGCATGGGAGAAGGCCCGGCACGAAGCGAACCGGCTGGAACTGGCCCTGCAAACCGCCCTCCACAACAAAGACAGTGCCGAACAGGAAGCCGTGCGCACCGAACGCGAGCGGTGTTCGCTTCTGGAGCAGTACACGGCATTGCGTCAAACCGTTTTGCAGGGGCTGCAAGCTTACGGCATCGAAAGCCTCACGGTGGATGGGCTGGAGACTTTGCTCCACAACCTGTCTGAACGCCGTGAACGCTGGGTATCCCGGGAAAAGCGGCGTGACCTCTTGCAGCAAAAAATGAGCGCGCTGGAACTGGAGTCCCGGCATCTCGCTTCCCGGCTTCTCGATATGGAGAAAGATCTGGACAAGCAGCGGGAAGCGGCCCGCTCTCTGTCGGAGGATCGGGAAAAGCTGCGGCTCGACCGGAGGCGGCTGCTCGGGGACAAATCCCCGGATGAGGAAGAGAAACGGCTCAACGGGCTCGTCGAAGAAGCCGAAAAGCGGCTTGAAGGCGTCCGCCAAACCGTCGATGCCGCCAAACAGCACCTTGCTGGGCTGACTAGCAAACGGGAAACGCTCGATCGCTCGATCGCGGAACGTCAGGCACAAATTGGGCCGCTGGAAAAGGATTTCCGGCTTCGCCTCTCACAAACCGGTTTCGCCGACGAAGCGGAATACCGGGACGCCTGCCTCACTGAAACGGTGCGGAATACCTTGACTCAGAAGGAACAGGGGCTGCTCACGGAACGGGCCGAACTGGAAGCGCGTCTGGCCGACCGGATCGCGCAGTTGGCCGCCGAACGCGAAAAACAGGTGACGGATCGCACACAAGAAGAACTTGACGAAACGCTGGCAACGCTTCGGGATACTCTCAAGAACCAGCAGGAAGCCATCGGCGGCCTGCGGCAGAAGCTCCACGATAACCACATGGTCAAGCTGGCGCATCAGGAGCGCACGGCGGCGGTGGAGGCGCAGCGCCGCGAGTGCCGCCGCTGGAACGATCTGCACGATCTCATCGGCTCCGCCGACGGGAAAAAATACCGCAATTTCGTGCAGGTGTTAACGTTTGAAATCATGATCGAGCACGCCAACCGCCAGCTACGGCGCATGACCGACCGGTATCTGCTTCTCCGCAACAAGGAGCAGCCGTTGGAGCTCGACGTCATCGACGGCTATCAGGCCGGAGAAGTCCGCTCCACCAAAAACCTGTCCGGCGGCGAGAGTTTCATCGTGAGCCTTGCCCTCGCCCTCGGGCTTTCGCAAATGGCCAGCAAGACGATACGGGTGGACTCCCTTTTCCTCGACGAAGGGTTCGGCACGCTGGATGAGGATACGCTGGACACCGCGCTGGATACGCTGGCCGGGCTGCACCGGGACGGCAAGCTCATCGGCGTGATTTCGCATGTGGCGGCCTTGAAGGAGCGCATCGGGACGCAGATACAGGTCACTCCCAAAACCGGAGGCCGCAGCGTCGTCAACGGCCCCGGCTGCTCTTCGGTATAAGACATGGCCTAATCCCCGACAACATATCCCCTTTCCCTTTAGGGCGAGAAATCGGCACGTTTTCCGGCGGGCAGTCTCCGCTTGCCTCAAGCGCAAAAGTCACCTATTCATCCTCCCACATCCTAAGGAGGAACAACAGTGGAACAGGGTATCGAACGCGAAAAGTTGGGGAGCCGCCTCGGCTTCCTGCTGTTATCGGCCGGCTGCGCCATCGGCCTTGGCAACGTCTGGCGCTTCCCCTTCATCACCGGAGCCTACGGTGGGGCGGCTTTCGTCCTCATCTATCTCGTTTTTCTCGTTATTCTCGGCCTTCCCATCATGGTGATGGAGTTCTCCGTGGGCCGGGCCGCCAAGCAGGGCATCGGCCTGGCGTTCCGCAAGCTGGAACCCAAGGGGACGTTCTGGCATCTGTACGGCTACGGGGGCATCATCGGCTGTTACGTGCTGATGATGTTCTATACGACCGTCACCGGGTGGATGCTGTCCTACTGCTGGTACATGGGCTCGGGTCAGCTTTCGAGCCTTACGCCCGAGCAGATCGGCGCGTTCTTCGGCGGGACGCTCGGCGATCCTTTTGATCAGGTCGGCTGGATGGCCGTTACGGTCCTCGCCGGGTTCCTCGTCTGTTCCATGGGATTGCAAAGGGGCGTCGAGCGCATTACCAAAATCATGATGGGTTGCCTGCTTGTCGTCATGATCTTTCTGGTGATCCGCTCCGTCACCCTGCCGGGGGCCGAAAAAGGCATCCTGTTCTATTTGAAGCCCGACTTCGGCAAGATGTTCCAGCACGGCATCTGGGAGCCCATCTATGCCGCCATGGGGCAGGCGTTCTTCACCCTGAGCCTCGGCATCGGCGCCATGACCATCTTCGGCAGCTACATCGACAAGCAGCGCTCCCTGACCGGCGAATCCATCCACATCATGCTGCTGGATACGTTCGTCGCGCTCATGGCGGGCCTCATCATCTTCCCGGCCTGTTTCGCCTTCGACGTCGATGCGGGCTCCGGCCCCGGCCTCGTGTTCGTCACCCTTCCCAACGTGTTCAACAGTATGCCCGGCGGCCAGCTGTGGGGAATGCTCTTCTTTATCTTCATGAGCTTCGCGGCCCTCACCACGGTCATCGCCGTGCTGGAAAACATCGTGGCCTACGGCATCGACGTGCTCAAATGGACCCGCAAGAAGGCGGTCACCGTCAACTTCGTTCTGGTCTTCCTGCTCTCCCTGCCCTGCGCCCTCGGCTTCAACGTGCTGTCCGGCATCCAGCCCTTCGGCCCCGGCTCCATGATCCTCGATCTGGAAGACTTCATCGTCAGCAACAACCTGCTGCCCCTCGGCTCGATGGTGTTCCTGTTCTTCTGCTGCTACAAACGCGGCTGGGGATGGGACAATTTCATCGCCGAAGCGGACACCGGCAAGGGCCTCATGTTCCCGAAGGGGCTACGCCTGTACGTCAAATATGTCCTGCCGTTCATCGTGTTCTTCGTTTTCGTGCAGGGCTATATCGACAAGTTCTTCAAGTAGCGCTTCAGGCACGCTCGTTTCCATATGGGGAAGGCTCCGGCCTTCCCCTTTTTGCATCCCATAGCGGGAACCTCCGGCTCCCCACTTATCACTGACAGCCGCCTTTCCTGTGCGGTATGCTGCAAGCCTGCCTGTTCCTCGAATCCCGCCCTATCGGGACGTTCCGGGAACGGAATCCTTTTTCTGCGGAGGGCTCATGCGGAAACCTCATTGTACCGAGCAGGCACTGCTCAAACGGCGCGACGTGATCAAGGGCGGCGCCGTCGTCCTCGCCTCGGCGTTCTTTCCTTTTTCCATTGAAATCCTCAATGCGGGAAGCGCCGTCGCCGCACCGCCCGCCCCCTCGGGGACCGGGGAAGAGCGCATCCTCTGGAACTCCTGCAACGTCAACTGCGGCAGCCGTTGCGCCCTGCGGGTGCACGTCAAAGACGGCGTGATCACCCGCGTAGAGACGGACAACACCGGAGACGACCGCTACGGTATGCAGCAGCTCCGTGCTTGTCCGCGCGGGCGCTCCATGCGTCAGCGCATCTATGCCGAACAGCGCATACCCTACCCCCTGCGCCGGGTGGGCAACAGAGGAGAAGGCAAATTCGAACGCATCAGTTGGGAGGAAGCCTTCAAGGAGATCGGACAAAGGCTGCGCGGCACCATAGACACCTACGGCAACGAGGCCGTCTATCTGAACTACGGCACGGGTGCCCTCGGCAGTACCATGGGCAAAAGCTGGCCTCCGGCCGCCACGCCCGTGGCCCGGCTCATGAATCTCGTAGGTGGTTACCTGAACCACTATTCGGACTACTCCACCTGCCAGATCACGGTAGGTATGCCCTATTTGTACGGCGGGAGCTGGGTTGACGGGAACTCGCTTTCCGACATGGAAAACAGCGAACTGGCCGTGTTCTTCGGCAACAACCCCTCGGAGACGCGCATGTCGGGATGCAAGGCAAAAACGCTCCAGCACGCCCGTTTCACCCGTAACACCCGCGTCATCATCATCGATCCGCGTTATACCGATTCCATGGTGTCCGTGGGCGACGAATGGATCCCTATCCGCCCGGGTACGGACGCGGCCCTCAGCGCGGCGCTGGCCTACGTGATGATCACCGAAGACCTTATCGACAAGCCCTTCCTCGCCAAATATACCATCGGCTATGATGAGGAATCCCTGCCCAAAGGCGCTCCAGCCGGTTCGTCCTACAAATCCTACATTCTGGGGCAAGGCCCGGACAAGACGCCAAAGGCTCCGGCATGGGCCTCGCGCATCACCGGGATTCCCCCGGCCCGTATCGAAAAGCTGGCCCGCGAGATCGCCGGGGCCAGGCCGTGCTTCATCTGTCAGGGCTGGGGCCCGCAGCGCACCACCAACGGGGAAAACATTTCCCGCGCCATCGGTATGCTCGCCGTGCTCACCGGCAACGTGGGCATTAAGGGCGGGAATACCGGGGCGCGCGAAAACGCGGGATACAAGCTTCCCATGGCGACCTTCCCCACGCTGGAAAATCCCGTGAAGACGGAACTCTCCTGCTTCAACTGGTATCAGGCCATCGACGACTACAAGCAGATGACCGCCACCACGGCAGGCATCCGGGGACGCGAAAGGCTCATCGCGCCGATCAAATTCATCTGGAACTACGCGGGGAACTGCCTGACGAACCAGCACGGCGGCATCAACCAGATGCACCCCATCCTGCTGGACGACAAAAAGTGCGAGACCATCGTGGTCATCGACACGACACTGACGCCTTCCGCCCGTTATGCGGACTTTCTGCTGCCAAGCTGTTTGAACCTTGAGGAGCATGACTGGACTTCCGACGGCGACAGCAACATCGCCTACGTGATCTTCGATAACAAGTGCATTGAGCCGCTCGGCGAAGCCAAAAGCATCTATGACATCTGCGCGGGCGTTGCCAACGAGCTCGGCGTGAAGGAGGCCTTCACGGAAGGCCGTACCCAATACCAATGGCTGGAGAAACTGTACGCGGAGTCCCGCAAGGACATCCCCGAACTGCCGCCCACGCTGGAGGAAGCCTACACGATGGGCGTGTACAAAAGGTACTTCCCCGAAAACCATATCGCCTATAAAGCATTCCGGGACGATCCCGAGGCCAATCCCTTGCCCTCGCCGTCGGGCAAAATCGAGATCTATTCGCCGCGCCTCGCCGAGCTGGCGGAAACATGGACCCTGCTGCCCGGTCAGGCCATCACCGCGCTGCCCGAGTACATCCCCAACCCCGAAGGCGCGATCAGCCCGGAACGCAAGGAGTGGCCGCTGCAGCTCATCGGGCACCACTACAAGCAGCGCACGCACTCGACCTACGGGAACTGCTGGTGGCTGCAGGAAGTCGCGCCGCAAGAGCTCTGGATCAACCCCATCGACGCGAAAGCCCGCGGCATCGAATTCGGGGATCGTGTGAAGGTGTTCAACGGGCGCGGCGTTTCCTTCGTCAAAGCCAAGATCACGCCCCGCATCATGCCGGGCGTGGTGTCACTTCCCGAAGGCGCATGGCATACGCCCAACGCCGCCGGGGAAGACACCAACGGCTGCGTCAACGTGCTGACCAAGCTTCTCCCGACAGCCCTGGCCAAGGGGAACCCTCACCACACCAATCTCGTGCAGGTGGAAAAAGCGTAACCGCTCCGGAGGGACGGCCGCTTCTCCGGGCGGCCGTATCTCAGGCCGAAGAAAAGGACCGATTCATGATCAAAAATCCTGCATTCTACTTCAATTCGGAACTGTGCACCGGCTGCAAGGCCTGCATGATCGCCTGCATCGACAAGCATAACCTGAACAAAGGCGTGTTGTGGCGGCGGGTTCTGGAATATTCCGGCGGTGAATGGCTTCCCGTGGGCGACGCCTATGAACAAAACGTCTTCGCCTACTACGTGTCGCTGTCGTGCAACCACTGCGAGAACCCCGTCTGTGCCGAAGCCTGCCCCACGCAGGCCATGCACAAAGACGAGAACGGCATCGTCTCCGTGGATCCGGACCGTTGTGTGGGGTGCCGCTACTGCGAATGGAACTGTCCCTACGGCGCGCCGCAGTTTGACCCCGAGCGCAAGAAGATGACCAAATGCGACTTCTGCCGGGACTATCTTGAGCAAGGCCTGCCCCCGTCCTGCGTCGCGGCCTGCCCTTGCCGCGCGCTGGACTACGGCGAATACGACGAACTGCTCAAGCGTTATGGGGAACAGGCCGCCATCGCACCGCTTCCGGGGCCGGAACTCACCCGTCCCCACTTCATCTGTGCTCCCAACCGTCATTCCAAACCGCAAGGCAGCACTGAAGGGCTGCGCGGGAAACGCATCAGCAACCCCGAGGAGGTTTAGCCATGCACGGTTATTGGAGTCTCGTCATCTTCACCCTGCTCGGCCAAGCTGCTGCGGGTATGCTGATCCTGTCCTTCTTCAGCCGTACCGCCGACACGTCGCGGGCCAAGGCATGGGCCGCCTGCATCCTGCTCGGCGTGGGCGCGCTGGCTTCACTGGAACATCTTTCCGATCCTACGGTAAGCTTTTACACGATCACCAACGTGGGGACATCGTGGCTGAGCCGCGAAATCCTGTTCGTCGGGCTGTTTGGAGCCGGGCTTCTCCTCTGGCTGATCACGCTCAATGCATGGGCACGCCGTCTGGCCGCCATCCTCGGCCTTGCTTTTGTCTATGTCATGAGCCGGGTTTACACCATCCCGACCGTTCCTTTTTGGAATTCGCTGTTCACCTACTGGCTCTTTCTCGCCACCAGCCTGCTGCTCGGTTCCAGCCTGCTGCTCTTCATGGACGCCCTTGCCGCCCGGAAGGATCCCGAAAAGAAGGCAGCGCTCCTGCTCGGCTGGTATCCCGTATTCATCGTATTGGCCTTCATACTCCAAATGCTGGTGATCCCGTTGCAGCTGTTGTTGGCGCAATCGCCGTTCTCCACCTATCTGCTGGCATGGCATTTGACGCTCCTGCTCTTCGGCGCAGCGCTGGGCCCTCTGCTGCTCATCCGTAATGGCGTCAATGAGATGCTTCCGGGCGCTTGCCGAACCTGCCCCTGCCCGCTCTGGATCAGGGCCGGGATCATCCTCCTGCTCATCGTAGCGGGTGAGGTCTGCGGACGCGCCCTGTTCTACAGCGGCTACACATGGTTCGGCATGTAACGAAAAAGCCCCGGGATGACCGGGGCTTTTCACAAAGGGAGGCTCGTATGATTACCACGTCGCTGGTTTTGTTGTTCGTTGTCCTCGTGGCCTTCATGTTCTTTTTGAACAGGTAAACCCTACACTATTTCAAACGCGCTGAAGAAATACCGGGTTTCGAAAGCCGCCGTTTCCGGCGCGTCGGAACCGTGCACGGAGTTCGCCTCGAGGCTGACCGCGTATTTCTTGCGGATCGTCCCTTCAGCGGCCTTTTCCGGGTTGGTGGCACCCATGAGTTCACGATACCGATGGATGGCGTCCTCACCTTCCAGAATGGAGCAAACCACCGGGCCGGAACTCATATAGTTGGTCAGGCTGTCAAAAAAAGGACGTTCCCGGTGTACGGCGTAAAACCCTTCCGCCTGTGCCTTGGTCATGTGGATCATCTTGAGGGCCACGACCTTGAGGCCAGCCCCTTGGATCATGGCAAGGATTTCGCCGGTCAGATTCCGTTGTACGGCATCGGGTTTGATCAGGGAAAGGGTACGCTCAATCATGCTTGTTCACTCCTGTGGGTAAAAAAGGGAGATCCGGTACATGTCTTTCCTGCCTAAAGGACTCCTCGTCAAAAAGCAATCATTCCGCACAGCCGTCTTCATATGCCGGCACCCTTCCCTTGCTTCTTTTCATTCCCTGTCCGATAGTTCCGAAAAAACATTTCCTTAGGGGGAACAGCCATGAGCATTCGCGACATAGCGGAGCCCGTGTCTCTGAATGACGGCACGGCCATGCCGGGATATGGCTTTGGGTGTTACGCCGCGCACGGCGAAGAAATCATCAACGCGATCCGCTGGGCCGTCCGGGACGGCTACCGATACATCGATTCGGCGGCCATGTATGGAAATGAAGCCGAGGTTGGCGAAGCGATCCGTACATGCGGCGTACAGCGTGAGGACCTTTTCATCTCCTCGAAAATCTGGCCGACCCGTTTTGACGATCCGGATGCTTCCCTTGCGCAATCATTGCGGGATCTGGGAATAGACGCTTTGGACTGCTGCCTTCTCCATTGGCCGGGGACGGATCGGAAACAACGTCTCAGCGCATACGAAAAACTTCTGAGGCGGCGTGAGGAAGGATTCGTCCGCCGGGTTGGCGTATCCAATTTCCAGATCGAACATCTGGAGGAAATCCGGAGCGCGTTCGGCAGGTTCCCCGTACTCAACCAGATCGAGCTGCACCCTCTTTATCAGGAGCGTGATTTGTGCGCATACTGCCGGGAAAACGGCATACGGCTCGTGGCGTGGGGACCGCTGTTCCGGGGCAAACTCATGCAGCATCCGGCCATCGTAGAAATCGCCGCCGCCCACGGGAAAACGCCGGGCCAGATTATTCTGCGCTGGCATATCCAGAAAGGGCACATCGCCATCCCCAAATCAAGCAACGAAAGCAGGATACATGAAAACGGCGACGTGTTTTCCTTCATACTCACACCGGGCGATATGGATCGGATTGATGCGCTGGACTGCGGCGAACATATCGGAGATGATCCGTATACATTCACGGGGATCAAGTAATGCCGCTCGCCCATCATTCACAACGGTCATGAAGTGCCGTATCATGGGCCGAAAGGAGCATTTTCATGATACGGCATTATGATGAACTGAACAAATTGGACATGCAGCACAAAGGCGGCAAAGGGCATATCCTCGCCGCGGAACTGCTCAACGGCGAAGATTTCGCGGGTAAGGGCCGCGTTTTCAACCATTGCGTGCTCAAACCAGGCTGTTCCGTCGGCCGGCATCGCCATGTCGGTGATTTCGAGGTGTACCATGTCCTCAGCGGCACTGGCCTGTACTTCGACAATGGCGAACTGAAGCCAGTAACCGCCGGTGACGTGATGATCTGCAAAGACGGCGAGGAGCACATGCTGGAGAACGACGGTACTGAAGATCTCGAATTCATCGCATTGATCCTCTACGCGTGATCCGCGTTCCAACACCCGAAACGCACAAGGCTTTCCCCCGAGGAGAGCTTTTTTTGTCGCAGATGGCCCGTACGGCTTTTTCCGGCATGGACGAACACCGTTTGAAGCCGTGATGCACACCGGAATGTTGCAGCGCCGACGCGGAATTGCGGTCAAAGCCTTGTATCGTTGTAGCCGATCAGGGAGGAACCCATATGCTTTTCCCGTATTGCTTCCCCTTCCAAAGCGCCTTTCTCCGCTGCCCATGTCTCCTTTCGGGACTTGACGGGAACAGCATGAACTGCCACACCACAACTGGCATATGACAATGATTGTACTTTCCAACAAGCGGGGAGGCTCATGGACATCACCGTCTTTACAGAGCTGGAATTCTTTTTTCGCATCCTCATCGCCGGGATATGCGGCGGCCTCATCGGTTACGAACGCAACAACCGTCTGAAAGAGGCCGGAATCCGCACGCACCTGATCGTGGCACTGGCGGCGGCGCTCATCATGGTTGTTTCCAAATACGGCTTTTCCGACGTGACCACCCTCAAGGGCGTGGCGCTGGATCCTTCCCGTATCGCCGCGCAGATCGTGACGGGCGTGGGCTTTCTCGGCGCGGGCATGATCTTCGTCCGCAACCAGACCATCAGCGGCCTGACCACGGCGGCGGGCGTCTGGGCCACGGCGGGTATCGGCATGACCATCGGCGCTGGGCTCTACTTCCTCGGCGTGGCGGCCACCCTGCTCATCGTAGCGGCCCAGATGACGCTCCACAAAAACTTTACATGGCTCAACTTCCCCGTGGCCGAGCAGATCTCGATGGAAATCGAGGATACGGGGGACGGTGTCGCCTCCATCCGGGACAAGCTCCTGAGCCACAACCTCGAAATCATCAGCATGAAGTCCCGGAATAACGGCAATGGGCTTATTTCGCTGGACCTTTATGTAAAATTGCCGAGGAATTACAACGTGACGCAACTGATGAGCCTGCTCAGCGACAACCCGCACATCAAATCCATAGATCTGTGAGCACAACCCCAGCCCGCCGCGAAGCACGACAGGCGTCACATTTCCCCATTTGCGGGAAACGAGATGAATCATCGCCCTATCCATCAAGAATAATAGATCAATTTTTTCGCCAGAAAAATGATGCTTCCGGCGTTCTCAAAGAGCCAAAAGTAGGTAATAGTATCGCGCGCACGGACGTTTGACGGCGTGCGCGCACGCTACTATTGTAGCTCCTGATGTAAACGGAACAGGAGAAAAACGCGGATGACGGAAGCCATCATTCAAATCCAGGACCTCGAAAAGCGGTTCAGGACCAAAAATACCGAAGTCTATGCCCTCCAGGGCATCAACCTGACCATACGGAAAGGGGATATTTTCGGGATCATCGGCAAAAGCGGCGCCGGGAAAAGCACGCTGGTACGCTGCATCAACATGCTTGAGCGGCCTACCGGCGGAAGCGTCATGTTCGAAGGCAAGGACATGTGCCGTTTGGGTTCCCGGGATTTGCAGATCGCCCGCCGCAGCATGGGCATGATCTTCCAGCAGTTCAACCTCCTCATGCAGCGCACAGCTGAGGAAAACATCTGCTTTCCGCTGGAGCTTGCCGGAGTCAAAAAGGACGCCGCCCGCGAGCGGGCGCACGAGCTGCTGGAACTCGTCAATCTGTCTGATCGGGCGCAGTCCTACCCGTCGCAGCTTTCGGGCGGGCAGAAACAGCGCGTGGCCATCGCCCGCGCTCTGGCTACCAACCCCAAGATCCTCCTGTGCGACGAGGCCACTTCCGCCCTCGACCCCGCCACTACGGAATCCATCCTTTCGCTGATCAAGGATATCAACCGGCGTCTGGGGATCACCGCCATCATCATCACGCACGAAATGAGCGTGATCGAGAAAATCTGCAATCAGGTCGCCATCATCAGCCACGGGCGGATTGCCGAAACCGGCTCGGTCGAAGAGGTTTTCTTCCACCCCCAGACCGAAGAGGCGCGCCAGCTCGTCATCCCCGAAGCCTTGCAGGACATGCCTCACAGCAGGCTGTACCGGATCATCTTCAACGGCCGTTCCTCGTTCGAGCCGGTCATCAGCAATCTGGTGCTGGAATGCGGGGCTCCCGTCAATATCATGTTCGCCGACACGCGCGACATCGGCGGGACGGCATTCGGCCAGATGGTGCTGCAACTGCCGGACAACGAAGACGTCGTCCGGCGTATCCTCGCCTATGCCGACTCCAAGGGACTGATGCTGGAGGAAATGAAGAATGTTTGATCAGGCCACCATCGAAATGCTGCTTGAAGGCGTCGTGGACACGTTGTACATGACGCTGGTTTCCACCTTTTTTTCCTATGTGTTCGGCATGATGATGGGGACGGTCCTCGTCATCTGCCGTCAGGACGGCATCACGCCCCGGCCCATGATCTACGCCGTGCTTGATGTCGTTGTGAACCTGACCCGCTCGTTCCCATTTCTTATCCTCATGATCGCGGTCATTCCCCTGACCCGCCTGCTCGTGGGGACGACCATCGGCAACAACGCCACGGTCGTCCCGCTGGTCATCGCCGCCGCGCCCTTCGTGGCCCGGCTTGTGGAATCCTCCCTGCTCGAAGTGGACGGCGGCGTCATTGAAGCGGCGCAGTCCATGGGGGCGTCCACCATGCAGATCATCATGAAGGTGCTTTTGCCCGAAGCGCTGCCTTCGCTCATCAACGGCAGCGCCATCGCGGCGACCACGATCCTCGGCTACTCCGCCATGTCGGGCGCCGTCGGCGGCGGGGGCCTCGGCAAACTGGCGATCATGTACGGGTACAACCGCTACCAGACCGACATCATGTTCATCACCGTCGTCCTGCTCATCGTCATCGTGCAGGTGTTCCAGAGCTTCGGCAACTGGGCCACCAAGCGAAGCGACAGGCGCATTTCCTGATCTTTTTCCGCGAAAAACGGCTTCTTGGGCCCACGCCCGCGGCCGTGAACCTTTAACCTTTGATAAGGATACGGTATCATGAAAAACTTCCGCTCCGCCCTTCTGGCCGCGGCCCTGTCCCTTGTCGTCGCAGCCGGTTCCGCAACCGCGGCTCAGGCCACCACGAAAATCCGTGTCGGCGCTTCCCCGACGCCTCACGCGGAAATCCTCAAGGTCGCCAACGATGTTCTGAAACCGCAGGGTTATGAACTCCAGATCATCGAATACTCCGACTACGTGCAGCCCAACATGGCGCT
>NZ_JH114231.1:539961-561388 GCF_000224655.1 Bilophila sp. 4_1_30
AGGCAAGGAGCTGGATGCCAACTTCTTCCAGCACAAACCCTATCTTGACGATTTCAACAAGGAAAAGGGACCAAGCTGGTATCCATCGGTACCGTGCACTATGAACCCTTCGGCATCTACGCCGGCAAGACGAAGTCCCTTGGCGCCCTGAAGGACGGCGCTATGGTGGCCGTGCCCAACGACACCACCAACGAAGCCCGCGCCCTGCTGCTCCTCCAGTCCAACGGGCTCATCAAGCTGAAGGACGGCGCCGGCCTCACCGCCACCCGCCGCGACATCGCGGAAAACCCCAAGAAGCTCAAGATCGAAGAAATCGAAGCGGCTCAGCTCGTCCGCGCCCTGCCTGACGTCGACCTCGCAATCATCAACGGCAACTACGCCATCCTCGGCGGCCTCAAAGTGGCCGACGCGCTGTCCGCCGAAAAGGCCGACTCCATCGCCGCGACGACCTACGCCAATATCCTCGCCGTGCGCGCCGGAGATGAAAACCGTCCTGAACTCAAAGCGCTGATCAACGCTCTCAAGAGCGATCAGGTCAAGGAATTCATGACCAAGAAGTACGAAGGCGCTGTGGTTCCCGCCAACTAAGCCGTCTTTACTTCCCCGCCTTTATGCCCTGCCGGAATTCCCGGCAGGGCTTTTTGTTTGCTGCGGCGGCGTAGCCCGCGCTTGCCATGTTTCGTTTTTCTTCCCGGACATTGCAGCCTTACCGAAGCGCATTGCCTTTTGAATATTCTTTCAGTATGATAGAAAAAGAGTGTACTCATGTGCTGAATACGGACATGGCAACACAGGATATCCTTCCTTTGATCAATCCCATAAGCATGAAGAAAGCCTCGCCGCCAAATAGCGGATCAATGGGGAACGTTCATCTTTTCCCTTCGTGATTTCCATAGCTTTCCGTCTGGTTTTATACGGATGTGCCTCTGGCATCCCTTCAGCGCTCCAACAGGGATACCGCGTAAGCTGTATCTCCTCCCCATAATGTGCGTGGTGTGTTCCCCCGAAAACATGCCACGCACATTTCTATTGCCGCGTTGCGAAAAGAGAAGGGAAAAATGGACAGGGAGAAATGAAAAACGCCTCTCCGTATGATGTATCACACTGCTTTACTTGACTTCTCAATCCAACGGGGATACCTGTTCACCCCGTTGCGTTCCAAATACCTTCTAAAAGGTTGCGGAACGCAGGCAAACAGGAATACGGCCAGCCGCCCTCCCACAGGGGGAAAAGGAACCGGCTGGCGCATCCGGCAACGTTCCAAGGGAAAGTCGCCGTTCGGGTTGAATCAAAGGATGAAACACGGCAAACACATTCAGGTATCGGAATCTTTCCTGCTCTGCGCCCTGCTGACGATGACGGGAGGGTTCCTTGATGTCTACACCTACATCACGCGAGGGCATGTCTTTGCCAATGCGCAGACAGGGAATGTCGTGCTCCTCGGGCTCAATCTTGCGGAAGGCAATATCAAGGAAGTCGCCTTTTACCTCTTCCCCATCATCGCGTTTGCCCTAGGCATCCTGTTCACGGAATGGATACGGGCCAAGTTCAAGGAATACGATCTGCTGCACTGGAGGCAGATCGTTGTTTTCTTCGAGGCGCTTCTCCTGTTTTTTCCGGCCTTCATGGCCTCGGGGATGTGGGATACGGCCGTCAACATCCTGGTTTCCTTCGTCTGCGCCGTACAAGTGGAAAGCTTCAGGAAAGTCAACGGGCACAGCGTGGCGACGACCATGTGTACCGGCAATCTCCGCAGCGCTACCGAGCAGATATTCCATTATGTCCGCACACGAGACCCCGATACAAGGAAAACCATCCTCAGCTACTACGAAATCGTCGTCTTTTTCGCGCTCGGCGCGACGCTGGGAGCCGCCTTGTCCGCCCTCTTCGCTGAAAAAGCCATTCTGTTCTGCTGCCTCTTTCTCATCATAGCGTTCTTGAGCATGTTTGCGAAAGAGATATGAGCGCGAAAAAACAGTCAGGCCATGTGGAAGAGAGAGTGTGTGAGTGTGTACCGTACGTTTCGAGTGAGGACGAGACGGCCCGGAAACCCCGGCTTCTCGTGCTCCTTCCATATTCCATACGGTAATAAAAAACAGGCACGGCATCCTCAAGGACCGCGTGCCTGTTTACGCATTGCTTTAGACAGTATCGCCACGCCGGGCGTGGTACTCCGCTTTTTCCTGATACATACGTTTATCTGCCTGCTTCACCATATCCATGATATGCATGTCCCCCTCGGCCCACACCTGCCCAAGCGACAGGGATTCGGGATACGCTTTATTGGCCTCCCGTTGGAGCGCGGCGATTTTGGCATAAAAGACCCGTTCCGGAATGTTCGGGCAGAGGAAGACAAATTCGTCTCCGCCAATACGGAAAAGATCATCTCCCCTGAAATAGCGGCTGAATATCCGGCTGATGTCCCGGATGTATTTATCGCCGGAGTCATGCCCTTGCTGATCGTTGATGCTCTTTAACCCATTGAGATCCACAAAAGCGACGCCGAGCGAATCCGGGGAATTTTTTTCGAGCTTCCGCAATACGGAAATATAGCTGTTTCTGTTGTGCAGACCCGTCAAGTCGTCGCAGTAGCTCATCCGCTTGAGCTCGCTCTGCATATTACGCTTCCGTTGCTCATTCGTGACGAAATAGGCCAGCGAATGCAGCAGTGAGTGATCATCCCGATTGGCTTTCGGGTTATCCACGCCGATGAACCCGGAAATGACGTCGTTCAGGACAAGAGGGACGACGATGAGGCTCTCGATACCTTGCGGCTTGAGTATGCTGTACATATCCAAATCGCTGTCCCGGATTGACTCGATATTGTCGATAACCACATCCTCACGCCGCTCAAACATCTTCTGCCAACAGCTCATGTAGCTGGTTGGCAGGTTTTGAAGGACTTCTTTCTGAGGAAAAATACCTTCTGAACACCATTCATAGGTGTTGTTGGCGATGAGCCCGCCATTTTTCAGAGCGCTGTACTCGAAGATATAGGCTCGATCTGCCTGATGCATCATTCCGAGGTTCTCCAGAACCATGTCCACGGCTTGTGGAAAATTTTCTTCCCTATTCAGGATGCGGATGCATTCCAGCAAGGTACTCTCAATATCAAGCTTGCGCTGCACAGCTTGGCTGATATTTTCCTTTTCCGTAATGTCGACGGCGAATTCCAGCCGGGCAAGCCGGCCATTCCAGCGGATCAGCTTGTCTCTGAGCAGATAATGGCGGTGCGAAATGGGATTTGTGAGCTCCCAAGTGTAAAACGTTTCACAGTTGAGAAACTGATTCGTACAAAACGGACAAGGCGCGTCAAGGCCTTGCAGGACTTCATAGCACTTCCTGCCTTTTCCGATGTCCGTAAGCCCGAATTCCTTTTTTCCAAACTCGTTCAGATACAGGATTTCATACGTGGCGATATCGCTTACATAAACGATTTCATCCAGTTCCTCCATAATAATCTGCAACAGGCTCTCCGGGCAGTCTTCGTGCTCACCGGAAACATACTGTGCATTGGAAAAAGATGTTGTCATAATGCGAACCCATTCACTTTTTGGATGACGACCATTTTCAGAATCGTCCAACCGCGCACATCCTGAACCAACAGGCCAAGGCTAAACGGAGGATCACTGTACGCGTTTTTCTTCCCAGTTTTCCAATAATGAGAGCCAAAAACATTTTTGGATTCACATTATCGACTAACATATTTTATTTACGCTAGAAACAACGTGTTATCAAGATGTCGGACGATCAGGATCCAAAAGGCACCAGCCGTCCTCAAGCGCGGCGCCCTCGCCTCTTCCCCCAATGGCGTCTCATTATCAGAGGACGCTGGGCACTCATGGAACCCCCTTGTGGACGGTGCCCACCCACATTGCCAAGAAAGCCGCTCAAGCTTTATTGCATCCCCGGTCTTCTCGGGCTATCACACCGACCATGAACACGCTACAACTCCGGAATTCCTTTTTGCTGCTTCTCACCGCCGTCATTTGGGGAGTGGCCTTCGTCGCCCAGAGCGTAGGCATGGATTATGTGGGCCCCTACACGTTTACCTGCGTACGCTCCTTTATCGGCGGCCTGTTCCTCATTCCCTGCATCGCGCTGCTCAACAGGCTGAACCCCGTCTCCCCCGGCGGCATCAGGCCTTCGAACGCGAAAACGAAGGGCCAGCTCTGGATCGGCGGCGTGTGCTGCGGCGTGATGCTCTGCTTCGCAAGCTGTTTTCAGCAGATCGGCATCATGTATACGTCCGTAGGCAAGGCGGGGTTCATTACGGCCTTCTATATCATCATCGTCCCGCTCCTCGGGCTGTTCTTCAAAAAACGGTGCGGCCTGTTCGTCTGGCTCGGCGTGGCGCTGGCCATCGTCGGCCTCTATTTTCTCTGCATTACGGAGAGCCTGACCATCCAGTTTGGCGATTTCCTGATCTTCATCTGCGCCATCCTGTTTTCCGTCCACATTTTGATCATCGACTACTTCACACTGCGCGTGGACGGCGTCAAAATGTCCTGCATCCAGTTTTTCGTCTGCGGCCTGCTCTGCGCGGTTCCCATGCTGCTCTTTGAGACGCCGGACATCACACAGCTCTTCGCCGCATGGAAACCCGTCCTCTATGCGGGGATCATGTCGAGCGGCGTTGCCTATACGCTGCAAATCGTTGGCCAGAAAGGCATGAATCCCACGGTCGCCTCCCTGATCCTCAGCCTCGAGGCGGTGGTGTCCGTGCTGGCCGGATTCGTCATGCTGAACCAGCAACTGACCATGCGGGAAACGGTGGGATGCGCCTTTATGTTCTGCGCGATCGTGCTTGCGCAGCTCCCGCAGAAGAACATAAAAAACGCTGAGGCTGTCTCAGCATAACGGGGTGCGGCATGAGAATATGCGTCATCACGGGCGGCACAGGCGGCATCGGGCTTCACCTTTGCGAAGGCTTCCAGCGCGCGGGGTATGCGGTTACGGCTCTCGACGTGGAGCAGCACAAAGCCTTGCCTGACGGTATTGGCTTCATCCAAACCGACTTGAGACAGGCCGAGGCCGTCAGCGAAGCCTTCCGGCGGGTAACGGAGCAGCACGGCGCCGTCCATGTACTCGTCAACAACGCGGCCCTCGCCCATTTCCACAAGCCCGTCACGGAAATGACCGCCGACGAATTCGACAACGCCCTTTCCGTAAACCTGCGCGGCGCGTTCCTGTGCGCGCAGGCCTTCATCAAGGCCAACGCGGGGCAGGATTACGGGCGCATCATCAATATCGCCTCCACCCGCTGGAACCAGAACGAAGCGGGATGGGAGGCCTACGGCGCTTCAAAAGGGGGCCTTGTCTCCCTCACGAACACGCTGGCCGTCTCCCTGCGCGCCACACCGATCACGGTCAACGCCGTAAGCCCCGGCTGGATACAGGTCGACGGCTATGAAACGCTTTCCCATGCGGATCATGCCCAGCACCCTTCCGGGCGTGTGGGTATCCCCCGCGACATCGTCAACGCCTGTCTGTTCCTTGCCCACGAGGAAAACGATTTCGTCAACGGCCATAACCTCGTCGTGGACGGGGGAATGACCAAGCGGATGATCTACGTCGAATAACGGTTTCGAAACACGGCGTCTCGTTAAACAGCACCGAGTCCAAAGCACAAAAACACTATGTGGTCGGAGGCTTTCATGGATTGTCAACGTGATACGGAAGCACGTTCCCCTCTTCAGACGCAACTCTTTTCGCTCCAAGGCCATACCGCGCTTGTCACCGGCGCGGGTTCCGGGCTCGGCAAATATATGGCCCATGCCCTGCTCCACGCCGGGGCCAATCTTATCCTCGTCGGCCGCACGCTGGATCGCCTCGAAGCCTCGGCGGAAGAGATCTTTGCAAGCTTGAAGCATCAAGGCTGCCGCCTTGCGTATGATTCCGATCCCGCGGCACGCTCTGCCCATCGGGACCCGGACCAAAACAAACGCATCGCCTGCATTGCCTTCGATGTGAGCGAACTCAAGGCACTGCCGGAACTTGTCCAAAAGGCGTTCCAGCCTTTCGGCGCGCCGGACATCCTCGTCAATGCCGCCGGGCTGAATCCGCGCAAGCCGTGGAACGAACTTACGCCCGAGATTTGGGAATATACGCTGCGGCTCAATCTTTCCGCGCCGTTCTTCCTCGCTCAGGCCCTCGTGCCCGAAATGATGCGGCAGGGATGGGGGCGCATCATCAACATTGCCTCCCTTCAAAGCAGCCGGGCCTTCCCCAACGGCCTGCCCTACGGAGCGTCAAAGGGCGGCATAGCCCAACTCACGCGGGGCATGGCCGAAGCATGGTCGCGCCCCGGAGCGGGCATCACGGCCAACGCCATCGCGCCGGGCTTCTTCAAGACGCAGCTCACCGCCCCGCTCTTCGACAAGCCGGAAGTCGTCGAGGCTCTCGCCCGGCAAACCACTATGAAACGGGTGGGCTTCGCAGAAGATATTCAAGGGTTGACCATGTTCCTCGCTTCCCCCGCGTCCGACTATATCACGGGGCAGGTCATCCACATCGATGGAGGCTGGACCGCCATATAGGGGAGTCCCAACGCGCTGAGTGAGAAGGCGTTGGCCTTCTCACTCTGAGTATGTCCGATTTCCAAGCTTCCGGCCACTCTAACCGTTTCAACCGCATTCTTATAAAGACATATACGCACGGTTTCATGAACAGGATAGACGGAAAGACTCGGGCCTCTTGGCCTTTTCACGTCTCTTTTCTCTTGAGCCCCATGCCCAGCGCCTTCATTTTCAGGTAGAGGGTGTTCCTTGAAAATCCGAGCAGCTTCGCCGCCTTGCTTTTGTTGCCGCCCGCCAGCGTCAGCGCGGATTCAATGGCCCTCTTTTCCGCCTCCCGCTGCATGGCCTGAAAAGAAAACGCGCCCGGCTCCACGGCTGCGGGCACATCCTCCGAGCGAGAGCCCATGAAAAGCCGCTCGGGCAGATAGCGCGGCGTCAGCTCGACCGCGTCGTCGTCCATGCAACAGTACGCATAGGCGAGCACATTCTTGAGTTCCCGCACGTTCCCCGGCCAGCCGTACCGCATGAAGAGGTCGAGCACGTCCTGCGATACCCGCATCTCAAGCGCCTTTTGCGGTCCGCAGATCCCCTCGATGAGCTGGGTGATCAGGGACGGGATGTCCCCCCTGTGCTTGCGGAGGGGCGGCAGATTCAGCTCAAGGATGTTCAGGCGGTGGTACAGATCCTCGCGGAACTGCCGTTTGTCCACGAGTTCCGGCAGGTTGCGGTTGGTTGCGGCGATGAGGCGGAAATCCGAATACTTGCTGCCGCTCATCCCGATCTTCTGGATCTCATTGCTCTCCAGCACGCGCAGCAGCTTTGCCTGAAGATACAGCGGGAGTTCGCCGATCTCGTCAAGAAAGATCGTGCCCTTGTCCGCCAGCTCGAACTTGCCTTTCTGCCCGCCTTTCCGCGCTCCGGTAAAAGCTCCCTCCACATAGCCGAACAGTTCCGATTCAGCCAATTCACGCGGCAAGGCCGCACAGTTTACTGAAATGAAAGATCCGTTCGCGCGAGGGCTCGCCTTGTGGATGGCCTGCGCGAACAATTCCTTTCCCGTGCCGCTTTCTCCGAGGATCAGCACGGGCTCCCTGCTGCGCGCGAACCGCTTCCCCATTGCCTTGAGTGCCTGCATCACGCTGGTATCGCCGACGAGATCGTCAAACGTACGCAGGCCCCCGCCCGTCGTTTCCTGTGCGATGAAGTACCCGACCTTGCGTTTGAGCTGTTGGAGGTTGTGCAACAGCTCCTCAATGCGCTCATTGTCGTGCGTGGTAACGATCACTTCCGAAAGGCAGCAGACCAGATTTCCTTTGTCGTCCAGAATAGGGCAACGGCGGCATAACCCTTCGATTCCATTGTAGGAGATGCTGTTCACCGTATTGATCTGCCGTGTCTGCAACGAATTGAGGACGCCCGCCCTTCCCGTCTGGAATATGGCGTCGATTTTTTTGCCTACGACGCTCTCGGACGGATCAAGCCCATAGATGTGGTAGCAGGACTGCGAAAAATACCTGACCGTCCCCGTAGGGTCCGTGAGTGAAACGCCGATGCTCAGGGCATCAAGCAGCTGATGGAACAACGGGTTTTCAACAAGCCGTTTGAAATCCTCATCCGAAGCGATGGGAAAAGGCATGGACATAAAGTCTCCCAGTGTATGCATCCCACGTCAGGCAGAAGAACAAGACATTTCTGTCATAAAAAAGAGACATTTTTCTTTAAAAATTAATAAATACAATATGATATTGTTTTGTCTCAGTATAATGACAAATGACACTTTTGGGAAGGTCCTTAACGCATAACAAACGAAATTTATTTATTCTTTTTTTATGGAATACCGCTTGCAGACAAAGACGTCCAGAGAGAGCCCGCATGGGCTCAGCGCACTCAAACGCTCGGGTCAACCTCAAAGACGGAGTTTTGTCATGGGAAGCGGTTTTGAAAATCTCATCCTTTTTGGCCTCCTTTCGCTGATGCTGCTCATCGGCACCCTGCTGCGCGCAAAAGTCAAACTGTTTCAGGACTATCTGGTCCCCGCCAGCATCATCGGCGGCCTGATCGGCTTTGCCATCGTTTCCACGGGCTGGCTTAAAATCGGAGAATGGCAGATCACGAGCAGCAGCTTTAACTGGTTCCTGTTCCACGCCTTCAACATCAGCTACATTTCGCTTCTGCTGACACGCCCGCGCGGCAATCAGGAAAATACGTCCAAAGAAGTCGTGCGCGGGGGCATGTGGCAGACGCTGATCTGGACAATCAGCCTTCCCGCGCAAGCCCTCATCGGCGGCGCGGTGATCTGGCTATATAATCTGGCGACCGGAAACAGCCTCAGCGAATTCATCGGCATGATCGTAACCCACGGCTATACGCAGGGCCCCGGGCAAGCCTATGCCTTCGGCACGCTGTGGGAAAAGGGCGGCATCGCCGACTGCGCCACCATCGGCGTGATCTACGCGGCGCTCGGCTTCCTTTCGGCCGCCATCGTCGGTGTACCCGTAGCCCGATGGTTCGTCCGCAAGGGCCTCAACGCCAACAAGACCGGAGCTTCCATCACCAAAGAATTCCTGACCGGCATCATGGACGAGAAGTCCACCGCAACCAATGGACGTGAAACGACCCACGCTTCCACCATCGACACGCTGGCCTTCCATGTCGCCCTCGTCGGCATCGTCTATCTCATCACCTATGCCGAACTGAGCTGGCTCGAAACCCACATCAAACCCTTCTTTGACCAATACAAGTGGCTTAAGGGATTCGGGGCCACCCTCAGTATGCCGATGTTCTTCATTCACGGCCTCATCGTCGCGTGGCTTCTCCGTACCCTGCTCCTCAAGCTCGGCGCGGGCAGGCTCATGGACCCCGTTGTCCAGACCCGCATCACCGGGGCCTCCGTGGACTACCTGCTGACAGCCACCTTGATGTCCATCCACCTCGTCGTCCTCAAGCAGTACGTCATCCCCATCTTCCTCGTGGCGTTCACCGTCACCCTGTTCGCTCTCGCCCTCAACCTTTGGTTCGGACGCCGGACCAATTACGGGCCTGAGCGGGTGCTCTGCCAGTTCGGCTGCTGTTGCGGTTCCACAGCCACCGGCCTGCTGCTTCTGCGCATCATCGACCCGGATTTCAGCACGCCCGCCACGCTTGAGCTCGCCTTCTTCAATGTGGGCATCCTCGTAACGTGCGCCCCCATCCTCTATTTCTTCGCCCCCGCGTTCTACACGTTCACGGGAATGGAAATCCTCATGATCTACGGCTCGATCACCGTCATTGGCATCGCCGCCATGTTCGCCCTGAAGCTGGTCGGACAAAAGCAGTGGTAACGGCGGCCGTACCTCCGCACCAGTCCGGTGGGGTGGTACGGTCCTTCTCTTCCACGTGCGGCGTGCCCCCGCACGGCGCCTCACTGGTTAAAAAAGGAAATGGTTATGCTCACAAACGAATACACGCTTATCACCTGCCCGGAAATACTTACTATGGACGAGGGAAACCCCACCGCCGAAGCCGTTTGCATCAGTGAAGAGAAAATTCTCGCCGTCGGCACGTTGGAAGAACTCCGCGCGTTCGCCCCCCCGCATCGGCGCAAGGAAATCCATCTGGAGGAAGGCGTGCTCCTCCCCGGCTTCATAGACTCGCACAGCCACCTTTCCATGTACGCGCAGTGCCGCACCCAATTTTTCTGTGATACGGCCCACGGGACCATCGGCAACCTGCTGTCCGCCTTTCGCACGCACGCCGCCACGCAGACCGACACGGAATGGATCATAGGATATTGTTACGACGACACGGGCATGAGCGACCACCGCCACTTGACCCGCCATGATCTTGATGCGGTCAGTCAGGAGCTGCCTGTTTTCGTATCACACATCACGAGCCACATGGGGTATGCGAACACGCTCGGCCTCGCCAAGCTCGGCGTCACCGCGGATTTTTCCGTCGAAGGCGGAATGGTTGTACTCGGGAATGACGGGATGCCGGAGGGCCTGCTTAAAGAGAACGCCTATTTCAAGGTATTTCAAAAGATTCCGGCCTGCCCGCCCGAGAAGCTCCCTGAGAAAATCGAATATGCGATCGCCGACTATAACCGTGCGGGATTCACGATGTTTCAGGATGGAGGCATCGGCCTCAGCAACGGCGCTCACGGCATTCTCCGCGCCTACAACCGGCTGGCCCGGGAAAAACGCATGAACGCCCGAGGCTACCTGCATTTCATGCCCAACATCATGGATGAAATGCTCGAACTCGGCACATGGAACATGCCCGTTTCCGACTATCTCTACTACGGGGGGGTGAAATCATTTGCGGACGGCTCGATCCAGTCCCTGACCGCCGTGCTCGGGGAGCCTTACGCCTGCAAACCCGATTTTTGCGGAGATCATGTCCTCACGCCCGAACAGATCGCCGAGCTGATTGCCAAGTACCACTGCCAGGGCGTCCCCGTCGCCTTCCATGCCAACGGCGACGCCGCCATCGAATTCGTCGTGCGGGGGTTTGAAGAGGCCCTCCGAAAGTGCCCGAGGAAAGTCCCCGGAGACATGATCATCCATGTGCAGATGGCGACTGACGAACAGCTGTCCCGGCTCCATGCCTGCGGAGTCACGCCGACGTTCTTTGTCCGCCACGTCAACGTCTGGGGCGAGCGCCACGTCAACCTGTTCCTCGGCGAAGAGCGGGCCGCGCGGCTCGATCCCTGTGGTTCCTGCGTGCGTATGGGAATTCCCTTCGGCCTCCATGTCGACTCTCCGGTGCAGCCCGTGGATGCCATCCGTTCCATCCATACCGCCGTCAACCGCACAACCACGGCGGGGCGCATTCTCGGCCCTGATCAGAGGATCTCGCCGCTCGACGCCCTCAAAGCCTATACCGTCAATGCCGCCAAGTGCAGCGCACGGGATCATGCCGTCGGTACAATCGCTCCCGGATACTATGCGGATTTTGTACAGCTTTCCAGAAATCCGCTGACCGTGCCGCCCGAGTCCATCGAAACGCTTTCCGTGCTCAAGACCATCTCCGGAGGGCGCATCGTCTACGAATCCTGAGATCATCTCCAAGGCTGCCAGCCGTTCACGCAAAGGCTGGCAGCCTCTTTTCTCCGTCCCGCGTTTTGCCTCACTTCCCCGTTTTGGGAATGTTTTTTATGTCGCTCATCCTTCATGTTTTACTTTAGCTATGACGACCTTCAGAGGCATCAGTCCTCAAAAGGGCCTTTTCACTCCATACCGCCGCATCTTGTCGTACAATGCGGATCGGCTTATACGCAGCACGGCGAGTGCTCCCCTCTTCCCTTCAATCCGCCAGCCCGACTGCTCCAGCGTCCTCTCGATATACCGTTTTTCGAGATCCGCCAGAGACGGATTTCCGGAAAACAACTCTTCGGGCATCTCCCCACCTCCCAGAGCCTCGACGCCTCGGGAAGTCTCTGTATGCTCCACCGGATCAGGAAGCGTCAGGTGCCGCCCCCCGGTCAAGACGACCGACTGCTCGATGACGTTGCGCAGCTCGCGTATATTCCCCGGCCAACTCCAGCTTTCCAGAATACGGCGGTTTTCCGGAGAAAAATCCTGAACGCATTCCCGATGATGCCAGTGCGAAAAAAAATGCAGATAGTAGCGGGCAATGGCGAGGATGTCGGCCTTGCGTTCGCGCAGCGGAGGGATTTTCAGATTGATCACGGCGACGCGATAATAGAGATCCGCGCGGAAGAGCCCCTGCCTGACCGCATGGGTGATGTCCCTGTTGGAGGCCGCGATAAGGCGGAAGTTCACACTGATGGTCTGCGTTCCGCCCACGCGATGGAAGCAGCGCTCCTGAAGGACCCGCAGGAGCTTGGCCTGCACCCGCGTGCTGGCTTCCGTAAATTCATCCAGAAACAGCGTACCGTTTTCAGCCATTTCCACAAGACCGGGCTTGCTGGTCATGGCTCCCGTGAAAGATCCCTTTTCATGCCCGAAGAACTCGCTCTCGAACAACTCGTCCTGAAGGCTCGCCATGTTGATGATGACAAGCCTGCCGCTCCTGCCGCTTTTCTCGTGGATGTACCGGGCCACCATCTCCTTGCCCACGCCGGATTCCCCGCAAAGCAGGATGGAAGCGTCGGTTTTCGCCGCAAGTTCCACATCGCCGAGAAACCGTCCCATCTCATCGGAAACGCAGATCATTTCTCCCGAAGTATCCGCAAGCGTCTCAAGGCGCTCCGTATGAAGCCGCTCCCGCTCCATGACGCGGGAACATTCCCACGCAAGGACACGCCCGATATCTTTCAGCACATTCTCTTCAAGGACGGTGCGGACCTCCGGCAAAAAAGCCCCCACATGGCACAGCGCATAAACCCCATCAGGACGGCAGTCTATGGGGATGCCGATCAACATGCTTCCGAACCCCATCCCCCCTTCCTGCACATTGTCCAGAATAAGCGGAGCTCCCTCGGCTACGAGCTCCATGAGATCAGGCAGGGAGGCATAAGGATATGTCACGGATTCGAGCTTGCCTCCGAGAACGGCCACAAGGCGGAGCGGCGCATGTGGATACGGGACATGAAAGAGGTATCCCTGCGTAGTACCGAGGATGCGGGCCGACTCCGCCAACAAAGCCTGCGAAAATGCCTCGAACTGTTCCCATGTCCTGTGGGGGGAAAAACTTTCACGGTAGGCTTCGAGAAGGGCCCGCGAGGAAAGATTGGCGTCCCCATGCTTGCGCATGTAGGAGGGGAGCAGAGCAAGCAGTTCCTCCGGCCAGAAAAAATCCTTGAGACAATCGTACATGGGCCATGCGTCGCTCACGAGCAGCACGGCCTTTTCCTTGTCGTTGCGCCGCAACGCCAGTGAAGCCAGCGCCAGCCGCGTTTTCGCCGCCTCAAGCGGGCAGCCTATCTTTTCAAGCAGTGCGAGGCTGTCCTGATACAGGCCGAGCGCCCCATCCTCATTTCCTCCGCGCATCAGCACGTTGCCGGACAAGCGGGCCGCAACGCCCCGCAACATACGGTTGGGCCCCTTGAGGCAGCGTTGCAGCTCCTGCTCCGCCGAATAGCAGGGAAGCGGCGGGCATCCCTGCTCCTGAAAGGCGCACAAAAGCTCAAGCAGTGCGCCCCCCAGATAAATCGGGCGCTCATACCCCTGACGCCGTGCCTCATCCAGTGCCGAATGGAGCACCTTGTAGGCCGCCTTCGGATTTCCGGACAGCATATGGTAGTAGGCGAGGTGGCGCGCATTGGTGACGCCGCTGACGATATTCACCTGCGGCGAAACGCCTATTTGCGCTATGTCCAGCTGTTCCAGCGCCTTTTCATATTGCCCCATGCGCAAGTACAACGCCGCAAGCTGCCCACGTATGGAGCGGGCGAGCTGGTTGTCGCTGCGCGCGGCGAACATGCGCAGCCGCGAGAGCAGCAGCCCGGCCGCCAGCTCAAAATTCCCCCGGCAGGAAGCCGCAAAGCTCCAGTGCCTGACATAAAACATTTCGACGAGATGGTGCTCCTGCGCGCGCAGTTTCCGGCTTGCGCGGGAAAAGAGGTTCATTGCCTGTTCGTAGTTCCCCTCAATGAAATGGTAAATGCCCAGATAGGGCGTCGCCTGTTCGAACAGATCCGGTTCTTTGAGCGCCTCAAGCGCCGCATACCCGCGGGCCATGATAGCGTGGAAACGCGGGTTCCCGTGTTCCGGCGTATTGCAGACGTTTATGGAGCCGATGAGCAGGTCGAAGAGCGCCATGTCGCGTCTGTCCCCGAACTTCACAGCCAGCCCCCGCGCCCGGAAAAAGAGCCGGGCGAGCGAAGGCGTATTGCTGCCCGAGCAAACGATAAGCGGGTGCACGTCACGACAAAGACGCCGGTACCGCTTTGCCCCATCAGCACTTAACCCTCGCAAGCCTATACCCAAAAGGCTTCGATGGACGAGGCGGAGGACGAGATTGATTCCCGCCGGGTGTAAGGTGTTCATGCGGCTCAAGCCCAGCCCCAACATCGTTTCCAGTGCCCTAAGCCCTTCCCCATCCGCAGCCAGCCGCAAAAACGATTCGAGGCCGGAGCCGGAGGGCCGGGCCAGCAAAAACGAGCATGCCTCCTTGTGGGCTTGGACGCGCTCCACCAGACGGAACCGGCGTTCCCTCCCGGAGGAAGGCGGACAGCCGGGGAACGCACCCCGCTCCGCTTCAGCGAGCGGGATCTGGGCAAGCTGTGCGAGCAATTCGGGGGACCATTTCCCTTCAAACATATCCGCGAGCAACGTCCCGACAGCACTGTCCGCATACCACGCCTTTTCTTTCGCCATATCCTTCTCCTTCGCCGCAGCCCATCGACCGTTCGGCCCTCGCCAGCATAGCCGTCCTGAAACAAGACAGCAATATACAAAAATGTCCGTTTTCAAGACAAAAAAAAGAAATGAGGATCCTTCTTTTTCGAATAAAAAATCAATAAAAACAACATAATAACGAGATGGAACGCCCTTTGCTTACTCTTTATCAACGACGCACAACATTTCGCTGCCGTGCCGTCCGTCCCCATGCAGCCTAGAGGAGGGTTCCCTTTCAATATTGCTTTCCTGACCAAAGAAAAACACCACGGCGGCAGCCATGTTTCGGCACACACTGTCCCCACAGGGCAGTCACCTTCCCAATCAGATGCGGAAAAGGAGTTCATATGATCCACAGCATCGATCCTGCGGCCTGTACCGGCTGCGGAACCTGCACCAAGACATGCCCACTGGATGTTTTCAGGCTCGAACCCGCGCAAGAGGCCCTTTCCCCTTGCATGGCGGCTTGCCCCGCCGGGGTCGACATTCGCGGCAACCATTACCTGATCCAGCAGGGGCACCTTGGCGAAGCGGCCCGGCGCTACCGCAGCGTCCAGCCGTTTCCGGCCATCACGGGCCGGGTATGTTTCCATCCCTGCGAGAAAAAGTGCGCCCGGAACCATGTGGACGAGGCGGTAAACATCAATGCCGTCGAGCAGATCATGGGCGACTGGGACCTGAAGGCGCCTCTCGAAAAGCCCGCCCGGAGGCACATCACAAAGGTCGCGGTGATCGGCTCCGGCCCGGCGGGGCTTTCCTGCGCGTGGTTCCTCGCGCAAATGGGGTACCCGGTGACGGTTTTCGAGGCGATGCCGCTTCCCGGCGGCATGTTGCGGTATGGCATCCCCGCGTATCGGCTTCCCGACGCGATCGTTGCGGCCCACATCGCCCGGCTTGAAGCGATGGGCATCGCCTTCCGCTGCAATACGAAGATCGGCGAAGGCGCGGACCTGAGCCTTTCCGACCTGAAACGGTTGGGATTCAAAGCCGTCATGCTGGCCCCCGGAACGACGGTCAGCCGCAAGGTACACATGGAAGGCGTCGAGCTCCCCGGCGTCCACTGGGGCCTTGAGTTCCTGCGCGCCAACCGGGGCGACGAACAGCCCCGCCTGTCCGGAGACGTGCTCGTCATCGGAGGCGGAGACGTCGCCGTGGATGCCGCCATCACCGCCAAAAGACTCGGTGCCGCCAAGGTCAGCATGGCCTGCCTTGAGTCGCGCGAAGCCATGCCCGCGTATCCGCACAATCAGGCGGACGCCCTGAGGGAGGGCATCGAATGCCATTGCGGGTTCGGCCCCGGCGCCATCCTTCAGGAAAGCGGGCACGTCGCGGGCATGGAGCTGAAAACGTGCATCCGGGTCGTCGACGAGCAGGGACGTTTCGCGCCTCTGTTCGATGAAAACACCACCATGCGCATCCGGGCCGATCATATTATCTTCGCCATCGGCCAAGCATCCGAGCTGGACGGGTTCGCCAAGGACGTGCGCACTGAACGGGGACGCATCGTGATTGAAGACGTCACCTTCTCCACTTCGGCGTGGGGAATCTTCGCCGCGGGCGACGCCGCCACGGGCCCCTCTTCCGTCGTCAGCGCCATTGCCGGCGGACGCGAATGCGCCTTTTCCATCGATCGGATGCTCAAGGGCGCGGACATCCGGGGCGGACGCGAACACAAGCGTCCCGAGCTTCCCGAGGAACAATGGCCACGCGAAGGCATCCGCCACGAGCCGAGACAGGAGCGCGCCAGCCTCCCCGCCCCGGCCGATGATCCTCTTGCGGAAACCCTGCGGCCTCTGGATATGGAAGCCTGCTTCGCCGAGGCGCTGCGCTGCATGACCTGCGGCAGCAAGTCCCGCATCACCTATACCGACGACTGCATGACCTGTTTCAACTGCGAGCTGAACTGCCCCTCCGGGGCCATCTATGTGCATCCCTTCAAGGAACGTTTTGCCCGTACCCTTGATCAAATCGAAGCCGACAACCAGTAAGCGAGGCGCATATGAAAGAACAAGGCTATCAATATACGACGGACCTGCTGGTTATCGGCTGTGGTTTCAGCGGGATGTGGGCTGCCATGCGCGCCAGGGACTTTCTGGGCGACGTGCTGGTCGTGGACAAGGGCCCCCGAGACTGGGGCGGGCTGGGCGGGCTTTCCGGCGGGGACATGATCGTCAAGCAGCCCGACATGAAGCTGGACGACCTGCTCGACGATCTCGTGTATTATTACGACGGGCTTGCCGACCAGAAGCTTCTCGGACAGATTCTGACGCAATCCTACGACCGGTTCATGGATTTTGAGAATCTGGGGCACAAATTCGTCCGCAACGACAAGGGCGAACTGTGCTTCATCCCCCAGCGCGCCCTTGATTACATGCGCTATTATTACTATCACCCCTACGGGATGGGCGGCATCGAAAAAGCCCGCCTGCTCAAGCAGGAATGCGAAAAGCGGGGCGTGCGGCGGCTTGGGCGCACGGTCATCACCGACGTCATCACCGACGGCGAACGCGTGACCGGGGCCGTGGGCTTTCACAGCCAGAGCGGGGTGCCCGTCTTCATCAAGGCCCGCGCCATCCTGCTCGCCACCAATACGGGCGGCTGGAAGCCCTCCTACCATCAGAACACGCCAGCCAGCGAAGGCGTCAGCATCGCCTGGAACGCGGGTTGCGCCATGCGGAATTTCGAATTCTGGAAGGTGTGGAACGTGCCTGTCGATTTCGCGTGGGAAGGGCAAACGGGCCTTCTCCCCAAGGGAGCCCGGTTCCTGAACGCCAAGGGAGAGGATTTCATGAAGAAATACTCCCCAAAATTCGGAGCCAAGGCCGATCCCCATTACAATACCCGGGGCATGGTGCACGAAGTGAGAGCCGGAAACGGCCCCATCCGTTTCGACTGCAGCCAGATGAAGCCCGAGGATGTGGAAACCATGCGTCCCAAAGCCGGCTGGATGGGCCTCAACGACAAGAAGCTGCGCGAACTCGGCATCGACTTCTTCGGGCAGGAACTGGAATGGATGCCGCAGGTGCGCCATACCTACGGCGGCATTGTGGCCGATCTCGACGGTTCCACCGCCATAAAGGGGCTGTACGCCGCCGGGCTTGCCCGCAATCCCGATCCGGGCGTCTACATGGGCGGCTGGGCCACATGCATCACGGCGACGACGGGCTATTCGGCCGGGGAAGCCGCCGCGCAGTTCGTACAGGGGCACGATGCAGTGGCCTTTGATGAGGCGTACGCCGCCTCCCGGCTTGAAGCGTTCACCGGATACCTCGGCAAGGACGGCATCGCGCCCAAGGATGTCATCTCCGACATGCGCGAGGTCATGAGCGCCCCCGACATCGCGCTGATGAAGACGGGCAAGGGGCTTTCACGCGGGCTCGACCGTGTGGAGGAAATCCGCGCGGAAGTGCTGCCGCACCTGGGAGCGCGAGATCCGCACGAACTCGCCAAGCTGTTCGAGGCCACGTCCACGGTGCTCCTTACCGAGCTGTGCCTTAATGCGGCCCTGATGCGCAAAGAATCCCGCGCCGGGCATTACCGCGAAGATTACCCCGAACGGGACAACGAACACTGGCTCAAGTGGATCGAGCAGAAGCAGGTCGACGGCAAGCGGGAAGTCCATACGGTCCCTGTTCCCTTGAACGACTACCCTATCAAGCCATACCGCTACTACATGGACAACTTCAGCTGGCCGACGCCTCCCAAGGCCGTCTGATTCCGAACCTATCCCCCTTTCATCCGGTTTTCAGGCCCGCCGTTTCCCGTCTCCACAGAAGGACGGGAAACGGCCTCCCTCCCTTTTTGCCAACAGGCAAGAAAACCCTGTTACAGAGGCACCTCGCGAGGAGAACCGGTCATGCCACTTCCTCCCTCTCTCAAAAAACAAAGAGATCGTCTACTACGCCCACTCCCTGATAAGCCTCCTGATCATGTTCGGCTACGGCCAGCTCACGCCCATCGGCCCGTTAACCCCGCTGGGGATGAACCTGATCGGCATCTTCCTCGGGGTCCTGTACGGCTGGATCTTCATAGACATCATCTGGCCGAGCATGGCGGGCCTGCTGGCGCTCATGCTCATCGGCGGCATGAAGCCCAGCGAGCTGTTCCAGACCAGTTTCGGCGATCCGCTCGTTATGATGATGTTCTTCATTTTCGTCTTCTGCGCGACCATCAACTATTACGGCCTGTCCAAGTTCATCTCGCTGTGGTTCATCACCCGCAAATGCGTCGCGGGGAAGCCGTGGCTGTTCACCTATACGTTTTTCCTGTCCATCATGCTGCTGGGTGCACTGACCAGCGCATCCCCGGCGGTCGTCATCGGCTGGAGCATCCTGTACGGCATCTGTGACAAGTGCGGCTACCAAAAGGGCGAAGGCTATCCGACGATGATGGTTTTCGGCATCGTGTACGCCGCGCAAATCGGCATGTCGATCATCCCGTTCAAGCAGGTTCCGTTTACCGTACTCGGCGCGTATGAAAACATGTCCGGCGTGACCATCGATTACGCGAAGTACATGATCATTGCGATAACATGCTGCGCGCTGTGCTCCCTGCTGTTCATCGTCATGGCCAAGTACGTGTTCAAGCCCGACATGAAGAAACTGATCTCGCTGGATACGGGAGGGCTGGACACGGAAGGTGCGCTGCGGCTGAATAAAGTCCAAAAAATCGTGCTGGGGTTCCTGTTTGCGCTGGTCGTCCTGCTGCTTTTGCCCAACATCCTGCCCGCCACGTCCGGCATCGCCCGCTTCTTCAAGACCATCGGGAACACGGGCATCTGTATGCTCCTCGTAACCGTGATGTGTCTCCTCAAGGTCGACGGCAAGCCGCTGCTCCGGTTCAAGACGATGGTGGATTCCGGGGTGACGTGGGGGATCATCCTCATCCTCGCCGTGGTGATGCCCCTTTCCCATGCCATGGCCAACGACGAAAGCGGGATCACCAAGTTCCTCATGGCATTGATGACACCCTTCTTCGGAAACGAATCTTCGCTGGTATTCGCGCTGTGCATGGGCTTTTTCGCTACCGTCCTCACGCAGTTCATGAACAACGGCGCAACGGGAATCGCCCTGATGCCCGTCGTCTACAGCTACTGTACAGGCATGAACGTTCCTCCCGAGCTTGCCATCATCATGGTGGTCATGGGCGTCCACATCGCGTTCCTCACTCCGGCCGCCAGCGCGAGCGCCTCGCTGCTGCACGGCAATGAATGGTCGAATACGAAAGCCATCTGGAGGACCGTGCCCATCGTCATCCTCGCAACATGGGCCACTATCTCGGCCATTGTCGTTGCACTGGGCGTGGCCCTGTTCTAACGTTTCACAGGAGCCCTTCTCCCCAGACAGCCCTCCTCACCACGAATAATTTCAAAAGATAAAAAGGGAATACATGAGACAGGAATCTTCTCATGTATTCCCGGTAATCAGCTGAGGCGAGACGGAATATGTGCTGCGGGCGCGAGTTCAATACAGACAAAGGCGTAACTTTCTTGCTGAATACCGGAAGTGAACTCTTCAACGTAACAACGCATTCGCCTACGGAAATCTTGCCGTGGAATGGAAATCCCATATATCTTCGCATAAAAAAAGAGGAGAAGGAATTGCTTCTCCTCTTTTTTATGTCCTTCTACCAACGGCAGGGTTCCACACCTCCAAGCGGTACAGCTTCACAACGGTTCGTCCCCATCGTCCGCAGGGCTTCCTCTCCCCTTCGGAATCGGGGGATGAGCTCCGGAAGGGGCCTTCCCACCGCAATGGATTGCCCCTCTCGATACGGGGGAAATCCCCTACAGCGGAGCCCGACATCACTTGTCGGGGATGAGCCTATAGCCGAGTTCGTACGCCATCAGTTTCAGCGGCGTGGGGTCACCCGTGGTTTCGATGATCGCCATGAACGTCTCCACGCCGAGCTTCGCGCCCTTGTCATAAGGGTTGATCTCCCGCATCAGCGTCGAATAGGGCTTGCCGACTGCTTCAGCGACACTCTTGGCGGGGACCTCCCCATCTCTTACCATCTTCTGAATCTCTTTAATAAGCTGTTCATGCATGTCCGTTCTCCTTTCAATCGTCGCTGCCGACGTCCCCCATCGGTGGGGCGCTTTCCTAACGCCGTCATACATAAGATGAGATATCTTATATCGATTTTTTGATATATATAAAATGATAAATAGTCAAACACTCTTCACGGCAGAACACCATTCACAAAAAAATCTTTTGTCACAAGATATTACACACGATAGAAAAAGGTGTGTCCTTACCGGATCAGAGTGGCGAAAGCATGGGACAACCAGCTCACAGAAATGAAGGAGAGGAAAGAACGGAATACTGCCACCTCAAAAATTTCGAAGGCGCCATCCTGAAGTAACCGCGCCGCAACAGTATATCATCGAACCGCCGCCGCAAGGAATGGCGGTTCCGGGCTCAGTGCAACACTCCGGTAGTCTCCATTCAATGCGAAAGGCCCCCTTCCTTACGGATGAGGGCCTCCTTCAGCGGATTACGACACTCGGTGATCCGCTTTTCAGCGATTCCGGGTTGTTCCTAATGACGATTTTCCAGTTCGTGGGCACAGACCAAATAATAGTGCCTTCCATTGGCGCTGGTTTCATAGGCGGCCAGCTTGGTCAGG
>NZ_JH114231.1:561742-572142 GCF_000224655.1 Bilophila sp. 4_1_30
AGGGCAACGGCTTTTTGCCGCCGAGCGGCCTCGGCGTTGACGCCTATGGTCAACAGCAGATCGCACAGCTCCAGACACCACTGGCATTCCCCTTTCCGCACGGCCTCTTCCGCCGCCCGCAACACGGCGTCCGCCCCTCCCGCCAGCGCAACGGCCTTTTCCGCGCGTTCCTTCGGCGGCAACGGGTGCAGATTAGTGGGGTTACCGTCGAACCACCCCAGATACGCGGTAAAGATGGCCCGGACCGTCCATTCCACACATCCGTAATACTCTCCCAGATACGGCAGCGAGGCATACTCCTGCGGGAGTACGATTTCGGAAGCCAGGGTGTCTATATCCTTTCCTTCATTCATGCCCGCAAGCGTTTTCTCAAGAACATACCGAATAGCATCGCGGAAACCCGTCAGCACGCTCCGGACCTCCTCCTTGCCACACAGCGGCCGCGTATGTCCGGGCAGCAGGTAGGCCGCCGAATAGGACAAAATCTCGTCGAGGCTGTCCAACCAGCCCGCTATGTCGCGGTATTGGCTGCCGCGTATGGCGTACAGGTTTGGCCAACAGCCGTAATAGTTGTCCCCGCAGCACAGCACTTGCCTCTCCGGGAGCCAAATCATAATCTGGTCGTCCGTTTCGCCGGGGAGCCGGACCAGTTCCAGCCGGACGCCATCGATTTCGCGGACGACCTTGTCCTCATCGTAGACGGTCGTCGGCTGCCGGAAAGCTCGGGACTCCCCGTAGGCAAGCCCTTCGCGTATCCCGATGCCTTGGGAGATGTTTTCCTCATCGCTCAATGCATACCCGAATTGCCGGATGCCGCGCAGGTTCTGGATATCCTGCAACATTTCCGTTTTCTTCAACACGGGGGTTGCTGACGCGAAGGCGATGATTTCCGGGTCCGTACCGGAAAACGCCCCGGCTCCGCCCCGGTGATCCGGGTGACCGTGCGTATACAGGATGGTCTTAACCGGCTTTTCAGTCTTGCTCCTGATAATCTCCAGCAGCTTTTGCCCCCGCTCCAGCGTATCAAGTGTATCGACCAGGATGACGCTGGTGCGGCCTTCGATGATGACGGCGTTGCTGTGGCCTACGCCGAGGACATGCCAAATGCCGGGCACAATGGGCGTTATCGTTTCCTTATAAGATTTTTCCGTAAATGCAGTGAGTTCTGCTGCTCCGTTTGGCTTCAACATGGTCTTTAACGCTCCTTTTCCGGTTTGACGCGTCTTGTTCGCCTCTACAGGCGTTCTTACCGTCGTACAGTATGCTGACGGAGAACTCAACGAACTTTCCGCCGAATGGAGCAACCATAGCCCTTGTCTGCTTGCGCCATTGGATGCAACGCCATATCCTGACAGGAGAAAAACAGGGTATTCCGTTTTTCATCTATGGACCATTTCACTGACAGGTGAAAACAAGCCAAACGCTGTAGGCTATGGGGTTCAAATGAATACCCCCCACTCCCAGCCTTCGGCCCTGTCCTCAGGCCATTTTGAAACGAACGGAAAGTCACGCAGGAAAAACTCGCGGAAAAGGCGGGCGTGGTCACATCCTACATCAGTATGCTGGAAAGCAGCCCAAAATCCCCTAATCTGGAAATACTGTTCGTGTTGGCGGAAGCTCTCGGGGCAAAGCCGTCTGAGCCCATCTTTGCGATGGAAAGCTCTTTGGCCGAGGCCCCTTCAAAAGCCTGCCGGATAAAAATGTGACCAGTGGCAGCTCAAAAAGCCAAAGCCGGGGTCTGACACGGCCGTGCCTCTTGGCGTATATTGTGACGGTTCCCGCCTCAAACAAACAGCCGTAGCCAATAGATAGGTATGGTGTTCCGCCGTATAATGTTGGAGAGATATTGGTTCACCCCCAACCATACCGCTTAGGCCGTCACCCTACAATGTTGACAGCCTGTTGTGAGACTTTGGCCCCTCATGCCTCACCTCATGAACGGCTTATTCGAGCTAAACTCCCCACTGAGACAAAAAACACAGGAAAAACCATGAACAACGGATGCGGGAAAATCGCAAAACACGTCATGCCCATGATTCTCAGGCGCTACAGGGATGCTGCGGGGTTGCCCCAACAGCAGCTTGCTGACTACGGCGAAGCCAGCAAGGGTTTCATCTCCGTACTGGAGGGCGGGCACAGCGTCCCCAATGTGGATATGCTGATTACGCTTGCGAGGGCGTTCGGCGTCCGCCCCGGCGAACTGCTGGACGCCGTTGTGGACGAAACGGAAAAAAGAAATGCCGCCACAGTGAAGACGGCCTCTTAGGACCGGCCTCATCTCGGACGGCGTTCACGCTGTCTCTTCAAGCAACATTGCGTACGGTAACGGCAAAAAACAGGACCACCTTTTCCGGAAAGGTTCTCCATCCCCACGGAGGGAATCGCTAAGCGCGCATGGGCCGCCCAAACAGGACGGGGGCCACCGCAAACACGGAGACTATCGCCATCAGCACATAGATGTATTCCGCAGAGAACGCCGAAGCGATGAACCCAAACAGCAACGGCGTCAGGATATTGGTGGAGCCGCGAGCGAACGTATTGACGGCGAACAGATCATCGTAGGCTTGAGGATCCGTCACCGGTTCCACAAGCAGTGTCTGCAAGACGGGGACGGTCCCTTTGGTGACGATGCCGAGCAGGATGGAGGTGACTATGATCACGGGCAAGCCCTGTGCCGTCACCAGTACCGCCAACAGAGCGGACATAAGCAGTTTGGATGTGATGAAAACCTTGCGGGAACCGAAAATGCCCACCAGCCGCCCGCAGGCCATTTTCCCCGCGAAGCAGCCCACGGTGAAGGCCAAGGCGAAACTGCCGATGACCTTGGGATCCATCCCCTTGGCGAACAGCAGGAACGGCAGGAAAGCGAAAATTTGATCGCCGCTGAAGCCGTCCAGAATATTGGCGACGACCGTGGACGCCGTATGGCGATCCCGCAGAAGCGAAAGAGGCGGCAGCAGGGATTGCGCCTTCTTGCGCTCCTCGCAGGGCGAACCGCCAGCGTCCCCGTTCCGCAGCCACATCCACAACAAGTACAACGTAATGCAACAGGCAGCAGCCCCGAACAGGGCGCAGACGATCCGCCAGCCGGGGATTCCGGCAAAGCTCCAAGCCGCGAGGAATCCGGCGAAAGCGGTGATCGGAATCCGGCCGATGTCGCCTATGGCCGTGAAGTCCCCCAACACCTTGCCGAGCGTGGGACGCTCGGTGCGCGCCGTGAGATACGAAAACGCCGCGTTGTGGAACACGCCATACCCCATCATGGCAATGACGAAGAAAAAGCCCGAGAACCAGATATTCTGGGAGAACGTGTTCGCCACATACCCCACGCCGTACGCGCCGGTGATCAGGCACAGCGTACGCAAAAAACCGAACCGCTGCGAACAGCCCTTCGTGCCCAGGCCCGCCAGCGTGCCCAGCAGGGCCGCAACCGACAGGATGACCCCCGCGTCCTTTTCCTGCGCGCCAAAAGCGACGATCATGAACGACAGCAAAATGGGCACGCTGTCATACAATCCGTCCACGATCACATGAAAAATCTGCAACAGTGTGGTGGTCCGGTCCGCAAAAAAACGCATGTCGAGCCCCTTGTCGGTTAGAATCCCTTCGCCTTTCAGCGAATCGCATACTGTTCGGGAAGCTATGTTGACGACCGGGCCGGATCAGCGGCGAACCGAGCCTGACGGAAGCAGCCTCACTATAACGCTGTTAGAGTGGATGTCTACCGCGCCTTTCGGAATTAAGAGGAAAAAGAGGCGGGACGCCAAAATGCCCGATCCCCGGATGCCTCGGGCACCAGGGAGTCGGGAACAGATGTCAGGATATGGGGAAACGCCGCCAGACGGGAAGCCCCCTCCCCCACTTTGGGACCGGAGTCAACCCCACTGACGCGAGCGGGACAAAGACGGCCAAGGGCCGACCCGTTTTCCGGACAAACCGCCTTTTTCCGATCAACGCTCTGCGTGCCCACCCTCCCCGGCAAGAAGCTCGGTAAATTCCGCTGCGGGCATCGGGCGGGCGAACACGTAACCTTGGATGATGTCGCATCCCGTCGTCTCCAGAAATGCCACCTGCTCGGGCGTCTCGACGCCCTCGGCAACCGTGGCCATCTTGAGTTCCCCGGCCATGCGCATGATGTTCCTGATGACGATATTGGCCTGCTCATCGTCTTTCGCCGTACGGAAGAACATGCCGTCGAGCTTGAGCACGCTCACAGGCAAGGCCTTGAGCACATTGAGCGAGGAATACCCCGCCCCAAAATCGTCTATGGAGCACTTTATCCCCGCCCGGCGAAATTCATGCACGGCGGAACTCAACAGCGCCACATTGTCGAAAAAGATGCTCTCGGTAAACTCCAATTCCAACAGGCCGTCGGGGATGGCGTACTGGGACTTTATCCCGATGTACCGTTCAACGAAATCGGGCGTGTGGAACTGCATCTGCGACACGTTGACCGACAGGGGGCGGGGCTCGATCCCGGCGTCGAGCCATTGGCGCAACAGACCGCATACAGATGTAAACATGAACTGATCGAGCTTGACGATAAAGCGGTTCTTTTCAAAAAGCGGAATGAATTCACCGGGTGAAAGGAATCCCTGATCCGGGCTCTTCCACCGCACCAGAGCCTCCCCGCCCGCGAGGGCCCGGGTGCCGACCCAATATTTCGGCTGGATGTAGACGAGGAATTCCCCATCGGCAAGAGCCTTTTCCATGCGTATTTCCAGATCCTTTTCCCGCAACAATTTATCACGCATGGTGCGGTCGTAAAATTTCCACTGGGCCGCGCCCTTCATCTTGATCGTCTTCAAGGCCATGTTGGCGCGATCCAACAGCGAATTGATGTCCGAGGCGTCGCTGTCTTCCACGCAACAGATGCCGGAACGCAACTCCAACTGGTAATTTTGCTCCCGGGACACGATGAAACCATTGAGCGCACGGGAATACGCCTCGCAATACGTCACAAGCTCCTCTTTCCCCTTGTAGGGGAACAGCACCAGAAACGCATCGGCCAACATGCGCGCGACAAGCACCGGGCGGGGCGCTTCGCGCTCCAATATGCGCGCAAAGGCTTTCAGCAGCGCGTCCCCTTCCGAATACCCCATCACGTCGTTGTATATCTTGAAGTTGAGCATGTTGATGGATAGGAGTGCGCACGGGAGCCCGTCCCGGGCTTGAAGCATCCCTTCGCCATCCTGCCTGAACTTCGTAAAATTCCGTACTCCCGTGAGCTTGTCCGTATAGGCAAGCGCGTAGATCTCTTTCTGATAGCCCCGCGTGATGTACAGGTAAATGAGGAAGCAGATCAGAAAACCCACAAAAATCAGGAAACAGATAAACAATGTTTTCTGAATAATGGAGTTCGCTTCCCGCATAATCTCCACATTGGGGACAACGGAAACGATATACCATCCGTCCATCTCGGGCATGGGGACATAGCAAAAAACAAATTCCTCATGCCGGTTGCTGAACATGGCTATGCCCATTTTGCCGTTTTTCAAGGAATTGCGGAACGACTCCACCACATCCGGGTTGTTCTCGCTCTGGCTGATGAGATCGAACAGGTTGGAAAAGGTCTTGTTGCTGGCGGGATGGACTGAGCGCATGGCAATATTGCCGTCCGGGGCCACCACATAGGAAAACCCCGTATTGTTATAGAAGGACATGGCATAGGTGGCGTACAGAGTCTCAACATTATAGCCCTTGAACAAGTACGCCTTGCGCCCGTCGGGGAAATCCACCACCGTATAGATGGTGAATGTCCTCCGCCCGGTCCCTCGGTTGCGGTATGGGAACAGCAGGCCACTGCTCTCGTGCAATCCTTTGAAGGTCTCCATTTCCTGAGGCGTGAGCGTAACGGCGAGCCCGGTGTCCACATAGCCGGTCCCATCTTCGAAAATCAGGGCGGAAAGGTTGCCCGTATCGGAAAGAAACCTCTTCAACTTACTGCGGATACGCCCAGAATCGGAGGATTTTCCCTGCTCAAGTTCGTTCGCCAGCATACGCAGCATTTCAAGATCTTTGATATATCCGCGCTGGAGCACATTCGCGCCGCGCGCGGTGCTTTCCATAATGTTCTTGACCGAATTATCCCACAGGGACTGCTGAACCGAATGCATGAAATCAAACGAAATCCAACACAACACCCCGAAAAGCAAGGCAACGGCGGAGCCGATAAACAGGTTTTGCCTTCGCGACGTCATCATGACTGTTTTCCCTCTTTTCCCTGTTGGGCGTCGCGCAAGGCTTGAATGACGCTTTCCGTCGCTTCCTCGGCGGACGCACCGGAAAGGATCAATTCGATACCGGAATCAAGCCTGTGCCAAAGATTATAGCGCAGCCTGATATCCGAATGGAAGATCCCCCTCCCCGCATCCATGCTCTTCCAAAGCGGATGTACCGCTTTGTCAGCGGGAAGGGGCGCGTTCTTCAGCGGACTGAAGCCGCCCTGCCCATCATTAAAAATCAGGATGTTCTCTGGGCTCGTCAGCCCTTCCACCAACTGGACGGCCTGCGGCACATGCTCACTCCGCGAACTGACCGAAAGCGGCGTATCAAGGCCGAGCACGGTGACAGCCCCTTGGCTGGTCACCGGAAGAGGAAAAACGGAAAAGCGAAACGCGGATTGCGCCTTGCCAAGTACCGGGGAAAACCAGCTGCCACCGATCATGAACGGTTGCTCTCCCGCCGAAAAGAACATGCCGGGCATGTTTTCCCGTATCAGGACGAGGTCGTCGACATCAAAATACTCTTTGTCGCGCAGCAGAGCCAGAAAAAGGAACCCTCTCAGCAGTGTTCGCCTCAAAAAGGCCTCATCCGTATTGAGCGAATGAAAGAAGGCGTTGGCGTCCCCAAAGACGACGGGCTCATAGGCCCTGGCAATGAGCAAAGCACGCAAACATTCCCGGGTCACGGCAAGAGGGGTGATCCCGATGCGGTGGAAGGCGGCACAGGCGGCAAGGAACTCGTCCAGAGTCTGTGGGACCTTCAGCCGGTTCCGCTCAAGCATGTTCAGATTACAGAACAGGCCGAACGCTCCAAGGCTGGTCGTCACATACGGGATGGTGTCACCCTTCCGCATTTGCGCGAGGACTTGCTGACGGTACGCTGCCAAGGTCGGCAGGCTGGAGAGATCGGCAAGCACCCCCTCCGGTAATTGATATCGGGAGTCCAGCGAAAGCATGAACACGTCGTCAAGGCTGTTTGAACGGATACGCTTCTTGAGGATACAAGGATACGTGCGTAACGGGATCCATTCGTAACTAACGAGGATATTAGGATGTGATTTTGAGTAGTTATTTAAAACATGCTCTGTGACTGCCTTATTTTCGGACGGGTATTGAACCCCCAAAAACGTCAGCAGGACTTGCGGGTACAGGGCGGGGTTATCGTATTCCACATTCTGATTGCCCCGTTGGAAATAAAAACCGGATAAAAGAAAGCATTGCGAGAGGATAAACAAAAAAAACAACTTTCTCATAAAGAATACCGGAAGGACTTGGCAGTTTTGATGATACGCTTGCTTGTCACGTAAACAGCTTTACTAAAAAAACGGCTTGCCTATACAAGAAAGAAAAAACGGCTTGTTGGCTATTGTTATTTAAATGATATACGAATAGCAACGCTGAAATCGTCAATAAAATAACTTTTGGATAGCAAAAAGAAGGAAGGAGAGCAACCAGGCGCGCCGGATTGCCTGCTCAGCCTCATGTGCCATGTGACCACTTTGTACACGGTACTACTTCAAAGTGGAGGTTGTTCCCTTGCCGTGGAGAAAACGGCCGCAAGCGAAACCGACGACGGACTCCACCGGCAAGCCATCAGGTTCACCTGCACAAGCGGTGCGCTGCGCCGGTCATCGGCTTCCTTTACCGCCGTTTCCCTTAACACAAAGATATCCTCCCGCGAGAGCGCATCCGTTTTCCGGAAAACACGGCCTCAGACAGAGGGGAAGCCTCTTTCCCTGTGTATCAAAAGGAAAAAGCGGTGGACAAGCCGCACATTGCTCAAGAATGTCCAAAGGCAATTGAAAAAAGTTCCCGATTACGATATCGTTTTACCCCATAATCCGTTGCAGCATGAGGTATTGGAAGCCATGAAGCGTTTTTTTCAAAATAGGCAGTATGATGTGCTTGTTTCCTTACGCCGGCTTCTGCTCACGGCGGCAGTACTCTGTTTGTTTTGTATCCCTTGCTTTGCCGGAGAATGGTCCGTTTCGTTAGGCATGAACGGAGGTGACGCGGATACGATAACCGGCGATCTCAGCCTGCGGTATACATTGAATCCGTTTTATGGAAACGACATGTTGGAAATACGCCCCTTAATCGAATGTGCCGGCGTCTATTGGAAACGGGATCACGATACTATCTGGGGAGGCGGCATTGCGGGCGGAGCCGTTGTGGATTTCTGGCGGGAAGGCTCTTGGCGGCCTTATGTGTCGGGGAGTTTCGGCGGCTTCATGCTTTCCGACAATAAAATCGCCTCGCATGCACTTGGCTGCAACTTCCAGTTCCGCACCAAAGGAAGTGCCGGTATCCGCTTTGGAGAATCCTATCGCCATGATGTTCAGGTTGACGTGGCCCATTTTTCCAACGCCGGCCTCAACAACCACAACTCCGGCTTCAATACCTATGGCGTTTCATACGGGTTCCGCTTTTAGGCGCCCCCTGAAAAGGAAGCGGCCTATCCCCGTTACCACGACAGGTTGCTTGGAGCGGCGCCACTCCTTCCGCTCCATTGAGCCAAGACAATAAAGAAGGCCGGGGACGTTTCCGATCCTCGGCCTTCTCTTATGCCCTCAGCGCCCAATGCTCTTGAGCGCCTCTTATGCCAAGATGCCTTTTCCCACTGGTATCAGCGCCTTTCCCTTATGGCTGTAGGATCCAGGCTGATGGAGGCTTCAAGGCTCCCCCCCCTCCCCGATACGGAAGAAAGGCATGGAGAAGAATATATCAAAACCCGGCGAGCGTCATGACTTTCCGGGCTTCAGCTATTGCCGCTCCCGGCGAAAACCTGTTTGACGAAAGCAGAATACACGCGGCCTTTGCGAGAAGGCCTCGATACGCCGGATCAAGCGATTCAGGGAGGTTCATCATAATCTGCTTCACATCACCCATAGCGTCCTCAGCCAAAAGCGACGCATCCGTGGTTTCCAAAAGACATGCTGCCAATACGAGTTCTTCCTTGCGTAAGCTCATCATTTGCCTCCCTGTGAATATATCGTTATTTGGAAAGAAATATAAGGTATAAGAATAAGAATCACTGTATCCATTTTAAGGAAAAGACCACATGGCGGATCTGAAGAATATGACCGGAACGGAAGCATTCCAACTCGCAAAGGATGAAAGCGCCCTTACTATCGAAGAAATCGCTGAACGGCTTACCGTTTCTCCTTCTGTAATCAAACGCTATCTCAATGCAGGGGACAACTATCTCCCCAGCCTGGAAATGATACCGCGCCTCTGTTCAACACTGGGCAACAATATCCTTTTGCGCTGGCTGGAAGCGCAAGTCGAAACGGAGGAAAACGCCGTCCCTCCCGCCCAAAACAGGACCGAGGTATTGACCTCCGTAGTCCGCGCCGGGGCCGCTCTCGGCAACGTGCAGCGGATTCTCGCGGAAACGCAGGTCATTGTCCCTCACAATGCCCGCAAACTCCGCTCCGCCCTGAATGACGTCATCACGGAATGCCGTGTGGCAAAGGAATCGCTCCAGCCTTTGGCGGCACGCAAAGATCTGGCCGAATGTACTCATATATTGTGTATGAAAAAGGCTTCTTTTGATAAAGAAAACCTCTTTCAGAATTGGCGGAAACCGAAGAGAAAAAACTGATCGTCAACGAGTGACGACGCCTTTACGCGGCCTCCCTTGCTACGGTGTTTGAATGCCTGTTTGAACGTCGACCGCGCCACGTTCGGGCTGCCCTTCTCACGTGGAGGCCTGTATACCTTTATAGGTAAAGAATCCGCATACCGGAATCGGAGGAAAAGCCGGAATCCAACGCAGCCTCCCGGGCATAAAAGGAACCCACCGGCCTAGCCGGTGGTTCTTCATATGCGCCTGTAAGGCTCTGTTACCAGCAGCGCCCTAACAGGCGCATAGCGAATCTGGCGTCGGCATTTCTGTTACTTGCGGCCCGTAAACGGACTACCCGGGTAGGGAAGGCAAAGCTGCGTACCCAGTTTATCCTCTTCCAGCTGTTTCTTTATGTAATCCCTAATCTTCTCTTTGTTCTTGCCTACCGTATCCACGTAGTAGCCCCGGCACCAGAATTCACGATTGCGGTATTTGAACTTCAGATCGCCAAACTCGTTCATACAGCATCAGGCTGCTTTTACCCTTCAGATACCCCATAAATCCAGACACGCTCATCTTGGCGGTATCGTCCTAGCAGCATATGTACA
>NZ_JH114231.1:572636-598562 GCF_000224655.1 Bilophila sp. 4_1_30
CAAATACCACATGGTATTTGCAGTTCCATTTTGTGTGGGCTAAACTTTGAACGTCACTCATTGTGACCTCCTTTTGATTTGTTGCCGCTTGCAGTTGCCAGACCGCAAGCTTTACTAACAAATCAAAAGGAGTTTTTATAACATATACAAAGCTGTAAGCTTTTCGGAACCTCCCGCCTAGCGGGAGGTTTTCTTTCTATACAAAAAAGCCCCCGCTCCTCAGCAAGGAGAGCGGGGGATTCTGACGAGATTCACGGTTACGGGAATCAGCCCAATCGCATCTTTTGCCGTGGTTCCGGCACAGGGGACGAGCCAACACCGTCATGTCCGGCAATCAGCGGTTATCACTCTGGGAGCGCACGGCAAGCAGGCCTTCCGTGGTAATGCGGTAAGGAAGGCTGTTTTTCGAACAGATAAGCTTTTTGCTTTTCAGTTTCTTGAATATCTCCACAGTACAATCGCAGAGCAGCCAGCCCTCGCGGGTATAGCATTCCACATCGGCCACTTTGCCGAAATCATCGCGGATTATCAGGATTCTGCCACCCTTGGCGAGGGCATGAAGAGTTCTTTGCTCAAAACGGGAAATGTTCACGAGAATACCCCTTACAAAGGATAATCGACAAGACGCCGCACAAGGGCGGCTAGCCAGAGTCGCGCTCCACCGGCCTTACGGTCAGCGGAACTTACTTATCCAGTGATTACGGTATCCAGCATCCAACATCCGTTTAAATAAAAATAATTCCTTCTCTTACACGCCTACCTGCCATACCGTCAAGGCATCTACAGGGCCCCGCCTTTTCCCTTTCAGGCTGGCGGGTTACCGCCTTAGACATCCCGGCTTTATCCGGCGTGCCTTTTCGTTCGCTCCCCATCCCCTTCTTTTCAGCCGAGGACTTCTGCCCGCATTCCCGCTTCTCCGATGAGAGCCACACGATGCCGGGCACATAGCACACCCTGCTTTCCAAGCGGCGGTACCCTCCCCGCCCGCGCCCGGGCCAACCCAATGGCTGTGGCAGCGGTACGGGTACCCAGCCAGATCAGCTGTCCGGGTTCCGTATCTGCTTCAGCTTTCTCCAGAGCGTGGAACGGGAAATGCCCAGTTCCTGCGCTGTCAGCGTCTTGCTGCACCCCATGCGGTAATACGTGGCAAGGACTTTTTGCAATTCGCCGCTGTTTTCCCAGCCTCCAGACTCGCGCGGCCCTTCCGCCAACTCGGAGGGCTCAAAGATATCGCTGAGTTTGATGCTTCTGGAAAGATAGGGGCTGAGCGCGAGATAACGCCGGACGATGTTTTCCAGTTCGCGCAGGTTCCCGGGCCAGCGGTACTGCCCCGTCTTTGCCAACAGCGCTCGAAGCGGCGCGGCGCGGTCTGACTCCGAGCCGGGGGCCAGCTTCCGCAGGATCTTTTCCGCTATCTCTCCGGCGCTTTCCGTGTACGCCCGCAGCGGCGGCAGGTGCAGGTGCAGGATATTCAATCTGTAGTACAGATCCGCCCGGAAGCGGTTGGCGGCCACTTCGCCGTTCAGATCCTTGTTGGTCGCGGCTATGATGCGCACATCAACGGGGATGACCCGCGAAGCGCCGATGCGCCGGACCTCCTTTTCCTGAATGACGCGCAGCAGCTTGGATTGCAGATCAAGGGGCATTTCCCCTATCTCGTCGAGAAAGAGCGTCCCGCCGTGGGCAAATTCAAACATGCCGGGCGAGCCGTTTTTCTTGCCGCCTGTGAATGCGCCGGGCTCGTAGCCGAACAGCTCGCTTTCCATAAGCGTTGCGGGAATGGCGGCGCTGTTGATGGACAGGAACGGTTTGGAACTCCTCCGGCTCGCATTGTGTATGCTCCCGGCCATCACTTCCTTGCCTGTACCGCTTTCGCCCGTGATCAGAATCGTCTCATCGGTCCGGGCAAAACAACGGGCGCGTTCCAGCAATTCTTGAAACAGGAGCCCCCCGCCGTAGAAATCGTCAAAAGAATGTTTGGCCTGAGCCGTTTTGGGCGCGTAGTATTTCCGGATGAACTCATCCTTTTTCTGGATGTCCGTCATCGTGCTGAACGTGCCGACGGCCCCGATAACGCTGCCGTTGTCGAAAACGGGCCTGTAGTTTCCCACGATGTCGACGCCGTGCACCGTATGGGGGTGGGTTTCCTGGGGTTCCCCTCCTTTCAGCACGGCCTCGAACGTATTCTGGGGGAATATATTCCACGATTTTCTGCCGATAACGTCCGCTCCCGACACGGCAAAAAGCTTTTCGGCGCTCTTGTTGAAGAAGGTTATCTCGTTGTCCTGATCGACCGTGATGACGGCCTCCGCCTGATTGCTCAGGATGGTATCGATGTTTTTCTGGGAATACCGCGCATATTTCTGGGTATCGGCGATGGAGAGCGCTTTGTGGATGGTCTCCTTCACGGTGAACCTGTTGACCTCGACCGGGAAGACGAGAAAACCCATTTCCTGCGCTATGTTGCAGATGTAGCCGCCACCCACGATGGCGCGCACGCCCCTGCCCTGCAATTTTTTGAGAATATCCGCGTTGGTGGCGTCGTCGTTGCCGAAGAGGAAGTTGCCGAAATCCTGCCCTACCATTTTCCGGATATCGTCGAGCCACTGGGTTTCCTGGAGATAGTGCCCGTAGGCAACGCCGCCGGGGCACACGGAGAGGGCCATATGCAGCGATTTGATGATGTCTATATTGTTATATTCCAGCGGAAGAATAGGTATTTTCTTCTTGATGAGCTGCGCGATGAAGAAAGACGGGCCGGGCGTGCTGATTATGACTTCGACGGAGCTTGAGAGTTTTTTGTCAATAAAGTCTATGATGCCGTTCAGGTTCTTGCAGTACTGGATATCGACGCGGGCTCTGTCCTCTTCCAAAATATACTTTTGAATAGCGCGCAGTAAAGGCTGGAGTGTGACAAGCACGAGAATGTCTTTCATGATCCCTCCGGGCGGCAAAGCGGGCATCCGTTCCAAAATGTTTCATCAATTGTGAAACATTTCGTCTCTTCATGCAACAAAAATGATGCCCGTGGATTCTTTGCCATTCCTCTTTTTATGGAATATTGCCATGTTATAAAGTTAGCACGCTACTTGCTACAGGGAACGTAAAGTCCTTTTTCGCACAAACTCTTGAGGAGGCTTTATGATTCCCAAAACGGAAAGACTGAGCGCGGACGTCCTGATTCTCGGAGGAGGCCTGGCCGGGTGCATGGGCGCCGTGGCAGCGATCAAGAAGGGATGTACCGTCATCCTTGCCGATAAGGCGTGGGTCGGCAGCAGCGGCGAGAGTACTTTCGCCGCCGGCGATATCCTCTACTACGACCCTGAGCAGGACGACATGCACGAATGGCTGGAACGGTGGAATAAGGCCGGAGACAGCATGTTCGATCCCGAATGGCTGGAATGGTACGGCAAGAACGTACACGAGCTGATCCTGATGCTCGACTCATGGGGCATGGAGTTCGAAAAAGACGCACAGGGACGCTTCAAGCGCAAGCCGGGACGCGGCCACCGCGAAGCCGTGGTCTTCCCCGGCTACAAAATGCAGAAGAAGCTCCGCGGCATCCTCGAAAAGCTCGGCGTGGTCATCGTCGACCGCGTGATGATCACGGAACTCCTGACCTCGGACGGCCATGTGGCCGGGGCTACGGGCTTCAATGTCCGCACGGGCCAGTTCTATGTGTTCGAAGCGAAGAATACGGTCCTTTCCACGGGCGCGTGCAGCTTCAAGGGACAGTACCACGGGCAGGACATGGTGTCCGGCGAAGGGAACGACATGGCCCTGCGCGTGGGCGCGGAATTCACCAACATGGAATTCGCCAATACCTACAACGCCACAGCCAAGGACTTCGACATCTGCGGCATGAGCCGTTTCCAGTGCCTGGGCGGCCGTTTCACCAACGCCCTTGGCGAAACCTTTATGCACAAGTACGACCCCGTGCAGGGCGAAGGCGCCATGCTGCACATCCTCGTCCGTGCCATGACGCAGGAGGTGAGGGCCGGACGCGGGCCTATCTCTTTTGACCTCAGGGGGATGAGTGAAGAAGACAAGGATCTGAGCAGGCGGATGCTCCCCATGTTCTTTGAAGCCTGCGCCAGCAAGGGCGTCGACCCCTTCTCGGAGCCTGTGGAGTGGATCCCGGGGTTCATGGGTTCCACCAGCTGCGGCGCGGGCCTCACGCTGAAGTCCTTCAGCTGCGACACCACCATCCCCGGCCTGTTCGCAGCGGGGGACATGGCCAATCAGGGCCTTGTCATGGGCGCAATTGCCGGGCCCGGGGGCATCAACCTGGGTTGGGCTTTGGTGACGGGCTGGAAGGCCGGTGAAGGCGCGGCGGAAGCCTGTGAAGGCCAAGCGCAGCTCCCCGTGGATGAGGCGCAGATCGCCGCCCTCAAGGAAAAAACCTTCGCCAAGTTCGGCCACAAGGGGCATATGAGCGTAGGCGATGCCATCTACCGTATCCAATCGCTGACTATCCCAGCGAAGTACAACATCATCCGCTCGGAGGCGAGCCTTAGAGAGGCTCTGGCCGGTCTGGACGAGGTGGAACGCGATATCGAAGCCAACGTAGCCGTGCGCGACATGCACGAGCTCATGCTCTACCACGAGCTGCACGGTATGCTGGCGACCGCGCGCCTGACCTTCACCAGCGCCCTCCAGAGAAAGGAGAGCCGTGGGTCCCATTACCGTGAAGACTACACGGAAACCGACGGCGAACACTGGAATGTCTGGCTCAAGTCGAGCTTTAAGGATGGCAAGATCGTGGTCGAAGCCGAACCCATCCCGCTTGAAAAGTTCGAACGCTATGGGCTGGACGTCCTCCCCCGCTAGGCCCGGCTATCCATTTCATTCTCAGCAAAAACCGGAGTTCTCCATGCCCATCTTTTCCATAGACGCTGAAAGTTGTGTCAATTGCGGCAAATGCGTGAAGATATGCCCCCTCGACGTGCTGCGCGAGGGCAAGACCACGCCTGAAATCGTATACCGTGAAGACTGCCAGTCGTGCTTCCTCTGCATCATCTACTGCCCAAAGCACGCGATCACCGTGGATACCGAACGGGGACGGGCTACGCCCGAGCCTTACTAAAAAAACAGAGGGAGGGGGCCGCGTGCGCGGGCCTCTCCCCTGAAACCTGCACGAGGTCAGTATGGCATCTGTCGCCGCCGGTTCCCAGAACTCAGGAAACGTCAACTATTTCTTTCATATAATAGTTTTTCTCTGCATCACGTTCCTTTTCGGCAAGCTCGATCCCATCGCGCCGCTGACCCCCTTCGGGATGAATACCATCGGCGTGTTCCTCGGCGTCATCTACGCGTGGGTGTTTATCGACATCATCTGGCCCAGCATGGTGGGCCTGCTCGCGCTCATGCTGCTCGACGTCCTGCCCGCAACGGCGCTGCTCAACAAGGGCTTCGGCGATCCCACAGTCATCATGATGATGTTCATCTTCGTGTTCAGCGCCACCCTCGATCGCTACGGCCTGGCGAAGTATATCTCGCTTTGGTTCGTCAGCCGCAAGTGCGTCATGGGGAAACCGTGGCGGCTTACCTTCGCGCTGCTGCTCGCCATCGCCATCCTGGGCGGCCTGACCAGCGCCACGCCCGCGGCCGTCATCGGCTGGAGCCTTCTGTACGGCGTATTCGACATCTGTGGCTACAAAAAAGGCGACGGCTATCCCATCATGATGATCATCGGCACCGTGTTCGCCGCGCAGCTCGGCATGTCGCTCGTCCCGTTCAAATCCCTGCCGCTCGTGGCCATCAGCGCCTATGAAAAACTGTCGGGCACTTCCGTGGACTACGCGCTCTACTTGCTTGCCTCCCTGACCACATGCCTCCTCTGCCTGCTTCTGTTCATCGCTCTGGGCAAGCACCTGTTCCGGCCCGACGTCAGCAAGCTCGAGTCGCTCGACATCAAGCTGATCATCAAGGAATCGGACATGACGCTGACCGGCATCCAGAAGCTGCTTCTGGGCTTCCTCGTCGCGCTCATCATCTTCATGATGCTGCCCGGTTTCCTCCCCAAAGACCTTGCCGTGACCATCTTCTTCAAAAAGATCGGCAATACCGGCGTGTGCATCCTGCTGGTGGCCCTGCTGTGCGCCATCCGCGTTAAAGGAAAGGCTCTGCTTCCGTGGCGCGCCATGGTGAACGAGGGCGTGGCCTGGCCCATCATTTTTATTCTCGCCTTCACGCTGCCTCTGGCCGGGCCGCTGTCCGACCCCAAAAGCGGCATTACCGCGTTCATGCTTGAGATGCTCCAGCCGCTGTTCGGCTCGGGTTCCGGCACGATCTTTGTGCTCTGCATGGGCATCGTGGCCGTCATCATGACGCAGTTCATCAACAATACCGCTCTGGCTGTGGCGCTCATGCCGGTGGTGCATACCTACTGCTCCACCAACGGCGTGTCGTCCGAACTGCCAGTCATCCTCATCACCATCGCTTGCTGCCTGGCCTTCCTCACGCCCGCCGCAAGCTCCACAGCCGCCATGCTGCACGGCAACGACTGGACCAACACCAAAAGCATCTGGAAAATCGCCCCGTTCCTTATCGTGCTCTCGCTCATCGTTGCGAGCGCGGTGGTCATCCTCATCGGCAAGGTGTTCCTGTAGCGGATCCCGCGCTGCCCCTCCTCTTTCAAAAGCAAGGCCAAGCCCCAACCACCAAGGCTTGGCCTTGTGTGTCCCGGAACCCCTCTTTAGAATGAACCCAAAACAGCGGCGGCAAGGCGGATCACGTAAACAGTACTCTTCCCGGCATGATACGTCTTATCGAAAGCGAAATACCGGAAACCGAGGCCCTGGACAATAGGAGGAGTCTTTTTATTCTCTTTCTCATTAAAACTATTATATAAAAATCATTCGGCTAAAAACATGTCGCCTATTTCACGAGCATAGGCTTGCCGCTAGGAATGAAAAAAGCTAGAGTCTTTCTGCGAGCTGTAAATAAGTCTGTCTTAGATTCCGACTTCCCTGATATTGGGCATCCTTTATCTCGGTGTCTTTCTCTGATTGTGGTGCGTCACCTCGTGTCTTTTGCTCTGAGGCGTACCGGGGAAAAACACCTTCGGAGTACGTTATGTTTAAGAAAGTATTGCAGACGATAGCAGCCGCCATGACTCTTTGCCTTACCATGCACCTCGCTATGGCCTCTGAGATTGTGAAAGTTCCCACCGCATGGTTGGGCGAGCATGAAGCTTTTTTGATGTGGTATGCCAAAGAAAAAGGCTGGGATGCTGAAGCCGGTCTGGATATTCAGATGCAGCTGTTCGATTCCGGCCCTGATATCCTGAATGCGCTTCCTTCCGGGAAATGGGTCTATGCAGGGATGGGAGCCGTCCCCGCCATGCTCGGTAACTTGCGTTACGGCACATCCATCATCGCTCTCGGCAACGACGAATCCAGTTGCAACGCGATAATGGTATATCCCGACAGCCCCATAGCAAAGGCCAAAGGGTGGAACGAAAAGTACCCCGAAGTGCTTGGTAGTCCAGAAACGGTCAAGGGCAAGACTTTTTGGGTAACCACGCTTTCCTCGGCCCATTATGCCCTTACCTCGTGGCTGGAAATACTGGGTCTTACCAACAGCGACATTGTCATCAAAAACATGGATCAGGCGCAGGTGCTCAAGGCATTTGAAAGCAATGAGTGTGACGGGGTTGCGTTATGGGCTCCCCATATGTTCGTCGCCGCGAACAAGGGCGCGGTAATGGCCGCAGACGTACGTACCGCCGGAAAGGGCAACCCTGTCGTCCTCGTTGCTGATACCCAGTATGCTGAGAAGTATCCCGACATAACAGCCAGTTTCCTTGGGATATTCTTACGCGCTGTGGATGCGTTCAAAAAGACTCCCGCAGAAGACCTCGTTGCTGAATACCAGCGTTTTTACAAGACGTTTGTGGGTAAAGATTATGATACGGCCCTCGCGTTGAAGGACCTGCAATATCACCCCGTCTTCAGCCTTGAGGAACAATTGGAACTTTTTGATGATACCGGCGCTCCCAGCCAGGTGCAGCAGTGGCAATCATCTGTAGCGGCCTTTTTCAGGGACATCAACCGCATTACCTCTGACGAAGCCAAGAAGGTGGAAGACGGGAAGTATGCTACCAATACGTATTTGAAATTGGTAAAATAAGTCTCTTCAATAGCTGAAAAGCCCCCATCTCTGCATGGGGGCTTTTCTATGCTCTCTGAGCTGTATAGGGGACGAGCAATATCTTCCCTGCGAAAACCTTTGCAGTATCAGCACCGCCATAACTCCAGCAATGTTTTCCCACAGCCTGACAGCCCAAAGCCATGAAGGATTTCTCTATTCCTTCATGGCTTTTTTATGCCACAGTGGGAAGGTGCTCCAAAGCAAGGCACGATGCTGATTGCGCAATATGTCGGAGGACGACTTCAGGCAGATTATGAATTGGTTACATACGAGAGTGCATCCTTGCAGTGCTTCTCTACCAGCGAGACGGCCAGTTCCGTATCATTGTGGCCTAGCGCATTGAAAATGGCCGTATGTTCCGCCAACGTGCCGGATTTGAGCGGTGTTTTACGTGTGTAAAGCCGATCGAAAAAGCGGGTGTATAGATTGCAGCGCAGATAAATGCGTGCCCATGCTTCATACAAGTACATATTGTCGGAGGCCTGCACCAGCGCATGATGGAAGTCCTCGTCCCGGAAGGTGAAGCTGAGGAAGTTGTCTGTGTCGATAGCTTCCTCCGTAGCCGCCAAGATACGTTCCATTTCCAATAAGTCTTCAGCTTGTGCATTCTGTGCCGCACATCTTGCCGCCTCACATTCAAGCAGAATGCGGACACTGAAAGCGGCGCGCGCATCATCATAGTTGAGATTGGGAATAAAGCAGCCTTTCTTGGGCAGCTTTTGCAGCAAGCCCTCAGCTACAAGGCGGTTCAGTGCAATGGTCACCGGAGTGCGGCTTACGCCGAAACGCTCGGCCAAGTCCCGTTCCAAGAGAAAATCGCCGGGCTGGCACTTGGTTTTTATGTCGTGGATAATGAGCCGATAGGCTTTTTGCTCGGCGTTTTCCTTGCCTTTCATGTATGTTATCTCCCTGACTTTCGTGAAAGATACCCACGATGCCGTGACCTGTAAAGGTTTTCCGCTGGGCACCCCAAAAAGGGCAAGCGCCTCACAATTTTTCTTGACAACAAAAAATGCGGAGACTAAGTTCTAATCACAGCTCGTAATGAATGCATTAATAAATTTATCTAGAAACACATTTATGCGTTTTACACTGGTGGCAATGCTGCTGCGTGGGCGCTAAACCGTGCTTTCAAAGGGAGTAACTGTATGTCTTCTAAGAATTTATTGATCTTGGGCATGGGGTTGCAGGGCAAGGGGGCTCTGCACGATGTACTGGCGCACAATACGTTTGCCCATGTCACCGTGGCTGATTGCGGCGCACGTTACGAAAGCGAAAAAGCGGATTATGAAGCGCGCGGCGTCCGGGCATTGACGGTGGACGCCAATGATGAACAGGCCCTGCGCAATCTGCTGGCCGAACACGATGTCGTCATTGAACTCCTGCCCATATCGTTGGCCATGAAAGTGGGGCGCATCGCGGCCGAAACCGCTACCCACCTGGTGAGCAGCATGTACTACATAGGGCAATCCATGACGGATCCCGTTCTCTTTAGGCAGATGAAACAGGAGATGGACGAAATCGACGAGATCGCGCGCCGCAATGGCTGCACCCTGCTCATCGCTTTCGGTATGGATCCCGGCCTTGATCTTTTGCTGGGCGCTGACGCGCTGAGCAGGATGGACGAGATAGAGGACTTCTATTCCTACGGAGCGGGATTCCCAGAAGAAGCCGCTTCTAACAACCCTTTGTCATACAAGTTTTCCTGGTCGCCACACAGCACCCTCGTCTCCTATTACCGCGAAACCAAGAAGATCGTGGACGGCCAGACGGTAGTTGTGCCTGCGGACAAACTGTTCGCTCCTGAAAATACGCATATCCTGCATGACGAAACACTGGGTTGCGACCTCGAATGCTACGCGGCGGGCAATTGCCAGAATTTTGCCGACATGTTCGGCATCAGCGGCAAGGTCCGAAACATGAACCGTTTTTCGGCACGTCTCCCCGGCCATTGTGCTTTTTGGGATGTCATGGTCCGATGTGGCTTTTTGCGAGAAGAGCCGGTCATGGTCAACGGGACCCCGGTTTCCCCTCTGGAATTTTGTACGGCGCTGCTCACTTCACAGCAGCAGTTCTGGTACCGCAAGGACGAACGGGATGTGGGCTATATCCGAGTGGAGGCCCGGGGCCGCAAGAACGGCACTCCGGTCAGCGTTACGCATACCATCATTGACTATGCAGATCTCGACGCCGGGCTGACTTCCATGCAACGGCTTGTGGGTTTTACCGTCGCCATCGCCGCCTCCCTCATTGCCAACGGCAACTTCACGGAAAGAGGACTGGTCATGCCCATGCGGGTACCTTTAAGCTTGATGCAGCCCGAACTGGCCAAGCGCGATATCCATATCATGACAAATATTGATTGAAGCAAAGGCCGATAACTTGCCCGACAACCATATCCAAAGCAGGAATACAATGGTTGTTACTGAATACGGTATCGCAAACTCCCAGAGGTCACTATGAATACTTCCGGTAGAGAACCAACATTATTGCAGTCCGTATTTCCGCTTATTGCCATGTTCGTCATTTTGATGGGCGGAAGGCTTTATCTTGATTATCGAATCGAGCCTCTTATTCTCTGTTCCGCAGTCATTGCGGGGTTTATGGCTTGGTACTTGCGCTGCCAGTGGCAGCAGCTGGAGGAAGCCATCCTCAACAAAATCAATGTGGCCATGCAGGGGATGCTGATCATTTTCAGCGTCGGCTGCATGGTAGGCGCCTGGATGTTCTGCGGCACCGTTCCCTTCATGGTCTACTGGGGCCTTGAACTGGTGAACCCGAACTACATGCTTTTGAGCGCCTTCCTTATTTGCACCCTGACGTCCTGCTGTACCGGTACTTCATGGGGATCGGCCGCCACTATAGGCGTGGCCATGATCGGCATTGCCCACGGTCTGGGGATCCCGCTGGCACCCGTTGCCGGGGCGGCTCTGAGCGGCTGCTACGTCGGCGACAAGCTGTCTCCCTTGTCCGACACGACCAACCTGGCGCCTGCTGTGGCCGGAGCCACCACCTACGAACACATCGGGCACATGTTTTACACCACGATACCCGGCACGATCCTCTGCTGTATCGTTTTCTTCTTCGCCTCCTCCAGCGTTACAGGTGAACTGCACACCCCTGCTGAAGTTCAAGATTTCATGAACCAGCTGACCGAAATCTACAAGCTGCACTTCCTGCTGGCTGTGCCTCCCCTGTTGCTTATCACCGGTTCCATTCTGCGTTGGCCCATTCTGCCCACCATCGTCCTGACCACCATTCTGTCCGTGGCGCTCGGCTGCCTCCTCCAGGGATTCGATCTGCGCTGGGGTATCCTCTCGACCACTACCGGCTTCAAGGTCAGCATGACGCATTATCTGGCCACACCGACAGAATCCGTGCAGACGCTGCTGAACCGCGGCGGCATGATGGGCGTACTCGAAAACATGGGGATGCTGTGTGTGGCCATGGCGTTCGGCGGTATCATGCACGGCAGTGGCATGCTCACCGTGGTACTCCAGAAGATGCTCAAGCGAGTGCGATCCGACGGTGGGCTCATCGCCTCGACGCTCCTGTCCTGTGTCGTGCTCTGCTTCTCCACCGGGTCGGCCTATATGGGCATCCTGATCCCCGGCTCCCTGTTCAAGGAGTCCTACCTCAAGCGTCGTCTGCATCCCAAGAACCTCTCACGTGCGCTGGAGGACTCGGCCACCATGCTTGACGGGGCCATTCCGTGGGCGTCCGGCGCCGTCTATATGAGCGGTGTGCTGGGTGTAAGCGCCTTCGAATACGTACCGTGGATGGTCTTCAACTATTCTAGCGTGTTCATCGGCCTTGCCTGTGCCATGCTTGGGATCGGCATCGTGAAGATAAGCGCCGAGGACGCCAAGGAGAGGCTGGCCACCTCGCAAATGGATACCGTATTGATTGAAGAAACGCCGGAGCCCGTGCAGGCATAGTCTCCGTCTCCTCCTAACCGGCGCGGCGCTTCATGACAGCGCCGCGCCCCGGGGAAACAACATGAGCGAACGTGTCACTTGGGGAAGCCGTCTCGGCTTCATCATGACAACAGCGGGATTCGCCGTCGGGCTGGGAGCCATCTGGCGTTTTCCCTACATGATGAGCAAGAACGGCGGTGGAGCTTTCCTGTTGCTCTATCTGCTGACAACGTTGTGTGTGGGAGTCCCCCTGTTCATTGCCGAAATCATGCTGGGACGCGTTACGCGCCACGGCGGTATCTTGGGGATGCGCCAGCTCACGCCGCTCCGCAGCCCCTTCCGATTGGTGGGCTGGTTGGGCATCGCATCTGGTATAGGGATTCTTTCCTATTATTCCGTCATATTGGCACTGCTCTTGGTCTATTTTGTCAAGAGCCTCGGAGGGGCCTTCGCCTACGGTACGGATTTGGCCGCATTGAGCCTGCTGTTCGACGTCACATCATCCAGCGTCGAAGCATTGGGGCTATATGTCCTGATGGCGATCGTACTTATGGGGGGAATCATCAGAGCCGGGCTCAAAAGCGGTCTGGAAAGGGCCTGCAAATACCTCATGCCGATACTCCTGCTGTTTCTGGGCATTCTGGCGGTACGCTCGCTAAGCCTGCCGGAAGCGGAAAAAGGAGTCGCGTGGCTCCTGAAGCCTGATTTTTCCCGCATTGATATTCAAGTAGCGCTGGACGCGCTGGGACATACCTTCTTCGCCGTGGGCATCGGCGTTTCCACCGCCTTTGTTTTTGGCAGCTATCTGAGCGAACAAAGCAACATCATTGCCGACGCGCTGATCATTATCGCCATCAATGCGGCCGTAGCCGTTTTGGCCGGGCTGGCCATTTTTCCAGCCATGTATGCCTTTGGATTGACCAAGGCCGCCGGGACGGGGCTTGTCTTCGAAACCATGCCCGCCGTCTTTGCCCATCTGCCGGGCGGCTGGTTCTTGAGCGCGGGATTTTTCTTTCTGCTCATCATATCGGGCTTTGCTTCCGGCCTGGGACTGGTGGAAGGCGTAGTCGGCACGCTAGATGAAGCTTGGAAGCTCGGACGCAACAAAACACTGTTCCTCGTGCTGGCCGCAGTATTGCTGCTAAGCCTTCCACCGCTGCTCTCCTACGGATCCCATGCCCCGTGGGCATCCATTCGGCTATGGGACAGAAGCATCTTCGTCTTCGCCGAGTACGTGGTGACGGCACTGCTCATGCCTGTCGGAGCCTTGCTGATGAGCGTCTTTGTGGCTTGGAAATTTGGCTTCTCCAGATTTGCGGAGGAAGCCAACAAGGGCGCTGCGGGTTGCTGCCGCGTCACCCGAAACTGGAAACCATTTATCGTGGCGGTGGTTCCCTGTGCGGTAGGAACGATCCTGCTGCTGGGTATATTGATCTCTCTGTAGCAAAGAAGCAAAGGAGTCTTTATGTTGACGTTTGGAAGTATCGGCTGCGGCAATATGGGGGGAGCCATTTTGAGCGGTGTCGCCAAACTGGAAAAATGGCAGGTCATCGGTTTTGATCCTTGCCAGGCTGCGACTGACGCGCTGCATGAGCGTTGCGGCCTGAGGTCGTGTGACGATGAAATCGAAGTGGCACAGCAAGCGGACGTCATCCTCATTGCCGTGAAGCCGCAACATGTGCAGGGCGTAGTGGAAAAAATCGCGCCGCACCTTGGCGGCAAGTTACTGGTTTCTCTGGCCGCCGGCGTATCCTTGCGGCGTATTAAAACGTACAGTGGCGATACCTGCCCGGCGGTGGTCATCATGCCCAACACGCCGACCATGGTCGGAGAAGGCTGCTGCGCGTTATGTCTGGATGATCCGGCCCTGAATGAAGATCAGAAAAAACTCGTGCTGGAACTCTTTAGCGCCATCAGTACGACGGTGGTTTTGCACGAATCGCACATTCCCGAGTTTTCGGCGTTCATCGGCAGCGGCCCGGCCTTCATCTTTCACCTGCTGGAGTCGTTCGTGGAAGTTGGGTTGCGCCTCGGCTTTTCTTACCACGATGCTAAACAGCTCGCAGAGAAACTGATGGCAGGCAGCGTCCGGCTGGCACAGGAAAACCCCGAAGTGCCGCACGCCAAGCTGCGTATGAACGTCTGCTCGCCCGGCGGTTCTTCCATTGTCGGTGTGAATGAAATGGATCGGCTGGGGGTACGCGGGGCCATCATCGAGACCGTGCTGGCGACCCACCGCCGTGCCCTTGAAATGTCGACCGACTAGCAAGACCCCATTCAGGGAACGGCCGGATGACAAGCCAAGAGAGGGCGGATAACATTCTGGCGGAGGCTGGCTCTGAGCCTCCGCCGTTTTTTTGGGAGAGATCATGCATGCCATTCCTCACAACTCGCGTTGGGCATCGTTGTGGTCGCTCACATGGCCGCAAATGCTCATGCTTCTCGTACAGTTTGGCATAGGGCTGACGGACGTGTGGGCCGCAGGACGCATCGGGCCGGATATTCAGGCATCCATAGGCCTCATAGCACAATGCCACATGGTCTTGATGGCCGTTGGCATCGCCACGGGCAACGGTGCCGTCGCTGCCGTGAGCCAAAGCATCGGAGCTGGACGGCAGAGGCGTGCGCGACGTTTTACCGGCTTGGTGCTGCTGGCAGGAATGGTGGCAGGCATTTGCCTAGTATACCTCGGAGGCTATTTCCGCCAAGATCTGCTGCATATCATGCAGACGCCGCAGCACCTCATGGAGCCTGCGGATACTTTCCTCCAGATATATTTATGGACACTGCCGGGACAATACCTTCTGGCAATAGTGACGGCCGTACTGCGCGCCGTGCGTTCCGTACGCCTGCCGCTTGTTGTCACCCTAGTGACGGGGCTGCTCAATATATGGGGCGATCTTGCCTTTGGCCTAGGCTGGTGGGGATTTCCCCGTTATGGGGCTGCCGGGCTTGCATGGTCAACTTTCGTTTCTGTAACTCTGGGAGCTTGCATCCTGTTTTTTGTGCTGTTTCCCTTCGGATTGCTCAAGCATGATTCGCTCCCTCCCCTGCGCTGGATGCGCTGCGGAGGGAAGTATCTGCTTCGGATAGGGTTACCCGCTCTGGGAACGTCCTTCCTCTGGCAAACAGGTTTTGTCCTTGTCCTCGTGATCACGATGACGCTCCCCCACGACAACGTCAATGCGCTGGCCGGATTGACCGCAGGCATGCGTATTGAAGCGATTATTTTTCTTCCCGCCGTGGCTTGCCAGATGGCCGTGGCAGTATTGGTGGGGCATTCTCTCGGCAGCGGAAACAAGAAGGAAGCGCAGCAGTCCGCATACGACATGCTGAAACTGGCGGTCATCGGCATGAGTCTGCTGACCTGTGGCCTTTGGTTCATCCGCGATGAACTGGCCGCCCTGATGACAAACGATGCTCAAGTCCGACTCGAAACAGTCCGCTATCTCGTTTTTAATTTTTTGTCGGCACCGCTCATGGTGGCGAACCTTGTGCTGGTCGGCGTATTTCTCGGGGCGGGTGCCACGCAGTATCCCATGTGGAGTTATCTTTTTTCCGTATGGGGAGTGCGATTACCGTTATCTTGGTGGCTGGGACATATTGTAATGGAATCTTCCAGCGGGGTATACTGGGCAATGGTGGCCTCACAGCTCGTGCAGCTTGCCATCCTTCTCTGGGTGTTGCTCTGCGCGGACTGGAAACGCTTTACGATGACGGCATCACATGAATCGCTATAAAGCGGTTATTGTTCCATTCATTCACATACTGGGCAAACAAGCAACGGTTCTTTGAAAAGCTCACAGTTGTAATATGGAGGATTGGCAAGCCTTCAGCTAGGGTAATACATTCACAAATGAACGCTCCAGACGAGTAACTCCTCCGCGAGCGGTGCCGGCGGCTCCGCACCCCCGTGGCTCTTTGAAAACATATGAGAATATGTCAATGAGTAGCGGGGGGGGAGGTCATGGAACGCAAACTGACAATCCTGATGCGGGCGCTGCTGGCAGTGGCGCTTGTTGCGATTACGCTGGTGCTGACATATGAGTTCTGGCGGGCGGGCAACGGCAAATCCTCCCTAGATGTGCAGGAAATCCGCTTTGCAGGCGTCTATCAGCCGGAGGGCGGTTCCGGATGGGCTGTATGGACGCCGGAAATATCCCTCGACAATGCCCGCTACCCCATCGTGGTGCTGCGGGGACATTTTGACAAACCCATCCCCGAAAACCGAAAGATCTACTTCTATATTTGCCATATCGGGATGGAGTTGCATCAAAACGGCATAAAGATCGGTTCCCTTGGGACGCCCCGGGATCTTCCGCCGGGCACCAGAACGGCGGGCAACGGCTGGTTCAGCCTCACTTCCCCCGGTATTTCGACCACGGACGAAATCACCATCATCCTTTCCTGCCGCTCCAGAAGCGATATGCCGGGACTCTACGACTATTTGCTGAACGAAATCCATGTGGGGGACGCTCCCCAGCTCTTTCTGAAATACTTCCCCACCGAAGGCGTGCTGGTCATGCTGGGGGCCGTCATAGTCCTGCTGGCCGCAGGGCTTGGCGCCATCTGGGTGATCCTCCACCTGATGAAAGTACCCCTGAAACGCGCTCCGCTGCACCTTGCCCTCTTTACGCTGTCTCAGGGCCTGTGGATGATGCTCTTTTCGGGGATCGTCACCCTGCTGATCCCTTACCCCATTGAGCTGTCCCTGATTCATTCCATCGTTTTTGCTCTCAACGATCTGCTTCTGCTGCGGTATCTTCTTGATTTCCTTTGTGGCAGAAGCCGATTGTTTCTCCTTGCCTTCATTTGCGTCGGCATTCTCCTGACCGTCCCCGGCGCTCTGCTTCAGGCCACCGGGGTACTGGACGGCTTTGAGACCGTCCTGTTTTTCTCGCCCCCCTATCTCCTTGGGATCATAGTCGCCGCCGTCTGCCTCACCGTGCAGATGGCCCGATGCGAGATCAAGCGCGACTGGTCGTTTCTGGCCGTGGTATACATCCTTTTGTTCTGCCGGATCGTGGATGTGCTCAACCCGTTTTTTCCCATCGATCCCGACGGATTCGTCTATTTAACCGGCATTATCATCTTTATTTGCAGGCAGTTTGCCGTGTCGGTCAACGATGTGCGGAAATGTTTTTTGCAGGCGGCCCATGCACAGGAGATGGAAAAGCAGCTCTTGCAGTCGAAAATCTCCATCATGCTGTCCCAGATTCAGCCCCACTTTCTGTACAATAGCCTGACCGCCATCCGACAGCTTTGCGATATCGATCCCCAAAAGGCCAAACAGGCGGTGACGCTCTTCGCCAGATACCTGCGGGGAAACACGGAATCGCTGACAACCGCACACTGTATTCCTTTTGAAAAGGAACTTGAGCACGTCAAAAGTTATCTGGCGTTGGAGCAAATACGTTTTGAGGACGAGCTGCAAGTGGAATACGATATTCAGGCCCAAGGCTTTCTGCTTCCTTCGCTGAGCCTCCAGCCGCTGGTGGAAAATGCGGTTCGCCACGGCGTCAGCAAAAAGGCGGGCGGCGGAAAAGTGACGATCCGCACTACGGAAACGGGGGACGCGTTTATGGTTACGGTCTGCGACGACGGCGTGGGTTTTGATCCGGATCGGATGCCCCAGAGCCGGCATATGCCCGTGGGAATCGAAAATGTCCGCAACCGATTGTGGAGCATGTGCGGCGGGACGCTGGCTGTACGCGGCATACCGGGCGCAGGCGTGTCAGCCGTCATCACGTTACCCAAAGAAGGGGCCGCATCATGAATATCATTGCCGTGGACGACGAAAAACTGGCGCTGAGGGACCTGACGCAGATTTTGGAGCTTGTCTTGCCTGAAGCCTCCGTCTCCGGTTTCAGGACGCCGCAGGAAGCGCTTGCCCATGCGTGGGCGGTTCCCGTGGACATCGCCTTTCTGGATGTCGAGATGAAAGGCATGAATGGCCTGGAACTGGCAAAGCAGCTCAAGGATATCCGGGGGCGGACGAATATCGTGTTTGCCACCGGATTTTCCCAATACGCTGTTGATGCGTTCTCGGTCTGCGCGAGCGACTATATCCTCAAGCCTGTCGAGCCGGAGGCCATCCGCCGGGCCCTAGAGCGGTTGCGCAGCCCTGTCCATGAGGCGGGGCACGGGCTGCGGGTGCAGTGTTTCGGCAATTTCGAGGTATTCCATCAAGGAAAGCCGGTGGAATTTTCCCGCAGCAAGGCCAAAGAACTTTTTGCCTACCTGATCCATAAGCACGGTGCCGGCTGCACCACCAGGGAGCTGTGTGCCGTCCTGTTTGAAGACAAAGCTTACAGCCTGTCTCTTTCCAAACAAATGCAGGTCATCATTTCCTCCATGACGCATTCCCTGGAAAAGGTGGGCTCCAGAAACGTGATCATCAAGACGTACAATAGCATTGCGGTGGATATGATAAAGCTGGACTGCGATTTCTACCGCTTCCTTGCCTGGGATCCGGAAGCCGTCAACGCCTATTCCGGCGAATACATGGCCAATTATGGCTGGGCGGAATTCATGGTCGGCTACTTGGACAGCAAGGTGCGCTGACGGCATATATGTGCTTTCTGCGGACAGCCTCCTCTTTTTGTTGTCCTTTTGTTGTACTCAGCCGTTTAGCCTGAGTGCATCGTTTGGAATAGGGAGGCTGTCTCATGGAAATGGCGGCAGGGAGCAGTCCCGTCGGGCGGCTGACGGAACTGAAAAACGCCATAAAAACAGCATGGCTGAAGGTGCTGCAAGGCTCGTTGAAAATCCGCTGGCGGCCATTCGATTGCGGCAGCCCATCCATAAAAAAGTGCCGGAGCTGAACTCCTGCTTCCTATATCCTGAAAGCGGTACCTTCCAATCCTCTCTGGTTTGCTGCCGGATACTCATACTCCTTCCCTCTTCCTTACGAACATCCGCATCATATCCCCCACAGCACAGAGGATACCAAGCACGTGTCCTGCCTGCCCCCTCAACGTATTTGCCAACCATATCCTCATGTTATTCGTCAAGCCAACGACTGCCTTCCTGAATCATGCTCAAGAACATCCGCTTGCGGCCGGATCGCCCCAATAGGGAACACAAACGCCTTTTAACCGACGAACGGCGAATCACACACGGGGAGGCATAGAGATGAAATCCATCCAGACCAAATTTATTGTCTTGATTCTTGGCTGCATTCTCCTCTCCTCAAGCGTGATCGGAGGAGCGGGAATTCTGAACGCCAAGCATGTGGTGGATGAGGATTCGGTAAAAATCATGAACCTCATGTGCAAAGAAAAAACCCAGGAAATCAATGCGCTGCTCTCGAGAATCCAGCAATCGGTCAAGACGCTGGCCGTCTACTCCATAGAGCAGCTTGAGAGTGTGGAGCGCCTCAAAACCGACAGTGAGTACATCAATGCCTATACGCAAAAACTGGAAACGGTCGCGGTGAACGCCGCCAGCAACACCGAAGGGGCAATGGCGGTCTACGTCCGCTTCAATCCCGAATTTACGCCGCCGACATCGGGCTTGTTCTGGAGCAAAACGACGCTTGACGGCAGTTTCCGGCAGCACCTCCCCACCGACTTCTCCAGATTCAGCCCGGAGGATACCGAACATGTAGGCTGGTACTACATCCCGATCAGAAACGGGAAAGCCACATGGATGCATCCCTATCTCAACAAGAACATCAACGTGCAGATGATCTCCTTTGTCATTCCCCTTTATATGAATAATCAGACGGTGGGCGTCGTGGGAATGGACATCGACTTCAGCGTCATCACGGACATCGTGAAGGGAATGCGGGTTTATCAAAACGGATACGCCTTCTTGACCGACAAGGCGGCGAACATCATGTGCCATCGGGAATTCGGGCTTGGGACGCCGCTTGACTCGGCGGACGGCGCGTTACGGCCGGTCGCTCTGGAAATACAAAACGGGACCAGCGGCAGTTCGCTGTTTTCCTACACATGGCGGGGCGAAGACAAAAAAATGGCGTTCCGCACCCTGAGCAACGGGATGAAACTGGCAATAACCTCGCCAGTATCGGAAATCAATGCGGCCAGAAACAACCTGACACTGCAAATCAGCGTTGCGCTCATCGTCATCGCGACCTTTTCAGTGCTGCTGACCGTGATCATGACCCGCCGTTTGACCCGGCCATTACGGGAGCTGAACGAGGCGGCGAAAAAAATCGCTGCCGGAGATTTGAGCGTCTGCCTCACGCAACAGACAAAGGATGAAGTGGGCACACTCGCGGAAAGCTTTCAGCAAACGGTGGAGCATCTGCAAAAATATATCAGCTATATCAACGGGCTTGCATACAGGGACGCCTTGACCGGCGTAAAGAACAAGACGGCCTATCAAGATACCGAATCACGCTTTGAAGAGGAGATGCGGCAGGGCAAGCCTGAGTTCGCCGTGGTGGTACTGGACATCAACGGGTTAAAAAAGGTCAACGATACCTATGGGCACGACTTCGGAGACATGCTGATCATCAGCGCCTGCCGTCTCATCTGCAAGACGTTCCAGCACAGCCCGGTGTACCGTATCGGCGGCGACGAGTTTGTGGTCATTCTGGAAAAAAGCGACTTCGACCATTACCCGGAACTCCTTGAAAAATTGCAGAAAGAAATCGACGGATACAACCGAAACGCCCGGGCGGACACCCAGGTTTCGATCGCCCGCGGAATCGCCATCTACAACAGCGAAACGGATCTGGTCTTCGCCAACGTCTTCAAACGCGCGGACGACGCCATGTATCAAAACAAAGCCGCCATGAAAGAACGGAGGCGGCAGCAGGAAAGTTCAGAATAATCCATATAATCCATCGTATTTTCTGCCCTTCACTTCCGTTTTCTAAGAAAGCTGTGTCTAGTGGGTGGAAATTCTGCAAGCGTCCGAGTACCTGCACGCGATCTCAAAAAGGTCCCGAGGAGACTGCAAAAGTCCCGTCAGTATCAACTGGCCGGGGCTTTCCTTAATCATGCTCCTATGTTTTGGGTGCCGTGTGCACAGTAAGGGTAAGACGTTGGCGATCCAGAGTTTACCCCGTGCTTGCCGGATTATGCTCTCTTATCGGATTACGCCAACATCAAAGTCTTCTTAAAAATTTTACTAAACTATAGATGTCAATACCGTGATGGAGCCCACTTGTTGTTCCAAGGATAAGCCGGTTATTGTTCATAATGCTTTTATGTAACTCAACTCGGTATGTATCTCGGAAGCCTCCTGGGTGTGCAAGAGAGGGACGCAAGCCACATCAATTGTCCCCCATAGGCAGAGGGAATCTTTGTATTCTTTGAAGAGTGCTTCCGGATACATTCCACAGTTTTTGTCGATGCAGTGCAAGCCAACGAAACCTGCTTCAATAAGAGACGGAATAATCGCATGATAGTTGCCGTCGGAATGAAAAAATACCGGTATCCCTTTTGAGGCAATGTGTTCAACCTGTCTTGAAAGCGAAGGGAGGAACAACTCACGAAATGTCCTGGGGCTGAATAGGAGGCCGTCTTGGTATGCGATATCATCGGCGATGAGGATGCCGTCAACGCCATGTTCGGCCAGTTTCGCTGTAAAATTTTTGTTGTTTTCCTCGACAGAGTCAGAGAATTTTTTGATTTCATCAGGATTTTTTTGCATTTGACGCAAAAAGGATTGGAATCCGAAGGTGCGGACGCCGAGTTCGAATACACCGTCCAACATAACGAAAGTAAACAGTTTTGTTTGCTGAATCCAGAGAGCAGCCTCCGTAAGGAGGCTCTCGTCGGGCTGGACAAGACCACCCGGAAAGCCGAGAGAGGCCGGCGTCAGGCAAATGATGTCCGAACCAATCCACTGAACAAAATGGACTTTTTCTTCAAAGCCGATCCTTTCGCATCCCAACGTATGGCGGATGATGCTGGTATCAAGGCAGAGTTCTCCCTTTACGGCACCTTCCACGGGCTTCCGCCGGAGCAGCCGCTTAACCCGTTCACGCGAGCTTGGTGCGAGGTTCATTTCCATCATATTTGCTCTGCCCGTACAGATTCGACAGGTGGAAAGTTGAGTTCATGCAAGAAGTTCGCGTTGAATGCCGGGTGCGCGGAGAGTTCAAGGGCCTGCACGGTGGCCGAGAGCCGATCAATGGTTTCCCGCTGCGTTATTGAAAGAAGACTTCGGCGGGCGCCTTCTCCAGCGGCATTGCCTACGGAAAGGATCGTGTCGGCCTTGATATCCGGAAACATTCCCAAGGCCACGGCATGTTCTTTGTTGATGTAATTGCCAAAGGCTCCCGCCAAGAATACGCGGTCGATCCGGGCCGCGTCGATTCCCATTTCCTCAGTTAACACACGAATGCCTGCCGCGACGGCTCCTTTGGCCAACTGGAGTTCACGTATGTCTTTTTGGGTAACAACGATATCCTGTCCGTTCCCCTGCTCGCCCGCGAACAGGAGAACGAATTCCCGCATAGCAATCCCGCACTCGTATCCTGTTCTTGAGAAAAGGCGGCAGAACCGTTTTTTCTCCATCAGCCAACCGCCCTCGCTGATCCAGCAGCCCGGCTTTAAGCAAGGTGACTATCGCGTCGATAAGGCCGGAACCGCAAATGCCTTTGGGCGGCGTGTTTCCGATCACTTTCAAGCAAATATCGCTGCCTATCATGCGAACGGCCTCAATGGCACCATCACCGGCACGCATACCGTTGTGGATGTGCGCTCCTGCGAACGCCGGCCCTGCTGCCGCCGCGCAGGCAAGTATCCGGCCTTTGCCGGAGAGGACGATTTCCGCATTCGTGCCGATGTCCACGGCTAGAGAGTATCCTTCCTGCGTGTGCATCCCGGTGGTTAAGATGACACTGAGAATATCCGATCCTAGGTAGGCTGAGATGTTAGGGAGGACGGATACGTCTCCTTCCGGATGCATCGGCAATGCCAGTTCACTTCCCTTGAGGGTAATCCGTTTGCGGCAACAGGGAATAAAGGGGGACAACGCCAAATTTCTGGGATCAATCCCCAAAAAGAGATGCGTCATTGTAGTATTGCCTACGATAACGAGGCTGTACACGGAAGAACCCGCAATACCGCGTTCTTCAAGAAGCCCTCGCATTGATTGTGTGATCTCTGCAAGGATCAGAGATTGTAATGTGCTGAGGTTGTCGAACCGTTCGGTTACAGAGGCAACCCGGCTCAGCACGTCCGCGCCGAGAATCCGTTGCGGGTTGGCTTTGCCGTCAACGCCAAGCACGTCACCGGAATATAAATCAATGAGGTAGCCCGCGATCGTCGTTGTTCCGATATCGAAAACAAAGCCATAGCCGGTGCCCCACGTGTCGCCGGGTTCAACATCGAGCAGCCGATTTCCGGCGAATACCACCGTTATATTGAAACCGGAATCCCGCAGCGTTTTAGGCAAATGTTGCAACAGGCGAAGAGGGGCATTTCCGGTAATGCCTATTTTCTCAAGAATCCGTTCAAAATCAGGGTGTTGATCTTGCAAACTCGGTTTTGCCAAGGAAAGAAACCGTTTTTTCACAGGCGCATCGGCGACGGTATATGTTTGCGGGAGCTGGTGTAGGCCCACCTTCCTGTCAACGGCCTCCTCCGAGGAGGGGACCTCAACGATAAGATCGCCCCTGACGAAACTCTGACAGGCAAGAATGTAACCCGTATTGTGATGAAGTTGTGATGCTCCATCGGATGCGGCGTGGGGCACTTCTCCGGAGTGCACGAGGACACGGCATTTTCCGCAGATACCGCGTCCGGCGCACTCCGTACCCGTCATCATTCCGGCTTTGAGCAGGAAATCCATCAGATTGCTTCCCTGCTTAACCTGAAAACGATGATGTTTCCCGTTTTTTATAACCTCAACATTCATGGAGTGGGCCTTCTTCTTGGTAACGGGTTGTCCCGGTAAGCGTATCAGCGTGGATGCGCCAAACGTCGGTAAAAAGGGAGGATTCTCAAGCTGCTCCGAACGGGAAAGCTCCTTTTCAATTGATGCTCGGTTAAAAGTGTTTTTCAAAATGAAACAAGCCCCAAGTTGGTGAAAGCTCTTATTCTACAGTAAAGGAAACGCCGCAACACGCCTTCCAAGCCGATCGTATCCTCGGTTCAAGCGCCTTGCCCATTTTCGCAATGATGACAATCTTGGATTCGTCCCCCATGGCCTGAACGGATCTCCACGTCACGTTGTTATTGACGCCGTCAACATAAAACCAGCCACCATCCCGATCCCGGACGATTCCCTTGATGCGAAATGCGCCAAGGAGAATTTTCCTGACGAAAGCCGCCATACTTTCCGGAGCTATGCCCTCCTTCGTCCTGATGATATGATGGACCGGCCTTCCATAAGCTTCTTTGGTATGCCGTAGAACGAACATCCCTGTGGATGGCTGACGCCGCGCACGTTCCCAAAAACGCTCCACCTGCGCATAACTTGTTTCAATGATCTCGGCTGACGGGTTAAGCGTTTGGACTTTTTCCCGAACCCGGCGCACAGTCTCCGGAGAGGCAAGATCCACTTTGTTGATGATGACACGCTGGCTGCCGATGATCTGTTCCTCGACGGCGTTGACGACCTCGGCCAAATCAAGGAAGGATTCCGGGTCCACCAGCGCCGTCATGCCCTGATAGTCATAGTGATGCCCTGTCCGTTTCTCCATCTCAGCGAGCAGTTCTTTGAGCGGAAGGGGATTCGCCATGCCGGAGGTCTCGACGAAGACGACATCCAGAGGATGCTGTGCGAAGAGGACGAGCGCCTGCACGAAATCGGCGGACAGGCAACTGCAAAAAAGCTGCCCGTTGTTGAGCTCCTCAAGCTCAATGCCGTCATGAGCTATAAGGCTGCTGTCGATATTAACCTGCCACATTCATTGACGATGACGCCTATCCTTTTTCCTTGTTCGACCGCAACATGAAGAAGGCGATTCAGCAGCGTCGTCTTGCCCGAGCCCAGAAACCCGGTGATGATGTGGAGCGGAACGGGGCTTAAAGGCACCATTAGAGCACCTCCTCGATCTCCCTGAGCAGGTCGTCCGGATGAGGGATGATCGACGAGTATTTCAGTTCCCCGTTGAGATAAAGGCTGGGAAGCTGTGCCACGCCCATTTTTTTGATACGCGCTATGTTTTCGATGGTATTATAGCGGTATTCCACCACCTCAATGGCATCGCCGAAATGTTTTTTCGCCTCCTGCGCCACACCCCACATGTATGTGCACGCAGCGCAGGCCGTGGAGTCAAGCGTGAAGGCTTCAAGCAGTGGCTTTTCCAGTTTCGTATAGTCGGGAAGCTCAACATCCACGTCTATGTCGCTCAGTTCGTAGTTGGCGACCATTTCACGGGCCATATCCGTATGCAGGACTGCGTGGAAAACAGCGATGGCGTTTTCTATCGGCGTGGAGAAAGCGTTCATGGCCATCGCCAACGCGACAATTCCATCAACCCGGCCCCTACTTCTGAATCTTGTCAGGTTTGCAGTTCCCGTGTGCGTCCTGCTGCACCCGCACACTCGAGGCGCACATGGTCAGAACGGAGTGAGCCTGTGACACATGGTTCCTCAGCAAGCACATCCTCCAGCATTTCCACCGCTGGATTCATATCCCGGAAGCCGCCCGTGCGGGCTCATCCCCCCCCTCCGGGCACAGGTTCGTCCCCGCTTTCAAATCATGCGTCCACACCTTCCTTGCTCAGGGGCCGCACCATGTCGTCGATGCGCTAGCGGTCGAACTTCAGACCAGCGATAGCCATCCTGCCGTGCAGTTCCACAAACCTTTCTGGCTACGAACCGATAATTGTACAAGGTCACGATCCGCGCCGAACTGCGCCAACTCACGGCCTGACATACCATGCCGCCTTTCCCCGTCTTCCGCGTCGTAGGCCTCGCCGTAT
>NZ_JH114231.1:598921-630246 GCF_000224655.1 Bilophila sp. 4_1_30
GAACGGCTGCTCTACTCCAGCGCCGTCCGGCTTCCGCAGGATTTTGGCGGTGAAGCCCAGTCATTCAGTCTCAAGCTGTTTCAGTTCCTTATCCATGAGCACACAAAGGATTTTTCTGTTTCCGTCAGGGGCATGGACGTGTTCCCTGTAAGGAGGGTGACGTAGGCCGCAGCTGCTCCTTCATTTGTTTCAAAAAAATATAAAATCTAAGCCAAATGATCCGAATACAGAAAGTAACAATGACTCCCAAACGTTAAAACCTCGCCCAAACCAAAGAAGGGGTGATAAATGTTTTGGACGGCGTTCTTTCATCTGCCAGGTGGTGTCTGCCCATAGCGTTCCGTACATCCAAACTTGCTCCTACAATCGCGTGGAATTATACCGGATGCGGAAAGGGCCTCTGCCTGTGGTCTGATGAGTATTCAATATCCGGTCTATGGGCATATATATGCTCACTTCTCCAAAAACCATGCGGAAGGCCACCACGCCCTCCCCTATAAACTTGGAAAGGATTCCCTTCTGAGGTGAGGCCCCCTAAAAAAGCTCTCCACTTGAACCACAGAACTATTTGGCATCAGTTGTAAATTCCTCCAAACTTTTCGAGGGAGAATATCTACATTCTGAATAATTCAATTAAAATAAACTATTACAAAGAACAAAATAAATAAAATCACCAAACATGTGGACTCTAGCCAATCTAGAATTCACCTCTTTTGCTGTGAGCATGATGCGGCGGGTACCCTGCACGGAAAGAGGGCAATCCCATGATGAAATTCAAGCCGAGAAAGAGCCGAAGAGCTGGTCTTCTATCCAACGGTTCAAACAGAACCACGATCTTCTCAATATTTTTGAAGGTGGATACGAAGCCCGCCCCATTCAACTTTCAGATACACAAATAAAAGCGTCCCGTAGGCATCGTAGTGCGCCGAACCATAATTCAGCTCAAAATCTTCCTCCTCAAGCTGCCTACACTGTCAGGCAACCGAAAAGGCACCGTAGCGATATGTCCCCTTACACGGGACGTTCCGTTTCATAAATTCCAAGCCTTCCCCGACGAAAAGACTGCAAGACCTGTTCACTAGCTTTCCCCGTGTGATAGCAGCTAAATCCCACAAGGGCTTCAGCATCATCCCCTACATAGATGCCCACATGCAACAGTTTCATCCCGTCAATGGGGAGGTGAGACAGGTGCTGACCTCGGTATCGAACAGCTTACCCCGGAAAATAAACTGGAGATGGTGGTACTTTCCGCAAAGGCGGGCGCGGTTTTCCACGGCTTGAACGGAAACATCACAGCATCCCGGCCCAAGCCGCCCGGCAGCATCTAGAACCGATGGGACGAACATTCCAGAAACACCAGACTTCCTGCACTTTTGTGCAACGCACCAGTGTGGCATCACGATCGTCAGGGAAAGATATGAGGCATCTCCAAACGCGATAACCTGTTGGGTGGACAGTAATGACTCGTACTCCGAAGGCCATATTCGGCAGTTTCCCACGAAGCTTACCGATACAATCCTGCTTGATCTGTGTGCCATCTAGTTCAACGATACGGCAACCGCCTTCCCAAACCACGCGGCACCATTCGAGCAGAGCAACTGGATCACCGGAAGTAAACAAAGGAATTAGGCCGAAACCACGAATCAACGAAAGGGTACGAAACATATGGACACTCCAAGCCCGTCTATATTCCCGGCAGTAGGATAGGGGAAAAGCTCATGCCTATAAACGGTTACATCTGACGAATGCCTGGGACGAGCCAACGGCACACCTCCTCAATACCTTTCCTATCGGGGAGATGTTATCCGTACCAACAGGGATATGGCAAAGGAATATTCTCGAAGCAGACAACACACAACAAGAGCCTGTTCCCCGACCAGTGCTTCACCACCGTTCCCCTCTTCAGCAGATTAGAGGGAGCCCCTGTCATCCGAGCGGCGTTTCGAGGCAATCTCTGGAAGGCAAGGTAGCTCCTGCGTGTTCTCCAAGCGACAAAGGCCGCGAAAGCCCATCCAGAAATCGGATCGCCTATTCAAGATTTTCAGGTTCAGGCAGTCCCCCATCACGGCAGTAGGCAAGCAACCGGGTATAGGTTCGCCTGGTGCGGAACTCCATGATGACGGTTTCAACTGTAGTACGTCGCTCTTCCTCGGCCTTCTTTGGTAACGAAACCGCGCTCAATGAACGAATTCAAAAGAGCGCGGATTTTATCTTTACCAAGGCCTAGCAGTTGCTGGATGGCCTTAAGTTTCTAACTATCTTTTAGCATAATATTCAATATGTTGTGCTCACACAAAAAAACTTTATGATTGACATCACGCACGTCCCCAAAAGCCTCCCCTCTCGAGGGTAGTTTCATTTTTTACTGTGCCAACCATCGGGAACTTTGGTTTCTTCACCGTCAGCACCTGTCGCGGCTAAAAACTGCCAGTCAGAAGCCCCAAAAAAAGCAAATGAAGCCAAAACGCCTTCTTCTCCAGCACTGCAGCCTTGCTCACATATAGCGCATACCAACCGTCAGACTATCTACGGCAGCCTTCTGTACAGCAGAAATTCCAAGGGTATTTTTCGAGATTTCATTGCTGCTCACCAAAGAAATGACTGACTGCGCCCGGAAGAGAAAAAACTGACTCTCCCTTGCCTATATTGTGTGAGACAGACTCAACCTCTGATTTTTGATGGACAAACATCACACACAGACCGAATCTTCTGAAATTCTACACCCTATAGGAGAACACCCTGTGCATATTTACCCTGAGAAACTGTATCACCCTTCAATGCGACGAGGTTGCCTAAAAGGACAAAATAACACTGACATTCATTGATTTATAATAGAAAAACTACTTCAGATCCCGAAAGTTCCGACGCAAATCTAGAGAGTCCGAAAAACGTTTCCTTTCTTCAGTAGCAAGATGATGCTGTTTCAAATTGGTGCAGAATTCATCATATGGATTTTCTACATTCACACATGTAATATTGCATAATTCCTCGACACTGTCTGCAAATAGCCATTGTATATCACAGCAAGAATAGCGTAACTGATGGAAAAAACAATCTGTGTCTTTTCAGTAATTTTTGCTCATAAAAGTACAAAATAATTTCCCGGTCGAGAGGGGCACATCAGTCAATCTGATACCGGATGTGCAGATGGTAATGCATCCATTACTTGTCCCGCCTGAAAATGCCAACTTATTGCCTCTATTAGACGAATTCCTCATATCCACGGGCATTGTTGGCCAAATTCCGTAAAAAAGAGAAAGATGTTCGATGGAGTCAATGTAAACTGCCATACGAAATAGCTCCGCTTCCGCAACATTGTCCAGTGGACCTGCCATGCTCTGGAGGTCACAGGATGGAGCAGCATCAAGGAAGAAATTGCTAGCCACAGAGAAGCCCTCAGCAGATGTCCTCAAAATATACTCGCGGTAGGCTTTTACGGACGCTAGACTTACCGTGCTAGGGGCGAGTACAATACAGCGGTATGACCGTAGAAATAGTTCCACGGCAATATGGAGAGAGCTATTCCCTGATACCCTGGATGATACATCCTGTGTTCTTCGGTATTCTTTCCATACACTATCCAACGCTATAGCTGTACGGTTAGTACCTCCTCTCCAAGGCGCGACTGCAAGAGCCTTTCTCTGGCAACCTGCCCTGACTTTTCGTTTGATCCGATCTATGCGAAAAGTTTAAATCCTCTGTCGGAACAAGGAGTTTTCCTTATGACCGCAGTGTTGGGTATAAAAGCCGCTGGCATCCATTACCTGAACCCTTTTGTGCTTTCCTCGGCACCTCCCACAGGTTCACGGGAAATGATTGAACGGGCTTTTGACGCGGGATGGGGAGGTTCCGTCATCAAAACGCTCGCCCAAGATGAGCCCAATGCGTTACACAATGTAACCCCCTGAATACAAAGCATCCATATAGGCAACCGGCTCATGGCGTTCACCAACATTGAGCGCATCACACAAAAGATCGTACATGCTTGGCTGGGGGACATCTCGGCAATCAAGCAGAAATTCCCCAGCATGTCCTCATCGCCAGCCTGTTATGTGGCGGTTCTCCCCTTGAGGCACAATGGAAGGGAGTTCCCGCGCTGTGCCCGCAGACGGGGCCGATGCGCTGGAACTCAACTTTTCCTGTCCCCACGGCAGTGCTGAGCTTGGTGGATTGTCCGAAATCGGGATGCATCCCTTCCTCATGGCAAAGGTCCTTGGCTGGGTCCGTCAATCCACTACCCTCCCTGTGTATGTCAAACTGCCGCCCGTGAACAATCTAAGGAGCACTCACCTGCAAACACTGGGGCGCAGATGGCATTTCTACGATCAATACAATAAGCTCCTTCCCCGATATTGAGACGTTCGCTTCATTGCTTAACGTTGATAATAAAAGCTCCTTCGGCGGATTATCGGGCCGCATGGTAAAACCTGTCGCCTTACGTTGCGTGGCGCAAGTAGCCAAAACCGTAGACCTGCCTATTTCCGGTATCGGCGGTATCTATGAGTAGCAAGACGCTGTGGAGTCCATGCTTGTCGGTGCGGACACTGTACAGGTATGTTCCGCAGTTATGGAAAATGGCTATGACATCATCAAAAAATTCTGTGAAGGGCTACAGGGATACTTGGAGCGTAAGGGCATGAATTCTCCTACCGATCTGGTGGGGCGCTCCCTTCCATATTTCACGGAGCACAAAAATCTGAACCGTTCACGTCGGATGTTCGCAGCGGTAGAGCAAATAACCTGTCATCGTTGCGGTAAGTGTGTAACTTCGTGCTGCGATAGTGGCTATCAGGCTATCCGCCTAGGAGAAAACGGTATTCCGGTTGTGGACTCCGCAAGCTGTGATGGTTGCGGACCTTGTGTACAGATTTGCCTCTTTGGAAGTATGGCGTTGGTACCTAAGCCATAAGTAGATAGGGACATAGAGCCTTTACAATTCTACGCCTATAGAAAATAGCAGAGCAACGCAAAAGGTAATTCCTTTTGCGTTGCTCTGCTATTTTCATGAATGCTATTTACCTAATCAGGGTATCTGGACTGATCAAGTTTTTAGGAAAATCAACGGTTCCAGAAGACTGTGGACGGTTCTCAAGGGTGTCTCGCGCATACGCACTTCCCTTTCCCCTCTCTGAGTCACGAATTCTGATGAAAACCTACCCGGATTGTTTTTCCGTCCTCTTATGGCATTTTAGGAAGGAAAGACTTTTTTTCGGAGCATACGGGTGTTGCAGGTGTCCATCCAGAAACAACTTGAAGCATTCGCGCTTCAGGTTTCTTTTGTGCTCGCTTCCCGCGGCATCACGGTACTGTGGGGGGCGTCCGGTTCGGGTAAGACCACCTTACTGCAATGCCTTGCCGGGTTGCTTCGGCCTGATGCGGGGAGGATCGCCTGCCGTGAGGCAGTCTGGTTCGATGCGGAACAGGGCGTATGCCTCGCGCCCGAACGGAGGCGGATCGGGTATGTTTTTCAGGACGTCCGGCTGTTCCCGCATCTGTCCGTGCGCTCGAATATGCTGTTCGGGCGGCGGTTCCGGGGCCCGTCCGGGGTATCGTTCGAAGACGTGGTCGCGCTTTTGGGTCTGGGACGGCTGTTGCACCGCACGCCTTCCGATCTGTCCGGAGGCGAAAAACAGCGTGTCGCCGTGGGGCGCGCCCTGCTGGCCTGTCCCGAGCTGCTGCTCATGGATGAACCGTTGACGGGGCTGGATCGGGGCAAACGAGAAGAAATCATGGCCTACATCAAGGCGATCCCGGAACGGTTCGACGTCCCCATCCTGTATGTGACCCATTCGGACGCGGAACGCCGCTTTCTGGCGGATCGCGTTCTGAACCTTGAAGACGGCAAGCTGGCGGAAGACTGAACCCGCGGTGATTGCCGCACAGGGAGGAACTGCAATGAAACGATGGATTCTGGCGCTGGTCATGTTGGGCCTGAGCGTCGTACCGGCCTTGGCCGAGACAGCCGTGACCACGGGGATGGGCTACAAAAAAATGCTCTCCGAACTCTGCGCGCTGTACAAGCAGGAGTCCGGCAAACAGCTGACCGAGGTCTACAGCGGCACCATCGGGCAGTCGCTGGCCCAGTACAAGGCCGGAAGCGGGGTTTCCGTATTCGTTTCCGACAGGCAGACACTGGAGGATTCGGACGTCTCTTTCGCTTCGTTTCAGCCTTTGGGTACCGCCGTGCTTGTACTGGCGTGGAAAAAGGGCCTGAATGTGGAGTCGCCCCAGGACCTCCAAAGTCCGAAGATCCGATCCATCGGCTATCCCGACAAGAAGGGCGCCATTTACGGAAAGGCCGCTGAGCGATTCCTGACCCAGAGCGGCCTGCGTGGACCGCTGAAGGACAAGCTGCGGATGTTTTCCACCGTGCCGCAGGTGTTTTCCTATCTGACCACGGGCGAACTGGACGCCGGATTCGTCAATACGGCGGTCGTCAAGGCACAGGGCAAGTCCATCGGAGGCTCTATGGACATCCAGTCCGGTTACGATCCCATCGAAATGGTCGCGGCGGTGGTCAAAGGCGCGGAGAAGGACCCCGAAGTCGAGGCGTTTCTGACGTTCCTCCAATCCGACAAGGCCCGATCCGTTTACGCCAAACACGGGCTGCGCCCATAACCGGGAACCGATGTGCTCGGCGAACTGTTGCACGACGAGGAAGTACTGTTTTCGGTGTGGCTTACCTTGAAGGTTGCCGCCGTGTGTCTGGCCCTGCACCTCATCACGGCGGTTCCGCTGGCTCTCTGGGCGAGGTCGCCGCAAGCGCCGTTTCGCCGGACGCTCAACTTCGTTGTGACGCTGCCGCTGGTGTTTCCGCCCATCGCGCTCGGCTACCTGCTGCTCATGGCCTTGGGGCAGACCGGGCTTGGGGAGCCTCTCCAGCGGCTGTTCGGGGTCCGGCTGATCTTTTCTCAGGCGGCGGTCGTGCTGGCGGCCTACATCGCGGGGCTGCCTCTGGTCATCAAACCCGTCCAGGCGGCGCTCGGCAGTGAAACGGTACGCAAGCTCACGGAAGCGGCGCGCGTGACCGGTGCCGGTCCGGTAGCCGCCTTTTTTCTCGTGGCCATTCCGCTGATCCGCACCAGCCTTGTCGTGGGGCTGTTGCTCGGCGTAACGCGCTCTTTCGGCGAAGTGGGCATTTCGCTCATGCTCGGAGGCAACATCGCGCAGCGGACGAACACGTTGTCGCTTGAAGTGTTCAATGCCGTTTCGCGCGGCGACTTCGAGCGGGCCACGGCGCTGTGCGTCCTGCTCGCCTGCATCAGCCTGTGTCTGTATCTCGCCATCGATCAACTGCAACGGAGGAAGGCATGAGTTTTCACATCAGCCAGCGCTTCATCGACGAACTGCTGGAAGAAGACTGTCCGTACATGGATTTGACCGTAGAGGCATTGGGCATCGGGCGCGAACCGGGACGGTTGACGTGCCATCCCAAAGCCGCCTGTGTCGTGGCGGGCGTGGAGGTCGCCGCGCGGCTTCTGGAGTCTTCGGGGTGCCGGGTTGCGTGCGAAGCCGCCAGCGGCGATCGGCTGGAGGCGGGGCAGGTGTTTTTGCACGCCGAAGGCACGGCGGGGGCCATCCACCGGAGCCTCAAAATCGCACAGAACGTGATGGAATATTCATCCGGCATCGCAACCCGCGCAGCGGGCATGTTGGAAAACGCGCGCAAGGCCAATCCCCATGTGCAGCTGGCAGTTACCCGCAAGCATTTCCCCGGGACCAAATGGCTTTCGCTTGCGGCGGCGCAAGCTGGCGGAGCCATCGTGCATCGGCTCGGGCTTTCAGATTCCCTGCTGGTTTTTGATCTGCATCGTGTTTTCACGGGCGGGCTCGACGGATTCGCCTCCCGGGTGTCCGAGTACCGCAAGGCGTTTCCGGAACAGAAGCTGGGCGCGGAAGTCGCCACCCCGGAGGAAGCCCTCCTGCTGGCACGCGCGGGCATCGATTCCATCCAATGCGAACGTTTTACCTGTGCGGATCTTAAAGAAACGGTACACGGGGTCAAGGCCGTCAACGCCGCCGTTCAGGTGCTCGCAGCCGGAGGCGTGACCGGTGAAAACGCGACGGCAGTCGCCGCGACCGGGGTGGACGTGCTGGTGACGACATGGGCCTATTTCGGCAAGCCCGCCGACATCAAGATGGTCGTCAGCGCGTAACGCTTTGCGGGGGCGGCATCCATACGGGCTGTAAACGGAACCTTCAAACGAATAGAGGCTATTCCACGAACTACACGGACGGTACACGGCACTGGATCATGTCTGTATGCGCTGCCTGCTCCGTGCAACGCCATAACTGCGCTTTATATCATCCGTATTTCATAAAGAAAGCACAGGGCAACACCTCGGGGGATTCCCTTGGTGTTGTCCTTCTCTTTTATCAGGTTACAGGCATAGTATTAGTGTACCCGACCTGATCCGGCTGTCAGCTCCCAAAGGCCCGATCATCAGGGCCTTTTCTGCGCGGGAATGGCTCCCAGACCTCGGCTCACTCTAGAGCCGTAGCGCGCTCAAGCACCAGGTTTAGCCAGCTAAAGCCGAAGCGGGAGACGTGGAAAGAGCCCCTTTTTCGAGAATGCGTTTTTATGCTGCCATTAAAAGATAGAGCACACCTTGACACTATTCAATTAATGTTGAACAATAGAACTATGAAAATCAAAACAGCCACCACGGTTTTTGAAGTCCTGGCTTCGGAAGTACGGCTCTCCATTTTCCGGCTACTGGTCAAGTATGCCCCGGAAGGTTTGGTTGCCGGTGAAATTTCCCAGATGCTGGATATACCGAAGACGAACCTTTCCTTTCACCTGAAAAACATCATGTACAGCGGGCTCGTCAGCATGGAGCGTGAAGGCCGTAATACCCGCTATAGGGCCAACATTCCATTGATGCTGGAAACCATAGCCTACCTCGCGTCCGAATGTTGTTCCGGCAATTCTGCCCACTGCCAGCCGTACTTGACGGAAGGCGGTATCGAACAGGAATTTTTATCGGCTTGTTGCCAAAAGCAAACGTATAACACTGAGATAAAGACTATGGATACAGCGGATAAAACAAAAAGCAGCGAAGACGTGAAGGAAACCATACGAGACGGATACGCGGCCATTGCCACCGGCCAGCGTTCTTGTTGCTGCTCCAGCCAGCGCAGCAGTCAGGCCGATCCTGCCCGTTTGGCGGCAGCCGTGGGATATGATGCCGAGTCTCTAGCCAAGCTGCCGGATGGCGCGAACATGGGGCTTTCCTGCGGTAACCCCGTGGCCATCGCCGCGTTGCGGGAAGGACAGACCGTTGTGGACCTTGGCAGCGGCGGCGGCTTTGACGTATTTCAGGCTGGCGAAAGGGTGAAGGCATCCGGCAGGGTTATCGGTGTGGACATGACGCCGGAGATGCTTGCCAAAGCTCGAAAAAATATTGAGCAGTACCGCCAGCGCACTGGACTGGACAATGTGGAGTTTCGTCTTGGCGAAATCGAATGCCTTCCCGTGCCTGACAACAGCGTTGATGTGGTGCTTTCCAACTGCGTGATCAACCTTTCCCCTGACAAGCCGAAGGTTTGGCGGGAAATATACCGTGTATTGAAATCCGGGGGCAAGGTGTCCGTTTCCGACCTTGCGCTGCTGAAACCTCTTCCCGACAATGTCCGGGACATGGCTGCTGCTCTCGTCGGCTGCGTGGCCGGCGCGGTTCTGGTCGAAGAAACCAAGGCGCTGCTCGAAAAAGCGGGGTTCACATCCATAGTGCTGACGCCCAAGCCCGACTATGTGCGGAACATGCAGGACTGGAACGATCCTCTGTACAAACAAATAGCGGAAACACTTCCGCAAGGAGAGGAAATGGCCGACTATGTGGTCAGCCTGTCCATCGAAGCCCGCAAATAACCAAAAGACAAAATTATCGTTCAGCCCCTTGCGGTTCCGGTTCAAGGGGCTTTTTTTGTGGGGAAATGTATGAATCCCGAATATATCATTAAACTCGGACACGCCTTGCGCGAGTCCAACGAAAAAAACTTCAGTGCGTCTGATTCCATCATGCTCGCCCTGACGGCCCGTCAGAATTAGACCACCGAAGAGGACGCCTGACCGTTTTTCCCTCCGAAGTCTCCCCCCGATTCCCTTTTTCGCGGCGCTGCGGATCGGCTCCCGATCTGCGGCGCCCTTGCGTCCTCCCCCTATCCCGAATCGAAACATCGGCGTTCATTCTTTGAACGGTCCGTCCGCGCTGTTTCCACCGGGTCACAATCCGATCCCATTCTGTACAAAGAAAACGTTTATAAACAGTAAGATACAGCATCAAAGCTGTGCCTTTCCCGTGGCATACCTCTTGCTTAGTCTCCCGCAGCCGGGCCGTGCGGGCGATCCCAGCAGACGGCGGGCCGCAGGCCGTCGCCGCCGTGCTCGGCAACCACATCGACATCGTACTTGAGGACGTCTACAACCCAGAGCTCGTACCCATGATCATCACTAATGAGGAACGCTTCCCGACCTATCCGGACACGCCGACTTTCAAGGAAATAGGACACCCGGCCATGAGCATCGGCGTCCGTATCGGCATGTACGCGCCCAAGGGCACGCCGGAAGAAATCGTCCGCACACTTGAAGCCGCGTTCCTTGAAGCGTGCAAAGACAAGAAGTATCAGAATCTCCTCGCTTCCCTGAGCATGGAGAACCTGCCGCTCGATCAGGCATCCACACTCGAATCCATCAAGAACGCCACCGCCGTCACCCAACGTCTCATTGACGAAGGCATCATGACCGTCGAGGAATAACTGCGGCCCCATATCATATTATGCAGGCCTCCCCCGACAACTAAGCCCCGAAAGGGGCTTTGCATTGGGTGAGACTCCACATCTAAAAGGCAGTTAACACATCAATATAAAAAATAGTATAGCATCATACAGATCCTAAAACGTCTTTTTGGATACTACCCAAAAAGGAATTTGCTCATAACCATTCTCCACAATAGAATATTCACAATATATCCCACCGAGTTTTGAAATGACCGCTAAATGTCTCTATGAATACGCGGCCTTCTCACATCGTTACTTCGCCATTCCCACACTGAACGAGCCGATTTTGTTTTAGGCATTTGTATGCGCCGTCACCTTTTACATCATTTTATTCGTCACTTTACAGGGTTATCCGCGTCTTCCATCTCTCAGGAAGAGTATAAAAACATACTATTCATATAGTCAAATAGCATACTATTTGTTGACTTTCTGTATTCTCCTCTCTACACTTCGATCGAAAGCGGCTTCACTCCAGAGAGGACCGCAACCAATGGTCAGGGCACCCTTCACTGTATTTCACAACCTGTGTACGAAGGAGACAACCATGACGCATTCCACGCAAAACCGGTATTACACGGCAATTCACGGAGCGGATCCCAAGGGACAAGGCGAACTGCGGCGCCTCAACAATTTTATTGCCGGAGAATGGAAACCATCCCGGACTGCCGTTTATCGAGATGCCTTCAATCCCTCCACGGGAGAAGTCATCGCCAAAGTGCCCGCAAGCCTGCCTGATGAACTCAATTCCGCCGTCGCTGCTGCCCGAGAGGCTTTTCCGGCATGGGCAGACACCCCCGTGTACAAACGGGTGAGCGTACTCTTCCGGATGAAGGCGTTGGTGGACAAACACCTCGACGAGCTCGTGCGATTGCTGTGCATAGAACAGGGAAAAACATGGAACGAGTCCCTCGGTGATGTCCTCAAAGCACAGGAAGTTATTGAATTCGCTTGCGGTATGCCTCAATTACTCAAGGGCGAATCGCTTATGAACGTGTCTTCCCAATACGACACGGTCCAGTACCTTGAGCCGGTAGGTGTCTTTCTTGGGCTTGCGCCGTGGAATTTTCCGGCCATGATTCCTCACGGCTGGATGATCCCCCTGTGCCTCGCAGCCGGAAACTCTTTCGTGCTCAAGGCCGCCAGTGCCGCGCCGCAATCGGCCCTGCGCTTCACTGAGCTGTGGATGGAAGCGGGATTGCCTCCGGGCGTCCTGAATGTGATCACCTGCGCCCCGGATGACGTGAGCCTGTTCATTCAACATCCCGATATCGTCGGTGTAAGCTTCGTCGGCTCCAGCGAAACCGGAGCCCGGGTATACGCCGAGGCCGCTGCTGAAGGGAAACGCGTTCAGGTCCTCGGCGAAGCCAAGAACCATGCTCTGGTCATGGCTGACTGCGCACTGGAGCGGACCGCTGCGGGCATCATCAACGCCTTCTGTGGCTGTGCGGGACAACGATGCATGGCCCTACCCGTCGTCGTAGCCGAAGAACCGGTGGCCGATGCGCTGGTGCGCCTACTCCGAGAGAAGGCCGCGCATCTGAAGCTCGGCCCGGCCTACGACAAAAACACGACGCTCGGGCCGTTGGTATCTGCTTCCCGCCGAAAGAACGTCCTTGACTGGATCGGTCGAGGTATTCGGGAAGGTGCCGAATTGGTCCTCGACGGGCGCGGCATCTCCGTTCCGGGATATGAAAACGGCTTCTTCATCGGTCCGACGCTGTTTGATCACGTCACGCCCGGCATGAGCATCGGCGAACAGGAAATCTTCGGGCCCGTGCTTTGCATCAAGCGCGTGCGGGATTTTGAGGAAGGGCTCTCCGTCATGAACGCCAATCCCTTTGCGAACGGCTCCGTTATCTACACCCAGAACGGCAGATACGCCCGCGAGTTTACCAGGCGAACCCACGGCGGCATGGTCGGCGTCAACGTGGGCATCCCCGTGCCTGTCTGTTCCTTCGGATTCACGGGGCACAAGCGGAGTTTCTTCGGTGACCTGCACACCATGGGGACGGATGGCGTACGTTTCTACACGGAAAAGAAAACCGTCACTTCCACTTGGTTCGAGGACGGCCATAGCGGCACTGTTGATACGTGGGACGGCACACTAGGCAGTCTCTCCGAAAACTCCGGAAAGCGGAACTGACGAGCCCCCGGATACACGTTCCGGAGAAACAAAAAGGCTCCCGAGTCCTTGATTCGGGAGCCTTTTTCAGCGCGTCAGCGCCATTTCAAAGGCGTGTCCGCAAGTTGTTCGAGAAAGATGCCCACTGTCCGCACATGCGCAAGCATGATTTCACGGGCTTCTTCCGGCTGGCGGTTGCGGATCGCCTCAATCAGTTTTTCATGCGCATCAAGTACATGGGCGGAAAAATTGACATCCGGCTTCAGCAGATGCTTGGTGTCAAGCAACACGCTGGAGGTGAAATTTTCAATGAGAATCAGCAGGGGATTCTTCGCGGCGTTGGCCACGGCGGTGTGAAACCGGATTTCGTATTTGTAGACCTTTTTCAATTCACTGTCGCGTAAGGCATCGTGGCAGTTCTTATGGATGGTTTCGAGCGTCTCAAGGTCCTCGTCCGTCCTGTTGAGTGCGGCCTGTTCCGCCAGATACGGCTCCAGAAGCGTACGGGTGGCGGTAAGGTGCTGTATGGAAAGGTTTTTGTCGTGGAAAAAGTTGATGAGCCCCATCTGAGCCGTCTCAAGGTCCACTTCCGCAACGAACGCACCGCCCCCTGACCCCGCACGGATCTCCAGCAACCCCTGCACTTCCAGAACCCGCAGCGCCTCGCGCAACGTTTGCCGGCTCACATTGAAGGTGTGCATCAGCTCCTGCTCAGAGGGCAGCTTACTGCCCCTTTCCAGTAGGCCCGCGAGGATTTGCCCACGGATCCGGTATACGATTTCCTGGGGCGCCTTGCGGGAACGGATGGAGGAAAGTTCCATGGTATTCAGCATAACTTTTCGCGTGGTGGTCTAGAGTGTGTGGCCGCCTCGTCTTCCGGCCATCCGCGGCAGTGCGCGAACGCCTCGGAATAAAGGCTTTCTTGCTTGATTAAGTGAATAAACCTACTCCAACGCAACTCTAAAGTAAACTCAATACAGAGGAGAAGATATCCAGCACCGGGCAATCCCCTTCATGCGTCTTTCGCGCGTTACAGCAAAACAAGTGACAGCCAGGGAATGAAAGCGATCAGTGCCAGCCCCAAAATCAAGGCGCAGATGAACGGGATCACCTGCGAGGATACCTGCTCGAGTGACAGCCCCGTCAGGTTGCAGGCCACGAACAGATTGAGCCCCAACGGCGGGGTCAGCATACCGATGGCATTGGTCACAACCATGATCACGCCGAACTGGATGACGTCGATGTCGAACGTCGTGATCACGGGCAACAGGATGGGCGTCAGGATCATGGTCGTCGCCAGCGTCTCCATGAATGTGCCTATGATGAGCAGAAAAATGCAGATGATGATCAACAGTGTATACTTGCTGCTGACAAATTCAATGACGAAAGCAGCGAGGCTTTGGGGGATCATGTTCATGGTCATGTATTCCCCGAAAAACACCGCCGTCCCCATGATGATGGTCAAGCCGCCACATACCGTGCTCGACTCCGTAAAGCAATCCCAGAGCCCCCGGAAGGTCAGTGTCCGCTTTACCAGCATGGCCACGACCAACGCGTAAAGTACGGCAACGACCGCAGCCTCAACGGGCGTGACCATACCCGTATAGATGCCGCCCAGGACAATGACCGGCATCATCAACGAATACTTGCCATTCCAGATAGAGACAGCGAGATCGCGCACATGGAAGGCGTTCCCCCCGGCGTACCCGCGCACCTGCGAAATGAGGAAGACCGTTCCCATCATCAGGAAACTCATGAGCAGGCCCGGCACGATACCCGCAATGAACAGATCACCGATGGACGCGGACGTGATCACCCCGTAGACAATAAGGGGGTTGCTCGGAGGGATCAGGACGCCGAGCACGCCGCCGGACGCGCTGACGGCGGCGGCGAAGTCCTCGTCATACCGCTCCTTCTTCATGGCGGGAATGAGCAGCGCGCCGACCGCCGCCACAGTTCCCGGACCCGAACCGGAAATGGCCGCGAAGAATGTACAGGCAAGGATGGTCACGATGGCAAGCCCACCCGAGACCTTGCCCACCGCCGCCTTCATCACATCCACAAGGTCCTGCGTAATTCCGCTGCGCCCCATGATGGCCCCGGCCAGCACGAAACATGGAATCGCCATCAGTGTGTATTGGTCCACCCCGGAATACAGGGTCTGTGCGAAACCTTCCAGCGGTTCGCCGTTCAGGATGAGCTCCACCAGTGGGCCTATGCCCAACGCGATGAAGATGGGCAAACCTATGCAGAGACAACCTACGATGAGGAAACCAAACAACATATGTCACCTCAGCTGGCCGAAAAGGTATGGTACAGACGCTGAACTATCCGCAGGGCCATGATGAAAAACGCCATTGGAATAACGCCATAGAAGTAGAACAGAGGCAGCATCAGGCTGGGGGAGTAGACTGGGTATTCAATCATGTCGACGAGCAGGAGGCTTCCGGCGTAGGCCGCTACCAGGCAGAAAGCTATCTGCAACATATCCCCGAATACTTCGATCCAGTTGCGCACGGAAAGCGGAAGCACATTCACCAGACACTCGACCCGGATGTGACGGCCCTTCATCATGACGAAGCAAGAGGAAAGATACACAAAATACAGGAAAGAAAAGCGGGAAAGCTCCTCCGTCCACGCGATGCCTACCTGAAAGAAGTACCTCGCGACAATCTGGAGGGTGAGAAAGCCCACCATCAACAGCAAGGAAAAATTGGCGATATAGACTTCAAAATGTTCCCATAGGTTACGCAGCATAGTGGCCTCCGGAACCGTTGTTCCACAATGAGGGGGAAGTCTCTACGGCCGCGCGGCGCCCGCGGCACGCCGCGCGGATCGGGATATTACTTAAAGGAACCGGTCTTCTGGAACCGCATGACGCCCTCGACCCACTCCTTGCCCCCGGACATTTCCGCAAAGTCCGGCCACAGGGCGATGGCATTCGCCTTCCACTGCTCCACATCGGTGATGTCGTGGAACTCGACGCCGTGGTTCACGAGCTGCTTGCGAACGTCGTCATACTCCGCCTGTACCCAAGCGAAATGTTCAAGCTCGTTGCTCGCCGCAGCCTCGTTCAAAAACCCCTTCTGTTCAGGAGACAGCTTCTGGTACCATCGCTCGTTGACGAGGATCAGGAATATCTGGGGACAATAATACAGATTCTCCGCAACATGGTTGGTGTAGGGATAGAAACCGTTGTACAGCAGGATATTGGTAGGACATTCAAAGGCGTCCATCACGCCCTGCTGGATGGCGGTGAACGTTTCCGACCACGCCATTGCGTAGGCGCTGGCTCCCCACGTCTCCCATGTCCGCTGCATGACCGGGCTGGCGGCGAGGCGCAGCTTGATCCCCTTCAGGTCGCCCATCTTCGTCACCGGCTTCTTGGTGAACAGCAACCGGAAGCCATTCGTCCCCACCGCGATGAGACGCATACTGCCCGTATCGGCAAGAATGCGCTTGGCCAGCTCCTCGCGGAACGCACTGCCGGGACGCAGATACCCCTTCTCGCCCATGATGTCCTCGGGCCCGGAAAACAAGTAGGGAAACGTCAGTACGTTGACGCAGGGTGAAAACGATCCGGCATTGGCTGCAGTGACGATGGCCATTTGCAGGGTGCCCTGCTTGACCTTCTGCCCTGCGACCATTTCGGAACCCACCACGCCGTTGGGGAATACCGTACAGTTCATTTCCCCGTTGCTGACCTTCTTCAGGTTTTCAGCAAACATCGTGGCGAAAACACCGTAAGATTGCTTTTCGGGTTCGCCGTGGGCGAACTTGATGTTGACGGCGGCGAAAACGTTGACGGAGGACAGGAGCAGGGCGGCGACGACAAGACCTAAGAGCCTCTTCATGATGGTATCCTTACGAGTTGAAGGAAAATCAAGAGTCCACTTCGAGTTCCATGACCATTTCAAAAGGAATATTGTGGGCCAGATCGGACACGCCGATGCTGCTGCGGGCGTGGGTGCCCTTCTCCATGCCGAACAGGTCAACGATCAGCTCGGAAGCGCCGTTGGACACCTTGGACAGTTCCGTGAACCCGGCGACACACTGAATGAAGCACGTGCTGTAAAGAAATTGGCGTACCTTATCCAGATCGCCTACGGCGTGCTTGATGATGGAGAGCATGTGCAGAGCCGAAACCCGCCCGGCCTCATATCCTTGATCTGCGTCCAGATCCCTGCCCAGTTTGCCCAGGTAGGGATAGCCGCTCCCGTCCCACGGCCCCGCCCCGCCAATAAAAAGCAGGTTGCCCGCCTTGCGATACCGAACGACCTTGGGGGAAACCATGGGCCTGAACTGGGGCAGGACGATGCCGCGTTCCTGAAGTCGTGCTTCGATCTTCATACTGTTCTCCTCGTTGGCTGAAGGTTAGGCGGCGAAACGACGCACTGGCGAAACGGGCCTAACGGCTTCGCTCCGCCGCCATCCGGATGGCGGCCTCAATCTTGACATATCCGGTGCAACGGCACAGATTTCCGGAAATGGCCTCACGAATCTGTTCCGGCGTGGGATGCGGTTGCCTATCAAGCAGGGCTTTGGCCGTAAGGATCATGCCGGGCGTGCAGTAGCCACACTGTACGGCTCCGGCGTCAATGAAGGCCTGCTGAATCGGGTGCAGGTGGCTGACGTCTCCCAGCCCCTCGATGGTGGTAATGCTCTTTCCGTGCATTGAAGCCGTGAGAAGAATACAGGAACGCACGGCCTCGCCATCCACGATGACAGTGCAGGCCCCGCAGTCCCCCGTCCCACAGGCTTTCTTCGTCCCGGTCAAGCCAAGGCGCAGGCGTAGGGTATCCACCAGCAGCTCCGTCGCCTCCACGGCGAGATTCCGTTCTCTTCCATTGATGGTACAGGTGATATCTACAAGCATGACGGTCTCCTCCCGAGAGCCTTGCGAACTGCCCGTTCGACGATGACGCCCATGACGGCCTCCTTGTAGGCCATGTTGCGGGGGCTGCGCAGGGAGGCTTCGGCGGGCACGGCACCACGGAGCTGCGCCAGCCCCTCTTCAATGGGAAGGCCCCGCAACAGCATTTCGAAGCTCTTCGCCCGAACGACCGTGGCGGCCACGGCCCCCATGCCGATGACAACATCGCGGCAGACGTCCCCATCCATATCGAGACGGACCGCGGCGGAAACTTGCGCGATGTCCTGTGACTTGCGCCTCGCGAGCTTGACGAAAGCGCTGGGATGTCCACGATCGGGAATAACGATGCCACGAATCAGCTCGTGGGGTTTAAGGCACGTCCTGCCGGGACCGAGAAATACGTCACATACAGGCACGGAGCGTTCCCCTTCCAGCGATATCAGCTCGACCAAGGCACCAAGAGCCACCAGCGCCACGTTGCCGTCGGCCGCCGGAAACGCCGAGCCGATATTTCCGGCCAGTGTCGCCACGGCGCGGATGGGCGGAGAGCCGATTTCTGCAATCGCGTCCCGCAGTGCGTCGAGAGGCGCACACAAAGGCGAACGCAGGATATCGGCGTAAACGACACCACCCCCGATAATGGTATACCCTGCTCGCCGCCCCACAGCGCGCAAGCTGCGGATATTTCCGATGTAGACCACGGCCTCGGGCCGTATGCGGTCGAAGGCAATCTTCTCCACAATGTCCGTGCCCCCGTTTACGACCACGGCTCCGCCACGGTATTCAGCAAGGAGACGCAAGGCGTCCTCAAGGCTGTCGGGTGCGAAAAAGAGGGTTGCGCTCATCGTTCTCCCCCCTGACATTGTTCCCGCGTCCGTATCGCCAGAAGCACCTGCCGGGCGGTCAGCGGAATGGCGTTGATAGGAAAGCCCAACGCATCGCGGACTGCGTTCCGAATGGCCGGCGCACCGCCGACGATGGGCGGTTCGCCCACGCCCTTGGCTCCGAACGGACCGAGTTCATTGGGGTGCTCGACAATGATGGATTCCAGAAGCGGCAAATCCCGAGAGGTCGGAATCAAATAATTATGGAACGCCGCATTTTTCATGACACCCCGCTCCAGAATGCTTTCCTCCATGACGCTCCAGCCGATGGCCTGCGCCGCGCCGCCTTCCATCTGTCCTTCCACGTTGACGGGATTGATGGCCTTGCCCACGTCACAGGCCAGCACTGATCGGGTTACGGAAACGCTCCCCGTCTCCACGTCCACCTCCACCTCAACGCCGTGTGCGCCAAAGGAATAGGCATGGCATGGATTACCCTGGCCGTCCTCGACCCTGAACGTGGCCTGCGGTGGGTACCAGCTTCCGACGACCGACAGGGGGACCTGCGTGTTGAAAGCCTTGAGCACCACTTCGGCGAACGTCCGGCTCCGTTCTGGCTTACCGCTCTCGAAAATTCGGCCTCCGCCTATTTCCAGATTGCGGACGTCCGTTTGAAAGAAATACCGGGCCGCCGTATCCAACAAACGTTCCCTGAGCCTGACGCAGGCGTCCGTAACGGCGTTGCCCACCAGCACCACGGAACGCGACCCCACTGTCGGCCCGGAATCCGGCGCCAAAGCGGTGTCGGAGATGTCCACCAGCACGTCATCCAAAGGAATGCCGAGCAGCTCGGAGGCGATCTGTGCCAGAGCCGTGGTCAACCCCTGCCCCATTTCCGTGGAGCCCACATTGATGTTTAGAGTTCCATCCAGTTGCAGCGTGGCGAAACAGCTCGCGCCTTCAAACAGCATGGGCACGCCGGTGCCGTACAGGAACAATCCAAGCCCCCGTCCACGGCGGATCGGTCCCGTGCCCAGCGCAACGGGACGGCTGCTCCACTCCATCCGTTCCAGCACCCGATCCAGACATTCCTCCAGCCCCAGCCCACGGCTTTCCAGCATCACCTGACCGGTGATGGTCCTGTCACCCGCACGGAGCATGTTGCGGCGGCGGACTTCCACGAGATCAAGACCCAGCCGATGGGCCAGTTCGTCCATCTGGCACTCCATCGCATAGGCGGCCTGTGGGGCGCCAAACCCACGGAACGCGCAAGAATACGGATGATTGGTAAATACCGAATGAGAACGGACCCGCGCATTGGGAACGGCATACGGTCCGGCTGCGTACATGACGGTACGCATGGTCACGGCGTGAAAGGGCTCCTTCATGCCGCCAAGGGATACATAGGCTCCCTTGTCCAGCACAAACCTGATATCCATGCCAGTGATCCGGCCTGTCGCGTCGGCGGCAAGGCGATGGCGGATGTAGCTGGCGTGGCGCTTCCCTGTCGTGCGGAAAATCTCTTCCCGGTTCAGCTCGAAAAACACCGTCCTGCCGGTCTTCAGAGCGAGAACGCCCGCGACGACGCAAACGTCCAGAGTGGAATCCTCCTTACCGCCGAAGCCGCCTCCGACGAGAGGGCTCACCACATGCAGCTTGTGCTGTGGGATGCCGAATACCGGAGCCAGATTCCGCCGGGTGGCGTAGACGGCCTGCGAAGGACTTGTCAGCGTCAAACCGCCCGTAAGCGGATTCGGCTCCGCGATGCAGACGTCCGGCTCAAGGTAACAGTGCTCCACCATCGGCGTCTCGTAGTCGTTTTCGATGACGACGGCCGCTTCCGCAAACGCCTTCTCCACGTCGCCGCAGTCGAGTGCCACGGTAGTGAGCAGATTCCCCCGCTCCGCCACAGGATGCCTTTCATGGATGAGGGTCGCACCATCCTCCATGGCCTCGCGCGGATCGTCGTACACCGGCAGGGGCTCGTATTCCACGCGGACGAGCTCGACGGCCTTCCGGGCCACCTCTTCCGTTTCCGCCGCGAGGATTGCCACCGGGTCGCCTTCGTAGCGGGTCTTCATGTCCGCAATGACCGGCTTGTCCGGACACAACAACCCATAGGCGTTCCGCCCCGGCAGGTCCTTCGCGGTCATGACAGCGACAACACCGGGGAATGCCTCGGCATCGCTCACGTCGATCTTCTTGATGCACGCATGGGGATGCGGCGCAAAGCACACACCCGCGATCAGCATATCGTGCCGCCGCATATCGGCTGTATATCGGGCCTGCCCCGTGACTTTCGCCGCAGCGTCCGTACGGGGGACCCTTTGCCCAACTGTAGTCAATATACTCATATGGAGCTCCTGATCACGCAGTGGGTTGCAGGATGCCGAATCCACAATCACTTCGTTCGGCATGATCGGAGCATGCTCGACGTTCGTTAGATTGTCAACAAATATTATACTATTTAACTATTCTTCTTATGCACTATTTTATTGAGGAGCTCTATTCAAATATTTTAATAAATACAAATAATTATAAAATTAAACTGTTCTTCACTCATTCCTGCAAGGCTCTATTGCCAGCAGCTTCCCGACAAACGTATATCGACCTGGTATCCGTATTTCTGTTACTTGTGACCCTGTCATTGCTCACAGTTGCCAGACTACGGCTCTCCACGCTCCTTATCGGTACGGCTACAGGCTGACAGAGAAATAAAGTGATGCCACAGGCATGAACAATGTTTATACCTGTGGCATCCGACTGCCTGTAACAGTAAAGTTTCTAAGACTATTTATAGCTTTCTCGATTTACCTTTCCTTTGTTTTTGTAGCACAGCAAACACAGTGCTTCGCTGTCGCTTGCTCAGTCGAAAGACAGCAACCTCTGCTCCGCATTGTCCGCACAAAGTGCCGTTGCAGCCGGAATGCACAAGCGAATCTCACGGCTCAGATGCCTGAGAGGATATCTGATACCAAGAGACGCAATCTATTTGTCACGTCAACCGCTCTCGACATCCACTGTTTCAATGTGCATTTACAACGCCAGAGCCTTTCTGATCTTTTCCGGCGTCACGGGGAGCTGATAGAAGCGCTTGCCGATGGCATGGGCGATGGCGTTGCCGGTTGCGGCGATGATCGGCACCATCACCACCTCCCCCAGCCCTCTGGTCGGTGAGGTTTCAGAGAGCGGCGCAAGATAATCGGCCGTCTGGTTCCAGACAGCGACATTTTTGGCCCGTGGCAGCGTGTAGCGATTGAAGTTCCACGTTCCGTTGCCCGGCCCGTCTTCATAGAGCAGTAATTCCTCCATCAAGGCGTGCCCGATGCCCATTGCCAAACCGCCCTGCAACTGGCCGGATACGAGTTCCGGCACGATCATTTGGCCACTGTCGACCAAACTGTGGTGGCGCATGATTTCTATCTCGCCCGTGAAGGTGTTGACGTTGAGTTCGACGATGCAGGCAGCGGGCGTATAGGTCGTCACACCGGCATTATTGCGCTGAACGGCAGGATAGTTCACGCTGCTTCTCTTGATGAAGTCATAGCCGCCGGTGGTCATACGCCGCTTGAGTTCCGGCGCGGCACCATCGCCGTAACGCACCGAAAGGACGTCCGCCGCTACGCTGATCGAGCCGATCGTCGGAATATCGAATGTCGCCGTCGTCCATTCCCAGCGGCTGAAACAGTGCAGGGCAACTCCTGTCACCAGACCCATCTCATGGGCTTTCCGGGCAACCCGTTCGAATGAGAGCGTCTCCATCCCGCCGCCACCGATGCCGCCTTCGACGACGCGCAGGTCACTCAACGTCATACGGGCGCTGGCAATCTGCCCGCCAGCCGGTCCCTCGCTCCAGATGGCGCGCGCAGCCGGCCAAAGGGCATGTTCAAACAGGAACCTCGCCGCCTGCCGCGTGCCGAAACCGATGAAATAGGCACTGTTGGAGGCACTCATTGCCGGCAGCATGAACGGCACCCAGTAGGGATTCTTCTGAAATTCATCCTGCTGTTCCTGCGTCGTCGAATAGGGTTCCCAATTGCTGACCATTGGCAGTTCCGCAAACTCCGCAACACCAAATTCGACAAAGTCGGGAGCCTTGCCCAGCATGTCGCGGACGATGACCTGTTGCGCCGTAGTCGCGCCGGTGCCGATCTCCTGCACGCAGTGGCGCATCCACACCTTGCCGTCAGCATCAAATTCCAGCGCCAGCGCGCTGGTATCCGCACCCGTGCCGTAATCCTTCTGTACCTGCGCGAAGCCGACGCCGTACCGCTTGCCGGGATTGGCCTTGTCAAAATCAACCTTGGCTTTCTCGCGGTTCACCCACAGAGGATGCTTTGCCGCTAGATCGAGCATTTCAATATTGTTCAGCTCGCCCAGCGGCTGGGCTCCCTGGGTATTTTCAAAGCCCGCCTGCAATGCATTGCGGCGGCGGAGCTCGATCTGGTCCATACCCAGCTCAACGGCGAGTTCGTCGACCATCAGCTCCGTGATGCTCATGGCCTGAAGGGTGCCGTAACCGCGCATCGACCCCGCTTCGACCGCGGGCGTCGCAAGCGCGACGGTCGTAAGATCGGATTTCGGGAAATAATAGATCGACTGCGCTGCGGTGGCACCCACCTGAGCGACCGAGAAGGAAAAATTCGCGCGGCCGCCTCCATTGAACTTGTAGAACACCTTCAGGATCTCAAACTTGCCGCTCTTGCGGTCGGCAACGATCGTTACATCCATTTCGACCGAGTGGCGCTTTATGCCGAGCTGGAACTGTTCGTAGCGGTCGTTGGCCAGCCGCACCGGCAGCCCATCTCCATAAAAACACGCAGCGATGGCGTAGAACGGGAAAAGCGAATGGTCCTTGGAGCCGTACCCGACGGTGGTGCCCGAAAGCAGCTTGATCGTCTCGACCGGGAATCGCTTGTTGTCCTTAACCATCAGCGCCGCGACCCGAGCGACCTCATAAGGCGACTGCGCGCCCACGATCAGATGCAGCGTGCGCGTCTTTGCGTCATACCACGCATTGCCGTTGTCGGCCTCCAACGCGCATGGGTCGATCGATTGCGAGAACCCGCTCCGGTCCAGTACAAGCTTGTTTTCATCCTTGCGCGCCGCTTCGATGGCCTTTTCGATGTCCGCAGCCGCGTCCATGCCGCGCCGCATCGGTTCATAAGTTTCGCGTGCGACCGTAAGCGGATCGCGCACCCCGCCGCCACCCCGCTGTTTCAGCATCACGGAGGCCGGCACGAACACTCCGGTCGGAGATTCCGGCGGCCACACCGGGTTATTGCCGTCAAAAGCGCCCCAGATGATGGCATCCTGCATCGGCGAATAGACAGACGACGAGGTCGGGGTATCGCCGCCGATTCGGACATAGCGTGCCGCGCCGTAATTGGACGGCGTATTCGGGCCGGTGGCGGCGCCGTACTTCACGACATCCTGCGCAAAACGCAACATCCGCTTCGCCGCCTCAAACCGATCGAAATCGTGATACACCAGCAACGCCACCGGATGTCCGATCAGCGGCGGCGTCTGCCCTCTGGGAACCAGAAAATTTTTGCCATAGAACCCGGCTGCCAGACTTTCTGGCTGCGGAACGGTCACGCCGTCGCCGAAGAGTTCTTCATGCAGGACGAGGCGGTCGGGCTGCAATTTCGGCCCCAGAAGGCTCAAGTCCACGCCCTCGAATATCCGGTCGGCCCGCGTTGCCTTGATGAAGAATGCGTGGGCCTGCTCCTTGGGCCAGCCGGACAGATCGCGTGCGCGAAAGTCCCGCGCGAACGTCTTCTGCCCGGTCACTTTGCGCAAGGCGTCCCACCGGTAACGGACCTTGCCGTCCGGCGACATCCAGTCCAGCGGACTGGGGCCCGAATGCACTTCGAGCGCATGGGCATCGGGCAAGCGCCCGATCATCACGGAAATACCGAAAAACATGCCAAGTTTGATAAACTGGCGTCGCGAACTATACATCATCATCGTTTTCTCCCGTTCGAAATCCCTTTGCGTAGGAACCTGCAAGCGTCATGAAAAAAGACGACCACACCTTGTGGCAGGCCCGTCCATTATGCCGTTTATTTTACCGCTGTTTCCTGAGCGCTTACCTGCTCCACCGTCACCGGCACGGCCTGGCCGCCCCATTCCGCTCTGATCCAGGTCACGAGATCGGCAACCTCGGCGGCATCCAGGCGGTGGGCGAAGGGCGGCATGGCGTACATCCGCTCTCCATTCTTGAATATCTGTGTGGGGGTGCCGTTGAGGACGACATTGATGAGCGTCTGCGGGTTGTCCATCGCCAACGCCGCATTGCCCTTCATGGCCGGACTGACATTGGGAATGCCCTCACCGTCCATGCCGTGGCAGCCCGCACACGACGCCATATAGGTCAATCGGCCCGCAGCCATGGGCGTACCGGCTTTAGGAACGGCGGCTTGCGGCAACGGTACGGGAGACGCGGCGGGACGCGCCAGCTTGCCGTCCTTGCCGGTGAGCAGATAAATGGCGACCGCCTTGACGTCCTCCGGTTCCATCGCACTGGTCGAAAAATGCGTGACCGTGTACATGCTGTCGAACGAAGTGCCCTGCGGTGCCATCCCCGTGGCGAGATAGGTGCTCAGCGTGGGGACGTCGAAGCCTCGCTTGGCGAGTGCCGCTGCGGTAATATCGGGGACAACCACCCCGTCCACCTCACCGCCCTGCAAGGATCGGGAGAATTCAACGCCCATCATGAAATTGCGCGGCGAGTGGCACGAGCCGCAATGCGCCAACCCTTCGACGAGATAGGCGCCCCGGTTCCATTCCGCGGAGCGCTGGCCGTTCCGCGGAGCCTTGCGGTCGGGAAAGTTCAACAGCGTCCAGAAGCCCATGAACGGACGCACCGGCAGCACAAACACACCCGTATTGGACTTATTGGCGATTGGCATGGCCGGGATGCTCATGTTGTAGGCATAGAGCGCGTCAATGTCGTCGGGCGTCGTTATATGGCTGAAGACAAAGGGCATGGCCGGATAGAGATTGCGCTCGCCCGGCGCGATGCCGTCCCGCATTACGCGATGGTAATCGGCACGCGTGTAATTGCCGATGCCGTACTGTTTGTCCGGTGTGATGTTGGTCGAATAGAGCGTACCGAACGGCGTCGCTATCGCCAGACCGCCGGCCCCCATCGGCCCCTGCGGCATCGAGTGGCAACCGAAGCAGTCTCCCGCCAAGGCCAGCTCGCGACCACGCGGGATCAGGGCCTGCATCCGCTCGGGCGAAAGAGCCTGCCGCGCCTGCGGAGCTACGCTTGATGTCCGGAACAGGCCGGATAAAACGACAAGCGCCGCTACCACGACAATGACGACGATAGCTACAATCCAATTGCGTATTATAGTGTTTTTCATAGCTAATCCACCGAGCCGATCACACAGCCGGGCGTGGCGAGGGCGACATCGCGCACGGCTTCGTAATACCGCACGTACCCCGTACAGCGGCAAATATGATCATTGAGGGCGTCCTCGATTGCGCTCTCCAGATCGGCACGCTTGACCGGCTCATGCTTGAGGCGATCGATAAATGCGGTCGCGCCCGCGACGAAACCGGGCGTACAATAGCCGCACTGGAACGAAAATTTTTCGATGAAAGCTTTCTGAATCGGCGTCAGTTCCGTGACATTACCCTCTGCGTCCGTTTTTGCCTGACCTTCGATAGTGATGATTGTCTTGCCGTTGAAAGCATGGGCATTGGCAATACAGGTCCGGGTGTCGACCAGCCTCCCGTCCGGCTGCACTTCGAGGACGGTGCAGGCATGGCAGACACCTTGCCCACAGCCGAAATGCGTGCCGGTCAAGTTGAGATAATGATGTAAAAAATCGATCATCGGCATTCCGACCGGCACATCGATCGGGCCGACCTCCTTGCCGTTTACAGTCATGCTCAATGGCCTTTTTTCAATTTCAGCCGTCATCGTTTCGTCGCTCATGAGCCTTTTCCTTTTTTGGGGTGTGATGAAAAACTCGGTCCTGAAGCCATGCCCCGATTCGGAGCAATCCGCCTGATGCCCAATCCTGTTCCGGGTTTTCAGTGAGCGGGCTTCGGATAGAAAGGGGACATGCTTTTTCGCCGGGCATCACACTGGAGCCGACAGTGTGAAAGTCCATTGTGTGAAATGTAGAGGGGCTTGGGGGGGATATCAATATTATATACTTGATATTTTTACTATAATACAAATCAACTCTGCATCTGTGGAGCGGGTTCCCTTCAGAATGGAACCCGCAGCCAACAGCGTTTCCCGAGCTGATCGCTACCTCTGCCCCACTATCGGGCACGGAACGGCGAGATACGGTTTCCGCAGCTTTCACGATTTTGCCCTGTCCTCCCACACGAACGGAAAGATTTCCGATCTCCCTGTCATCCATCCCATCCATGTATCCTTCAAGGCTTTTTTGCCATCACAGCCTCTCTTTTCTCTGCGCGGGCGGCTTTATCCTCCCAACGCCAGCAAAGAAGGCCTTGCATGAAGGTTAAAGGTAAGATAATTTATTGGACAGACCATTGACCACCGTCCATGAACAAGGCACACGAACGGCCCGCCTGCGGCATCGGGCGGATGCCCAACGCGCATCAGAGGCTGCCGGGTCCACAGGACCTGCCTCAACAACACGCGACGCCCAGGATTTTCATGGGATGGAATTCTGCCTTCCCATCTTTTCCGGCAGGGAACCCGTCGCCCTCCCCCAACACCAAGGAGAAGCCATGTATACGTTGGCACATTTGCATGTCATATGCCGGGATATGGAAAAAATGATCCGCTTCTGGCGCGAGGCGCTCAGTGCGGAATTCGTCGAATACCGTACTTTCGGGGACGATCCGGGTGCGATCATGCGCTTCGGAGGACTGGAAATCTATTTCAAGGAAATCCCGCAGGCCAAGGAGCTACAATCCGGCCAGGTCGGCTACGAGCATGTGGGGGTGTATGTGCCGCATCTCGAAACCAGCGTGGAATCCCTGGTCAAGGGCTTTGGCTGTACGCTGGCGTCCATGCCCGCCAATCAGAACCGCGTAGCCTTCGTCCGGGGCCCCGAAAACCTGATGCTCGAACTCATAGAAACCTGATTCCGTTCACCCATGAGGCCGCCCGGTGCCTCCACGCCGGGCGGCCTCATATCCGTTCCAGAGACTCCCTCGCTGGAGAGCCGAGGCATTTACCGAGACAAATTACGGAACCCACCTCTCAAGGCACAAAAAAGCGGAACCTCTGAGGCTCCGCTTTTTTTGTATGGCATTTTCAAACGTCGAGAAAAAGGCTCAGCGCGTCGCGGGCGGCTGCCTGAGCCAGTCCTCCCACGCGTTGGCCAGTGCTTCCTTCTTGGAAAGCACCACCGCCATGATCGCCTTGCCCTTGTCGGCGTCGCCATACCCGAGCACGTCATAGCACTTGAGCCACGACGTCCGCCCGAGGCGGGTCCACTCGGAGAGATCCTCCACCACGCCGAGCAGTTCCATGCCCTGCTCCTGCAAGGCCCTGTCGTCCGCGACAAGCATTTGGGAAACCTTCGTCCGTTCGTAGGCCATTGCTTCCCGGCCCGCGCGGATCAGTGCGTCGCGGGCCTGTTCCGGCAGGCCCTGAAGCCATTCCTCATTGACGATGATGTTGGCGCTGTGGACCGCATAGTTGATGCAGGTGGCGTACTTCTGGTGATCCGCGAACTTCATGGTCACCACGTTGTTGAAGCAACCCTCCTGCCCACTGACGGTTCCCTTGGCGAGCATACCGTAAGTATCCGCGAAGGACGCGGGATGCGGCTTGAAGCCAAGGGCGTTGAAGGCGGAAACCGCCAGCGCGTTCTGCGGTGTGCGCACGGTCACCCCCCGGGCGTCGGCGAGATTGCGGACGGGATGGGCCGCGTCCGTGGTCAGCTGCCGATAGCCGATGTCCACGATGGCGAGGACGCGCGCGCCGCTCTCCTTGACCGCCCACGCGTTGTGCTGGTCCCACATCAGATCGACCAGCTTGCGGAATTCCTCCAGCGAGCCGAACAGGTACGGCATGTTCAGCCAGCCGCAGGATGGCGCGAACGGCATGAAGTTATTCGTCGCCAGCACGGACATCTGGATATCGCCGTGCTGGAGAGCGCGGACGGTCTTCTGTTCGTCCCCAAGCCGCATGTCGGGATACAGCTGAAATGCGAAGGCGCCGCCCGAATATTTCTGGGCCAGTTCGACCAGCTTCCCGTAGGTCACGTTGACGTAGTTCTGTTCGCCCGTGCCGACCGAGGAAGCCACCTTGACCGGAATGGCGGCCACGGCCAGCCCCGATACAAGGCCGGCCAGCGCCGCGCAGACAAGAAGGACCATCGCGCATCGTTTCATAACATACTCTCCCCAAGGGTTGTCCCGTCCCGCCGGACGGGGGGCCCGCTTCTCCGGGATCCGGGAACGCCCGCGGTGCCGGGGCGTCCCTTCCAAGGCTAGGGCCTATCGTTTCATGAGATGATGGGCGCTTTTGGCGTAGAACTCGATGCCCGAGGGATCGAAATGCTCAAACTTCTTCATGCACTCTTCAGCCAGTTCGGGATAGGGGCCGTCGATCACGATGTCCTTGTTGCCCCGCCGCAGGATTTCCAGCGGAGACAGCCCGAGATAAGGCAGATCCATCACAGTGTAGTCCTGCTTGTCGTAGATGCTCGTGGCATGAACGATGCGCCCGATATTCGTGTAGAAAATGGCGCAGGTACACATGCTGCATGGGCTGCCGGGCACGTAGATCGAGCACTGCCACAGGAATTCGGGATCGTATTTTTGGGCGGCCTCGCGGCACAGATTCATTTCGCCGTGCGCGAGCGGGTCGTGCTCCGTGAGGCAGGTGTTCAGCCCTTCAAGAAGCAGCTCGCCCGAAGGCCCCGCCAGCACGCAGCCATAAGGCTCGTTGCCGTAGGCCAGCGACTTGAACCCGGCCTGAATGCCCTTCCTGAGCAGTTCGATGTCCTTCTCGGGGGTTACCCATGCGAAACGCCCGTCGGTCACTTCGTTGCCGTGCACAGTCAGTCTTTTCTTTTCCATGACGAATCCTTTTCAAAGGAGGGAATCCCCCCGTTTATGCGCAATCCCGATTCCGGCGCGGACCGCCGTCAGATCTTCCACTCCCCGCCCCGCTGATGCGGGCCGAGCCCGTCCCTGACCAGATGGCAGGCCACGAAATGGTTGTCCCCGATCTTCCTGAGTTCCGGCTCCTCATGGCGGCAGACGTCCTCGGCAAAGGGACAGCGGGTATTGAACCGACAGCCGGGCTTGAGATCGATGGGGCTCGGGGGATCGCCGAGCAGCTTCACGCGTCCGCCCTTGGGAGAACGCGACACCTGCGGGACGACCGACAGCAGCGAATAGGTGTAGGGATGGGCGGGGGACGTGAACAGGGATACCTTGTCCGCCACCTCCGCGAACCGGCCAAGGTACATGACCCCGATGTCGTCGCACATGTGCTGCACGACGCCGAGGTCATGCGAAATGAACAAATACGTGAGGTTGTTCTTTTCCTGAAGGTCCATGAACAGATTGAGTATCTGCGCCTGGATGGCCACGTCGAGCGCGCTGACGGGCTCGTCGCAGATGATCAGTTCGGGATAACTCGCCAGCGCCCGGCCAATACTGATGCGCTGGCGCTGCCCTCCGGAAAACTGGTGCGGGAACAGCGCCCGCTGCGCCTGATGCAGCCCGATCTGCTCGAAGACCTCCTTTTCCCGCTCCTCGCGTTCCTCGTGGCTGCCCAAGTCCATGAGATTCAGAGGGTCCTGCACGATCTTGCCCACGCGCATACGCGGGTTGAGCGAGGAGTACGGGTCCTGAAAGACGATCTGGTACTTGGGGCGCAGAGCCTTGAGCCGATCCTCCGGGATGCCCACAAGCTCGTTGCCCTCCAGCCTGATGGAACCGCCCGAGACGCCCACCAGCCCCATGATGGCCTTGGCTATGGTTGTCTTCCCGGAACCGCTTTCGCCCACGATGCCGAACGTGGTGCCCTTGCGCACGCGGAACGACACGCCGTCCACAGCCTTCACGTAGGAACGTTCCCCGAACAGCGACTTTTTCGGGAGCGGAAAGTGAACCTTCAGGTCCCTGACCTCAAGGAGGCCCTCATTTTCAGTGCTCATGGCTCACCCTTTGGTAAACGGTGTTCTCTTCACGGGCCAACGTCAGCTGTAGAGCCAGCAGGCCACTTCATGTCCGGCGTCGATCGCCTTTGCGGGCGGGTTGTGCTCCATGCATTCCGGCTTCCCGCACGGACAGCGCTCGTAGAACGAACAGCGGTCCTTGCCAAGTTCGGCCATGCCGAGCACCATGCCGGGGATTTCGTGCAGGCGGTGCCGCCCGCTTGCGGGCGTCCGCTGGAGGTGCGGGATACAGCCCTTGAGCGCTTTCGTATACGGGTGCTGCGGGTTGAACAGAATCTGCTCGACCGAGCCTTCCTCGACCTTGCGGCCCGCGTACATCACGGCGACCTTGTCGGACACCTCCGCGACCACGCCCAGATCGTGGGTGATCATGATGATGGACGCGCCCACGCGGTCCTGCATCTCCCGCAGCAGGTCGAGGATCTGCGCCTGCACGGTCACGTCGAGGGCGGTGGTCGGCTCGTCCGCGATGAGGATGTCGGGATCGAGGCACAGGCTCATGGCGATCATCACGCGCTGGCGCATACCGCCCGACATCTGAAACGAATAGTCGTGCATCCGCTTCTCGGGGGAAGGGATACCCACCG
>NZ_JH114231.1:630564-634690 GCF_000224655.1 Bilophila sp. 4_1_30
CCTTGTCATGTCCTCGTGCCGCAGCAGCGTCTCGACGAGCTGGTTGCCCACGGTGAAGACAGGGTTCAGCGAGTTCATGGGCTCCTGAAAGATCATGGCGATCCGCTTTCCCCGGATGTCGAGGATGGCGTCTTTCTCCAGTGTGAGAAGGTCGGTCCCGCGGTACAGGATTTCACCTCCGGCGATCCGGCCCGGCGGGATGGGCACGAGCCCCATGATCGAAAGGGCCATCATGCTCTTGCCGCACCCGGATTCGCCGATGATGCCCACGGTCTGCCGGGGATCGACTTTCAGGTTCACCTTGTCGAGGACCCTGACGATCCCCATCTTCGTCGAGAACTCCACCTGAAGGTCCCTGACTTCAAGCAACGTATCTTCCATGGTTCGCCTCGTTTCGAAATCGGTTTGCGGGCCGCGCTAGCGTCGCCGCAGGCGGGGGTTGAACGCATCGTTGATGCCGTCGCCGATCAGCCCGATGGCAAGTACCACAAGGAAAATGGCCAGGCCGGGGAACGTGACCGCCCACCAAGAATTCATGATGTAATCCTTGTTGGAGCCGATGATCATGCCCCATGTCATGATGTTGGGGTCGCCGAGGCCAAGGAAGCTCAGGCCAGACTCGAACAGGATGGCCGACGAAATGGTCAGGGTGGCCACGATGACCAGCGGCGGGATGGCGTTGGGCAGGATGACCCGGCACATGATGGTAGCGTTTCCCGCGCCCATCGTCCTCGCGGCGGCCACGTAGTCCATTTCCTTGATCCGCATGAATTCGGCGCGGGTGACGCGGGCGACCTGCGGCCAGCTCACAATACCGATGGATACGGCCACGCTGGTCAGCGAGGGGCTGAACAAGGCCACCACAACCATCGCAAGCAGAAGGGGAGGCAACACCTGAAAGAATTCCGTGGCCCGCATGAGCAGTTCGTCCCAGATGCCCTGCCGGTACCCGGCCAGCGCCCCGATGGTGATGCCGATGCACAGCGTCACCAGCGTGGCGAAACCGCCCACCGCCATGGTGGCCTTGCCCCCTGCGATGATGCCCGCGAAGATGTCGCGGCCCAAGTAATCGCTGCCGCAGATCAGGCCGTATTCACCGGGCGCGCTCATGGGCGGAGCGACCATCTCGAAGGGATCCACCGAGTAGACCAGCGGGCCCACGCAAGTGAGCATCAGGACGGCCCCGAGCAGAACCAGCCCTAGCACGGCGGCTCGGTTTTGCAGGTACATCTTCCACGCTTCACGCAGGGGGGACTCTTCCTTGTATTCCCAAGCGGCGCTTTGTTCGGACATGGCTACCTCCTCCCCACTCTCATTTTGGGATCAAGAAACCGGTAGGCGAAGTCGGTCAGGACGTTGGCGATGATGACCACGAACACAGAGCAGAAGAGGATGCCGAGCAGCGTGGGATAGTCCTTGCGCAGGATGGACTCGTAGGCGAGCCGCCCCATGCCGGGCCAGTTGAATACCGTTTCCACGAGCACGGCCCCGGCGAACACCTGGCTGAATTGCATACCCGCCAGCGTCACCACCGGGATGAGCGCGTTCTTCAAGGCGTGCTTATACACGACCGTCCGTTCCCGCAGGCCCTTGGCCCGTGCCGTGCGGATGTAGTCCGTACCGAGGATGTCGATCATGGAGGCGCGTTCCATGCGGCTGTACTGGGCGATGTAGAGGATCGCCAGCGTCACCACCGGCAGGATGAGGTGATGGGCCACGTCGAGGACATAGGCGAACCCCGTGTAGCCCGCGCCGATGGTCGTCATGCCCGACACGGGCAGGATGGGGATCCACGATGCGAACAGGATGAGCAGCATCATGCCGGTCCAGAACGCGGGGGCGGAAAAGCCGATCAGGGCCACGATGGTCACCAGATGGCTGGTCCAGCTGTTCGGACGCCGCCCGGCCTGCACGCCGAGGCAGACGCCGATGAGGACCGCCGCGCACACGGCGGTGACCACGAGCAGCAGCGTCGCGGGCAGGCGATCCTGAATGAGCTCCATCACCGGAAGATTGAAGAAATAGGAGTAGCCGAGATCGCCGTGCAGCACCTTGCCGAAATAGGCGACGAACTGGTTGAACAGGCTCTGGTTCAGCCCGTACTGCTCGCGGATGGAGGCAAGCAGTTCGGGGCTGGCACCGCCCATTTCGCCAGCGATGGTCACCGCCGGATCGCCGGGAGCCAGCCGGATGAGAAAGAAGTTCAGGCACAGTACCAGAACGAGCAGGACGGCAGCCCAGAACAATCGTTTTCCTACGACACGCAAGAACGTCATAAGAACTCTCCGCGTATGTTGCGAATGGGCCGGGGCCCATTCCGAGAAAGACAGGCACGTCCGGAACAGCCCCTGTCCGGGAGGGCGCCGGGCCGCGCGGAGTTTCCCCGCCCGGCCCGGTCAAGCGCGGCTACTTCTTCAGGTAAACGTCCATATACGGAGCGAGGAAGCCCCAGATGGACGCGGGCACGTTGCCGACACGCTTGTTGTAGATGGTGTGGTAGGCGGTGGTGGTCATGAAGTAGATCGGCACGTCGTTCATGACGATCTGCTGGAATTCCTTATACAGCTTCGCGCGCTTCTCGTTGTCGACCTCGGAGGCCGCCTGTTCCATGATCGCGTCGACCTTGGGATTGCGGTACTGCTGGGTGTTGGAGAAAGGAACGCCCTTCACGATGTTGACCGAGGAATACGTGCGGTGCACGCCGATAACCGGGTCGCCCCAGTTGAACACGTTGTCGGTGGTGATGTCGAAGTTGTAGTTGGACACCCGTTCGGCCCACGTGCCGAAGTCGGGGGAAATGCGGATCTTGGCGTCGATGCCGACCTTGGCGAGCTGAGGCTTCAGGTATTCGGCCATCATCTTGGTGGTGGGGGAACCGGGGGCGTAGTCCACGGTCACGGTAAAGCGGGTGCCGTCGCCCTTGACCGGATACCCGGCCTCGTCGAGCAGCTTCTTGGCCTTTTCGAGGTTCACGTCATACATATTTACGTCCTTCGTATAGAAGGGGCTGAACGGCGTGATCGGGGTGGCGGAAGGCGTCACAAGGCCCATCATGATGACCTTGGCGAAAAAATTGCGGTCGATGGCGTAGGCCGCTGCCTGACGGACCCGTACGTCGTCGAACGGCTTCTTGCCTGTGTTGAAGGCCACCCAGTCGAGGGAGCCGATACCGGCGTAGCCCTTGTTGGTGACCACGAGGTTCTTGTCGCCGGAGAGACGCTTCACTTCGCGGAGGCTGTCAAAGAAAGGCATGGCGTCCACTTCGCCGCGCTCGACGGCCATGACGCGATTGTTCATATCGGGAATGATCTTGATGATGACGCGGTCGACATGCGGCTTGCCCTTAATGAAAAAGTCCTTGTTCTTCTCAAGCATGATGTAGTCGCCGGGCTTCCATTCCACAAACTTGAACGGTCCGCTGCCGATGGGAGCCTTGTTCGCGGGATTCTGGCGGATATTGGGATCGGTGCCGTAGACGTGCTTGGGCATGATCGGGCACAGCACCGGGGACATGCACAACAGGATGGCGGGATGCGGCTTGGAGAGCCGGATGACCGCGGTGTACGGATCGGGCGTATCCACGCCGGATACGGGCGCGTACATGGCCTTGAAGGGATGGTTGGCCTTGATCGCCATGATGGAGAACGCCACGTCCTCGGAGGTGATCGGCGTGCCGTCATGGAACTTGGCCCCCTTGACCAGATGCAGGGTCAGGCTCAGGCCGTCGGGGGCCATCTCCCACTTTTCGGCAAGGTAGGGATGCGGATTCCACTGGTCGTCGTACTGGAGCGGGCTCGCAAAAAGCTGCGCGCCGGGGATGCCCGAGGAGATGCCGGAACTCAGGCCGGGGTTCAGCGAAACGGGGTTCTGCGCCCAGGTCACCGTGAACGTGCCCCCGTCGGGGATGGCTTCGGCCTTTGCGGGCACCGCCGTAAAGAGCATCGCCGCCGTCAGCGCGGCAGCGGAAAAGAGCTTCCAACCGTTCGTGAGACTTGCCATCGTTGTACTCCTTATGAGTTAGCGTTGCCTTGGCAACGGGTGGGACGCACTCAGGGCTTGCGGGGCTGGAAAAGGCCGTGCCCGAACGGGGCCAGTACATTGCCCTCGCGGGCCACCACCCTGCCCC
>NZ_JH114231.1:634859-637174 GCF_000224655.1 Bilophila sp. 4_1_30
GGGCCAGCAGGCTCGGGCTGCACCCGCGCCGGGTCACGGCCTGATCGAACATGACCTGCACGAGGCTCTGGAGACCGCTGAGGCCGCCCCACGCGCCCATGACGCCGTGTACCGCCTCGTCCTTTTCGTCGGGACGCGACGGCGAATGATCCGAGCCGATACAGGACAGGGTGCCGTCCAGCACGTATTCCCAGAGCCCGTCTCGAGCCTCGGCGGTCCGCAGGGGCGGCGCACACTTGAAGACCGTACCGCATGACAAGAGGCTTTCTTCTGTAAAAACGAGGTAATGGGGGCAGGTTTCGCCAGTGACGGACAAACCATCGGCCTGTGCCCGGCGGACGAGTTCGGCCACGCGGGGATGGCTGACGTGGCAGATGTGCACGCGGGCCCCGGTTTCACGGGCCAGTTCGATGACGTTCGCCGTGGCGATGACTTCCGCGACCACGGGGCGGCTGTCCAGAAAGGCACGTCGGGTCCCGCCCCCGGCCTTCGCCTTCGCTTCACCGGCGCAGATAAGCGCGTGATCCTCACAGTGGAACCCGGCGAGGCCGCCGAAAGCCTTGATCCGGAACAACGCCTCACGCGCCAGCCCCATGTCCACACTGGAATACCCGAGGGACACGGGCGCAATGAAGGCCTTGAAACCCACGGCCCCGGCCGCGTCCATGCCCGCCAGTTCGGCGGTGTTGTCGGTCACGAGCCCGCCCCAGAGCGCATAGTCCACGAGACTGCGGCCCTCGAACACGGCCAGCTTGTTCGCGAAGGCATCCGCGGAGGTCAGGGGTGGCGTGTTTTGGAGAGGCATGTCGATGAGGGTCGTCACCCCGCCCACCGCCGCCGCTTCCGAGGCGTGCGGCAGGTCTTCGCGCCAAGTGAAGCCGGGATCGTTGATATGGGCGTGACAGTCCAGCATACCGGGCAGCACATACAACCCGGCGGCATCCAGCTCCTCGCGCGCCGGCAGCGTTCCGTCATCGGAGATCGCCGCGATTTTCCCATTCCTGACGTACAGATGCCCGCAGAAAACCCTATCGGCGGTGACCAACATTCCGTTCCTGATCGCTAAATCGAACATGCGGGCTCCGAGAGGCGGCGGCAGGCGCCGGAGAGATGTGCAGAGGGATCGTACGCCTACATAGTAAGATGGTTAAGCTGTCTGACCAGTTTAAATAAAACAAAAAATTACAGTAAGTTATTTATCTATTTTGGTTTATCATAACGTATTAGCCCTCTCTCCGCAACCCCTTGCCGTTTTTTCTCCTCATAAAACCTTCCGGAGCGTTCCCGAGACGCGCAAGGCGCGGCAGACATCCGTCCTCTCGAAAGATTGGGCACCGATCAGGGGACGATATGCGTCCCCTTGCCTTCCACGACCGCGGCGCGGACGTTTTCCGGCGAGGTGATGATGGCCTCCTTGCCGGTTGCCTTGACGAAATCCACCGCCGCCAGGACCTTGGGAAGCATACTGCCCGGAGCGAAGTACCCGGCTTCCACGCAGGCCATCGCCTCTGCCACGGTCATCCGGGAAATATTTTCCTGCTCGGGCGTTCCGAAATGGATGGCGACGTTGGACACCGCCGTGGAAATGACGAACAAGTCGCTCTTGATGCGTTTGGCGAGCAGGCAGGAGGTCAAATCCTTATCCACCACGGCATCGACGCCCTCATAGCCCCCTTCCGTACGGAACACCGGGATACCGCCGCCACCGCCCGCGATGAGGTGCAGGCCCGAGGCAAGGAGCGTTCTCAACCCGGCCTCCTCGACGATCTCCAAAGGGCGTGGAGAGGGTACGTAACGCCGGAAGCCGCGCCCGGCGTCTTCCCTGAGCACCCACGAGGGGTTTTCGCGGCGGAGGACCTCGGCCCGCTCGGGCGGGTAGAATTCGCCCACGGGCTTCGTGGGATTCCGGAAACCGGGATCGTCCTTGTCCACGACCACCTGCGTCAGCACGGCGATGGAATCCTCGCACAGGCCGCGCCGGAGGAACTCGTTCTTCAGCGTCTGCTGAATCTGGTACCCAATGCCGCCCTGCGTGTCCGCCACGCAAGTCACCAGCGGCAGGCCGTGCAGCCCGGACGTGGCGTGCGCGACTTCGCTCCGCCACAGCAGGAAGCCCACCTGCGGGCCATTTCCATAGGTGACAACCACCTGATATCCCAGCTCCACGAGGCTCACGATATGCTTTCCGGTGACGCACAGGGCCCTGTACTGATCCTGTACGGTCTGGGCGTCCTTACTGAGGATGAGCGAATTTCCGCCGATGGCGATAACTGCGACCTTGCGTGTCGGCATGTCTGCTTCTCCCGATGGCGGGT
>NZ_JH114231.1:637336-639295 GCF_000224655.1 Bilophila sp. 4_1_30
GGGTAAAAAAGGATCCCGGGGCGAGATGGCGACCGGCCCGGAAGCGGGCCTCACGGAAACGTGCCGGGGAGGGAGGCCGCCGAAAACGGCCCCGCATCTCCTGTACAAGACTAGTTCACGCCGCAAATGGACGCGAGCAGAGCCATGCGCAGTGGGATGCTGAACCCGATCTGCTTGAAATACAGTTCGAATTCGCTCTTATCGAGGCTCTGTTCGAACTCGAAGTCGTTGCGCGGCAGGGAATGCATGATACCGACCACGCGCCCGGTCTTCTTCTTGATGTATTCGAGATCGTTGAGGTACAGATAATGGTTGGCGACCTTCCGCATGAAGTCCTCGCGGTTGGGGTCTTCCTTCTTCAGGGAGCTGCCGGGCAGGTACAGCAGATCGGCCTTGGTCATGAGCTCGACATTTTCGTCGTGCGTCAGATCGAAATGTTCCTCAAAGCTCGCGCCCATGCTCTTCAGCTTGTCGATCAGGACCTGCGGGGTCCGCAGCCCGCTTGAGCCGGTGTAGATGATGTGAGCACCCATGCGGGCCGCGCCGAGGGCGAAGGATTGCCCGGAACGTGCGCGGGACAGGTCGGGCGTGGAAATGATGATGCGCATGTCCTCAAAGGGCTTCTTCAGGGCGCGCAGGGCGGTGTACATGTCCAGCAGGCCCTGCGTGGGATGGGTCACGTGCCCGTAGCCGCCGGAAATGATCGGGCAAGCATCCGAACCGAGGCGTTCCAGCGTGGACAGAACCTGTTCGCTGTCCCCGTGGCGCAGCACCAGCACATCGGCGTACTGGGAGATAACCCGGATGCCGTCGTACAGGGATTCATTCTTCGCCATCGCGGAATGGCCCATCGGATCAGTCTCGGTGATCACGCGCCCCCCGAGGCGGTGCATGGCGACCTCGTGGCTGCACCGGGTACGCGTGCTCGGCTGGAAAAACAGTGTATACAGGAGCTTGTTGGCAAGCAGCGGAATCTGGTTCTTGGAGTACGGCTCCAGCAGTTCGGCGGCCTTGAAGAGATGCCCGAGCTCTTCCTTGCTGTAGTCGTCGAGGAAGGTCAGGTTTTTGCCCTTCATGTTGGCGGCTTCAAGTTCGTCACGAAGGTCCAGCGGCTTGAGGCTTGCGGAAATGGTCATGATAACGCTCCATTGTATGACGGCGGTGTTGTGGGGGAGGCGGCCCGCCGCCGGAAACGCCGCGGGCCTCCGGCATCAAATCTCCGCGTCGCGGTGGCAATCCTTGGAGTAGATGTAGGAAAGGCGGGTGAGGCCCACGCCGTAGCAGCACTGTTTGCAGTACGCGCCCATCCATATGAAATCTTCAGCCTTGACCGGAACCCAGTCGTCGTTCAGCAGGTACAGGCCCTCCCCTTCGTACAGGTACGCGCCGTGCTCCTGCACGTGCGTTTCCACGAAAGGATGGCAGCCGCCGGGCGCGAAGGACAGGATGTGCATGTTCATGTCGAAACGTTCGTCCACGGGCAGCAGATCGCGCACGAACACGTTTTCCATGTTGTCGTAGATGCGTTCTTCGATGTCGTTGGTATTGCCGAACACGGCGTAGGGTTGCATCGCGGGATCGGGATGCGGGATGTAGCGCTGCTTGTAGAGCAGGAAGCGCAGGGGCTTGTCCGTCTCGTTACGGAAGGAGATGCCCACCCCGGCGGGCGCGTAGGCATAGCCGCCCTGCGGCATGACTTCGGTGCGTCCGCCTACAGTGACGGTCAGCGAGCCTTCACCGTCAAGCACGTAGATAAAGGTTTCGATCAGGCCGGACGCGCCGTAGGGCATGGTGGTCCCGCCGCCGGGCAGGGCCGTGCCGATGTGCTGGACGAAGCCAGCGCCCATTTTAGGGGTGCACAGGATGGTCATCCGGCAGCCTTCGATGCCGGGGATCACGTTGAACACACGGCCTTCCGGAGGGATGATCGCATACATGCCCGGCTTCACCACGGCTCTG
>NZ_JH114231.1:639792-645937 GCF_000224655.1 Bilophila sp. 4_1_30
CCTTCGCGGGGGCCTGTTCCCTTTCGCACGCGCCGCGGCATCGGCGTATGCAGTTGGTTTCCGGATGTCCCATCCACTGTTTACTGCCTTCCGGGGCAAGGCATACCCTCCGGAAGGCCGCCCTTTACGTTTCATTGGACAGATGGTCTTACCAAAAACAGCAATAGCCCCCTGTACAAAATCTGTCAATCTTCTTTTGATATTTTTTTCATTACCAGACTATAAAAACATATATTTCAATATGTTTTATAAAAATGGCTCTATTTGCTTTTTCCCGGCAAAACTGGACTCTTCCCGCTTGTTCCGATAGAATGAAAGGCAGCATCCCGCTCCGCCACCACCCCGGCGGGCCGGAACAGCGTTTTTCCCGACGGCCAAAAACCGTTGGCCCCGTCATCAACCTTTTGGACTCAAAAAAGAGTGGGATATGTTCGATAAAGTCGTCAAAAGCACCGTTCCGGGGCAGGTCATCGAGCAGATCAAGGAACTGCTGGTCAAGGGAGAACTCAAACGCGGGGATCGCCTCCCGCCCGAACGCCAGCTTGCGGATATGCTCGGCGTGAGCCGCCCTTCCCTCCGCGAAGCCCTTCGTGCTCTGGAATACGCCGGTATGCTGGAAACCCGTGTGGGCGAAGGCATCTTCGTGGCCGACGGAGACAGCATTATGATGAACAATCTCCTGATGCTGCACCTCATCAAACAGTACGCCCTCGAAGAGATGATCGAGGTCCGCAAGGTCCTTGAGACGTCCAACGTGCGTTTTGCTGTGCTCCGGGCACGCGACGAGGATCTCGCCGCGCTCAAGGAAATTCTCGAACAGTCACGCAGCCAGATCGCTAACAAGGCGGCCTTCATCAAATCCGACTACGCGTTTCACCAGGCCATCGCCGTGGCGTCCGGGAACAGCATCCTTGCCACCATGCTCCAGACCATGCGGACAATGATGAGCGACTTCAACTCGCAGCTCCTCACGTCGCAGGAAGGCCGCCAGCAGGTCTACGCCCACCACAAAAAAATCGTCGAGGCCATCCTTAACCGCGACGAGAAAGCGGCTCAGGACGCCATGTTCCTGCACCTCGAAAACGTCGTCCAGAGCATGAAGAAGGCCTCACCCAGCAAAAGCAAATAACCCGAACGGGGCTCGTTCCCCCGCTCCGGGAACGATGCCGCCATGCACAAATTTGCCATGACGAGCTCGGACACGACGCCCCGGCGTATATGCGCCCCCGGCCTCATTTCCGAGTATCGTCATGCCAACATAATAATGCTGTAATATCCATTCATTTTTTGTGAACCGGATACTGAAACAGCCATCTCCTCCGTATGCTTACCCCCACAGATCCGCAAGGAGGCGGGCCGTCCGTTCCAACATGCCATGCGTATGCAAGGCGGTGAGCCCAAACCGGAGCAAACCGTCGCCGTAGGGAACCGTAGGATAGCGGGCCGCCAGTGCCAGCACGCCCCTTTCCGCCAACTGTTCCCCAAGGTGGGTTGTCCTTGCTTCCCCGCCTGTAGGTACCGCAACAATATGGGCGGTACCGCGTGTAGGGATCCCAAGCTCGGACAGGCGGGCGCGAAAAAACACGGCGTTGTCCCGAAGCCGGGCGCGTTCGCCTTCAAGCAGCGGCAAGCGTTCCAACAGCTTCAAAACAGCCGCAGCATGGGCCGGAGGCATGGCTGTGGAATGCATGACCGCCGAGGAAAGGCTTTCAAAAAAGGCGGCGAACCCCTTGGGAAGCAGCAGGAACGAACCGAACAGCCCAAGCGACTTGCCGAATGTTCCCAGAACGATGTCCGCCGTACCCGGCACCCCGGCGCACAGCCCGCGCCCTCCGGGGCCGAGCGCGCCCACAGCATGGGCCTCATCCACCATCAGGAAAAAACCGTACTTGCTGCGGAGTTCAGCCATACGGGACACATCGAGTTCCGTACCGTCCATACTGAACAAGGACTCCGTCATCACCAGCGGCTGTACCGCGGCGGGAGGGGCGGAAGCAAGCCGCCGTTCCAGATGCCCATAATCCGCATGGGCATACGTCCGCACATCGGCTTTCCCCAACAGGATCCCCCGCGCTATGCTGGCATGTACCCGGCGATCCACAAAGACGGGCTGCCCCGCATGGATCAACGCCATAGCGCAAGCGAGGTTGCCCTGATAGCCGCTCGGCAGGAACAGGCATTCGTCAAACCCGAAATACGCCGCAGCCGCCTGCTCCGCTTCTTCGGTGATCCGGCTCCGTCCGCCGGCCAGACGTGACGCCGAAGCCGACGGCGGGAAAGCCGCGAAACACTCCCCGACCTCAGCGCGCCATTCCGCAGATGAGGCCAGCCCCAGCCCGTCGTTGAGCGTAAAATTCAGGAAGGCCCGGCCCCCCATGTGCACGACAGGGCCTTCGCCCGCCATGTCCAGTAAAGGCGGCCGCCGTTCAAGCCCTCGGGCCCGGCCTTCCTTCAGCCTTTCATCGAGACATTCGCGGAGGGTGCGTTTTGCGTCAGCCATTGAAAAAGCCGCCTGTATCGAGGTTCCAACATATCCCTTCTAAAGGTATCGTCATAAGGAGCCAGCCCGATGCCGAGGGAAACCGACCATGCCGGAACAGCCTCTTTCCCACATTCCATTTCGAAAAGGCCTTTCTCCGTTTTCGCCGCACTCCCCGTTTCCGACAAAGGGAGAGAGCACGCCGGACAAACATCCACCCGATACGTTGCCGCCCGTAAGGACTGTCCCAGCAAAACCGCACGGAATGCCATCAAGCCATTGAGCGCATCTGTGGGGAATCGGCATCCATCCACAGACAACAGGAAGGCATGGCACGAGAATCCCGCAAGGAACCGCTGATGCAGGGCGGCGGCCTGTGCCGCGGCCTCCAGCCCTTGCCACATGGGGGCTGATCCAAAACGGCGCCACGCGGTGAGGTGATCCGGTTCTGCCGCGCTCACCGCGTCCAGCAGGACAAAAGGCCGGGGTGCGTCTCCGGGAAGGGCATCAGTCATCGCCGCACCGTACTACCAAGGCCGCGTTTTGCCCGCCAAATCCAAAATTTTCCAATACTCCCACCGGGCCGGGAAACGGGCGCGTTGCAACGGCAAAGTCCAACAGCCCGGAACAAGGTTCGCGCAGGTTCCGGATGGGCGGCAACTGCCCGGATCGCCATGCGGCGAGCATCAAGGCCAGTTCCATCCCTCCACAGGCGGCGGAACCATGCCCGATCCATGATTTGAGGGCGGTTATGGCGGGACTCGCCCCCGCCTGCGCAAAAACCCTCTCCAGCAATACGGCCTCACTCCGGTCATTGAGGGGGGTCCCCGTACCGTGTGCGGAAACCCAATCGACGGCATGGGGCTCAAGGCCCGCATCGGCAAGCGCCCCCCGTACCGCCTGCTCCGCAAAGCGGGCCGATTCGTCGGGCGCGGTGAGCGCCCCTCCGTCCAGAGAAGCCCCAAAGCCGAGGATCTCCGCAAACACCGCCGCCCCACGCGCCCGCGCCGACTCCAAGGATTCAAGCACGAAGGCGGCCCCACCCTCGCCGGGGACAAAACCGTCACGGGCCTCGTCAAAGGGGCGGGACGCTTCCGACGGCACGGGGTTCCGGCTGAGCGCATGGGCTTTGGCATACCCAAGCATCCCGCCGCGGGAAAGGCGGGAATCCCCGGACGAGCAAAGGGCGGTTTCCGAAAGGCCGTACCGCACGCGCCGGAAGCCCTCCCCTATGGCCTGCAGCGCGGACACGCACGCCGTCCCAAGCACGAGGCCCTCCCCGTGGATATCGAGAAAACGCGCCAACGCGGTGTTTCCGGTATTAGGCAACCAACGCAAGAGCCATAACGCATCAAGCGCCTCGGAATCAGCCGGAGGAAGCCCGTTTTCCCGATCGAAATCCAGCATGGGGCCGGATGCCCCCATCAGGCAGGTCTGTGGAGGCATGTGCGGATCGAATCCCGCCGAAGCCGCCGCCCGAAGGCCGGACAAGACGGCAAGCGCCGCACCCCGGTTCAGATAGCGGCGGTGCCGCCATGCCGAAAAACGGGAATTCGCCGCATCATCCCCCAAATCGGAAATGGGGCAGGCGGAATACCCCGGCAGGGCTTCGCTTGGGGCGAACGCCGGGCATCCGCCGGCAAACGCCCGCGCGATGCCGCCCTGCTCCCATCCGAGGCTGGTACAGCAGCCTATGCCGGTGATGACGACCCTATTCATATTTCTCCGAAGGCAGCGCCGCGCGGACGTACGCCGCAATGTCATCAAGGCAGAGCTGCGGGACGGCATCCGGGTTGGACAAGCCAAGGGCGAGCGCCTTCACGCGTTCCGGGGAAAGGTAGGGATATTCACGGCGGATAACCGCTTTCGGTTCGCCGCCATGCGCCACATGGTAACGCAGGGAACGCAGGAACACCACATCGTCATCAACGAGGATGTGGAACGTCTGGCCCAGCCGTGCGCCGATCTCCAACAAATCGATGGACTCACAAGGCAAATCCGTCATGAGCCGGGTTTCGCCGGAAAGCGTCCGGGGGTCGCGTTCAAAAATGTCGGCAACAATGCCGCATACCTTATCCGTGATTTCCGAGTAATCCATTCTATCCCCAAAATGTGGTTTTCGTCGCCGAAAGCCCGCCATCCAGCGTCACTACCGTGCCATTGACCGAGGACGCCGAAGCTGAAAGCAAAAACAACACTGTTTCAACGGCCTCATCCATGCGGACCAGCCGACCGGTAGGCATCCGTTTTTCTGCGCCCTCTCTCCTGCGCTCCAGAAATACCGCACCCCGCCCGGCATCCAGCCAGCTCAGGCGCAAGGAACAGGCGGTGATCCCCCTTCCGGACAGCTCCACGGCAAGGCTCCGGTACAGGGCCTCGCCAGCCAGCTTGGCGGCCGCATAATACCCCTGCCCTTCAGCCGGGCACTCGGCGGCGCTGGATGAAACGAACACGCAGCGACCGAACCGGCGGGCCAGCATGGAGCGCCCCACCGCGCGGACAAGGCGGGCACGCAGGCCGATATCCACGGCGGCCCATTCCATGATCGCTTCCGGCGCGGCCCCGGCAATCAGGCTTTCAAAACGCGAATGCATCAGGTCGACCAGATGGGCGGGCGGTTCGCCGAACAGCCCCCGGCACCGTTCCGGCAGGCTTTCCGGTTCGCCGAGCGGAAGGCTGCAAAGCCCCGCTTCCCCACAGCGCGCAAGCCCTTCGGACGAACGGCAGACGGAAAGCGTTTCCGCGCCCTCCTCCCGGAAGGCACGGGCCAACGCCATGCCGAGCTGGCTGCTTCCCCCCGTAATGATGACCGGCCCTTTGAAAAGCAGTTTCATGCCTCCCCCCGCACGGGCTCCGCCGCAACAAGGAGCGTCCCCTCAGCCATACGGCGTCCGCCGGACAGCAAGACGCACCGGATCGCCGCCGCATCGGGTTGGGGAGTAAACGCGTAATCATACTCCCCCGGCTCAATGAAATGCCGGAAGCGGAACCGCTTCACGCCCAGAACTCGCCAGCCGGGAAAGAGGGCTTCCGCACCGGCCCGCATAGCCTCAATGACGAGCGTCCCCGGAACCCTTGGGGCACCGGGGAAATGTTCAACAAACAAAGGGTGTTCCCCAGAAAACCGCCATGTGCCCCGCACCTCGCGGTTCCCGGAACCATCCATCCGCCCGCCGGGAATAGCCTTTTCATTTTCCATGCTTTTTGTGTACCCATACCAATCTGAAAAAGCAATCCGTCCCCCGCATACCCCAGAAATCCGGGATACGTGTTCCAATCCGGCCCTGCTTGCCCCATACCGCTAACGCTTGGGCAAACAGATCCCCCCCCTATAAACATTGTCCACCGAAAAGTGCGAACCGGAAACATCCGATTCGCACTTTTACTTGCTCATAAAGCATCTGCCCATATCAGGCAGGCATCGCCGCAGGCTTGATTACATCAAGAGCCGCGGCAGGAACATGACGAAGTCCGGGCAAGCCGCGACAACGATGATGAGCAGCCACATCGCCAGCAGATAGGGGAACGCCTTCAAAGCGACCTCTTCAAGCTTCACGTCCGTAATCTTCATGGTAATAAACAGGTTCGCGCCAAAGGGAGGCGTCAGGAACCCGGTTTCGCAGCACACCACAAACAGGATGCCGAGCTGGATCGGATGGATGCCGA
>NZ_JH114231.1:646585-659082 GCF_000224655.1 Bilophila sp. 4_1_30
TTCTCGTTCGTACCCTGATAGCCGCGCTTCTTGGCGATGCCGTACGCGGTGATGCACATAAGGCTCGTCAGCACGAAACCGGGGATGAAGCCCGCCATGAACAACCCGGCGATGGACGTATTCGCCACGACGCCGTAAATGATCATCGGGTTGCTCGGCGGGATCAGGATGCCGAGCGTGCCGCCCGTGGCGGAGACTGCCGCCGCGTCGTCCTTACGGTATCCGGCGGCGATCATGCCGGGGATCATGATACTACCGATGGCGGCCGTGGTGGCGGGGCCGGAGCCGCTGAGCGCCGCGAAGATCATGCAGGCAAGGATGGTCACCATGGCGAGGCCGCCGCGGATGTTGCCCACCGCCTTCTTAGCGACTTCAATGATTTCACCGGTGATCCCGGCGGGCTCCATGAGAAACCCGGCCATCACGAAACCGATGGTGGCGATGAGCGGGAACTGGTCCATGCCGGTGTACAGATTCTGAGGGATGAACTCCATCGGGAACGGCATCCCGATCATCGAGATGATGGAGGCCAGACCGATTACCCCAAACAGGGGCAAGCCAAGCAGCATGAAGACGACGAAGGATATGACGAGCAACATGGGTTAGTCCTCCCGGCTTTCGAACTCAAGCGTATTGTTCCGGATATCGCGATACAAGCCCTGAAGCGTCCGAAAGATGGTGAGGGCCATGCTGATCGGAATGATGAGATACGCGTACATGACGTTGATCTCGAGGGCGGCGGAAACCTGCTTGAACCGGACCATATTCTCAAGCATACCAAGGCCGTAATAGAAAACCAGGGCGCAGAATACGGTGAACGTGAGCTCGGAAACGACGTACAGGACCCTGACCAGCTGCGGGAAGCGCTTCTTCAGCACATCCATGAACATGAGGATGCGCAGCTGCTCCTTGTGCTTCACGGCGATGGCGACGCCGATATAGGACGACCACACGAACAGATAGCGGCACAGCTCCTCCATCCACGAGAACGACTTGCCGAGCAGGAAGCGCGAGAACACTTCCATGCCGAGCAACAGGACGAGCAAAGCCAACATGACGGAAACGACAAACTCTTCAGCCCAATCATCGAGCCAGCGCAATATTCCTGACATGACTTCTCCAATAAACGGATTCCGTTTGAAGAATGTGGGGAAGGCACCGTCTTCGGATCACTGGAAGGAGGGTACGGGAGAAGACTCCGGGCGCAATCCGGGATTCCCGGCAAGCATCCCTGCCCTGCCATGACGAAAGATGGCATGGAGGAGAAAATGCCGCAGGATACCCGCCGCAATCCTTTCGGACCGGGTCCGCTCCTTCAATAACCGAAGCGCGGGAAACAGAGACGGATCAGGAAAAGCACAGGCCGGACGGGGGAGCGAGAGGAAGGGGCAGCATTCCTCTGATGTCCGAGAGGTGGGGTACGAGGAGGGACTCGGAAAAACGCGTCCGCAGAACCTTCGTACACAGAGGGAAGAGAAGCAGAAGAAAAACGACAAGCCGCATATTCGGCAACTTGTTGGGTACGGCCTCAGTTGCGGACAGGACAGCCTTGCCTTCTCCAATGAGCTGTTCGGCGGCTTCCTGATGCATGGGGAAGAAACTGGACGTATCACGAATCATGAAGTTCGTGATGCTGATGTCAGGAATGGTGATCTGCTTCGCCTGAATCATCCACGGGCCGTACAGAAGCATCAGCAACAGCAAGATGCCCCAGCACCCGAAGATAAAAAAGCGAATGTATCGCAATACCTGACTCTGCATACGATCTCTTCCCTTTGATTTGAATCCAATCTATAGCCTGCTGTTTTTTCTGTCAATATAATTGTGATTTAAAGAACACTTTCTTTTCCATTTTCCATCGAAAAACAACAACCCCGTGCCATCCATAACGTATTTCCCCTTACTCCCCCGATGCCGTCCATCTGCGGCAATGCGCTATCCTCCTCTTTCCAAAGACGTTCTAAAAATTCTCTGCCATCACCAAGGGCCTCTGAAGAGTTCCGCTACAATGTCGACAAAGGAAAAAAACTGCCTCCGCATTCTTTTTTCCAACGAAAAACGCCGGGGAAAGCTCCCCGGCGTCCTTCATTGCTTCCGCAGGGCCATGCCTAGAACAGCACTCCGCCCAACAGGATAGTCACAACCGCAATCGCTATCCACGACAGCAGGATAATCAAGGGGGCCGTCTTCCAGATGCTTCCCGAATCAGACCACTCATTGCCGTGCAGGAGCGCGGCGCTGGCGCTGGCGGCGGGCGTCAGGAAAGCAAGGTGGACGCCCATGACGACCATGATGAGGGGCAGTTCGGGGGCCGCTTTCATGCTCGAACAGTAACTGAAGATGACGGGCATGAGGGCCACGCCGACGGCGCCGTTGTTCATGACCTGCGTGAGCGCGGTGGCCACAAAGCCGATGAACAGCGCGAACACGACTGGAGAACTGCCGCCGAAAATCGGCTCGACGATCATCATGAGGAAGTTCGTGATCCCGCTCTCCTGCGCGGCCATGGCCCCGGAAAGCGGCTGTACCACGGCGAGCAGGAGGATGATGCCCCACGCGACGCCGGAGTCGATCATGGCCTTGAACTTCAGCAAAGGCTTGCCGTCCACCTTGAGGAAACACATCACGGTGACGAGGAACACGCAGATCCCCGTGTTGCCGATGGACTTCAGGAACCTGGAAATAAACAGGTCGGCGGGCAGGAAGTTCGGGAGCAGCAGCAGGGCGACCAGCGCGAAGAGGAAACAGAGGATGAGCTTCTGCACCTTGCTCAGCTTGAGCGCGCCGTCGGTGTCCAGCTTGCTCGCGTCCAGCTTCTTGAGCTTTTCCATATCCGGCTTGAACACGTACTTGCCGAGAGCGATAAACAGGAGCGAGCACAGCACACAAGAACAGGCCGCGATGAGCATGTACTTGGCGTAGTCGATCCCCACGCCGGACATGGTCTCGTAGGCGCTGAACACGGTGAGGGCGGCCTGCTTGAAGGGGATCAGGGACATGCCCACCTGCGACGCGAAGACGATGCCGAACACCATCATGGTCGGATAGCCGTCCCCCTTCTTGTAGCCGCATACGTCACAGATCCCGTACAGAATGCTCCAGCCGATGATGGCGGCGGGCGAAGCGCTGGTCAGCCCGCCGAGGATGAACATGGAGGCCAGAAACGTGAAGGTGAATACCCACGGCCTGCCCGCAACGAACTTCCGGGTGATGAACCACAAGGAGATGAACCGCGACAGCCCGTAATGGTTGATGGTCGCGCAGAACACGAAGATGAAGAACATCATCACCACAATGGGATCGCCGAAGCTGCGGTTGAGCAGCACCACAGGCTTCATGCCGCCCACCAGCATGAGCGCGAGCAATCCGGCCATGCTCGGCCAGACGATATCGATAAAGATCCAGCCGTACAGCAGGCCGAGGAAAATCCCGATCAGCCTCATGCCGAGCGCCGTCAACGGCTCGACAGGCGGCAGTTGACCAAAGCCGAACATGATCAACAGGCAAAGAAAAGAATGCACATAATACATGGCATCGCCTCTTGCCGTCATCTGAGCATTCGCGGACATGGCGTCATCCTTCTTTCGATTCGGTTACATTCGATTCTGGAGAAACGGAAGCGGGAACCTCTCGGCGCACCGGTTTTCTCATGGAGAGGAGGCATCATCCTCGCTCGACACGGTTCTCCGGCACGCCTCACTTTTCCCGTGGGACAGGGGCTTCCCCATGAGGAAAGCCCCCGCGTCCTCACACCTGCATCCGCAACGGGAACGAGAAGCCGATGGCCCCGCAGGGGCAGCTGGTACGGCAGTTGGCGCAATGCCAGCATTCGTCCCCAAAGGCCACTTCCGGACGATCCCGCTCCTCAAGATGTTTCAGCTCAAGCACATAGCCGGGGCAATCGTCCACGCAGGTCCCGCACCCCTTGCAGTGCCCGCAGTGCATACAGCGCGCGGCTTCGGCCTGCGCCTGTTCCTGCGTGTAGCCTTCGTTGATCTCCCGGAAGGACAGCCCTTCCCGGATGCTCTGACGCTGCGGTTCGGCCCGCTCGTACTGCGCCACCCCGTAGATTTCCTCAAAGGGCACCACATAGGGGGGCTGAGCCCCGGCGAGACGGTCGCGCGCCTCGATCCGGCCTTCTTCATTGATGATATAGACTCTGGAGTTTTCCCCGGTCAGGTAGGCATGGACGCCGAAAGCGGCCCTGCGCCCTGCTCCGACGGCCCCTGCGATGGACGACGGCCCCGAAGCCACGTCGCCAGCGGCAAATACCCCCTCAAGCGACGTCTTCTGGGCGGCGTCCGCCACAATCCACTGGCGCGGAGTACACTCCGGCACTTCACCCTCAAAGAAACCGAGGTCCGTCTTCATGCCCACGGCGAAAATCACGGTGTCGCAGGCAAGGACATGTTCCCCGCCGGGAACCGGGATGAGCGACAAGCGGCCCTGTTCGTCGAAACGGCATTCCTGCACATCGAAATAGTCCACGCCGGAGACGCGATCGCCATCCTTGCGGATGCCGGACATCGTACAGCTGTTATGGACATGGACACCTTCCCGGCGGGCCTGTTCCAGATCCTCTTCCGGGGCGCGCATGGCGCCTTCCGCCTCAAGGCACAGCACATGCACATCGGCCGCGCCGAGGCGCCGGGCCGTGAACGCACAGTCGAAGGCCACCCCGCCGCCGCCCATGATCACGACCGTCCTGCCCACGTCGGGACGCTGGCCGAGCGCGGCCTTACGCAGGAAATCCACGGCTTTCAGGCCGCATTCCGCGTTGGGTATGGGCAAGGCGTTCTCTTTGGGCGTGCCGGTGGCGACGACAACGGCATCCGAAGAAGCACGCAGTTCCGCGAAAGAAATGTCCTTGCCCACGGTGACGTTGACACAGGCGCGGACACCCGTTTCCAGTATCCAGCCGATCTCGCGGTCCACCACGTCGCGGGGCAGACGGAAATCCGGGACGGCGTAGCGGGGGATCCCCCCAAGCACGGGGCCGGATTCGTACACGGTCACATCATGCCCGAGGAGGGACAGGAAATAGGCCGCCGTCATCCCGGCGGGACCGCCGCCCACCACGGCGACATGCTTGCCCATTTCCGGCGCGCGGGTGAAAGGTTCGATGCCCTTGGGGGCGTGATCGTAGGCGGCGCGTTCCAGCGCCCGCGTATTCACGCAGCCTTCCAGACGATCCCGGTTGCACTTCGTCTGACAGAAATGGGGGCACACCCGCCCGGTCACGCCGGGGAACGGGTTTCTGGCGCGCAGATAGCGCAACGCTTCACCAAAGCGCCCCTTTTCCACAAGGGACTGCATCTTCTGGATCGGGTTTCCCGCAGGACAGGACGCCTCGCAGGGAGACGTGCGGAACTGGTCCTTGAGGCTGTCGCCCATGACGATGGGCTGTTCGATTTCTCGGCTATATCTCGGGGGCATAGAAAACTCCTTGGCGCTCAGGGCGCATTCGACGACATCCGCGCATCGGCCTCCCCTGCGGGAGACGGCGCGCCATGAACCTTACAGAAGCGGGGCCTTGCCCCACTGATAGACCGGGCCATTCTCGCCGCGCATCAGCAGGAGCGGCTTCGCCATCTCGGGGTTGATCTCGGGATAATCGGTCAGGCGGTAGACGCAGCGCCCCGACTCCTTGCGCTCCATAGTGGCCTGAATGGCCAGCTCGCATATGGTGAGCACATCCTTCGCCTCGTGGCAGCGCATGAGATCGCGCAGCGTATCGGCGTGCAGTCGGGAAGCCTGATCGGACAGGAAGCGGATCTTTTCCAGCGCGCGGGCCATGCCGGTCATGGAGCGGCGGAATCCCATGTAATAATTCATGACATTGCGGGCGGCCTCTTCCAGTTCCTTATAGGAAAGCGTCTCCTCGTTTCCGAGAGGCGCGAAAATTTCGTCACGCACGCGGGCGGCCAGAGCCTCGTCCACCACGCCAGCCGCGGACATGCCGGACGCCTTCAATGCAGCCTGCCTGCCCGCCTCGAACCCGCCGCACATCGCGCCGGAACAGTAGAGGAAGATGCTGCCACAGAACAGGCCTGGCACGGACGTCTCAAACTGGTCGTTCACGGCGATGGTCCCGCCGAAGATCAGTTCGCCGATTTCCACTTCGAGGAGCTTGTGCTGGAAGTCGGTGCCGGTGCATTCCGCCCAGTCGCCGAACGTGGCCTTGTCGCCGGGCATCAGGATGTCCTGCAGCTCGCGCACTACGGCTTCGTCCACATGCCGCATATCCATATAGAAAGGCGGGCCGGACCCTTCGAGCTGTTCCTGGAAGGTGCCCTGAATCTGGTTGTTGCGCACGCCGTTTTCCCACATGGGGTCGTACTTGCCCATGAAGCGCTCGCCGAGGGCGTTGATCTCGTGCGCGCCGGAGCTGTTGATCCCGTTCATGCCCGGACAGCCGTAGCCCTTGGGCAGCATGGTCGCGCGCTGGTAGGTATCCAGCTCCGTCACGGCTGCCCCGGCGTCGTAGCCGAGCACCACGCCCGCGCTGGTGTTGTAGGGATACATCCACACGTTGTAAGGGTTGTGGGTGGAGTTGTCGGTGCCGCGCGTAGCGGAGCGGCCCTGCGCCGACACAACCGTCTTCGCACGGATGATGTAGAATTCGCCGGTGCTCACGTTCCAGCCGAGCGCACCGCAGGCCTTGCCGCCGTCCGTGAGGATCTTGACCGCCATCACGCGGTCGAGCACATCCACCCCGCTCTCCCGGACGATCCGCGCCATCACGCGCTTGATGGTCATGCCGTTGGCGATGTGCACCCACCACGTCCCCGGCTGCCCGAAGCCCTGCGTGCGGTGGTAGCGGCCGTCCGGCGTCCTGCCGAACTCAACGCCCGCCGCCTCCAGCTTCTCAAGCATGGGCTTCATGTGGGCGTACCAGCCGTTGCGCAGCATGGCTGGGGTCCAGCCGTTCAAAGGCTTGGCGTAGAACTTGATCAGATCCTCGGCGGCATCGTGCGCGACGCCTTCCTCATCGAGGACCGCCATATAGTGGTCATTCCCGCCGCCGATGCAGCCGGAGCTTTCCAACTTGCCCTTGTCCATGAGGAGGACGCGCAACCCCTGCTCGCGCGCGCCGAGAGCCGCGCCGCAGCCGGACGCGCCGGAGCCGATGACGAGCACGTCCGTTTCGATGAGCGTACCGAGAGGATGAGTTGAGGTATTCATGGTTCCTTCCTGTTGTGAGGTTCGCTACGGGGGGCGGGCCACGCCGTGGATCGGCGGCATCCCACGCCTCTTTTTGTGAAAAAAACATCATCAAAAACACTTGTATTGTCAAATCAAAAAAAAACACTTATCGTTTGAAAAAATCATACAGTGAGGCTGCCATGATTGAAGAGCTGAATGGTGATTTCCTCCAATGGCTACGCGGATTTTACTACGTTGCCCAGACTGGGAGCATCCGTCGGGCCGCCCAGATGATGAACAGGAACCCTTCGACCATCAGCTATCAGATCCGGTCACTGGAAGAGGAACTCAACACCGTCCTCTTTGATCGCTACAAGAAAAGCCTCCGGATCACTCCAGAGGGTAAAAAACTTTTTGAATGGACTGTTTACACATTTGAAACGTTGCGCGGACTCCGTTCAGAGGTCGGAACGCTGAGCGGAAAACTGCAAGGGACGGTCACGTTTTCCAGCAATTTGCCCTTTGCCGCACAAATTGTCGGGATCATCTCCGGATTTCGGGAGCGGCACCCCGACGTCAACATCCGCATCAGGCGCGCCCTGACCTACGAAGTGGTCGACGACGTGGAAAGCTCCAAGGTGGACTTCGGCCTCACCGGAGTTACGGTTCTTCCCGATCACAGCGAACTGGAAGAACTTTTTCAAGCGCGTCCCCTGCTCATCGTCCACCGGGACAACACCTATCACCTTCCCAAGAAGCCGAAACTCAGCGATTTGGAACGCCTGCCCTTTGTTTCGTTCCTCTCGGAACGAATGGACGACAGCGGCGATCCCTACTTTGAGAACATGGACGCAACCCTTTTCGTCAAAAACACCGTGCTCAGCGTCAACAACTACCACCTGATGCTGCGTTACGTCCTCCACGGCGTAGGGGCGGCGATCATGGATGAAATGTGCCTCAAGGCCAGCTCCTACGGGACGGACTGGCGGCCTCTCGTCAGCTATCCGCTGGACGAATTCCTCCCCACAGTCCGCTACGGCATCCTTGTCCGCAAACGCAAACACCTGAGCCCGCAAGCCAAAGGGCTCATCGAAAATATCCGTGAAGAGCTGGCAAAAACGAACCTGCCCGCGTAATCCCGTTCCTCTTCCCTTCTATCCGCACACAAAAAAAGAGCCCCGAACATACTCCGGGACTCTTTTTTAGAAAACAGATACCCCTTGAAACCACAGAGAACTATTGAGGAAGGGGAAACCTTCTCCCTGCCGGGACGAACTCCCTCCGCGCCGCCTCCCCATCAGTCGAAAGTCTTGGGAAAGGTGGGGGGGTCCGGGGGGAGGAAAACCCTTCTCCAGAAGGGTTTTCCTCCCCCGGTTCCTCAAAATCTTACTGAGCCGGGCGGGGATGCTTCAAGGCCGCCTGCGCGGCGGCGAGACGGGCGATGGGGATGCGGTACGGCGAGCAGCTTACCAAGTCCAAACCGATTTCGTGGCAGAACTCAACGGAACTGGGGTCGCCGCCGTGTTCGCCGCAAATACCGATCATCAGATCCGGCCGTGTGTTACGGCCTTCCTCCACCGCAATCCGCATCAGACGGCCCACGCCCTCGCGGTCGAGCACGGCAAAGGGGTTATCCTTCAGGATATGCTGGTGAATATAGGCCGGGAGGAACTTGCCCTCGGCGTCGTCACGGCTGAACCCGAAACACGTCTGCGTGAGGTCGTTGGTTCCGAAGCTGAAGAACTCCGCCGACTCCGCGATTTCCCCAGCCAGCAGGGCCGCGCGCGGCAGTTCGATCATGCTCCCGCACAGGTAGGTGAAGGAAACGCGGTGCAGCTCCATGCACTCCCTGGCGATCCGGTCGCACCGCTCCTTCAGGATCTCCATCTCCGCCTTGCTGATGGTCAGCGGAATCTCGATTTCCGGCAACACGGTGTACCCGTCCCGCGTCAGGCGGGACGCCGCGTTGAAGATGGCGTGCATCTGCATCTCGTAGACTTCGGGATAGGTGATCCCAAGGCGGCATCCGCGATGCCCCATCATGGGGTTGGTCTCGTGCAGCTTGACCACCTGCGCGAGAAGGCGCTCCTTCTCTTCCAGAAGCTGCGGATTGTCCTTGCGTATCCGAAGCTCGGTCGTCTCGACCAGCAGCTTTTCCAAGCTCGGCAGGAATTCATGCAACGGCGGGTCCAGCAGCCGGATGCACACTGGCAAATCGTGCATTGCCTTGAGGATGCTGTAAAAATCGTTCTCCTGCATGATCCTGAGCGGCAAGAGCGCGCCCATGCGCTCCTCGGTGGTCGTCGCCAAAATCATCCTCTGGACGTAGGGAAGCCGTTCCTGCGCCATAAACATGTGCTCGGTACGGGTCAGGCCGATGCCCTGCGCACCGAACTTGCGGGACTTTTCCGCGTCTTCCGGCGTGTCCGCGTTGGCCCGGACCTGTAACGTCCGCACCTCGTCAGCCCATTCCAGAATCGTCTGGTATTCCTTGGAAAGTTCCGGGTCCTTCAACGGCACGGCCCCCAGAATGACCTGCCCCGTGGTCCCGTCGATGGAAATAAGCTCACCCTTCCTGACGACTGTCGAACCGACCGTGAACAGCTGTTGCTCATAATCGACCTTGACGGCCTCGCAGCCGCACACGCACGGCTTGCCCATGCCCCGGGTCACGACCGCCGCATGGCTGGTCATGCCGCCCCTGCTGGTCAGGATACCCTGCGCCTGCACGATGCCGTGGATGTCGTCCGGCGTCGTCTCCACACGCACCAGAATCACCTTGGAGCCGATACGCCCCAAATGCTCGGCCTCGTTGGCGTCGAACACCACGGAGCCGAACGCCGCGCCCGGAGAGGCCGCCAACCCGGCGGCAAGCACCGTGAGGTCCGCAGAACTATCGATCTGTCGGTGCAGCACGTGGGCCAGATGCTCCGGATCGATGCGCAACAAAGCTTCCTTCTTGTTGATCAGCCCCTCGCCCACCATGTCGTGCGCGATCTTGAGGGCCGCCTGCGCCGTGCGCTTGCCGTTCCGGGTCTGGAGGATATACAGCTTGCCGCGCTCAATGGTCAGCTCGATGTCCTGCATGTCCCGGTAATGTTGCTCAAGCTTCTCGGCAATGGAGCGGAACTGTTCGAAAATCTCCGGCATATCCTCGCCGAGTTCGGCGATGGGCCGGGGGGTGCGCACGCCCGCCACCACGTCCTCGCCCTGCGCGTTGATCAGATATTCTCCGTACAGCTTCCTCTCGCCGGTGGATGGGTTGCGCGAGAAGGCCACGCCGCTGCCCGAGTCCTCACCCATGTTGCCGAAGACCATCGACTGGATATTGACGGCGGTCCCCAGATTGTGGTCGATCTTGTTCAGATTGCGGTAGACGATGGCCCGGTGGTTGTTCCACGAGCGGAACACCGCCTCAATGGACAGAAAAAGCTGCCGCGTCACGTCTTCCGGAAAATCTTCTTCGATTTCCTGCCGATACAGCGCCTTGCTCTTATCGATGACGGCAAGCAGCGACTCGACGCTGAGCTCCTGATCCTGCGTGACGCCTTGCGCGGCCTTCTGCTCCTGCAGGATATGCTCGAACTTGTCCTTGGGGATTTCCATGACCACATCCGAGAACATCTGGATAAACCGCCGGTAGGTGTCGCAGGCGAACCACATATTTCCGGTATGCCTGGCCAGCGCCTTGAACGTGGCGGCGTTGAGGCCGAGGTTCAGGATGGTGTCCATCATGCCGGGCATGGAGAAGACCGCACCGGAACGGACCGAGAGCAGCAAGGGATCATCCTCGTCCCCGAAGCGCTTGCCCGCCTCCTCCTCAATGGCCTTCAGGTTCCGTGTGACCTCTTCGACGAGCCCTTCAGGCAACATCTTGCCGTTGTTGTAATACTCCCGGCAGGCGTCCGTCGTGATCGTCATGCCGCAGGGAACCGGCAGGCCGATGTTCGTCATTTCCGCAAGGTTGGCCCCCTTGCCGCCCAAAAGCTCCTTCATCCGCGCATTGCCTTCATGAAACAGATACACGTACCGCATGGGCGCTCTCCTCATTGATGAAGACGACAGGTTTTTTCTTTTTGTATACGAAACGCGGCGCATTCGGTCAACATCACTTCGAAAAAAAACGGAAACGTGCACCATCCATTCCCGTCAGGCCTATTTCCGGCGGCCTTTCCGCAGCCATCACGAGATACGATGCGTATCATGCCCCGACGGAATCCGCTTTTATACATACCGTGAAACCCGCTCCGAGCACTATGAGAAAGAATACAGCCGTATGTTCCATGCACATAAAAACGGCCTTGCCTTCATTTCTCCGAGAAGATGCTGCCCGGGCATATTGACACCATACGAGGATTATTGCAGGTCATCCCGTGACACTAAGGGACGCATGGAAAGGGCGGCGGGCCTCGGCCGTTTCCGTGCAACGACACTTACGCAGCCAGGCGAGGCAATGTGAACATCGTCGATCTGGGCGTGATGCCCTACAGCGAAGCGCTGGCCGTTCAGCTCGAATGCCATGAGCGCGTACGGCAAGGCGAAGAAGATACGTTATTTCTGGTGGAGCACCCGCCCGTGATCACCTTCGGACGTCACGGCGGCGAGGAGAACCTGCTCCTCGACCGGGCGGAACTGGAGGCACGCGGCGTCGAAACCGTCAAGACAGAGCGCGGCGGCAACATCACCTGCCATTTTCCGGGCCAGCTCGTAGCCTATCCCGTGTTCCGCGTCGGCAAGCGCACGAACGGGCTGCACGGTTTCGTCCGCACGCTGGAAGAAATCGTCATCCGCACCGCCGCCGCGTTCGGGGTCGAGGCCGCCCGCTGGGAAGGCCGCCCCGGCGTATGGATCGGCAACCGCAAGCTGTGCTCGCTCGGCATGTGCGTGCGCCACTGGGTGTCCTTCCACGGCTTCGCGCTCAACGTGGGGAACGATCTTTCCCTTTTCAGCGCCATTACCCTGTGCGGCCTCCACGATGCCGAGGCCACATCCCTGTCCCGCGAGTGCGGCGACGATTCCCTTTCCATGCAGGAGGTCAAAGATGTCTGCACCCGAGAATTCCAAACCCTCTTTGCGGATCCCCCCGTGGCTCCGTGTTAAGCTGCCCTGCAGCCACACCTTTTCCGATACCCGCGCCCTCGTGGAAGGGCTTGATCTGCACACGGTCTGCCACAGCGCCAAGTGTCCGAACATGTTCGAATGCTTCTCGCGCAAGACCGCCACGTTCCTCATCCTCGGCAACACCTGCACCCGCAACTGCGCCTTCTGCAACATCGGCGGCGGCATCATCCTCGCCCCCGATCCCGAAGAGCCCGCCCGCGTGGGCAAGGCAGCGGCGGCCCTCGGCCTGC
>NZ_JH114231.1:659182-677474 GCF_000224655.1 Bilophila sp. 4_1_30
TGACGCGGGACGACCTGACGGACGGCGGATCGGCCCACTTCGCGGCGACCATCCGGGCCATCCGGGACAGCGGCGAAACCTGCCCCACCATCGAAGTGCTCATCCCCGACTTTCGCGGCAGCCGCGAGGCCCTGCAAACCGTCATGGACGCTGAGCCCCACATCATCAACCATAATGTGGAAACCCCGCCCGTGCATTACAGCCGCATCCGGCCTCAGGCCGACTATCAGCAGAGCCTTGAACTCCTGCGCCGCGTCAAGGAAGCCGGGCGCGTCAGCAAGAGCGGCCTGATGGTCGGGCTTGGGGAAACGGATGAGGAAGTGCACGGCGTACTGGCCGATCTCGCCTCTGTGGGATGCGACATCGTGACCATCGGGCAATACATGCGCCCGTCCCAGAAGCACCATCCCGTGGAGCGCTACGTCCACCCCGACATATTCGAAAGCTATGCCCAAAAGGGGCGGGAAATGGGCATCCCCTTCGTCTTTTCGGCCCCGCTGGTCCGCAGCAGCTACAACGCGGAACAAGCCTACGCGTCCCTGCTCAACCGGCAGCAACACATGCCGTCCGAAGCGGCGGAGCCGCGCGGCAACGAACAGCCCTAAAGGGTCCCGAGCAACCCGGGGGGGCTCCCGTTGCGGAAGATTTCAGCCCGCCACAGGCCCTCTTTTGCGGGCATTCCGCATCGTTACGGGGTGCCCGCCTGTTTGAGACGCCCACTCGCCCCCATCAGGGGGCACTCTCTACCCGCTTGTCTCCGGCCCGCATCAGCTGGCATACTTCCCTTTATGCTTCGGGGTTGCCACGGCAATCCCAAGAGGAGGCCCCCATGCCGTACATTATGGCCGTCGATCTCGGCGGCACCAATTGCCGTTTCGCCGGGTTCACGCTGGACAAGGGGATCCTCTCCCTGCACCGCATGGGCAAGCGCAAAACGGAGGAACTCCCGGACACGGGCGCACTCATCAGCGCCTGCGGGACGGCCTTGGATCGGCATCCCCGCACCGCCGACGCGCTCGTCGTCGGCATGGCTGGCCCCGTCGCCGATCCGCTGAAAGCCCGGCTGACCAACGCGCCTCTGGAAGTGGATCTGACCGACGCCGGGGAGCGGTACGGCATCCGCTCTTGCCGGATAATCAACGATTTCACGGCAGAAGCCTGCGCGTGCCTGACCGAAGCCGGTTCGAGCGCCCATTGCGTGCTCGGCGCTCCCGGCCCCCGTCCCGACGGGCCCATAGGCATCATCGGCGCAGGTACGGGGCTGGGCACAGCCTCGCTCATCCGGGACAGCCACGGCTCATGGCTCCCCCTTCCAGCCGAGGGAGGGCATGTCATATTTCCTTTCATCGGCAAAGAGGAGGCGGCGTTTCAGGATTTCGCGGCGCGGGAGTTCGGGCTTGCCTGCTTGAGCGGCGATCATGTGCTGTCAGGGCGCGGGCTTCGACTGCTCCATCTGTTTCTCACCGGAGAACGCCGGGAGGCTCACGAAATCGCCGCCGAAGCGCTCGGGAGCGAAACCGGGACGCTGCGCTGGTATGCCCGTTTCTACGCCCGGGCCTGCCGGAACTGGGCGTTGTCCACGCTTTGCACGGGCGGTCTGTTCATTACCGGCGGCATAGCCCTCCGCAACCCCCTCGTGACCGAGTGCGCCGCCTTCCGGGAAGCCTTTTATGAAGGCTCGCACCGGGGACTGCTCGAACGCATCCCCGTACGCCGTTTCACCGACATGAACAGCGGGCTGTGGGGATCGGCATGGTTCGGGATGCGGATGACAGCATAGCGCGAAGCCAGTGGGTTATGGGGCGGTACTCTTTTTCGGCACAAAAAAGCTTTTTGAATATGCCCCCTCATGGGTCAGCAGTTTTATTTTTTTATCGATCCCACCGGCATAGCCTGTCAAATTTCCGTTAGCCCCGACGACACGATGGCAAGGAATGATGATGGAAATGGCATTGTGCCCCACTGCGCCGCCTACCGCTTGCGCGGACATCCGTTCCTTATTGTGGAGCACGGCCATTTTTTGGGCCAGTTCCCCATAGGTTACGACTTCGCCATAAGGAATCTGGCAGAGGGCTTCCCATACCGCCTTCCTGAATTCACTTCCTGCCGGCTCAAGCTTCAACTCTGCTATGCGAGGTTTCTCGCCGGCAAAATACCGATCGAGCCATTCCTTGGCCTGAACGAACACCGGGAAATCGTCCTGTTCCCGGGCTTCCCCTTTCAGGGTATCCGCGAAATATTTCTGCCCTTCCATCCAGAGTCCGGCAAGAGCATCGTCTTTCGCCGCAAGCATAACCCGTCCCAAGGGCGTTGTGTGATACGTTACGCGGTTCACCGTCCCCTCCTTTTCAGTAATCCCATCGGCATTTTTTCAAGTCCACATGCCTGTCGTCCTTCATGGCGACCTGTTCCGCTTCCAGTAAAAGACGCTGTTCCAGCCATCCGGGTACAAGACGCCCCGCATGATTGACGACCCTGTGACACGGATAGTCACCATAATATTCCGCCATGCTCAGGACCTTTCCCACCAGCCTGGAGTTTTTGTCCCTGCCGATCAGACGCGCAATCTGGCCGTATGTGGCAACACACCCTTCCGGTATTTCCTCAACAACAGAAAGTATCTCGTATATCAAATCCTTGTGTACCATGCGGCACCCCACGGCATATTCCGTACCCTTGACGGGAACAGGGCGTTTTCCCTTACCCCCTCAATCTCCACCAATCTGCGTTTTTTGTCCACGCCGACCGAATCCCCGGTAGCGTATCGGGGGCTACGGGTTGCCCACGTTTACGACACATCAGCAGCGTACCCGTTATTTACTGGCGAGACATGATTTGCTCCAAATACCCGGTGGAGGTAACGGTCCGTACACTTTAACCGAATGAAAATTTTCCCGAAAAAAGCCCCCATCAGATTTTCAACGTCGCGCCGCGTCAGGCCCGCGTTGCCTATCCGATGGGGGCATCGCCCCTTCTTCCCTGTTAGCGAAAAGCCCGGCAAACCTGTTTATGCCGTTCCCTTCAACCGGAACCGGCTTATCCGTCCACGCTGGGCGAGGTTCCATGCGTTCTTTTCGGCCGTCTGCCTTCTCTCTTTGGTTGGCGGAAGCCCAGTTACGTTTAAAGATAAAACAGAAGGCGGCTCACCGGCGGGAGTTTTCTCCCCATTCCAAGCATTGCCCAAGTTCACAGCGACCAGCCGACAGCCTGTTCCCGGATGCGGATGAAGTCCGCATAGAGGCCGCCCTGTTCCATAAGCTCCTCATGCCGCCCGCGCTGGATAATGCGCCCCTTGTCGAGCACGAGGATCTGATCCGCCTTGCGTACGGTGGAGAGACGGTGCGCGATCATGATGACCGTCTTGTCGCGGGTCAGGGCTTCAAAGGCTTCCTGAAGCTGGCGTTCGTTTTCGGGGTCCACGCTGGCCGTGGCCTCGTCCAAGATGATCACGGGCGCATCCTTCAGCATGGCGCGGGCCAGCGAAATGCGTTGCCGTTCCCCGCCGGAAAGCGATACGCCCCCCTCGCCCACGGGCGTCTCATACCCTTCGGGCAGAGCCATGATGAAGTCATGGCAGCGGGCCTTGCGCGCGGCTTCGCGGACTTCCTCCATCGTGGCGTCGGGCTTGCCGAAGCGGATATTGTTCAGGATGGTGTCCTCAAACAGGTATACGTTCTGAAACACCATACTGATGTTCCGCAACAGGCCGTCGCAGGTGTATTCCCGCACGTCGCGCCCGCCGAACAGCACCCTGCCCTCCTGTACGTCCCAGAACCGGGCGATCAGGCTGCACAGGGTCGTCTTGCCGCTGCCGGAAGGCCCGACGATCGCGGTGGTCGTCCCCTGCGGGATCACAAGATTGATCCCTTCGAGGAGGCGCGTACCGTCGTAGGAAAACACCACATCCTCCATGCGGATGTCGAAGGACTCCGGCACGAAATCTTCCCCGCGCTCGTCCAGAAGCGGGGCATTCTTCAGGGCTTCCATGCGATCCAGCGCTACGGAAATGACGCGGGACAGCGCGGAAACGCTGCCCATCATTTCGATATGCGCGTACAGCATGAAGCTCGAAACCATGAGCAGCAGGCATTTGATCAGCTCCATATCGCCGCTCAGGTACAGCAGCCCCGAAGAGAGGAGCACGCCGAACGCCGCCACCTTGAACACCAGCTGGTAGACTGCGGCCAGCGTGGAAAAAGAACGCTCCAGATCGGTGTTGCTGGCGCGGCAGGCTTCGATGGCCTCGTCCACCGACCTGTTGGAGCGGTCCCCAAGCCCGAACGCCTTCACCACGGCCATCCCCTGAACATATTCCAAAACCGCCGCCACCAGCCGCGACTGCGCCGCCTGGCGCACCGGGGAGAGCTGCCTGCCTTTTCGCTGCATGGCCCCGTATACGAACAGGGACACCACGAGCCCCGCCGCCGTGATCAGGCCCGCGTGCCAATCATACCACGAAATCAGCAGGGTGATGGCCACCGCGTGCACGAAGCCGTTCGCCACCTTGTCGAGGATTGCCACGGCGTTGGTTTCGATCTCGCCGAGTGTGGTGGTGAGCGTAGCTGTCAGCTCACCGAGCCGATTCTGGCTGAAATAGCCGAGCGGCACGCGCTTGAGGATTTCCCCCACTTCAATGCGCTTGTCCGCGCACATATCGTAGCTGGCGAGCATACGGCGTTCCGTGGCCCTCTTTCCGAATACGATTTTTCCGGCGACGCTCAGGCCCATAAGCCCGCCCGACGCGGCAACGGCGAACCAGCCACCGCCGGACGGGGACAGCACGCCCTCCAGCGCCACCACGATGGCGAGCACCGGAATGACTTCCGAAACGGAGTACAGCACCCCGTAGCCAAAGGCACACAGCAAATCCGTGCGGCAACGGCCCGAAAAATCGAGCAGCCTGCGGATCGTCTCAATCATGTTCCGCTCCTTCGGCATCCCGTGCCCCGGTATGCGATTCCCAGAGTCGCCCGTATAAAGGCGAGGTTTGCAGCAGTTCCGCGTGCGTGCCCACGGCGGACACGCGGCCCCCGTCCATGACCACGATGCGATCCGCGCGGACGATGGTGGAAAGGCGGTGCGCAATGACCACCAGCGTCTTGTCCTTGACGAGGCGGCTGATCGACTCCTGAATGAACGCCTCGTTTTCGGGATCGGCAAAGGCCGTCGCCTCGTCCAGCACCACGATGGGGCTGTCCTTGAGCATGGCCCGCGCAATGGCGATGCGCTGGCGCTCGCCCCCGGAAAGGCGCGCCCCCGCATCCCCGGCAGGCGTATCATATCCGCCGGGCAATGCCTTGATGAAGCCGCACGCGGCAGCCTCCGCAGCCTCTTCCACTTCCCTGTCCGTGGCGTCCGGCCTGCCGAGGCGGATGTTTTCCCGCAGGTTGGCGTTGAACAGGAAATTGTCCTGCGAGACATAGGCGACGGACTGCATGACCTGAGACGACGGGAGCTTGCGGACATCCACCCCGCCGAGCAGGATGCGCCCGCGATCCGCTTCCCAAAAGCTGACCAGCAGCTTAGCGAGCGTGGACTTGCCCGATCCGGACGGCCCGACGATGGCGGTCATGCAGCCTTCCACGATCTTGAAAGACACATCCTGCAAGACTTCCCGCCCCGTCCCCGTATAGGCGAACGACACCTGATCAAACTCAATCCCATGCCCGCGCAACGGCACGCAGTTGGAAGGGCGCACCATTTCCGGCCTGCCCAGCAAGTCGGAAACCTCCTTGAGGGTGCTGTCCATCATGGCGAGACTGTCCGTGTAGCCGAGCGCCTGCAAAATCGGCTGGATGAGCCCGAGCGACAGGATAAAGCAGGTGATCGCGGCGGGGGCGTCCAGCGTTCCGCTCATATGGAAGTATACCCCGGCGGGCAGCACGGTGATCAACGAGGCCGGGGCAATGGCCATCCCCGCGACGTAATAGCCGTTGGTGGCGCGGAACCAGTCTTTCATGGCGTCCCGGTTGGCCCTGACCGCCGCCACGAATTTCCCGTAGGAGGCCGAAGACTGGTTGAACGCCTTGATGACCTCAATCCCGTTGATATATTCCACAATGGCGGCGTTCATGCCCTTCCCCGCGTCCTGAACCGTGGCATAGCGCTCCGCGTAATCCTTGGTCATGGCCATGTAGCAGAACAGCCCCACCGGGAACGTAGCCAGCGCCAGCAGCGCCATGCGCCAGTCCAGCCAGAACAGGTAGGCGGCCATGAACAACGGCACGAGCAGGTTCGAGGTCAGTTCGGGGATGAGGTGCGCGAGGGGCACCTCCATCTTTTCCACCGTGTCCACGATGAGCGTCTTGAGCTTGCCGGAGGGGGTCTCGATCACGCTGCCCAGCGGCATACGGGACAGCTTGGCCGCGATGTCCGTCCTGATGCCTTTCAGGATGGCGAAGGCCGCGCGGTGGGAGAGCACGGTGGACGCCGTGCCGAGCGCCACGCGCCCGGCCTGCCCCAACAGGGCTATCAGGGCGAAGAGGAACAGGCTTCCCGGCGTCGCCGTGCCCGCATACAGAGCCACGATCATGTATGATACCGCGAAATACGGCACCATGCCCGAAGCCACGCCGAGCACGGCAAGGCCCACCGAGGAGGCGAGAAGCCTGCGGCAAGGCCGCGCGAAGGATAGCAGCAGGCCAAGGCTGTTCGTGTTTTCCATATCAGTCTCCCGAAACGACTTTGCTGTTGCGGGGCACGTCCCGCGTGACCCATGTATTCGCGCCGATGACCGATCCCGCCCCAATGGTGATGTTGCCGAGGATGGTCGCGCCCGCGTACACGGTCACGCCGTCCTCCAGCTTCGGATGGCGGGGGATGCCCTTGATGAGCACCCCGTCGGCCCCTTTGGGGAAGGACAGCGCGCCGAGTGTAACACCCTGATACAATCGGCATCCCCTGCCGATGACGCATGTTTCCCCAATGACTACGCCGGTGCCGTGATCGATGAAGAACGCCTCCCCGACGGACGCGCCGGGATGGATGTCGATGCCGGTGATGGCATGGGCCATTTCGCACAGGATGCGCGGGATGATCGGCACTTCGAGCAGGTACAGCTCGTGCGCGATGCGGTAGTGGATCATGGTCAGGATGGACGGGTAGCAAAAAATGGTTTCACCCGCGCTGGTCGCAGCCGGGTCGCCCTGATAGGCGGCCCTTGCATCCGTAGCGAGCAGCCGCCGGATATGCGGAAGCCGCTCGATGAACTCAAGCGCCTTTTCCCGCGAGATACGCTCGCACTCAAGGCACTCCTGCGCGTATTCCGCGCACGCAAAGCACGCGCCGCAGCGGATCTGCTCCGCCAGCTTGCGGAAAATGGAATCGAGGTTGGCGGAAAGATGGTAGCGCATGGACTCCATACGCACGTTGGACATGCCGAAGTAACCGGGGAACAAGGCTATCTTCAGGCGCGACAGAATTTCTTCCAGCACGTCCAGCGAAGGCATGGGCGCATCGTGGAGCGGGCGGTGGAAGACCCCCTCCAGCGACGAGGGGGCGCACAACTGCTCGACCACGCGGTCAAGCTCAGGCATGGCAAAAGGTGACAGGAATATCTGGCTCATCGGACATCCTTTCAGAATCATAAACGGGTTACGGAAGAAGGAACGCGTCAAGGAAGCAGCCGGAGCAGCGCTTCCGCCTTCTCTCCATAAGGGGCCAAAAGCGCCTTCATGGGACCGGCCATGTCCAGCTCGGCAATGAGTTCCGCAAGCTCCTCGTAATCGATCTCGGCCTGCTCGTAGAATTGCCGCACCGTGTCCGCGGAAAGCGTGCCGTTGCGGATCTGGTTGCAGAATTCAAAATCGACGTAGCTGTTGGTATTGTTGAGATAGGCCATGTACGCCCACAGCTTTACGAGGCGGCATCCTGAGGCGATGTACGTCTTGGAGAACCGCTTGATCGGCAGCCACTGGAGGCGTTCGCGTACGTGGCGCATCATGGCTTCGGGGCGGTAAGGGAAATACTGGAACGGGAACAGCAGTTCCGTCCCCTCAACGTGGATGGAGTCCGGGAACAGCGGCAGCTCCGGCTCTCCGTAGCTCTCCCGCCAGCGGGCCAGTGCCTTCCCCGTCTCCTCGGACAGCGTTTCCATGAGGAACTCGATAAGCACCTCCTGCTCCGGGGTGTTGTGGATGCTTTCGCCCATGAGGAAAATCTGATCCGGGTTGTGCCCCGAAAACACCAGCGGGATGCCCATGCGCCGGGCGAACGCGCACGCCGAATGGATGAGGAAGCGCCCGCAGAACGTGCACACCTGCCCGCCGTCCGGCTGGAGCAACGCCTTCTCGGTGAACAGGAAGCGGTAGTAGCGGCGCATGGCCTCAGGTTCCTGACGGAAGACGACATAGGGCAGATCCAGCTTCCGGGCGATGGTCTTCGCGTTCTCGAACGTCTCCGGATACTCATAGTTGATGTCGATGATGAAGCCGAGAAGCCGCATCCCGTAGGTCTCCTTCAGGAGATCCGCCAGATACGCGCTGTCCTTGCCGCCGCTCATCATGATCAGGCCCTCGTAGGGCCGGATGCCGCGCACGCGGTCCAGATGGGCGGCAAAGCGTTTTTCCAGCGCATCCCAATCGCGCCGGGCCTCTTCCGGGGCCGGTTTGGCGCACAGGGAGCACACGCCGTCCTCATTGAGCGTGACCTTGTGGAAGGGATCGTTCTGGAGGAAGCATTTCCTGCAAACGTGGTTCGTATAGCGAAACATGTCGTTCCTTGTTCGGCGGTGCGGCGGCCGCAGCCTGATTCCGGGGGACACCCCCGCCGGAGGGCGGCCAACCGCGCCGTGAACGGGTAAGGGTTACATTCTGGCGGGGTTCCCGGAGGCAAGGCTCCGGCACTGGTGCACCAGCGCTTCGAGACGGATGCGGACGCCGAGATCGGCCTGCCCGCTGAACCCTACGGTCATGAACGGGACGCCGGGGAACAGCGAACGGAAGCGCCCCTCAAGGCCCTGGATCACCGTGCCCGGCACGCAGTTGAAGGGAATGGCGTGGATGATCCCGCTGATGCCGCTCCGGGCCATTTCCACGGACGCCCCGAAACCGAGGCCCGCATCAAGGCTCAGGCCGCTCTGCCCGATGACCTCCCAGATGGGCTTTTCATACGGATCGGGAAACACGGAGGCCGCATGGCGGCGCATCTTGCGCTCGATGCGGTTGAGGATTCCGTGCTGGACGCGGTGGATGAACGCCTTGACGCGGTGCCGCCCCAGTTCCTGAAAGTACCGCTGCTTGTAGAGCGAGTACCACAGCACCTCCATGATCGCGGGCATACGTACCTCCCCGCCCATCTGCTCCACACTCTGGATGATGTTGTTGCTGGCGTAGTCGACGTTGCGGAGGTACGCCTCGCCCACAAGCCCGATGAGGGGACGCGGCCTGCTCCGATCCACGGGCACGGCGCGCATGGCTTCCACCATGCCGATCACGGCCCGCTCCACGTCGCCCTTTGCCTCCACGACCTCCACAAGCCGATCAAGGCAGGCGTAGTAGGCCCTGTCCGTGTCCCCCGCCCCGGTCTCGTAGGGCCGGATGTGCAGGCGCAGCTTTTCCAAGATGTCCGCCGCAATAAAGCCGCGCCACGCCAACATGCCGCAGGAGGCCCCAGACATGATCGCGTGAAGCTTGCGGTTTGCACCCTGATACTCGTCCACAAGCGCCGCCCCGCCGAGCCCCATATCCTCAAAGACGATCTGCTGGAGCGTGTTGAAAAGGTCGTAGCGGCAGCTCCCGCACGAACCGGGCATGAAGAACGCGGCCTTCGCCGGGTCCACGCCGTCCTCCTTGATCAGGCGCACCATGTCCCCGGTCATGAGGGTGCAGGGCAAGCATTCCTTCCCGTCGAGGCAGCGGCGGCCCCCATTCGAGGCTCCGCTCGTCGGGCGGCGGGAGGAGTTTGGCGTTGATGCCGTGCGCCCTGAGCGCGGCGGCCCACACAGCCATGCCGTTGGCGGCATGGGGCAGGTACAGCACGCGATCGCCGTCGGGATCGAATTCGATCTTGCGCGTGCGCCGGGGCGCGATCTCCCGCGCGGCGTCGAAGTTCGCCACCGCATCAAGAAACGCCTCGCAGCGCGTGACCACGCCCGCCTCGGCGGAATGTTCGTCAATCTCAAGGAGCAGGAACGGCTTTTCGCCCATTTCCCTGCCAAAGAAGCGCGGGTACATGGAATCGTTGACGCAGCCGAAATTCGCCAGATAGATGGCGTTGAGCCGCGCGTCCCGCCGGATGATGTCGGCGGCGGCAAGCGTGCGCTGCCCCATCGCAAGCGTCATGTTGCGCCACGCCTCGCCCACATCCGGCGAATGGAACAAATCCAGCAGATCGCTGGGGATGGTCTGGATGCCCATACCCTGCAGGATGCGGGCAAGATTCATGTTGGTGCCGGGATCGTGGATGTTGTGGGCCTTGCCCACCAGCACCACGGCCTTGCCGTCCGGCCCCAGCGCGTCGAGCGCTTCCCTGCCGAGGACGTTGCGGGCCTCACGGAACCGGGCCTGTGCGGCATAGGCCTCATCGCAGGCGCGCCGCACCTCCGCCCTTGAAGAGACGCCGAGCGACGCCGCCGTACGTTCCAGTTCGCGCAGCACCTGCTCCCGCCCCATGCGGAAATGCAGCGCCGGACGGATCAGCCGGATGCCGGACGCCTCCAGTTTGAACGCTTCGTTCACCAGATCGGGAATAAACTGGATGTAGCTGCAATGATTGGCATAAGGATGCGCCTCGGCGGTGGGGAACGTTTCCCGCAGGGACGGGATGAGCATGGCCCCGGCCTTGCCTTCCAGCACGGCCTCCTTCATCCACGCCGCATGTCCGTGCGCCACCTTGGTAGGGAAGCAGGCGGCGCTGGCCACCCCGGAAACGCCCCTCCGGACGATCTCCGCGTTGGTGGACGGCGAAAGCAGGAGCGAAAAGCCCAGTTCCGAGAAAAAAGCCTGAAAGAACGGGTAATATTCATGGAAGGTCAGCATACGGGGATAGCCGATGACGCCCCTCGAGCCCGCCTTGTCCTTCGGCTGATAGGCGGACATGAGCAGGCGTTCGCGCTCCGCGAACAGATCCCGCAGGCCCTCGCCCCCCGAGGAACGCCGCACCTCGTAGCGTTCGCACCGTCCGCCGTAAAACAGGGGCCGATGCCCTTCAACCAATATCTTGCTGATATCGCACTGGTTCGCACACAAATTGCACTGGAAGGATTCCTGCCGGTATCCTTTTTCGAGCACCCCAAACCCTGTGAACCCGGTGGCGAACCCCGGCGTTTCCAGCATCTTGCGCCGCGCGATGAGGCAGCACCCGATGGCCCCCATCACCTCATTGTGCGGGGGCACGGTGATCGTCTTCCCGGTGAGCCGCTCAAAGGCCGCAAGCACCGCCGTATTGAAGGCCACCCCGCCCTGAAACAGGATATGATCGCCCACGGGCCGTTTTTCCACGACCCTGTGCAGATAGTTGGTGGCGATGCTGTAGGCGAGGCCCCCGGCGATGTCGCTGACCGGCGTGCCCCGCTGCTGGTGGCGCACCACCTCGGAGTCGATGAACACGGTGCACTGTTCGCCGCAGTCCACGGGGTGCTCTGCGGCAAGGGCCAGACGCGCGAAGTCCCGCTTGATGCTGATGCCGAGCTTTTCCGCCTGTTCTTCAAGGAAACTGCCCGTCCCGGCGGCGCAGGCCTTGTTCATGGTGAAATCCTTGACGAGGCCGCCCTCCAGCCGCACGTATTTGGAATCCTGCCCCCCGATCTCGAAAATGGTGTCCACTTCCGGGCAGATGAACGCCGAAGCCGTGGCATGGGCCGTGATCTCGTTGACCACCACGTCCGCCCCGGCCAGATCCCCGATGAGATGGCGGCCCGAACCGGTCACGCCCACGGCCTGTACGTCCGCAAGCTCCCCGTACCGCTCAAGGATATCCCGGAACCCCGTCCGTACCGCCTCAATGGGACGGCTGGCGGTCATGAGGTAGTACTTCGCCACGACCTCACGGTTTTCATCCATGAGCACGATGTTGGTGGAGATGGAACCGATGTCGATGCCGAGGAACACGCGGGTACGGCGCTCCAGCGGCAGGCACAGGCTGCTCCGGATCGAATCGTCGTCCGCCGCGAGCGGGGAAGCCGCCGGAACGCGGGGGGCGGAGGACGGAGAGCCGCCCTCCGGGATGCGCGCCTCGGGACGCCCCGGCAGGCCGTGCGTTTCCGCTCCGTCCGGCAGGGAGGAGGCGGACGGACGGAGCGGCGGCATGAACCCTGCGGAAAGCTTCGGCCCGCCATCCGACGATCCCCGGCATCCCGGAGGGGGCACGCTGACCGGCCGTAACGGGACCAGCGTCTTCGTTGGCGTCCGCTGCCGGAGCCCTTCCCGGAACGCGGCCAGCCCCTTGTAGGGTACGGCTTCCCCCTGCCCTCCCAGCAGGAACAACGCCGCGCCGAACGCGCCGGAAAGCGCGAAATCCTCGGGCACGAACAACCCATCTTCCTCAAGGTGCAGGACGGAACGCAGGGCCTTGACCACGCCCGCGTTGGCGGCAACCCCGCCGACCAGCGCCACGGGCAGTTCCAACGCCTTCACACCCACCACATTGGCCTTGAAGCTGCGGGCCAGCGCGTGGCACAGCCCGGCCACGATGTCCTCTACGGGGGTGCCCTTCTGCTGGAGGTGGATCATGTCCGACTTGGCAAAGACCGAGCAGCGCCCGGCAATACGGGCGGGAGCCCGCGATCGGAGCGCGGCCTCCCCGAATTCGGTTTCGATGTCGAGGCCGAGGCGGGTAGCCTGTTGATCGAGGAAGCTGCCCGTGCCGGACGCGCACATGGAGCTGACCGAAAAGTCCTTGAGCCGCAGGCCGTCCCCCTCCCCGGCGGGCTCAAGCTGGATGTACTTGCTGTCCTGCCCGCCGATGTCGATGACGGAACGCGCCTGCGGGTAGCGGAACGAAGCCGCCGCCACCTGTGCGATAACCTCGTTTACAGCGCACGCGCCGAGCAGACGGGCCACACGATCCGCGCCCGTGCCCGTGACCGCCGCGGCGATGCCGGCGTGCGTCCGCTCCAGCGCCTCAAGCTCGGCGCACAACACCTTATCCGGCTGTCCATGATGACGGACATACCGGCTGTACAGGGGCGTGCCCAACCCGTCGAGCAGGACCATATCGACACTTATTGAACCAATGTCCAAGCCAAGAATGCGGGCATCCGCGGGAAAACCGGAAAAAGACGAAGCGCTCATGACCATTCAAGCCCGCCAAGCGTTGAGGGATGCGGCAGGAAGCCGATGTCGACGCAATAGTCCAGATAGCGGCGCAGCAGGGCCGGATCGGGCGGCGGGCAGCTTATGCCCGATCCCTTGAGCCGCCGCAGCGTTTCGCTGGCATCAAAGATGGCGGGGGACTTCTCGTAGTCGCCCAGGTAGACGATCACGCTTTGCAGGCCGCGCAGGAAAAGTTCGTCGTCCGAATCAAGCACTTCCTCAAGGTAACGCTCCGCGGGCACGGTGCGCACGGGGAATCCGTAGTCACGGATGATGTCCCAGATCTGGGACTTGAGGATGGGCTGCGGGTTGCACACATGATACGTGCCCGGAGGCGTGTCCGGCTGGAACGCGATGTGGACGATGGCTGCCGCGGCGTAATCCACCGGAGTCAGATCCATGTAGTCGTCGTCATACAGCGGCGGGGCCGTGCGCATGAATATGTGCCCCTGAAGGTGCAGATACTGGGCGTCGGACGTGATGTGCTTCTTGAAGCGGCCCGTCTTCGAATCGCCCATAATAAAGCCCGGACGAAAAATCCGCACAGCGTGCCCGGCGAGCATGGCGGGACGCAGGCGCTTTTCCGCCTCGTATTTGGTTTCGACGTACACGTTGGGGCATTCCATGCTTTCGTGGAAGTCCGCTTCCGTGAACAGGTTCTTTGGATTGTCGCAGCGCCGCCCGCTCACCGCCAGCGTCGAAATGTGGTTCAGCGTCTTGGGCATCCCTGCCGAGCAGAAGGCGAGCAGGTTTTCCGTGCCCTGTACGTTCACTTTCAGGAACTGTTCCAGCTTGCCGAAATGCCAGAGCATGGCGGCGGCGTGGAAGACCGCGCCCGTGCGTTCCGCGAGTTCCGCATATCCCGCTTCGGAAAGCCCGAACCGCTCTTTCGCCAGATCTCCTTCCACGATGGCGATGCGCTCAAGCGGCCACGCTTCCACGGCGTCCGCACCAAACAGGAAATGCAGGTTGTCCATGAGCCGGGCCCGCGCACCGAACGTGCCGTCCGAACGGGTCAGGCAATAGATCGGCATTTCGGTGCGTTCGACAAGTTCCTTGAGGAGATAGCCGCCGAGAAAACCGGTCGCGCCGGTGAGCAGCACGCCGGGCCGTCCGTAAGCCGGGGCAGAGGCAAGATTCGTCATGTTCAACGCTCCTGAGAAAGGGAAAACGCCGTCCAGTACCGCCCATGCCGGAACGCGAGCAGCAGCATCAGCGCCCCGAGGATCAGCCCGGCGGACATGAAGAGGAAAATGAACCATTTTGCGGTGATGGGGGCTGGCTGCACGCCAAGCAGGTCAAGCAGCGCCTCCAGTGCGGCCTGACCGAAGGCGAGGGCCGTATAGCCGCCTACAGCCGCCGTCCAGAGCCGATTGCGCGAGGTGCGGCACAGGAAACCCACAAGCTGCGAGAACAGCGCCAGCCCGTACAGGAAATCGACGATGTACACGGTGGGCCAGTTCCACGGGCGCGGGTCCGGGGCGACGGCGCCGAGCAGGATCAACGGCAGCGACAGGGTGCACACCGCCGCGATGGGGAACCCGAGTGCGACCACAAGGCGGGCATACAGTTTCATAGGCGCCCCCATTCTCCGGGAAGAGCGCCCCCGGTAATCACATATCCCTGCGCCAGAAAATGCCGCATGAAGGCTTGCGGATCCGGCATCTGCGCCGCCCGGAACACATCCGGCTCCATACCCTCCGCCGCAAGGCGCGCGCCGATAGCGGCGCACAATCCGGTGGCCCGATAGGTATCCTCAAGGAACAACGTCCTGACCACGCTCCGGGGCTGGCCCCGCAGCGTCCCGCGCATACGCAGGTGCAGCATGAACCCCGTCTTCCTGCCGCGCATGTCCAGTTCCGCCGCCCGCATGATCAGCCGGGCCGACTGCGCCAGCCGCCGTTCCGTGCCGTACCATCCGGCCAGCCGCACCAGCACCGTGGCAAGAGTTACCCAGCGCCCCCAGTTGTTGCCGTACACGTGCGCCTCGCTGATGCCCGACTCCTCGACAAACCGCTGCAAGTCATCGCGCATCAGCCGGAAGACCGTATGCCTCCCCACGGGCGCGGGAAGGTCCATGCGTCTGCCCGAAGCGAGCAGCCCGGCTTGCCTGCGCACGCCCTGCTCGTAGTAGACGGGCGCTTCGCCGTTGCCGATGTTGCCGACGCCCCACGCGATGTCCCATGCGGACGGGAACGTCCAGCGATCCCGCCCCACGCACGCATATTCAAAACCTTCCACCCGATCAAAACACGTCCGGGCCACGTACACGGGGAAGAGTTCGGACAGGCCCGGCAGGATGCCGAGCGTGAGCAGGAACGTCAGCCGCTTGGCGCGGATTTCCGGCCTCCGGGAAGAGAGTATCGGAAACAGCGGCGTATACCCGCCCGGATCAACGTAATGGCAGCCGCCGGCCAGTGCAGCGGCGGCCACCCGCTCCCGGACGGCGGAAGCGGGCCCTGCGCAGTTGATGACAAGGAAGCATTGTCCGCAAAAACGGGCGAGCGAAGCTTCGTCAAAGGCATCCACGGGCAGGAAGGAACCGGGAAGCGCTTCCCTCGGCGGCTTCCTCCCGCCGATGAGCAACCCGAACGACGTGTTTTCATGCAGATAGCGGAGGCATTCGCGCCCCACCCGGCCAGTACCGCCAATCACCCCGATCATACGGCCGTTCATACGCCCCTCCGCGCCGTCTCCCCGGAAAAAGGAGGGTTGGAAGGGGCCTTAAGCGGACGGAATGTCAGCAGTATGGCGGGTACGAGAAAATAGTCCGCGAACAACGCCCAGCCAAAGGCGAAGCAGCCGAGCCCCCCGAACTTCACCACGCCCACCATGTCCGAGAACAGGAGCACGGAGAACCCGCACAGCATGGTCATGGTTGTGAACAGCATGGGCCGCCCGGTGGACAGCAGCGTCTCTTCAAGCGCCTTCTCATAGGAGCCGGTGCGGGCGAAGGATTCGCGGTAATGAAACAGGAAGTGTATCGTATCGTCGACCACCACCCCGATGATGATCGCGCTGAAGCTCATGAGCGGCATGTCCATGTAAATCCCGGACACCCCCATCAGGCCGAGGGTGACGAATACCGGGAAGATGTTGGGCAACATACTGAGGAGGCCGAGCCGGAAGGAACCGAGCGCGAAGCACATGATCACGCTCACGACCAGCAGGGCCGCCAGAAAGCTCTGGCGCTGGCCATCCGCGAGGAGGTCGTTCATGGACTTCGTCCAGTCGAGGTTCCCCGCCATGCTCACCTTGACCGTGTCCCCGAACACGTCCCGCGAGAAGGCGGCGACGTCCTCGGACAGGCGGCGCACGTCCCCGGTGCCGAGGGTGCGGGTCTTGGCAGTCAGGCGGGCCACGCGGCTGTCGAAGCTCACCAGCTTGTCCAGCTCGCGCCCATTGGACATTTCGTACAGCAGCAGATATTGGGCGATGGCTGCATCATCCCCGGAGGGAAGCGCATAGGCCGCCTTGTCCCCGCCATGCATGGACTCGTTGATTTTCTTGATGATATCGAGGACGCTGACCGTCTTGGTAACCAGCGGCGATACATCAAGGTGCTGCTGGAGGCGCTCAAGCCCGCGCAGGAACGCCTGCGACTTCACCCCGTTCTCCCGCCCGGTGTCGAGCATGATCTCGACGGACATGGAACCGCCCATGCGTTCATCCACGAAGTCGTAGGCCTGCCGCAGCGGAAGGGATTTCGAGAGCATCCGCGCCGTGCCCGTCTCCACTTCAACCAAGGTGTATCCGTAGACGGACACCCCGAGCAGCGCCACAAACAGCGTCAGCAATACTTTGGGATACCGGACGTTGATCAGGTAGACCCTGCCGAGGAAACGGTCGAAGATGTCCGGCTTTCCGATCCGGATCGGCGTTACCGGGGAAGCAGTACGGGCGGGCGCACCGGGCATCCCCGGAGTGGGCGCGGACGGCGCCTTATCCCTCTCCGTACTGTAAAGGAGCAGCACGACGAGGATACTGAGGATGTAGGCCATGAGCGCACCCACGGACGCGTAGACGCCCATTTCCCGGAACGGCTGGATATCCGCCGCGCAGAAACCGAGGAATCCCGCCGCCGTGGTCAGGCTGGTGAGCAGGCACGGCATACCCGTTTCGGACATGGCCTGCCGCAGTGCCGCGACGACACCGAGCCCTTCCCGGCGGTGCTGGTTATAGGTGGCGATGATGTGCATGGAATCGCCGATGCACACGCAGATCAGCAGGGTCGGGATCAGGATGATGAACAGGTTCAGGGTGAAGCCGAGCACCTGAATCATGCCGAGCGTCCAGATCACGCTCAACACCACCACGGAAATGGGGCCGATCACGCCGCGCACGCCCTTGCCGAGCCAGAACAGCAGAACCATCTGGACGAGCAGGCACAGCCCGAAAAAGGTGGCGGATTCCTTGAAGGACAGCTCGTTGTAGTCGTTGTGCAGGATGGGCTGGCCCACGGCGTGGATCGAAAACCCGGCATACTCCGGCTGCGCCAGCACCTCGCGCAGCGCATGGGTCACTTCCGAGCGCGGCTCCACGCTGTCCCTGGGATACGTCCGCATTTCAAGGAGCATCCCCACGGTCTTCCCGTCCGAGGAAATGAGGTTATCCCGATAGTTCTTCTCGGCCAGCGCCCGCCGCCGGAGTTCCGGCATGGACGCGGCGTCGTACGTTTCCGGATCGATGAAATCCGAAACGACGATCCCCTCGGCGTCGGCTTCGATGCGCTCGGCGTTCCCAAGCCAGGTCACGTCGCGCAGGTACGGGACCTTTTTACGGATATCGGACACGAGATCGGAAAGCAGGCGCAGCGATTCGGGAGAGAACAGCGTGTCCGCGTCAAACACCAAATAGATGAAATCGTCGTTCCCGAAGAGCTTGTGAAACGTGTTGATGCGCTCCAGCGAGGGATCGCCCTCGGAAAACCATATCTCGTTGGAATTGTCGAATTGCAGATCCTGCATCTTCCACAGGAAAAACGCCGTCAGCAGCACGATCAGGACGGCAACCGCGCCCCGTCTGCGGAGGACCCAGTCGGT
>NZ_JH114231.1:677932-716898 GCF_000224655.1 Bilophila sp. 4_1_30
GGATAGTCGGCGGGGCTTCCCGCCGGATTGCGTCTGTGGAGAGGAACCGGGGCCGATCAGCGGATCGGCCCCGGGCGGCAGCACCGCTCCCGGACAGGCCGGGAACGGAGGGTACGGCTTAGAAATCGGCCCGGAAGGTCACGCCGAAGGAGCGCGGGGCCCCCACCTGCGCGAGCGCCGACGAGCCGGAGAAGGCGAAGGCCACGCAATTGTACTTTTTGTCGAACACGTTCTTCGCCCAGAATGTGATGGAATAATTGTCCGTTTCCAGCCCCGTGCGCAGGTTTACCAGCTCATACGGATCCTGCTTGAGGGTGTTGGCGTCGTTCCAGTAGAACTTGCCGACGCCCTGCAGTTCGGCGCGGGTGATCCACGTGAGCGAGTCCTCCTTGTGGAAGAAGTCGAAGGATTCCAACAGCGGCAGACTGTACTGCAACGCGAGGTTGTAGGTGTATTCGGGGGCCAGAGGCGTACGGTTGCCCGCGTAGTCCATGCCGGAAACCTTGTCCGAATAGCGGCGGTACTTGGCGTCCGTATACCCGAAGCTGCCCTCGAAAAGCAGGCCCTCCGTGATCAGCGCGGAGGCTTCCACTTCAAAGCCCATGCTTCTGGATTTGCCCGCGTTGCGGATGACCGTGTTCGCGGTGGGCAGCACCTGCGTCACCTGCTGATCGCTCAGGTCGATGTAGAACAGCGAGGTGTTGAAGTTGACGCGGTTGTTGAACCACGAGGACTTGAAGCCGACCTCATAGTTCCAGCTGTATTCGGGATCGAAGGCCAGATCCGACACGTCGAGGAAACTCGTGTTGAAGCCGCCGCTGCGGTAGCCGCGCGACACCCCGGCGTAGGTCATGAAGTCCGGCGTCCAGCGATAGGCGATCTGCGCCTTGGGCAGAAACACGTCGTCGTGCTTCCGGCCTCTGATGTCCGAGCTCATGCCGGGGACGACCATCCCGCCCGCGAGATAGTCCGAGGCGTAGTCCAGCTTGTTCTTCTCATACTCGTAGCGGAGCCCGGCGGTCAGATCGAGCTTGTCGAACAGCGTATAGGTGGCCTGCCCGAACACGGCGTAACCGTAGGTCTTGATGTCCGAATCCGCCGCGTTGGTCATCGCCATCGGAACCATACCCATGTCGGCGGCACCCCGCCCGTAGTTCAAATCCAGCGTGTGATCCTGATGTTTCTTGTAGAGGTACAGCCCGCCGAGCCACTTGAGCGGCCCGGAGACTTCGGGCGATGCGAACCGGAATTCCTGCGTGAACTGGCGATCCTTGATGTCCTCCTTGGCGGTGATGAGATCATAGGGCATGAAGTCCTGATCGTTCCGGGTCACGTCGTTGTATCCCCGGTAGGCGGTGATGGAGGTCACCTTGAACCACGGCGCGTCGTAGGCCACGCGCAGCGAGGAGCCGAGCGTGTCGCGCTTGTCCCTGCCCTCGTAGTTATAGGAGACGTGGTGCGGGTTCTTGTCGGCCTGATCCATGTCCGTCAGCGGGAATACGCCGTCGTTGACCTTTTCCCCGTCCACGTTGGCCGTGACATCCAGCTTGTCCGTGGGCATCCAGCGCAGCTGCATCCTGCCGTTGAGCCCCCGGCGGCGATCCACCTTCTTGTCCAAGAAATCGTTCGTGTTGTAGCCGTCCATCTGCTCCGACGTGCCGGATACGCCGAAGAAGAGCTTGTCCTTGATGAGCGGCGCGCGCATGTAGAGCGTCGTCTCGTAGAGGTTTTCATTGCCGACCGTCTGCTCAAGACCATAATGAAATTCATTGTCAGGTTTTTTCGTGACGATATTGACGACGCCGCCAAGGCTGTTCCTTCCGTACAACGTCCCCTGCGGCCCGCGCAGCACTTCGATCCGCTCGATGTCGAACAGGTTGGTGTCGAACACGCGGGAGTCCATATAGTTCACGTCGTCCACATAAAAGCCGATGGCCGGGTCGTTGTTGACGGCCCCGATGCCGCGTATGAAGGCGTACGAGTTGCCCCGGAACCCCCAATTGGCGATGAACAGGTTCGGAACCTGCCGGGCGACATCCTGAATCGAGCGGATGCCCGAGTCCTTAATCTGCTGCTCGGAAATGGCGGTCACGCTGACCGGCACTTCCTGCACGTTCTCCGTGCGCTTTTCGGCCGTGACCAGCACGGGATCGAGTTTATAGGTTTCCTCCGCCCCAGCGGGCAGCGACCACGCCGACAGCAAAACCGTCGCAAGGATACCCGCTATGCCGTTTCTCTTCATGCCTTCCCTTCCCTTTTCAACAGCTCGTTCATGAAATGCCTGACCTTCCCGGCCAGTTCCTCCGGATGCGTCTTGATCAGCATGTGCGCGCCTTCCGTCCGGTCATGGGACGGGTTGGCGAACACCGCGTTCCACGCCTCGGCCATCGTCTTCAGCTCTTCTTCCTCTTCAAGCGTGCCGACGAGGTTCAGCATGGGGGCTTCCACGGCGGCCCCGAAAGCGAAATCAAGCATCGCCTGCGTGTCCACCCGGAGCGTGTTCAGATAGTCCCGGCGCTCGGCTTCGGTCATCTCCGCGAAATCGTAATGATAGACCTCCTTCGAGACGCGCACGATCTCGTCCTCCGAGCTGTCGATGATTGCCCGCAGGCCGCCGATTACGCCCGGAGGCGGGCTCGCCACCAGCACGACCCCGGCGACGGGGCGTCCCTTTTCCTCAAGCCGCCGCGCGATCTCGTAGGCGAGGAACCCGCCGAACGAGTAGCCGAGCAGGAACAGCGGCGTGCCGTCGTTGAAGGCCGCAAGCTGCTCCACGCACAGGGCCGCCATTTCGGGGATGGAGCGCATGGGCTCCCCGGCCTTGCCGTGTCCGGGCAGGTTCGCGGCGAGCACGGCGTACGATGCGGGCAGCAGCCTGCCGAACTGCCGGTACATGGTGGGGTTGCCGCACGCGTAGGGCAGGCAAAAGAGCCTTGCTTCAGGGCGTTCCACATCCGTCAGCGCCACGATGCCCGCCTCTTCCGCATTGCCTTCGCCCTTGCGGAGGATGCGGCTCACGATGGAGGCGACCGTCTGGTATTCGAAGGCTTCCTTGAGGCCGAAGTCGATGAAGCCTTCCTTCTTCATGCGCATGATGAGGCGCATGGCCTTGAGCGAGTCGCCGCCCACGTCCCAGAAATTGCTGGTCATGCCCAGATCCGTGACGCCGAGCACATCCTCCCAGATCGCGGTGATGCGCTTTTCCAGCTCCGTCACCGGGCGGACCACGGCGGCGTCGCGCTTCCCGGCTTCGATCACCACATCAGGGAGCCGGTTCTTGTCCAGCTTGCCGCTCGGCGTGCACGGCATTTCGCCGAGCAGCTCGAAGTGGGCCGGGATCATGTATTCGGGCAGCCGTTTGGCGAGATGGTCGCGCAGGGCCGCCACAGGAACCTCGGAACCGGTATAGAAGGCCACGAGCGTGAGGCTCCCCGCCGTATCCTTGCGGGGCACGACCACAGCCTCGGTCACGGACTCGTGATCGCGCAGCGCGCTTTCGATCTCGCCCGCCTCGATGCGGTAGCCGCGCAGGTTGATCTGGTGATCCTCGCGGCCGAGGAATTCGAGGTCGCCGGTGTCGAGCATCCGCACCACGTCTCCGGTGCGGTAGAGCCTGTCGGACGGATCAGCCGGGTTGAAGGGATTGGGCACGAAGGCTTCGGCGTTCTTCTCCGGCTTGTTGTGGTAGCCCCTGCTCACGCCCATGCCGCCGATGTACAGTTCGCCGGGCACGCCGGGCATGCAATGCTCGCGGAAGCGGTTCAGAATGTAGATCTGCGTGTTGTAGACGGGCTTGCCGATGGGCACCACGGGCAGATCCACCTGATTGTCCGCGTTGACCGGAATCCTGAAGTACGTCGAGGCCACGGTCGCCTCTGTGGGGCCGTATTCGTTGATGAACCGGTGGCTGGGGTAAAACTTCAGCCACTGGTTGAGGTCTTTAGTGCTGATCACCTCGCCGCCGAGCATGACCCGCATGGTCTCAGGCAGGGGGATATCCGCATCGGCGAGGAATTCCCGGGCGCTGGAGAGCAACGAGAAATGCGAAGGCGTGATGTTCAGGAACGTGATGCCCTTCTCGCTGATAAAGCGCAGCAGGTTATTGACGTCCTTGGTCTTCTCCTCGGACAGCACATGCAGCGAGGCCCCGACGAGGAACGGCGTCCAGTTGCTGGTCATGGTCATGTCGAAGGCATAGGAGGTCACGAAGGACAGCCGTTCCGCCGCCGTGATGCCCAGTTCCTCCTTCACCCACGTCAGGAAGTTGACGATGTTCCGGTGGGTGATCATGGCCCCCTTGGGCTTGCCCGTGGAACCGGAGGTATAGATCATGTACGCGAGGTCGTCCGGCGATCCGGCGGGCAGGGCCACGTCCGGGCGGTCAACATAGATGCCGGACGGCATGACGACCCGTTCCCGGAGCGATTCCGGGATGGCGGCGGCGCTTGCGTCCTCGTCCATGACGAGGATGTGCTCCACCCTGCCGAGCGCGCCTTCCAGTTCCTTGAGGTGCGCGGACTGGGTGAGCAGTACCCGCGCCCCGGAGTCCTCCAGCATGTAGGCGACGCGATCCGTGGGGTAATCCACCCCGATGGGCAGGTAGGCGGCCCCGGCCTTCATGATGCCGAGCTGCCCCGCCAGCGTGTCGAAGCTGCGGTTCAGGAACAGCGCAACGAACTCATTGGAGGAGACGCCGAGGTGCCGCAGCAGTCCGGCCACCTGATCGGCCCGCTTCCCGAAGGCCGCGTAGGTGAGGCTCCGCCCTTCGTAGGTCAGGGCCTCGCTGTCCGGGGTGCGCCGGATCTGCTCTTCGATCAGGCCGTGCAGCGTGGACTCGGGAATAGCCGCTTCGGTACGGTTGAGCGACGCGATGAGCGAACGGTACCGCTCCGGCACGATGTCCTCGCCGGAGAACGGATGATCCGGCTCATTCCGATAACGGATGAGCTGTTCGAGCAGAATGTGGTATTGCTTCGCCAGCGTCTCGATGAATTCGCGGTCGAAGAGATCGCGGATATAGTTCCAGTTGAAGTAGAAGACATCGTTGTCGTTGCGGCGCACGCGGTAGTCGTAGATCACGAGGTCGATAAACGTGCCCGGCGCGCCGGTACGAAATTCGGGCGTCTCCAGCTTGATGGTCTTCATGCCGCTGACTTCGCCCGCGTACATCCCGATGGAGTTGCTGAAGATGATCGAGCTCATGGACGTGGCGCGCAGGCCCTGCCGCTCGAAGAGCTCGCGGGAAAGCTCAATGGAGGAGACGGGGACCTCAAGGAGCTTGCGGGTGAACGCCTCGGCCTTGCGGGCGATCTGGACGATGGGCTCATCGAAATGGGTCTGGAGGCGTACCGGGAAGATGTCGATGAAGCTCCCCACGGTCTTGCGGGCCCCGGCGAAATACTGTTCGCGGTTGAACACCGGCATGTTGATGATCATGTCGTCCTGATGGCACCACACGTTCATCAGCTTGAAGTAGGCCGCGAGCAACAGGGCGTTGAGGCTGATCTGCTCCTCGGCGGCAATGGCGTTGAGGCCCTCGATGATTTCGGGCCGGATCTCCTGATAGAAGGTGTCGAAATACACCTCTTTCAACAGGGCCGGGTTGCGCTTGGTGGGCAGGAGCGCCTTGGAGGGCAGATCCTTGAACAGCCCGAGCTGGAACTCCAACGCGTTCTTGTATTCCTGCGTGCGCTGGCGCAGGTTTTCCACACGCACATAGTCGCCAAAGGTCATGGTCGCTTCGGGCAATTCCCACGGCTCACCGAGCACCATGCGGTCGTAGGTGTTGAACAGTTCGTCGAACACCTGCATGTAGCTGAAGCCGTCTACGAGCATGTGGTCGATGTTCATGGCGAACACATAGCGATCATTGGCGAATTTCGTAATTTCGCAGAAGAACAGGGGCCATTTGCCCAGATCGAAACGGTGGTCGTTGAGTTCGAGGCCGCGTTGCAGGATGTAGGCCCGCTCCTCCGAAGGCGGCAGGTGCGACACGTCGATATGTCTGGCGTGCACTTCGGGCACCGTTTTGAAGACCTTGAAGCGGGGCTTCTCGCGTTCCTCGTCGATGACCGAGCGCATGATGGGATGGCGTCTGACCACGTAGTTCAGCGCCTTGTCAAACACGTCGGGCCGGAAGTCCCCGTCCATGCGGGCGTTGAGATAGATGTAGCAGCTCAGGCCGCTCGGCTCGTTCTGCACGAAGCCTTTGCGGTGGAAATACAGCGTTTCCTGAAAATGCATCAGCGGAAAGTAGGCCTCGTCGCCGTCCGCGTGCGTTTCGCAAAAGACGCGGGGCCACAGGTAGTCCGCCATCTGCCGGATGGTGGTCAGACGCAGGAAGTCCTCGCCGATCTCCGCTTCCGCAAACACCTCGCGGATAGCGTCGAACAGGGCGAACGCCTTGGAGATATCCCCGATGAGGGGCATGAGTTCCGCGCTGACGCTCACGGCTTCGGCCTTGATGCCGAGGCTGGAGGCCACGATCTTCTGAAGGAGCGCCTCGATCTCGTTCTGAGGCGGCTCGATGCTGAAGTCGCGGGTGCGGAAATACTGCACCTGCTGCTCCACCGTGGGGAACAGGTAGCAGAAATTGCTTTCCATCTTGGCCCGGTAGATGTCCTCAAGCCGCGCCTGCATACGCATGGCCCGGATGGAATCCCCGCCGAGGCGGAACAGGTTCTTCTTCGTGCCGATGGCGTCAACAGGCAGTTCAAGCACGTCGCTCCACACGCCGAGCACGATCTGCTCGTGATCCATCGAAGCGGGATCGACGACGGGCTCCTCATGCTCAAGCACGGTGATCTTGCCGTCGAAATCGCCGTTGAGGTAGCCCTCGCACAGCGCCTTGCGCATGACCTTTCCGCTGGACGTGCGCGGGATGTCGCCCTGCCGCGCGGCGATGAAGCGGTCGATGGAGAACCCGGCGAGCGTAGAAACCTGTTCGTTCATGCGGTGCAGGAGCTGCGCCAGTTCCGCATCGGCGCCCTTTTTCGCCGGAATGTAGAACATCAGGATGATTTCGCGGCCTTCCTTCGGATCGTATACGCCGCACGCCACCACGAGCCGGAACGCCTTTTCCATGCCGGACAGGGCGATGTGCTCGATGTCGGCGGGGTAATAGTTCTGCCCGCGCACGATGATGATTTCCTTGGAGCGGCCCACAATGTACAGGTCGCCCTCGGCGTCCATGAAGCCCATATCCCCGGTGGAGAACCAGTCCCCGTTGAACGAGGACTCGGTCGCTTCAGGATTGTCGAAGTAGTCGGAGATGACGTTGTCGCCCCGGATTTCCACCACGCCCACACGATCGGCGGGCAGGGGCTTGCCGTCCTTGTCGGCAATGCGGACTTCGCAATACTGGACGGGCTTGCCCACGCTGGTGAACTCGGCCGCGTCTCCGCCTTTGGGCACGTAGCGGACAACCTGCTCCGAAACCATGAGCTTGCGGTCTAGGGTGAACGTCTTCACCGGGGTATTGCGCGGGTGGCACGTCGCCACGAGCGTCGTCTCGGTAAGCCCGTAACCGGGCATGAGTAGGTGCGGGGCGAGGCCCATCGGCGCGAGCTGCTCCTGCAGGATACGGCACGATTCGGCGGAAATCATTTCCGCGCCTACCGTCCATACCTTGAGGCACGAGAGATCCACTTCCGGCAGCCGGTCGGCGCGCAGGCCTATGTATGCGGAAAGATGCTCAATGCCGGTATTGGTGGCGGAGGTGATGGTCGCCCGGTGCTCGTGGATTTTTTCCATCCACAGGAACGGGCGCTGGGCGAACTGGAACGGGTCCATCTTGATCTGATCCATGCCCGCAAGCATGGGCATAAGGTGGCATCCGAACAGGCCGAAATCATGGAAGTACGGCAGCCACGTCACCAGCCTGTCCTCGGAGGTGCCGCCTTCAATGGCCCGCAGGGCGCGGATGTTCGCAATGAGGTTGCGGTGCGTGAGGCGCGCCCCCTTGGGCATCCCCGTGCTGCCGGAGGAGAACTGAAGCACGGCGGAATCGTCATGCTGCGGGGTGTAGCGGTCGTTCTCCTGAAAATCGACGATGCGGGCCTCAGTGATGAGATCTTCGCTGGCGATGAGCGTGGCCCCCGTCCCTTTGAACATGTCCGTCAGCACGGCAAAGGCCCGCTCGTTGGACGAATCGGCCACGATGGGAGCCTTGATTGCCTCCCAGACGTGGAAAATCTTCTGCGCCTCCATCGAATCCGCTTTGGGCGTGCGCATGTGGGCGAGCGGCGCGGGCAGGACGCCGCTGAACAGGCATCCCCAAAAGATTTCAAGGAACGTGCGCGAAGCGTCCACCGAAAGGATCAGCGGCGTACGGGGCCGGAGCCCACGCCGATACAGCACCTGCGCCATCTCTTTGGCGTTGCGCAGCAATTCGGGATAGCTCTGGAACTCCTCCGAGGTGTCTCCCGACGCGACATGGAAAATGCCATGTTCGGGATACCGGGCCGCCGTCTCCTCCAGAATGTCGACGAGCGTGCCCGAAAGCGGTTCGGGATGGATCTGGTTCATCATTGTCCTCTCGTAAAATGGTTAAACAAATACAGCTATATGATAGACCGCGCACGCCATGCCCATCGCCAAGGCGAACATGGCTGCCAGCAACGCCAGCGTCCTGCCCCAGCTCCCCAGTTCACTGCGCAGGACGCTGATGGAGGCGATGCACGGAATGTACAGGTTGGAAGCCACGATGAAGGCCAGCGCTCCCGCCGGGGTGATGGAAGCCCGCAGAGCCTGCACGACGGCCTCATGGTCGGTCGCGCCCACGGAGAACAGGACCGCCAGCGTCCCCGCCGTCGTTTCCTTGGCGACGAAGGAACTCAGCAGCGCGACCGTAAACCGCCAGTCAAACCCCAGAAACGAACCGAGGGGTTCCAGCCACCGCCCGAAGCGGTAGAGCCAGCTCGTCTCCACAGTGCCGCCGGGGAACGTGCTGATCGCCCAGACGATGATCAGCGCCGCGAAGATGTTGACCGCAGCGCCGCGCAGGAACAGCACGGCCCGGGTGCGCACGTTGCCGAAGATCGTCCTGAAATTGGGGCGGTGGTACAGCGGAAGCTCCATAATAAGGCCGTTGGCGTAGCGGTCGGGAAGCGTTGCGTGCATGATCTTGCCCACAGCCCCGGCCATGAGCAGGTTAAGGCAACTCACGCCGAGCACCACGAGCAGGGCCGTACCCGCAGGGAACAGGGCAAAGGCGAACAGGAAGGCCACGCCCATCTGCCCGCTGCACGGGATAAACGGCAGCATACATAGGGTAATGAGGCGGCGGCGCGGCGAGTCCACGACCCGACTCCCGGCGATGGACACCGTGTTGCACAGGAACCCCATCATCAGAGGGATGGCGGATTTCCCGTCGATGCCCAGACCGCTGAGGAAGGAATCCATGAGGTACACCACCCTCGCGAGGTAGCCGGTGTCCTCCAGAAAGGAAAAAATGGCGTAGAGCGCGCTGATCATGCTCAACAGGGCGACCACCCACCCGAAGGCGGGCAGCAGCGCGTCGGCGGCAAGGCTCCCCAGCGGGCCGGGATAGGCCGCCTTGAGATCGGGAGCCCACGCCAGCACCGCGAACAGCACAAGGCCGCCAGTCATCATGCCAAGCGCCGCGCCGAGCACGCAGCCCGCCGGGATGACCAGAAACGCGGCCAACCTTCCCCATAGCGGATGAAGGAAAACCCGGTCCCAGCGCTCGGTCAGCCCCCGGCCCGTACCGGATGTACGGACGGCCTTGCCACATGCGGCATCGATCCATGCCTGCCGGGACGCGTACAGCTCCGGTGCGACCGAGGGGTCGCCCAGCAGCACACGGATCGCCTCACGCCGCTCCCCGGAAAGGGTTTCCGTCCTGGCCAGCAGCCCCTCGTCGCCCTCGAACAGCTTGCACGCCGCCCAGAGCGGGGCGCAGGGCAGGGCCGTCCCGATGATCTCCGCGAGCAACGACACCTTGGCGGGCACGGCGGGCATACTGGCGGGGCGAGATGCCTCCGCGAGCGCCCGGAGCAGCACGTCCGCGGCGGTTCCGTCCACAGCCGTGCCCACCAGCGGGATCACGGGCAAGCCAAGGGCGGAAGACAACGCAACGGCATCCACCGCCCTGCCCTCCTGCTCCGCAACGTCGGTCATGTTGAGTGCAACGACCACGGGCAAGCCGAGCGCCACCAGCTCGGACACGATATACAAGCTCCGTTCCACGCTCGCCGCGTTGACCACGGCGAGCACGGCATCGGGTCCGCCGGAAAGCAGGTAGTCGCGGGCAACTTCCTCTTCAGGCGAATGCGGGGTCATACCGTAACAACCGGGCAGATCCACGAAGGTAAAGGCCACACCGTTCCAAAAGGCCATGCCCTCCTTGCGATCCACGGTCTTACCCGTCCAGTTGCCCACACGCTGGTTCAGCCCGGTCAGCCGGTTGAACAGTGTAGATTTGCCGGTGTTGGGCTGGCCCGCCACCGCGACAGTCAAGGATTTCCGCGCCGGATGATTCCGTAAAGCGCCCATGCTCAGCCCTTCCTCGCCACAACGATGCCCGACGCGATCTCGCGCCCGAGGGCCACCCGCGTATGCCGCGCCAGTACGAGCAACGGCCCACGCTTGGCGTTACGCAGCATCCGCACGGCGACGCCCGGCAGAAAGCCGAGAGAGGCAAGGCGCCCGGCAAGGCACGGATCATCCGCCCGCTCATACAAGCAGGTTTCACCCGTCCGCACGGCGTCCAGCGTGGCGGCATATTCCTTTTCCTTTCCGGGGCGGCGGTTCCGTCCCAAAAGCAGGTGAATTCCCGTCACGCACAGCAAAATGAACAACGGCTGAAAGGAAAACTTGAGCGCGGCACCCAGTTCGGGGCTGAGCCACGCCAACCCGTTCTTTTCTTCGACCAGTTTGGCCGAATCAAAGATCCGTTCACGCGCCTCACCAGTACGGACGTCGTAGGTCACGGACACGTACCGCCCGGCGTCGCGGACAACCCACGAACCCTCCTTCGGCAAAAAAGTCACGGTATCGGGCGTCAACGGTTCGCCGTCCACCCGTTCGTGACTGAAGCGAGCCAGCACATCCTGTACGGACACCACAGGCGTTCCCACGGAGGATACGGAGGGGGATGGGGACACAACCTCGAACCGCGGCTCGTAGACAGCGGGCAGGAGCGCCATTTCGCCCAGCCAAAGCAGGGTAACGGCGCTCAGGTAAACGCCCGCCCAACAGTGGGATTTGCGGGACCAGAACAACAGGGAGTGCTTCATGACCGTTCCAAAGACTGGAGTAAAAAAAATGAACTTGAATTTCATTTTCATTATAAATAGGGCTTACGCCATCCAATGGGGCCAACTTAAGGCAACTCACGTCCGCTTACTTTCATCTGCGTATCTTTTTTTTGTATTTGCGGCAGAAAAAACGCCCGATTATGAGGAGCCCCACTTCTCCCGTCGTGCGGTTCTATTGCCATAATAGGGGAATTTCACAGAGAAAGATCATCCCTCCTCTGTCTGCCTTTGATCCCGTTTCTGCATGTACAAAAATTTTTCGGGAAGTTTGACAGCGTTCCCCGTCCTTTATTATCAGATATTGAAATTCAACTTTAATAATGAGGTTTGTCTGTGTTCCCACCCTCCGCCATTTCCACAAATGCCGTGGCAGCACCGCCACCCAAGCCCTCTTGCGAGTACGGCAGGCCTTCGGACGGGTTCCGGATCCGGCTCCTTTCCGGGGACGCCGCTGTCCCGCCTACGGATTCCGATTGCGTCCATGTCTGGAGCCATCCCTTAACCGGCCCGGCGCGTTCCGGCTTCCGGGATCTGCTCTCCGAGGAGGAATGCGCGGCCGCGGCCCGCTTCCACACCCCGGAGCTGGCGGAACAGTACCGGCAGGCCCACGGCTGGATGCGCTCCGTGCTGTCCCGCTATCTGGATACCCCGCCCGGAACGATCCGGTTCCGCTCCGGGCCGGACGGCAAACCCCGGCTTGCACACGGTTCGCTGCACTTCAACCTGGCGCATTCGGATTCGCTGGCCCTGCTCGCCGTGCGCCAAGACGCCCCGGTAGGCGTAGACGTCGAACCCGTGCGCCCCCTGCCCGAGGCCATGCTCATAGCCTGCCGCTGGTTCTCGGCTTCCGAGATCCGCTGGATCGCCGCGTCCGACGATCGGGATCGCGCCTTCCTGCGTTGTTGGGTCTGCCGCGAAGCCTTCCTCAAGGCCACGGGCGAAGGCCTTGGGCGGCCTCTGGACAGCTTCGCGCTCCACCCATGCGGCGATACGCTCCGTCTGGACGGGGCGGCCCTCGCGGAATGCACTCCCCTTGCAGGCCACGTCGCCGCCGTGGTCTGCGAAACCCTTTTTCCTTCATGCTGATACGAGGAGATTCCATGCAGTTCATGTTTTCACGGAAATCCGGCATCGTCCTCGCCGCCCTGCTCGGCGTCCAGCTCATCCTCCCCGCCTCTGGCTGGGCGCTCACCGGCAGGGATGTGGCGCTCAAGGCGGATCAGGTCGACACCAGCCGTACCTCCGACATGTCTATGGCGATGATCATCAAACGCGGCGATCAGCAGCTTGTCCGCTTCATGGCCATGAAGAAAAAGAAGTTCCCCGATTCGGAAAAGCAGCACATCCGCTTTCTCGAACCGGGGGACATCCGGAATACGGCCTATCTCACGTGGAGTTACAGGGATATCAACAAAGACGATGACATGTGGGTCTACATGCCCGCCGAGTCGCTGGTCCGCCGCATCAGCGGAGGCAGCAAAAAGGGCTCCTTCATGCGCAGCGACTACGCCAATGAGGACATTTCACGGCGGGAAGTCGACAAGGACACCTATACCCTGCTGCCCGACGAGGCCCTCTCCGGCGTGGACTGCCACGTACTGGAGGCGAAAGCGGTCTTCCCAGAAAAGACGAACTATTCCAAACGGATTATCTGGATCAGAAAAGATATCTGGTTGCCCGCGAAAATCGACTTCTACGATCAGGGCGGGAACCGGTGCAAGGAGCTGGTTTTCGGCGGCTACAAGGAGATACAGGGCATCTGGACCGCCACCCGCCAGCGCATGCGCACCGTGGGATCGGACTCGGAAACGATCATGGAAATACGGGAAGTGGCCTACAACACGCCGATCGCCGAAGATATCTTTCTGCCGCAGGATCTCAAGAGGTAGGCATGAAAACCCTGTTCCGGGCCTGCGCCGTCTGCCTCTTCTGGTTCGGTTTCGCCCATGCCGCCGTGGAGGGCGATCCCTTTTCGGACGGACAGGCCTTTTCCGATCTACATGCGATTGAGGCTTCCGATACGTTCCTGCTCGGAGGGTTCGCGGAATCGCGCAACCAATTTTCCCTGAACGATCCAGAAACCCCGATTTCCCTGCGGCAGAAAGTGCAGGTCGAGGCACTCTGGCGGCGCGATGTCTTGTCGCTCTTCGGCAGCCTTGAAGGCAGCTACGAAGGGGCCGCCCACACGTGGCCGGGCGACCATTCCCCGTGGAAAGCCGTTCTCCGGGAATTGTATCTGACCTATGATACAGACAATATAGATATTTTTCTCGGGCGGAAGACCCACCGATGGGGGACGGGCGACGGCATCAACCCCATGGATCTCATCAATCCGCTGGATACGCGGGACCCGGTCACGACCGGGCGTGCCGACAACCGGCTCCCGGTATGGCTGTTCAGCGGCACGGTTTCGGGGAACGGGATCAGTTTCGAGGGAGTGTTCCTTCCCAAGGCCGAGGTCAACGCCCTGCCCCGCTCCGGCAACCCGTGGGAACCGCGCGCCCTGCGCGAACTCCGGCGGCAGCGGGACGACGGCCTCTTCACGATCACGGCTCCCGACGAACCGGACAGATGGTTCCGGGATGTGGAATACGGCGGGCGCCTCTCCGCCAATCTCGGGGGGTGGGATCTGGCGCTCATGGCCTTCCACGGTTTTGTCGACAACCCGATGTTCGTAAGCAGGAACAACGGCGGCGGGATGCGCTGGACCGCCGAATACCCCCGCTTCACGGCTTTCGGAACTTCCTTCGCAAAAGGCTTCGGCAGCCAGACCGTCCGGGGCGAGGTCGCCTATAAGCCGCGTTTTCCGGTACAGGGGAGCTTCGGTTTTCACCGGGCCGATCTGTGGCAGGGCGTCCTCGGCTGGGACTACGACATCGACAGCAAGTATTACCTGAACCTCCAGCTTTTCGGGGACGTTCAGGAAGGGTCGGAAGCTTCCGGCAGCCGGACATGGCACGGCGCGACCTATGAAATCAGCGGCAAATGGTTCCGGGACGCGCTCAAAACGGGGGTCCGGGGCAAACTCTACACCAGCGGGGAGGGCACGCTTACCGAAGTATTCCTCGAATACGAACTGGATGATCATTGGAAGGCATCCACGGGCGTCATGTTCTGGACAGGCGGGGAGGACACCATCCTCGGCGAATACACGGACAACGATTTCGTCTACCTGACCCTGCGCTACGCCTTCTGACGTATCCCGACACGGCGCGGCGACGCGCCTTTCTTCGGAACATCTCCGAAACCGAGTGAGACTGATGACGCCTACGAGTATCCACTCCACCTGCACCTGCCGCTTTTTCCATCAGGGGCAGTGCTCCTGCCCCGACGTGACCCTGTTCGTCATTGATGACGACTCGCACGCCGCGGGCCCGTTCCGCCTGCAACAGGACGGGGCACGCATGACCTTCTTCTATTGCCTGAACGGACAGGCACGCATCGACGCGCAGGCCGCCGATGGAGAGGCCTTTTCCGAAGAAATCGGCAAGGGAAACAGCCTGTTTTTTTGCCTGAACGGAGGCTTTTCCATCTCACGCGCCGGGAAGCGGATTCAGGCCGTGGGGCTCCAGCTCCGTCCGGAATGCCTGCGCCTGTTTGCCTGCCAGCTCGGTTTTGTCCACGATGGGCTCAGGAAAAGCTCATCCCGGACGCTCAAAGGAGACATCCCGCTGCACCTTCGCATTCTCCTCGAGCAGATCCTCAACTGCCGGGACGACGGCCTCTTGCGAGACGTATTCCTGGCGCACAAGAAATACGAACTGCTCTATCAGCAGATCGAACTCTTGGACAGGGAAAACAGCCACAAATGCGTCAGCCCGGCGGAGTGCCGGGCCGCGCACCGAGCCTATGCCATACTGCTTCAGGATATCGGAAAGCCGCCGAGCTTGCCCGAACTGGCAGCCGCCGTGGGGGTCAACCGCACACGGCTGACGGCCTTGTTCAGGATGCTCTTCGAGGACACTGTCTTCGGCATCCTGCGCCGGGAGCGTCTGGAGTGCGCCCGAAGGCTTCTCAACGAAAAGGGAAAAAACATCACCGAAATAGCGTATCTGTGCGGATTTTCCAGTCCGAGCCATCTCACCAAGGCTTTTTCCGCCCAATTCGGGATCTCCCCAAAGCAATACCAGATTGCCAGGCGGCACGGGCACCCTGCCGCTTCCGTTTCATGCGGCGAGCAGCATACATGAGCCCATCCTGCCGATTTCTGACCTACCATACACCTTATATTGGATCTTCGTCGGCTTTCCCGCTTGCAAAGCCCCCTCCCCATCCCGTTGTTCCGCGCAAGCGGAATTTCCGGAAGAGGAAACGCCGAAGCGGCCTACACGATGGTATAGCCTCCGTCAGCCATCCACAACGCTCCCGTGACGAAACTGGCTTCATCGCTGGCAAGGAAGGCGATCACCGAGGCGATTTCCTCCGGTTTGCCGAAACGCTTGAGCGGCTGCAGGGCCAGAAAGCTCGCCATACCTTTGGCCTCGTCGCCGGTATCCCTTGCGCCATCGTGCAATCCGGGGGTTTCCGTGGTCCCGGGGCCGACGGCGTTGACGCGGATATTGTGCGGCATCAGGGAAATCGCCGCCGCCCGCGTAAACGAGGCCACCCCGCCCTTGGAAGCATGGTAGGCGACGTATCCCGGAGATCCCACCACCGCGAAGGTCGAGCAGACGTTGACGATGGCCCCGCCCGTCTTCTGGGCAATGAACATATTCGCCGCCCCTTTCGTGAACAGGAACATGCTGGTCAGATTCGTATTCAGTACGGCGTTGAATTCTTCAGCCGTCGTTTCCAAAAGCGTCTTGTTGAGCTGCCATCCGGCATTGTTCACCACAATGTCCAGCTTCCCGTATGTACGGGCCGCCGTGTCCAAGGCCGCCTGCACATCGGCTTCATTCCCCACGTCGCACAGGCAGAATACGGCTTCGCCTCCCTCTTTGACGATGGCTTTTGCTACCTCATATCCATTGGCTTCATCCTTGTCGGCCAAGACGATCCGAGCGCCTTCGGCGGCGAAACGGCGGGCGGCGGCAGCACCGATGCCTTTGGCCGCTCCGGTGATGATGGCTGTTTTTCCTTGCAGTTTCATGGCTCTCTCATTGTTTGTTGCTGTATTCGGAAAGTTTTTTCCCTTATACGCGTTCGGATATCCCTGACAAGCGCGGCTCCAAAACGAAAATCCGCAGGGAAGCCCCTCCTGCTTGATTCCCCTGTCCCTTCAACCGGCAGCCGGGGACGTATCGGCCCCCGGCGCTACCGAAAAATCTCCTCCAATGAGAAAAACGGATTGGCAAAACGGGCAGCGCCCCAATGATATCATCGGCAATGCCATCTCACTTTAGCCATCCTTATCTTCCTATGGCAAAACATCTTTTCCGATACGTTGTTGTGCAAACGTCACCCAATCGCCGGCAGAACCCCACCGCCGACTCTTGCGCGGATCGCCCGGCTGGATTAAGCAGCAAGAGAGATTCAGCCCGGACAGACCGGGCGTTAGGAGAAAAACAATATGGGTAAGATTCTCGTCACCGGCGGAACCGGCTATCTCGGCACGCACATGCTTGTGGAACTCGTCAAGCAGGGCTACGAGCCCCTGTGCGTGGACAACCTCCACAACAGCAATCCGTCCGTCCTCCTCGCCGTGAAGGAAATCTGCGGCAAAGAAATCCCCTTCATCAAGGCCGACGCGGGCGACGTCGCCGCCATGCGCGCCTTGTTCGCCGAATACCAGATCGACGCGGTCATCCACTTCGCAGGGCACAAGGCCGTCGGCGAATCCGTGGCGCACCCGCTCATGTACTACCGCAACAACTACGACTCCGCGCTGACCATTCTTGAAATGTGCCTCAAGCACGGCAGCGCCCTCGTCTTCAGCTCGTCCGCCACGGTGTACGGCGTGCCCCATTTCCTCCCCCTCACCGAGGACCATCCCCTCAGCGCGGTCAACCCCTACGGTCGCACCAAGCTGTACATCGAAGAGACCATCCGTGACGTGGCGCTGGCGCATCCCGAGTTCAACGTCTCCATCCTGCGCTACTTCAACCCGGTCGGCGCGCACGAGTCCGGGCTCATCGGCGAAAACCCCAACGGCATCCCCAACAACCTCATGCCGTTCGTCTGCCAGACGGCGGCGGGTATCCGTAAGGAATTGCAGGTGTTCGGCGACGACTACGACACTCCTGACGGCACGGGCGTGCGCGACTACATCCATGTGACCGACCTCATCTCCGGGCACATCGCCGCGCTGAAAAAGCTGGAAACGAAACCCGGCTGCATCATCCACAACCTCGGCACGGGCAACGGAACCAGCGTCCTCGAAATGGTCCACCGCTTCGAAGCCGTCAACGGTGTAGGCGTACCCTACCGCATCGTTGCCAGACGTCCCGGCGATGTGGCGAGCTGCTACGCCGATCCGTCCAAGGCGTTTGAGGAGCTGGGCTGGAAAGCCGTAAAAAACCTCGACGACATGGTCCGCGACAGCTGGATGTGGCAGTTGAAGGGCGCGAAGAACTAACCCGGACGCGATCGGACCGACGTAAGGAGGGGATTCCCATGCATTGCCACTTCCACAACCCCGTCAGCATCCATTCCGGTCCCGGTATGCGCCGCCAGATCGGAGAGCTGGCCGCGAAATACGGGAAAAAGGCGCTCATCGTCACTACCGGCAGCGCGCACTCCAGGGCACTCGCCGAAGAAGCGGGCGCTTCGCTGGAAGCCGCCGGGCTCGGCTGGGCGCACTACAACGGCATCCGTCCCAACCCGTTAGGCTCTATGGCGGCCGAGGGCGCTCAAGCGGCCCGCGACAACGGGTGCGACATGGTCATCGGGATCGGCGGCGGCAGCGTCATGGACGCAAGCAAGGGCATCGCCTTCGCCTATTACAACGACGCGCCGATCTTCGAATACATCTACGGGCGCAAACAGGGCGGGCAGGCCCTGCCCATCCTGCTTATCGCCACCACGGCGGGGACAGGCAGCGAGGGCAACTGGACCGCCGTGTTCACCGACACGGACCATGTGAAGAAGGGATTCGCCCTGCCCGCCCTGTATCCCAAGGAAAGCATCGTCGATCCGGAGCTCATGACCACGCTCTCCAGCAGGGGCATCGCGGGGCCCGGCTTCGACGCGCTGGCCCACGCCATCGAGTCGTTCCTCTCCGTCCGCGCCAATCCGTTCAGCAAGCTGTATTCGCGTCAGGCAATCCTCTGGCTGAGCGAAGGCCTGCCCAAGGTACAGGCCAGCCCCTCCGATCTCGGAACATGGGAACGGGTGGCGCTGGGAAGCACGTTCGCGGGCATCGCCATCGGCAACGCGGGCTGTACCGCCCCGCACGGCATCGAACATCCGATCAGCGGCCTGCTCAACGTCGCGCACGGCGAAGGGCTTGCCGCCATTTACCCGGAATACATGCGGTTCATGCGTCCCCACGCGCAAGCGGATTTTGCCGAGCTGGCCCGGCTTCTGGGCGCGGAAACCTCCGGCCTTACGGAAGAGGAAGCCTCGCTGCGCGCCGTCGAGCAGGTGGACGCCCTTCTGAAAACGCTGGGGATCGCCTTCACCCTGTCCGATCTCGGCGTGCGGGAAAGCCAGATCGACTGGCTGTCCCGCACGGCACTGGACAGTATGCCAGCCGTATTCGCCAACAATCCCACAGCGATGACTTCCGACGACGTCAAGATCATTCTGGAACGCCGCCTGTAAGCTTACATGGTTTCATAACCGAGCGGCCCTGGAATCCTTGGATTTCAGGGCCGCTCGGTTATCCGGCTCTTCACCGGAGGCTCCCGCCTGCCAGAACAAAGAAGGTATGGGGAACGGGCCGTCTTTGCCTCTCTCCCCCGCTTCCCGTCTTACGAAAAATCTTTCCACACCTGTACGCCGGTATAGCATTCCACGGCGACAAGAATGATCAGAAGGACATTGATAGCCCCGTGGATGAGGGGCAGGATCTTCCGCTTCTTCTTGTAGCGGTTCATGATGTACCCGGTGATCAGCCCAAGGATGGCCAGCCCGATGATCGGCCACGCCAGTTCGGCGTGCAGTCCGGTAATGTGCGTGCTGCCGAACAAATCCAGCGTCACATAAAAACCGAGCGCCCCAAGAATCCATAAAACGAGGGCCAACGTCCCAAGCTTTACATGCTGCTTCCACGGGAAAAGCGTCTTCTTGCCAAGCAGCATCGCTACCCGCTTCAGCCCCTGCCACATGGCCCATATCCCAAGGACGGCGGCGCATACCTGCATCAACGGGTGCACCCACAACAGAATCTCACTCATGCCTGCTCCTCTCTAAACCGCCTATTCGGAAACGGTATTTAGTAATAATTACTGACAGCGGAGTATTAGATCATTTATTTCCGAGAAGCAAGGCTTTTTTCAACAAGGCTTATGCCAGACAGACAGGCCATACGCGCATCCCTGAAAACGTCCACGGTACCCATAAAAAAGTCCTCCCGATCGACCGATCGGGAGGACGAAAAACAGATATGCGAAAAACCTATTCGTACATGGGCAGATAGTGCAGCACAAAAAGGATATGGCATACGGCGGTGATGCAGCCGTATACAAGTAGGACATAAATGGTCAAAGAGCCGCCCGGGGCGCTATAGGCCGCCGCCGGGAACTTCTTGCGGCTGGCCCGCAGCATGAGGGCCGGGACGATGACCGACCAGATGGTTGCGGCGAGGCCCGCCCATCCGATGGCGGCGAGGAAGCCGTCCGGCTTGATGAGCCCGCCGAGCAGAGGCGGCAGGAAGGTCACGAGGGTCGTTTTGGCCCTGCCCATGACGGAGTCATCGAACTTGCACAGGTCGGCCATGTAGTCGAAAAGCCCGAGCCCCGCGCCAAGGAACGAGGTCGCCACCGCGAAGAAGGAAAACGCCTCCAACATACGGAGGATGAAGCTGCTGTCGATACCGGAACCGGCTGCACGGATGAGGTCCCCGACATTGCCGCCCGCAGCGATGACGGCCTTGAACTGCTCGCGTGAGATGATCCCGTCGGCGGCCACAATCCACGCCACATAACAGACAAAGGCAATCAGCGTACCATAGCGCAGGCACTTGTTGATGTCGGCCGGCCTTTTGCCGAAATACTTGACCAGACTGGGCACGGAGGCGTGGAAACAGAACGAGGTGAGGTAGGTGGAAAGCGCACACCAAATGAAAATGACCGCCCCGCCGCCGGAGCCGTTTTCCCCCAGATCAAGCAGTACGGGCAAACGGATCTGCGACAGCATACCGGTCATGGACAGGATGAAGGTCAATACCATGCCGCCCATCAGGACAACCGAAAGCCGGTCCACGAACCGGGTACTCCACCAGACACAGGCCATAAGGATCAGCGAGAAAAACAGGCTTGAGCTCATCATCCCGGGATCGCTGCCCGTCACTGCCATAATGGTCTGCTGCACGGTGGACCCGCCGCCGCTGACATAGGCATACACCAGAATATACAGGACGAAGGCCACGGCAAGCCCGTTGATCGTGCTCCAGACTGGACCGAGCGTATCCTGAACGAGCGTGTGGAAGCTGCTGCCCGGCTCGTAATGCAGATTCACTTCCAGAATCGCCTGGCTCGCACGCAGCATCAACATCCACGTAAGGACCATCAGCAACAGGGACCAGTAAATCCACATGCCCGCCGAAATCATCGGCAGCGCCAGCATCCCGGCGCCGATAGCCGTCCCGGCGATGATCATCGTGCCGCCCAAAACATTGCCTTGAGAACCCATGCCTTCTCCCGTTTGTTCCTGCATCACGGCAGGTTTTGGGGTGAAATTTCTCCGGCGGTATCGGATCTCCATACCGCACGGACTGCTTTCCCCTGTGGGGCATCCCGGTTACAAAAACGATAGAGGGGAGCGAGTATCCTCTAAAACAGGCGATAGGTCCATATACGCAGCAGGCCCGCCGTCCGCCAAAGCTGGCGGGGATCTTCCAACCATGCGCCGCCACAACACTTGCCGCGCCAAAAAACATTCAACCCACCGTAGGGTATCGCCAACCCTCGCCAAAGGCACAGAAAAAAGGGCCCGCCGCCCCCATCCGGCATCCCCACGTATGCCTCGCTCCATACGTACGAAAGAATCAGGTTGGGTGCCGCCTTGGGCGTGTAGGATTTACTGGTTTTCCCTACGCGAAAGCATCTTCACCCATCGTATGCAGCCAATGGAGTGCGGCGCGGTTTGCCTTACACCAAAGGGCCTTCCCCTTCTCCTCCGAACCGTGCTTCGGCTCCGGGCCATTCCCGGATTCACGGGGAAAAGGGGCGCATTCCCCAGGCACCACCCCCCTCCAGAAGGAGAACGGAAGCGATAAGAAGGGGCTACAGAACCTCCCGGAACAGCTTGAAGACAACATCTTTTCTCGCTATGTAAAAGGGATACAAACGAAAGCGAGCATATTTCCGAACCATCGGACGCCCACAGCGCGAACGGTGAAGACAAGGCAGCGTGCGTTATGACCTTTTCCTTACACAAACTGGTTGGACTGCCTGCCATCGCGGCGGCCGCCTTTTTTATGCAGGCACTGGACGCCACCATTCTTAACACGGCACTCCCCGCCGTGGCGCGCAGCCTCAACCGTTCCCCGCTGGCCATGCAGCTCGCCGTGGTGGGCTATACCCTCACCGTCGCCATGCTCATCCCCGTGAGCGGCTGGCTGGCCGACCGGTTCGGGACACGGCGCGTCTTCATCTCCGCCGTAAGCTTCTTTATTCTGGGTTCCCTGCTCTGCGCCCTGTCCACCTCGCTTCCCATGCTCGTCGCCTCGCGGGTGTTGCAAGGTATCGGGGGAGCCATGATGATGCCTGTGGCACGCCTTTCCGTACTGCGGGCCTACCCGCGCACCGAGCTGGTCGCCGTACTCAACTTCATCAGCATTCCCGGCCTCGTCGGCCCCGTGGTGGGCCCTCTGCTCGGCGGCTGGCTGGTGACGTATGCCACATGGCACTGGATCTTCCTGATCAACATCCCCATCGGGCTCATCGGCATCCTCTACGCCTACCACATCATGCCGGATTTCACGGCTCCGCGCCGCCCCTTCGACTGGATGGGCTTTTTCCTGTTCGGCCTGAGCCTCGTTTCCTTTTCCAGCGGCCTTGAAGTCTTCGGCGACAGGGTCGGCCCCGATTTTCTCCCCCCCGTACTGCTCATCAGCGGCATAGCCCTGCTCGGACTGTACATCCGCCATGCCCGGCGGCATCCCTCCCCGCTTATCAGGCTGTCGGTTTTCCGCACGCGCACCTTCTCCGTGGGCATCGGCGGGAATATCCTGTCCCGCCTCGGTACGGGCTGTGTACCGTTCCTCATGCCGCTCATGCTCCAGGTCGGGCTCGGGTACCCCGCTCTGGTGGCCGGGGCCATGATGGCTCCCACGGCCATAGGCTCCATCACCGCCAAAACTTTCGCCATGAAGATCCTCAACCGGTTCGGCTACCGGGTGACCCTCACGGGCGTCACCGTCTGCATCGGCCTCATGATTGCCCAGTTCGCCCTCCAGACGCCCACCCTGCCCCTGTGGATGCTCATTCTCCCCCTGTTCATGCTCGGCATGGCCATGTCCACCCAATTCACGGCCATGAACAGCATCACCCTCGGAGACCTTTCCACCGAAGACGCCAGCACCGGAAACGGCTTGCTCTCCGTAACCCAGCAGCTTTCCATCAGCTTCGGCGTGGCGAGCAGCACCGTGGTGCTTCGGTTCTACAACTCGTTCGCCTCGGGGACGCTGCTCGATCATTTCCACTATACGTTCATCACCATCGGCGGGATCACCATGATGGCCGCCTTCGTTTTCATGCTCCTCCGCAAGGACGACGGCGACAGCCTGCTTCCCGGACGCAAGAAGCCCATCTTCGAGACGACAAGCAGTCCCACCCCGCGCAACCCCTAACCATCCAACGTTGAACGGAAAGCCGCCGGGGCAAGACGCGAACCGTACTGGCGGATCAGCCCGTATCTCGCGGTATGCAGAGGCGACGCGTTTGCCGGGGTCCGGAGCCGAACCCCGCTTATATCATCGGCCGCAAAAAAAGGCGCCCCCGTCCGTTCACGGAGAGCGCCTTCAGCAGGGAGTGGGAGGCAATGGTTACAGTGTGTCGGCGTACAGCTCGATGGTGTGCCTGACCCGTGCGCGGTCGCCGTTCCGTGCCAGCATGTCGGACAGTTGCATCATGCACGCCGGGCACCCCGTGGCGACGACGTCGGCCCCTGTGGCAACGATGCTGTCACGCTTCTTCTGGCCGATCTGCTGCGAAATGTCGTAGTGGGTCAGCGTGAAGCTGCCGCCGCAACCGCAGCAGCGATCAGGCTCCACCATCTCCACCAGTTCGCAGTTCTTGTTCATGTTGATAAGCTCACGCGGCTGCTTGCTGACGCCGAGGGATTTCTTCAGGTGGCAGGATTCGTGGTACGTCACCTTCAGGCCACCCTTGGCGGGCCCTTCGGGGTGCACGCCCAACACGTCCACGAGGAACGCGTTGATGTCTATGGCCTTGGCGCCAAACTTCTTGGCGGTTTCCTGCACCGAAGCGGGCAAATTCCGCGACATCTCGGGCCAGTATTCCTTGATGGTCATCGTGCAGGACGAGCACGGCGTCACAATGTAGTCGAAGTGGGTCCGCGAAAGGATGCCGAGGTTATGCTCGATCATCTTTTCAACGCCCTCGCGGTCGCCGGACACCAGCGCGGGGATGCCGCAGCAGGCAAAGTTGTCGGACAGGAACACCCCGACACCGTGGTGCTCAAAAACCTTGAGGCAGGCTTCCGACACGCCGGTATAAATCTTGTCGCCCATACAGCCTGGGAAGAACGCGACGCGCAGGCCGCTCTTTCCGGCGGGCCTGTCCACCTTCCCAACCTTGGAACGCAGAGGCTTGTCCGACAGCAGCGGCATGTGCCGATCCCCGAACAGGCTCTTGAGCAGCGGCGCGCAGGCGGTTTTCTGGGGATTTTGCTCATCTTTCAAGAGCAGTTTCTGGAACGGCGAACCGGCGCGCAGGAGCGTATCCACCACGCGCGGGTTGGGAAGAAGTTTTCTGAAAATGGCCTTCTTGACCGGGGACAATCCCAGATAGGCCGTGACGATGGCCCGCGCTTCCATAAAGATTTCCAGGGTCGGCACGCCGGAAGGACAGCTGAACTGGCACCCGCCGCACAGCAGGCAGCGGGACAGTTTTTCGTTCACCGCTTCCGGGTCCTGAATGATGAGATGCGCCAGATTCTCGACCAGCGCGATTTTGCCGCGGGTCACGTCCCCTTCCTTCCCGGTGGTGTCGAAAACCGGGCAGAAGGCCTGACAGAAACCGCATTTCATACAGGAAGCCAGTTTGTCGTCCAGAACCATCAACGACTTGGCAAGACTTGAAATCTCATCCATGAATCAGTCCCTTTCCCGGACGCCCGCCGGGGTGGTCGCCCGCTTCCTTCAAGGCGCGGGCGGTTCTGTGCCGGATTCGGAAAGTTGACCGGAGAGGAAACGGCAAGGCCCCCTGTCATTGGCCACGGAGCAGCGAAAGCGCCGTTTGGCCACCTCCTTCATGCCGCCTCCCCTGCCGTTCAAATCCTTTGAGGGACGGGACGGGAGAAGCCCGCTTTCCAACGCCCTCCTCCCGTTCCCTTCCTACAGCTAGTCCCCGAATCCCACGATCTTGCTCGGGTTGAACAACCCCTTCGGGTCAAACGCCTTGCGCAGGCGCCGCGAGAACATGATCGTCCCGTGGGAGGTTTCCTGCTCCAGCCATTTGATTTTGGCGGTGCCGATGCCGTGCTCGCCGGACAGCGTGCCGCCAAGCTCCAACGCGGCGTTGAAGAGGTCGTCCACAGCCCGTTCCACGCGCGCGAACTCTTCCTTGTCGCGGCGGTCGCAGAGGATGGACGGATGCAGATTGCCGTCACCGGCATGGCCGAAGGTGGCGATGGTGACGTTGTGGCGGGCGGCGATCTCGTCGAGGGCCTTGATCATGGCCGGGATCTTGGAGCGCGGCACCGTGGCGTCTTCCAGCATCAGCGTGGGACGGCAGCGGGCCAGCGCGGGAATGGCCACGCGGCGGGCTTCCCAAATCCGGCTCTTTTCCACGGCATCGCGGGCGACCACGATTTCCGTGGCGCTGTTGTCGCGCAGCACCTTTTCCACGATCACGGCTTCGTCCTCGACCTGCGCGGGGTGGCCGTCCACCTCGATGAGCAGCATGGCCCCGGCATCACGGGGGAGGCCGATTTTCACGTAGTCTTCAATGTAGTTGATCGAGGCATGGTCAAGAAATTCCAGCGTACAGGGCACCACATGGGCCGCGATGATCCCGGCGACGGCCTGTGACGCGCCGTCCATATCCTTGAACAGGGCCATCATGGCCTTGGAAGCCTTCGGCGGCGGAATGAGCTTGAGCGTAACCTTGCTCGTGACCGCGAGGGTGCCTTCGGAACCCACCAGCAGCGGCGCAATGTTGTAGCCCGTGGCGCATTTCACGGTGCGGGAGCCCGTCTTCACCAGATCACCGGTGTTGGCGAAGACTTCCATGCCCATGACGTAATCTTTGGTCGTGCCGTACTTGAGGCCGCGCAGACCACCGGAGCTTTCCGCCACGTTGCCGCCGATGGTGGACACGGACATGGAGCCGGGATCCGGAGGATAGAACAAGCCCTTGGCGGCCACGGCGGCGGCGAATTTCGCCGTGATCACGCCGGGCTGCACGGTGGCGTACAGATCCTCCGTGTTGATTTCAAGGATCTTGTTCAATCCCGTCGTCAGGATGACGATGGTGTCGGAACAGTCCGGGATGGTGCCGCCGGTAAGGTTCGTGCCAGAACCGCGAACGGTCATGGGGATGCCTTCCTCGTAGCAGCGTTTCACCACCTGCCCGAGCTGTTCCACCTCGGTGGGGCGCACCACGAGGCTGGGGATCATGGGCTTCAACACCGCCGCGTCATACGCGTAACTCTGGCGATCCGCCTCGCTGCTGAAGACGTTTTCCTTGCCGACAAGCTGTTCAAATTCCTTTATGAGAGAAGCGCTAGGCATTGATGGACTCCAAAGGTTGAACGTAAAGGAAAGGGTTCAGGCCGGTTACGACAGGCGCTTGCGGAGGTTTTCCGCCACGGACTGCGGGTCTACGGGATTACGGGCGATGCCGCTTTCGATGGCGGCCCGCGCCGTGGCAGCGGCAACGGCGGGCGCGACGTCGGGATCCGTCGCGGACGGGATGATGTAGTCGGGGCTGAGCTTTTCGGGCGTGACCAGATCCGCGATGGCGTGGGCGGCGGCGATCTTCATGGCGTCGTTGATGTCGGTGGCGCGCACGTCAATGGCGCCGCGGAAGATGCCGGGGAAGGCCAGCACGTTGTTGATCTGATTCTTGATGTCGGAACGGCCCGTGGCCACAACCTTCGCTCCGGCCTGCGTCGCGCGCTCAATGGGCCAGATTTCCGGAATGGGGTTGGCCTGCGCGAAGATGATGGGGTCTTTCGCCATACTGCGGATCATGTCCTCATTCAGGGAATCCGGCACGGAAACGCCGATGAACACGTCCGCGCCCTTGATGGCGTCGGCAAGCGTGCCCTTCACCTTGTCGGGATTGGTCGCCTTGGCGATGGCTTCCTTGTACTTGTTCATGCCCTCGGGGCGGCCTTCCCAGATGGGCCCCCTGGAGTCGCACATGATGACGTTCTTGAGGCCGACGGCCATGAGCAGCTTGATGATCGCCGTTCCGGCAGCGCCCGCGCCGCTGGTCACGACTTTGATGTCCTCAATGTTCTTGCCCACAATCTTGAGGGCGTTGAGGAGGCCCGCAAGCGTCACCACGGCGGTCCCGTGCTGGTCGTCATGAAAGATAGGGCCTTTGAAGACGCCGCGCGCCTTCAGGCTGTCCTCAATCTCAAAGCATTCTGGGGCCTTGATGTCCTCAAGGTTCACGCCGCCGAACGTGGGGGCCACAAGCTCCACCAGTTCGACAATCTTGGCGGTATCCTTGGTGTTCACGCACAGCGGGAAGGCGTCCACGTCGCCAAACCGTTTGAACAGCAAAGATTTGCCTTCCATGACCGGCATGGCGGCACCCGCACCGATGTCGCCGAGCCCGAGCACCGCGGTCCCGTTGGACACCACGCACACGAAATTCGAATGGTTGGTGTAGACGTCGAGCATGGCGGGATCTTTGTTGATTTCCTTGCACGGCTCGGCCACGCCCGGCGAATAGGCGAGCGTCAGGTCATCGTTGTCGCGCGCGGGAACCTTGATCCGGATGTCGATCTTGCCGACGTTGTCCTTATGCAGGGCCAGAGCTTCTTCACGGAGATTTTTGATACGTGACATGGGAGCCTCTTCATTAGGGTAACGGCGGAGCGCCGAAAAAAGGGTACGACAACAGAGCACCGTCCCCCACGGCGTTACACCTTTGTGTTCGGAGAGCGGATCTCCCGTACAGGGCATGATCCGAGATCTTGAAAAATAAGGGAGCAATTCCGCCGCCCTTTCCGATCCTGCCGGAAAGCGCGAACGCATCAGGGAGTCATGAACAGAGGAAACGGACTGTCGCTGTGAACCGGCCTTGACGGTATGAAGAGACGTTCCGGGAATCCGGCGCAGTCCCGAAGGAGGCCCCCACCTCCCCGGAAAAACACCTGCTTCCGGAGGCGGCCCATCCCTGCACGCGAAGGTGCCGGAACGGGCAAACCCGCTTGTCGCGCCGCAACGCCCAAAACGTCCTTTCAAACCGTCAAGGGGCGGGGCATGTCCGACGGACATGCCCCGCGTAACAACCTATTTCTTTACCTTGGCGTCGATTTCGGCCTGAGCGGCCAAAATGTCCTTCGCGTTGAGATACACCGGGGTATCGACCATCTTGCCGAGGTAGGAAACGGCGGCCTTGCCCTTGGCGAGCCCCTCTTCCTCAAACACCTTCACAACGCCGTTGGCCCATTCCACGTCGGCGGGATCGGGAGCGTAGAGGCGGTTGGAGGGTTCCACCTGGCTGGGATGGATGATCATGCGGCCTTCGTAGCCCATCTGCTTGCCTTCCATCACGTTGCGTTCGAAAGCCGGGATGTCCTGATAGGCCACGAACGGGGCGTCGATGGCGACGATGCCGGCGGCGCGGGCGGCGATGGCCATCTTGGCGCGGCCCCACATCTGTTCGACGGCTTCGGAGGTCAGCTTCACGCGCATGTCGCGGCAGTAATCCACGGCGCCGAAGATGGCGTTCACGTTGCGGGAGCTGGCCATGCAGCATTCATAGGCGTTCATGATGCCCTTGGCGGTTTCGAGCAGCATGGAGATCTTCACGGTCCCGACCGGGATACCGCGGCGGCGTTCCAGTTCTTCGAGCTTCCAGTCAAGACGCTTGACGTCATCCGGATGACCGGTCTTGGCGAGGGTCACGCCATCAAGGCCTTCCCATACGACGGCTTCGAGGTCGTCGTTGGTCATTTCGGTTTCCCAGTTGTTGATGCGGACGTACACCTGAGCGCCGCCGGAACCGGCGTATTTAAGCTTTTCGGCAACGAGCTTGCGGGCCGCTTCCTTTTCGGACGGGGGCACGGAGTCTTCGAGGTCGAGGGTAATGATGTCGGCGGGGATGCTGGGAGCTTTTTCAACCATCTTGGGGTTATTGCCGGGAACATACATGATAGAACGCATAACGGCCATGGGAATTCTCCTTTGAGGAAAAAAGTTGGTTGAAAAGATACCAATCGGACCGAAGCTATTTCTTCAATTTCTCGTGCAGGATGACCGGGATGTCGGTAGGCGTCATGGCGACGTCCCCCCCGGCTTTCGTGATCGCGTCCATTTTGCTCTTGGCCGAACCGCGACCGCGCTCCACGATATTGGATGCATGGGAGAAGCGCTGGCCTTCGGGGGCCCATGCGCCGGAAACGTACACCACAAAAGGCTTGGTGAACTTTCCGGAGGCGATGACCTCGGCGCACTCCTCTTCCTGCGAACCACCTATTTCGGCATAAACCGCCACGCCTTCGGTTTCGGGATCTTCCTCGAACAGCGGAAGCAGATCCGCCATCGAGGTGCCGAGAACCGGTTCCGTGCCGGTATGGATGACCGTGCTCACGCCGAAGCCGCCTTCACGGAGTACCCACGGGATGGTTCCCGACTGGCCGCCGCTGCGCGAGAACACGCCGATGGACCCTCTTTTGAAGAAGGTATTGGCCCATTCCACATTGCCGCCGAGCCAGCCGACCACGGCTTCTCCCGGCGTGATGATCCCGATGGAGCCGGGCCCGAGCAGGCGGGTGCCCTTGACCTTGCAGTAGGCGATCATCTCCATGATGTCGTGGATGGGGGTACCTTCCACGCAGGGGATCACGTTCTTGACGCCCGCATCCGCCGCCTCCATGACCGCGGTCTTGAGCACATGCCCGGGCACGAAGATGACGCTGAAGTCGATCTCGCCGTGTTCGCGGGCGATTTCCTTCACCGTGTTGTAGACCGGAACGCCGTGAACGTCGGAGCCCTTCTTGCCGGGGCTGGTGCCGCCGACGACATGGGTTCCGTAGCTTTTCATGTATTTCGTGCGCACGGACCCTTCACGGCCCGTGATGCCCTGAACGACCACTTTCGTATTCTTGTTGATCAGTATGCCCATACCCCAATCCTTTTGGTCAAAGATGGTTGCCCGACCCGGCGCGAGGCGTCAGGCCAATCCGCGCTTGGCCAGATATTCCGGCAGCCCGGCGACAGGGACATCGATGGTGATGGCCTTGTTGCCGTGGAAGGTACAGGCGAATTCACAGGCAAGGCATTCCGTGCCGAGACGGAGCACTTCTTCCGCCGTCAGATGCTCGACCGAGGGCACGCCGTCCTTCAATTCAAGGATGCCCCGCGCATATTTTTTACAGGCGGCGACGCACGCCTTGGTCTCGCAGGAGAGGCACTTGCTGACATCGATCGAGACAGTCGAGGATTTTTCTTTGATTTCCAAGGATCTACCCTGCCTTCTGAGACGTTTTCTCAGCGCTGTATTCCTTGCACAGAGCAAGCAGCCGTTCGCCGATGAACTTCGTGTCCGTGACGTGTTCCCGCCCGTAGATCTCGATGCGCCTGCCGATGCCGTCCGGGGTCATCATGTCGGCGAGGCCGGTACGCAGGATCTCGAGGGATTCGTCTTCACGGTTGCCGCACAGCAGCAGCACGCAGGGGAAGCCGGGCTTCTTGGGCAGCATCTCGCGCAGCACCTTGACCAGCGCGTGGGCGTGGTGCCACTGCTCCTGATTCGCCATCATGAAGCCGCCGAGCAGGTACCCTTCAATGTTGGGCTGGGAGAGGGTCGCCTTGGCGACGCGGTAAATCTTGGCAGCAACGGGGTTGCCGCTGGTGTCGGCGTAGTTGGCGGCCTTGAGGCCCACGGCGTTCAGCGCGTCGAGGCCCATCATGGCGGAGCCGCCGCCGATGGGATGGTAGCCCACGTAGCCGGGGCTCACTTCATCGTAGCCCATGTTCATGAGGAAGCCTGTGCCGCGGGCGTCGGTTTCTTCGATGCCCCAGCCGATGACATCCAGATCCGTGGGCTGGCCGGGCAGGTCGCGGGCGATCTTGATCCCGAAATCGGGGTGACGGAACACGGCGCTGTTGTCGATCTCCATCTTGCAGTCGGCACAATAGAGGCTGCCGTCCCCGGTCATCACGAAGGGATTGATTTCAAGCGTCTGGCAGTCGTACTTCTTGTAGAGCTTGGACAGTTTGGTGAGGAAAGAGGCGAATTTGGAGAGGTCTGCCGGAGCAATCCCGGCCTGGGTGCAGACATCGATGGCGTCGTAGGACTGGAGGCCATACTGCGGATCGATGTTCAGCCTGAACAGCAAGCTTTCGTCAACGCTTTCAATGTCCATGCCGCCTTCCGTGCTGAACATCAGCATGGGGCAGCGGGCTTCGCGGGCGTTGTTGATGACGAATGAACAGTAATACTCTTTCTTGATGTCCAGTTTTTCTTCGATGAGGACTTTCTCGACCGGAAGCCCCTTTACGGTCTTGGCGAGGATTTCTTCAGCGAGGGCACGCGCTTCCTCGGGCGTATCGGCCAGCTTGACGATCCCGGCCTTGCCGCGTCCGCCAGCCTGTACCTGCCCCTTGACGGCTACGGGGCCGCCGATCCAGCGGGCGGCTTCCTCCGCTTCTTCAGGAGAAGATGCCACCCGCCCTTTGGGGACGGGCATCCCGCCTTTCGCGAGCCATTCCTTGCCCTGATATTCCAGAAATTTGGCCATGTGATGCCCCTTCTTCAGGAATTCATGTTCTCAATGCCACCATCAACTCAACATTCCTTTGTTCTTCAAACCAGAAAACCAATTCATAAAGCCAGCCCAACGTGACGCGATAAAGGAAACATCGGCTTTTTCCGCCTTGCGTTTTCCTCGTAAGGCTATTTTTAGTTTTATCTAAAAAGAAAGTCAAACAGATCTTTTTTATTTTTTTCATAAATAAAAATTGATTTTCCTTTCGAAAACGTAAATTGATTAATGAAACAGTCGATTGATGAATTGTATTTTTTCGCCTTGTGACATTTCGTACATTAACAATAACTGTCTTTCTTTAAAAGAGATATGGATAAAAAGCATTTTTGCACAAATAACTATAAGTGTTCGAAGCATTTTCATGCATTATTCAGGATTATACCAAGTACATTTTCAATAGAAAAATATAAAAAAGATGGATTTTTTTATAATACTATAAACTATTTCCTTTTTTCATAATCAATATTCCGTTTTGGAATAAGAAAAGTTTATTCAAACATGCATTCACCATTAAGAAAGAATCCGTCTTCCCTATATCGGCATAAGCGAGGCGGAATGCGGGTTCCGGGGCGGCGAGGCTCGCTGGCGCAACGCAAAAAAGGTGCGAGGAGGCTGCCACAAGGTTTCCGCCCCCTCCATCCGAGGGTAACACCGGGCGTTTGAACTTCATCGCCCTATCATGTATGAACAGAAACCGTTACGGAGCGGAGCCCGGATATGGAGAGACGCGCTACGACGCCAACCGCGCACGCCTCAAGCGTCAACCGAAAAAAACGAAACAGGCGAAAGGAAAGCTGTAATGGAACAGATTATATTGACTGGAGATCGGCCCACCGGAAGATTGCATGTCGGCCACTACGTCGGTTCGCTGAAGCGCCGGGTGGAGCTCCAGAACTCCGGCAAGTACGACAAGATTTTCATCATGATCGCGGACGCGCAGGCGCTGACCGACAACGCCGAGCATCCCGAAAAGGTGCGCCAGAACATCATCGAAGTCGCCCTCGACTACCTCGCCTGCGGCCTTGATCCGGTAAAATCCACGATGTTCATCCAGTCGCAGATCCCCGAACTCTGCGAACTCTCTTTCTACTATATGAACCTTGTGACCGTGGCCCGGCTCCAGCGCAACCCCACAGTGAAATCCGAAATCCAGATGCGCAACTTTGAAGCCAGCATCCCGGTCGGTTTCTTCACCTACCCGATCAGCCAGGCGTCCGACATCACGGCCTTCAAGGCAACGGCCGTGCCCGTGGGCGAGGATCAGGCCCCGATGCTGGAGCAGACCAAGGAAATCGTCCGCAAGTTCAATGCGGTTTACGGGGACACGCTGGTCGAGCCCGAGATGCTGCTCCCGGACAACAAGGCCTGCCTGCGCCTGCCCGGCATCGACGGCAAGGCCAAGATGAGCAAGTCGCTCGGCAACTGCATCTATCTGGGCGAGGACGCGGACGAGGTCAAAAAGAAGGTCATGTCCATGTTCACCGACCCGAACCACCTCCGAGTGGAAGACCCCGGTCAGGTCGAGAATAACCCCGTATTCATCTATCTGGACGCTTTCAGCCGTCCAGAACATTTCGAGCGCCACTTCCCGGACTATCAGAACATTGAAGAAATGAAGGCCCACTATACCCGTGGCGGCCTCGGCGACATGAAGGTCAAAAAGTTCCTGAACAACGTCCTTCAGGACGAACTGGAACCCATCCGCAATCGCCGCCGGGAACTCGAAAAGGATATTCCCGCCATCTATGACATCCTCAAGGAAGGCAGTATGCGGGCCCGCGAAGCCGCCGCCCGGACGCTGGATGACGTAAGACGGGCCATGAAAATCAACTATTTTGAAGATATGGATCTGATCAACGAACAGGCGAAAAAATACGCCCGCTCATGTGAATGAGCTCTCAAGTCGTGTGAAGACATTGTGGAAGGGAAGGAAAACGTTTCTGAAGAAAAGCGAGCCCTCCCTTCCACAAAGAAGAAAGGCCCCGGCATTCCCCTACTCAGGCAAGGGAACGGGGCCTTTTCGCTCATCAATGAAGCCGTGTTACCGTCCGGCTTCCCACCAGCGGGAGAGCTCACCGTCCGAAGCGACGGGCAGAGCGACGGGCTCACCGAGCAGGGGCAGGAGAAGCCGATACGGCTTGCCTCGGCTCGCCGCCACAATCCGTTTGAACGGATCATCCCACGTATGGTAGGCAATGGCGAACTTCCCCATGTGGCCCGGGAGCAGCGCGCGGGCGCGCAAATCTTCCGCGGCCTGCGCCGTGTCTTCCGGCATCATATGGACGTACCGCCAGTTCTCGTCGTATTGCCCGCAGTCGAGCATAGCGAGATCAAACCCGCCGAAGCGTGCGCCGATTTCCGCGAAATGCTTGCCGTATCCGCTGTCTCCGCTGAAAAAAATCCTGCGCTCAGGGGTAACAAGGGCAAAGCCCGCCCAAAGGGTCTTGTTCCGGGTCAGTGAGCGGCCCGAGAAATGGCGGGCGGGCAGGATGTGGATGGCAAAGCCCTCTTCCCCTTCAAGGGCGGAATACCAGTCTCCTTCGAAAACCGTTTCCTTGCCATAGCCCCACGCTTCAAAATGGGCCCCGACGCCGAGGGGGCAGACAACCTGCCCCACCTTGGACCGAAGCGCCGTTGCCGTGGCATAATCCAGATGATCCCAATGATCGTGGGAAATGAGCAGGTAATCGATGTCCGGCATGTCCTCGGCGGTGTAGAGGTTCGTCCCCTCGAACGCCCTGTTGGCAAAAAAGACCGGCGAAGCAAAGGTGCTGAACACGGGATCTATCAAAATACGCCTGCCGCCGAGCTGCACAAAGTAGGAAGAATGGCCGAGCCAGACGACGGTATCCGTATTCCTGTCGAGCGCCCGCAGGTCGGTTTTCGCTGAAGGCATGGGACGAGCCGGCTTCTGCCCTTCCGTTGACGAAAAAACGTATTTCATCAACGCGCCCACAATGCCGCCGTTCCCCTTTATGAGCGGCAGCGGCTCCGTATTGCGAAAGGCTCCGTCTTCATAGTGAGGCGACTGCGATATAGCGTCAAGACGGGCACCTTCAGGCAACTTGCCGAATGAAGCCTGCGACATGAAAGCATACCCTCCCTCGATAAGAATGCAGAGTAAAAGGACCAGACCGAACGCCACGCGCATACCCCTTTTCATGGAATCTCCAGACTTTCTCTCTTTTCAGACGCGGACGGGATACGGCGGCGGCCCCGGCTATTCCTCGGAACCGCCCTACCGTCCCCGCCGATGCCCTTCGCGCGCATCGGCGGAGATCCCGAACACCTTATACGGTGATCAGCTCGTATTGATTGTTCCCCATGCCTTGAAGCTTCATGTACTCAAGCTGGCGCAGGCCACTGCGGGACTCAATGCGTTCCACGAGGTCGCGCCGCTGCGCTTCGGGCAACGCATAAACCATATCCACCGAAGCCTGATCGACGGCCAGAATATCCGTCGAGGCAATGATCCCTAAATCCGGCGTGGTGGGTGCCGCCGCGCCGAGCCCGGCACAGTCGCAATCCACGGACATGTTCCGGAGCACGTTGATATAGGTAATATGTTGCCCAAAATGATTGGTAATGGCTTTGCCGCCTTCTACCATCCGCTCCATGAACAGCGGGCCTCCCGGCCAGCTCCCGTCGCCCGGAAGCTGATGGATCTGCTGCTTGCCCAGCTTCCCTGAGGCGCAACCGATGGAAATGTTTTTGAGCGATCCGCCGAAACCGCCTACAGTATGGCCTTTGAAATGGGTCAGCACCAGCATGGCGTCATAATTCAGGATATGTTTGCCGACGGACACTTCCGTAAGCCATTTCCCGCCGGGAATGGGAAGACTTACGTCACCATCCTCATCCATGATGTCGACGGGGCAGAAGGTCCAGCCGTTGGTCCTCAGGGTTTCACGATGCCCTTCCGTGGTCTGCCTCGGACTGGGATACAAAACATTGCATTCCACAATGCTGCTGTTCGGAATGTTCGCCTGGAACCCCCTGACCATTTCGCGGGGTAAAATATTCGGACCATGCGGTTCGCCCGTATGCAGCTTGATGGCGATCTTGCCGCTCATGCCCTGATTGACGCGGGCATAGACCTTCATCAACCCTTCGAGGCTGATGTCCTTCGTAAAAAGACCTTGGCCTTTTCCTGCGGCGCGGCCATAGCAGTATCGACTCTGAGTAAGCCACCCAAAGCGAAAGCCCCTGCAGTGAGCGCTCCGCCTTTCAGAAAACTCCGGCGGGAAAACTGTTCAGCCATATTGTGAACTCCTTGATTGCCTCTCCGCAATGATGCTTGCAACCTTTTTATTCATTCTTCTTTCAAAGAACTCTTGACACCCTGCAGCAGGATGACGGGAAACGTATGGACGCTGTACGTTTCCAAAAACGAGATTCCAACGTGCGGCACACATAAGGCATTGCCCCACACACAACCCGGCCTTTCAATGCAACGGCCCTAGTTTCCCGTGTATTGTTCTTCCGTTACTTTTTCCAGCCACTCGACGTTGTTCCCATCCTCTTCTTCAGCCACGGAAATATGGGTCATGGCAACGCCGGGCGCGGCTCCGTGCCAGTGTTTGACATATGGAGGGAACCAGACCGTATCGCCGGGGCGGACCTCCTGAATCGGCCCACCCTGCACCTGAACCCTGCCGACCCCAGCCGTAATGATCAGAGCCTGCCCCAGAGGATGGGTATGCCACACCGTACGGGCTCCCGGCTCGAAGGTGACGTAAGCGCTTGAGGCGCGTGCCGGCGTATGGACCGGGAACAGGGGATCGATGCGGACCGTGCCGGTAAACCACGTATCTGGCCCCTTGATGGAAGGCTGCGAACCGTTGCGCAGGATGACCGGTTCGCTCACAGCGGTGGAAAGCGTATCTTTTTCCATATGACGGACTCCTTTGCCGACAATTTTCTCTGTAAGAAACATATCCGGTCCCTATGCCGAAGAACAGATACGATCCTCTTTTATTCTTGCCTTATTCTCTCAGTGGAGCTTGTCAGGGGAAAACGACGTCTGAGCCTTACGGAACCCGCCTCAGCTTCGAAACGCACCGGACTGGCGAGCCCCTCAATCGTCCCAGGCTCTTCAAAACAGGAAGTTCAACACATAGCGAAAGCACAAAGGATACCGCTGAAAAAAGGGCGAAAAAAAGCGCCGAACTTCTCTCATCAAGAATTCCGGCGCATTGAAAAAACTCGCATGTGAAAGCTGGAAACAGCCCTATCTCATTCACTCATCGCATACCTGAAAGACCTCAAATTGAGGGCCGACAATAGCGAGAACGATTCGAACGTACATAAAAAACATGACCACTCTTCTGAACGCCCGCACATCACTGACAGCAAGTTTATTGTCCGGCATCGGTTCCTCCATGAGCTTTTGCCCACGTACAGAGCCTCAAAAGACAATGACGAAAAAACAAAACGGACCGACAGATTGCTCTGCCAGCCCGTTTACTTTCTTATGGTGCCGAAGGGGAGACTCGAACTCCCATGAAGGAACCTTCACTAGACCCTGAACCTAGCGTGTCTACCAATTCCACCACTTCGGCGCGAAGAAATTTCTAGCGAAAAGCCCCTTCCTTGGCAAGCTCTTTTTTCGTTTTCGGGCAAATTTTTTTCTCCGGGCAATACGACAACGCTAACACAGCGTTATTCCGCGTTTTCATCAAAACCAGCATGGTGAACCGCTTCTGTCGTTCCGCACCTCCCCTCGCTGCGCCATTCTCCGTATCGGCTTTCCATACGGCCCGAACAGGCTTCAACGGACTTCCGCTGTTGCGGAACAGATCTGGCGGCAACCGCTTTGTAAAAATATTTTTACCGAAAAAACGGTAGGTTATTCCGTTCGAATAGGGTATGAGGCATGTTTCGTGCCGCGCCGGGGAATGTCCCCTCCGCCGCTTCCGTCATTCGGGAACGGCTCCGCGCGGCGACCGGCGAACCTCAACTCGTTTGCAATGATTCAGGTGTCTGCCCATGCGACGGATTTTATGGTGCATCATCTCCCTGTGCCTTATCCTTCTCAGCCTCGCGCTGCTTCTCCGGTTCCGTGATGATGCCGAACCCCTTCCCGCTCCGCTCGAAAACGTGGTTTCCCACGTGGAAGAGCTGTTGTCCTTGTCTCCCGAACATGCCGTGGGCGGATTCAAACAGGATGAAGAGGAAGAGGTGCAAAAAGAGGAGGGCGAAGAGGAAGACGCCAAGGAAGCCGACGTCTATGAGGCCAATCCGCGCTATACCATCGAACAGGACCCTGAACAGGGAGAAGTCCTCCGCAGCGAGATCCAGAAAGGCGACACGGCGGGCAAAATCCTTGGGGACTGGATGGACGCAAACGAGCTTGCCGAGCTGCTCGCGGCGGCCAAGCCGGTATATGCCCTGACCAAGGTCCGTTTCGGCCAGCCCTTCGCCGTTGTCCGAGATCCGCAGACCAAGGCGTTCCGGTGTTTCAAGTACGAAATCAATCAGGAAAAATACCTCATCGTCGAGAAGAAGGACGACCGTTTCGTCGCCCGGCTTGAAGAGATCGACTACCAGACCTCGCTGGCGGTCATCAAAGGCGAGATCAAGAGCACGCTTTCCGGAGCCGTAACCGAACAAGGCGAAAATGTGGCGCTGGCCATTGCCCTTGCGAACGTCTTCGCTTCCGAAATCAATTTTATCAGCGACCTACGGGAAGGCGACGCCTTCGAGGTGCTGGTGGAAAAGCGTTTCCGCCATGATGCGTTTGAGGGGTATGGACGCGTGCTCGGTGCGAAGTTCACCAATCAAAGCAAGCAACATACGGCCTATCTGTTCCACAACGAACGCGGCCGGGAAACATACTACAATGCGGAAGGCGACAACCTCCACCGGGAACTGCTCAAGGCTCCGCTCTCGTTCCTGCGCGTGACCTCGCGCTACAGCATGGCGCGCCGGCATCCGGTCTTTGGCAACACCCGGCCCCATCAGGGCATCGATTACGGCGCCCCCACCGGAACCCCCATTATGGCCGTGGGCGACGGGATCATTACCAATATCGGGCGGGCCGGAGGCTACGGCAAACAAGTCATTATCCGCCACGACAACGGGCTGGAGTCGCTCTACGGGCATATGTCCCGTTTTGCCAAAAGCATGAAGAACGGCAAACGCGTCCGGCAGGGGCAAACCATCGGCTACGTGGGTGCGACCGGCACGGCGACCGGCCCCCATCTCGATTTCCGTATCCGGAGGCAAGGGCAGTTCGTCAATCCGGACAAGCTGATCATCCCCCGCGATCAGGCGCTGGAAAAACAACGCATGGCGGACTACAAACTGGTCGTCCATGCCGTGGACGCCTATCTGACGGGCAAGGATACGGCCAACTACGATCCCGATACATGGTTCAAGGATGAAGACTAACCGGCCTCTCGCATGGCGGTACCGTCTGACAGCGAAGAGGCCTCCCCCGTGCTGGCT
>NZ_JH114231.1:717065-755853 GCF_000224655.1 Bilophila sp. 4_1_30
TTTTTATGGGTGAGTCTCACAGGCTGCTATGAAAGCACCATCTTCTTTTCTCCAGCCTGATATACGGCGGAGAGTTCCGCATACAGGTTCTTGATGCGCTCGAAACGGGCCGCCGCTTCCGGCGTATCGCACAGGCCCATGATGGGGCGGCTTGTGTAATAGCTGGAATCCTCCGCCGGGCTGGTGCAATGGAACAGTTCCCGGATCATCTTCTGATCGTGGGGGATATTAAAATCCTTGCTCGTATTCTCGTAGCCGAACAGATAAAACAGTTCGGGGAAGCCGCTCCACGCGATGGCCGACGCGCACATGCAGCAAGGCTGATGCGTGGCGACGAAGATGCAGTCCTTGGGGTCGGGATGGCCCTGCAACTCCCAGAATTGCTTGATGGCGTAGACTTCGCCATGCCAGAGCGGGGAAAACGCCTCCATATTGGTTTCGGCGAGGACGAGAGACAGATCGTCCTTCCGCAGCACCGCCGCGCCGAAGACCTTGCAGCCGATGGCGACGCGCTTGCGGGTCAACGGGGCGACGTCGTATTCGATGACGTCCATCAGACGGTTAAACAGCTTTTCCTGCATCGTGTTGCTCCTGTATCCCTGCGGATGGCGCGGGATCATGTTGTTCCGTATTGCCGTTCTCTTCCCTAGCAGATCCGCGCCGCCGGGAAAAGGCCGGACCATGCCCGGCCGGAACCGGAGTCATTTCAGCAGTTCTCCCACAAAAGCTCTGCCTATCCACAGGCAGATCATACGGAGTGCGTTTTGTCCAACCCTTTTTGCTCTCTCCCTTCCGTCTTCCTTGATGCGGCGGCATTCTCGCGGAACGGGGCACACTGGATATTTTCCGTAATCCGGTGTAAAGATCGGTTCCGACGAATCTGCACAACCATCTTTTTTCCATTGAGAATACGCCGGAACGATCACTCTTAACCCAACGGAACTTCACATGATGCGCCGCCTGATAGTCCTCCTTTCCCTGCTCGTCCTTGCCGCCGTCCAGCCCGCACACAGCGCCCAGCTCAAGCTTGGCGTCCTCCCCGCCGCCGACACCATCGTCCTGCACGTCGCGGCAGACGAAGGCCTGTTCGCCAAACAGGGGCTGGAAGTGGAGCTTGTCCCCTTCCAAAGCGCGCTGGAGCTCGGTGCCGCCATGCGGGCGGGGGCGCTGAGCGGGCATTTCGGGGATATCATCAACGTCCTCATGCAGAATGAAAGCGGCTCGCCGCAAGCTATTGTGGCGACGACTTCGCACTCCTCCCCGGACAACCGCTGTTTCGGACTCGTCGTCTCCCCCAAGTCCAAAGCGCAAACGCTGGCCGACCTCAAAGGGAAGGACATTGCGGTTTCCAGCGCCACCATCATTGATTTTCTGCTCGCGCAGCTCCTCCAGCAGGAAGGGGCCGCTCCCGATTTCCTGAACCGGCAGGATATCCGCCAGATCCCGGTACGCCTCCAGATGCTCCTGAGCGGGCAGATCGAATCCGCCCTGCTCCCCGAGCCGCTGGTGTCCCTTGTGGAGGCAAAAGGAGCGCGCACCATCCTGAACGACTGCAAGCTGAATACCCCTCTGGCGGTCGTCGCCCTGAAGCGCGACGTGCTCGACGCCCCCGACGGCGCACAGACCGTGGCGAAATTCCGCGAGGCCCTCAGGGAAGCGGCGAAGCGCATCAACGGAACCCCCGATGCCTACCGCCCGATCATGGAGGCCAAGGGCCTGCTGCCCAAGGGCGCTTCCGCCAACTACACGATGGTGCGTTTCGACATGACGCACACGCCGACCGGCCTGCCTTCCGAGGCGGACATCAAGACCTTCGCGGACTGGATGAAGGCCAGCCGTATCCTCAAGAAAGACCCCGCCTATGGGGATGTGGTCTTTCAGTGAGCCGCGCGTCCGATGCGGGCATCGCCGTCCGTGATCTGAGCAAGGGCTACGGCGAAGGCCCAGTTCTGGACGGCCTTTCCTTTGATCTGCCCTCCGGGGAAACCCTTTCCGTCATCGGCCCTTCGGGATGCGGCAAAAGCACTCTGCTCTACCTCCTCGCGGGGCTGGACAAGCCGGACCGGGGCACGGTAAGTACCGGGGAAGTCAGCAGGCGCGACAAGGGAAGGATTTCGTTCATCCTGCAGGATTATGGGCTCTTTCCGTGGAAGACGGTGCAGGAGAACTTGTCCCTGCCGCTCGAACTTCAGGGAGTCGCACCGTCCACGCGCCGGAAAGCCGTCGCGGACATGCTGGACGAACTGGGGCTGGGCGGCTTGGGGATGCGCTATCCCGTGCAGCTCTCGGGAGGCCAGCGGCAGCGCGTCGCCATAGGCCGGGCCCTGATTACGGACCCGGACATCCTGCTTATGGACGAGCCTTTTTCTTCCCTCGACGCCCTGACCCGCGAACACCTCCAGACGACCGTGCTGTCGCTGTGGCAACGCCGCCGTCCTACCTGCGTCCTTGTGACGCACAATGTTCCTGAAGCCGTGTTTCTTGGCAAGCACGTCATGGTGATGAACGGCCATCCCGCCCGTAACGTCATGTGGCTGGAAAATCCCTGTTTCGGTGACGCGGACCCCCGCGGCGAGGAGCGGTATTTCTCACTGACGAAAAAGGTGTACGCCGCCTTGTCGGAAACGAAGGATTTTTCATGTCCACACTGATCATCCTCTTGCTGTGCGGCGCTGCGGGCGGTTTCATCTTCGAATGGTTCGGCCTCCCCGGCGGGGCCATGACCGGAGCCATCATAGCCGTCATTCTTCTCAAGAGCTTTTCCTCGCTTCCTCAGGCGGCCTTTCCCCGGCCCTTCCAATTCTGCATCTATGCGGGCCTTGGCGTGCTGGTCGGCAACATGTACCGGCCGGAAATGCTGCTGGCGGTCCGGGACACGTGGCCCGTACTGGTGATCAGCACCTTGCTGGTACTCGTCGCAGGGATGCTCATCGCCATTTTCGTCGTCAAATTCGGCAACCTCGACGTCACCAGCGCCTATCTCGCCACCAGCCCCGGCGGCCTGAACGTGGTGGTCGGCCTCGCCGCCGATATGGGGCCCAATGCCCCCATCGTGCTCGCCTATCAGATGGTCCGGCTTTACACCATCATCCTTACGGTTCCCCTCGCCGCCCGGATTTTGCACAAATTCCTGAGCTGAGGCGGGAAAAACGGAAGGGGCGTTTTGAAGGGCCTCTTCTGAAATCTCCGGAGCGCTTCCCGCGAGGATTCCGATGCAGGAAAACCACAGGGAATCGTACATACCTTATGTAAGCGTGCAGGGGACGTCCGTTTTCCAGCCGCTTGGATGAGGGCATACGGAAACGTGTTCTCCCCCATCACAGGCCTCCGAAGCCTCTTGCAACAATTATCTATTGATTAGGAAAAAAACATGCGTGCCCTCTTCCGTTACCTGCTGGCGCTGGCGGCCTTGTTGGCGATCTGGCAGATCGGATCGCTGGCGCTCGGCGAATTTCTGCTGCCGCGTCCTCTGGACGTGCTGGCTTATTTCGGGGAAGCGCTCACCACAGGCGTATTCTGGCAACATGCCTGGGCCAGCGCCTGGCGGGTGCTCTCCGCCATGAGCCTCGCGTGGCTGGTGGCTTTCCCGCTCGGGCTCATTCTGGGCCATGTCCGTTCCGTGGACAATACGTTGTCCCCGATGGTCTTTTTGACCTATCCCCTGCCCAAAATCGTGCTGCTTCCCCTGTTCCTGACCTTGTTCGGGCTCGGGGATCTGCCCCGCGTCCTGCTCATTGCCCTGACCACGGGCTACCAGATCCTCGTCGTCACTCGGGCCAGCGCACAGGGGCTCGACAAAAAATATCTCGATTCCTTCCGCTCCCTCGGCGGGACGCCGCTGCAGATGCTGCGGCATGTGCTCATCCCCGCCGCCTTGCCCGACGCCATGACCGCGCTCAAGGTCGCCAGCGGCACGGCTGTGGCGGTGCTGTTCATGGCTGAGTCCTTCGCCACGCGGCGCGGCCTTGGCTTTCTGATCATGGATGCGTGGGGACGGGGGGATCAGCTTGAGATGTTTACGGGCATCCTCGCTATGAGCCTGCTGGGGGTGGCCCTCTACGAATTGTGCAATGTGCTCGAAACGCGCAGTTGCCGCTGGCGGAACTTCCACATGGCTGGGAAACGCTGATGATGCCCGCGGAAATGCTCTGCGTGGCGGCTGGCGGGGCACTTGGCGCGCTGTGCCGCCACGGTGTTTCGCTCTGGTGCGCCGACCGCTTCGGCAAAGCCTTCCCCTGCGGGACGCTGCTCGTCAATGTCTCCGGTTCGCTGCTCATGGGCCTGCTGGCCGGATGCTGGCAGCGATGGGGAACATCTTCCGTTTTCGCGCTGTTCGCGGGCGCTGGATTTCTCGGCGCGCTGACCACCTTTTCCACCTTCTCAATGGATACCCTCGCCGCTTTCCATGCCGGGCATCCCGCCAAGGCTGTACTCAACATCGGGCTGAATACAGCGTTATGCCTCACCGCCACGGCCGCGGCCTATTTTCTCATTGTCCCGTAACCGGAATCACGCCATGATCCTCTCCAGAAATGCCCTTGCCGTCATGCTCGGGGGCGGCGCGGGCGCGGTCTGCCGCGTCATGATAGGCTTCGCCGTGATGGAGAAGCTGCCATCCGGGTTTCCTCTGGGCGTATTGTGCGTCAACGTGCTCGGCGGGTTCCTGATGGGCCTGCTTCAAGGCTGGATGCGGCGCACGGGCAACACGTTCGCCACGGGTTATTGTCTGCTCGGAACGGGCTTTTTGGGGGGCTTTACCACGTTTTCGACCTTCTCGCTCGACACGTTTCTGCTCTATCGCTCCGGCGATGCATCCTTGGCCGCGCTGAACATAGCCCTTAACATGGTGTTGTGCCTCTGCGCGGTCTGGGGAGGATACGCCCTGCTCGCCCCCCGCCCGGAACGCCCCACCGCATCCTCTTGAGAAGGATTTCTATACTCTTTCGGCCTTTTCTGATAGAAACTCCCCGTGTATCCCGGAATTCCTCCCGGAAAGGAAACGATATGCGTACTCTGTTGATGCTGCCCCTGCTCCTTCTACCCTTTACGGCGCAAGCCGCGTCCCTGCTTCCGGGCGGCGACTATCCCGCCCCCGACTGCCGCTCCCCGCTGCGGCCTCTGCCCGGCGACAGCCCGATGGACTGGAGGATGTACCGCTCCGACATGGAAGCCTATCGCCAGTGCGTGGAGGCGTATCTCGCCACTGCCCGGCAAGATGCGGAGCGTATCCGCAAACGGATGGAAAAAGCCGTGCGCGAGTACAATGAAGAGTCGGGGAATCTGTAACAGCACCATCCCACCTCATGCGAACCTGACGTATGGCGGCCCGCTCCGATGTGGGGCGATCAATGCTGAAAGGCGTTCCTCCTTTTCCGAAGCGCCCCGCATATAAGGGCCCACCGATTCCAATCTGTTTGATATCTACTCCGAAGCCTTACGGACGGCGCTGCGCCATCCCTCCGAGGCCGGAGAGCCGATCCCGCGCGACGCTTTGTTCCGCAACCGGCCCCCTTTATGCAGCAAACCGACCCGCCGTCATACGGCGAGGAGTTTTCCATGACACGAGTGCTTGCCTGTTTGGCCATCGGAGCTTGGGTTTTCCTGCTCTGGCCTTTTCCGATCACGACGTTTATGGCCACGTGCATGGCCTGCGTCACCTATCCGGCATACCGCAAGCTGCACCGGAAAATGTCTCCCTCGTGGGCCATGACAACATACACCGTGGGCCTCGCGGCCATCACGATCTTGCCGATCGCCACCGTGGTGTCGCTGGTGACGCCGCAAGCCGTCGCAGGGCTCAAAATTCTTGACGGCCTGCGCGACTCCGGCTGGATACACAGCCCGGAAGCCCAGGCGTGGTTCGCTTCCGTGGACGCATGGCTCAAAAACCTCCCTGGGCTTGAGGGCGGGCTGGATCAGCTTGCCAGTACCGCGGCGGGGCTTGCCGGGACGGCGGCCCGGACCGTGCTTGCGGGCGGCGTGGGCATTGCGGGCGGCGCGTTCCAGGCCGTGCTGGTGCTGTTCCTTTTTGTCATGATCACAATGATGTGCGTAACCCGTGCGGATCTTATCCACGAATTCGCCTGCCGCCTGACCCAGTGGCCTGCCGAGGTCATCGACCGTTTCGTTTCAACCATCCGTAAGGCCATCTTCGGCGTCCTGGTGGGAGTCGTGTTTGTCGCGCTCATTCAGGGGTTCCTGTGCGGTGTGGGTTTCGCCATCGCGGAAGTCCCCCAACCCGCGTTCTGGGGCCTCATTGCCGCATTCGTGGCCCCCATCCCTTTTGTCGGCACGGCTCTCGTCTGGCTGCCGGTATGCATTTGGCTGTGGCTTACGGGGTCCACGGTGGCCTGCATCGGCCTTGCCATCTGGTGTGCGCTGGTCGTAGCCGGGGTGGACAACCTGCTTCGCCCCTTCTTCCTGAAGACGGGGATCGACGCATCGGTCGTTACGCTGATCCTCTCCATCCTCTGCGGCCTCGCCGCGTTTGGGCCGGTAGGCGTCTTCGCGGGGCCGGTGCTCGTCGCCGTCGCCATTCAGGCCGGCAACGAGAGTACCCTCTGCCGCAAGCACTGAGCATGATGACGCCATAAATCCGAAAGGCGGGTTCCCCCGCCTTTTTCTTTGTCCGAACGCCACAGACACTTACAGAAAACATATTGAAATATCATCTCAACTCATTGATGACAGAGAGAAAACCTCTCTAATCATCCCTACAGGCTATTGTTCTCCATTCTCCTTATCATCATAAGAGCTATTCCATCCCCCGGAAACAACTGTTACCTGCGCGTACGGTCCAAACGATCCAACGTGCCGTCTATCTTCAATAACTTGCATATATACAATAGATTACCGTAAAAAATAGCCATCAGAACACGCTTCCGCCATACCGCCTCCCCGCGCACAGGAAACCTTCGGAGGCAAGAGGGCTGGGAATAAACCTTTCTTCAAAACCGCCTCTCCTCCCCGTATCTCAATAAACTTATCACTCCCACTCTACAGCAGTACAAATTTTTCATCTTCAATAAGTTCTTCATTTTGCACGGTTCGGCAATGAGAGAGGCCGAAACGGCTCCAATAAGCCAAAAAGTAAAGAAGTTTGTACCAAATCAAGGTATTTACAACCTTTTGCCTATGGCTATTATGAAGGAAACAGTTTGACTGAGACTGTCCCCACATATGGTATAAAGGAGTTTTTCACATGTTGCACAAATACAAGATGCTGCCACTCGTTGCTGTCATGCTCGTCATGTCATTGGTCTTTTCGGCACAGGCCGCGCCTGTGGTTCCCGACTTCGTCCCGCTGGTCCAGTCCGCCGGTAAGGCCGTCGTCAATATCAGTACCGAAAAGAAAGTCATGCAGCGGGGCGGTATGCCTTCCGAAATGTTCCGCGGGCTTCCCCCGGAATTTGAGCGTTTTTTTGAACAGTTCGAAGGCAACGGCCGCAATGCCAAGCCCCGTACGCAACGCTCCCTCGGTACCGGCTTCCTCATTTCCTCCGACGGCTACATCGTGACCAACAACCACGTGGTTGCTGGCGCGGATACCGTTCTCGTCAACCTTCAGGGCAGCACCGGCAAGGAGCATTCCCTCAAGGCTCAGGTCATCGGGACTGACGAAGAAACCGACATCGCCCTGCTCAAGGTAAAGGCCGACGCGCCCCTGCCGTTCCTGAACTTCGGCAACTCCGACAAGATGGAAGTGGGCGAATGGGTCCTCGCCATCGGCAACCCCTTCGGCCTGGGGCACACGGTTACCGCGGGCATCCTGAGCGCCAAGGGCCGCAACATCCAGTCCGGGCCGTTTGACAACTTCCTCCAGACGGACGCCTCCATCAACCCCGGCAACAGCGGCGGCCCCCTGATCAACATGGAAGGCAAGGTTATCGGCATCAACACGGCCATCATCGCCAGCGGTCAGGGTATCGGCTTCGCCATCCCGAGCAGCATGGCCGAACGTATCGTCAACCAGCTCAAGCAGGACAAGAAGGTCAGCCGCGGCTGGATCGGCGTCACCATTCAGGACGTGGATGAAAACACCGCCAAGGCCCTCGGCCTGCCCGAAGCCACCGGCGCTCTCATCGGCTCCGTGATGCCCGACGAACCCGCCGCCAAGGGCGGTATGAAGGACGGCGACGTGGTCCTCGAAGTCAACGGTCAGAGAATCGACGACTCCAGCGCTCTGCTCCGTGCCATCGCTACGGAAGCGCCCGGTTCCAAGGTCAACATGGTTGTGTGGCGTGACGGCGAACGCAAGAACATCACCGTCCAGCTCGGCGAACGGAACCTCAAGGCCTCTTCCGGCAAGTCCGGCAGCGCCGTTGAACAGGATGCCCCGTCCATCGGCCTGTCCGTCCGGCCTCTGACCAAGGAAGAAGCCCGTACCGCCAACGTCAAGCCCGGCACCGGCCTCCTCATCGTGGGCGTCGAGCCCGGCAAGCTGGCCGCCGAAGCGGAACTCCGGGAAGGCGACATCATCCTGAGCGCCAACCTGAAGCCCATCAAGTCCGTGGAAGAGTTCAGCAAGATCATCCGCGAAGACGCCAAGAAGCGCGGGGTCGTCATGCTCCAGCTCCAGCGTCAGGGACAGACCTTCTTCCGCTCGCTGGCCCTGAGCGATACGCCCGACGGCGACAAGAAGTAAATAAACCGCACGTAAACGGATAATTAAGAGAGGGGGGCAACCCCCTCTTTTTTGTTCCAAGAGAGAGACTGACTCGTCCCACGGAAAAAGGTTCAGGTGCCGGTAAAAAAGAGCGCCCTCCGGCTCAATAAGAGAGTGCTTGCCCAGCCTTGCCTTTTCCGCAGGAATGACTATACTTCATCCTACGCGAATGGGGACTTCGTTGTACGAGGTTCCACGTCTGCCTATCCCTTTGGGGGCGCATTGGTTTCGACGGGGATGTTGAAGCCGAAGTGGCAGGCCGAGGCGCCGCTGGCCTCGTAAAAAGCGGCACCATAGTAATTGGCAACGATTACGAATACGCTTACGCTGCTTAATTAAGCGGCACACCGAACCGGCTCACGCCCGATAAGCTGGCAAGGTGTAAAACTATCGGGCTGGCGTGGCGTTGTGTTTGCCGGGCGACGCGCGAGACTTTACGGTGAACTGGCCGACGGACGCCCTGATTGGGGGCCAAGCCTGAGGCGAGATATGATACCCAACCTAAGCCTGTAGATGCTTCGCGTGAATCTTTCTCGGACGGGGGTTCGATTCCCCCCGCCTCCACCAAACAAGAGTCTCACAAAGTCCCGTAAAGCCTAAAAAACCTTACGGGACTTTAGTTTATATAACATTGCCGTTGTCAGATGTTTACCTGCGAAAGCTCAAAAAGGGGGACAAGGCGAAGCACTATGACGAGGGCGGCCTGTACCTCTTCCTTTCGCCAGCGGGCGGGAAGCTCTGGCGCATGGATTACACCTTTGAGGGGAAGCGCAAGACGTTGAGCTTGGGAAAATATCCGGCTGTAGGCTTGAAGGAAGCACGAGCACGCCGCGACGCTGCAAAGACGATGATTGCAACCGGAACGGACCCCAGCGCGGAAAAGAAGCGGGTGAAGGTTCAAACCGCCATTGAGGAGCGGGAACAGGCTTTGACGTTTGAGGCTGTCGCCCGTGAATGGTGGGAGGTACGCACTACCGATCTTGCCGAGTCGTCCAGACGGTTGAAGCTGGCGAGGCTGGAAAAGCATGTCTTCCCCTTCATCGGCAACAAAAGTCTATCATGTATTGAGTTTGTCGATCTTGTTTCCATCGTCCGAACGATTGAGGACAAGGGCCGCTCCGATATGCCCCGCCGCGTGGCGCAAATTATTGGGCAGGTATGCAAGTACGCCCGTCAGATGCAGTACACCAAAGAAAATTTGTCGGCTGACCTCGTAGACGTATTGAAGCCCGCTCCACAGAAAAAACACCGGGCGGCGCTCACGTCCCCGGATGCAGTGGGGGAACTGTTGCGGCGCATTACGCATCGCGCTTTCGCTTCTCTCCCGGCATGGCCTGCGCTCTGTGGCTTGTCCCGTATACCTTCCTGCGTTCGCAAGAGTTGCGCGGGGCACGGTGGGAGGAAATCGATCTCGATGGAGCCGTGTGGCACGTCCCGGCTGAAAGAATGAAGATGAAACGCGCCCATGACGTCCCTCTTGCCCGGCAAGTAGTGGAAAAGCTCCGAGAACTGAAAAGAATCAATTCAGGGCCGTTTCTGTTCCCCTCTGGGGGCAAGGGCGGTTTCATCACCGCCGAGGGGTTGCGAAAAACATTGATACAGATTGGCTATGCCAAGGAAAAAATCTGCATTCACGGGCTGCGGGCCACGGCATCAACGCTACTCAATGAAAGCGGAAAATACCGCCCGGACGTAATTGAAACACAGCTTGCCCACAGCAACAAAGATGCCATACGAGCGGCCTACAACCACGCTCAATATATCCCGGAACGGCAGAAGATGATGCAGGAATGGGCCGACTATCTGGATAGACTGAGAGCGGGGGAATAACCGCCGCAACAGGCACGATACTTCCCCGGCTAGGTGCGGATTAGCTACCCGTGCTGAACAAGATAACTTATCACCCTGATTACCTTTGCCGGGGTATTTCAATAAAGGGTGAAAGGGGTGAGCAGTCTTGCCAGATCCAAATGTTATTTTACTTCCTGTGAAAGAGCTTATTTGGTTAGGTCAAATTTCTTTTTTAAGCGGATATTCCCCTCATAAATGGGAAACAAATAAGTATCCTTATGCTCAAATTCTTTTAGAAGAAGTGTTAAAAGGAGAAAATATTACAGTAGTATACACACAAATGGGTTCTATTGATAAGAATAATGAAACAATTCCTGTTAAAGAAGAATTTATATTTAGATTAGATACGGAAGATAATAGTGTTATTGAAGAACCATATTGTCCAATTTCTTTAAAAAAAGAATTATTACCAATAATAAATGATAGAATAAAACCATTCATGCAGCATCTTTATTCCCTTGAAACTGAAACACAAGCAGACGTTGAAAATTTAAAATATGCTTATATTACTGAACTTGAAACTGAGAATAAGAACCTTAAGATGCAACTTGAAGAGATTCAAGTCAATGAATCCGCCGCACAGCAAGAGGGGGGCACTCCAAACCTTACCCCTGCACAGAGGGCCGCACAAGCCAAAAGCGAAAAGTCCCTTGCGGCATGGAAGAAGGTATTCCCCGCTATGATGCAAGTTTACCACCGTTGCATGGTCGAGGGGGAAAAGCCACGGCAAGCCCCAGACTTCTACGCCATGTTCAATGAACTTAACGCCGAATTGACGGATACGCAGTTTAAATACTTCTGTTCCTGTCTGCCGAAAGAATACAAGGATACGGAAGGGGGAAAGCCCGGCAAGGTATGCCCCCCTTACAACCGTAATATTATTGAATATTCACCCATTCAGCACCCCCTAAATATCGTCTATGACCCCCTGAACACCGTCCACAGTCTTTAGGGGGTCTTTTATGGTCTTTGACCCGTCAATTACCGTGTTCACGGTCTTTGGAGGGTTCCAATCTTTCCCCATGCCTCTATCCTCCAAGCAAATCTACTTGGAGGTTTTTTTCATGCAACAGAATCTCACAACGGCTCAAGGCGCGATGCGTGCCACCGATGCAGCCAAGTATCTGGGTATCGCTCTTTCGACATTTTGGAGGTGGGTATCACAAGGTCGTCTCCCCAAGGGTAAGCGTTTGTCCGCACGCTGTACGGTATGGAGGAGGGAGGATATTGAGCGTTTCCTTACCGAAGGCGGGGAGGCGTAGCCATGCAGAGACGAGAAAACCCGGCTGGCGGGCCGGGTCTCAAGAAAAATACGCATTGTGTGGATGAGGAGGATACTACCCCAATCCGCCTTGCCGGGCAAGGATTTTGTGCTCCTTGCGCCTACTTCCGTGCCGTCAAGCTGGCGTCTGGGCGGGTGCGCAAGCTGTGTTCCTTCACTGGTGAGCGCTTGGCCCTTGCCGGGAATCCACTTTGCGAGTTCCGGCAGGTGGAAGGGGGTGCGGCGTGATGCAGTGCCTTTCCTCCCCACAGCCCGCTCAGGGCTACATTTGCGCCCGGTGTGAGCATTCTCCACCCGTGCATGGTATCGGCTCTCAGGGGCCGTTCTGTGCACTTTCCGGCGTACTCTGATGCCGTGCGACGCCGCGCCTGTCTACTGCCCTAACTTCAAGTGCGCCAATGTCCCCGCCGCTCCGATGGTGCGGGAAGGTGGGCCCCATGCGTAGCCTTTACTTTTGCCGGGGACTGTGGTTTTCTGGCTTTCCCCAAACTGTGATAGGCGTAACCGACGCCTTCCCCGTGCCCCACACGGTGGAAAAGAGCGGTCATATTTGTTTCTGCCAGCAAGCCGCTAGAGGTGTATCCTCTGGCTGGTTTCGATATTGGCGGGACAACGTCCTGATGTTCGTGAGACTCAGGCGGCTTATCACAGGCCGGGGAGCGTTGTTTCCGCCTTTTTTTGTGCTCAAATCCCAAAACTGTGAGACTTTCATGTTTCGATTCTTCCTTTCCAACTGTGGGGGGTGCTCATGAGTAGCGACACCCTCCAACAATTCGCGGATCGGCTCCGGGAAGCGGGGCTTGTGGTTGACCGCATCGAAGCGGACGGCATCCTTCACCGTTGCGGCGTGGCGGACAAGCCCAACGGCCTCGACGGGTCGTACAAGTGTTTTCTGGACGCTCCGGCCTCCATCTGGTGGAAGAACTGGCCTACTGGTGAAGAAGGGACATGGTGCGGCGTTTCCAATGTAGACATGACCGCCGCCGAACGTAAAGCCCTGAAAGCCCGCATTGCCGAAGCCAAGGAAGCCGCCCGCAAGGAACAGGCAGAACGGCACGCCAAGGCCGCCGAACTTGCCGGGAAGCTCTGGGAGGCCGCACACGCCGCAACGGATGCCCACCCCTACCTTACACGCAAGGAAGTTCCTGCATTCGGGCTGAGACTGGCGCGGGACGGGCGTCTTGTGGTTCCCGTGCTGGATGTGACGGGCCTCCCGCAGTCCCTCCAGTTCATTGCCGGGGACGGTTCCAAGCGGTTCCTGTCCGGCGGCAGGACGGCGGGCGGGTACTTCTCCCTTCCGGCAAGGGACGGTTCCAAAGACGGGCCGTTGCTGATTGCCGAGGGCTTCGCCACGGGAGCATCCCTTCATCTCGCTACGGGCTTCGCCGTGCTGGTGGCCTTCAATGCCGGGAACCTTGAAAGTGTCGCGCGCATGGCGCGGAAACGGTATGCGGGCCGGGAAATCGTGTTATGTGCCGACAATGATTGCACCAATGCGGACGGGACGCCACGCAATGAAAATCCCGGAGTCGAGGCCGCAAGCAAGGCCGCCGCATCCATTGGGGGCAAGCTGGCGATCTGCCCCTCCATTGATGGGGGGAAGGCTGACTTCAACGATCTGCACACGCGCCGGAGCCTTGAGGCCGTCCGGCAAGCGGTGGAGAAGGCGCGGCGCGAAGACCCCGGCGTGAAGTACCCGGAAGGCTACCGCGTAATTCAAGGCGGGAAGAACCCCGGCCTGTATCGGGACGAGAAACGCGGGGAAGATTACGAGCCCGTGCGGATTGCCCCGCCGCTCCGCATTCTGGGACGGACGAAAAGCGTGATTTGCGACAACTGGGGAACGCTCCTGCAATGGATTGACCCTGCCGGGAAGGAGCACCGCTACGCTCTCCCTGATGACGTGTTGCAGCGTCAGGGGAACGATTGGGCGGCGGCTCTGGCGTATCAGGGCTATTCCATCCGCCGGGGCAAGTCCAACGCCTTCGCCGTGTTCATTCAGGAGTTGCAGACAACCAAGTTCGTGACCTGTACTGCGCGGGTGGGCTGGCACGGTTCGGCCTACGTCATGCCCGATACGGCCTACGGTGCGGACGAGGGGACGCTTGTGCTTCAAAGCGCGGGGCACGAGGGCCTTTATACCGTTGCCGGGGATGAAGAGGCATGGGCGGAACTTGCGCGGCCTTTGCGGGGCCTCTCCTGCGTCTGGCCGATGTGGAGGGCGGCGGCTTCTCCTTTGAGGGGGGAAGCTCCTGCGGAAAGACGACGTGCCTACAGGTAGCGGCGTCCGTGTGGGGCGGGGCGTCCCATGTGAGGCCGTGGCGGGCGACGGACAACGGCCTCGAAAGCGTCTGCGTCCTGCACAATGACAACCTGCTCATTCTTGACGAGGTGGGGCAGGTTTCCGCCAACGTCCTTTCCGAATGCGGCTACCTGATAGCCAACGGCATGGGCAAGACACGCTCCGGCAAGGATTCGGCTCTCCGTAAGTCCCACACATGGCGGCTGCTGTTCCTGTCGTCCGGGGAAATCGGTTTCGCGGAAAAGCTCTCCGAGAAGGGCTTGAAGGCGCGGGCGGGGCAGGAAGTCCGCTTTGTGGGCATTCCTACCGATGCGGGGATGCTCTCCGAACTGCACGGCCTTCCCGACGCCGGGGCCTTGTCCAACCGTCTCAAGGAACTTGCGGGCCAGCACTACGGGCACGCCGGGCGCGCCTTCCTGCAATGGCTGGCGGACAACAGGGAGGCTGTCGTCAAAAGCGTGGGGGAAATCCTCACCGTAGGAGTAACGAGGCTTTGCCCGCCGGATACGACGGAACAGGTACGGCGCGTGGCGCGGCGGTTCTGCCTTGTTGCCTATGCCGGAAAGGTTGCCCACGATGCGGGCGTGTTGCCCGAAGACATGGACGTTTGGGCCGCCACAGTCTCATGCTTCAACGACTGGCTGACGGTTCGGGGTGGCGCCGGGGCCGGGGAAGATGCGGCGATTCTCTCCGCCGTGCGCCTGTTCATCGAGCAGCATGGGGCGTCCCGTTTCGGCGTGCGACAGTCTCCGGGATTGAATATGCGATCCTTCCCGAATCCTTCAAGAGTGAAGTGGTCAAAGGGTTCTCCGAACGGCGGGCCGCAAAGGTTCTGACCAATGCCGGATGGTTGCGACTCGAACGTCCCGGACGGTTGAAGACCCGCAGGACATTGCCGGGAATGGGGCGTCAAGATTGCTACATCGTCATGCTTCCCGAAGACGAGGAGACGGCACAATGAGCGTAATCAAACCATATCCCAAAACACTGTCCCAACCGTCCCAACTGTCCCATTGCCATATGTACCAACAGTTTTCAGTGGGACAGTCCGCAAAAACAAAACTGTCCCAAATTCTCGCCGATGGTCGCCCCTCCCTTTGGGACAGTGGGACAGTTGGGACATTTTGAAAAAGCCGAAGTGTCCCACCGAAAAGCGTTGATACAGCTCGACATGGGACAGTTGGGACACTTGGGACAGTCGAGGAAGCATGGCTTAAGTCGATTCTCAGGGGGTGGCGAATGACTCCCGACTGCCAGCTTTCTATTCCCCCCTGTGTTGCGGTTCGAAGCAAGAGCGAACCAAGAGACACGCCGCACCGGGAACACTGGAGGTGTGCCGCATGAAGATTCTTTGCGATACCCGCGAACAGGCCCCCTATACCTTTGACCGCTACCACGGGGTGACGGTGGAACGGGCCGCGCTACAAACGGGCGATTACTCCCTTGCCGGGCTGCATGACCATATCGGCCTTGAGCGCAAATCACTGGACGATCTGACGGGCACCCTCACCAAGGGCCGGGAACGCTTCCAGCGCGAATGTGAACGCGGGCGGGGACTGGACTATTTCGGGCTGATTATTGAGGCCAGCTTGGAAGATGTACGAAAGCACGCCTACCTCTCTCAAATGACGCCTCAGAGCCTTTTACAGACGCTTGCGGCCTATTCCGTCCGGTACGGGCTGCATGTCCATTGGTGCGGGAACCGGGCGGGCGGGGAGTACATGACCCATTCCCTCCTCCAAAAGTTCCTTGCGGAACAGGAAGGCAGGCTTAAGGCGTTGATCAAGGCGCATGGGGACGCGGCTAGTGTAAACCCCAAACGCAACCAGCAACACAACACTTGGGTTAACGGTGTTAACCCCCAAAAAAAGAGGTAAAAATGGAAACTGTTCAACAGGAAATCTCTCGGCTTGAGGAAGAACTTGGTCAACTGAAAAAGCAGGTTAACGACTATCACGAGAAATCGAACGCGGCATATGATGCGGGAAATTATGCTACTGCCTCCAGCTTTGAAGCCGCCGCCCGTTCTCTGTCCGCTGCTGTGGGGGATCGAGAAGCACGGCTGCACTACCTCCGGGAACACAATTACGAGGGGGAATAGCAATGAAAGCTCAAAAGATAATTCATTTCGCAAACGTGGAACCAGAGGATGAAAATATCACCATTCATGGTGAAGGCGATACGATTTATGTTCCCTCATGGAGTGAAGACGCCACAATAGATAAGTTGGAATGGATGGTTACAAACCTCGCCTATGATGAAAAGGGCGTCCACAGTGTGGACTTTATAGCCTTGTGCAATGCTGTAGATGGGCTGCGGGAATATAGGAATATTCTTCAAGAAGACGGAATAGACACAAGCAAGGTAACGCCTAGAAGCATTTCCATAAGAAAACCGGAGCCGACACCACATTTACGGTTGGTCAAATCTGTTCAGTTGATGAAAGAAAAATCTAATAAAATGGAGGCATAGCCATGAGAGTTCAATATTTTATTCGGTATAGGAAAGGTGATAGCGGTTGGGCGCTTCACAATATTAATGGAGGCTTTCGGGAAGCTCTCGCCTATGCAAAAAATCTTGTTCAACTGAACCGGGGATCCGCGGTGGTCTACTCACGAGAAGGAAACATCATTTATGGGCATCTGGAAGACGGGATGTGCGTTCCGTATGCACAATCCCCTATCTATGGGAATCCGTTAAAGCCACATGAAGAAAAGGCACTTGCGGGCTTAATGTCGAGGTGAAGAAATGTCAGACAATTCCAGCAAGAAATCGCCAGATTTGGCACGTAGAGACGCGCAAGGCCGTTTTGTGGCTGGAAGCATAGGCAACCCCAAAGGACGGCCTGTAGGTCAAACCTGTCGCGTTCTACGCATGGCCCGGCAAGCTGCGGAAGAGGTAGCCTTGCCCGCGCTCATTGAGGCGGCGAAGACGGGAGATTTGGACGCTTGCCGGGTATTGGTAGGGTACGGACTCCCCCGGCAACGCCCTGTAACAATCCCCGAACCTGTCGCCCTACCGGAGACGGGCAACCTATCAGAGCAAATACAAGCCCTGTTGCGCCTTGTCTCTGCCGGGGAAGTCTCCCCCGCCGCCGCAAACGAGATCGCGGGAATCATTGCTACAGCCGCCAAAGTGGACGAGGTGACGGAACTCCGGGAACAGGTGGAAGCTCTAAAGCGGGTGCTCGACGCCCGAAAGGATGGAAAAAGGAAATGAATATTGGAGTATTACGCAGGGACTATGACCAGTTGAAGCCTTATGAACGCGCATGTCTGCTAGTTCGTGAAATGTGGACAAAACAGCGTGATTCCGAATGTGACGCACTCGAAAGCCCGCAGGTGTTCGATGCCCTTTAGGTTGAGGCTTGGCAGTTCATTTTCTTGCTTGTGGCTTCAACGGCTGTATGCCGGGCCCTGCAAGCGGAAAAGGCGTTTCTTTTACTGGTGGCGAGCCAAGAGGAGCCTACCCCGGAAATGCTCCAACTTCCATCTATCGGCGCAGGTTGGTATACGGCCTTGGCACGGCTTGCCGATAAGACGGGGGCCCCTCTGATTGAGCAGAGTAACGCCATTATTCCGGGATTTGTGGAGGAAACCCTTGTTGACCATCCGAGAGGTTCGATTGATGACGATATGCAATTCAATGTCCTTTCCGAGTTATGGAATACACATTGCAAATTTTGCAATAAGAATGATGCAGGACGGGAGGTTGAATAAATGGAAAATAACTTTATGAATAGTGATACTTTTACTATCCAAATTATTTAAGGACAACCATTTATATACATGACACTCGATCAAACTATTGATGCAGTGAAAATAATGTTTGATCTTGTGGTAAAGGATGAAAAGATAAAGGAAAAACACAACTAGAAAGAGCAATGATTGTTTCTCTTTAGGGTAGTGCCATTGTTCATCTAGCTAGCTTAAAAGAGAAGGAATCTATGCCGATTGTGAAGGCTGATTGGTATAATTCTGAACAATGATTTGAAGTAAGAAAATGACAAGGGCCGAATCCTTATCTAGGAAACGGCCCTTGTCATAGCTAAATACTTCTTCTACCGTCCCCGCACCTGACGTTTTGCGCCATAAGTTCCCCGTATCGTCTGGTCGATAACGCCTCCCCGCGCGATGTCAGAGGCCACCTCACGTTTGAGCATGACGACAATGTCCATGACGCCCTGCGCGTTGCGCTGTTGTTGGACTTCGGCGGTGGCGCTAGTGCCCGTCTGGTTGATGACTTGGATATTGACCTGCGGGGTGGTGCTTACTCCCTGTACTCGCACCCCATATTTCCCGTCTGACATGGGAACGGCGGGCATGAAGACTTCCGGCCCGGCTTCACCTGCTACGGACAGGCCCCCACGGGCATATGCTCGGTTCATGCCGTCATGAAAATATGTGGGGCGAGTCAGGAGCCCACCGGAGCTTGGGAGGCCCCACGAGGGAGAAGCAACGCCGCCAGAGGCAAATAGGTTTAAGCCACCCATGAAAGAATTTGCCCAACCGCTGGATATGGAGTTGCCCATAACCGACGTCGTGGTAGTGCTTCCTCCAGAGTTGAACAGGCCACCTAATGCACCAGCCAGAGGCCCGGTGATGTTCTCCGTATTGCAATTCGCATCAGATCGGAAATAATGGAGTTCGTCATATCGGAAAATGAGGCTTTCCCGGTCATGGTAAAGTTAACCATCGCATCTTCCATGCTGGAAAAGGCGTTTGTCGTGATGTTCTCAAGTCCTTGGGCGAGGTTCTTAGCTTCCACCTCATATTTTTTGAGACTCCGGATTGCCCCGTCAAAGGGGTCTTTTGACATTTCAAGACGTAATATTTCCAGCATCTTGTTGATGTCATAGACGGGAAGCCCTAACGTTTCCCATACTTGCCGTTGTTTTTCGAGCAACTGCGTTTGATACTCAATGCTTGTATCGTATTCACCAGTCTTATCGGCAAGTTGTTTATAGAAATCCGCCTTATCCCTCAAATTTTGGTTTTGGAGTTCATCGAGCTTTTGGGCGGCGATAAGCGTAGCCTTGTGTTTTTCAAGCTGTGCCGTCTCCTGCGCTTGGGCTTCCGTAGCTTCTTTCCTGCGGACGGTCTCAGCCGCTTTTACATCGGCATTCAGGATAGCCGCGTCCCGCTCTGCCTCAATTTGCTTCTTCATCCTCTCAAGTTTCGTCAAAGTGGGATCAAGGGAGGATTCAAGGGCTGAAACCTCATTGCGGAGCTTTTCAAGGCCGGAAGCATATCGTGCTGAACGTTCGGCGAACTTTTCCGCCTCCGTTTTGCCTTTTTTTCCTTTTGGTTCATATCCACCGATTGCGCTTGTGGTCTTCAATTCGGGCTTAGTTTCCAACTGCCCATCACAAGAGGTGTACCACCCGTTTCGCCATTGGGATTCGAGATTACGGAACCGGAAGAAAACAATCCTCTGATAGTATCAAGTGTCTTTTTTAACGCATTAAGTTTACTTGTAAGAGCTTCCACTTTTGCGGATTGATACCCCCACGGATCAAATCCATCGATAGATTCCAGTTCTTTTTTAGTGGCAGCGATCTCTTGAGTGAGTTCTTCTCTCTTTTTGAGGTATTCTGTATTGGTAGAAAGATTTTTGAGGAAAGATGCCAATTCTCCACTATTCATAAACATAATATCTTGATTTCTGATGACACCTTCTTGTACGAGAGCTATTCCCTCAATAGTATTTGAAAAAGCGGAATACAGTTCAGACATACTGCCTATAATAGCGATACCTTTTGGGCCAGCAAGGATTGCAGCTACTAGACCGACCTCGCGGACAGTATCAGGAAGCCTATTCCATCCATCTGCGGCTTGTGAGATAATATCTCCAATTATTGAGGAAAGAGAACCGATGCGTGAGGCTACATCACTCGTAGCACCCCAAATATTCGATATGGTATCTTTCAATGAAGAAAGATTTTCAGGATCATTGAGTTCCTTGATATAATCAATGAACTGCCTTGTAACATCAATAAGCTTGCCGCCTATCTCATTTTCTAGTTCAGTGATTGCGTTGACAATATTCTGTACATCCTTGCCAATGCCCACTTCTCCCTGCGTGCTGACAAGCATGTTTATGATTTCACGGTATGACTGTTTCGCCCCCTCAAAAATTCCTTTTCCCGTCTGCCCAGAAATATAATCAAGAGCATCTTCCATATTGCTCTTTAAACCATCCCAGTTGTCTGCAACCTTTTGGCCTGCAATGGCAAATGATGAGAGTCGCTTTTCAAGCTCTTCAACAAGTGTTCCTTGTTTCTGCCAATTTCTGACCATCTCCCCGGAGATTCCGAGATTGGTAGCAAGAATGTCTTGAGCTTTATTGATATTTCCAGACAAAAGAGATTCAATTTCGGTTTGCATCTGCTGAACCGGAATTTTCATGGTAGACATCGCTTGCGCGGCAGTCACGGCGAATTTGGGAAGTTTTTCAAGGGATACGCCTGCCTTTGTCGCTGGTGCAACAATGCCGGAAACCCCTTCAACGAGAGAATCAAAGGTGGCTGTAGTTTGAAGGGCTAGAACTTGAATCTCCTTCATCATGTCTGCGCTTATCTGTTCAGCGGCATTGAATTTCTCTACGCCTTCAAGTTTTTTCCCTTGAGAGGTAGTAATCTTATTTGTTGCCGCAATAACAGAAGCTATGGCCGTCTGAGAAGACTCAAGAGACGCTGAAAAATCCATCCCCCTACGGATATATGACATTGCCGTATTGAGGGTTTTATATGCTCCAATCAGAGCAATCAATTCTCCTGCAAGGCGTTTTGCGTTTGTAACAGCGGTATTACTCTCTTTAGAGAAGCTAGACATAGCTAGAGATGCCTTACCTGATGCGCTAGAAATATTATCCATTTCACGAGGCACTATTTTTAGCATATTGCTAAATTCTTGTGTTTTTCTTTTTGCCTCTTTCGTTCTACTATTAAACTCACTGAGATCAATTTTGACTTTTAAACCCATAACAACCTCTCTTTTGGGTTAAATAAAACCTATCGAGAGGTAAAACGCGAGTTGTTATTGGTACAAAAAATAAAAAGTCCCTATTGTATTAAACATGGGGACTTTTATTTTTATGTTATTAAAATGTTATTTTAGGCAATACTTTAATTACATCGTAATTCTTGTTAAATACTACTGTTGCTTCTTCTAATACTATCGCACCTAATTTGTTTTTACCCCTATAAGATACACTCATTGTAAATCTTGCATCAGGAATATCTTTTATCCGCATACGAACAAGCTCAGTCGTGGGAGTGACATCAGTAATGCTATCAGGATCATTGGCTATACCATTTATACCGCTTTTTGCCTTAATCCTAGCCCACTGCATGGTATTCGCATTTGCAGTTGAACTCTATATTTTTATTTTTTCTTTAGAGTTTATAAAGTCTTGTGTTTCTTTATCATCTTGTCTTTGAAGTTCTTCTTCCTTTTCCTGCTGCTGTTTATCTCGTAATTCTTCTTTCTGTTGTTTTTCTATCTTTTTTTGCTCTTCTTTTGCAATCTGCTCATCAGATTTTGGTATACTTTTGCTGATAATGCTAGAAATTAAAGCTACAGCAATGATTGCTTTAAGCGGATGTGCCGAAATCCATTGAGCTATCAGCCTGAACATTGAACTCCCCCTTTTCCCTAAAAGTTGCCACAGCCGAGACAAAAAGTCACCCTACTAAGGCCCATTCTTCCGGCAGAAGTGAAAAACTACCCACAGGCAAATGGATAACAAGAATCTAAAAAATATGTTCATAACATATTGATATTATTATTTGAAAGCAATTTACTATGAATTACTGTCTGATCTTGATCCACACTCCACTTTTCCAAAACCGGGCCATGTAGCGGACCTTTTCCTCTATGCCGAGTTGCGGGTATGGTGGCGGGTTGCAACCCCAAAAAAGCCGTACCGCCGATCTAAGGCACGTTCCCCGGCAAGACGATAATCCCATTCCGGTATCAAACGGCGCTCAGGCGGCGGATGTGGGGCATCTAGGGGGGATTAGGGTCAGTAGTCCTAATGGCAATCCCTCTTGCCGGGGGAAGGTGCGGCGGCTACCCTGCATGAAAGGAGGGCTTCCCATGATGAAGTTCACACGAACGGCGGCGGCCTATGCCATAGGCATCTATTTGGCTACGGGCTGGCGAAGCGGCTGGAACCCCGGCGAATGGCCTCAAAGGGAATGGGGCACGGCGGCGGTTGCTCTCGTGGTTGTGATGGCGGCTACGGTAGCGTGGCGATGGTGGAAGGCGAGACGGTGAAGCGGATTCCCACTCTTGCCGGGTCATAATCTGATTATGAGCCTTCAAAATGGAGGGCTCCTCAAAGGTGCGGCCTTGTCATGAGGGGGCAGGCTGTGTAGTGTGCCCGGCGTGGGGTACGCCTCCCGTGAAGGAGGTTATCCCCATGCGGCACTTCCTGCGGGACGTCGCGATTCAGGTAATCGCTGGCGTTGTGACGGCTGTGGTGGTTCACTTGCTGAACCTCTAAAGCAGTTGCCCCGGTAAGGAAGTGACGTTTCCTCACCGGGGCGCAAACTTGAGTATCCAAACTCGGGGGACGTGCCCCACATCGGGACGGTGGGCGTTGCTGCGCTTGCCGTCCCTCTTGTTTGTGAAGATAGCCATTCCCCCCGGCAAAGGTCAAGGGGTGAGGACAATCCAAGATTGGATGCAGCTCCCCCCTTTCGATTTCGTAAGCCATTTTTTGCCCCTGCCGGGAAAAGTGCTTCCGATAACGTAAAAATAGGGGTACCCATAATTCTCTTTTCGATAGGACAATGCTGATTATGCCCGTGAATCCTTGAATATCAACGGAATCTGGGGAAAGCCGAAAAGGGCCGTTTTTGTCCCTTAAGGAGTGTTACGTAAACTTTAATTATCCAATATTTGGTTTAATTTTATCCATTGACAATCCTTAAATTGTACACTATTTGTTTTCTAACGAATGTCAAGAGGAGGTGATTACATGGTCGATAGCGCGGACTGGCCTGTTATCGGCATGACGGTTGAGGAAACAGCGGAAGCGTTACGGGTTGACGTGAAAACTGTACGCCGTTTGATAAAGGACGGTTCAATACCTGCCCGAAAGGTTGGGGTGGGTTGGCGTGTGGAACCCGAAGCTGTCAAAGAATGGTTACGGAAGGGAACTCCACAAGCAGAATTGGACGATTAACCAACAAAACAGCCCCCGAAAGGTGTAGCGAGCACCGGCCGGGGGCCTAACCCTGAAACACAGGACAGGTGTGAATCATGGCTGCAATCAGTCTGTCTTATCTCACGTCCGCCGTCAATGCGCGGGCGCTCCTCCGGTTCCTTCTCTCCTCCCGCGCTACGCGCATCCGCTACCGTCTGGCTTCTTCCCTCACCCGTTGCGGCGTCTTCTCTTGCCGGGCCATTCTGGTGGCCTTCCTCGGCCTCCTGCTGGCCTTTTCCCTCGCCCCCGAACTCTTCCTTGCCGGGGGTGCGCGATGAACCGGGAAAAAGGCTCAGAACATGCAATGATGGACGCTTTTGCTATAGCTGAATTTCTCCGGGATGCTATCGGGGCTATAGGCGAACAAGGTTGTGGGGAAATTTCCCATATCTCCAGTTACGGGGCCGAAAGGTGTTTTGACCTGCTCATAAAAAAGATGAAAGAAGGATACGGGGGCAACCCGTGGCCGGGGGCGACTAATGCTGACATCTGAACAGAAAGAAAGCCTCCGGCATGTCGATAAGATGGTGAATGGCCTTGTCGAACTATTGCAATGGAATGTCGAGGTTTGCGGTTTGACATTTGAGGAGACCGCTAGAGCCTCCTGCTATCTTGCCATTGCAAAAGGCATTCAGGCAAAGTTGGCTGAGGCATATCCAAATGGCCAGTTGTACGATTGAGCAACCTTGAATTTGGGACAGTTTTGTTTGTGGGACAGTTTTGTTTTTGCGGACTGTCCCACTGAAAACCGTTGGTACATATGGCAATGGGACAGTTGGGACGGTTGGGACAGTGTTTTGGGATATGGTTCAAGTCGGTTTCTCTCAGGGAGGGGGAAAGATGATGCGCATGGCAACGTCAACGGCATAGTCAACACCGTTGACCCCGAAAAAGGAATCCACTTGGAGGAGAGGCTAGACTCCTTAGCACGCTACTGATAAAAAATGACGGTATTTTTTACGGTATTTTTTCGATACCTTTTTGTATATTCTTTTATTTCATAGTATTATTACACTATTCGACTCCCCCGCCGACCGGCTCCTGCGCCCCGGGGATTTCTCCATCCAGGGCCTGGGGAGTAATCACCGTCTTGCGGCCGCGCATGCGCCGGATCAGCATCGGGATGTGGATCTGCAGGTTGCCGTTGTCGGCTACGGTAATGGTCGGCTTCATTTTCATCGGCTTGCCCTCCGTTCGGTGACTTCGCATGCCAGACCAGCCAGCTCGGCGATGAGCGTTGTCCCGTTGGTGCGCAGTTCCATATCGATTCCGGTCTCGCGGATCTCCACCTTGTCCACCAGGAGGCGGATGAGGCGATTCCGCTCCACCGGGAAAAGGTCTTCCCAGAAGCCCTCCACATTCTGGAAGGCCTCCGACACATCCTGTTCCGTGATGCTGTTCCCCTGGTAGGCTCTGCATCGCTCGCTCACATGGGTCAGTTGTTTCGAGAGCTCGACCGCCTGGCGGTTGACGGTCGTCAGCATCTCGGCCTTGCCCGGCTGATCGTTGCCGGGCTTCATCAGTTCAAGTGCCTGTTCCCGCGACTGCGACAGCTCCATCTCGAGCTGGGCTTTCTGCTTGAACAGACGCTCCCGCTCTGCCTGCTCGATGTCCCGGGCGGCGAAGTAGGTCTTGGCCACCAGCGTCGGTGTGCGGAACACCGCGCTCAACTGCTCGACTACGGCCTGCTCGATGTCCCCGGCGGGAATCCGTTTGAGCGGGCACCGGCTCACGGTCCGTTTGCTGTCCTTCTGGCAGATGTAATAGGTGTAGTGGCGGCCGTTCTTGCGGGCGTAGGTCGGTCCCATCGCGCATCCGCAGTGGCCGCAGCGGATGACGCCTTTCAGCGGGGCGACCATTTTGGTTCTGGCCATGGACACTTTGACCGGTTTGTTGTCAGCCAGGATGGCCTGCACCTTGTCCCAGGTCGCCCGGTCGATAATCCCCTCGTGCTCACCAGGGTAACTACGGTCCTTGTGGACGATCTCGCCGATATAGATCCGGTTGTTGAGCAGCCGGTAGATATGGGCGGTGTTCCATTCGGAGCCCTCACGCACTTTGCCTTTCTTGGTGGTCCAGGCCTTGGTGCGGTGCCCCTGTTCGTTCAATTCCTGGCCCAGCTTCTTGGCCGAGCCGATCTGGATGAATCGGCGGAAGATGTACTGCACCGTCCTGGCTTCATCCGGGTTGACCAGCAGCTTCTTGTTCTCCCAGTCGACGTCGTATCCGAGGATAGGCACGCCGCCGCAGTATTTCCCCCGGCGCTTGGCGGCCGCCACCTTGTCCCGGATGCGTTCGGCGATGACCTCCCGCTCGTACTGGGCGAAGGTGATCAGGATGCCGAGAAACATCCGGCCGGTGGGGTCGGTGGTGCTGAAGTGCTGGGTGACCGAGACGAAGCTGACCCCCTTCTCGTTGAAGAGGTCGATCATCTTCATGAAGTCCAGCAGCGAGCGGGACAGCCGGTCGACCTTGTAGACCACGATCACGTCAATCTTCCCGGCATCGATGTCCGCCAGCAGGCGGCGTAGCCCCGGACGCTCCATGTTCCCGCCCGAGAAACCACCATCGTCGTAGCGATCCAGCCACGCATTCTCTGGGCTTCGATATAGTGTTCCGCCGATTCCCGTTGCGCATCCAACGAGTTGAACTCCTGTTCGAGACCTTCCTCGTGGCTCTTGCGGGTGTAGATGGCACAGCGCAGCGTCTTGTTCTTTCCCGGCGCGACATTGCTGTTATCAAGCATCCGAACCTCCCTCGGCTTTTCTGCCGTAAACCTTCTTCAGCCCGAAAAAGACTTTGCCGTTCCAGCGCGTCCCGGTGATCTCCCTGGCCACCGCGCTGAGCGACCTGAAGGTGCGGCCTTCGAACTCGTAGCCATCGGCAAGGACGATCACCTCATAGCGCCGGTCGTTCCAGAAACGCACCAGTCTGGTCCCGGGCAGGATCGCCTCGTTCGATTTCCGCTCTTCTGGGATGCGTCGATTGACAGTGGCTACCGGGTCCTCCTTGGCTGCCTGCTGGAGATGGATCTTGGCCTGCTCGGACAGCCCGCCGTAGAAAAGCTCCTAGATGCGATAAGCCAGCCGCTTGATGAGAAATTGCTTTTTGTACAGGGGCGGCTCTTCGCCGTAGAGGTCGAGCCATTTTTCCCGGAGCTGCTCCAGGGACATGGATTGCAGCAGGGCCATCTGCCGAGGACCGAGTTTCGGGTTCGGTCCTGATTCTTGCAGCCTGTGGCGGCGTTCTGTAACTCATTAATTTTCAACTCCTTATTTTGGTTTCCGGACGAGTTGTCATGAATGAATGCTCTGTTCAGGCAATGAATCAAGTCCTTCTCCGAGCACAGGGGAAGAATCTTTGAAAACCTCTAACTCATTGCCCACACATGCGTTTTTTGCCTTTCGGCGCAGGATCGCCGTGGCCAGAATGGAGGCTGCTGACTGGAGCCTTGCCTCTCCCGACAGGCGGCCGGGTTTGTCGTTTTCGCCAAGGTCATCCGTCTCCGGCCCATCATTCATTTCCTGTACATCCAACATCGAACACCTCCGGTGGGACCGGGGGACTGGATGGTGTGGATGCCAGAAAACGGTGGCGGTCGGGATGCGCGTTCGATGGCACCCACAACCGCCTCAGCTCCGCCTCTGGTCGGTTATCTGGTTACATCCGGCTTGAACCGGACTTGCGTTCGTTACCTACCGGAGGGACGTGCAAGATGACGGAATCAGACGAGAAGTCCTGTTTTTTTGATTGACCTGATGTTCATCAGGTCGTATATTTTGTGGTCATAAATTGGGCTTAATCCGCTCAGCGGCTACGACACGGAGCAATCGCCATGGGAAAGAAAAAGGTATCGGAAATAACCGACCCACAAGCAAACACGCTGAGGGTCATTTGCCAAATCATCGATGAAAAGGGGTTGCCGCCAACGGTGAAAGAATTGTCGGAAGTCCTTGGTATCAGCCACGCGAGCGCCCACGAGCAGATCGCTCAACTGGTACGGAAAGGCTATCTGAAGAAAGAAGCTCGTAAGGCCCGAAGCATCGTCGTCATCAGGAGGCCCGAATAACGATGCTGGGTCGCGAAAAATAAGGAGATCGACATGGGGCACGTCAGACTTGGAAGCCTTCCGAGGTCGAGGGCATGGAAAGAGGTGGTCGGCCTGATCACGGCCGGTGCCGACGTGTCCCAAATCGCAAACGCAACAATCCGGGCAGCCGATAAAGCATTCACCTTTGTGCTCAACGATGAGGGGTTCACCGAGGCGGTCTGGTTGATGACGCAACTCGCCATTGCCGCAAAAAAAGAGAACCTCGGCGAGCATCTCCAATCCCTCGGCGTCAACCTGCCGCAGGATACATCCCTTCCCGATCTTGTCGCCGCAGTCTCCGAGGCCCTGGATAATAAATTGGAGTCCAACGGTGGCCGATCTGACCTGGGTGAAATGTCTCAGCGTGCATTGGTCGGAGCCCTGGTAGAGCACATCTCACCAAAACTGCCGTCTCTCTTCGCCCCCGGGCCAGATGATGTTCGGGCCGCACTGGCAGCGCTCGGGAAAAAGCGGGAGTTCGGAGAGCTGTCGCGGACTTTCTTCGCCAAGCTGACCAACGAGAGCATGAACTACTTCCTCTCAAAAACGCTGGCTACCCATCTTGGCGAGGGCCAGCGCTTTGCCACCATGAATGAAATGGGACAATTCGAGAAGGCCCTGAACACGCACTGTAAGGAGGCGTCCCTGATCGTCGAGCAGTTTGCAGCAGATTGGTTTTCGAAGCACAGGTACGAAGAAGGTGGTGACATCTCCAGGGAGTCTTCCAATGGCTTCGCCTCTTACGCGCTGAAAAAGATGAAGGACGAGCTAAAAGAAGGAGCGCGAGCCGATGCAAGATAAACGATATATCATCTGTGGGAACGCACCGACCGATGGGATTGAAGAAAATCCTGACCGTGATCTGCGCCTGCGCCTTTGGGGTAAGGATGGGCCGGACAAGATCACCCTACGCATTGAAGACATCCACAAAAAGATGAGCAAGGACGTGCCTGATTCTTTCCAGGACCTGCTCGAAATCGCCACCTACGTTTACAGTGCCGATCAGGCCATTCCACGAGGGGCCGACGACGTCGATTCTTTTGGCCATGGCTGGCGCAGAGATCTGCACTTCATCATCCCGGTGCGGAAGCCAGATTTTTGGAACGGAGACGATATCCACCAGGCGCTGCGCTCCACGCTTGGTTTCTTGTCTGACGACAACTATCACTTCGAGTTCGTCAAACTGAAAGAGGCTCAGGCATTCCAGGGATATCTTAAATTTGATGATGACGGACGGCTCTTCGGCTATCCAGAACAGGTAGTGATGTTTTCAGGTGGGCTGGACTCGCTGGCGGGAGCCATCGATGAAGTTCTGAATGAAAAACACAAGGTCGTCCTTGTTACCCACAAGTCGACACCGAAGCTCAACACGCGCCACCGGCGACTGGAAAAGATGATTGCCGACAAGGCTGGGGAAAACGCCCCGCTTCACATCGGCGTCCGGGTCAACAAGAACAAGGGGCTGAACTGCGAGTACACCCAGCGCAGCCGATCCTTCCTCTATGTGTCTATCGGGGCGACCATCGCAAAAATGCTCAATCTGAAAAGCGTCCGTTTTTACGAAAACGGGGTCATCAGTTTGAATCTGCCGGTCTGCGCTCAGGTAGTCGGCGGCCGGGCAACACGCACCACCCACCCCAGGGTGATCCAAGGCTTTCAGGAAATCATCAGCCTGGTGGCTGGCGAACCGTTCACGATTGAGAATCCCTACATCTGGAAAACCAAGGCCGGTGTCATCGAGGTGATCACAAAGGCCGGATGCCAGGACATGATCGCGGCATCGACCACCTGCACCCATACCTGGGAGATGACCAATCACCATACGCATTGCGGAACGTGTTCCCAGTGTATCGACAGGCGTTTTGCCATGATTGCGGCAAAAGCCGATCAATATGACCCAGTGGAAGCCTATAAAGCCGACATCTTCACCCAAAGCCGAAGCAAGGACGAGGACAAGATCATGACAGCCGCGTACCTAGAGCGTGCCAACCAAGTACGCGAGCAGGACGACATCACCCAGTTTATCGCCCGATTCAGCGAGGTCAGTCGGGTCTTCCGCTACCTTAATGGGAACTCCGGAAAAGTGGCCCAGAAGGTCTATGACCTTTACAAGCGCCACGCCAAGGAGGTCTGCGATGCAATGGACACAATGGTTGGCCGCAACATCACCGCCATCCGCCAACACACCTTGCCAGGAGACTGCCTACTCAGGACGGTCTATGAATCGGGATCGGTAATCTCCGTCCCCGCCATTCCGGTCGAGCAGAAGCAGCCGGACAACTACTTCAGGAAGCGCGGGGGTGTCTGGGCCGCACGCTTTAACGGCAACGCCGAGGTGCTCGTGACGGGTGTCGACAAAGGAGCCGAGTACATTAACTTCCTCCTGGCGAGGCCCAACAAGGAAACCTCGGTCTACGAGATCGTCTGCGGGTTTGCCATCGATAGCTGCAACGCGGTCCTGAACTCCAATGAGACCGACGAAGGTTTTCAGGTCACCCAGGGGGTTCCGTTGGGTGATACCGGCTTCGTTGCCGACCGCAAGGCCGTCGAGCAATACCGGGAGACGGCTCACGAGCTTCTTCGGGAAATTGAAGAAGCCCGGGCAGAAAACAACGATGCCGAAATCCAGCGGCTTGAGAACGAAATGACCCAGATCACCGCCGCAATCAACGAGGCGGTTGGTCTGGGTGGCAAACTCCGGAACTCCAACGACAAGCGGAAGAACATCCGCGACGCCTTCCGGAGTGCCGTGAACCGGGCCATCACGTATCTGGAAAAGTATGACAAGCCGCTGGCCGCCCACCTGAAGGAGTTCATCAAGTGCGGCAACGAACCGGTCTACCGGACCGAAGAGGAGATCGTTTGGGAGGTCCGCCCGATAGTCAACGAGTGACCCGGGACCACCCAGGAAGAAAAAACTAAAAAATATTTCCGCTACGCCAAATGTAGCCATTGCGACGCCGGATGTAGCGCCTTCCCCAATGAAGGCGCGATCCGGCGTTTTTTATTGGTCAGCACAGGGTTGGCCACCGGGCGTGCCAGAACTTCCGAACAAGGAGACTGGCAGTGGCACAAGTCAACAAAGCACACCTCACCCCACCGAAGCGGCGACTCATCGAGTTGATGCAGGACATCAACTTCGGCCGCATCACCAACATTCCGGTCCGCGACGGCGAGCCGGAACTCACCCCTGACACGGTCATCGAGCGCGAGATCAAGCTGGGCGGACAGAGCGGTCCCCGGCCCGAGCGCGACTAGGATGACTTCATTCTCAAGCAAGAGGTCGTGGCGCTGCTGGAGCACCTCGCGCAGATGGGCAGCGGAAAAGTCTGTCTGCTCGAGATCAAGCACGGTCTCCCGTTCCTGATGCGCATCGAGGAACGGGCAGCCTGAACACGTAACGACCTGAACCCTTAGACACTGGACAACAAGCTGGACGCATGGCGGAGGCTGTTGTGGGTGTCGCCGAGCCGAATACGGCAATTGGCGGCGTACCTGCGACCCCTTCGCCCACGCGACAGCTTTGTCCTGTGATCTGGCCCGTGCCGACACCCACGCGGACCTCCTCCTCGCTCCGAGGAGGCCCCGATGGTTTCTCAGAATTCTTACGACGGCATCGACAAGTATGCCGCCAACCTCATTCGGCACAAAGCACGTCAACTCGTAGGCAAGGCCGGATTCACCGAGGACGACAGACCCGACCTCGAACAGGAACTGATGATTGATCTGCTGCAGCGGATGCGGCATTTCAATCCCGCCAAGGCCAAGAAGACCACCTTCATGGCCCGGATCGTCGAACGTCACATCTCCACCATTTTGGAGGCCCGGTTCGCCCAATGCCGGGACTGGCGGCTCTGCCAAACCTCACTCAACGAACCCCTCGACAACGGCGAAGGCGACACCACCGAGCGGATCGACTTCCTAGATAGCGAAGGCTCTCTGGGAAGCGGCATCCGCGAGACAAGGGAACGCCTCGCCCATGAGATCCGCATGGACCTCGACCGGGCCATCGCCTCGCTGCCGGAAGAGCTCCGGGATCTGTGCGTGCGCCTGTACGACAGCACCATGGCCGAAATCGCCCGGGAGATGGGCATCCCCAGAACCACCCTCTACGACCGGCTGAGCAAGCTGCGGGAGGCGTTCAGCGAGGCTGGCCTGACGGACTACCTCTGATCTCCGACGCATCGACTCCGGCTCCGGTAAGTAAGCACCGTGCCGCATGGTGCGGCTATCCGGGGCCTCGGAAATCAGAACCTGAACAAAAGAGGAGTTCAACCATGACTCACGACACTTACAAGTACCGTTTTGACGAGTCGGTCCCGGCCCAGGAACTGGAAGACACTTTCATGCTGGCGATGCTGGCCGTCGAAAGCCTGCATGGCCGTTCCCGTGTGCGGATGGAGAGCCGGTTCAATCTGGACAAGGCCCGCCGCACCTGCGTGATCGACGCCTCCACCGATGTCGGCAGCGACCTCGCCCGCATCTTCACCGGCTTCGCCACTAAGGAGTACGGCGAACGTTCGGTCCTGATCGAACGATCCCATCCGTCGGGTTGCGCCTGTGCCTCCAAGCATCGCGCAGCGCCCGCCGCCGAAGCGGGGGTGGCGGTATGAGCGAGCTGATGACCACCACCTATTCTATGTGACGGCTGTTCCGCAACTGCCGCATGGCCTGCAAGTGGCGCTACATCGACGAGCTGGTGCCGCTCGAACGCGACCCCAATCTGGCCTTCGGCTCGGTCATCCACGACTGCCTGGAGTGCTGGCACGGCGAGCGGGATCTGGCCAAGGTCCTCGACCACATCGACCGGACCTATCCGAACCGTGCGCAGGACGATCATCAACAGGCCGACTGGCATCTCGCCAAGGCCATGATGAGCGCCTATGTGGAACACTACCCGGCTGAAGAGTTCGAGGTCGTCGCGCTCGAGAAGACCTTCGAAGGTCCCATCGTCAATCCGGCGACCGGGGCGACCTCGCGCAGTTTCATTCTCGCCGGGAAGGTGGACGGCATCGTCCGTCAGGATGGCCAGTATTTCCTACTGGAACACAAAACCGCCTCGCAGATCGACGCCAGCTACCTGGAGCGGCTGTGGACCGATTTCCAGATCACCCTCTACGCCTGGTACCTGGAGCAGACCCTCGGCATCACGGTCAGCGGCATCATCTACAACGTCCTGGTCAAGGCCAAGTTGCGCCAGGGCAAGGGTGAGACCGAAGCCGAATTCGAGGCCCGCCGGGCGGAGCTGATTGCCAAGTCGAAAACCGGCAAGAGCAGCGCCAAGCGCAAGCTGTCGGAGGACGACGAAACCTTCCAGCAACGGCTCCAGGAGAAGTACCTCGAGCCGGGCATGTTTCATCGCGAGGTGCTCTACATCTCCCGCGACCAGTTCGAGGAACTGCGGGCGGAGCTATGGGAACTCTCCAAGGCCATGCTCGACGCCCGTCGGCGCGACACCTTCTACCCGCAACACCAGCTACTGCTTCCAGTACGGAAGGCCCTGCGCCTACTTCCAGCTCTGCCGCTCGGGCGGCAACCCCAACGTCATCGAAAACCATTTCCAACGGATCGCCCCGCACGAAGAGCTGCGGGACGGAGCCGGTGAAGACGCCGCTCCGGTGTTTTGAAATCCCAACCATAAGAAGACGAAACCATGCTTCCCAAGACCAAAAGCAAACCCAAACACACGCTCTCGGACCTCACCGCCCTGGTGTACGGCCCGAGCAAGATCGGCAAGAGCACCTGGTGCTCCAAGGCCGATGACGCACTGTTCCTGGCGACCGAGCCGGGCCTGAACGCCCTGGAGGTGTTCCAGACCCCGATCACCTGCTGGGACGACCTTCTGCAGGCCTGCGCCGAGATCGCCGAGGGCAAGCACGAGTTCAAGACCATCGTCGTCGACACGGTGGATAACGCCTACAAGATGTGCTCGGACTACGTCTGCAAGAAATTCAAGATCGAGCACGAATCCGACCTGGGCTACGGCAAGGGCTACGCGCTGATCAACAACGAGTTCCAGAGCGTCATCAACAAGCTGGCCTTCCTGCCCTACGGGCTGATCCTGATCTCCCACTCCCAGGAGCGGGACATTGAGACCCGGACCGGCAAACACACCCGCATCGTGCCGACGCTGCCGGAAAAGGCGCGGAAGCTGGTCACCGGCCTGGTGGATCTGATCCTGTTCTGCGACCTGGACATGAAAACCGGCGAGGACGGCAAGCCGGTCTGGCAGCGCGTGATGCGCACCAAGCCCAGTCCCAACTACGACGCCGGTGACCGCACCGGCCGACTCCCCGAAGTCATCCCCCTCGATTTTTTGAGCTTCATGAAAGCGTTCAACAACACGGCAGCCGGAGCTGAGGCGAGTGCCGCCCGGCCGAAGCCGGAGCCGACCGCGAGTGCGGCGGCGAAACCCCAACAGTAAGGGGATCCGACCATGGAACACTACGAAAACCAATCCAACAGCAACCTCGACCTGGCGCAGTTTGATGACGCCTTCGAAACAGCCGAAGTCGAGGAGCGTGAGTTCGAGGCCGTGCCCGACGGTAAGTACCAGGTCAACGTCGACCGGGTCGAACTGACCCGCGCCCAGACCTCGGGCAACCCCATGCTCAAGTGGACCCTGCGCATTCTTGCGCCGACCCACAAGGGCCGTCTGCTCTGGCGCAACAACGTCATGGCCAGCAACGAGAACATCAAGTGGCTCAAGCAGGACCTCTACACCTGCGGGCTGCAGCTTCAGAAGCTCTCCGACCTGCCGGGCCACCTCGAACAGCTTCTGAACATCAAGCTGGAGGTGACCAAGCGCACTCGCGGTGAAAACGAGAACATCTACTTCAACCGTCGCATTGTCATGGCCGACGATGCCGGGGAGATGAACAAGCTCTCCTAGCTGCCGGTCAGCGGCGCGACCGGCTATCGTGTCTACCGGGCCGCCACCAACGGCGCACGCACAGACTACAAGCGCCTGATGGAGCTGGGCAGTGAGGCGCTCTCCTTCGTCGACGACGGCGTCGAGGAGATCGGTACCGCTTCGCCTCCGGCTACCAACACGGCCGGACTCACTATGTCGCCGGTCCAGCTCGAGCTGGGCAACCTCAATGTGATCAACTGCGGGCGCGGCAGCCTCGGCGACCAGCCGGTGAACGGCTCCAACTGCAGCCTAGACTATGACTATTACCTCGGCCGTCGCGACATCGTTTACGCCACCACCGAGATCAAACGGCTGGAAGGGGCTCCGGCGGATTTTCCGAAGCTGCCCATCGTCCCGGAAAACGCCTTGGGTCTGTGCAGCATCGACTGCCCGCCCAACTCCACCGACATGGAGATCCGCAACTTCGGCCTGACTCGCATCACCATGGACCAGATCCACGACATCATCCAGGACGTCGAGGACCTGAAGTACAACGATGCCCAGTATCAAATGAACAACGAGCTGCAGAACCGGGACGCCCAGACCAAGAAAGGCATCTACTCGGACGACTTCTCGAACACCGCCCAGTCGGACATCTACCACGCCGAATGGGACGCCCGGGTCAACGAGATCGCCCGCTTCGTCGCGCCGGACCGCATTCCGCGCTCCACCGTGCTCTCGGTCGATCAGGCGGGCAGCAACGCCAGCTTCTTCGGCAGCCTGGCGCTGCTGCCGGGCAACGAGACCGTGCTGGTGGAACAGAACGACTGGTCCGAGGAGCGCAACATCAACCCCTATGCGGTATTCGACAAGCCCCCGGCCATGCTGCAGATCACGCCCAACCTCGGGCGGCGCGGCCAGACCGGCATCAACTTCACCCCGAGCAAATCCGGCATCGTGCTGCGCTGCGACGGCCAGGTGATGGCCAGCAACCTGATCAGCGACGAGGCCGGTCGGGTCAGCGCCTCCTTCACCATCCCGACCAACGCCCGCAACGGCAACCGCATCGTGGAGATGGCCGACGGCGTCTATTCGGCCCGGGCCAGTCTGCAGATCAACGATCCGCTGGTCATCACCCGCATCGAGCGCATCATCGAGAACCGCATCATCCGCGTGCCCGTGGTACAGGTGGTCTGGCGCACCCAGACCATCTTCGTGCCCCGCGACCCGCTGGCCCAGACCTTCAGCTTCACCCAGAACCAGGTGATCTCCAGCATCGGTCTGCAGTTCACCGCCAGGGACCCGAGCATTCCGGTCACGGTGCAGATTCGCGGCGTCACCACAGGTCTGCCCAACGGCGTGGTGTTCGCCGAAAAGGTGCTGGCCCCGAACGAGATCAGCCTGAGCGGCGAGACCCGCATTCGCTTCGACGACCCGTTCTACGCCGAGGCCAACACCAGCTATTCCGTGGTGCTGCTGACCAACAGCACCAATTACAAGGTGCGCACCGCCACCCTCGGCAAGAGGGGCCGCTGGGGCATCATTACCCGGCAGACTTACATGGAGGACGTGCTGCTGGAGAGCTCCAACGCCGAGACCAGGACGCCACTCAACGGCTCCGACCTGGCGATGAAGATCTACGGCTACAACTTCCAGTCCGAGGGGATGATTCGCTTCCAGCCGATCACCGGCGTGCAGTTCTCCGACATCAACCTCGACGAATACTCGGCCATCCCCCAGGGCACCACCGGTCTCGACTGGGAATACTCCACCGACGGTGGCGTGACCTGGGACGCCATGGTTCCCGCCGAGGAGGAACCGCTGCCTAACCTCGCTACCCGGGTCCAGATCCGCGTACGTCTGAGCAGCTCGCTTGCCAATGACACCCCGGCCATCAACTTCCGCGACGTCAACTTGGTGGGCTACCTCAACAAGACCACCGGGGCCTACCTAACCCGCGAGAACGAGCTGACCCAGGGAGTGGAATCGACCAAGGCCTACGTGCAGATGCAAATTCCCAGCGGCACCACCCTGCAATGGTTCGCCAGCAACGATGGCGGCCTGACCTGGGAGGCGATGACCATCCAGGACACCCGGCCCATCGACGAGAACTGGACCGAGTACACCCTGGTGCGCACCTTCACCGACAACACCGGCAATAAGGTCCGTTACAAGGCCGAGATGACCGGCACGCCGTTGATCTACCCGCGCATCCATTCGCTGGGCGCGACCCTGAGCTAAGGAGGCACGGCCATGATCGTTCGACGCAAAGGCGGCCTGACCGAGTTCATCCCCACACCGCAGGAGAAGCGCGACGGCTTGATCCGCGACCACGCCCTGGGCCTGCTGGAGAATCTGCACCAGCGCCCGGCGCGGCTGGAACGGGCATCAAAGCTCCCGGCCGCCGAAGCGGAGGCCTTCACGGCGCTGCTGGCGCGGATGCGGGTCGATGAGTCGCGCAACCTCGAGCTGCACGCCAGCCTGATCACCTCCGATACCGCCTCTGGCTGACCGGCTCACTGCCACCGCCACCCCAGAACCCCCGGATACGGCCAGCCCGTTCCGGGGGTTCTGCCGCCTGTGCGCTGATCAATCTGGCTAAAACTCGCAACTCATTGAAAATAAACGTGTTAAATGTCGAATTCGGCTGTTCTTCTACTTGATTTGTGTCCGGAAAGAAGCATTCATTCATGGTGTAAGCAGAGGCTAAAACGCCTTGCCAGACAACGACTTAGAAGCGCCATGAACGACGGAGGCACGCATGAACCTGAAAGAGATCCACTACGGGATCGAGATCGAGACCGTAAAACGCACCCGGGAACAGATCGCCTGGGCCATCCACTCGGTGGTGGGCGGCACGGTCCGCCATGTCGGCATCCCCAGCAGCTATGACCCCTGGGAGGTCGAGGATTTGCGCGGCCGCGTCTGGAAGGTGGTGGGGGACGCATCCCTGACCAGCGTCCCGGCCCATCTGCGGGCCGAGGTGGTCAGCCCGGTGCTCGGCTACGACGACATCCCGCAACTGCAGGAGGCGGTCCGGCCCATCCGCCGCGCCGGGGGCAAGATCAACAGCCAGTGCGGCATCCACATCCATATCGATGCCGCGCCCTTCGACGGCAGGCACCTGGGTAACCTGGCCAAGATCATCTACAAGCAAGAGCCGCTGATCCTCCACGCCCTCGGCATCAGCCGCGACCGGCTCAACCGCTACACCCGGCCGGTCAGCGACGAGCTGATCCAGCGCATCGAACAGCATCGCCCCCGCACCAAGGACCAGCTCAACCGCATCTGGTACGGCTACCACAACCGGCAGCCCCAGCACTACGACAACAGCCGCTACCACGGGGTCAACCTGCACAACGTCTGGTACAGGGGCACGGTGGAGTTCCGCTGGTTCGAGGCGCCCCTTCACGCCGGACGGATCAAGGCCTACCTGCAATTCTGCCTCGCCGTCGCAGCCAAGGCGCTCAATGGTCGGGCAGCCTCCAGCCGCAAGCGGGACTTCGATCCCCAGAGCGCCAAGTACGACTTCCGGGTTTTCCTGCTCCACCTCGGCCTGATCGGCGACGAGTTCAAGACCGCCCGCAAGCATCTGATGGCCAACATGCCGGGCGACGCCGCCTTCAAGAACGGACGGCCCAAACCGGAAGACGTCCTTCCAGATGAAACCGAAACCACCACTCTCACCAACGAGGCCGGGCAAGTTCCCGGCCTCACTGTTTAAGGAGGTGCCCCATGAAGATTCTGATCCGCTCCACCACACTGGACGGCGAACCGATTCCCGGCAGCGGGGAAACCCTGCAAGCCGACGACTGCCTCGAAGTTGTCGAGCTGATGCGCGGCCAGACGCCATTTACCGCCAGCCGAGCGCCCCGGGACTACATGACCGAGGTGCTCTCAGGCATCGAAGGCGGGCCGACCCAGCCATTGCCGGAGGATGCCGCCGCTGCGGCCGCCGAGTTTATGACCCGTCTGGCGCGGCACGGCCTGATCGAGTTCCTGCCTGACGACACGGCCAGCGATCCCTGGCCGGAACGCTTCCTCGAAGCCCTGGGGACGGTGCGGCTCTCCGGGCGCACCAACATGCTCGATCACCCGGAGGTGACCCTGCTGATCGCCGAGATGGGCTACCCGGAGGTGGCCGAGTGGCTGGCTGACCACCGGCGGGAATACGCAGCCTTCGTCCTCGAAGGGACGAGACCGCTCAGCAAGAACTTCGGCGGCAAGGGAGACCCGGCTCCATGTGCGGACAAGTAGGCATCATCTTCGGCCGCAAGCGCAGACGGCCCGACGAGCGGGATTACCTGCGCGAGGTCTTCATCCGCATGCTGCTGCACAGCGAGGAACGCGGCCCGCACGCCTCCGGCCTAGCCTGGCTCAAGACCGACGGCGGCCACCGCATTTTCAAGCGGCCGATGCGGGCGCACGAGCTGGTCTACGAGAAGCCATTCCAAGAGCTGCTCGGGCAGGTCGACAACGAGACCACCATCCTCATGGGCCACACCCGATGGCGCACCCGGGGCAACGAGTTC
>NZ_JH114231.1:756296-772383 GCF_000224655.1 Bilophila sp. 4_1_30
TTCAATAACCGCAACAATCATCCCATCCGGGCCGGGATCGTCATCGGCACCCACAACGGCACCATCTACAACGCAGATCACCTTTTCCGCCGTCTCGGCCTGCCGCGCTACGCCGAGGTGGACAGCGAGCTGATCTTTCGCCTGGCCGACCGCTTCGCGCCCGAAGGCCCCATCGACCAGGACGGCCTGAAGAAGGCACTCGCCCTCTGTCGCGGCCAGATGAGCGCCGTGCTGGCATCAAAGCTCGACCCCGACACCATCACCGTGCTCAAGGGCAACAATCCGCTCTGCCTGCGCATCCACCGCCAGCACCGGGTGGTGCTCTACGCCTCGGAGGCCGCTTTCATCGACTTTGCCGTGGACAACGAGAAGGGCTGGCGCGAACTGGAAGTGCCGCCCATGACCATGCTCACCATCCGCCACGAGGATGTGCGGGCCATCGAAAACTGCGAATTCCGCTTCATCCCCCAGGAGCGCAAAGGGACACTGCCCGAAGGAGTGAATGCATGAACATTGGAGACACCGCGAAGCTGAACACAAACCCGGAAGACAGTCCCGAGACCATCCTCCGGCTCTTCGTCTACGGCACCCTGAAACGGGGCTACTGGAACCATCAACGCTTCTGCGCCCAGGCCCTCAGCATCGAACCGGCCGTGGTCTGGGGCAGGCTCTACCACCTCCATGCCGGGTTCCCGGCGCTTGAGGTGCCGGAAGGTCTGATCCTGGCCCGGGGCACCGACGATCCGCTGGCCGACGCCCGCAGGCAGCAGGAGAGCGGCACACCGCGCTTCGGCCGCCCGACCGGCGACTGGGATCTGATCTATGGGGAACTGGCGACCTTCACCGATCCTCAGCGCGATCTACCGCCCATCGACCAGCTGGAAGGCTTTCGGCCCGGCGGGCACAGCATGTACCAGCGGGTGATGGTGGCCGCTGGATGCCGGAACGCTTCAATTGCAGTGTGGATTTACAGAATGGCTCGGGTTACAAATGGGGAGCGAATTGACCGGGAGTGGCGGGGCTAATGAGTGTTGGCCTTGATGCTTTCGGCTGCCTGGATGAGGCTCTTGATCTCACCCTCGGTAAAGCTGGCTTCCTTGATGTAGCGGAGCAAATTCATGACCTCGGGTTGGTCATGAAGGTAGTCGACGACTTCCGGGTCCGTGGACGAGGACAAACGGAACAGTACGTCGGGATCGGCCGCCAGTACCTTGGCCAGTTCCTTTATCACCTCTGGCCTTGGCGGACGCTCCTTGCCACGTTCGATGCGGCTCAGATAGGCAGGGGAAATGCCGACCTTGGTCGCCGTCTCGCGCAGGCCGAGGTCTTGAGCAACCCGAAGGTCGCGGAGTGTTTCACCAAAGTTTTTCATAGTATCTAATATACCTCGCTGTTTAGTGTTTTGCAACACAAAATTCCTCTGGCATTCTTTGGCGTAATTTGGTATATTCTGGTTGATTTTTACTCAGAGGCAGGTAACTTACCCCTGTTCTGGCACTGTGCCCTGACGGCCAACAGCCCTGCAGGAGAGGCGACATGAGCAATGAAGAGGTCCTGAAATTAAAAGACGTTGCCGCCTTACTTAAGGTCGGCGAAAAGACGGTCTACTCCATGGCCCAGACCGGGGAACTGCCTGCTTTCAAGGTCCGAGGCCAGTGGCGATTTTCCCGAAAGGACATCGACGCATGGATAGAGCAACAGAAACACACAACCCAAGATTTCGGCGAGGGCGACCAGAAATGACCTCAGCCTCGGTGAACGGAGTTTTTATATGAGCAAAAAGAAGAACAAGCAGGCCGAGAATACCATCCCGGCGGGATACACGCTCGACTACGTTTCCGGCAAACAGGTCAAGGAAACGAAGAAAGAGCTGGTGCGTCAGCGGATTGTTCGCGCCCTGATCCATGAATACGGATTCTCGCCAGAGGATATGGAGCTGGATTTCTCCATCGGTGGGCGCAAAAAAGTGGATGTCGCCATCTTCCACCATGGCAAGGATCACACCATTGAAAACCTTGGCCGCGCCGTGCTCTGCCGCCAGGAACCTAATGTCGGTAAGAATGCCGCTCGCATCCGTGATTTTGAACAAGCCGCAAAAGATCTCGACGAGATTGAAACCATCATGCGCGAGGTCGAAGCGGTTCAGTACGGCCTGTGGACCAACGGCCTGGAATTCTTTTTCATCGAGAAAGAGCAGAAGCGCTTTGAAACCAAGTGCAACCCCATTGGCGACTGGCCGATGGCGGAAGAGTCGGTCGGCACCAAGGAGGTCATTTCCGACGCCCATACCCGTGTCGCCGACAACGAGATGCTCAAGATCACCTTCCGCCGCTGCCACAACTACATCCACGGCAACGAGGGCATGCCCAAAGACGCCGCCTTCTGGCAGTTTCTCTACCTGATTTTCTGCAAGATGCACGATGAAAACCTGCGCGGCAAACAGCGTCAGGCCTGGCAGCGCCGATTCTGGGCTGGCCCCAGGGAACAGTTTGAGGAAAAGGGCCGCAAAGAAATCCGCAAGCGCATCGAGGAGCTCTTCACCGAGGTCAAAAAGCAGTACAAGAATATCTTCCGGGGCAACGAGGAGATTACCCTCTCCGACCGGGCGCTGGCCTTTATCGTATCCGAATTGGCCAAGTACGATTTCACCCGCACCGATGTCGATGCCAAGGGTGTCGCCTACCAAGAACTGGTGGGTGTGAATCTGCGCGGCGACCGGGGGCAGTACTTTACTCCGCGAGGCGTGGTGAAGCTGGTCGTTGAAATGCTTGCCCCCAAAGAAAACGAAACACTGTTGGACCCGGCCTGTGGTACCGGCGGCTTCCTAGTCGCCACCTTGGGATACATGCTGAAGAAATTCCGTGAGGAGCAGAATACCCAGGTCGGTAACGAGAACACCACCGAATTTCTGAACGTCCACGAGCGGCTGAAAGAGTATGCCGCCGCCAATGTCTTCGGGGCCGACTTCGACCCGTTCCTGATCCGCGCCGCTCAAATGAACATGGTGCTGGCGGGTGACGGTCGGGGTCACATTTACAACATCAACTCCCTGGAATTCCCGCTGGGGCATCTGGCCGATCTGCCCTCCGCCAAGAAGGAGATCCCACTGGGGTCGGTGGATATCATCGCCACCAATCCTCCGTTCGGCTCCGACATCCCGATTACCGACAAACACATCCTGGAACAATACGAGCTGGCGCACGCCTGGGAGCATGATGGCGAAGGCGGCTTCCGCAACACCGGCACCCCCAAGGGCAGCGTCGCGCCCGAGATTCTCTTTATCGAGCGCTGCATCAAGTGGCTCAAGCCGGGCACCGGCCGCATGGGCATCGTCCTACCTGATGGCGTTCTCGGCAACCCGGCGGCGGAATACATCCGCTGGTGGATCATGCGTGAAACGCAAGTGCTCGCCTCCGTCGACCTGCCGGTGGAAGCCTTCATCGCCGAGGCCAACGTCAACATCCTCACCAGTCTGCTGTTCCTACGCCGCAAGAGTGAAGAAGAAAAACGCGCCGAGGCCCTGGGCGGCATCGAGGGATACCCGGTGTTCATGGCCGTGGCCGACAAGGTTGGCTTCGACCGCCGCGGCAACAAACTCTACAAACGCACCCCGGACGGGGAAGAGATTGTCGAGCCCAAGCAGCATATCGAGCGCATTCGCATCGACGGGCGCTTCTTGGAACGGACCCTGACCCGCAGTGAAAAGATCGAGGACAACGATCTGCCGGTCATCGCTGAGAGGTACCGCGAATTTCTCAAGGAGCAGAACAGATGAGCGATCAAGACGACATCATTGAAGCCCCGCAGGATGCTGCCGAAGAGAGCGGCCCGGATAATTTTTTCATCGACATCCTGACCGGCAACAAGGAGAACTCCTCAGCTAAGAAGCTACTGGTGCAGAAAGTCCTGCGCCAGCTCATCGAAAGCTATGGGTTTGACCGGGATGACCTGGAGGTGAACTACAACCCCCAGATCGCTGGCCAGGGGCGCAAGCGCATCGACATCGCGATTTTCCGCCCTGATGCCGAGCACAACAACGATAACCTGCAGCGGATCATCGTCTGCAAGAATCAGAAGAAGCGTGACAAGCTTCGCTCCATTGCCGAGGCCGACACCGACCTGCGCGAACTCAAAGAGTTGCTGGAGCTGATCCCCGGCGCAACGCTGGGCATGTGGACCAACGGCCAGGAGGAGTTCCTGTTCCAGGTCGAGCGCACCCGCTTCGAGGTCCGTGCCAAGCCCCTGGGCGTCTGGCCGGTACCGGGTGAACGTACCACTGATCTAGACCGCACCGGAGGCGTTATCCAGATCAGCGCCGAGGCGGAGGACTTGGAAGACGCGCTGCTGCGCTGCCGCCAGTTTCTGAACCGCAACCTGGGTCTCGACCACAAGGATTCCTTCAAGCAGTTGGCCGTGCTGATGCTGGCCAAGATCCACGACGAGACGCTGCCCACCGGCGAGCGCAAATTCTGGATCAGGGGCGACGAGCCTTTCACCGAGGTGGGCCAACAGGCCATTGCCAAGCGCATCAACGAATCCATTGCCGCCGCCAAGGCCTGGCAACCGAACCTGCTGACTCGTGGCTGGGATCTGACGCTGGAACCCCACGAGACCGCTCGCGTGGTCATGGAACTGGCCCGTTACTCCCTGAGTGAAACCCAACCTCGATTTCGGACCGGGGCCTTCCGTGCAGTCGCCCGCAGCGTGATGGACGGCCGCGAGGGCCGCTACCCCACGCCGCTCAACGTGGCCGAAATGGCGGTGGAGATGCTCGACCCGCAACCCGGCGAACGCATCGTGGACTGCTCCAGCGGCACCGGCACTTTCCTGGCCATGACCGCCGCGCACATCTTCAAGAAGAAACTGGCGGCTTTGGGCACCACACCCGACGAAGCCACCAACGAACAGATCCGCCAGGCGCAAAACGAAACCGCCGCGTGGGCGGCGAGCAACGCCCTGGGCTGCGACATCGATCCCTTTCTGGCCGTCGCCAGCCGCATGAACCTGCTGTTCACCACTGGCAATCCCGGCCGCGTGTTCCGCATCGATGCCCGAACCTTCCCGGACGGTGATTTGGATGGTATCGATGCCGCCCGCCCGGCAATGCCGCTGGGCAGCATGGATGTGGTTTTGCTCAATCCCTGGTTCTCGACAAGGGATGTAATTACCGATGAGTCCATTCTCAGACGTTATGACTTAGGAAAGGTCTGGAACAAAGAAGAAGGTGGTGACGGATATGTCAATTCAGGTTCCATCAACGCAGGAGGTGTGCCGCCAGAAGTTTTGTTCATTGAGCGTGCGCTGGATTGGGTCAAGCCTGGGACTGGCCGATTAGGCATCCTGCTTCCCGATGGCGTTTTGGGCAATCCGAGTGATGAATATATTCGCTGGTGGATTTTGCGTCATTGCGAGGTGCTTGCCAGCGTCGACCTGCCGGTAGAGCCCTTTAAGGTCACCGTCAAAGAGTACGGCCTGACGCCTGCCTTGCCAAGCCTGCTGGTTCTGCGCCGCCGCAGCCAGGTGGAGCTGATCAATACCGAGCACCCGGAATACAAGGTCTTCATGGCCGTGGTGGATCGGGCCGGTGTCGATGCCCGAGGCAATCTCCTGTTTCAGCGAGCCCCTGATGGTGAAGAACTGGTCTTTGATGAGGAAGTGATTGAGCGGGTTCGCGAAGGCGGTGAAGTGGAGATCCGTCGAACCACGCGCCGTAACCGCCGTGTTCATGATGAGCTGCCGGTAGTGGCAGAGAAATACAAGGAATTCCGCGCAACCGGCGAGGTGACATTATGAGTAGAAAATTTCAATGCAAAGCTGTTCCCAGTTCTTGGCTGGAAAATAATGGATGCAGGCTGGATTGCGGACCGTATATGTCTGGAGCATTTGAAGCCAGGATGGCAATTGCTGCCTTACGAAATACCAAGATTCCTCTATCTGATCTTACCGAGGGTGGTTTGGATGGCATCTTTAAAGGGAAAATGATTAAGCGAATCTTTGTTCAAAGCAAAGAGCTCGGAGTCCCATTTCTCAATACGTCCGACATGCTTGAGGCAGATCTTACTCATGTGCCTCGCATTCCTAAGAAAATCGCAGATTCAGATTCAGCTTGCTACTTGAAACCCGATACTATTCTGATTTCAGCCGCAGGAACAATTGGCAGAACCGTTTTTTCAAGAGAAGACATGACTGGAATGTTCGCCTGTAGCGATATTATGAAGGTCATTCCAGACGCATCAAAGATACCTGCGGGATATTTACACGCCTTCCTTAGTTCAGATTTTGGCGTTCCATTGGTAACAGCAGGAACTTTTGGCAGTATTATTCTTCATATTGAACCGTCTGATCTTGCTGGTATCCAGGTCCCCCGATTTTCAACTGAATTTGAAAACGAAATTGACAGTCTGGTTAAGAAAGCATCTAAATTACGCACGAATGCGGCAAGATTAATCGATGATGCTAGAAGCCGATTCGATTACTTTGGCAATGGTGTCCTCACAGAAAAACAAGAATATCCTATCGTCACATCGGTCAGTTCGAAAAAACTCATAGGCCGATTAGAAGCGGCCTATCATGACCCCTCAGCGGAAACAATTGCGGAAAGGATATCGCAAGGCTCCCATGCGCTCGTTAGAGACCTGTGCAGGGAAGTTTCACTGCCGGGTATTTTTAAGCGTATTTACATTGATGATGCTGATCACGGAGTCCCATATTACTCTGGCGGAGCAATCTTTTGGCTCGAACCAGTGCACAAAGAAATACTCTCAAGAAAAACATCTCTATTTAACGATGTCCAGATCAGTAAAGGAACTATTCTGATACAAGCCTTTGGACAAAAAGGAGGGTTGATCGGGCGCGTTGCATGGGTGGGAGAGTATTTGGATTCATGTTGCACAACTCATATGCTGGTGCGAGTAATAGCAAAAGATGACTCAATCTCGGGTTATTTATTTGCATATCTTTCATCAGATGTGGGATATGCACAGATTATTAGACTTCCCTTTGGAGGCTCCATACCTCACTTTACGGAGAACCAAATTGCCAACTTGCCCGTTCCACTTCTAGAGCAAACCGAGATTGAAGAAATAAACAGCAATGTGCTGAAGGCAATGACTTACCGCGATGAGGCTCTGAAATTAGAATTTAAAGCCCGACAACTGATCACTGATGCGATAATTGAAGGGGGTCGCTAATGGCGAAGGTCATACCCATCGGGCAACCCGCAAACGAATCTGAACGCCAGGCCATCGGTTTCCTTCGGGATCATCTGCCCGATGGCTGGCTGATCTTCCACAACTTCGAGATGCGCCAGGGTGAGGAGGTGTTCGAAATCGACATCGCCATCCTCGCGCCTCACGCAGTGTACCTGGTGGATGTCAAAGGGACGCGGGGCAACATCGATGTGTATGGCTCCAAGTGGTACCCCGAGGGTCGGCAGCCGTTCTTCTCGCCGCTGGCCAAACTGCGCAGCCACGCCAAGACCATGGCTACCATCATCCGGGAGAGCAACACCGGCCTGATCGAGCTGCGAAAGGCCCATGTGCATGCCGCCGTGCTGCTCACCGCCGATGACGCCGCTGTGTTCGACCAGGCGGGCATCGACAGCCCGGACGTGACCGACTTCAAACATTGCCTGAAATATTTCCGCGACCAGAGCCGCATTCCGGACAATCGGCTGGATAACATCACCCGCTTTCACTCCCAGATCGCCAAGGCGATCACCGGCAACGCCAAGCCCAAGAGCGCGGCGCTGGTGTTCCGCGACTGGCAGGTGGAAGAGAAGCTGGGCGGCACCGACCGCTACACCGAATACCGCGCCAAGCATAACCTGTTGGGCAAGAGCGGTGGCAACGCCCGCCTGCGGGTCTACCAGGCCGACCCTTACCAAGACGAGACCGCCCGCAAGGAAGAGTTCAAGAAGATCAGTAATGCCTATCGCGCCGTGGCGCACATGCCGACCCACGCCAACGTGCTGGCGGTGAAGGATCTGTTCGTCTCCGACGATGAAGATAAGGTGGTGCTGGTCACCGAGGACCTGCCCGGCCAGGCCCTGCGCCTGCACATCAACAAGGCCTCCCTGGCACTGACCTTTGACCAGAAGCTCCAGGTGATGCGCGATGTGCTCGCGGCCCTGGACCATGCGCACCGGCATGAGGTCATCCATCGCAATCTCACCCCGGACGCCATTCTGGTGACCAAGGGCGGCCAGGCCCGGGTGACCGGTTTCGACTTTGCCCGGGTGGGCAAGAGCCGCACCTCCACCATCGCCGATCAGATCATCGATGATCTGGAAACCGCCTACCAGGCTCCGGAGTGTTTCAAGGACCCGACTCAGGCCAGTATCGCCTCCGATCTGTACGCGACTGGGCTGATTCTCTATGAGCTGCTGACCGGCGAGCTGCCATTTGAAAGCGTCGACCAGATGATGGAAGCCGACGGCAAATTCCCGATGAAGCCCTCGGAACATAAGCCTGACCTGCCCAAGGGGATCGACGAGTGGCTGCAGAAGTTCTGCGAGTTCGACCCCGAGGAACGGCACGCCAGCACGGCCATTGCCCGTAAGGCGCTCGACGACTTGATTTTGCCCGAGGCCAAGGATGAATCCGCAGCGGATATTAGTGGTCCCGCCGTGGCGCTGCCGCAACTCCCTGACAACCTGACCGACCTGCCGCAGGACTTTATTCTGGCGGATCGCTTCCGCATACAGAAAAAATTGGGCAGTGGCGGCTTTGGGGTTGCCTACAAGGTGTTCGACTCCCTGGGCGATGTGGTGCGGGTCATCAAGCTGGTGACCAAGGATCGCCGCAGCGTTTATGAGCGCCTGCGCCGGGAATACAAGACCCTGACCAATCTGCCGGACCATCCGCACGTGGTGAAAGTGGTCTGGGCGGATCGCATGGCCGACGCCAAGCAGACGCCGTACATCGTGTTTGAGTATGTGGAAGGCCTGGATGTCTCGGATTTGATCGATGCCGAGGCGTTGTCCCTGGAAGATTCGGTGCGCATCGTGCGTGAGTCCGCCGAAGGGCTTGGCCACCTGCACAAACACGGGGTTTACCATCAGGACGTCAAGCCTTCCAACCTGCTCTGGACAGACAAGGGTGTTCGCATCATCGACTTCAACGTTGCGGTCACCGAGAAGGACGAGGTTCAGGGCGGTGGCGGAACGCGCCGCTATCTGCCCCCGGACTACGACTACTCGTCCGAGCCGGATGCTTCGGATCGCATGGACCGTGACCTCTATGCCTTGGGCATCTCATTCTATGAGTGCCTGACCGGCAAATATCCTTTCGAGGAGCCCACACCGCCGATCAAGACCCAACCCAAGGACCCGAAACAGTTCAAGGGCTGCGCTGATTTGAGCAGCTCACTGGTCAATGTGCTGGTGAAGATGGTTGCTCCGGAGAGAAAGGATCGCTTCGCTTCGGCTGAAGAGCTCCTGATCGCCCTGGCCGAGGTCAAACGCCTGCGCTCGGTGCTGACTACCGGCGAGATTGGTGCCGGTCCGAAAGTGGTCTCAAAGCTGGGCTTCGAGCCGACCAAGCCCAACACCAACCCCTTTGTCACACATCTGCTGACCCTCTACAGCCAGAGCCAGGTGTCCAACGCGGGCACCCGTGGTCTGGACGAAGTTGGCAAGGCCACCTACGTGCCGACCTATCTGGATGAGAAGCTCAAGCCCGCTCTGCTCAAGGGCGAGTTCCGGCTGGTGATCATTAGCGGTAACGCCGGTGATGGCAAGACCGCGTTCATCCAACAGTTCGAGGCCTTTGCCGAAAGCAAGGGCGCACAGATGCAGCGTGGCGCGAATGGAGCCGTGTTCCAGCTCAAGGGGCATACCTACCAGAGCAACTACGACGGCAGCCAGGATGAAGGTGATGAGCGCAATGACGCCGTGCTGCAAAAGTTCTTCGCGCCCTTTGCGGGCAAGGACAAATCCGGTTGGGCGGAAAACCAAACCCGTTTGATCGCCATCAACGAGGGCCGTCTGGTCGATTTCTTCCTGGAACACGAGGAGGATTTCCCGCTGCTCGCCAAGCAGATCCAGCAAGGTCTGGCAGGGGCTGATCCAGAGAACGGAATCGCCGTCATCAACCTCAACCTGCGTTCGGTGGTCGCCGAACCTGAAGAGGGTCAGCCCTCGATCCTGGAGCGGCTGATCGCCCGCATGTCCCAGCAGGAGTATTGGCAGGCCTGCGAAAAGTGCGACCTCAAGGGCAAGTGTTTCGCCTACCACAATGCCCGGACTTTCCAGGACCCCGTTGCCGGACCCAAGGTGATCGAGCGCTTGAAGATGCTCTACACCATTACCCACCTGCGCGGCAGGTTGCACATCACCATGCGTGACCTGCGTTCGGCGCTGGCGTTCATGCTGGTGGGCACGCGTGATTGTGATGGCATTCACCAGCTTTACCAGAACGGCGGTGAGGAGAATCAGAACCGCATTCTTGATGGCTTCTATTTCAATTCCTGGCTCGGCGGTGGCGAAGGCTCGAACGACCGCTTGATTTCGTTGCTGCGCGAGATTGATGTGGCCGAAGTCAGTAATCCTGACCTGGATCGGAAACTGGGATTCCTGAATCCCAAGACCAAAGCTATGAGCCGGTTCTCGTTCGCCGAGCGAACAGGTTATGACAACGAACTGGTCGAAGCGCTTTTCCGCAATCTGCCCCGCGACTACTCATCAAAGAATCGTTCAAGGCTGATCGCCAAGCACAGGAACTACCTTTCCCACATGCGTCGCCGCCATTTCTTCGAGCGTCGCGATATTGGATGGAAAGAGATGCTGCCTTACGGAAGCATCGATCCGTTCCTGGATTCCATTGAGCAGCCCGGCGCGAAGAGCGCCGAAGAGGTTACCGCTATTCTCCGGGCCATTAACCGGGGTGAAGGGCTGAGTGATCCGGCACGGCTGGGCAATCAGTTGGCGCTTCGGGTCCGCCAGGTGGATAAAGGCACCCTCCGCAGCTACCGGCTGTTCGACGGTGAGCACTTTACACTGCGCACCGAGCAGGAAACGGCGGCCCATCCTTTTCTGGAATGTTTGTCCCAGGCGCTGGTGCTCCTCTATGACCCGAGTGATGGCCAGAAGGCCAATCTGCGCATCAATCTCGACATTTACGAGATGCTGATGCGGTTGAACAACGGTTACCGGCCCAGCATCGAGGAACAAGAAGGTTTCTACCTGAGCCTGGCGGTTTTTAAGAATGTCTTGTCGGCCGCTCCGTATCAGGAGGTGCTCCTGACAGACAGCGGCTTTGAATTCTTCCAGATCCGGCGCGACGACAAAGGCATCCTGCATCTGGGAAAGGTAAGCAGGAGGGCTGAAGCATGAGCATCAAAGGTAGAGACAAGGAGTTCCGCACTCCCAAGACCACCTATGTGGATTTCAAGCATATTGAAATGGATCGCGTGTTGACCATGCTTTTCCCCCGCCTGAAGTACGACGGCTATGCCAGCCGACGTCCGCCTCGTGGTGGTGATCTGACGATTGAAGAGTTCATGGAGGATTTCCTCGAGCATCCTGAATGGTTCGCGGGCTTTGATCGCTATCCGCAAGTGGTGCACCGTTGGATCGAAACCGATCTCATGGATGTGGTTAACCGTGGTAAAGCCAATCAGGCCGTTGCCGCGCCGAGACCTCTGCATGGCAACACCTATAAGTTCCGAAACGCGAAGCACACCCGTGACTACGGCGCGGCGGAACAGATTTACTGGATGCTCTTCTATGCCCGGAAGGGCAAAGGCCAGGCCGCTCGCGACGGCTTGAAACGTTTCTTCTTTCCCGGCATTGACCTGGTCACGGACCGCTACGATCCCAGTGCCTCCGTCGATGTGGAGACGCAGGCAATCCTACGCTTGGATCACCAGGTTACCCAGGACATGAAGGATTCCAAGGAGCCTTCACGCTTCCAGCCGTTGTGCATCGGCCAGGCCGATATTATGGCCGACGACATTCTGCGGCTACTGGCCTATGAGCCCTATATTCCGCGTTCAGTGCTGGTGGATTACCTTAAGACCCTGATGGCATTCCATTTGGCGCTCTACCACCTCAAGCTATTGCAGATGCTTCCCAAGCTGGTGAAGCAGCGCTCAGGCAACGAGCTGTGCAGTGCCAAGGAGTGTCCGATCAATCCCGGCCTCGACAACGCGCTGGAGGGCTGCCCCTATCGCGTTTCGCTGGTGGTCGACATGGGCGATGTCAACAACCCTCACATGGCAGAGCTGGCTCGCAAGTCCACTGACCGTCTGTATCGCCAGATCCCCGCCTTTGTGCAGGCCAACTTTGTGGTCAAGAAACTCGATGAAATGGCGGAATACCTGAGCAAGAAAACCGGCAAGCTCGCCTCGCCAGCCAATGGCGTGTTTGGGGTCGGCGACCTGGTTTCCTTGCTGAAGCCTGAACACGACGCCGAGCGGCAAGCCTACTTCAAATTTCGTCTGGCCAGCCTGATCGAGGAGTCTACTTCCGGAAACGAAGATGTTGATCCGGAAATCAGGGAAGTCACGTCCATGGGCCTCGGGGAATTTGAGTCCTTCATCGAAATCCTGATGGCCTATCGCGGCAAATATCACCGTCAGTACATCACGGAGTGTCTGGATTCTCTGTTACTGAAAAACAAAGAAACTGGCCTGTTGGCTCAATCCCGGACCAAGGGAAGCCCCCGCCGGTTCGTGTTGGGAAGCAAATTGCTTGAAGCCCTCCTCCAGGTGGCTGTGTTAACACAAGACGGCGGGCGTTTTGTGACCCGGGAAGTACGCATCGAGGAGTTGTTGGCTTTTCTGAGAAACCGTTACGGCCTCCATATCGACCGGCTTCCGGAGAGTGCTCAAGCGAACAGCAGCATTCTGGACCGGCGAGCCTTACGCCTGAATCTTGAGGCTTTCAAGCGTCGTCTGCGTGAAATCGGCTTCTACGAGGATCTGTCGGACGCCTACGTGACCCAAAAGGTATCGCCTCGCTATGCAATTGAGAGAAATGACGGAGCAGATAAGAAAGGGAGGCACGCATGAGTAACGCGTTCACCAAGCTATCCCAGGATAAATTGAACGCGGCGGTTGCTGACCTGCTGTGCCCCCGTATCGAAACCATCCTGGGAGATCGAGGTCCAGGTCACTGCATGCGTGTCACCGATCTCGATGACGATATCATGGAGTCAGTTTGCAAGGAGCTGCGCCGCACTCGGCCCGACGGCAATATTTTCATCCTGGGAAGCCATGACCAAGAAGGCATGCCTTTCCGAGTGACCTCCACCAAGCTGGTGGAACTGCGTAACCCGGACGGGAATGGCGAGTTGCGTCAACCACTTCTCGTCTTCATTCCGACCTCGCTGCGCACCAGTGCCGAGGATTCCTTTGGCGTGGCCACCTTCGAAGAACTGACATTCACTGGTATCTACGAGGACCTTATTGACTCCCTGATTGATCGGCTTCCGGCAACACTGGTCGGTCATGTACGCGACCTTTTTGGCATTCTTTCCGAGGAAGAATGGCTTTTCGCTGACGATGTTTCCCGCGTGAGGTATCTGCTCACGGCGCTGGAAAATGGCATTGACGGGGAAACTCTCGGAGCCAGCCTGTATGAGCTGACGTTGATTCCAGACTTCAAGCTCTTTGCCGATACTGGAATGGTCAACAGCAAGATACGACGAAACCTGGGCAGCGTTCGGAATCTGATGACCTCCCATAAATCCGTTCGAGGGCGCATCGCAGATTTGGGCCTCAGCGACAAAACCCTCGACGCTCGGCTGTCCACCTACTTTGAAAAATACGACATTCAGGAACCAGAAGCCTGGACACCTCCAATTGCGATAGATAAGAGTTGGTGGAGCATCTCGTTTGACAAGTGGGCCTTCCAGGAAGAACTCTCACTGGACAAGATTCTGCTAGAGGTTTTAGAAACCGATTTGCCGGTTGTGCAGGAAGATGAAACCGACGATCAGCTCTCCGGCCTTATCGGGCAGCAGGTTCTGGTCCCTAACGACCGCCGCAAAATGAACATAGTTTTTGAGGTCAATCCTCACCCGGGCAAGGTCAGCGGGTTGGATCATTTTACGGTCCAAATCGTTTCACAGAACGATGGCCCGGTCGGAAAATCCAAGAAGGTCAAAGCCTGGACGCCAAATAGACTGCAATGCACAACCAACCTGGCCAAACTCAACAAGATCGAGTTTGAGGAAGGTTGGCATTTCATCCGTATTCTTCCATGGACCGCCGATGGCGATCCGATTCCACTGGAATCAGATTCCGGTTCTGAGTCCGCTAAGCGTTCTTATGAGAGCGAGCCGTTCTATGTCCTTCCGGGCGGAAACATTGAGGAAGAGCCGCCTCAAAGGGCGATCCCCATCGAGCAGAGTCTTGAACACGCCCGATTCCGCTTGCAGCTCACCGCCCTGGGGGACGAACGTGATCCCGAGGAGATCGCTATAAGCGGAGTTGCATGGGCTGAAGGTGGACGCTCAAAAAAGGTTTCTCGCCAGGAGATCTTGCTGGCCAAATTTGGCCGTGAGGGCGCGGTGCAGATCCCGTTGTCACGTATGCTAAAAACCATCGAACAACGGATTTTGGCCGAACCGAAACATCCATCTGGCTGGCGAATGCAGATCAACCTGGATACTGCGGAGCCGCCTTCAGAAGTTGGACTCACGCTGCCATCCTCAGCCGCAATGGCTTCCTTCCTGGCTGCTCGGGAAGAGCTGTTTGCCACGGTTCGCAAAGATACGGCCGAGCTGATCATGCAGGGGCTTTCTTTCAGAGATACCGAGACGGAGTGCTTGGCGTATGCCGACGTCTACCTTGATCTGGTACGGAACCTCATTCGCCAAGCCGAAACAACTTCCGGTGCCGAGAGGCAGCAACATCTCCAGGCGCTGCGAAATGTGTTGGCCGTGGATTCCATTCACGTCATCTTGACCGATTTCCGGGGCAGGCATCGCGAGGCAGTTCTGGTTTCTCCGACCCACCCCCTTCGCGCCCTATGGCTGAGCAGTTGGGTGGCTTTGGGCAAGGATTGGATTGAAAAAATTAAAGCAGGTGGAAAAGACTACATCCCGCATGTTCGATCAGCGCTCTTGGATGGTCTCGTACCCTCGGCGTATCCAGTTGGGGTTCCCGTTGAAGATGGTCGCATTTTTACCCCGGTCGATAACCTGAACGCTTTTTGGGCTTTATACGCGCCCACCACGGAAGAAAACTCACGCGGCCTGATGGCGGAGATCTGCTCCGCTCTTGGCCTGGCTGAGCCGTCAGCAGCGGGAGCGGACATCTCTGGTAAAGTGATTGCGGATAAAATTGAGCGCTATCTTTCCCAGCACCCTTACGTCCGTGAGTTGTCACTAAACGTTTTCAACCCCGGGGCCGGATCGGTGATAGCGGATGCCCTCTTGTCGCTGCAGCAGAAGCGCGAGCATGCCGATCTCCGCTACGACATTCGGCTATTTACATCAGATCCCGATTCTCCGGTGCTGGGCGAAGCCCTTGAGTCGATGGTTCGTCCAGGAGCCACGGTAAACGAAGCGGCAGATGCCTTTGCAACTTCGACCGGTAGCCATCTGTTTTCAAAGCTAAATCTGGCCAAACACGCGCTTTCCGAGTTCCATGCAAACGCAAAGGAGTTTCCCGCCCACATCAGCGTACTGCTGGACGTGTTCCCCGCCGAGAAGCTTTCCATTGCCGAGAAGCCCATGGGGATCACGCCACTGCATGGATTGATACAGGATTTCGACACCGAGTTTGTTGACGATGATTCCGGCACCTTCTGGAACAAGCGTCCGATTGTCGGGCGCTCGCTCAATTCAGACAGTCACGCGGCTTGTTTTGATTTGCTGTCAAATCTAAGCCGTCACCTCTGCTTTGCGACCTCAGCGGTTGCGGCCTCCGGAGCCAGCTTTAAATCGGTGCCCGTCGTGACCCTGGGCCTTGATGTCGCCCAACGAGAGCTGATCTATGAAGTTCATCAGATCAGTGACTGGGTGTTCACCATTGATCGCAACATGGGAATTGAATTCTTCGATCATGGGGGACGGAAGAACAGGCCCGACTACCTCATTGATTATGTCCCAGGAGCCAGCTCACAGGCGACGCACAACCT
>NZ_JH114231.1:772498-794773 GCF_000224655.1 Bilophila sp. 4_1_30
AGGCGACGCACAACCTGATCATCTCCTCACGCTCCAACGATGAACTCGAGGCTATGTTGAAGCCGGTCTTGCTCGGGCACGGTCTATCAGCCGATGGCGAGCAATCAGTTCAAATTCTGGCAAACCTGCGCTCGCTGTCAGGGCAACTTGCGTTGAAGCTGATCTCTGCGCCTACACAGCAAGCGGAGGCGCTCGGTCTGGCTTTGGCCAGGCTCTACCTCGAATACCAAGGAGCCTTGAGCAACCAAGTCATTGTGCCGTTGGACGCGCACACGGACCTTTACCGCTCAAGCGGTGAATCTGACGATGTCAATGATGCCATCAGCCTGCAACGCACCGACCTGGGTTTGTTCGACTTGGATTTGAACACCAGGACGATTACGTGCAACCTGGTCGAGGTGAAATGTTACTCGCAGGTGGGCGACTTCGCGGCCTTCAACCAACTGAAGGAGCGGATTTCCGCCCAAATCAATCAGAGCGAGCGCATCCTCCAGCGCCACTTTGATCCGGCCCTGAAAAAGCCAGACCGGCCGGATAGGTTGCTCAAGAGCCGGGAGTTGGCTCAGATCCTTCGCTTCTATCTTGAGCGTTCCCTGCGTTACGGCATTTTCGACGTGACGGCCGCACAGGAAGCACGAGGCCTGTTGGAATCGATTGAGCAGGGCTACTCGCTTCAATTCCGCCGCTGCGCACTGATCTTCGACTTCGACAAGACCGGAACCGAAGCTCCGGATAACGAGGTGGGTATTGAATTCCACCGCATCGGCAAGGATCTCATCCACGCCTTGCTGGACAACTGCCGCAAGCCAGTTTCCGCCGAGATTGAGGAGGAACCGACCGCGCACCTCCTGAGCGAACAGTTGATACCGAACGTGCCGAAGCTTGAGACAGCCGCTTTCATCGCACCCAAGAGAGCCCGGTCAACGTCCTGGACGGTGGACGAGCTCTGGGACGAAGAGCCGGAGGCTCCAATAACCCAGCCAACGCAGCCTGCCGTAGAGGAAACACCCGCACCTGCCCAAGAGGAAAAGGAAGAACAGGTGGAACCCGTCGAGCAAGCACCTCGACCTTCCGCTATTGCGTCAGAAGAAGAAAAAGAAGACGAACAGCCCGCCGCCATTGCTGTTGAACCGGAAAAACCTGTCCAACCCGAGCATGAAGAGCCGGAGCATCCGACGCCCGAGCCTGCGCCTCAAGCCGAGGTCAGCTATGATATCATGCTGGGCGTTAATGGTGACTCTCCCCAGTACGGATTGCTCGGAGAGGTTTCTGGCAGAAAAATCGCGCTGGACCTCAACCACACCCACACGATCAGTCTCTTTGGGGTTCAAGGCGGCGGCAAGAGCTACACCCTTGGAACAGTCATTGAGATGGCCTCCATGCCGCTTCAGCACATCAATGTGCTGCCAAGCCCGCTCGCTACGGTCATTTTCCATTACAGCCCGACGCAGGATTATGCGCCGGAGTTTACTTCGATGATCAATGCCAACTCGGTGGATGAAGAGATCCGCATCCTTCGTGAGCGTTACAAGGCCAACCCGGAAGCCCTGAAGGATGTCCTGATACTTACCCCGGCAAACAAGGTGGATGATCGTCGGGCCGAGTACCCGGATATCGAAGTTAAGCCGATTGCCTTTTCTGCCTCCGAACTCAAGGCGGCGCACTGGAAATTCCTGATGGGAGCGATTGGCAGCCAGAGCATGTATATGAGGCAAATCAATCTCATCATGAGAGGGCTGCGTGACAACCTGACCTTAGATGCCCTGCGAGCAGGCATCGAGAACTCTGGTCTGTCCGATCACCTGAAAGAGCTGGCTCAGACGCGTCTGCTGTTTGCCAGTGAATATGTCGATGATGGCCAACGCCTACAGGACTTAATTCGCCCTGGTCGCTTGATCATTGTCGACCTGCGCGACGAATACATTGAAAAGGACGAAGCGCTCGGGCTGTTCGTGGTGATGCTACAGATTTTCTCGGAAGCAACCTACCAGGGAAGCGCCTTCAACAAGCTGGTGGTTTTTGACGAAGCCCACAAGTACATCGAGAACGATGATTTGGTTTCCGGCTTGGTTGAGGTCGTCCGTGAGATGCGACACAAGGGGACCAGCATCATGGTGGCCTCTCAGGACCCGCCATCGGTCCCTGTCTCTCTGATCGAGCTGTCATCACAGATCATCATGCACAAATTCAACTCGCCCGCCTGGCTGAAGCATATCCAGAAGGCGAATGCCGCCCTTGGTGAGTTGACCTCCAACAAGATGAGCCATCTCGGAACCGGCGAAGCCTATGTGTGGTCGAGCAAGGCCTCGGACGACTCGTTCACCCGAGGCGCGATGAAGATCAAGTGCCGTCCTCGCATCACGCAGCATGGTGGCAGCACCAAAACGGCCGTGGGTCGGTAGGAGGCCAATGGATCTGCTAAAGGCCATAGAGGGTGTTCTCAAGTCTGCTCACCAACCACTGCACGTAGGGGTGATTGCCGAGAAGGTGATCAGTGGCGGTCTCTAGAAGTCTTCAGGGAAGACTCCTGAGGCGACCATCAGTGCTCGGCTATATTCGGACATCAAGAAGAAAGGCGAGGCTTCGGCCTTCGTTAAGGTCTCTCCTCAGACCTTTGCTCTTCGGGATTCCTCTATGGAAGAAACCAACAGTGGGTCAACACCAACGCCCACCAAGGAAGCACCAAAGCCGCCATGTGTACATGCGGGCTTTTCCTTCATCGATTGCGCTCAGAAGATTCTTGAGGAGTTCGGCGACAAAAAGCCGATGCACTACAAGGAAATCACCGGGAAGGCCTTGGAGAAAGGATGGTTGGTGACAAGCGGAAAAACGCCGGAAGCCTCCATGTACGCCCAGGTGATCACCGAGATCAAACGCCAGCAGAAACGCGGTGAGCGGCCCCGCTTTGTCCAACACGGCCGTGGCTATATCGGCCTGAGCCAATGGATGGGTCGCGGTCTCGCATTTCAAATCGAGCAGCACAACCACCAGGTTCGGAAGGAGCTGCGTGAGCGTCTGCTGGCCATGAAACCCGGCGAGTTCGAGGAGCTCATCTCGCAGTTGCTGGCGGAGATGGGCTTCGAGATGGTCGAGGTAACCAAACTCAGCGGCGACGGCGGCATCGATGTCCGGGGCACACTGGTGGTCGGTGACGTGGTCCGCATCAAGATGGCCGTCCAGGTCAAGAAGTGGAAGCTCAAGAACAACATCCTGGCCCCAGTGGTTCAGCAGGTGCGCGGAAGCCTCGGAGCGCACGAACAGGGCCTGATTATCACTACCAGCGACTTCAGTGCCGGAGCCATCAAGGAAGCGGCCCAGCCCGACAAGACTCCCATCGCCCTGATGAACGGGGAACAACTCGTGATGCTGTTGATGGAACACGGCATCGGCGTCCATCGCTCCACACCGGATCTGTTCGAGATCGATGAGGAGTTTGCTATGGGAGGTTCCACATCGTGAGTGCTGAACCGTTCTATATTCTCGCAATTGATGGTGGTGGAATTCGAGGCGTATTCCCCGCCCATATTCTGAAATGTATTCAGTCTCGTTTGAAGGTGTCACTACTAAGAAAATTTGGAATGATTTCCGGCACGAGCAATGGGGCAATCGTTGCCGCAGCGGTAGCTTTAGATATAGATCTTGAAAAAGTGATCGCTCTTTATCGGGAGCATGGGGAAGCCATATTTAAACGCAGAAGGTTTTGGGGGCCGACTCGTTTTGAACCTGCCATTCGCAGCCGTTATGAGAAGAACGCATTAAAATCAGTTCTGAATGAAGTGCTTGGAGGGAAAACTCTCGGCCAAATCACTATTCCGCTGTTGCTCCCAGCGACAGACATTGGAAATGGCGGAGTTCATGTTTTTAAGTCAAATTATTCCAGCGAGTTTACCAGAGATTCAAGCGTCCTTCTGAAAGACGCGGTATTGGCTTCATGCTCAGCCCCTACATATTTTGACCCCACAACTGTCAATGAATACCTGCTGGTAGATGGAGGATTGTGGGCAAACAATCCATCTCTTGCAGCAGTAATTGATGCTCAGAAACGCCTTGGAATTAAAATAAAGACGTCAGAGCGTTGTCGATTGGTACTGGGCACTCAAGGACATGCTATGGGGTAACCGAGGGTCGCAATTGGGGATTCGTTAATGGATGGAAGGGACCGGAATTCATAGATTTCCTGATGTCTCTTCAAGCTCAATCGACACACAATTATCTGCAGTTGCTGCTAAGTGATAGTCAATTTATCCGACTAAATTTCGAATCTGACTGTCCGCTTCCACTGGATGACCGCTCTGCAATCCGTGACTTGATTTCGAACGCCGACAGGGTGTTTACCCATAATAGCCAACGAATCAGTGCATTTTTAAATACCTAGCGAGGAGCCTCCAATGCTTACGAGCCAACAGAAGAACAGCAGCAGCATCAACAGCGTGATTGAAAAATTGGAACTGCCAGCTTCGGCATACGAAAAAGCGCGGAAGAGATATGATGACCTTGGCGCATGGTTTGACAGAGATGATTCATTAGTTAAAGACAATAATCCCCACATCTTTCCACAGGGGTCCTTCCGACTTGGGACCGCGATAAGGCCTCTAGACGAGTCTGAGGCATATGATCTTGATTTGAGCTGCAAACTGCGAGACGGGATAACAAAAGACACTCACACCCAGGAATATTTGAAAAAGCTCGTTGGCCATGAACTAAATGCATATCGAGCTCATCGCGGAATCAAGAGCGAGCTTGAGGCCAAACATCGCTGCTGGAGATTAGAGTATCAGGATGATCTGAGTTTTCATATGGACATAGTCCCATGCATTCCTTCAGACAGCGTTAGAAAAACGATGATCCTGGAGGCCATGAGGAAAGCAGGAGAGAACGAAGTTATAGCCGGAACGGTTTCGCAACTAACTGTATCCATAACGGACGACCGCCACCCGGATTTCAGGTCAATTTGCGAAGGTTGGAATATAAGCAATCCGGAAGGTTACGCAAAATGGTTTGAATCACGCATGTCTTCAAGCCAGAGAGTAGTGCTACTTGAGAAGGCCCAAGTGGACGATGTACCGATTTATGAGCGAAAAACACCTTTGCAGCGAGTTGTGCAGTTACTCAAACGGCATCGAGATCAAATGGTTAAAGATGATCCAGAGGTAAAGCCGATTTCTATCGTTATTACAACCCTCGCCGCCAGGGCATACCAGGGTGAAGCTGACATAGCTGATGCCTTAAGCAACGTCCTTTTAAAGATGGGTGAGTACGTCAATCAAGATAAACCAAGAGTCCCTAACCCAGTTGACCCGGCAGAGGACTTCGCAGATCGATGGAGCATGCCGAAATATTCCCATCTGCAACTAGAGCGTAATTTCTGGAATTGGTTAAGGCAGGCTCGTGTTGATTTATCGCAAATCACATCATCAGACGACACCACCATGATAACAGAACAGGTGAAGAGCAAAATGTCGGTAGACCTAAATTTATCAGAAATTGGCAGGGCTCTTGGGATATCCACGCCAGCAATTATTACAGCTACTCCGAAAAAGCATGAAATCACAAGCCCGGCAAAGCCGTGGAGTAACAGTAATAAATGAGTGATGGTCTGGAATCTGTCATTGAACAATTTCTATTGGACTATCCAGGGATGTCTCTTGCGCCATCACGCTCAAGGGATTTAATTCTAAAGGGAAAATTTGCTTTTCAGGCAAAGTCAAAAAATGGACCTGAAATTATTGATTCATTCGAAATTCTAATAAGTGTCCCAACACGTTTTCCTCGTGAACTACCCAAGGTGACTGAGGTCGCAAATAGGATACCTCGCGATGGAAATCATCATGTAAATCCGGATGGAACCTTATGCCTTGGCTCTCCTTTACGCTTGTTATCATTGATTTCCGGAAAGCCAGACATTGTTTGCTTTGCTGAAAAGTGTATAGTTTCTTTTCTTTATGCGATATCAAATAAACTAGAAAGTGGTGAAGACTTTATATTTAAAGAGTTAGACCACGGCACCCTAGGGATTATCGACGATTACTTAGATCTATTCAAATTGAATACACCTCATCAGATCATTGAGACATTGAATTTGCTAGGTTTAAAGAAGCGTGTAGCAAACAAGAAATCATGTCCGTGTCAATGCGGTTCTCGATTTGGAAAATGCGCATCAGGCGCTCGAATAAATAAATTCAGAACATTGGCAGCACGATCATGTTTTAGAAAACATGCATTTGAACTTTCACGAGATATGCACCGTTCGATCTCAAATAATTCAGTCAGATAGGAGGCTACCATGCCAAAAAAACCAGGATCACATCATGTCGTGCCCAACGCCGACGGCGGCTGGGACGTTAAGAAAGATGGCGCGACCCGTAGCAGCGGTCACTTCGACAGGAAGCAGGATGCCGTCGATGCCGGGCGTAAAATCAGCCAGAACCAAGGCACCGAGTTCTACATCCACGGCAAGGACGGAAAGATCCAGAACAAGGACAGCCACGGAAACGATCCATATCCGCCGGAGGGGTGATCCAGTGCATATGCTTTCAGGGAGTTTTGGTTCTGTATGACACTGACTTTCATCGCTGTAATTTTTGGCTTGGCGCTGCTCGTCTGGAGCGCTGACCGTTTTGTGGAGGGATCGGCCTCCACCGCCCGCCATTTCGGCATGCCGCCGCTGCTGATCGGCATGGTGGTTGTCGGGTTCGGTACCTCCGCGCCAGAGATGGTGGTATCGGCGCTGGCCGCCTCGCAAGGCAATCCGGGCATCGCGCTGGGTAACGCCTACGGCTCGAACATCACCAACATCGCCCTGATCCTGGGGGTGACCGCGTTGATTAGCCCTATCGCCGTACATTCGCAGGTGCTGCGCAAGGAGCTGCCTATCCTCACGGTGGTGACCGCCCTGGCGGCTTGGCAACTCTGGGATGGCGAGATCACCCGCCTCGATGCAGTGGTGCTGTTTGCCGTGTTCGGCGGCTTGATGGCCTGGACCATCTGGCAAGGGATACAAAAGAAAGAGGATGCGCTGGGAAGCAAGATGGAGCAAGAGTTGGACGTCCGCGCCATGCCGATCCGCCGTGCGGTCTTCTGGTTGGTGGTGGGGTTGGCACTTTTGATTGTCAGCTCCCGCATCCTGGTCTGGGGCGCGGTAGAAATCGCTCACGGGTTCGGGGTCAGCGACCTGATCATCGGCCTGACCATCGTCGCAGTCGGCACCTCACTGCCGGAACTGGCTTCATCAATCATTGCAGCCAGGAAGGGCGAACACGATATCGCTCTCGGTAATATCCTCGGCTCCAACCTGTTCAACACCCTGGCGGTGGTGGGGATCGCCGGTACGATTCATCCGCTGGCGTTGGGGCCGGAAGTCTTCAATCGGGACATGCTGGTCATGGCCGCGCTGACTCTATCGTTGTTCGTGATCGGCTACGGGTTCCGTGGTCCGGGACGTATCAACCGTATCGAAGGCGCGGTGCTGCTGGCTTGTTATGTGGGCTACACGGCCTACCTGATCAGCACGGTTTTCGTCGGGCAGGCATAGGCCAATTCGATTCCCTTTTTGGGAACCGAACCGGCGTCCGAAAACCGGATTCGAAGTTGTTGCGGTTCGACGTCAGGTGTCCGGTTTTACTGCAAACCCGTCACCCTCGTCCGGTGCCGGGAAATCGGGGGAGAAAATCGTTTCTCTGGTCGGGTTGTCGGGAAGTGGTTGTGTGAGGTGACTTCGGCGTTTATTATCAATGAGTTACGATGAACGCGGGCTTTGAGACTGTTTTGCGGTAGGTCGGCGTTCCCTCCGATTTTGCCGGTTTGAGAGCTAACGCAAATCGGACTCACCTCGAAACCGCAAAAATTATTCACCCAGATTTCCCGCGTTTCCGAGTTTCCGCCGAAGCCATTCCACACCGAAATCCCCATGTTTCAACGGGTTGCGCGTCAAGAACGGTTCAAGACGAGTTTGAGTATTTTTTGGGTGGAACGGAGAAAACACACGTCCGAAAATGACCCCGAAAAGGAAATGGGATTGAAACGGTACTTCCTAGCCCCGGAGAATGCTCATTCTATACAGCGGCCCGAAACCCTTTGATAACAGGAGCTTTCCGGCAAGCGAAAAATTGGAGCCGTGGTTGTAAATTTTTTCCGCTTTAGCAGATGCGTTGCAGCGTCGAACGCTCGTCTGAGGAAATCGAATTGGCCCTCCAGGAAATCCGCTTGATTTTTCTTCCCGCTTCTTTATTTTAGAATATGTGGTGAAGATAAAATAAAGATGAACCTTATTTTTAGGTTCGAGGTAGGCAGGATGAAGCGAGAACTCCAAGGCAGATACGTGACCATATCGACGGTGGGTGAGAAGGCCCAAGCCTTCGTGCCCGCGCCGCTGCCGCCACGTCCGCCCATCGACTGGACTCCGGAGCTACGCAGCAAGTTCGATCAGGCGTTGCTGGCGCTCGGGCGGTTGGATAGCGTCTCGACTCTGCTGCCGGACACATTGCTGTTCCTCTATATGTATGTCCGTAAGGAAGCGGTGCTCTCTTCCATGATCGAGGGGACGCAGTCGTCCCTGTCTGACCTGCTGTTGTTTGAGCTGGATCAGGAACCTGGGGTGCCGCTTGATGATGTGCGGGAGGTCAGCAAGTATGTCGCGGCTCTCGATCATGGCCTGCGTCTGTTGGAAGAAGGGCTGCCGCTATCGCTGCGCTTGTTCCGCGAGATCCACGGCGTTCTGTTGACCAAGGGCCGGAGCAGCAATCAGACCCCGGGCGAGTTTCGGCGCAGCCAGAACTGGATCACCAGTACCCGGCCGGGCAACGCGGCCTTTGTTCCGCCTCCGGCCGAAGAGGTGCTGGATTGCATGAGCAAGCTGGAACTCTTCCTCCACGACCAACCGGAGCCGACCCCGGTGCTGCTCAAGGCGGCACTAGCCCATGTACAGTTCGAGACGATCCACCCATTTCTGGACGGTAACGGCCGTCTGGGGCGTCTGCTGATCGCGCTGCTGTTGTGCGAGCAGAAGGTGCTGCGGGAGCCGATGCTCTACCTCAGCCTCTACTTCAAGACGCATCGTCAGCATTACTATGAGTTGCTGAACAATGTGCGCATGACCGGTGACTGGGAAGCCTGGCTCGATTTCTTTGCCGAGGCTGTCATAGTCACCGCCACCCAGGCTGTGGAAACGGCCCAGCAACTTCTCGATCTGTCTAACCAATATCGTGACAAGATTAGCGGCCTGGGACGGGCGGCGGCATCCACCCTGCAGGTCCACCGGGCGCTTATGGAGCATCCTATTGCCACCTCGGGCTCGCTGGTGGAGAAGACAGGCATCACTCCAGCCACGGTCAACAAGGTACTCGGTCACCTGGAGCAGCTTGGCATCGTCAAGGAGCTGACCGCCCAGAAACGCAACCGCCTGTTCAGTTATGCGGGCTATATCGAGATCATGAGTCGCGGCACAGAACTGCCGGGCAGGTAGGTCAGTTCGATTCCCGTTTTCGGGATTGAATCAGATTCGTTGGGAGCTTGTTCTTGGTATCCGCTCGCGTTGCAAATCCAGCATCATCGTCCGGAGTTTGGAAATCAGGGGAGAAAAGTTGCTTCCTCGGCGGGAACTTGGGGCGTGACGCGACTTCCTATATGAAGCCATTTGTTTTCAATGTGTTACGGGTGAATTAAGGCTGAAGACTGGGTTGCGGTCGTGAGCTGTTTGCTCCACCATTCAAAAAATTTGTTGCCCAGCGTGGTCCAATGAAGGCCGGAATCTCTCCAAAACGAGGAGGTTCCGGCCTTTTTTGTATCTTTTGGCGTTAAAAATATTCCATTATCGTCAAAAACGAATAAGGGAGAAACGAGGACTACCGCCAAGCCTCTCCTTCTTCCTGAACTTCCGTATTCGCTATTCAGCCACTGCCCTTTTGGCTGAATGCCCGACCAGAGATTGATTCAGCCTCTAAGAAAACAAACCGGGATACAGCTGATCCCGGCTTGTCTCCGCGGTGCGGTAAAGGAATTTCCCTCTTGCTATCAGACGACAAGCCCTCTTGCCCCCAAAATGACGAACAGGGATTCGATAAAATCAAAAATCTTTGAAAGAGGAGGGATGGGGGTCTGGGGGAAAGGAGGGGAAAACTTTTTATAGAAAGTTTTCCCCTCCCTTCCCCCGGTTATCTCATACCCTTAAAATTACAGAGTCAATCCGCGATCCATGCGGGCGAGCGTCTCATCCTTGCCGATAGCAAGCATGAACTCGGGCAAGCCGGGGCCTCCGATAACGCCGGTGATTGCCACGCGCACAGGCTGCGCGACCATCTTGAACTTCACGCCGAGGCTTTCCACGTACGAATGGATCACGTGCTCGATGCTTTCCTTGTCAAAAGAAGGAAGCGCGGCAAGCTGATCGCGGATGACCTTCACGTACTCCTTGCCTTCGTCCGTCAGCCACTTGGCAACGCCCGCTTCGTCATAAGGCAGATCGGCGGACTTGTAGAGCAGCTGGGCAATGCCGTCGGCAAGCTCGATAAGGTTCTTTGCCCGTTCGCGATACAGGGGAACCAGCGGTTCAATGGAAGCTTCCGTCGCGTCCGTGAATCCTTTCTGTTGGATGAAGGGCAGGACCAGACGGGCCAAGTCGTCAAGCGGCGTCTCCCTCAGGTAATGGGCGTTGAACCACAGGAGCTTGTCGGGATCGAAAGCGGAAGCGGAACTGTTCAGGTTCTTTCCATCAAAAAGATCAATGAGTTCCTGCATGGAGAACAGTTCCTGATCACCGTGCGACCAGCCGAGGCGGACGAGGCAGTTGACCAGCGCGTGCGGCAGGAGGCCGTCATTCTGGTATTCCACCACGGAACGGGCGCCGTGACGCTTGGAAAGCTTCTGGCGATCCTTGCCGAGGATCATGGGCACGTGACCGAACACGGGCAAATCCCAACCGAGCGCCTGATAGATGAGGATCTGCTTCGGCGTGTTGGAAACGTGGTCGTCGCCGCGAATGACGTGGGTAATCCCCATGTCGTGGTCGTCCACCACCACCGCCATATTGTAGGTAGGCATACCATCACTACGGCGCAGGATCATGTCGTCGAGCTCGGAAACGTCCGTGGCGATATGCCCTTTCACCATGTCGTCGAACACCACACGGCCTTCGGTGGGAATCTTCAGGCGCACGACGCGGCCGGGCCCGGCATCGAGGCCGCGCTCGCGGCAACGGCCGTCGTAGCGGGGCTTTTCCCCTTTGGCACGGGCGGTTTCACGCATGGCTTCCACTTCTTCGGGCGTGCAGGAGCACCAGTAGGCATGGCCGCTCTCAAGCATCTTGTCGATGACCTCATTGTAGCGGGCCGTGCGCTGCGTCTGATAGGTCAGCTCGCCGTCCCAATCCAGCCCCAGCCAGCGCATGGAAGCCAGAATCGCGTCCGTGTACTCCTGCTTCGAGCGCTCGGTGTCCGTGTCCTCGATACGCAGACGGAACTCGCCGCCGTAGTGACGCGCAAGAAGCCAACAGAACAAAGCGGTACGGGCGCCGCCGATATGCAGATGCCCGGTCGGGCTCGGCGCGAACCGGGTGATAATCTTAGACATGAAAGACTCCTGAAAAAAATCAGCGTTGAGGTTTTTGTTCCGGCTGCCAAAGCAGTTCAACGGCCCCCGTCTTGGCGTCCTTACGTGGAGACGCGGGACGGCGGCAGGCGACAAGCGCCCCGGAGGGGATGTCCCCGGCTGCGGGGATAATGGCGAACCCGTCTTCCGTACAGGCATAGCGGGCATGTCCCATGCCGGGGACGGGGAAGGCCTCGGACAGGATACGGGCAACGACCCCGTTGGGGTCCATCGCCGGAAAAAGAGCTGTCTTGGCGATAGGAGCGGCCTCCGATTCAGGCCGAAGCTGCATGAACGACAAGCTCAGCGAATCCTTGGGCAGCTTGGCGTAACGGGCCAGATCCGCCAGCCATGCCGGGGCCACAGCCAGCTGCGATGCGTGGCACCAGCGGCGCTCGCGCGTCTCCAACAGCGGACACGGACCAAGATGCGGACAGGGAGCCACAGGCGTCAGCCCCTCCTCCAGCGCCGTTTCCCGGAGCTTCGCGGTAAGCGTGCCGCCAAGCCGCGTACCGGGCTCAACGAACAACGCCGTGCCTTCAGGATGCAGCGTCCGCCCCACGGCGACGGCGAGATCCGCCATGCGTTCATCGACGCTGACACCCGGCTTGTCCTTCAATTCATTGAGCACATTGCCCGCCATGAGCAGATACGGCGAACGCAACTCGCGGAATGACTGCATCAGCGGCGAACGCACCAGACGGATCGTCCAGTTCAGCGGTTCACCGGAGAGTTTCGCCATGTGTTCCAGTATGGAGCGCCCCATTTCCATGGGACGGGGAACCGTATCCACGCAGACCAGCGTCAGCGGCACAGCCCGCCAGTCGGGACGGGACAGCCACAAAGCAATAGGCAGGGTAAGCGGCCCGCTTCCAAGGTCGGCGATGGTCACCGGCGTTTCGGCGTCGCAAACGGGGGCGGGCAAATCCAACCCCGGCAAGAGGCCGGTCAGCCGCACAAGATTCCACGGCAAAAAATAACGCAGATATGCCGACACATACCGGGGCGCGCTCCAGTAGGAACGCCCGAGTCCGCCGCGCTCATAGGTGAGCATGGCGGACAGGTCACGGATGGCCTCCGGCAAATCGGCGCGGTGGTTGCGGGACAGCGGCATCACCGCATCCAGCGCCTTGGGGAGCTGCGCCAGCGCGTTGCGGCAAAAAGCGTCCAGCGGAGAAAACAACGGCCGGCACATCGGATGCCCTGCCGCGTGCTTGACCGGCTCGGGCATGGGCCTTACCGGGCCGTCGGCACGCGGCGCATCAGGCTTGCGGAAGCCCGCACGCGGCCCACCGGGGCGGCGTTCTCCGGCACCGTTCTTCGGATTGTTTCCGGAACGCCCCTGCCCTGCATGGCTATTCCGGGCGGGACGCTCCTGATCGGCGCGGCTGTCCTTCCGGGGTGCGGGACGCTTTTCCGCCGGGCCACGGGACGGGGAACGCGGGGCCCCCTTTTCGGAAGTCCCCGCGTTGTTTCTACGTTTAGGGGAGGATGACTGGCTCACGATGCCGCACGCGCCTCAAGAGCGGCCACAGCCGGCAGGGTTTTGCCTTCCAACACTTCGAGGAACGCGCCGCCCGCCGTGGAAATATAATCCACCTGACTGGCGTAGCCGTACTTCTCGAGGGCCGCGATACTGTCGCCGCCGCCGGTAACCGTATAGGCGGACGTTTCTGCAACGGCCTTGGCGATGGCTTCCGTCCCCTTGCCGAACTGATCGATTTCAAACGCGCCCACGGGCCCGTTCCAAACCACAGTGCCCGCCTCGGCGATGAGCTGGGCGTACATTGCGGCGGTGGCGGGGCCGATATCAAGGATCATGTCAGTAGGACGCACATCCTCGACCTTGAGCACGGTCGCCGGAGCGTGTTCTTCCAGCGCCGGGCCGACAACGACGTCGACGGGCAGCGGGATGGCCGCGCCGCGCCCTTTGGCCTCTTCCATGATCTTGGCGGCGGACTCCACCAGATCCGGCTCATACAGGGACTTGCCCACTTCGTATCCGGCGGCCTTCAGGAAGGTATTGGCGATACCGCCGCCCACGATGAGCTTGTCCACGCGCTTGGAAAGGTTATTCAGGACTTCAAGCTTGGTCGAAACCTTGGAACCGCCGATGATGGCAAGCAGCGGATGCTTGGGCGCATGGAGGATACGGGTCACGGCTTCGAGTTCGGCGGCCATGAGCAGGCCCACGCAGGCGACCTTGGCGAAACGGATGGCCCCTTCGGTGGAAGCCTGCGCGCGGTGCGCCGTGGCGAACGCATCCATGACGTACACGTCGCCGAGCGCGGCCAGCTTGCGGGCCACGTCCTCGTTATTCTTCTTTTCGCCCTTGTTGAAGCGCACGTTCTCGCACAGGACGCATTCGCCGGGCTTTACGCTGACGCCGTCCAGATAGTCCTTCTCAAGCCTGACCGGAACGCCGAGCAGTTCCTCAAGGCGTTTGGCCACGGGAGCCAGCGAAGCTTCTTCGGAGTAAACGCCTTCTTCGGGACGGCCAAGGTGCGAGAGCACGATAATGCCGGCGCCTTTATCCAGCGCGAACTTCAAGGACGGAATGGCCGCCCGGATGCGCTTGTCGCTGGTGATTTTCCCTTCCTTGACCGGGACATTGAGGTCTTCACGAAAAACAACGGTCTTCCCTTGCAGATCAAGGTCGGACATGAGACGTATGTTCATTGTTCTCCTCCTAAAAAAGAGGTTGCGCTACAGGGTATCGAATACGGAGGCAATGCCACAAAACGCGGCTTCTTGCAAACGGACGACGCTTATCCGAAAACCATATGCCGCATGTACAGGGCCGTAAAATCCGGACGGGCCGCCAGATCCACAAGCGTACACCCGGAACTCCAGCGGACCAGCCTTTCCCGCAGTTCCGGGCGTGTCAGCAGAAGCGCCGCCCCGCGCAGGGAGGTGTTGCCCTCCGCCATAGTGCGCGCCTGCAGGCCCTGCGGCAGAAAACCCAGCCGCTCCAGTGCGGTTTCGGGCATGTGTTCCCCGAGCGCACCGCCGAGGCTGACCCGCGCGAGTGCCCTGCTCTCCAGCCCGGACGCCGTCAGCAGGCTTTCCAAAGCCAGCGAAAACGCGGCTTTGACCTTGAGGATTTCCTCCACGTCGGCCCCGATGAGCGCCATGCCGCCGGGCAACGGCAGGCTCCATCCAGCGGCCCCGCGTTCGACGGTCCCGAACAGGCGGGCGGCCAGAGGCGAAACCGGGGATGCCGCAAGGCGACCCGTGGCGTCGAGGAAACCTGTCCGCAACAGCACATCCAGCAGCGACAAATACCCCGTGCCGCAAATCCGCTTTGGCTCCGCGTTGCCAATAACCACGGGAGACAGGCCGGACGGACCGAGCCGGAATCCCGAGACGCTGCCCGTATCCGCCACCCCGCCGTAGCGGAGCCCGATGCCTTCGAGCGACGGGCCGAGCGGAACGCTGGCAATGAAGGAGCGTTCCTTATCCAGAGCGAGCACGAATTCGCCGTTCGTCCCCAAGTCCGTAAGCAGAAAAGGAAATTCCGGCGTTTCCCCGTACAGGAGGGCCGCCATGCCCGCGCTGATGTCCCCGCCCACAAACGGCGCCGGCTGCGGAGGAATCCACGCCGGAGGCAGACCGGGCAGATCCGCCGTGCGGCCTCCCGGCTCCGTCAGCCGGTACGGGGCGGCACACAATCCGGCCACATCTTTATTCAACAGGATAGAGGTCATGGCGGTATTCCCCGCGATGCACAGTTCCGCCACCGGGACGCCCACGTCCGAGACAACGCGTTGCAGGAAGCGGAGCACGAGATGCCCCAGCCGTTCCCGGCCCTCCTGATTCCGGGCGGCGGCAAGGCGCGACACCACATCGCTCCCCGCGCCCATCTGCGGATTGAGGGCCTGCCCGGACGCAGCCTCATGCCCCGTGCCGTCGAGGAGCCGCCAATGGATGGATGTCGTCCCCAGATCCACGGCCAGCCGGAACGGGCCCGCATCCGGCCTTATGTCCATCCGTTCCGTTTTTCGGACGGCGGAGGAGGCAACTCAACAACCATACCCGCAACGGCGGCATGGCGGCAGGCCAGCCGCCAGCCGCCGCGCACTGCCTCCGCGCCGAGGATGGCGCTATCCGCGTCGCACGGCTTGGGCGTCCCTTCAAAAAACCGTACCCGGCACGCCCCGCAGCGCCCGAGCCCCGAACACAGCGCGGGAGGGGACAGTTCGCCGGACAGCCAGATCGTCTGGGCAAGCGTCTGCCCCGCTTCCACAGGAAGGATGTGGTTGAGGCCGGATGAATCCACGACACGCACGCCTTGAGCCGCGTGGACGGCATCCACGACTACGGCGGCATCCGAATCCACGGCATGTATGCCGCCAGCCGCCCCGGGCTTCCGTCCGCTCACATCCAAAGGCGCACCCGCCATGCCCGCGCCATCAGCCATCGGCATTCTCCCGTTTGCGCTTCGCCATATGCATGGCGAGGGCCTGACAACGCATCGCCCGGAGCCGCCTTCCGGACTCCTTGCCCCTGTCCCGCCACTCCGGAGGCAGTGAAATCCTGAGCAGCACAGCAAGATCGTCATTGACGACAGGACGCAGCGAACGCCCGCTGTCGGCTTCGGCCAGTTTCCAGAACGGCCCGTCCAGCTCGGCATTGTGGACCTGCATCAGCAGATCGCAACGGGTTCCTGCCCGCAGCATTTCATAGATACCGGCTTTCATGTGCAGCTGCGACGACAGCACGCCCGCCGCGCCGTAACGCGCGGGCAAGGCGAGGCGCTTGGCGACATGCTCGGCGGGTTCGGCCCCGCGCAGCTCGTGCCCGTAGTGGTGCGGCAGCAAGGCCGGGTCCGTGCCGATCTTGCCGAGATCATGGCACAGGGCCATCCAGACGCACAGGGGATCGCCCGCCACCGCATCCATCACGTCCATCAGATGGGCCATCACCGAACCTGAATGGTACGCCACCGGGCCCGCCGGAATATCCATCGAGGTTTCCAGCTCCCGCAACCACGGGGAAAGGCAGTTCCCTTCCGCCAGCACGGACAGCCAGCGCGACGGCTTCGGCGAGGCCAGCGCCTTCATGAGTTCGCGCCCCACGCGTTCGGCGGGAATCCGCCCAAGCAAGCCCTCCCCCGCCACGGCGCGCATCTGCGCCACAGCCTCGGGATGAATCGTGAACGACGGCAATTCGCAAGCCATGCGGGCCAGCCGGAACACCCGCACGGGCTCATCCCGGAAACTCGTCGGCGAAGCGGGCCGCAGGATGCCTTCCCGCAGATCCGAAAGCGCATCGGGATGCCCGAGGAGGTTGCCGTCCCGATCCTCGGCCAACGCGTTGATGGTCAGATCGCGGCGGCGCATGTCCTCTTCCAGCGTACCCTCAAGCGGCATAAATTCCTGACCGCGCAACAAAAAGACCGAAACGCTCTTCCCGACCTTGCGGGCCTCGGGATTCCGCTGTAGAAACGTGGCTTCGTCCGCGTCAAACGCGAAATCATATTCCCGAGGCGTCCGCCCCAACAGGCGGTCCCGAACGGCCCCACCCACCAGATAGACCGGTATCCGGCCCGTTTCCGGCCAATTTTCGATTGCCATGACACACGACTCCACTTTTCGTCTCAACGGCACGGTACGGCTTCTGCACGAAGGCGTCCTCTCCGAACGCCCTCCGCACGACCGCCTCGCCGATCCGTTTCCGGCTGATCACGCGGCCAGCTCCGCCCTCTGGAACGGGCTTCCCGAAGCGGCGCTCACCGCGCCGGGCACAAGCACGGCCTGCCCGTATCTCGAACAATTCTTCACTGCGCCGGTTTCGCGGACGAGAAACGATCCCGAAACGGACAGCGTACCGGCGCCAGTGTATCTGTGCGGCTCCGCCACTTCAAGTATGGATGTCGCCCGGGTCCTCGCCGCGCACGGACAACTTCCCGTCTGGGGGAGCGTGCTCGCCCTGAGCCAGCGCAGCGGCCGGGGGCAGCTCGGGCGCAACTGGGTTTCGCCCGAAGGCAACGTCTACGCGGCGCTCCGCCTGCCGCAGCGCCACCCTTTCACGGGCACGGCCGCAGCCCCAGCCGTGGGCGGGCTCATCGCCGAAGCGCTGACCCACATGGGCTTTGCCGTCCATATGAAATGGCCGAACGATTTACTGCAACGCGAGGAGCAGGAAGAAGGCCCCGGCTGGTGCAAGGTCGGCGGCATCCTTCTGGAGGAACGCCCCCTGCCCCGGCATGGGGAAACGCCCGCCGAGAACCTGCTTGTCGCCGGGATCGGCCTGAACCTCGTATCCTCCCCCCCCGGCCGCTCTCATGCGGGCGCAGCGCGCCGTTCCGGCCGGACTCCTCTCTTCTGCAACAAAATCCAATGTCTCGCCGCTTTCCGTTGCGGGACTGTGGATGCGACTTGTGAGCCGTATCTTTTTCTGTTATGTCGAAGAGATTGACGCCAAGGGGAAAAACGCGTGGCGTTCACTTGCTGAACGCCACCTCGCCTTCCTCGGGCAAACGGTCCTTCTGACGGACGGCCCCGACGAACAGGAACGCCACACAGGCATTCTTGAAGGGCTGGACGATTTCGGCGGGTTGCGCCTGCGAAATCGTAAGGGAACAAACAGTTTCCTTTCCGGGAGCCTTCGGTTGGACCGCCCTCCCATGCAGCCGTGACGCGAAGCGCCATGCGCGGCGCCGGGAACGGCCTTCCGCAGCGGTGCGGAGGCGGATCACAGGTGTCCCCGATGCCGTTTCGGGGTGCGTCCTGAACAAGACCGGCTCTTGCCGGGTCTAAACATTTCTTTATTGAAAAGGTTGAAAGCATGGCCGCCAAGACGTTTGAACAGGTACTGGACGAAGTTCGGGGCAAGCCCATACTCGTAGCCAACCGGGGCATTCCGGCACGTCGAATCTGCCGGGCCATCCGTGAACGCTTCGCCGCAGTGCCCGTAATGACCGCCACCGACATCGACAAGGCCGCACCGGCCGCTTCGTCCGCGCAGGAACTGCTCCTGCTCGGTTCCGATCCCCGCGCGTACCTTGATCTCGATCTCATCATCGCCAAGGCGAAGCAGCGCGGTATCATCGCCATCCATCCCGGCTGGGGCTTCGCGTCGGAAGACGAGCGGTTCCCCCAGAAATGCGAAGAGGCGGGCATCACCTTCATCGGCTCCAAAGCCGACTCCATGAACCTGCTCGGCAACAAGGTGCAGGTCCGCAAGATCGCCAAGCGGCTCGGCATTCCCGTGGTGCCCGGCTCGGAAGGCGCGGTCGACGTGCCCGCCGCACGCAAGGTCGTCGACGAAATCACCCTCCCCATCATGCTGAAGGCTGAGGGCGGCGGAGGCGGGCGCGGCATTTTCCTTGTTCGTGAAAAAAGCGAACTGGAAGATGCCTTTTTTAAGGCCTCCGCCATGGCGCAGGCGTCCTTCGGCAACCCCCGCCCTGTATGTGGAAAAGTACCTCGAACAGGTCCGCCACATCGAAATCCAGGTCATCGCCGACCAGCACGGCAACGTGTTCGCCTTTGACGAACGTGACTGCTCCGTGCAGCGCAACCACCAGAAGCTCGTGGAAATCACCCCGTCCCCGTGGGCGGGCATCACGCCCGAGCTGCGCGAACGCCTGAAGGAATACTCCCGTATGCTGGTCCGCGAGGTGGGTTATTACTCCCTCGCCACGGTGGAGTTCCTCGTCACCCCGCAGGGTGAACCCTACCTCATCGAAGTGAACACCCGCCTTCAGGTGGAACACGGCATCACCGAAAGCCGTTACGGCGTCGACCTCGTCGAAGAGCAGATCGCCGTGGCCTTCGGCGCGAAGCTGCGCCTGACCGAAGAAAACACCAAGCCGTCCCACTTCGCCATGCAGGTCCGCATCAACTGCGAAGACCCGCAGAACAACTTCGCCCCGAACTCCGGCCTGATCACCCGCTACGTGTCGCCCGGCGGCCCCGGCGTGCGCATCGACTCCAACCTTTCCGCCGGGTACGAGTTCCCCCCGAACTACGACTCCGCCGGTTCGCTTCTCATCGCCTATGGCCGCGACTGGCAGAAAGTGCTCGGCATCATGGACCGCGCCCTGACCGAATACATGGTCGGCGGCGTGAAGACCACGATCCCCTTCTATCGTCAGGTCCTCAAGCACCCGGCCTTCCGAGCGGGCATGTTCGACACGGGCTTCATCCCGTCCGCGCCCGAGCTCATGATATACGCCGACCTCGCGCCGGAAAGCGAACGCCTCGCCAAGCTCATCGCGGAAATCTCGGCCAAGGGCTACAACCCCTTCGTCCAGCTCGGCGAATACCGTTCCCACACCACGCCCCGCCTGCCGCGTCAGGATGTGGTGCTCCCTCCCATCCCTTCCAAAGTACGCAAAGAGCCCTCTCCCTATCCGCACGGCGACCGCGTGGCACTGCTTGATTACGTCCGCGACAGCGGTCGCGTCCACTTCACGGACACGACCACCCGCGACAGCACCCAGTCCAACAGCGGCAACCGCTTCCGCCTCGCCGAAGATCGCCTCGTGGGGCCCTATCTGGACAACTGCGGCTTCTTCTCCCTTGAGAACGGCGGCGGCGCGCACTTCCACGTCGCCATGATGGCGAACATGACCTACCCCTTCACCGAGGCGAAGGAATGGAACAAGTTCGCCCCGAAGACCCTCAAGCAGATCCTGATCCGCTCGACCAACGTGCTCGGCTACAGCCCGCAGCCCAAGAACCTCATGCGCCTGACCGGCGAAATGATCTGCGACAACTTCCAGATCATCCGCTGCTTCGACTTCCTGAACCACATCGACAACATGCGCCCCTTCGCCGAAGTCGCGTTGAGCCGCAGGGACGTGGTCTTCGAACCCGCCATTTCCATGTCGTGGGCCAACGGCTTTGACGTTGATCACTACCTCGGCGTGGCCGAGAATGTCCTCTCCGTGTGCGGCGATGTGGCAGGCATGAGCGAAAAGGAAGTCTCCCGCCATATCATCCTTGGCCTCAAGGACATGGCCGGCGTATGCCCACCCCGCTTCATGACCGAAGTGGTTACGGCGCTGCGCAAACGGTGGCCTGAGCTGGTGCTGCACTACCACCGCCATATGACGGACGGCCTTTTCGTTCCCTCCGTGGGTGCGGCTGCCAAGGCTGGCGTCCAGATCGTGGATACGAACCTCGGCGCGTGCGTCCGCAGCTACGGCCAGGGCGACACCCTCGCCACCGCTGCCTACATGGAAGGCGAACTCGGCCTCAAGACCGCCATGAACAAGGATATGGTCCGTGACGCCAACTTCGTGCTCAAACAGGTCATCCCCTACTACGACCGTTATTGCGCTCCGTACTTCCAGGGCATCGACAACGACGTGACCGAGCACGCCATGCCCGGCGGCGCGACCTCCTCGTCGCAGGAAGGCGCGCTCAAGCAGGGCTACATCCACCTGCTGCCCTACATGCTCAAGTTCCTTGCCGGGACCCGCAAGATCGTCCGTTACCACGACGTGACCCCCGGTTCCCAGATCACGTGGAACACCGCTTTCCTCGCCGTGACCGGCGCGTACAAGCGCGGCGGCGAAGAAGAGGTCAAATACCTGCTCGGCGTGCTTGAGCGCGTCAACGACGTGCCCGACGAAGCCGAACTCAGCGAAGGCACCCGTGCGGCCCGCCTCGCCCTCTATCAGGATTGCAACGACGCGTTCCGCAATCTCCTTTTGGGCAAATTCGGCAAGCTGCCTCTGGGCTTCCCGCCGGATTGGGTGTATGAGAGCGCGTTCGGCAACGCATGGAAGCAGGCCATTGCCGACCGGACCACGCATTCGCCGCTGGAAAAGCTCACCGACATGGACATTGAGGCCGAGCGCAAGGCGTTCCGCGACATCATCAAGCGCGAACCCACGGAAGAAGAAATGGTCATGTACCTGAACCATCCCGGCGACGCCGTGAAGACGGTTCAGTTCCGTGCCAAATACGGCGATCCCAACCGGCTGCCGCTGCCCGTCTGGTTTGAAGGCTGCTCCGTCGGCGAGGAAATCAACTTTGTGGATACGTCCGGCAAGCCGCACCAGTTCCTGCTGGTGAGCATGTCCCCGGCCAACGACGCGGGCGAATCCATGGTCCGCTTCGTGCTTGACTCGGAAATCTTCAGCCAGCTCATCAAGGTCGCCCCGCCCAAGAACGGCGGCGCCGGGGGCGCGGTGATGGCCGATCCTGCGGACAAGTATCAGGTCGGCGCGCCGAGCAACGGCGACCTCTGGGTGATGTACGTCCATCCCGGCGACATCGTCGAAGAGGGCGAAGAACTGTTCAACGTGTCCATCATGAAGCAGGAAAAAGCCGTTCTGGCTCCTGTGGCCGGCATCGTCAAGCGTGTGCTCAAGACCGCCGACTACAAGGAAACCAGGAAGATGGAAACCGTCCGCGAAGGCGAGCTCATCGTGGAGCTCGGGCCGGTTCCGCGCATCTGCACCAACGAGGCGTGCAGTCGTCCGTTGCCCATGAATGACATCGAGTTCTGTCCCTACTGCGGGGAACGGCTCAGCCGGATCTAAGGGACATCAACCGATACGAAGAGAGAGCCTGGGAGGCAATCCTCATGACGAAAACTCCTTCCGCAACCAAAAACCGACAAGACGAGGTTCCGGTGGAAGATCTTCTCAAGCGCTTGGTCCTGACCGGCGCGGACATCGTGCGGATCGGCGAGGACGCCGAGCTGCTGGTGGGTGGCAAAAACTACAACACGGCG
>NZ_JH114231.1:795042-798191 GCF_000224655.1 Bilophila sp. 4_1_30
CCGCGTTGAGGGCGTTCGCATTCCTCAGTTCCGCGCCATTTCGTCCGTGGCGTTCCACATCGTGCTCGACGAATGCAAGGTGTGCGCGGCGCTGATCCGTTCCATGGTCGACGAAGCCTATAACCGCATCGATTGGACTTCTCCCGAAGTCACCAAGGATCACGAGTTCCTGCCGAAATTCGTGCGTTCCGTCGCCGCCGAGATCCGCAAGGCTTCCGAAGCCGATCCGGAACTGCCGCATATCCGCCTGCGCACGTTCGTCAACAACGTGGTCGACGGCTTCGCCTCCTCGCAGGAAGGCATCGACCAGCTCCGCAAGCGTTCCGTCATGGTGCAGGCCGCCATCCTGTCCTGCCCCCTGCCCGAACGCGTCGACAAGGCCGTCCGTTCCGCCTACCGCGACATCTGCGCCGAAGCGCAGGAGAGCGACGTGCCCGTGGCCGTGCGTTCCTCCGCCGCCGGTGAGGACTCCCGCAAGAAAGCCTTCGCGGGCCTTCAGGACACCTTCCTGAACATGGTCGGCGACGACGCAGTGGCCACCGCGTACCTGTGGGACTGCGCCTCGGCCTATAACCTGCGCTCCATGATTTACCGCCGGGAAGCCATCCTCGATGCGCTGACCCAGTCCGAAACCACGGGCCAGGAAGAGCTTGCCGCGCAGGCGAAGAAGGAATGGTCCATCGAGAACACGTCCCTTTCCGTGTGCATCATGCGCATGATCAATCCGGTGGTGTCCGGTACTGCGTTCAGCGCCGACACCGCCACGGGTTGCCGCGGGACCGTCCGCAAGGACCTCGTGAGCATCGACACCAGCTACGGCCTCGGTGAAGCCGTGGTGGGCGGCCGCGTGACGCCCGACAAGCTGTATGTCTACCAGAAGGACGACGGCAGCGAAGTCGTGATCCGCTTCATGGGCAGCAAAACCATGAAGATCGTCTATGACGAAAACGGCGGCACCAAGGAAGTGCCCGTTCCGGAACGCGAGTGTATGCTCTGGGCTCTGACCCCCACGCAGGCCGAACAGGTCGCCAAGGGCGTGCGCGCCGTGAGCAAGGCCTACGACGGCATGATCATGGACACCGAGTTCTGCATCGACTCCAAGGGTATGCTGTGGTTCGTGCAGGCGCGCCCCGAAACCCGCTGGAATGAAGAACTGGCCCTGCATCCCCACACCATCTTCATGCGCCGCCGCGAAGTGGAGCCCAAGGCCGCCGCTGCCGCCGAGATATTGCTGACCGGTAACGGGGCTTCCCGTGGCGCCGGACAGGGTAAGGTCCGCTTCCTCCGCTCCGCGCTGGAACTGAACCGCGTGGGCAAGGGCGAAATCCTCGCCGCCGAACGTACCGACCCCGATATGGTTCCCGGTATGCGCGTGGCCTCCGCCATCCTCGCCGACGTGGGCGGCGACACCAGCCACGCGGCCATCACCTCCCGCGAACTCGGCATCGCCGCAGTCATCGGCATCCAGAACCCCACGGCCCTTCAGGCTCTGGACGGTCTGGACGTCACCGTCGACGGCACCCGTGGGCGCGTGTACCGCGGCCTGCTCCCGCTGCATGAAGTCGGCGGCGAAATGGACGTGGAAGCCCTGCCCCAGACGAAAACCCGAGTCGGCCTCGTGCTCGCGGACATCGGGCAGGCCCTGTTCCTGTCCCGCCTCCGCAACGTGCCGGACTTTGAAGTGGGCCTGCTGCGCGCCGAATTCATGCTCGGCAACGTGGGCGTACACCCCGCTGCGCTGGAAGCCTTCGACAACGGCGAACTGGAACGCCTCGTCCAGAAGAAGATCGGCGAACTGGATTCCAAGTTGCGCAAGACCATCCGCGAACAGCTTGACGCTGGCCTCGTGTCGTTGGATCTCCGCCTCCGCGAACACGTCGGCAACATCACCGGCTTCGCGGAAGAACTGGAAAAGCTCGGCAAAAAGGACGACCTCCGCAATCCCGACGAAATCATGGCCGTGTACCGGCGTATGCGCGAAGTTGAAAAGCTGCTGGACGAATACACCGAACGTGCCGCACGTTTCTACACGACGCTGGAAACGTCCGCCGATCTGGCCGAACACGTCCGCATCATCATGGGTTACGAAACCGAACGGCTGGCTCTCTCCGGTGATTCCCCCGAAGTGAAGGCGCGCCGCGCCGCCATCGAAAAGGAAATCGCCAATCAGGTCAGCTACGCCGCGCTCAACCCGGCGGTGCAGGAAACCATGCGCCAGATCGCCGCGCTGCGTGAAGACGTGGGCGCCCGCTGCGGCCTCGCCAAGGAAATCGCCGCGCTGCGTTCCATCCCCGGCGAAATCGGCACGCTCATCCGCGCCCGCGGCCACAAGAACGGCCACGACCACTACGTGCAGACGCTGTCTCAGGGATTGGCCCTGTTTGCGATGGCCTTCTACGGCAAGCCCATCGTGTACCGTACCACCGACTTCAAAACCAACGAGTACCGCAACCTGCTCGGCGGCAACCTCTTCGAAGATCACGAAGACAACCCGATGCTCGGCTATCGGGGCGTATCCCGCGATATCCACGACTGGGAAATCGAGTCCTTCAAGCTGGCCCGCTCCGCTTACGGCGCGCACAACCTCCAGCTCATGCTGCCCTTCGTGCGCACGCTGGAACAGGCCCGCGCCATGCGCGGCTACCTCGACACCGTGCACAACCTGCGCAGCGGCGAGGACGGCCTCAAGATCATCCTCATGTCCGAGCTGCCTTCCAACGCCATTCTGGCGCGGCAGTTCATCCAGGAGTTCGACGGCTTCTCCATCGGCTCCAACGACATGACCCAGATGGTGCTGGCCACCGACCGTGACAACAGCTCGCTCTCGCACATCTACGACGAGGAAGACCCCGCCGTGGTCTGGGCGATTCTGGTGACCATCTTCTCCGGGCAGAAGTTCGGCAAAAAGGTCGGCTTCTGCGGCCAGGGCGTGGCGAACAGCGAAGTGCTGCGCGGCCTCGTGGCCATCAGCGGCATCACCTCCGCCTCCGTCGTGCCCGATACCTACTACCGCACGAAGCAGGACTTCGCGGCCGCCGAAGCCCTGAACATCTCGGCTTCCGGCCTTGGCAAGTGGCTTGGCGAACAGCACCAGGCCAAGCTGGTCAAGCTGCTTGAAGCCGCCGGAAAGGCCGATGTCGCCAAGCTCG
>NZ_JH114231.1:798291-838669 GCF_000224655.1 Bilophila sp. 4_1_30
GATCCGGCCAAGATCCGCGCCTGGTACGATGCGGAAACCGCCCGTCTGCACGGCGAACTCCGTGACAGCCTCGGCGGAAGCCGCGAAAACACTGCCCGCAAGGCTCTTAAGACCTTCCGCGCCACGTTCCACAAGCCGGTCATCTATGCCGCGTGGAACTGGAACGAGACCGTCGAGGACGCCCTGCATCAGGCCGGTTTCGCCACCTTTGAGGAACAGGCTGCGGCTCTGGCCGAACAACGCAAGAAGCTGGCGTAACGTAAATACACGCAGGGTGCTGCCCTGCACCTGCTGAGGCTCTGCCTCAGACTCCGCCGGGCTGCCGCCCGGACCTGCCCGGGGGGAGAGCCTCCCCCCGGACCCCGGCAGTTTCGGAAAAACGACCGTCGGGGGATGCTCCTCAGACGGATCATCCCCCGACGTTTTTTGTTGAAACGATATTGTTAAAAACAACAGCCAGCTATCTTATCCCGACAGGACATAGCCTCTTCTCTGTATTCCCTCTCCGGCTGAAACGAACTCCTGTCGCGCAGCCTCCCCACCAGTCAACATTTTTGCGGGTGGGGGTCTGTGGGAGGGCGCTTTTTATAAAAAGCGCCCTCCCACAGATTCCTCCCCAAAAGGATAGTATATGGAACTCCCCCGCAAACAGACTCGACAATTGAAACTCGGCTCCGTCCGTATCGGCGGCGGTGCGCCCATCGTCGTCCAGAGCATGACGAATACCGACACGCGGGACGTGGAGGCCACCCTCGGCCAAATCAAACGATTGCACGACGCGGGCTGCGAAATCGTGCGCGTCGCCGTACCAGACGAGACGGCAGCCAAGGCCCTGCGCGCCATTCATGACGTCAGCCCCATCCCGGTCATCGCGGACATTCATTTTGACTACCGTCTGGCCCTCATGGCACTGGAAGCGGGATTGGAAGGCTTACGCATCAACCCCGGCAACATCGGCGAACGCAAAAACGTCGAAATGGTGGTTGATGCCGCCAAAGCGCGGGGTGCGGTGATCCGCGTGGGCGTCAACAGCGGTTCTGTGGAAAAACGGCTGCTGGATCAGTACGGAGGCCCTACCCCGCAGGCGATGGTCGAAAGCGCACTCGGGCATGTGCGTATCCTTGAGGAACACGGCTTTTACGATACGAAAATTTCCATCAAGTCGTCTTCGGTCCTCAATACCATTGAATGTTACCGGCTATTATCACAACGCTGCGATTACCCGCTGCACCTTGGCGTCACCGAGGCGGGCGGCGTGCTGCGCGGAGCCATCAAATCCTCGGTCGGCATGGGCGTCCTCCTCAGCGAGGGCATCGGCGACACCCTGCGCGTCTCTTTGACGGCTGCCCCGGAAGAAGAGATGACCGTGGCGTGGGAACTGCTCCGTGCCCTCGGATTGCGCCAGCGCGGGCCGGAAATCATCTCCTGCCCCACCTGCGGACGCACGGAAATCGATCTTATCGGGCTCGCTCAGGAAGTGGAGCGTCGCCTGCGCACGGAAACCGCGCCCATCAAGGTCGCGGTCATGGGCTGTGTGGTGAACGGACCCGGCGAGGCGCGGGAAGCCGATCTCGGCATGGCGGGAGGCCGCGACAAGGGCATCATCTTCCGTAAAGGCGAAGTCATCCGCTCCGTGCGTGGACAGGAAGCCCTGCTTGCCGCATTCATGGAAGAACTGGATAAACTGCTTGTCGAGCGTCGAGGCTTGTAGCTGTCCGGCGATAACAAAAGGGAGGTTGAAGCCTCCCTTTTGTTGCTCTTTCCACCATCCGGAACTGAGGTCAGGAAACGCTTTTCCCTGTGTTGTACCGATCAGGCAATGCGCGCCGCTCACCACTTGCCGCTTTTCTCGAACCAGTGGCTTTGAAGAGGCTCTACCTTTTTCTCCAGCGTACCAGGCGCAAAATACGCTCGTCGGCATTCCCTGAGAGAATCGCGTAACTCGATACCGCGACAACGATGACCATGCCGTGCACGGCGCGGGTCCAGAATCCCGACAGGCCGGAACTGACGATGCCCGCCTCGATCATCCCGACGATGGCAATGCCGATCAACGTGCCGTACAGCCTCCCGGAGCCTCCGAATACGCTGGTCCCACCGATGAACACGGCGGCGAACACCAACAGCATGTACCCGTCTCCCTGTGTGGGCCACCACGACCCCATTTCCATGCATCCGATGGCCCCGGCAAAGCCCGCTATGCCGCCCATGAGCGTGTGTACGCCAAGACGGGCCGCCGGGACGTTGATGCCGAGCCGGGATGCGATGTCCGCTTGCTCGCCCGTAAACCGGATGGCGTCGCCGAGCGGGTGGCGGTTCAGGAGAAGCCAAAGGGCAAGCGCCATTACAATCAGCCAGAACGATTGCATGGGCAGGAAGCCGCCAAGCCTCCCTGCCAGCACGGTATGCGTGGGGCTTTCCCCCAGATCCGCCAGCCCGAGTGCGAGCCCCTGGCTCAGCAGCATGACAGCGCCGCGCCAGAAAAACTGCGTCCCGATGGTCGCTATGATGGACGGCACGCCGACATACGCGACCAGAAAGCCGTTGCAGAGACCGATCCCCAAGCCGATCAGGATGGCGACGATGACGCCGAGCCAGACCTGCCCCGTGTGTATCGCCGTGAGCGCAAAGCCGAATCCGGCTACCGCCAGCGTCGAGGGGAAACATAAATCCATCTCCCCCGCCGCGACCACCAGCGTGAGCCCGAGCGCCAGAAAACCATACAGGGGCAAGGTTGAAAGCAGGCTCTCGTACATGGGCCACGCCAGAAACGCCCGTGCGCCCGTCATCATGAACAGCGCAAGCAACGCCAGAAACAACCCCGTCAGCCACAGCTGGTTGCGTGTGCTCGCGGGCAACGCCCGCCGGATGCGCCCGCCCATCACGCCCCCCTCCTTTCAGCGAGGGATAGCAGCCGTTCCGTCAGATCCGCCGGGGACGTCCCCTCGCGCCGCACTTCACCGACCGTCCTGCCCTTATCCATGAACAGAAACCGATCCGCCACATCATACGCCTGATGCACATGGTGGGACACCAGCAGCACGGAACGCCCCTTGTCCCGCAGGGCCTGGATGAACTCCAGAACACGGTTCACCTCTTTTAACGAGAGGGCGGTGGTGGGTTCGTCCAAGATGACCAGCCGCGCCCCGAAATACATGGCCCGCCCGATCGCCAGCGCCTGCCGCTCGCCGCCGGACAACACCCGTACGTCGGCATCGGGGTCCAGCCCCGCCCCGCCGAGCCCGAGCCACTCCCCCAGCATCACCCGGGTTGCCTCGCGTTCGGCGGCAATGTCGATGAATCCCCAGCGCGTCCTCACATGGCGCCCCACAAACATATTCCTCCAGAGCGACTGCCCCTCGCACAGGCAGCGATCCTGATGCACCGTCTCGATGCCCATATCCCGGGCCTTGCGGACGCTGTATTTCGCCAGATCAACGGGATTCCCCCCAAACCGGAACGTGCCGCCGTCGGGACGCCCGGCCCCGGAGAGCAGGCGGACGAACGTGGACTTGCCCGCGCCGTTATCGCCAAGCAGAGCCACGACCTCTCCTTCCGCCATGTCCAGATCGGCGTGCCGCAACGCCGCCACCGCGCCGAACGATTTTCGTATCCCTCTTACACTGAGCAGCATTCCCATTAACGTATCCATATCACTTTGACGCCCCGCATCAGCGGGAGTTCCGCCGCGCAGCCGCTGGAAAAACATCTCTCGACCGCCATGAGACAAGCTTTCCACTTTGAACCGTATTCTTTCAAAGACAATCTGTGCCGGAAGAGACTGTGGACAAGGATTTGATAGGCACAAACGTCTTTGAAAGGAGAGAGGTTCAGCACCGGCGGTTTTGGGGAAGGGAAGCGTTCCTCAAGGAAAACGCTTCCTTTCCCCAATGCCTTTCTATTCTTTCAAAAGTAAAAAAGCGCTAGCCTGCCTGTCCGGAAAAAAGAAAAGGGGATCCTTCTTCAGAAGCTCCCTTCTCCCTTTTGGGGGCGTTTCCTCTACCGCAAGCCCTGCTTGGCAAAGGCGGACACCGCGCCGATGTTGGTGGCATCCACGATGCCGCCGCCCGTATCGATGCTGAATCCGGTAAAGCCGTACTTCTTGCTCAACACGGTCTGTACGACGCCGAAGTAGCCCATCACATACGGCTGCGCTTCGGAAACAAGCTGGACATAGCCGTTTTCAATGGCCGCCGCCGTCGCCGGAGACAGCGAGAATCCCGCCACGTATACCGTATTCGGCTTGATGCCCGCGTTCTTGAGGTGATTGCCCATCTGCGCGGTCAGGGAGCCGTGATCCACGATGATGACCTTGGTGTCGGGGTGACGCCCGAGCTGCCCCGCCACGACCGGGGCACCGAGCACGGGGTCCTTGTCGATTTCTGGGGTAATTTCCTGATAATCCACGGTCACGCCCGCCTGTTCCAGCATTTCGACGATAGCCTGCGCGCGCCGTCCGCGATCGGGGATGCGCTTCAGTCCCCAGACAAAGGCGCGGTCGCCTTTCTTCAAGTTTGTGCGGCGCAGCACTTCCTCAGCGAGAGCCTTGCCCTGCGTGTAATTGTCCGTCCCCACGTAGCCGAAGCCCTTGGCGCGATGCCGAGCCTGCGTTTCCGGCAAGGCCGTATCGATCGAGGTCACGACGATCCCCTGCTTGAACGCGGCATCGACCAGCGGGCCGAATGCGGCGTCGCCGGGGTGCCCCATGACGACGATACCGTCCGGACGCGCGGCCACGGCATTGCGGAAATGCGTGATCATGGTTTCAGGGTTCCAGTCGGAATACAGCAAACGCAGCTCGCACCCCATATCGGCGGCAGCGGCCTTGGCCCCGTTCTGAACGATGGTGCCGTAACCATCCCCTACGGAACCGCCCGTATCAAACCAGATCGTCATGCCTTCGCCCGTTTTGGCGAACGCCGTGCCGCACAGCAGGCTCAGGGCCAACAGGCCCAACATCAGAATACGTTTCATGAGCAACTCCTTTTTCCGATTCTCTTCCGTACCGCTTCCAAAGGCGCGGCCAGCTCTCAAAGCAAACACCGTCGCCCCAAGCGAATCTATGATTTTCCAGCAACAACGACGCCACCGACACGGGCGGCCGGGTAAATCCCGTAACTATACAAAGGCCTCTTTTACGCGGCTGCCGCGGTACGCCCCAAAAGGGCCTTCCTTTTGTGCGGCATTCCGAAAAAAACAGCCCTAGCCCTGCCGGACCTGTCTTCAAGAACAGACCGGCAACCGGGCACGCTACGGGCGAATGGCCTTCTCCGCAAGCCCCAAACGGGCACGACATCCAACTTGCCGGTGTCCCTTCGGTTTGCTTGGGGTCCAAAGTATGAGGGGCAAAACGCTGGCGGAACTATGGCAAACGCCCGTCGAACTTTCAAGCGGGCCTGCTCCGCCCCCTCTCCACATGAGCTCATCCGAAGGGGGAACATCCCTTCCCTACCGGACGTCAAAACCATCCGTTTCCGTCAGGCTAGTTCTTAGAAATCATTCTTAATAAAGAAGATTCAGTATCCGCCACAAAAGACTGCTCTCTTTTTATGGAACAAGAATACACTCTCTGAGCAAAAACTTTTTTTGATTTTTCCTCATATTACGCGCTTTCTTGAGGCAACCTTGTGTTTTCAAAAGTGTTTTCCTCCCTTTCTTCTGAATACAATTTTTTTGACCCTTTTTTCGTGTTGCCGATACGTAACTTCAATCCTGCCTTTTCACAAAATATCCGCCGTTTCGGGGCTCGATTACCCAAAAAAGAACGAGTGTTCTTTCAAGTTATTAGTCGCACTTTTGGTATGGGAAACAAGAAGGGGTGATATCCCATATCCCTCTAACACGGTATTTTTCCCGTTCTTCACGTTTTTCCTTTGATGCCGGAAAAATCGTGCTGTTCCTTTTAGGACAATACCCAGTCTGAGAACGGGGTAATACCCGTTCCAGGCGGAGCGCCTTTACAGAACGTGATTTCGCGGTATGCTCCTGCCCAAAAGTAGCTTCACACCCAGTGGGGGACTGTATGGAAGATCAGAAACGGTATGATTGGGAACCTTCTGTCAGAAAGCTCGGGGAAACGGAGATGTTGCCCGAAACGGCATGGCAGGAGGAATGGCAGATTTCTCCGGACTGCGAATCGTTCGCGGCGGTTTCTGCCCTCGAAGACGGCACTTTTACCGTACGCTTGAACGATGCGCTGTGGGAAACACGCACCGACAAGATGTATAACTGCCAGTTCGCCCCCGACGGGCGGCTGACGGCCCTGTCTCAGAGCGACGGCGAGTGGGCCATTGTGGTCGACGACGCGGAAAGCGAAGAACACGCCGACTATTTGTGGGGAACCCGGTTCAACAAGGCCGGGACCATCGCCGTGCCCATGCAGACCGGCATGGAATACGGGATGTTGGTCGACGGCGCGCCGTGGGAACGGCTCTACACCGCCGCCACCGATTTCGTCCTTTCGGAAACCGGCAAAACCGCCGCCGTGGTCCAGACCGCCGGGCTTGGCCAGGCCGATCTGGAAGGCTTCAGCAAGGGCATCTATACCATCGCCGTCGACGGCGAGGCATGGGAAGAGTGCTACCTGAACGCGTGGTCGCCCTGCTTCGACAGGGAAGGCCACCGGGTCGCCAGCACCGTGCGCGTCACGCCGTACGAATATACCATTTCCATCAACGGCCAGCGCTGGAGCGAAACCTACCCCTGTGCGTGGGAACCCATCTTCGAGCCCAAATCCGGCGACGTCATCGCGCCTATCCGCAAGGAAGGCAAATGGGGCCTCGCCCGCAACGGCTCCCTCTTCTGGAAGCCCATGTTCGCGCAGTGCTGGGCGCCTCAGGCCGCCGCCACCGACGGCGAATACATCTGGGCCGTCGCCGCGCCTTCCTACGGCGCCTTCACCGTGGCCTGCAACGCCACCCCGTGGAACTGCCGTTTCCCGTCCGTGACGGATCTCGTCCTGTCCTCGGACGGCAAGCATGCCGCCGCCCTCGGCAGCCAGAACAACAGCCGGTTCCAGATCGCCGTGGACGGCAAAGTGTGGGACGATGCCTTTGATATGGCGTGGCCCGTCGTGTTCTCGCCCGCCGGGGACCGCGCCGCCGCCAAGGTCCGCCGCGACGGCAAGTTCGCCCTGTACGTCGACGGCAACGCCGTGATCGAAAACCTCGACGGCGTGTGGAACCCCACGTTCAGCCCGGACGGCACAGTCCTGCTGTTCTGTTCCCTCAAGGACGGCGTGTTCTCCCGCCACACCGTGCGGCTCTAGGCATCCAACTGCAACAAGGAACTCATCATGAATGCCCTGTACAATTTTGCGGTAGGCCCGCTGGCATGGATCGCCTTCACGGTGTGCATCGGCGGTATGATCTGGCGGCTGTGGTCGCTCGGACGCCTCGCCCGCCAGCGCGACGCCTCGGCCCTCGCCTACATGAACTGGAAAGACTCGCTGACGTCGATCATCCGCTGGACGCTGCCCTTCTCCACCTGCGGCTGGCGCGAGAACCCGCTGCTGACCGTGGCGAACTTCGTGCTGCACATCGGCATCCTGCTCGCCGTGCTGTTCTACTCGGCCCACAACGTCATGTGGGACTACAACTTCGGTTTTTCCCTTCCTTCCCTGCCCGACGGCTTTATGGACGCCGTCACCCTAGCTACCATTCTGGCCTGTCTGGTCCTCGGCTGGCGCCGACTGGCAGTCCCGGCGTCAAGCTACGTGACCCGACAGGCCGATTGGTTCTCCCTGCTGCTCGTCACCGGCGTCATGGTGACCGGCTTTGCCTCCGCGCATGGGTTCGGAAGCGAAAGCTTCATGGCTCTGCTCCACGTGCTGTTCGGCGAGGCGATCCTCATCTGCCTGCCCTTCACGCGCCTGAGCCACGCCATTCTGATTCCCTTCACCCGCGCCTACATGGGTTCCGAATCCATCGGCGTCCGTCGTACCTGCGACTGGTAATTTTGGAGGCACACGATGGGTATTGAAAAACGCTTAATCGAAGACGCCAACCTGACGCGCGGCATGCAGCTTGCCACGCCGGAGCGCATCACCAAAGTGATCCGCGACGTCCTGAAGGGCGAGGTAGGCGCGCGAGTCAAGGTATACGAACAGACCTGTATGCGCTGCGGCGCCTGCGCCAAGGCCTGCCACTTCAGCCTTTCCCACCCGGACGACGCGTCCTATACGCCCGTCGCCAAGCTCGACAAGACCATCTTCAAGATGGTCCGCGAGAGCGGGAAGCTCAACGCCGAACAGATGCGGGGCATCGCTCAGATCGCGCACACCGAATGCAACATGTGCCGCCGCTGCATCCATTACTGTCCCGTGGGCGTGGACATCGCCTACCTGATGAGCCTCGTGCGGCGCATCTGCAACAAGCTCGGCATCACCCCGACCTTCATTCAGGACACCGCCAACAGCCATTCCGCCACGTTCAACCAGATGTGGGTGCGCGAAGACGAATGGATCGACAGCCTCGTCTGGCAGGAAGAGGAAGCCCGCGAGGAATTCCCCGGCATCCGCATCCCGCTCGACAAGGAAGGCGCGGACTTCATGTACTCGGTCATCGCGCCCGAGCCGAAGTTCCGCACGCAGCTCATCTATCAGGCCGCCGCGATCTTCCATCAGGCGGGCAGCGACTGGACCATGCCCTCCCGCCCCGGCTGGGACAACAGCGACATGTGCATGTTCACGGGCGACTACGAAATGATGGGCCGCATCAAGCGCGCCCACTTCGAGCTGGCACAGAAGCTGCGCGTCAAGCGCATCGTCATGGGCGAATGCGGCCACGCCTTCCGCTCCGTGTACGATCAGGGCAACCGCTGGGTCGGCTGGAAGGATTCCCCGGTCCCGGTGGTCCATGCCATCGAGTTCTATTGGGAGCTCATCAACGAAGGCAAGATCAAGATCACGCACCAGTTCGAAGATCCGGTCACCATCCATGACCCCTGCAACACTATCCGCGGCCGCGGTCTTGCCGACAAGCTGCGCGACGTGGTGCACTTCCTCTGCGCCAACGTGGTCGAAATGACCCCCAACCGCGAACACAACTTCTGCTGCAGCGCGGGCGGCGGGATCATCAACTGCGGCCCGCCCTTCAAGAGCGTGCGCATGGAAGGCAACCGGGTGAAGGCCGATCAGCTCCGCAACACCGGAGTCCACACCGTGGTCGCCCCGTGCCACAACTGCCACGGCGGCCTGGAAGACATCATCAAGCATTACAAGCTCGGCATGCACACCAAGTTCATCGGCGACCTCATCTATGAACTGATGGAAAAGCCCGAAGTATAGTCAGCCCGCGAGGGAGGCCTTCCCGGCACCGGGAGGGCTCCCCGCAGCGCTCCGGACCCCGTACACCGCTTTTGGAGGCGCCGCCTCCGTGAATCACTGGAGTGAACTATGCCCCTGCACGCCCTTGCCCGCGCCGGTCTCGCCGTCACGCTGCTGCTTGGCCTCGTCGGGACGGCCCATGCGCTGCCCCTGAAATCCGAAGAGTTCAAGACTCACCGCCGCCCCGCCGTCACCTTCGATCACGACAACCATAACGAACGCGCCAAGATCGAAGACTGTATCGTCTGCCACCACGGCGGCGAAAACGGCGTTATCGACCCCGAGGTGAGCTCGGAAGATCAGCCCTGTTCCGAATGCCACAAGGCCAACATGCCCAGCGGACGCACGCCGCTCATGCGTGCCTACCACAAGAACTGCATCGAATGCCATACGGCCCAGAACAAGGGCCCGACCACTTGCGGCGCTTGCCACAAGTAGGACAGGATCATGGACGCCATCCGGCTGCATTCTGACGGGACGCTTTCGTCCGAAGCCCCATTCGCGGGGCTTCTCCGGATGAGGCTCGAACTCGACGGAGACGTTACGCTGCGCTCGTTCTTCAGGCTGCTCAAGCGGAATCCGCTGGCGCGGGAACTGGTCCCCGGCCTTGGCGACGCCCTCGTCGAAGCCGAAGCCTGCCCCGCCTCCGGCTGCCGCTATCCCGGCCTCGAAGCCCTGCGCCTCGGCAAACGCGTGGAGTTGACGGGATTTCCCGGCACGCCCCGCGTGGACGTCTACCTTGCCGTCGAAGGCGTCGGCGACGAACTGCCGGAACTGCGTTTTTTCCGCCTGCGGGACATGCTGGACACCCCGTTGCAAACGGGGACGGCCCGGCATGTCCTGCTCGGCGAGACAGCGACCGCGTTGGACGCGGAAACCAGCTTCACAGTGTTTGATCTGTTGGAAGGCATGGGCTGGGAACTCGGGTTCCAAGGCGGCTCACTCACCTGTAATCTCAAGGAGTAGCGAGATGTTGTTCAAGAACATCCTGTTTGCGAGTTCGGGAACGGCCGGCAGCGACAACGCCGCGAAACTGGCTTTTGGGTTGGCGGAAAAGCAGCAGGCGGAACTGACGCTCTACCATTGCTGCGGCGTCCCCTCCCGGGGGTTCGCCACCAACGTTACCGATACCCGCAGCGGCAGCCTCGAGCAGCCTGATGAGGCGTATCAGGAGATGGTGCGCGAAGAACTCAATACGGCCTATGCCTATCAGATCGAAGCCTGTACCCGCCCCTTCCGCATGGAACTGAGCGTGGGTATGCCCTCCACCGAAATTTTGCGCTACTCCCGTCAGATCAAGCCCGATCTCATCGTCATGGGCGCGAGCAGCGCCGCCAGCGATCCCAATGCCGCCCGTATGCGCTCCATCGTGGGCAACACGGTGCGCGCCGTGGCGAAGAAGGCCCCCTGCCCGGTGCTCATCGTCAACCGCCCCTGCACCACCTGCTGGCACCTGTTCTCAAACATCGTCTTCTGTACCGACTTCAGCGAAGCCGCCAACCATGCGTTCCGTTTCGCCCTGAATACGGCCCGCCAGCTGAACGCCAAACTGTACATCACGCACGCCGTCGACATCACGTCCATTCAGGGCATGACGATGGACCAGTCCGAGATCGAGCGCCATGCCGAACAGATGCGCGAAAAGATCGACAAGCTGTACCTGTCCAGGCTCGACGGTTTCGCCAACGTCGAGGTCATTGTGCGCGAAGGCATTCCCTATGTCGAAATCCTCAAGGTCGCCCGCGAGAATGAGGCGGATCTCATCGTCATGGCCCACCATTCCTCGGATCTGTCCGATGACGACGCGGACATCGGCTCTACGGTGGAACAGGTTGTGCTGCGTTCCGCTTGTCCCGTCGCCAGCGTGACCCGGCCCGAGGCCCGGTGACATGGACGGAAGGCGTGCTCTCGTCATTGATGACGAGGTCCATTTCCGGTACTTTCTCAGAGTGCTCCTCGAAAAGGCCGGGTTCGCCGTGAAGATGGCCCGCAACGGGATCGAAGCGCTGGACGTGCTCCGCTCGTGGAGGCCGGACGTCATCACGCTGGACGTCATGATGCCGGAGCAAAGCGGCCTGACCTTTTACGGGGCCGTCTGCCGCGACGAGGACTGGAAACGCATTCCCGTGGTCATGCTGTCCGCCGTGCCGATCTCCGTCCGGGAACATGCGTTCGCCACGATCGGCCTGACGCAGGGCCCGCTTCCCGCCCCCGCGGCCTGCCTTGAAAAACCGTGTACGCCGGAAGCCCTGCTTGAGGTCGTCAACCGGCTCGTTCCCGAACCAACCACCGCCTGATCCGAACGCAAGGAGAAGCCCCATGCCCAAGAAGATCCTGACCATCGACGACGACCCGTATATCGTCAAGTACATCACCGAAGTTCTCTCCGACAACGGCTACGCGACCTGTTCCGCATCCAGCGTCGAGGAAGCCCTTTCCGTCCTCGAAGCGGAAAGGCCCGATCTCGTCACGCTGGACATGGAAATGCCCGACGAATGGGGTCCGCGCTTTTACCGCAAGATGTCCATGAACCCCGCATTCAAGGACACGCCCGTCATCGTGATCAGCGGTCTCCAGGGCATCCACCTCGCCATCCGCAACGCCGTGGCCACCCTCCAGAAGCCCTTCGATCCCGAAGAGCTGCTCTCCATCGTCAACCGGGTGCTTGAGTCCAAGGACGCCGCCCGCAAGGCCATGGACGGGGAATAACCGTTTCCGTTCCGGCGGTTCCCCTGCGGACCGCCGGAAACCGGGGTTGACGATGCATAGCCGATTCGGAGCCTACCGCCTCATGGTCAAGACCATCACCATGACGGCGCTGCTGTTTCTCGCCGGGGTGGGGGCCGTTCTGTGGCTGATGCCCTACGAATGGCTCTGGATTGTCCTGCCCGCCGTTACCCTGCTCCTCTGCGCCGTCTCGGTGGCCCTTTATTGGTATGAAGTGCGTCTGCCCATCGGCCGCATGATCGCCAGTATGCAAGCCATGCGCGAAGGGCAGGCCGTCACCCTCGACGACGCCCGCCGCGACGACGAATTCGGCCAGCTCGCGCGGGCCATCGTTGAATTCAGCATCCGCAATCAGCACCACCTCGAAGAAATGCGCCGCCGGAAGGACGACTTCCAGCGGCTCTTCGACATGGTCCCCTGCGGCATTTCCGTGCAGGACCGCGAATACCGCCTCCTGCGCTGGAACCACAGCTTCGCCGTCCGGTACGATCCGCAGCCGGGCAATACCTGCTACGAGGTCTACAAAGGCCGGACCACCCCCTGCCCCGAATGCTCGGTCCAGCGCACATGGGAGGAAGGGGCCGTCCAGTGCAACCAGGAAAGCCGCGTCAACCCCGACGGGACGCGGGACTATTGGTTCGTGCAGACCGTGCCCCTGTTCGACAAGGACGGCAACGTGTCCTCGGTTATGGAAATGAGCATCGACATGACGCTCATCCATACCCTCCAGCACCAGCTGCAGGCGTCCGAGCGCACCCACAAGGCCATTTTCGACAGCATCCCCAATGCCGTCTTCCTGCTGGACGCCGCCGAGCTCACCATCCTCGACTGCAACCCCGCTTCCGTCAAAATGTACGGGCGCCAGCGGGAAAACGAACTGATCGGGCGCGGCATCCTCGATCTGTTCCTGCCCGAGGAGCGCGAGCAGTACGCTTCCCAGCTGCGGGCCTTCACCGTCTTTTCCGGCGTGACGAACATCAAGGCCGACGGCACGCCCCTGCGCGTGGACATCCGTTCCGCCTCGGCCATGATCCAAAACCGCCGCGTCCGCATCCTCTGTGCCACCGACGTCACCGAACGCATCGAGATGGAACAGAAATTCATTCAGGCCGGAAAGATGGCGACGCTCGGCGAAATGGCGACCGGGGTGGCCCATGAGCTGAACCAGCCGCTTACCGTCATCAAGGGCGCGGCAAGCTATTTTCTGCGCAAGACCCGCCGCAGCGAACCCATCGCGCCGGAGACGCTCTCCGAGCTGTCCGTGGAAATCAGCGGGCAGGTCGACCGCGCCAGCGACATCATCAACCACATGCGCGCCTTCGGCCGCAAATCCGATCTTGCGCTGCTGGATACGGACATCAACGGCGTCGTGGCGCAGGCCTGCGATCTGTTCGGCCGCCAGCTTGTGGTGCACGGCATCACGCTGGAAACCTCCCTCGCCCCGGCCCTGCCGCCCGTCCTCGCCATCCCCAACCGTCTGGAACAGGTGATCGTCAACCTCATCCTCAACGCCCGGGACGCCGTGGAGGAACGCGTCAAAAGCGCGCCCGAACCGCCCGCCGTCATCGGGGTCTCCACGGCTATGGACGGTAACACGGTGCTGCTGTCCGTCTGGGATACCGGGACCGGCATTCCCGCCCACCTGTTGAATAAAATCTTCGAGCCGTTCTTCACCACCAAGCCCGTCGGCAAGGGGACCGGCCTCGGCCTTTCCATCATTTACGGGCTGGTCAAGGATTTCGGCGGCTCCATCTCCGCCCGGAACCGCGATGAAGGCGGGGCGCTCTTCGAAATCCGGCTCCCCATCACCCGGCGCGGGGATCTCGCCCCGAACGCGCCCGCCGACGGGAACAGGGCCGGAGGCGTTTCCGGCCCGCAACCGGAACAGATTTCTTGAAGCAAGGATACTGCATGGACACTTCCGTTCGCGTTTTGCTCGTTGATGATGAACCCGGCATCCGCCATGTCCTCGGGGCCCTGATCAGGGATTTCGGCTATGACGTCCACACCGCCGAGAGCGCCCGCGAAGCGCTGGAGGCGTTCACCGCCAATCCCTTCCCCATCGTGGTCACCGACATCCGTATGCCGGGCATGGACGGCCTGGCCCTGCTCGAACGGGTGCGCAATCAGAATCCCGACACGCAGGTCGTCATGATCACCGGGCACGGCGACATGGACAACGCCGTCGAATGCCTGCGCCTCGGCGCGGCGGACTTCATTGCCAAGCCCGTCAACGACGACCTGCTGGAGCACTCGCTGAAACGTGCCGCCGAACAATACTCCCTGCGCGAACAGATCCGCCGCCACACCGAACATATGGAGGAGCTCGTCGCCTCGCGCACGCGGGAACTGCTGGAAGCCCACCGGGTCGCCGTCGTGGGTGAAACCGTGGCCTGCATGGCCCACACCATCAAAAACCTCGCGGCGGCGCTCGAAGGGAGCCTCTTTGTCCTCAAGCAGGGGATGGAGTCCGGGAACCGGGAGTATCTCGACGACGGCTGGGCCATGCTCGAAGAAGACATTTCGCGGGTGCGCGACAAGCTCTTGCACCTGCTGCATATCGGGCAGCAGACGGAACTGCGCGAATGCCTTGTGGACCCGGCGCAGCCCGTCCGCCATGTGGTCAAGCGTCTGGAAGGCCGGGCCGCCAGCCTGAGCATAGCGCTCCAGTTTCAGGATGCCGCCGATTCAGACCCCATCCCTCTGGATGCCGAACGCCTCGAAGGCTGCCTGCTCAATCTGGTGGGCAACGCGCTGGAGGCCTTCCCCGCGCCGGGGCTGCGCGCCCGTCCCGCCGAAGTCCGGGTCGAGATCGCACGCACGCCCGACGCCCTCATTTACGACGTGCGGGACAACGGCACGGGGCTGAGCGCGGAAGCCGCCGAACGGCTCCGGGACGGTTTGTTTACGACCAAAAAAGATGGTACAGGGTTCGGACTGCTCGGAACGCGCAAAGCGCTTTTGGAAATGGGCGGCCGGCTCCTGTGGGAGAACCTGCCCGACAGCGGAGCGCTGTTCCGCATCGTGTTGCCGCTGCGCGTGGAGCGCACCCCCGCTGCCGCCGAGGCGAACCACCTCAGGGAGGACTCATGAAAGAAACCATTCTCCTCGTCGACGACGAACAGGGCATCCGTACCGTCATGGGTCTTTCGCTCCGCGACGCCGGGTACAACGTCATCACCGTGGCCTCGGGGGAGGAAGCCCTGCAGCTTTTCGCGGAACGGCCCATCCCCATCGTGATCACCGACATCAGGATGCCCGGCATGAACGGGCTGGATCTCCTGAAGCACATCAAGATCCTCGCGCCGGAAACCGAAGTCATCCTCATTTCCGGACATGCGGATCTGGAAATGGCGATTCAGGGGCTCAAGCTGGAAGCGTCCGATTTCATCACCAAACCCATCGACGACGATCTGCTGCACATTTCCCTGAAACGCGCCCTTGAGCGCATCGCCATGCGCAACAAGCTCAAAGAATACACGTCGAATCTCGAAAAAATGATCAATGAGAAGTCCGCGCAGCTCGTGGAGGCGGAGCGCCAGCTCGCCGCCCGGCAGGTCGTGGACGGCTTTGCCTTCGGGCTGCACACCCTCGGCTCGTCCATGAGCGGAGAGCAGCAGGCCTTCAACGAGCTGCCCTGTTTCATCGCCATGCACGACAGGTTTATGGAAGTCCTTGCCGTCAACGATCTCTACCGCGAACGCCTCGGCAACCTCGTGGGGCACCCGAGCTGGGAGCCCTATGTCCTGCACAGCAACGAGGCCATGTTCCCCGTGGAGCGGGCCATTGTGGAGGGCCGCGGCGCGCGCAGCGAGCAGATCCTGCGTGACAAGAACGGCAAGGAAATCCCCGTGCTGGTGCATACGGCGCCGATCCTCAATAACGAAGGCGAAGTGGAGCTGGTGCTCGAACTGAGCGTGGACGAGCAGGAAAGCCGCCGCCTGCGCGAGGAACTGCGCGTCACCCGCGAACGCTTCCGCCAGCTGTTTGAAGAGAGCCCCTGTTACGTCTCCGTGGTGGGCCGTGATTTGCAGGTGCTTGAAGCCAACCGCGCCTTCCGCCACACGTTCGGTATGCAGAGCGGCAAGCGCTGTTACGAGCTGTTCGCCGGTTCGTCCGCGCCCTGCGACGAGTGCCCGGTGCAGCGCTCCTTTCAGGACGGCAAGCCCTGCCATACGGAAAAAGTGGTCATCGACCACGAAGGCCGGCCGGTCAACGTGCTCGTCTGGACCGCGCCTTTGCGCGACACTTCGGGCAACATCACCGAATGCATCGAAATGGCCACGGACATTACGGAGCTGCGCCAGCTGCAGGATCGGCTCGCCTCCCTCGGCCTGCTCATGGGCTCCACCGCCCACGGCATCAAGGGTATGCTCACCGCGCTGGACGGCAGCGTCTACCGCCTCGGTTCCGGCATCGACAAGGGCGACGAGGCACGGACCCGTGATTCCCTCAAGGACATGCGCCAGCTTGTGGCCCGCCTGCGCAAGATGGTGCTCGACATCCTGTATTTCGCCAAGGAACGCAAGCTCGACTGGAACATTCTGGTCGCGGAGGAGTTCATGCGTTCCGTTGTTTCCACGGTTTCGGACAAGGCCGCCGAAGCGGGCATCGCCATGACGCTGGAGGCCGACGGCGATCCCGGCACCTTCGAGGCCGACGCCTCCGCCCTCAGCGCCGCGCTGGTCAACCTGCTTGAGAACGCCGTGGACGCCTGCCGCGCCGACGGCTCCAAGAAGGAGCACTACGTACGGGTGAGCGTCAAGGGGCTTTCCGACGCCGTGGAGGTGCGCATCGAGGACAACGGCATCGGCATGACCGAGGAAACCCGTACCAAGCTGTTCACCCTGTTCTTCTCCTCAAAGGGCAAGGGCGGTACGGGCATCGGCCTGTACGTCGCCCGCCAGGTGGTCATGCAGCACGGCGGCAGGATCGAGGTGGCTTCCGTCAAGGGCGAAGGCAGTACCTTCACCGTCACCATGCCGCGCATTCTGGCGAAGTAACCCATGTTCCCAAACGGACGCGCCGGCATCGCCGGATCGTCTGAAACCCCATTGGAGGATACCGTGAAAAGACTCATTCTCTGTGCGCTGGCCGTTGCTGGCCTCTGCATCCCGGCCTTGGCCACCGATCCCACGCCCGAACAAAAGGCTCAGATCGAAAAGCCCATGACCATGAACAACACGGGCAACGAGAAGAAACAGGTTATCTTCACCCACAGCGCCCACGCCAAGACGGACTGCGCGTTCTGTCACCACAAGGCCGTGGAAGGCAACATCTATGTCGGCTGCGCCACCAAGGGCTGCCACGACAACATGGACAAGAAGGACAAGAGCGAGCACGGCTACTACTTCACCATGCACAACAAGAAGTCCGAAAAGTCCTGCATGGGCTGCCATCAGAAGGCTGTGGCGGAAAATCCCGATCTGAAGGAAAAGTTCAAGGGCTGCAACCCCTGCCACGCGAAGAACAGCTAACGGCGTGAGGGAGGAAGGATAGGAGAAATCAGTGGTGGAGGAATGAGGACACTCTCCTGAAGAAGGGTTTGCCCTCCTTCCTCCACCAATCCCCCTCTTCCCCAAAGTTTTGGACGGGGAACGAGATGGCATAAAAGGAATTCCGTTGTATCGGGATGCCTGTTTTGGGGAGACGGAACATGTCAGGGGAAAAACAGAACGCCGGGAAAAACTCCCCGGCGTTTTGCCTAGATGGAGCGGCTCATCTCTGAATCAACGGACTTAAAGCCATCAGCTTCCTCCTGCCGGTTGAACGGTTCAGCGTGCCGTCAGCATGTTCCAAAAGCGTTCCTGATCGATCGTCATGACGATCCGGGCTTTTTGGCTTCCCTGCGGCCCGTTGTCGGGATAGGCCAGCGCCTGCCCGTAAGATGGCCCGAATTCCGCGTTCACGTCCACGGCGCATGTACGTTCCTCGGTGATCAGGCTCGGATCGATCAGAATCGCGGCTGCCAGCACATCCCAGACGTACTGGCTGAAGGCCTTGTCCTTGGCGAACTGCTGCCCCGCATACGTGGATTCCAAAAGCTTTTTCATCTCCGGGCGTTGTCCGGCAAGGAAAGCCTGATAGCGATCAAAGGAAAAGGGCATTTTCTCGCAGACGTCGAGCCCGACCATGATTTGCTCGCGGAACGGCGTCCGCACAACGATGCGCGCCGCTTCGGGATCGAACCACCAGTTGAACTCGGCGGTCGGGGTCACATTGCCGGGCTTGAAAAACGAGCCGCCCATAAAGATCACCCGCTTGATCAGCGGCACGATGTCAGGGGCCTTGAGCACGGCCAGCGCCAGGTTGCTGCACGGGCCGATCTCCACAATGGTAAGCTCTCCGGGGTGTTTCCGCACCTCTTCAATGATGAAATCCACCGCATGACGGGGATCGGGGCGCGACTGAGGCTCTTTGCCGTAGCGCTCCCGATAAACCTTTTGCCATGATTCCGGTTTTGGGTATCCGAACGCGCCGACCCACGCATCATGACCCATGCCGAACAGCTGCCGCTCCAGCCCGAACAATTCGTACCGCTGCGGCCTGAACGGACGATCCACGCCCGCAGCCACGGGGATGTTCTGGCCCGCGATTTCGAGCTGGCGCAACGCATAGGCCACGCCGTCGGAAACCCATGTGTTGCCGGCCACGATGGTCACCCCTATCAGCTCGATGCCGGGGGATTGCGCCAGCGCCAGCATGGCGACCCCGTCATCGAAGCCTTCCACCATGTCGCTGTCTAAAATCACTTTTTCTCGGGCGGATACGGGGAAGGCGCACAACAGGGACACTATCACCCCCAAAACAACGTCCCACAGCCGGTTCCATCGTCTCATGCCGTCCTTCCTTTCGCTTGAAGGTGAAAAAAGAGTTACCCGCTTTTCCGATCAGGATGGGACAAGACGCCGTTTCGGACGCCGTGGTTCCAATGTGCGGGAAAACGTTTTCGTGCCCGTGTTTTTTCCTGCCGATGCGCTGGCGGCTCCTCGCGCAAGCCGTATGGCGGATGAACGGCCCTAGGGAAGAGCGTTTCATACGGTGCACAGGCCCATTGGGAAACCGGCGGCGGACGGAGAGAGCCCCACGCGGCTTGAAATGCGAGAATACCACTGGCTATGCCCCGCTTTCGACTTCGGAGAGCACGGACGGGAACGCCCTGTTGCGGAATGTGACGTCATAGAACGCGAAACAGTTTTTCCCTTTTTCCTTGGCGGCGTACAGGGCCTGATCGGCCTTATGCATCAGATCTTCGTAGCACGCCCCGTCTCCGGGATACAGCGCTATGCCCACGCTGCACGATATGCCGCCATGCGGAATGGCTTCACTGTACTTTGATTTGAAAGCCGCGCAAATCTCTCCGGCTTTTTTGGAAATGGCATCCAGTGAACGGATATTGCGCAGAAACACGATGAATTCATCCCCGCCCACGCGCCCTACAATATCCGACGTGCGGACCGTGCGCCGGATTTCACTGGCAACATGCCGGAGCACCTCATCGCCGAACATATGGCCGAGCGTGTCATTGACGGCCTTGAAATTGTCCACATCAATGAACAGGAACGCCGCCCCGTTCTCTTTGTCATCCTCAAGCGCCTGGGCAATCTGCTCCTCTATGCGCTTGCGGTTGGACAGCCCGGTCAACGGATCGGTATTCGCCTGTTCCCGCCAACGGTTTACTTCGCTCTTCCGTTCGTTGATGTTGGTCAGCTTGCCGAGATAGCCTAGCCTGCTGCCGGAATCAGCATCCCACAAGGCGTTCGCATACACGTCGAACCATTCGTAACCGCCCCCGGAGGTCATAAGCCGGATCTCCATACGGCAGCGGGGGTGCTTCGGCGTGATTCCGGAAAGCCCCTTCAAGACAATCGCCCTGTCATCCTCATGGATGAACGAGGAGCGCAGGAGGGTTTTCCGGGCGTTGGGCACGGTGATGTCCCAGCCGAACACCTCATACCACTTCTCGGAACACTCCAACATGTCCCGCTTCACGTCGTAATTGAAGACGATATCCCCCGAAAGCTCGGAAAGGACGCGGTATTTTTCGCGTTCACGCTCTAGCAGCCACAAGGTCCGGGCCGAAAGTGAGTGTTTTTTGTGCGAAGGCTTCGCGGGTGCGGCCGCCCGTTCCCTGAACATGGGCCCGATCTCCCCGTTTTCCAGCCGCGAGGCGACGCTCAGGAAGCTGTTCAGCAACCGGGGATTGAAGACGCCGCATTCGCCGTTCAGAATCATCGAAACGGCCTGCGCGTGCGTATACGCGGCCTTGTACACGCGCTCGCTGGTCAACGCATCGTACACGTCCGCCAATGAAACGACCTGTGCCCAGATCGGGATGTTATTGCCCGCAAGGCCGTCCGGATACCCGCTCCCGTCCCAGCGCTCATGGTGGGACCGGCAGATGTCGTAGCAAAAGCGGTAGTACTCTTCGTCCTGCCCTTCGTTGATGCTTTGCAGCAGTTCGCATCCCTTGAGGGAGTGCGTCTTCATGATCTCGAATTCTTCCGCCGTGAGCCTGCCCGGTTTGTTGAGCACCGCGTCGGGGATGGCGATCTTGCCGATATCATGCATGGAGGCGGCACTGACCATCTTGTCGATGGCGCCGTGCGGAAGGTCGTATTCAGGATATCTGAAAGACAGGGATTCCAGCAAAAGCCGGGTGATTTCGCGGACCCGCCTGATATGCGTCCCGGATTCGCAGCTCCGGAACTCAACGACGGTGCTCAGGGTATCGATAATGAACTCGTTGAAACGGTTAAGCTTCAGCGTCTGCTTTTCAAGGGTTTCCACCTGCTGCCGGACGAGCGCCTCAAGATGGCGCTTGTGCAGGTAGAGTTCGATGGTGTTGTCGACGCGGCGCTTGACGATATTCGGATTGAACGGCTTGTTGATGATGTCCGAAACGCCGAGTTCGTAGCCCTTTAAAAGGGCGTTGTCGGAATTTTCGGAGGTGATGAGTACGACGGGGATTTCTTCCTTCCACGTGCGGTGGGCCATGTTCTGAAGCATCTCGAAGCCGTCCATAACCGGCATGATGATATCCAGAAGCACGATCAGGATAGCATCATGGTGCGCTTCCAGCAGTTCCAGCGCCTGACAGCCGTTTTCAGCTTCAAGGACTTCGTATGAATCCTGAAAAAGTTCGGCGAGGATCGCCCGGTTCAGCTCCACATCGTCGACGACGAGGATCTGCCTTTTTTCCGTTCCCATCATGCCTTCCCATCGCCGGAGGACGTATCCGGTTCCCGCAGACGCACCAAAACAGCGCCCCGTGAGGAACGCCCTTCCCTGTCCTTATTCACTCTTTTATGCTACACCTGAACACGGCTATACAATAGTGCTCTCAATAACATTCGCAAAGGCATTCCGCAATCGCGCCGAAACGGCGCAAGCAGCCCCCTCCCGTATAGGGAAAACATACATTGAACATGCATTATAGATTTTCGGACTCAGGAATGGCGTTCCCGGATCAGAGAACGAAAGGGGCCATCGGTTCTGGTCATTTTTCATCTTTGTTTGAGGAATTACACTGGGGTATACGAAGGTACAGGCCGGTTTCGCTCATATCGATCTTGTTCCCATCCGGGTCCTCGAGGAGCCCTACCCGAGTGTCCTCATTGACCGTTTCAAGCTTCTTCGACTCATCGACCCAAAATATCCACCCCCCGACCTTGCCCGCAGTCTTATCTTCGAAATGGGCATCGTCATCCCCTATATACAATGAACCGTCACCCTTTTCATCTCCCAACGGGGTCATCAGAAGCGCGGCTATATCCTTACATTCTCCATGATTCAATAAATACTGCGCAAAAGCCAGGTTGATGCGGGCCTGCGCTTCGGATACCGCGGCGGTGGCGGCCTTGATGCGGGCTTCTTCCTGCAGGTCATAGTATTTCGGGAGGGCCACGGCGGCGAGAATGCCCAGAACCACGAGTACGGAAATGATCTCGATCAGTGTGAACCCTTTTTCCTTCTGGTACATGGCACCCCCTTGGGCATTGCAGAGCCCCTTTGTGAAAAATACTGCCCGGCGTATTGATTGTCCAGCGTACACGGCTTGAAGAATTCCCCTTCACCTTGCCCCTTCCTTTTTTTTGAGCTAGTTCAAGGAAAAAACGGGAGTCTCAACGGGTGTCCGCCTGAAATGCCGGAGGCGCCCCACGACACCTTGAGCCATCCGGGAAAGCGGCAGAGGGATGTCACCGTCAGTATCCGTGCCCCACTCTCCTCTCCGGGCGTTCTCCGCCGTCCCCATGCGGCGTCCGTCCGTTCCTTCCGCTTCCACCGCCGCTCATCCGGCTTTTCTCCGCAACCGCAGGATCAAGAATGAACACGTTGTTTCTGAAGGCTCCCCAACTGACCGCCGAAATCATGCGCGCCCACTATTGCGAACATGACCTCGACAAAATCCTTCCTTTATTTCACGAAACCCTCACGTGGATCGGGGCGGGCGAAGATCAGATCTGCTACGACTACGAGACGATAAAGGACTTTTTTCTCCGTACCTATGCGGAAAAGGCCGTGCCCGACTGCATCATCACCGATGAGGACTACCGCCTTGTTTCGTGGGATGAGCATTCATGCCTCGTCGCCGGACGCTGCTGGATCGCCACCAAGCCCGAAACAGGCTATGTCCTCCGCGCCCATCAACGCGTGACCTTCTCCTATAAGCTCGTGGATGGAGAGCTGAAAATAACGCTCATCCATATCTCCAATCCTTATGCTGACATGCGGGAAGGGGAAGACTTCCCTGCACAGATCGGCAGGCAGAGCTACGAATACCTCCAGCGCCTCCTTGTGGAGAAGAGCCGCCAGATAGCCCTCCTGAACAGCACCGTCTCCTCCGGCCTCAAGGCCAACTGGGATGACGAATACTATTCGCTGTTCTACGTGAACGAGGGCCTGTGCCGGATGCTCGGGTATACCGAAGAGGAGCTCATGGCCAAATGCCGCGGCAGGATGACCGAACTCGTCTATCCGCCGGACTTGCCGCAGGCCCTGGCGGATTGCGAGCGCTGCTTCGCCAATTCCCTGACCTACTCCACCGAATACCGTATGCAGCGGAAAGACGGGAAACTCATATGGGTTTGGGACACGGGCAGCAAAAGCAAAAACGAGGAAGGCAAGACCGTCATCAACAGCGTCATTGTGGATATCACGGAACGGCGCCACACCAACGATACCATCCGGCGGCAGAAAGCGTTTTTCCAATCCCTTTATGACACCACGCTGTGCGCGCTGGTCCAATATGATCTCAACGGAACCTTCCTCAACGCGAACGCCTTCACCTTCGATGTCATCGGCTACACCGAAGAGCAGTTCCGCACGGAAACCGGCGGATCGCTCATGAGCATCGTCCACCCCTGCGATGTGGACACTGTGCGGGAACACATCGAGCGCCTCATCGCGGATCGCCGCCCCACCGTCTATAACTGCCGTATCATCCGGCGGGACGGGGCTGTCCGCTGGGTTTGCGCCAGCGCCAACATCATCAACAATATGGACGGAGTACCCGTCATCCAAGCCGCCTATTCAGACGTCACGGAGCTTCAGCGCGTCGAGCGGGAACGCGACTCCACCTATGACAGCATTCCCGGCGGCGTCGCCAAAGTCCTTATCGGGACACAGCTTTCCCTGCTTGAGGCCAACGACAATTTCTTCCAGATGCTCGGCACGGACCGAACCGCATACAAAGGGACGCTCAGTGCCGTCGCCCCGGCGGATCGCGGCGCAATCGTAACCGCGTTCATGGAAGCCGCCGAAACGGATGCGCCGGTAGACATCGAATACCGCTGCCGCCGCTTCGATAACGAGCAGACCATCTGGATCCACCTCATCGCCCGGTTCGTGGAAAACGCGCACGGCGCAAAAGTCTACCAATGCGTCTTCATTGACATCACCAAGCAGAAGACGGCACAGATCCAGCTCTATCGGGAACGCGACCGTTACCGCATCATTATGGAAAACTCCGCGGACGTGATCTATGAGTATGATCGCAAAACGGATACGGTCGTCTTCTATGAGACGATCCGCCGGGGGGACGAAACCGAGATTGCCAAACACGTATCCCCCAACTTCAGCAAGAAACTTTACGATCAGAAAATTGCCCATCCCGAAGATGCGGAAACGGCCATGCGGGTATTCTCGGGCACTCAGGGCGGCTCCGCGGAAGTCCGGCTCCGCAACCTCAAGATCAATAGAGACTATGTCTGGTGCCTCCTGCAAGGCCAACCCGTCTATGAGAACGGCGCGCTTGCCCGCGTGGTCGGCATCATCCGCGACATCACGGAGAATAAACGCATCAGCCAGGAGAAGGAGCGCCTCCAGCGGATTTTCGATCTCGAACTGCGCCGCGACTATGAAAGTATCTGCCAGATCAATCCCTCCACAGGCAGATACGTCATGTGCACGCCTTCAAACGCGTCCTATTACGATATACCGACATCAGGCATTTTTTCCGAAGAACTGGCGCACGCCATCTCCCGCATCGTATGCAGCGAGGACCGGGAAACATGCCTCAAAACCATGAGCATCGGCAACATGCTCAAAACGCTTGAGGAAGAAAAGGAGGGCACCTGCTACTACCGTGTGCTGACCCCGGACGGGAGCCTGCGGTGGAAATGCGCCCGCTATACCTACTTCGGCGACGACGGTTCCATCCTGCTCAATGTGCGGGACGTCCACGACATCCGCATCGCACAGCAGCAGGAAGAAAACCGCTTCCGGGCCATCCTGCGCGAAACATGCGAATACATCATAGAAACGGATGTGGAGACAAAGAGTTATACCCTCCACCTGCCGACCCTGATCAACCGCTATCCCCTCGCAGACTGCTCCGACTACGGCTCGCTGATCGCCCGCTACTCCGAACGCTATGTCGCCCCCGAAGATCGGGAGGCCTTCCTGCGGGCGGTCTCACTCCCGGAAGCGCTGAACCGTATGCGCAGGGAAGGCGGCTCATACTCCATCAAGTACACGGTGAATACCAACGGCTCCCCGGCCTACAAGACATGGAACATGTCCCTGTACCGTTATGATGACAACCGCGAATACATGCTTTCCTATATCCTCGACATCACCAAACTGGTGCTGGAGCAGCAGGAAAAGGAGCGCGAGGCGGAACGGAACCGGCAAATCATCAAGGACGCCCTGACCGCGGCGGAACAGGCCAGCCGTGCCAAATCCGACTTCCTTTCACGGATGAGCCACGAGATCCGCACGCCCATGAACGCGGTCATCGGCATGACCACCATCGCCGCCGCCTCGCTGGACAACAGGGACAAGCTGACCGACTGCCTCGGCAAGATCGGGCTTTCGTCCCGTTACCTCCTCTCGCTGATCAACGACATTCTGGACATGTCGCGCATTGAGAGCGGAAAAGTATCCATCATTAATGAAGAATTCGATTTTCGGTCTTTCGTGGAGGGCATCAGTTCACTCATCTATCCGCAGGCGAAAAACAAGAATATTGTCTTCGACCTGAACATCGAAGGCGTGGTGGACGAGCGCTACAGGGGCGATCCCCTGCGCCTCAATCAAGTGCTTATCAACATTCTGTCCAATGCGTTGAAATTTACCCCGGAATGGCACAGTGTGCACCTCAGCATCAGGGAAACCCGGAGGGTGCGCGATCGCGCCTATCTCCAATTCATCGTGCGCGATACCGGCATCGGTATGGAAAAGGGCTTGCTGACACGGATTTTCGAACCCTTCGAGCAAGGCGGGGCTTCCATTTCCCACAGCTATGGAGGTTCTGGGCTCGGGCTCGCCATCAGCAGCAACCTCGTATCACTGATGAACGGCCACATCTCCGTGAGCTCGACCCCCGGCGTCGGCTCGGAGTTCGTGGTGGAACTCCCCCTGCTCACCGTTCCGGACAATACGCCGAAACAGGACGTTTCCCTCGAAGACATCCGGGTACTGGTTGTGGACGACGATCTTGTCACGTGTGAGCACACCACCCTGATCCTGAACAGGATCGGCGTGGACGCCGAGTACGTCACATCCGGGAAGGCGGCCGTCACCCGCGTCAAATCGGCCCTGCAACGGCACACCTGCTACAACATCGCGCTTGTGGACTGGAAAATGCCGGACATGGACGGTGTGGAAACGGCCCGCTCCATCCGTCGCATCGTGGGGCCCGACACGCTGGTGATCATCATGTCGGCTTATGACTGGACGGAAATCGAGGCCAGGGCACGTGAGGCGGGGGTGGACTTCTTCATCTCCAAACCCATATTCCAATCCGTCGTGCAAGACGTACTGCTCAAGGCCACGCGCCGCAGACAATCCGCCGCCACGCTTCCCGTGCAGAAAGAGGATTTCGCGGGGCGACGCATCCTGCTTGTGGAAGACAATGAAATCAATATGGAAATCGCCCGCACGCTGCTGGAGTTCCGCAACGCGTCCGTGGACGGGGCTTGTAACGGGCAGCAGGCCGTGGAGATGTTCCGCTCCTCACCCCCAAACCATTACGACGCCGTGCTCATGGATGTGCGTATGCCCGTCATGGACGGCATCGCGGCCACTCAGGCCATCCGGGGCCTGAACCGGGCCGACGCCGCGACTGTCCCCATCCTCGCCATGACCGCCAACGCCTTTGCCGAGGACATTGAGCAGTCGCGCAAGGCGGGCATGAACGAACATCTGGCCAAGCCTATCGAACCGGAGACGCTGTACGCCCGGCTGGCATCGTATTTCCGGTAAGGGAGAAAGGCACCGGGGGAGAGGCCTCTCTTGGAGAAAGGTTTCTCCCCCGGCCCCTCCCGTCCCGAGGCTTTCGGCCTTATCGAACCCCTCTCCGCCGCGTTCCCTGTTACGGGAATGCGGCGGTATTGCGTCGAGGCCGCTTTTTGTTCGGACAAGAGGGCTTGGGTGTCAGGATAAAAGGATACGTCCCAACTCGCGGGCCTCATCGAGAAGCTTCTTGTTGGCGAGGATCGCACCGGGCTCAAGGGCGGTCCCGTACGCCTGCCCTTTCAGCTCCATGCCCGTATAGCGGCAGATATCCTGAAAACAGCGGATAGCGTTGATACAGCCGGAATCGAAGGGATCATCCCCTTCATAGGCCATCGTCACCGCCAGCTTCTTGCCGCGCAGGCCGCGTTTGCCGCCCCCGACGTCCACGGCGATGCAACGGTCGATAAACGTCTTGAGCTGACCGGACATGTTGAAATAATAGATGGGGGTAGCCATCACCAGCGCATCGGCGGAAGCGATCAAAGGATACAGATCCGTCATACCGTCGTGCTGCACGCATCCCCTGTCGGAACGGGTGCAGGCGAAACAGCCGTGACAGGGATTGATGTTCCGCTCCACAAGCCGGATGACTTCGGCCTTGCCGCCGTGTTCGGCGGCACCTTCAAGCACGGCCTCGGCCAGTAGCCCCGAATTGCTGTTTTGCCGCGGGCTGCTCAGAATACACAGGATATTCTTTCCCATAACACGCTCCTTTGCTGTCCATTTCACCAAACAGGCATTGCGGCCCGCTTGTTCCAGAAGGCAACTCCTTTTAGCGCCGTTCTCAGCGTGGAGAGAAAAGTGCCTCTTCCATGCCATCAAACATGGCCTTCGCAGCCGCATCGAACGGCAGGCGGCCCGTTCCCGTACCCATGCCCGGAAAAGCTATGGACGCAAATGATTGTTCAAGCCCCGCCCGCATGGCGGCCCGCGCCGAACGCCTCACGGGATCGCCGTCATGAAGCACGGAAGGCCTGTGCATGGTCGGCGCGGAGATCAGCCACGGGATGCCCGCATATCCGGTAGGCACGATGAGAGCTTCCCCGACCGGCAGTTCCTTCGCGGGAAGCGTACGGATAATTGCCTGCAACCGACTTTCCACGCCTTCCCCGAAAACGCGGGTATAGACGCCGTCCACTCCGCCGCGCATAAAACCGAACGAATTCGCCGGGGACACGACCGCATCCACCCGCAAGTCCGTAATGCCTCCCGCCACGACCGAACACAGCGCCGCCAGCCTGGGCCGCCGCTCCAGCTCTTTTTCCCACGCTTCACGCATAGCAGGGTTGATGTCGCATAACAGACATTTCATACCTTTCTCCTTATCTGAGGGGAACGATGACCTGCCGCCCTTTTTTCACGCGCACGGCCCCCAATACGCTTCCGGAAACAGGCGCTTGTTGCCTCCTCATGAAAAAACTGGCACTTTCCCGATATGCCGTTGAAGTCCACCTTCAACATATTGCCCAAAAACAGGAAACGGCTGCAACCGAAGTTCCGACCCCGTTGCAACCGTATACCAATCTTACGCAATCAACAATGAAATGTGCCCTTCCCGCACCATCTCCCTACTCGGCAAACCTCCTTCCACACTACCCATAGCCTCAAAGCGTATCCGCTCTAGAACACCTTCAATCCGTTCAACAGGATAATAACGATAAGAATAGGAGTGACGTAGCGGCACAGGAACAAGATAGCCTTGGCGCAGGCGAGGTTGTGCAGCGTCCCGCCGTTGGTCAGGGCGTCCAGCGCGTCGCTGCGGCTCCAGACGTACCCGACGAACAGGCTCAGGAGCAGGCCGTCCAACGGCAGCATCAGGTTGGAAGACAGGAAATCGTACAGGTCGAACAGGGACAGCCCGAATACGGTAACATCAGATAACACGCTGGTGGACAAGGTCGCTGGAGCGCCGAGCAGGATCAGCGCAAGGGTCATGAGCACGGTCGCGCGGGGGCGGGAAATGCGGAAGGTTTCGGAAAGCCACGCCACCGGCACTTCAAGCAGGGACAGCATCGCGCCCATTGAAGCTACGGCGGACAGGACAAAAAACAACGTGGTGAAAAGCTGCCCCCCGGGCATGGACGCGAACACGGCGGGGATGGTCAGGAACAGCAGGCTTGTCCCGGCCGTGGGTTCAAAACCGAAGCTGAACACGGCGGGGAACACGGCAATGCCCGCCAGAATGGATACCAGCAGATCGCAGACCATCACGCGGACGGCAAGGAACGGCACATGCGTATCCGACCGGAAATAGCTCCCGTATGTGATCATGCAGCCGAACCCGATGGACATTTTGAAGAAAGCCAGCCCCATCGCCATGAGCACCACCGAGCCGTCGATACGCGAGAAATCGGGCATGAACAGGAATTTCAGGCCTTCCATCGCGTTGGGCAAGGTCAGGCTGCGTATACAGACCACTACAAGCAGGATGAACAAAAGCGGGATCAGGATGCGGGTGGCTTTTTCAATGCCGCCGGACGCCCCCCGCAGGATAACCGAAGCCGTCAGCCCGAGCACCAGCCATTGCCAGAACAACGACTTCCACGGGCACGCGAGCAGGGATGAAAAAGCTTCCTTGGCCACGGCGGGATCCTGCGTGTGCACGCTTCCGGTAAGGGCCTTGGGGATATAGGCGAACACCCAGCCCGCCACATCCGAATAAAAACTCAGGATCGTCACCGCGCCGGCGATGCCCAACCCGCCGATAATCCACCAAAACCGGTTCGAGGACAGTGTCTTGAAAGCCTGATACGCATTGGAGCGCGTCGAGCGGCCGATGAGCAGTTCCGCGATCATGAGCGGAAGCCCCACAACCAGCGTGGACAGGATATACACGAGGAGGAACGAAGCGCCGCCGTGCTCGCCCGTCAAGGCGGGGAATTTCCAGATATTGCCCAATCCGACTGACGATCCGAGCGTGGCCGCCAGCATACCAAGGCGTGAAGCAAACAGATCGCGAGAGGTTTCCGCCATAATCAGCTCCGATAAAATAAGGGCGTGTCCTAGAAAGGCAGCCGTGAAAAGAAGGCCCGTGAATATCACGCCGACGGGATTGAGGCAAGAAACAGTGCCATTTCATCCCATTTCCAGACCAACAGGCCTGTTATTCGCGAGGCCGGCACAACGGATTCGCCGCGCTCCAGCCTCTCTAGTGCCGTACGCTTTTACAGTGTATTATGCTACGGAAAAAACACCCCACCCAAGACCAGCCGCCTTATGCAGACGCGGCAAAGGAGTCCCCATGCTTCCAGTCATATCCCCTCAAGAAGCTTTCGAGCGTTTTTCCAAAGGCGAAGCCAGGCTTGTCGACATCCGCGAAACCGACGAGTACACCCAAGAGTTCGTGCCGGGTTCCCGGCTGATCCCGCTCTCGATCATCGCCAAGCACCCTCTGAAGGACGCCGACGCCCCGGACAAGCCCATCGTCTTCTTCTGCCATTCGGGCAACCGGACCGCCAACGCTTCCGATCTGCTGGAGCGCCTCGCCGGCGACGTGCAGGCCTATCGTCTTGACGGCGGCATCTCCGGCTGGGAGAAGGCGGGGCTTCCCGTGGAGCATATTTCCTCTACCATCCCGCTGTTCCGCCAGATTCAGATCGCGGCCGGTTCCCTGGTGCTCATCGGCGTCATCGGCAGCGCCTTCTGGCATCCGTTTTTCTGGCTGTCCGCCTTTGCCGGCGCAGGGCTCGTCTTCGCCGGGATTTCCGGGTTCTGCGGCCTCGGCGTGCTGCTTTCGCACATGCCGTGGAACCGGCGTTGAACCGATTATACGGAAAATAAAAGACAGCGGTACCCCAAGGCAGCGATACCCTGTGCGGCCTCTTGCCTGTGGGGGCGAACCGTTTCAGCGGGATAGGCTCTTTCAGCCTCCGCGCCTTCTGACCGGGGCTTCTTTTCTCCGGGAGAAGCTTTCGACACGGCGCACGCAATCTCAAACGGCTGACGGACGGGACAAAAGGGAGCGGCCCAAGCCCGCAGCCCATCCGGTTCCCCGCCCCATGCCGCTGTTCCCCGGGATTTGGCCTAAACGCATCAAGCCGTCCATACCCTGTTGTCTGAGGGGGTACGGACGGCTTGGTCATTCTATGATAGGTACAAGGCTATCACCGTGCGGGGGCGAGGCGGTTACATATCCGCATCCAGCGTAGCGAGCTGCGCCCTGAGTTCCAGTTTTCTGGTATAGTTGGAAAGGAAATGGTGCACGTCTTCACCCTCGGGAACTTTTCCGGCGAGCTGCGCCGCAAGGATTGCCTGCGTGGAACGGGCCATTTTCTCCTCGACTTCGCAGATCTGGCTTAATAAGTTGGCCCGCTGCTTAGCCGTGGCATAGGTTCTCTGGCGGCGTTCAGCGTCAAGGATGATCACATTGTCCTCGACCCGTCTCTGCTCCTCACCGAACGCCCTAACCAGCGGGGCGATATGAACATCATAGCCATCTTTCCCGAACAGCGTGTTTTCCCGACCATCTTCCCAATAAATGACCCCTTGTCCAGCCACCCATTCGATCTTGTGGATAGTCGGATCGAACATACCGGGATCCAGTTCGAAAGCCATGCCGTTGATCACGACTACATGTTCATGTCCGTGTACGGTGATAATGTCCACGCTGATGTTCTCTCTTTCCATATCAGACCTCACCCGAATCTCCGCCGGGCATCGTTTCTTGTAGCAGTCCAGCCACCCATTGCCAAGAGTTGCGGCATAAAAAACCTCGATCCTCCCTTGAAAAGCCGTTTTTCGACGGCCTGCCGTCCGGGTTCCGTTTCGTCGGGATGAGCAGGGAGGCCCCTTTTTTTGGGATTTCCCTGCGGCTTTTTCTTGACACGGCCTTTTTCTGAGTTATGCTCATTTGAACATTATTCGGAGATGCACATGGCAAGGCCCAGAAATTGTCGCTACGTCGAACGCAAGCCCCACGTGACGTATTTTAAGCCACGCGGGATCCCCATGACCGAACTCACGGAAACGCTGTTGACCGTGGAAGGTCTGGAAGCCTTGCGCCTTGCCGATTTGGAAGGGCTCACCACAGGGGAAGGCGCCGAACGGATGCGCGTTTCGCGCCACACCTTCGGCCGTACGCTGGCCGAAGCCCGGCGAGCCGTGGCCGATGCGCTCGTCAACGGGCGGGCACTGTGCATCGAAGGCGGGACGTACGCCGTCCTGCCGCCCCAACCCGAGGCGGACAAGCCTCACAAGGAGTTTCACATGCAGAAAGTTGCCGTTTCCAGCGAAGGCCCTTCGCTCGACGATGTGGTGGACCCGCGCTTCGGGCGGGCGGGCGGTTTCGTCATCGTGAATCCCGAAACGATGGAAACCTCTTACCTCGACAACGGGGCCTCCCAGACCATGGCGCAGGGCGCGGGCATTGAAACCGCCGAGCGCATGTCCGCCGCGGGCGTGACCGTGGTCCTCAGCGGCTACGTCGGCCCCAAGGCGTTTGAGGCGCTCAAGGCCGCCGGGATCAAGGTCTGTCAGGATCTGGACGGCATGACCGTCCGTGAGGCCGTGGAAAAATACAAAAACGGGGACGCGCCCTTCGCCGACGCGCCCAACAAGTAGGCCCATCATGCGTATCGCCATCGCCAGCGGCAAGGGCGGCGCGGGCAAGACCACGGTTACGGTGTCGCTCGCGTCGGTCTGGGACCGCCCCTTCATCGCCGTCGACACGGACGTGGAGGCCCCGAACCTGCACCTGTTCCTGCCCCCCGCCGTGGAAGCCTCGGAAACCGTTGGACTGGAAGTCCCCATCCTCGATCCCGAGCGCTGCACCCTGTGCGGAGCCTGCCGCGCCATCTGCCGCTACAAGGCCATCGCCCAGTTCGCTTCGCGCCTCACGATCTTTACGGACATGTGCCACGGCTGCGGCGGCTGTTTCGCCGTTTGCCCCTCCCAGGCCCTTACGCCCGGCAGCCGCGAACTCGGCGTGCTGGATCAGGGGACCGTGCTGGAAGGCCGGGGCCGCTTCCTCATGGGGCGCTCCCGCATCGGGGAAGCCATGACCCCGCCGCTCCTGCGCGCCCTGCGCAAAAAACTGGATCTGATGCTCACGGCGATCCCCGCCGACGCGCTCATCGATTCGCCCCCCGGCATAAGCTGTCCCACCATGACTGTTGGGCTCGACGCCGACGCCGTCCTGCTGGTGGCCGAGCCGACGCCGTTCGGATTCCACGATTTTCGGCTGGCGCATCAGGCTTTCCGGCAGATCGGAAAGCCTGTGGCCGTGATCATGAACCGGGCCGCCATGCCGGGCAATGCCGAGGGAGACGGCGCACTGCGCGCGTATTGCGCGGAACAGGGCCTTCCCTTGCTCGGCGAGCTGCCCTTTGATCGCGCCGCCGCCGAAACATACGCAAAGGGACGCCTCATCGCGGCAGCCTCTCCGGAATGGCGGGCGCGGTTCGAATCCCTGCGCGATGCCGTGCTGACGTTCGCCGAAGGAGCCTGTCATGCGTGAGATCGTCGTCATCAGCGGCAAGGGCGGCACGGGCAAAACGTCCGTCTGCGCAAGCCTTGCCCATCTGTCCCAAAACAAGGTCGTCTGCGATCTCGACGTGGACGCTCCCGACATGCACATCCTGCTTGATCCGCAGGTCCACACCCGCGAAGCGTTCATCTCCGGCAACGAAGCCGTCATCGACAGGGATGCCTGCCGCCGTTGCGGGATCTGTTTCGAGCACTGCCGTTTTGATGCGGTGAAAAAGGACGGCGATGTCTACGGCATCGATCCCCTGCGCTGTGAGGGGTGCGGCGTGTGTGTGGCGCTGTGCCCGGCCAAGGCCATCGCCTTCCCCGAAAAGGAGTGCGGCGAGTGGTATCTCAGCGACACGCGCTTCGGCCCGTTCGTCCACGCGCAGCTCTACCCAGGGCAGGAAAATTCCGGGCGGCTCGTGACCCTGCTCAAACAGCAGGCCCGTGAGCTCGCCAAACGGCAAGGGCTTGATCTCGTCATTTGCGACGGCTCGCCGGGCGTGGGATGCCCGGTCATCAGCTCGCTCTCCGGGGCGAACCTCGCCGTGGCTGTGGTGGAGCCCACGCCTTCGGGCCGTCACGACTTCGAGCGCATCGCGGCCCTGTGCGACCACTTCCGCATCCCGGTCGCGGTCCTCATCAACAAAGCGGATCTCAACCATGAGGAAGTGCAGGCCATCACCCGGCTTGCCGACGACAGGGGCTACACCGTCGTGGGGGCCCTGCCCTTTGATCCGGCGGTAACGGGAGCCATGATCCGGCGCAAGGCGCTGACCGAGACGGATTCGCCGCTCGCGTCCACGCTCTCCGCCATCTGGGGCCGTATCCGCGAACTGGCTTACGCACCTCGAAAGCGCGGCTGATCCGCCCTGCGGCAGCGGCGTTTGCCAATACTTTAACCAACAGGAGTCAATCCAATGAGCACGTCTACTCTCGCTATCCCTTCCGCACTTCCCGGTGGCCTTGAAGCCGGTATGGGTATGCATTTCGGCCACTGCGACATCTATACCATCGTGCAGATCGAAGACGGCGCGATCAAATCCGTGGGCACCCTGCCCAACGTGCCCCACCAGCAGGGCGGCTGCCTCGCCCCCGTGCAGCATCTCGCCTCCCACGGCGTAACCGCGCTCCTCGCCGGCGGCATGGGCATGCGTCCGCTCATGGGCTTCCAGCAGGCTGGCGTTTCCGTCTACTATGCGGGCAATTATCCCACCGTCGGCTTGGCGGTGCAGGCGTTCCTCGAAGGCAAGCTCCCCGCCTTCTCCACCGAATTCACCTGCGGCGGTGGGCATCACTAAGGCATTGGGAATTGGAGGGGGGGCGGGAGAACCTTTCTGGGGAAAGATTCTCCCGCCCCCCTCCAAACTGCCAGAGCGGCTCGCTCCTCCTCCACCCTCTCCAAAGACTTTCGCGCTTATCGAATCCCTGTTTGCAGTTTTCTTGAGAATCGAAGAAGGAAAGGCCCCCTTTACCATTTTATTGCATTGCATGAGGAACCATTATGGAACTGCTGCTCGTCACGCCTCGCCCCGAAGCCTGGAATGAATGCCTGCCGGTGTTTCAGCGCGGGGGCAACACGCTCCAACAGGCCGCATCACTGGAAGACGCCGCGCCGATCATCCGCGACACGCCGCCCGTTCTCGCCATCCTCGATCTGGGGATTGAAGGAAAGGCTCTCCGTCAGGCCGTCATCGACATCATGATGATCAACGCCAGCGTCCATACCGCCGTCGTCAGCGACATGGACCCCGACGAATTCCACGAAGCCACGGAAGGGCTCGGCATCCTCATGCCCCTGCCCACTTCCCCCAAGGCCGACGATACCGAACGCCTCCTCAAGGCCCTTGCCGGGGTCATGTAGGATTGCCGCACCGCGCAGCCTACGGCGAAACGCCTTATGAGGAACATGCGCCTTCGGTCCCGTTGGGGCGGAGGGCGCTTCTCCGTTTGGGGAACGGACGGACGTCAGCGCATTGCCGTCTCCGCTCCGACCAGACGGGACATCTTTGAACCCGATTCATATCCGCCTTGAATACCAAAGGGATGGACAGCACGCCCGCGTGCTGGTAACCAAAGGGGAAACTCCGTATCCGGGCGGGAGGGCACATGCGTTCCATCGTATTCAGCACGGTTTCCCATCTAGATATGTACACCGGCGAAGACCGGAAAGACCGCTGGCGCCCTCTGCTGGAGCTGTTGCGCATTCACGACTTCAAGGTGGACAGGCTGTATTTCTTCATCAGCCACCTGTACCGGCACATCGTCCCCACGCTGGTCAAGGACATGAACAACGTCTGCCCGGAAACCGAGATTGTCCCCGTGATCACCAACCTCAACGGCGTGCTCACCTACGAGGACATCGCCCCGGCCTACAAGGTATTCAGCGCCTACTTTGAACAATACCGCTTCGATCTGAGCAACGAACGGTATTTTTTTCATCTGGGGCCGGGCAACCTGTTCCAACATGCGCTCATGCTGATCATGCTGTTCCACTTCAAGCGCCTGCCCTTCCAGATGCTCCGTCTGGCCCCCAACCCGGAAAAGCCGGGCGACATCATCATGGAGATCTACGAGGGGGATATCCGCAAGTGGATCGCCAGCATCGCGGATTCGGAAAAACGCAATGTCGCGGCCCAGACATTCCTCAAGTCGTGCATCGAAACCCGAAACCCCGTATTCAACAAGCTGATCGAAGAGATGGAGCATGTGGCCACCCACTCCACCGCGCCCGTCCTGCTTTCCGGCCCCACCGGTTCCGGGAAATCCCATCTTGCCAGAAAAATTTACGAACTCCGCTACAATAAAGGACTAGTCCCAGGTTCCTTCGTCGAAGTGAACTGCGCGACCCTACAGGGCGAAAGCGTGCTTTCCAACCTGTTCGGCCATGTGCGCGGCTCCTTTACCGGCGCGACGGCGGTGCGTCAGGGGCTGCTCAAGACAGCGCATGAAGGCATCCTCTTCCTTGACGAAATCGCGGAGATTCCGCTCCAGATACAGGTGATCCTCCTCAAGGCCATCGAAGAGAAAAAATTCTACCCCTTCGGATCGGATACGCCGGTACACAGCGACTTTCAGCTTATCTGCGGCACGAACCGGGATCTTGCCGAAGAAGTCCGGCAGGGGCGCTTCCGCCTCGACTTGTTGTCACGCATCAACATGTGGCATTTCCGGCTTCCCCCACTCAGGGAACGCTTGGAGGACATCGAGCCGAACATCAACTACGAACTTGACCGCCACACGCGGCTGAAAGGCTTCAAGGCGGACTTCCTGCCCGAAGCGCGGGAACGCTATCTGAACTTCGCCATGTCGCCCGAAGCCATCTGGCCGGGGAACTTCCGCGACTTGTCCTCGTCCATCGAACGGATGCAGAGCTACGCCCTCGGCGGCATCATCAACGAGGAGCTTGTGGAGGAGGAGATTGTCCGGCTGCGTGCGATATGGCATAGCCCGGCCCTCGCCGAGCTTCCCGCCCCGAAACAGGGGGCCCCGCTGCTGTCAAGGCTGTTCACCCCCTCCCAGCTTGATCAGATGGATCTGTTCGACAAGATACAGCTGGAAAACGTCATCAGGGTATGCTGCGACTGCTCCACGCGCACGGAGGCAGGGCGTAAACTGTTCGGCGTTTCGCGTGGCCGGAAAAAACACGCCGACGATACGACACGGCTCAACAAGTATCTCAAATCGCAAGGCGTCACATGGGAGCAGATCCAGTCGCTGCGGTACCGCTAACGCGGACGGCCTGCACGGGCATTGTTCCCGACGCCTAAAAAAGTTGCGGCAAGGAGCGGGAACCGCTTCCGTGATGCGGGGATACTTCCATGACACGAGCAGCAAGGCACTCAGGGGAAAAGGACGGGAAGCAATCTCCTCTACAGGAGGTTGCTTCCCGCCTTTTGGCTGGAACGGGGGGCTGCCCGGCGGCCCTCCGTGAAAGGGCTCTTTGTAGCGGAAGGGGTATCTTTCTTTACGGAAGGCCGTCGGGGTATAGGGGGGAAGTATCGGGGGAGCGATCAACGGGAAGAGACAAGCAGCATGACCGCCAGCCCGGTAAAAACGCAACCTGCGGCGCGGTTCAGGAACAACTGCCCCTTGACGGAACTGTTGAAACGCCCGGCGACCCGTCCCGCAAGCAGCGACACGCAACCGAAGACCAGCAGCGTGGCAAGCTGGAACAGCGCGCCAAGGACGACGATCTGCGCCGTAAGGCAGCCCTGCGCGGGATCGGCGAACTGAGGCAGGAAAGCAAGGAAGAACAGCGTCACCTTGGGGTTGGTGATGTTCATAATCACCCCTCTCCTGTATAGTGTGCCGTATCCGGGGAATTGCGCCTTCTGGAGCGAAGCCTTTGAGGTTCCGCTGTGGAAGGAGAGCCACGCCAGATACAGCAGATAGGCGGCCCCCGCGAATTTCAGCACATTGAACGCCGTTTCCGAACTCTGGAACAGCGCCGCGACCCCGAGCGATACGGCGGTGATATGTACAAACAGGCCGGTGATCAGCCCGCAGGTCGTGGCGAACCCCGCACGCGCACCGTACAGAGCCGATTGCGTCAGCACAAAAAGGATGTCCGGGCCGGGGGCAAGCCCCATGACCACCGATGCGGCAAAAAAAGCCCCTAGCGTTTCAACGGGCAACATAATGTTTCCTTTACTTGCTCAGGCGGGAAAAGTTCCGCCCTCTTCTCTTCAGACGAGGTGTTGCGGGGACTGGGGTTTTCCGGCCCATGCCGACCGCCCAATATCCGCATCAAGGATGCCGCCCCATAAAGCCGAAAGTTTCCCAGTTTGTGCCGATCGCCCCGTGTAATGCCGGATAACGAACCTTCAGGCGGAAAATGCAGCTGGACGATCAAAGAACACCCGCAACACATCTCGTGAAGGCCGGGAGGAGAGCCTCCCCCCGGCTGATTTTACAGAGCGGATCAGCCCTTCGCCGTTTCCTCGGAAGCGGCCTTGAACCCGCGCTCGAAACAGTTCAGGTTGCTTTCCACAAAGGCGGGCTTGCCGTTCTTGCGGATCGCCTCCATCTGGCTCTCCTTCGTAAGCGGCATGTCCGCGGCCCCGTACAGCGCACCGAGCATGACCATGTTCAGGCCGAGCGGGTTGCCCGCTTCCAGCGATTCCTTGCGGGCGTCGAACGCAATCACGCGGCCCACTTTGGCACGCAGGCAGGCAAGCAGGTCATCGACGGGGGGATATGCCGCCGAACCGCCGGGAATGAACGGCACCACAGGCGCGGTGTTGGTGATCACGATGGTGTCGGCATTGGCCTTGCTCAGGGCGCGCACGGCTTCCATCGGCTCGAAGGCCAGCAGGATGTCCGCGCAGTTGTCGGAAATGGTGGGGCTCTGCGCGCCGCCGAGCACGACCGTGGATTCCACCACGCCGCCGCGCTGGGCCATGCCGTGGGTTTCGCTCATGAGGACGGGCACGCCCATGCTCAGAGCGGCCTCGCCAATCATTTTGGAGGCCAGCACGTTGCCTTGCCCTCCCACGCCCGCAATATAGATTCTCAAGGTATTCATGACGGCTCCTTACTTATTTTTGGGGACGGATCGCATTGTTCGGGCAAACTTGGGCACATACGGCGCAGCCGATGCACTGGACGGGATCGATGGACACCTTGCCGTCCCGAAGCTGGAAGGCCGGACAGCCGAACGTGTCCACACAGGTATGGCAGTTGACGCAGCGTTCCTCGTTGATGCCGAACACGGGTTTCTTGGCCTTGGACAGGCGGCGCATGTGCAGCGGGCAGGGTTCGCGGCAGATGATCACGGAAACGCCGTCGTGATCCAGCGCGGCGCGGGTCGCTTCCGCCACCTTCTTAAGGTTGGTGGGCCGGACGGTCTGGATGTGCTCCACGCCGAGCGCCCTGATGACGGCTTCCATGTCGATGCTGGTCAGCGGAGGCGTACCCGGAGCCTGCGGCAGGGACGCGTCACGGCCCGGTGAAGGCTGATGTCCGGTCATGGCCGTAACCATGTTGTCGAGGACGACCAGCACGAAACGGTGGTGGTTGTAGACGGCGTTGGCGATCCCGGTCAAACCGGAGTGGAACAGCGTGCTGTCGCCGATGAAGCCGACGATGCGCTGTTCCGGCCCGACCGCCAGTTCCAGACCGGCGGGCATGGAGGCCGCCGCGCCCATGCACACGCCGATGTCGGCCATGCGCAGAGGCGGCATGAATCCGAGGGAGTAGCATCCGATGTCCGTGGCGAAGATGACGTCGCGGCCTTCGCAGCCGAGTTTCACGCCATAGTAGGACATGCGGTGCGGGCAGCCCGCGCACAGGGACGGAGGACGGTTGACCAGCTGCGGGGCATCCGTGAGATCCAGCGGCGCGGGGGTCACGTCAGCGACGCCGAAGGCTTCGGCTACGGCGGCGCTCACACGGGCCGGGGTATATTCGTACAGCGTGGAAAGGTCGGCGGTTCCCTTGCCGAGGATGGTCAGGGTAAGGCCGTTCTTCTGCGCCATCGCGCGGAGGGCTTCCTCAACCAGCGGCTCCAGCTCCTCAAGCACAAGCACCGTATCCTTGCCGCGCAGGAATTTCAGCAGGGCGTTTTCAGGCAGAGGCCACGTCATGCCGAGGCGGAACACGCCCACGGTATCCGAAAGGCCGCATTCCTTCACGGCATCAAGCACATAGTTGACCGCGGCACTGCTGGCGACCACGCCGAAGCGCGCATCCGCCGGGCCTTCCACACGGTTGAACGGGCTGGCGTCGCTCACCGGAACCAGGCTGCGCATACGCTCGACCAGACGCTTGTGATGGCGCACGGCATTGCCCGGCAGCGGCACGAACGCGTAATCCTTTTCATAGCGGCGCGGCCCGGCCTTGGGGCGGATGTCGCCGAGCTCCACCACGCCGCGGCTGTGCGCCACGCGGGTGGTCGCCCGAACCATCACAGGCATCCCCATTTGCGCCGAAAGTGCGAACGCCGCCACGGTCATATCCTTCATTTCCTGCGCGGTGGCGGGTTCAAAGCAGGGAAGCCCGAACAGGCGGGCATACTGCCGGTTGTCCTGCTCGTTCTGGCTGGAGAACATGCTCGGGTCGTCGGCGCTGTACACCACGAGGCTCCCGCGGACGCCGAGATACGTCAGCGTACCGAGCGGA
>NZ_JH114231.1:838889-852305 GCF_000224655.1 Bilophila sp. 4_1_30
GAGCGGATCGGAGGCGACGTTGAGGCCGACGTGCTTCATGGCGGTCAGACAGTTCAGGCCGCCCATGGACGCGCCCGCAACGGCTTCCATCGCCACTTTCTCGTTGGTGGCGAAATCCATGCGGAAACCGCCCGCGCCCTGCAATTCGTACAGCAGGTTGCTCACTTCCGAGGAAGGGGTGCCGGGATAGCAGCTCGCGTAGTCGAGCCCGGCTTCATACGCGCCCCGCACGAGCGCCTCGTTGCCCATGAGCAACGCCTTTTTGCCGATTTCACGTTCGAGAAGCACTGACATAACGTCTCCTTTATCGTGTTGATTCCATACATATTGTTATGGGGTTCCGCCTGCGGCTGCCTGCGCCCTTTCGGGGCGCGGAGGACTCCGCCGCCAGCGGCCTCCTTCCACCCATCAACCATTCTGAGAAGAAAGGGAGGCGGGGGAAGGACAGCCCTCCCGTGCAACCGATTCCCTCTTCCGGGCCTTTTCCCTGAGCACGACCGCCGGGGCGACGCCCAGCAGGGTTATGGCCGCAGCCACATAAAGGGCCACGAGGTAGTCTCCGGACCATGCCCGAATCAGGCCGCCGATGAACGGCCCACACACCGAGGCCACCATGAGCGGGCTCGTGCTGAACCCGTAGTTCACCCCGAAATGGCGCGGCCCGAAAAAGGCCATGATCAGAGCCGCAAGCTGGGGAATGGTCCCGCCGAACGCCAGCGCCACCGGAACCGCCGCAATCAGGAAGCCCGCCATGCCGAACCGGGACGGCAGCACCGCCAGCAGCACCAGCCCGCATCCCATGAATACGGCGTCCAGCCCCATGCCCCACGCCCGCCCGAACCGATCGTGGACGTATCCGAAGAACAACCGGCCCACGCCGTTCGCTATCGCGTACACGCCCATGCCGAGCCCGGCCTGAGCCGCAGTCAGCCCGCATTCCAGCGCATAGGGAACGATGTGCCCGATGATCATCAGCCCGCCGATCTGGATCGACAGCATCCAGCCCCAGATCATCCAGTAGGACGGCGTATGGAGCATGTCCCGCAGGCCGACGCCGTCGCCCTCTTCCTTGCCGGGAGCCGCTTCGGGCATACGCAGGAACAGCGAACCGAGCACGATGATGCCGAGGAAGAGCACCGCCAGCGCCATGAACGTGCTGGAAACGCCCACCTTGCCGATGAGCCAGCCCGCGCCGACCGTCCCGAACAGGAGCGTGCCGAGCGCAAGGGCCATCGTCAGCAGGCCGCTCACCAGCCCCTTGCGTTCAGGATACCAGCGCAGGCATACGGCGGCGGGGACAAGGTTCACGATGCCGATGCCGAACCCGGACACCACGCCGTAACTGAGGTAGAGGCCGATCACGGAGTCGATGCGCGACGCCCACAGCAGCCCCACGCACAGCAACGCGCCGCCGATCTGCACCGCACGGGCGGGCCCGAACCGGAGGAGCTTCCCCCCGGCGAACATGCCGAGCGAGAAGAAGGTGATCATGAAAGTGAAGGTCAGGGACGTCTCGGGACGCTGCCAGCCGAAAGCCTGTTCCAGCGGGACCACGAAAATCGACCACGCATACAGGACACCGCAGACCATGCACAGCACAAGTCCCGCCAGCAGGATGATCAGACGGCTCGGCGTTTTCATGATGCCTCCGTCCGCTCCGCAAAGGTATGCGCCTCTTCTTCGCCGCGCAGGACACGCAGCACACCGAGGGCAAGGGATTCCATCTCGTTCTCGCCGGGCAGCACATGCACCGGAGCGAGGAAGGACACACGATCCGCCACCCAGTCCGTGAGCATCCGGGAGCGGGCGACGCCGCCGGTGAGCAGGATGGCGTCAAGGCGCCCGCGCGTCACCACGGCGAGCTTGCCGATATTTTTCGCCAGATTGTGGGCCATAGCCTCGTAAACCAGCGCGGCCTTCCCATCGCCTTCGTGGATGCGGCGCTCGATTTCCCGCGCGTCGGACGTCCCGAACCAGTCCATCAGCCCACCCTTCCGCTGCATCCGGCGCATCATCTCAGGGAAGGTGACGCCGTCCTGCGTCGCCATTTCCGCCAGCTGGAAACACGGCAAGCCGCCGGAACGCTCGGGCGCGAACGGCCCTTCATCGTCGGAAATCATGTCCACCACGCGCCCGCCCACATGCAGGGAAAGGGTGATCCCCCCGCCCATGTGCGCCACGATCAAGGATAGATCGGCGTATTTCGCATTGTTCCGCTTGGCGTAGCGCAGCGCGCAGGCCCGCATGTTGAGCATGTGCCCCACGCTCTTGCGTTCGATGGACGAAAACCCGGTGATGCGGGCGATGGGGTCCATTTCATCCACGGTGACGGGATCGTAGATGAACGCCGGGATGCCGAGCGGCCTCGCCACGGCGTCCGCAAGCACGGCCCCAAGGTTCGAGGCATGCTGCATGACCGGACGGTGACGCAGCACGTCGAGCATAACATCATTGACGCGATACGCCCCGGAACGCACGGGCGGCAACAGCCCGCCCCGCCCCACGCAGGCGTGCAACGAAGCGGGATCGATGCCTTTTTCCGCCAATACCTCAAGCAGCAGGCGGTGGCGCAGCTCAAATTGCTCCATGACCGCCGGAGACAGTTTGGCGGTATCGTGGTCGCGGCTTTCCACAAACAGCGGGGCCTCGTCCTCGTACACGGCGATTTTGGTCGAGGTGGAACCCGGATTGATCACAAGAATGCGAAACATGCTGACCTCACAGGCAATTAGGCGTTCCGGGCGGCGAGGCATCCCAACGCGGTGGCGTACAGTTTGGCGGACGGCGGCTCCGAGCGCGACGTCATGACCACGGGCGCGGCTGCCCCGAGGATGAGCCCGGCCACCTGACTGCCCTTGAGAAAGTGCAGCAGCCCCTTGATCGCCACGTTGCCCACTTCCATGATCGGCATGAGGAAAATATCGGCGTCGCCGGAAACCCGGCTTTCGATGCCCTTGTGCAGGGCGGATTCACGGTTCAGGGCCACGTCCATGGCAATGGGGCCTTCAACGATACATTGCGTGGGGAACTCGCCCCGCTCCCATGCTTCAACCAGCCCGGCGGCGTCGATGGTCGCGGGGTTGTGCGGATCGACGCGCTCGTTGGCGGCAAGGCAGGCGACCTTGGGGCATTCGTAGCCCCACGAGCGCAGCGCCAGCAGCGCGTTGGCAAGGATGTCCTTCTTGGCGGCAAGGTCGGGATTGATGTTCATCCCGCCGTCGGTACTGTAAATAAGCTTGTGATAGCCCGGCAGTTCCACGGCGGCGATGTGCGACAGCCTCCGGCCCGTGCGCAGCCCTTCTTCCTTGTTCAGCACACCGCGCAGAAAGTCCGAAGAGTTGAGCATACCCTTCATGAGTACCCCGGATTCCCCGCAGCGCACCGAGCGCACGGCTTCCCGCAGCGCCGTCGCGGGATCGGCGGCATGGCGGAGTTCGATCCGGCCTTCAATGCCCGCCTGTCCGACCAGCGGACGCACCACCGCCTCGTCGCCGTATAAAATGACGTCGGCCAGCCCTTCATCCAGAGCCATGCGTGCGGCTTCCACGGTTTCGCTGTCCGCGTTCGCCACGCACACCACTGTCCGGGGCATGGCCTTCACCTTGTCAATCAGTTCCGAAAAATGTTGCAGCATGAAAAGGCTCCTGTGGAAGAAAGCGGGAATACGGGAAAGGGAAGGCCCTTTGAGAACGGCGTCCCGCTCTCCTCCCTGCGTCCCTTCCCCCACCGTCCAAAACGATTCTGGAGACGGGACCGGGACGAAATATTTTTATAATATATTGTTTTTATTAATTATTTTACTTTAACAAGGGGTACAAAGCTCCTACCCTCCCCAAAAGGAGGGAACCAACAGCGGACACCGGCCCACAAAGGGAACGCCAGCCGCGAAGACTAGTCGGAATAATCGGCCAACACGCCGTTCACCACGAAACGGGGCGGCAGGCCATGAACGAGCACACGCTCCAGATTTTCCAGCGCCTGAGAGAGCATCCGCCCGAACGCGGCGCGGGTTACGCCCGCGAGATGCGGCGTCAGCAGGACACGTTCGGCGGGAATGGACAAGAAAGGATTCTCAGCACGCCCGTCATCCGCAAAGCAGTCGAGCGCCGCGCCGCGTATCCACCCTTCCGCGAGGATGCGGGCGAGATCCGCTTCCACCACCACACCGCTCCGGGCCGCGTTGATCAGCAGGGCATGGGGCTTCATGGTCGAAAGCAGGTTGTAATCCACAAGGTTGCGGGTACTGCCGTTGAGCGGGCAATGCAGGGAAACCACGTCGCACTCGGCGAACAGCGCCGCCACATCCATACGCTCGACCCCGTTTTCAGCCGCGAACCCTTCAGGCCAGAAGCCGTCGCAAGCGGCGACGGAACACCCAAAAGCCTTGGCGAGCGGAACGACCGCGCGCCCGATGTTGCCGAGCCCGAGCAGCCCGATCCGGCATCCGCGCAGCTCAAGGCCGCCCTGCTCCAGAAGCTCGGCACGCGAAGCCGCATAACGCCCGCGGCGGATTTCCCCGTCGGCCCATGCAAGGCCGCGCTGGAGGTTCACAATGGCGGCTATCACGTATTCGGCCACCGAGGACGCGTTCATGTTCGGCGAATTCGATACCGGAATGCCGAGTTCCGCCGCCGTGAGGTGGTCAACGGAATCAAAGCCCGCGCCCGTGGTCTGGATGAAGCGGATAGAGGGCATCCGTTCGAGGCAGAAGGCATCCACATAGGGCTGGGACGGCGGGAGCAAAAGCGCCTGCGCGCTCTCAGCCGCCGCGATCAGGACGTGGCTGCCGTTTGGAGGCAAAAAATGCAGGGAAAGGCTTTCCGGCAGGGCCATACCGGATTCCGTAAACCGGGAACGGGGGAGCAGGCTGAGGACCTTCATGGCGTTCTCCTTTTCGCCTCTTGAACGGCAACGTCTTTCGCGCTTCGCAACGACACGCTTTTTGTTTCGCTCCCGGGGAAAGCGCCGCAGCGCCTCCCCGAAAGCATCCGGGGACGGAACCCCCGCCATGCGGGGATTCCTTTTTCACTTACCGCATCATGGCGGGCAGCCACGTGCTCAGCGGCTCAAAGGCGATGCAGAAGCCGAGGCACAGGAAGAACGCAAGGATGAAGGGTATCGAGGAACGGTACACCAACGAGAGCGGAACATCCGCCAGTTCCTTGGCGACGAACAGGCTGACGCCGAAGGGCGGGGTCATGCCGGCCATGGTCACGAGGATATTGATGATGACGCCGAACCAAATCAGGTTCCAGCCGAACAGCGCGGCGAGCGGCAGGAAGATGGGCACGCAGATGAGCATCAGCGGGATGGCCGGGATAAAACAGCCGAGGAAGCTCATGCACACGATGATGGCGAACATGACGGCCATGGGAGGCATGTTCATGGAGGCGATGACGCCGGCGAGGATCATGGGGATCTTGCTCATGGTCATGAAGTAGCTGAACACGCCCGCGCCGCCGAGGACCGTAAAGGCCATGCTGATCGTCTTGCCGGTATCGTTGAGGCCGTTGGTGACGATGGACCAGCTCAGGCGGCCCATGACGAGGGCGAGGAACACGGTCGTGAACGCGCCGATGCCGCCGCCCTCCGTAGCGGTGAACATGCCGGCGTAGATGCCGCCGATGACCACGATGAAGATGATAATGATGGGCAGGCCGGTCTTGAGCGAGACGAGCCGCTCGCGCATGGGAACGCGAGGCAGGGCCGGAGCCAGCTCGGGATTGCGCCAGACCATAATGACGATGGCGATGATGAAACAGGCCATGCACACGAGGCCGGGGAACACACCGGCGATGAACAGGTCGGCGATGCTCTGTTCCGCAAGGACGCCGTAGATGATGAAATTCGAGCTCGGAGGAATGAGACTGCCGATGCCGCCGGAACAGGCCAGCGTGCCGATGGCGAGCTTGTCGTCATAGCCGTGCCGCCGCATTTCGGGCAGGGCGATGGTCATCATGGCGATACAGCCGACAAGGGCGTCGCCGACGACCGCGCCGAGGGCGGTGCAGGCGCACACGCTGGCTATGGCGAGGCCGCCGCGGAAATGGCCGCACCAGTTGCGGGCCGTGCGGTACAGATCTTCGCCGAACCGGCTGTAGAAACAGAGAAAGCCCATCAACAGAAAGAACATCAGGGGTGCCCACGTGTAACTGCTGCACGTGGAGAACCACGCCGTCCCGAACAGGTTCAGAGCCGCCGTCAGGCCGCGCAGGCTGGCGATGAAGACGAGCGAGGTCCCCATGAGCGCGAAGGCCACGGGCATCCCCAAGAAAAACATGGTAAACATATACACCATGCCGATGACGCCCTGCGCGGGTGCGCTGATGCCGGGCAGACGCTCGACCGCCACCCAAACCGACAGGGCCACGCCGAGCAGGCCGATGCCGAGCATCAAGAAAGCCGACCCCATCCCGCCGCCCCGGATAGTGGCGGCAAGCTGATCCAAAAGATGGCTGAGCATGGCAAGGAACAACAGGACGCATCCGAACACGGCGAACCAGATGAACGGCTTGTAGGACATGTTCCATACCGATGTGGTGTCGGTGGTGGTCATGGCGTACTTGCCCATGCACGTTATGCAGAAAAAGACGACCGCAAGGCTCCAGACCGTGGTGATGGCCCCAAGCCGGTTCTTATTGAGTTCGCTCAGCTTGCCGGTCACGATGTCCATGCTGACGTGCCCGCGCCTCCAATAGGTATAGGCCACGGAGGAAAACAGCACCACGGACATGAGCATTTCGGTGATTTCGATGCTGCCGCTGATCGGCGATCCGATAACATAGCGCAGAAGCACGTCCGCGAAGGTCAGGATGACCAGACCCATAAAGATATACATGCCGACAGCGCTTATCCTCTGGCAAAACGGTTCCGTGCGCCGTATCAGGGCAGATAGCGATTCCAGCTGGGCGGCCAACGGGGGCGTTTCAATGGCGTTGCTGCTCATAAGTTCAGACCTTGATTGGGGAGGTTGGGCGGCGGGGACCCCCCGCCGCCGTTCGGAACCGATGGCTTACTGCTGCTTGACGTAACGGTAGGCTTCAGACTGACGCCACGGCGTGAAATACTTGGCTTCCAACTGATGGAACGTCTTCTCCAGTTCGGCGCCCCGATAGCCGGCCTTGTCAAGCGACTTGAACCACGCCTGCGCCGGGACGGCGGCCAGCTTGTCGGCGCGGGCATAATCCTCGTCGGACAGGACATAGACGGTGCCGCCCATTTCCTTGATCCACTTGTCGAGGCTGCCGTACACGTTTTCAGCCCAGAACTTTTCCAAAAGATTGGGGCCGTAATTCTGGGACATATCGTCGACGATGGCCTTGAGGTCGTCGGGCAGGCTGTCGTAGCGTTCCTGATTCATGACCACGTAAAAGGCGGTTCCGGTGATGTTCAACAGAGTGACGTGCTTGACTTCCTCACCGTAACGCCGGGAAATCAGCGGATCGAAATCCATGACGATACCGTCGATGATGCCGCCCTGCATGGCCTGATACAGATCGGACATGTTCATGCCGACCACGGAAGCGCCGAGGGCCTGCATGGTTTCAAAGCGCAGGCCGCCGCCTTCAAAGCCGAGCTTCTTGCCCTTGATGTCGTCGAGCTTCAGGATGGGGGCGGACTTGGTCATGACACAGTCGCCCACGGGGTAGGCGTGAATGAACATGAGCTTGACGCCCTTGATTTCCTTCTTCAGGACTTCGGGATGGGCCTTATAGAAATCGCTCAGCATCTCATAGGCATTGCCGAGAGCCATGCTGGGGTTGGCGGCGGAAAAAATCTGAGAATGGAAGGGGAACGCGCCGGGGTTGGAGCTGAAAGGCGCTTCGGCCAAGTCCGCTATGCCGGTACGGACGGAGTCCATGGCGTCGGAACGCTTGCCAAGGGCGTTGGCGAAATAGGGTTCAATCTTGATGCGCCCGTTGCTGCGCTTTTCGAGTTCGTCGCACCAAGGCTTGATGGCATTGACCCACCGCTGGTGGATAGGCGGCATCCCAAGGTTGAAAGTCAGCACGATGGGTTCTTCGGCGGCACTCTTCTGCGCGAACAGCGCGGGAAGGCACAGAGCCGCGGCCAACGTCAATGTCAATAATGTCCTCTTCATGGCGTCTCCAGTCGGGTTATACAGTTCCTGTCCTTGGAGCAGAGCCGGAGGGGCCGTCCCTCCGGCTCATTCACACTACAGTGAGGCGACCATCTTCCGGATGCGGTCGACACCTTCCAGGCAATCGTCCAGCCCGGTGGCGCAGGAAAGACGGGTGTTGCACCCTGCGTACGGCCCGTATTCGGAACCGGGCACGCAGGCCACATAGTATTCGTCGAGAAGCTTCGCACAGAACTGCACGGGGTCCAGCCCTGTCTTCTCGTGGTTCAGGTAGATGTAGAACGCGCCCTTGGGAGCCGCGAAGGATACGTTGGGTATGGTGGACAGGGCTTCCATCATGGCCTTGCGGCGGAGGTCGAACTGCTGGCGCATTTCCTCAACGCAATCCTGCGGGCCGGTCATGGCTTCCACGGCGCCCCACTGGGCGAAACTGTTGACGGAAAGCACAAAGCTCTGCTGCAACAGGGCCATGCCCCGGATGACCTCGGCGGGCCCGGCGAGATAGCCGATGCGCCAGCCGGTCATGGAATAGGTCTTGGAGAAGGAGCCGAGGATGACGGTACGGTCGCGCATCCCCGGTTCGGACGCGATGGAACGATGCTCAAGGCCGTCATACAGCAGACGGTCATAGGCTTCGTCGGAAACAACCAGCAGGTTGTTGGCCTTGGCGAAATCGGCGATCTGGCCGAGCTCTTCCCTGGAAAGAACCGCGCCGGTGGGGTTGTGTGGGCTGTTGATGAACAGCATCTTGGTGCGTTCGCCCGCTTCCGCGCCGCCCCAGCCGAAATCGGGGGCCTTGAGCGCATAGGCACGAACCTGCGCGTCGGCGATGGCGGCACAGTTGTAATACAGGCCATAACCGGGAGACGGCAGCAGCACTTCGTCGCCGGGTTCAAGCACGGCCTTCATGGTCAGGAGGATGGCCTGCTGCCCGCCGCAGGTGATCATGACTTCGGTCTTCGGGTCATAGCTGACGCCGGTCTGCCGCTTGATGTGCTCGGCTACGGCTTCGCGCAGGGGCAGGATGCCCATGTTGGGGGTATAATGCACATATCCCTTGTCCAGCGCGGCCTTGGCGGCCTCCTTGATGTGGGCGGGCGTATCGAAGTCGGGGCGGCCGATACTGAAAATGACCACCTTCTTGCCTTCACGCCGGTAGGCTTCAGCTTTCTGGGTGGCGGCATGGATGCTGGAACTGGGGATTTGGCGCGTCATGGCGTTCAAAAAGGATGGCATGACTTTACTCCGCGGTAACGAGGTTGTCGGGCATGGCACCGTCCACATACTGGAACAACTGGTCAACGGACATGCGGGACATGGCGTTGAGCGCATCCGTAGTGAAGGCCCCGGCGTGCGGGGACAGGATCACGTTGTCCAGCGAGAACAACGGGGAAGCGGTGAGCGGCTCCTGCGAATAGGCGTCGATGATCGCGCCGGAAATGACCTTGCCGCGCAGGGCTTCGTACAGGGCGTCCTCGTCCACGATGCCGCCACGGGCCATGTTGACCAGCAGCGCGGAGGGCTTCATAAGCGCCAGTTCCGCCTTGCCGATGAACCCGGCGGTGGTTTCGTCGAGGGGGCAATGCACGCACACGATGTCCGACTCGGCGAGCAGCTCGTTCAGCTCCCGGCGCTCGATGCCGTACTTGGCGGCAAGGGCTTCGGGCCAGCAGGGATCGGTTCCGAGAAGGCGGGCTTCGAACCCGGCCATCCGGGAAGCCACGCGGCTCCCGATGTTGCCGAGGCCAATGATGCCCACGGTCTTGCCGCAGATTTCGCCGCCCATAGTCCGCGCCTTTTCCCACTGCCCGGTCCGCACGGCGTTGTCGCACTGCGGCACGTTGCGCAGGTAGCCGAGCAGCAATGCGAAGGTATGTTCCGCCACGGCCACGCTGTTCGCGCCGGGCGTGTTGCAAAGCAGGATGCCGCGCCGGAGCACGGCGGGGATGTCGATCATGTCCAGCCCGGTGCCGAGCTTGGCGATCAGCTTGAGGTTGGGGAGCTTTTCCAGCAGCTCGTCGGTGATGGTCAGGCTGTTGCCGGTGACGGCGATGTCGGCGGCGGCAAGCGCTTCAACGAAGCCGGGCGCATCCACGCGCTTCCCGCGCCAGTCCAGCACTTCCAGGCGTTCGTCATCAAGCAGACGGCGCATCTCGACGTCGGAGAACTTGGCGAACGGCGGGGCTTCCACAAAAACGGTATGCTTGCTCATATCCGCTCCGCCTAAACGAGGGTGTATAAGGGAAATTCAAAGGAAACGGCCTGCTGCGGGCAGCTGATGCGGCAGTTGCCGCAATGCCAGCACTCACGCTTGTATGCTTCGATGACGTGAGGCGTCTCGTCGTGTTCCTTGTCCAGTTCCAGAATGTAGCCGGGGCAATCCTTCACGCAGCGGCCGCACTTGACGCATTTCTTGGAATCAAAAACCGGAGGCATGTCGTTTCTCCTTGTGAAAGATGCGGGATCACTCCGTCCAGCCGAACTGGAACGCGCCGTCCTTGCGGGTGAGCACCAGCCCCTTGGCGAGTTCGGGGTCCTTTTCGGGATAATCGGAGAGCTGATACATGCCCCGCCCGCTTTCCCTGCGCTGGAGGCAGGCTTCCAGATGGGCCCGGCAGAGTTCCAGCAGGTCGAACGCCTCGTGCAGGCGCATCAGCTCGTGGTTGTTGGTGGCTACGACACGATCCGTGTAGCTTTCCACAAGGGCGAGCTTTTCGAGGGCGAGACGCATACCGGCCATGTTCCGGCGGTACTTGGCGTAGTAGTCCATGATCTGACGGATGGGATCTTCAAAGTCGTTGTACTTCAGAAGGTTGGTTCCCTTGCGCTCCCAAGGGGCGATGATTCGGTCGTGTTCGGCCTGCGCTTCCGCGTCGTCGATGACGCCCATCTCGGTGGACGCCGCATCGTTCGCGGCATGGAACGCCGCCACGTAGCCGCAGCACATCGCGCCGGAAAAACTCGTAAAGTTGCTGCCCGCGAACAGGCCCTTCACCGTGGTTTCCAAGCGATCGTCGGCGAGGAGCATCCCGGAAACCGTCATTTCGGAAACCTCCACTTCCAGCGGGGCCTTCTTGAACTCGATGCCGCGGGCCGCACAGTAATCAAGGTAGGTTTCCTTGTCCGCGGGCATGAGCACATACTGGAGGTGATGCACGTCCTCATCGCTGAAGTGGGTCATATCCATGTAGAACGGCGGGCCGTTGCCCTCGACCTGTTCCTGCCACGTGCCCATGACCTGATTGCGGCGCTTGCCGTTTTCGCCCATCGGATCATACTTGAACATGAACCGCTCGCCGAGCGCGTTGATTTCCTTGCCGCCCATGTTGTTAATGCCGTTCATGCCGGGCGCGCCCCACCCCTTGGGGATGAGCGTCGCGCGGCCGCTGATGTCGATGTTGACCAGCGACGCGCCGATCTGCATGGGCAGGACGAAATAGCTGCCGGTGTTGTACGGCATATGCCAGCAGTTGTAGGGGTTGCCGGTGGAGTTGTTGGTCAGGCGCTGGGGGTGCCAGCCGAGGGAACAGATGGCGGTTTTGCATTCGATGGCGTACACTTCGCGGGTCAGGACATTGAAGCCCATGCACCCCATGATGTGCCCGTCGCGCTCGAACAGACGGGTGATGTGGAAGTCGTCGAGGATGTTGACGCCGGACTTGCGTACCCGGCGGGCCAGATGCCGCTTGATGGTCGTGCCGTTGGTGATGTGCAGCCACCACGCGCCGGGCTGGCCGAAGCCGACGGAACGATACCGCTTGCCGTCCTTGATCAGGAATTCCGTATCGACTTCCTCAAGAATTTTCACGCAGGGCTTGATGGCGTCGAACCACTGGTTGAGCTGGGCTTCGCGGTAACCGAAGGCCGACTTCATAAAGAAGCCGACGAAAGCTTCGCGGGTGTCGTTGGGTTCGTCGGTGCCGAGCGCCGCCATAAAATGGTCGTTGCCGCCGCCGAGGCAACCGGAGCTTTCCAGACGCCCCTGCCCCACCATGAGCACGTCGGCCTTGAGTTCCGTCGCGCGCAGGGCCGCGCCGATACCTGAAGCGCCGGTTCCGAGGATGAGCACGTCGGTCTTGATGCGCTTTCCCCAAGCTGTTTCTGTAACAAGCATGGTTTCTCCTTGGCTTCACTGAATAAAAAAGAAAGAAAAGGCCACTTATTCAACCGGAGTACCCGGTGTTTTCCTACTCCTTGTTCAGCAAAGGACATGCCAACGCATTATATTCGACTAGAGCTGATATTCTAATGTGTTAGAGGAGAACACTCCACACAAAACGTCAATAAACAGAAAAATACATGATTCTATCAGAATATTTTCTGAATACAGAAATATTTCTGAAAAAATCTACTATCCGATAGCCAAACATCATGCTCAAATGGCCTGATCTCCTACAACAAGCACGTTGAAGCCGCAAAAAAGATTCCATTCGGACAAAGCGAACCTTTCCTTCTTGGGAAAAAACACCCAAACCCAAAGGGGTGTACCGCCACTCAATCGCCTGAACGAAAGGGAATCCGGCAATCCCGCTGCCCCTCCCGCCTCTTCTGCCCACTGAAGGCCCCTTCCTCACCCCCTACAGCACAACGCTGTGCGCGGACTGCCAAAACGGCCATCCGCGCACAAAAACGTACGGACACAAATAAAAAGCCGTTTCCCAAAACGGGAAACGGCTTTTTCTCGCCCTCAACAGACGTTCTTGAAACAATGTGCCCTGCCTCAAAGCAAAAAATCAAGTCACAGAAGAAACCACGTTACGCTCTCAAGAAACGCCTTGCGGAAGAGCTACCGCGAAAGGGCACCCTTTCCAAAGATGCCCTCCTCCCCCGCATTCCTCACTCATACCGTAGAATGCTCATCCCCTGCAGCCGGGAAAGAATCAGATTTTCGCGGCGGACGTTGGGAAGCTCGGCCCCGGGCTGGAGGGAGGTGACGACGGCCCGCCCGATGATGTGCCTGCCTTCGCCGTTCCCGTCATTGGTACGGACGCCCCAGACGTTGTGGAACATAACGGGCTCGCCCTTGTACGTCCCTATATATAGGGTAATGTGCCCGCGCAACCAGAGCAGCGTGGCGAACGGAACCCCTTCGTCTTTGATGATGCTTTCCTTACCCGAGGGAGACGCCTTCACGAAGCTGATGAACTGCCATGCCTTGGCCTGCGCCGATGAATTGCGTGGCAGCCACACCCCAAAAGGGACGAAAAGATCCCTCATCGCCAGCGAGCAGTCCCGATTGAACAGGTATCCGCCCCAACCGTAGGGCTGCCCCATCATGCGGTTGCCGATCTCGGCCGCCGCCCTTGCCGTCAGGG
>NZ_JH114231.1:852774-856474 GCF_000224655.1 Bilophila sp. 4_1_30
GGCCACGGCACGGCCCTGCGGATCACGCACAGGGACCAGCAGCCTCAGCGATGATCCCGATCCGCCGGACAGAGGCAACATGGTCCCGAGGCTCCCCGTGGTAACATAACGGCCCAGCTCGTCCACCAGCGGGACGTCGTCACGGACGATGACCGCATACGTCCCGTTCTCGTAGCGCGAGCGGAACGGCGCGTCCGTCACAGCCGTATCCTCCGTGGGAACCCAGCCGGATACGAGCCCCGTCTCCACGAATACCCACGCGCCATCGGCGGAGGTATGCACGACAAGCAACGGCATCCCCACCGGAAGCGTGGAGTACATGAACATATCGAAGGGATACCCTTCTCCGGCCTCGGCAGGGTTCCCGAACCGGGGCTTATGGGTGGGCGCTTCGCGCAGCACCGTAGGCCGCACGGTAATCGCCTTGTCGAACCGGGACGGGTATGCATCCCGAGCGGCGTTCGCCGTCAGCTTGTCCCAGTTCTCCTGCGTCCACGGCAGCAGGTTTTCCGCCCATCCCCGCGCCTTGCTCCGCTTCTTCTGGCCACCGAAAATGGCGAACGCCTCGGAGGCGGAAACAGAGGATCGTACAGCCTCCCACGGTCCAAAGAACAGGCTGTTGAACCGGGCGTCCTGCCGGGCCTGCTCCGCAGCCGACATGAGGGGCTTGTCCGGACTGCCCTGCCGGGCATAAACCAGCAGATCCTGCGGCAACCGCCGCAAATCCGCAATGCTCCCTTTCGGGCCTTCAAAGCTGCCGGACTCGACCGGAGGCAGACTCCCGCCCTTGCGTCCTCCGCCGCAGCCGCCGAGCGCAAGGGCGCAGCACAGCAATACGCCGAGCGCAATCAGACGAAGGCTTCTCCCTTTCACCGTTTTGGGGACAGAGACAACGCCCCGCCCCCCGAGCCTTTCATACGGCGGCACACCCCAAAAGCCCTTGCGGGCACCAGAAACCATCATGTGCGTTCACCCTCAGTTTGCGGACCGGCGGCCTCCGGGGCCGCCCCCAAACGTCGGGCCAGCCACGTATACCGCTTCTGCATCCGGTTGTTTTTAACGGCCATCGCCAAAGCGCGGGGCTCTCCTACCAGTACAACAAGACGCTTGCCCCGCGTCACCCCCGTATAGATGAGATTCCGCTGCAGCAACATATAGTGCTGCGTCATCAACGGAATGACGACGGCAGGATATTCCGAACCCTGTGATTTGTGAATGGAAATTGCGTAGGCCGCCACTATTTCGTCGAGTTCTTCCCAATCGTACCCGACATAACGGTCATCATACCGGACAACAAGGCATTTTTCCTGTACGTCCACACTGGAAACCCGCCCGATATCGCCGTTGTACACATCTTTCTCATAGTTGTTGCGGATCTGCATGACCTTGTCGCCGAGCCGATAGAACCGCTCTCCGCGCTGCAGGGCCTCCCCTTCGGGATTGAGCGCCTGCTGGAGCCGCAGGTTGAGGTTCGCCGCGCCCACGGTGCCCTTGTGCATGGGCGAAAGCACCTGGATTTCGTCGAAAGGATCAAGCTGGAAACGGCGGGGGATGTGGTTCTTGACCAAATCCACGATGATGTCCGCCGCGCGATCGGGATCGTCCTGCCGCATGAAATAGAAATCGGAAAGGCGATCCTTTGAGGATTCAAGGCGTGGCAGCTCGCCCCGGTTGATCAGGTGGGCGTTGCACACGATTTCGCTTTCCGCCGCCTGCCGGAACACCTCCACCAGCTCGACCACGGGCATGGCCCCGGAAGCGATGAGATCCCCGAGCACGTTGCCCGGCCCCACGGACGGGAGCTGATGCACATCGCCCACGAATACGATGGTCGCGCCGAGCGGGGCCGCCTTGAGCAGATGGTACGCCAGCATGGTGTCCATCATGGACGCCTCGTCCACCACAAGCAGCCCGCAGGCCAACGGGTTATCCTCGTTGCGGGCGAACCCGTCGTCCTTAGGCGTGTATTCGAGCAGGCGGTGGATCGTGCGGGCTTCCCGGCCGATGGCCTCGGACATGCGTTTCGCCGCCCGGCCCGTGGGCGCGGCCAGCAAAATCTTGGCCTTGTTTTCCGCAAAAACCTGAATGATCGCGTTCAGGATGGTGGTCTTGCCCGTACCGGGGCCGCCGGTCAGCACCATTACTTTGGACGTCGCCGATGTGCGCACGGCCTCAAGCTGTTCCTCGGCCAGCGTAATGCCGAGCCGGGACACGACTTTCTCCACCACCTCGTCGGCCTTGGGGAACCGCACCGACTTCGGCGAGGCGAGGATACGCCGCAGGTAATAGGCAATCTTCGATTCGTAATGATGGAACCGGGTCAGGTACACGCCGATCTCGTCGTCGAGTTCCTCCAGCACCACCCGTTCCTCACGGGCGAGGCAGTCCACGGCCTCCTCGACGAACTCTTCCGCGATGCCGAGCTGGGAACAGGTCTGTTCCACCAAGGCCCGGCGGGGATAATAGACGTGCCCGTCGTCGATCTGCTTCATCAGCGTGTACAGCGTGCCCGCCTGAATCCGCAAAGGGTGCTCGCTTTCAAAACCGAGCTTGGCCGCCAGCGCATCCGCCGTCAGGAAGCCGATGCCCCGGATGTCCATCGCCAGCCGGTAGGGGTTCTCCTGCACGATGGACAGCGCCTGCGGGCCGTAATGCTTATAGATACGGACGGCGAAGGACGCGCCGATATCGTGCGGCTGGAGGAACTGCACCAGATTGCGCACGCCCTGATGCTCGGTCCAGCACTCGACGATGGTCACCAGCTTCTTCTGGGTGATGCCGGAAATTTCCAGCAGGCGCTGCGGTTCTTCGTCGAAAATCCTGAGCGTGTCTTCGCCGAACGCCTTGACGATGCGCGCCGCGATGCTCTTGCCGATGCCCTTGATCAGCCCGGAGGCCAGATACAGCTTGATGCCCTCGGCGGTGGCGGGGAGCAGGCTTTCAAAGGAATCCATCTGCACCTGCCTGCCGAAGCGGGCGTTGTTCACCCACCGGCCCTTGATGCGCAGGGACGCGCCCGCCTGCGGGCTGCCCATATGCCCGACCACGGTGACGAGATCCACCTCGTCCTTGCCTTCCGGCCTGACCCGGAACACCGTGTAGCCGTTTTCCTCATTATGGAAGACCACACGCTCCAGCGTGCCCTGCAATTCCACCGTATCGTCGAGGGATGAAAGAGAAAGCTGCGTCATGCCCTACCCCATCCGCCGCTGCAGCAGCAGGGCGTCGGCCACGGTCAAGGCGGCCATCGCCTCAAGCACGGGATTGACGCGCGGAATGGCACAGATGTCGTGCCGTCCGCCCACACGCAAGGATACGGGGCTGCCTTCGGCGTTCACGCTTTGCTGTTCCTTGGCGATGGAGGGGATGGGTTTGATCGCCACGGTCATCACCAGCGGCTGGCCGGTCGAAATACCGCCGAGGATACCGCCGCAATGGTTGGTCGCGGGATTGCCCGGCGTCGATCCGGCCCCGGCCGGACGGTAGGCGTCGTTATTGAAGCTCCCCCGGCTGCGGGCCGCGGCGAAACCGTCGCCGATCTCCACGCCCTTGACCGCCCCTACGCTCATGAGCGCCTGCGCCAGCACGGCATCCAGCTTATCGAACACGGGTTCGCCCAGACCGGCGGGCACGCCGAGCACCTCCACCCGGACGATGCCGCCGAGCGTGTCGCCCTCGCCGCGTACGGTACGGACCAACG
>NZ_JH114231.1:856878-865250 GCF_000224655.1 Bilophila sp. 4_1_30
CCGGAAGTCGCGCACGCCGTACTTGGCGTCATAGGTCATATCCGCGTGCCCCGGACGCCAGACCGCCGCCAGCGGCCCGTAATCGCCGGAGCGCTGGTTGGTGTTCTCGATTTGGAAGCCGATGGGCGTTCCCGTGGTCGCGCCTTCAAAAACGCCGGACAGCAACCGGACGGCGTCCGGCTCCTTGCGCGTGGTCCCGGCCGTGCCGCCGCCGGGACGCCGCCGGTCGAGCTCCTTCTGGAGCAGTTCCTCCGAGAGGGCGATGCCCGCCGGGCAACCGTCAACGACGCCGCCGAGCGCCGGGCCGTGGGATTCCCCGTAGGTGGTCAGACGAAAAAGACGTCCGAAAGTATTTCCGCTCATGAATGCTCTTTCCTCCGTGTGACTCCCACCATCAAAACACGATTCGTTTTCGGCGTCCAGAGACGAACCCCCAAGCGGAGCATGACTTTTTTCGCTTCCGCCTCCGCCGCCGTGCGCTTCCCTCCCTTTACAGACGGCGCCGTTCCCTACTATAGATACAAATTCACGCTACGGACAGGTACTTCCGTCCCTTCCGCGAAGACTTCAGCCAAAAAGGACATCTGTTGATGAATACGACCCTGAATATCGGGCTGGCCGGACTCGGAACCGTCGGCGGCGGCCTTGTGCGCCTGCTGTCCGAAAACGCCGAAGAAATCCGGGCCCGCTCCGGCTGCGACTTTAATCTGAAGGCTGTCGCCGTCCGCAATCCGAACCGTAAACGCGATCTTCCGGAGGGCGTGCGCCTGACGACCGATCCCATGACCCTTGCCGACGATCCCGACATTGACGTGGTCATCGAGCTGATGGGCGGCATCGACACGGCCAAGGAGCTCATCACGCGCAGCCTCGCAAAGGGCAAACAGGTCGTCACCGCCAACAAGGCCCTGCTCGCGGAAGAAGGCGAAAGCCTGTTCCGGCTGGCCGACGAAAAGGGCGCCACTCTGCTCTATGAAGCCAGCGTGGCGGGCGGCATCCCCATCGTCCAGACGCTGAAGGAAAGCCTTACCGGGAACCATATCACTTCGCTCGAAGGCATTTTGAACGGCACCGGCAACTATATCCTTTCGGAAATGACCAGCAAGGGCGTCAACTTCGCCCCTGCCCTCGCCGAAGCGCAGGAAAAGGGCTACGCCGAGGCCGATCCCACGCTGGACATCGACGGGTTCGACACCGCGCACAAGCTCGTGCTGCTTATCCGCCTTGCATGGGGCGTGGACTATCCCTATACGAAAATGCCCATCGAAGGCATCCGCAACCTCGACAAGATGGACATCGACTTTGCCCGCGAGTTCGGCTACCGCATCAAGCTCCTCGGCCGCGCCCGGATGCGCGACGGCAAGCTCGAAGCGGGCGTCTTCCCGACGCTGGTGAACCACACCTATCTCCTTGCCCGCGTGGGCGGCGCGTACAACGCCGTGCGCGTGGAAGGCAATGCGGTCGGCTCCCTCTTCCTGCACGGACTCGGCGCGGGCAGCCTGCCCACGGCCAGCGCGGTGCTCGGGGACCTTATTTCCATCGCCCGCCAGAACAACAAACTGAACTCCGGCTTCGTCAAGCAGGTGCTCCCGCAAGCCGACATCCTGCCCCCGGAAGAAGCCTGCAGCACCTATTACATGCGCTTCATGGTCAAGGACGATCCCGGTGTCCTGCGCGACCTTTCCGGCGCGCTCTCCGATCAGGGCGTCAGCATCGCGCAGGCAATCCAGAAGGGACAGAGCGAAGCGGGCGTGCCCCTCGTCTTCATGACCCACGAAGCCTCGGTTTCCGCCATCCGCAAGGCCGTCGAAACCATGCGCAAGAGCGATTTCCTCCTTGCCCCGGCTATTTGTTATCGGGTCATGGGGTAAATGAAGCTATTGGGTTTGGGGAGGGGAACTTTTCTGGAGAAAGGTTCCCCTCCCCAAACCCCACTCCCTCCTCTCCCAAGACTTTCGACTTTATCGAATCCCCCATGACGATTATATCCGGTTTGAAAATTGTTGCCCATCAGAGAAAAAGAAGAGCATCCGCATACGGATGCTCTTCTTTTAAGAATCTCTTTAAAGAATTAAAGGAAAATGATGGGTGGGCATAGAATTATGCTCATAAAAACAGACAGCCCCATATCGGGAATGCCCTTTCAAGAAGCGAGTCAACGGAACTTCCGCCGCGCGGCCTTCCACCAGTCGATCTTTTTGAGGATGGGGGCCGGAGGAGTTTTTTTGTAAAAAACACCCCCGGTCTTCTTTCCTCAGCCCTATCCTCTTCGAAATGCCGTCGCAAAGAAAATGCCGCCAAGGATGGCCGCGGAACTAAGGGCAACGCGCAGCGTAATGGGTTCGTTGACGAACAGCACGCCGCCGATGGCGGTGATCACGGGAACGCTCAACTGGACGACAGCCGCAACAGTGACCGTGAACCGGACCACAACCATGTACCAAATCACATAGCCGCTGGCGGAAGCCAGCGCGCCGGCCGCCAGTGCGTACCACATGCCGGGATTATCGAAACTCACCTGCGAAGGCAGGCAAAGCATCATGAGCAGGGTGAAGGGAACGGCCTTCATGAAGTTTCCGGCGGTCGATGCGGCGGGATCGCTCACGCCTTTGCCGCACAGGCAATAAACGCCCCATGCCGCACCGGATATAAAAATGATCAGGGAGCTGAAAAACGGCGGAGCGGTCAATCCCGGCAACAGCAGGAAGACAAGGCCGACCAGCGCAATGCCGATGCCGATGCCCTGTTGCCTGCTCGGGCGCTCGCCGGAGAAGAATCCGAAACCGATCATCGTGGTCTGCACGGCCACAGCGATGATCAGCGTTCCCACGGCGGTGGGCAGCTCGACATAGGCCCACGAAAAACACGCCATATAGCTAAACAAGGACAGCGCGCCGGGCCATGTCCCGGACTTGAACACGTTCTTGTGGCGCACGGCCATGATCAGCCACAGCATCAGCGCGCCGGAAATGAGACGGACCGCCGTATAGGTCACGGGCTCCATTTTGTACTCAAGCAGCGCCAAACGGCACAGCACTGAATTGCCGGCGAAAAGCGTCATGGAAAGCAACGTCAACAACGCCGTACACATCGTACTATTCATGAAACCCCACCTTACAAGAAAACGCGGCCGGAAAGAGGCCGAAAAAAGGAACGCGCCGCAAAAAATCCGCGCATAAGCGCGGCTCAACGAACATAGCATCAGCCCAGCGAGATGACAATATACCGCCCCTCCGCGCTTCTCAGGGAAAACCAGTTGACCGGAGCTCCGTTCTTGGTACATCTTCTCAAAGGCGAAACGAACTTCTACAGGCAGGTCAGCAATGGATACCACGGAAACGCTTTTGGGACGGAAACCGGCTTTTGTTCTCGTGCCCGGATCATGGTGCGGGGCATGGTGCTGGAAGCCGGTGGCGGACAGGCTCCGCAATGCCGGGCATACGGTTTTCCCCATGAGCCTCACCGGGCTTGCCGAGCGCTCCCATCTCCTTTCCGACCGGATCACGCTGGAAACCCACGTCATGGATGTGGTCAACCTGATCAAGTACAATGACCTGCGAGACGTTGTGCTTGTGGGGCACAGCTACGCGGGGATTGTCCTGACGGCGGTCGCCGAGCGCATCCCGCAATGCCTCCGCCATATCGTCTATCTCGACGCAATGGTCCCCAAACCCGGCGAATGCGCAATGGATCTGATCCCGAACGACGAAGCCGAGCAGCGTGTCCTCCGGGCGCGCCATGACGGCGGGATCAGCATTCCCGCCCCGACTCCGGGACATTTCGCCACCGAGGCCATGCGGGAATGGTTCAGAGACCACATGACCCCGCAGCCCATCAAGCCCTATTTCGATCGCATCGACGTCCGTGTCCCCCAGGGCAACGGCGTTCCCGTAACCTATGTTTCCTGCACGCCCGTGAAGCTTCACCCCATCGCCCTTTCTGTGGAGCGTGCCCGCAGGCTCCCCCTCTGGCGCGTCGTCGAAATCGCCTCCGGCCACAACGTCCATCTCCACCGCCCCGATGATGTTGCGGAAATCCTTATGGAGTGCGCCGAAAGAGCATGATGCCCCCATTCTGGCGGCTGAAAAACTCTTTCGTGGAACACCTACCCGTATCAAACCGGAGCCGTTTCTTTCCCTTGAAAACAGAAAAGGCCGCCCTTCCGGACGGCCTTTTGGTGTCGTTAGATCACCGACGTACTGAAACGGTATGCCCACGGCCCAAAAATCCCCTTAGAGGAAATGGCCAGCTCTCAACGGTGAGATGAGGGCGTACGGTAACGGCGGTGAAGGCGCTACATATAGAGTTCGAGCAACCCTTCAGGAGGGGTGATGCGGATGATCTCGGTATCGAGATCGATGTCCGCGACAAATTCGGGCACGGCGGGAAGCAGGATTTCCTTGCCTTCCGGCGTGAGGATGGACCAAAATTCCTGCTCTCCGTGGAAAAGGACGTGATCCAGCACGCCGAGCTTTTGCCCCGTCGCGTCAAGCACCACGGAAAGCCCGAGCATATCGTGCAGATACACCTCGTCCTCATCAAGTTCGGGCAACGCGGATTCGGGAATGAGAAGCGTCTGCCCGCGCAGGAATTCGGCGGCCGTGCGATCGGGGGCCTCGACAAACCGGATCAGCGGCGTCCCCTGATGCATACGGACGGTGTCGATCTCCATCTTTCTGGGAGGCTTGTTCCCGGCCTGAAGATACACCACATCCCCGCGCAGGAGCTCCAACGAGTCGGCATAGTAATTGACGCGGATTTCGCCACGGATGCCGTGGGGACGGGCGAGCGTGCCTATTTCGACCAGATCGGCCGGGATGTTGCGCTGTTCCGCCACGAACTACTCCACGATTTCCAGCATGACGCGACGATGGGCCTTGGAAGAGGCCGCGCCGAGCAGCGTACGGAGCGCACGGGCGGTCCGGCCCTGCTTGCCGATCACCTTGCCGAGATCTTCCTTGGCGACGCGCAACTCAAGGACGGCGCCCTGTTCCCCTTCCACCTCGACGACCTGCACGTCTTCAGGCTTGTCCACAAGCCCTTTGGCGACAAATTCCACAAAATCTTTCATAGCGTACCTGTCCTGTTCGGTGAGGGAAAACAGCTCTCAGCGGCAGAGGCTTTCGGGAAAACATGTGTTCTCCAAGCGTGCCGCCGGAATTTTTGACGCGGAGCCTCTCCACCCATCAGCAAATGCGGGGTAGAGGAAAGAAGGGCGCTTACCGTTCTCTTCACAGCAACATAAAAAAGACAAACGACCCGAGCCGACCCGCAGAGGCCGACCGGGTCGCTGAAAAGCTAGACAACCGAAAGGCGAACTAGGCGTCGGCCTTCTTGGCATACTGCTTCATGAGCGAGCGCACGGTGTCGCTCATCTCGGCGCCGAGGTCCATCCACTTCTGCACCTTGTCGGTGTCGATCTTGATGTCGGCGGGGCTGACCTGCGGGTTGTAGTAGCCGAGGAATTCCAGCGGGCGACCGTCACGGCGGCTGGCGGTGTTGGTGGCCACGATGCGGAAGAAGGAACGCTTCTTGTTGCCCATGCGGGTAAGTCTCAGTTTAACGGACATTGGAACACTCCTATTGGTATCGTATAAAGTTGTTGCTCAAGGACAAGGGGAATGCCTTGCGACCTGCACGACTGGGCCGGAAACTCGCCACCAGCCTTTCGGCCGGGGAATAACCGACCGGGTGCCGACGCGGCCCGCAAACGGAAGAGGATCAACGCTTTTTCTTGCGCTTCTGCCGTTCCGTCTTTTTCTTTTTCGTGGCGGATTTACCGCTGCCCGGAGCTCCGGGCAAACCGGGCATACCGCCCATGCCGGGGAGTCCGCCCATACCGGGCAACCCACCCATCCCGGAAAGGCCGCCCATGCCGGGGAGCCCTCCCATACCGGGCATACCGCCCATTCCCCCCATCCCTTTGGGCAACGGAGGCATCTTCGGCCTGCCGCCCTTGGCTTTGGGGTTCATCACCTGCTGCATCATCTGACGCATCTGGGTGAACTGGCGCAGGACCTGATTGACCTGTGCCACGGTCGTGCCGGACCCGGCGGCGATGCGCTGCCGGCGGCTGCCGTTGATGAGATCCGGATTCCGGCGCTCTTTCATGGTCATGGAATTGATGATGGCTTCAGTGCGCGCCATCTCCTGTTCCGGGGCCTTCAGATCGCCGAGCTTGGAGGTCAGGCCGCCAAGTCCGGGAATAAGCTTGAGGATGTTTTCCAGCGACCCGATCTTTTTCATGCGGCGCATCTGGGTACGGAAATCCTCAAAATCGAACGTGGCCTTTTGCAGCTTCTTGGCCATGGCTTCGGCTTCTTCCGCCTCGAAAGAGCTTTGCGCCTTTTCGATGAGCGTGAGCATATCGCCCATGCCAAGAATACGCCCCGCCACGCGCTCGGGGTGGAACACCTCGAGATCGGAAAGCTTTTCACCGACGCCGACATACTTGACCGAAGCGCCCGTCACCGACTTGATGGACAGGGCCGCGCCGCCGCGGGCATCACCGTCCATCTTGGTCAGGACCACGCCGGTCAGGGCCAGATCCTTGTTGAAGGCTTCGGCCACGGTCACGGCATCCTGACCGGTCATGGCGTCGGCCACGAACAAAATTTCCTGCGGCTGTACGGCGGACTTGATGTCCACCAGCTCCTGCATGAGCGGGGCGTCGATGTGCAGGCGGCCCGCCGTATCGAGGATGACCACGGTGCACTGCTTCTCTTTGGCGTCTTCGAGCGCGGCGCGGACAATGTCCACGGGCTTCATATCCGCCGAAGAAGCAAAGCAGGGGATGTCGAGCTGCCGGGCGAGCGTGCGGAGCTGATCGATGGCGGCGGGACGGTACACGTCCACGGGAACGAGATAAGGCCGCATTTTCTGCTTGCGCAGGAGATTGGCGAGCTTGCCCGCCGATGTGGTCTTACCGGAACCCTGAAGACCCACCATCATGATGACGCCGGGCTGCGCGCCGCGCAGGTTCAGTTCGGTTGTTTCGCCGCCGAGCAGGGTAACGAGTTCGTCATGCACAGCTTTGACGAGCTGCTGCGTGGGGGTCAGGCTTTTTTCGACTTCCTGACCGAGCACGCGCTCACGCACACGCTCCACGAACTCCTTGACGACCTTGAAGTTGACGTCGGCTTCCAACAGGGCAAGACGCACCTCGCGCAGGCCATCGCGGATATTTTCCTCGGTGAGCTGCGCCCGGCCGCTCAGGGAGCGGAACGCGCTGGACAACCTGTCAGATAAACTTTCGAACATGAACTTCTCCGTGATGCAGGAACTTCACAATTTGTAAGCCCCAGAGCGTTACCCATATTTATTCCAAAAGTCAAGCTTCCGGGAAAGATTCCGCCGTGCCGGGCAAATCCTTTCCGTCCCCGGAGGGCGGCAGCGGGGCAAGCGTAATGCCTTTCTCCACGGCGTATTTTCCCGACCATGCGCACAAGCCCCGCAGCACCGGGGCGAGCGCCATCCCCCTCTCCGTCAACGAATATTCCACATGGGGCGGGATGACCGGATAAACCGTCCGGGTGAGCAGCCCGGCAGCCTCCAGTTCGCGGAGCTGGAGGGTCAGCATCTTCTGGGTGATGTCCCCCAACTTGCGCTTGAGTTCACTGAACCGCTTGGCCCCGCCCAGCAGTTGCCACAGAAGAACGAGCTTCCATTTGCCGCCCACCAGCTCCATCGCCAGCTCCAGCGAACAGTCGTAGTGCGTTTTGATCTGCTTCATGCCACAGGCCGTCCCTTTCAGTATCTTTTTAGTGACTATAGGATAAAAATATGCGTACTTGCAATAAAGAATCATACCCCTATAGTACGGGCAAACAACTTTGGAGGTTTGCCATGAATGACTTTCTCTCGCTTGCCCAGAAAAGATATGCCGTCCGCTCCTATCTCCCCAAGCCCGTCGAGGCGGAAAAGCTTGAACGCATCCTTGAGGCGGGGCGCATAGCTCCGACGGCGAAAAACAACCAGCCGCACAAGTTCCTCGTCGTACAACGTACTGAAGGATTGGAGAAGCTCTCCAAATGCACCAATGTGCAAGGCTATCCCCTGGCGATCATCGTCTGCGGCGTCCCTTCCGAAGCGTGGGTGCGGCCCTACGACGGCAAGGGTATGGTCGACACCGACACCGCGATCGTGGCGACGCACATGCTTCTGGAGGCGGCCGATCTGGGGTTGGGAAGCTGCTGGATGACCCGTTTCGATCCATCGGTTGTCCGCGAGCTTTTCCGCATCACCGAAGGCATCGAGCCTGAGCACATCCTCTCCATCGGCTACGCGGCGGAAAATGCGCATCCGTCCGAGCGGCACACGAGCCGCAAGCCGCTGGCGGCTCTTGTTGTTGAAGAGTCTTTTTAGAGAGAATT
>NZ_JH114231.1:865620-871283 GCF_000224655.1 Bilophila sp. 4_1_30
CAAAGACTTTTATCTGGGTCAATGACAAAATGGGAAGCACATCATTTCGTTTCGGAGGCGTCCGTCTCCCGGTTCCGCACAAAAAAGACGAGGAAGCCTCGTCTTTTTTGTATTGCAGGTAAATGCGATAAAGAGATTTCAACAGGTCTATCAAAAGATGACTCTACCCAACAACCAACACAACGCCCTTCCCTTTTTGACTCCCCAAACCACAAATAGGGATTCGATAAAGGAGAAAGTCTTGGGAGAAGGAGGGGTGGGGCGTGGGGAGGGGAGGAAGAACCTTTCTGAAGAAAGGTTCTTCCTCCCCTCCCCACATCTGCATCCCTACCCTTTCATCCTAATAATAACCTCGCCGCCGGGAACCATGCCCTTGAGCGCACCGAGCATCCCCTTGATGCCACCGGAAAGCATCTGCGCCGTGAAGGGGTTAAGCCCCACGGACTGACCGTTGACGGTGGCCTCAATGTTCCCGCGTGCGGCCACGCAATCGCCGGGCGTCTTCTCTCCAGCCACGATGCGCTGCGTCATGGCGGTACAGTCCGCTTCCCCGCAAGCTCCGCAATCCAGCGCGGGCAACAAAAAGCCCTTCTCAAGAATCAGATCGACCAGCGCATCCAGATCTTCGGCCGTGAACGACGGCAGCCCGGGGAGCTTGTTGTCGCCATACGTGGCGAGCGCCAGCTCGGGGCGCAGAGCCTTGCAGCCTTCCGGAAGCGCCGTCAAAAGTTCCGGGGTGGTCCGCAAACACAAGATACGCGGCAGCCAGCCGATGGTTTTGCCTCCTTCCACCAGCAGGATGTCCGCATCCAGCAGAGGGACCAAATCCCGGAGGAAACACGGATGCCCCCAATGGATCATGGCTTCTCCCTTGCCGTCCTTCGTATTGCTCAACCCCACCGATGGTCCGTTTCGGGCCCATCAAAAGCGCGGTATCCGTGTCCGGCTTGTCCAGTTCGTGATGGGTGTGTTTGGCAATGGCGACTTTGAGGCCTCGGGCTTCCAGACACTCGGAAAGCCGGGAAATGAGCGTCGTCTTGCCGGAATTGCTGAACCCTATGATGCTGATGGCTTGCATACGGATCTCCTGTGGTAAAATTTTTTGGTTCCCACGTGCCGGATACCAAGGGGTTGTCCGGACGGGTACAAATTATGACACCCCGCCGCGAGGGAACACTTTTTTGACTTTCCCGTAATACACTACAACTCTTGTCAAAAACAGAAAAAACGATTTTTACGCGATGTTGGCACGCACATTGCTACAGATAAAGTAATTCCTTTCTTCTTTCTTCATCACTTTCTTCCTCCCATAACGGCCCGCTTTACGCGGGCTGTTCTGGTTTCAGAGACCGGGCTTGACTCCGAGGACGCGAAACCGTAACCAGTCCCCACATCACTACACGCAGGCCGCACGCCTGTCTTATCCCGGAGGAACCCCATGTCCCTGTGTCCCTGCGGCTCCGGCCGCCCCTACGAAGAATGCTGCGAAACCTATATCGAAGGCCGTGAAACCGCCCCCACCGCCGAAGCGCTCATGCGTTCGCGCTATGCCGCCCACACCCTCGGCAAGTATGATTACCTCAACGAAACGGTGCATCCGAGCATCCGTGACGAGGCCGATCATGAAGACATGAAGAAATGGTCGGAAGCCGTAGAGTGGGAAGGCCTTGAAATTTTCTCCACCAAGGACGGCGCCGAAACCGACGAGACCGGTGAAGTATCCTTTGAAGCACGCTATTCTGTCAACGGTATGCCCCAGTCCCTGCGCGAAGACGCTTTCTTCCGCCGCGAAGACGGCCGCTGGTACTACGTGGACGGCAATGTCCACGGCCAGGACCCGTACCGCCGCGAAACGCCCAAAATCGGACGTAACGAGCCTTGCCCCTGCGGCAGCGGCAAGAAGTACAAAAAATGTTGCGGCAAATAGGCTCAACCGTCAACGCATGATATGAAAAAAGGGAACTTCGGTTCCCTTTTTTGTACATCCTCTCTGGCGTTACAGCATCGACGTCCGCAAGGCCGCTGGTTCGGCATCGTTCATATTCGTAGAGTGCCCGGCCATCTGCTCGGCTCCGGGGGTTTCCGCCGCCTTCGGCCTCGGGGCCATCGGCTGGCGGACTTCATGCACGTCGCCGGGCTGGAACAACTGCTGCGGCGCTTCCCGCTCCGCTTGGGCGTTCTGGGGGGGAGCCGGCTGATGCGGGTTCTCCTGAATCACGGGGGCGGCCACTTTGACACCTTCGGGCAGGGCATCTTGGCGCAAGGCCGCAAGGTACTCGGAAACCGTCACAAACTGGCAGCCGTCCGCAATAAGGCGATCAAGAATTTCAGGCAGGGCTTCTATGGTCTGCTCATGCGTATCGTGGAACAGGAAAACGCCGCGCAACTTCTGGCCACTGATGAGCGTCTTCATATTCTCGATGCTCGCCCGCTTGGACCAGTCCATGCTGTCGATGGACCACAGCATGATGTCCGCCCCCTCGGCCTTGGCTATCGCCACAGTGTTGGCGTCAAAATTTCCGTACGGCGGCCGGATGTAGCGCGAATGCACGCCGAGTTTCCGCAACGATTCCTGAACACTCAGGATTTCGCTCCGTTGCGCGTCAACGGAAAGGTGGCGGAGCGACTTGTGCGAATAGGTGTGGTTGCCGATTTCATGCCCTTCCTGCTGAAGGCGTACAATGAGCTCGGGGTGGTATTTGACCTGTTTGCCTACGACAAAAAACGTGGCATGAATACCCCGCTCCCGCAGGATCTCCATCAGGCGTTCCGTGTGACTGCTCGGGCCGTCGTCAAACGTCAACGCGCAAAGATTGCTCCCCTTGCTCATTTTCAAGATGGCGCGACCGTCCACCACCGTCCCCGCTCCATTAGCGGAAGCGTTTCCGGGGAACAACGAGACCCCTGCGCACAGCAGCGCGGACGCACAGACACGGATCAATCGGGCGAGAATCATGACGCGGCCTCTAAAAAACGGCAAGCACGGCTTGTCAAAAAAGTTATACGCAAGATGCGGGGCAAGCTCTAGCACGGAGGCGCTTCCCCCGCAAGACTTCATCATACAGGCTTCAAAAGAAAAGCACAGTCCCTGATTTCACTCAGGGAAGAATATATTAATCCTTTATCTTCGCGCCAAACATGCCGTTTCAACAAAGCACGTTTGCGTCTCCCGGCTGCCCGTCCCACCCAACGCGCCAACGGCCAGCCGCCCTACGGATTCCCCTGCCTCAAAAACCTTTCCGCAAAGGGCCGCGTAGAGCCTTCTCCTAAAAGAAGGAGGCCGCGCAAACGGAATCCCGCCGCACAGCCTCCTTTCAGCCTCATGCCGATAAGGACGCTCCATAAACAGGAGCCTTCCTCTCTTTTCTTTATTGCTTGCCTTCGATCTTCGCCCACGAATCCTTGAGCGTCACCGTCCTGTTGAAGACAGGCGCACCGGGCTTGCTGTCCGGATCGACACAGAAATACCCAAGGCGCTCGAACTGCACGCGGGCTCCGGCGGGGAACTCCGCCAGAGCGGGTTCGACCTGTGCGGTCACGACACGCATGGAGCCGGGGTTCAGCAGATCCGTGAACTCCACGCCTTCGGGCGTATTGCCGGGCGTGGGGGAGGTAAACAAGTGCTCGTACAGGCGCACTTCGGCGGATACGGCGTGGGGCACGGAAACCCAATGGATAGTGCCCTTGATCTTGCGTCCGTCGGGCGTGGCCCCGCCCTTCGATTCCGGATCATAGGTACAGCGAAGCTCCACGATGTTGCCGTCCGCGTCTTTGATCACGTCCTTGCACGTGACATAGTAGGCATAACGCAGGCGGACTTCCGAACCCGGGAAGAGGCGATGGAACTTCTTCGGCGGATCTTCGCGGAAGTCGTCCCGCTCGATATAAAGCTCACGGCTGAACGGCACCTTGCGGCTGCCTTCCACGCTGCCGTCCTGACTGAAAGGCATGTCGAACCACTCCACCTGCCCTTCAGGATAGTTCTCGATGACGACCTTGATCGGATCGAGTACGGCCATCGTGCGCGGGGCAACCGCGTTCAGGTGTTCGCGCACGCAGAACTCGAGCAGGCTGTATTCCACCAGATTTTCCGCGCGGGCCACGCCGATGCGCGAGCAGAAGTCACGGATGGCTTCCGGGGTGTACCCCCTGCGTCGCATCCCGCAAATGGTGGGCATACGGGGATCGTCCCAGCCGCGCACGAATCCGCCCTTCACGAGCTGGATGAGCTTGCGCTTGGACAGCACGGTATAGGTCAGGCCAAGGCGGGCGAACTCGATCTGCTGCGGGTGGTACACGTTCAGCGCGTCGAGCACCCAGTCGTACAGTTCGCGGTTGTTGACGAACTCCAGCGTGCAGATGGAGTGCGTAATGCCTTCCAGCGAATCGGACAGGCAGTGCGTAAAGTCGTACATGGGATAGACGCACCACTTGTCGCCGGTCCGGTGGTGTTCGGCATGGCGGATGCGGTACAGCGTGGGGTCACGCATGACCACGTTGGGAGAGGCCATGTCGATCTTGGCGCGGAGCACATGCTCCCCGTCGGCGAACTCGCCGTCGCGCATCCGGTGGAACAGATCGAGGTTTTCCTCGATGGAGCGGTTCCGGTATGGGCTTTCCGTGCCCGGCTGCGTCAGCGTGCCCCGGCTGGCGCGGATTTCCTCGGCGCTCTGGCTGTCCACATACGCCTTGCCGTCACGGATGAGCTGCTCGGCGAACGCATACAATTGATCGAAGTAGTTGGAAGCGTAATATTCCCGATCGTCCCATTCGCCGCCGAGCCAGTGCACGTCTTCACGGATGGAATCCACGTATTCGGTATCTTCCTTCACCGGATTGGTATCGTCGAAGCGCAGGTTGCACAGCCCGCCGTACTCCTGCGCCAACCCGAAGTTGATGCAGATGGACTTGGCGTGGCCGATGTGCAGATAGCCGTTCGGCTCAGGAGGAAACCGGGTATGGACTTTCTTGCCGAAGCGCCCGGAGGCGTTGTCCTGATTGATGCGGACGTGCAGAAAATCCAGTCCGACGCTGTTTTCCGGTGTGGAGGAAGCCGTTTCCGTGGAGGAAGCATCCATGTTCATGAACAATCCTTTGCTGCCGCCTTCAGAGGGCGGCTGGCGTTTATGAAACCGCGAGGTTCCGTTTGAGAGCTAGTTTTTCGGGGGTACGATGCCGGGGGCTTCGCCCTGCTGCGCAGGGGGCTGGATCATGGGCATACCGCCCTTTTCGGCCCCGGCGGGAGGCATGGCTTTGCCGCCCATGCCCGCTGGCATACCCATTCCGGCGGGGGGCATTCCCTTCTGGCCGCCCATATGGGATTTCATGAAGTTGTCCCATTCGCTGCGGCAGATGCCGCCGCTCTTGTCGGCGTCGATCGTGTCGAAGGCGGGGCGCTTCATGCCGGGGACGGCAGCCTGAAACTCTTCCCAATCCACCTGTCCGTTGCCGTCCTTATCCATCTGTTCAAAACGATCGGGGGCGGCATACGCGGGCGCGGCACACAGGGTCAGTGCCGCCAGAAAAAGCAATTTTTTCATAGTGGTCTCCTCAGGATTCTCTCCTGACGGGTTAATGGCATGTTTTCACAGTGTAACCACTCTCCTTCCGGGGCGCAAGCACGGGAGAGGGAGGAAAAGCTGGAAGAATCGGGGGAGGGGAGA
>NZ_JH114231.1:871575-882740 GCF_000224655.1 Bilophila sp. 4_1_30
TCCTCTCTCCTTTCAAAGACTTTCGACCTTATCGAATCCCTCTTGTCAGCTTTCCCGGTACATTCAAGCCAAAAGGAAAAAAGGACTTCAAATGCAAAGCCCCCCCTTCCGAAAACCGACAGCCTTTGACCTGAATTGTGTCCTTGGAGGTTCCCATGCTCCAAAGACAATCCGCGCCGGAAAAGACTCCGAACAGGGATTCGATAAACACGAAAGTCTTTGAAGAATAGGGGGTTGAGGGGGAGGAGAAACTTTCTGCAGAAAGTTTCTCCTCCCCCTCCACAATGCCTCTCTGTCCTCAAATATCTTCTCTAGCGCTTCGCGTAGGCTTTGGGCCCTTCCATATAATAGTCACCGCCCTCGACATCGCCCACGACGATGACGGGGAAGTCCACGACCTCCATCGCCGCCAGCGCTTCCGGGCCGAGCTCGGCATAGGCCAGCACCGTATACGAACGGATGCAGCGGGACAGCAGCGCCCCAGCGCCGCCGGTGGCCGCGAAATAGACCGTCCCGTAACGCTGCATGGCGTCCTTGACCGCCTGCGAACGGTTGCCTTTGCCGATCATGCCGGAAAGCCCTTTTTCCATCAGGCGCGGCGCGTAGGCGTCCATACGGCCTGAGGTCGTCGGCCCGGCGGAACCGATGGCCTGCCCCGGCTTGGCCGGAGAGGGCCCCACATAATAAACAATCTGATCGCGCAGATCCACGGGCAGGGGCTCTCCCCTGTCCAGCGTCTCCACCATGCGCTTGTGGGCGGCGTCGCGGGCCGCGTAAATGGTTCCCGAAATGAGGACTCTGTCACCGATATGCAGTGAACGCACCTTGTCTTGAGTAAGGGGCGTCGTCAAACGGATGGGTTCGGACACGGAAATCTCCTGTTTGCCCCCGCGCCTGAGGCGGGGACTGGAAGTGATTACAGTTCCGCCTCGGCGTGGCGCGCAGCGTGGCAATTGATGTTCACCGCCACCGGGAGGCTGGCGATGTGCGTGGCGCAGAACTCCACGTTGACCTTGAAAGCAGTGGTCGTCCCGCCGAGTCCCTGCGGGCCCGTCCCGAGATCGTTCAGGAGGCCGAGGAGCTCTTCCTCAAAGGCCGCATACCGGGGATCGGGGTTGCGGGTGTCCACGTCGCGCATGGCGGCGCGCTTGGCGCACAGGCCCGCCAGCTCAAGCGTACCGCCGATGCCCACACCGACCACCATCGGAGGACAGGGGCTCGAACCGGCGGCCTTCACCGTATCCACCACAAATTTCTTCACGCCTTCAATGCCGTCAGCGGGGACGAGCATCTTGAGGGCGCTCTTGTTTTCACTGCCCGCCCCTTTGGGCGCCAGCTTCAGGCGGATACGATCGCCGGGCACAAGGCGCACATGCAGCACGGCGGGCGTGTTGTCCCCGGTGTTCTTGCGCTCGAACAGCGGCTCGGCCACGGAGGACTTCCGCAGATAGCCTTCCGTATACCCTTTGGCGACCCCGGCGTTGACGGCCTCTTCAAACGAACCGCCCACGACATGCACATCCTGCCCGACTTCAGCGAACACGACGGCAAGGCCGGTATCCTGACAAATAGGCGTGTTCTCCGAAGCCGCGATGTCGGCGTTCAGCAAAAGCTGACGCAATACGTCCTTGCCGGAAGGCGAGGCCTCCCGTTCCACGGACGACTCGATGGCCCGGTACATCACATCCGGCAAACGGCAGCAGGCGGCGACGGCCAGCTCCGCGACGGTATCCGTTATGGCTGAAACATGAATTTCGCGCACGGCACTCTCCTCAAGCATAAAGACGTAACAAAACGAACCGCCTCGGACACGACACGGCGGGGGAATTCCCGCCTTGTTTGGGTTCTCACTGTTATCATGCGACTGTGCGGTGCACAAGCGCCGCCGAAAGAATAAAGATCAAACATTCTCCCCGGAACGGCGCGCTTTGCGATCTTGCCGTATGCTGGCTAAACGGGTATGATTCTTCGCTTGAGACAAAAACGGCGCCCGAGAAAGCGCTGATAGCAACCATAACCATCAGGATAGGCCCCATGAGCAACCATTTTGAAGGACTTGGCAAAACCTGGCTGACCCTTTTGAACGATCCCGAGAAGGAAGTTCCCGCCGTCGTCATGCAGGTGATGAAGGAAGGAAAGACCCGTGATTGTTGGCAGCGCAAGGACTCCAAGGAAGAGACCATGGTGCTGGCCTGGCCGGTAGAAACAGGATTCCGCGCGGGCGTCACCGTCCACGGGAACGCGGGCGAACAGCTCCGTCCCGTGTCGACCTATCCCCTGCTGGAAGGCGCGCCCAACGATATGACCGTGAACGAGACGTATCTCTGGCAAAACGGAACCGAAGGCGAAGTGTCCGCCACCTGCAACGAAGGCGCCAACCCGCTCTGGTTCTACTCGCCGTTTCTGTTCCGCGACCGTGAAAATCTTACCCCCGGCGTCCGCCATACCTTCCTTATCGCAGGGCTCGCCTACGGCCTGCGCCGCGCCCTCCTTGACGAAATGACCATTACCGAAGGCGTGGAATACGAGCGTTACGTGGCGGAATGGCTGGCCCAGAATCCGGGCAAGACCCGCCTCGACGTGCCGCAGCTCACCGTGGATCTCAGAGGCGCCCGCATTGTCGTCCCCGGTGATGTCGCCAGCGAATATCAGATCCGCGTCCCGGTCACGTCCGTGGAAGAGATGCACATCCAGAACGAAAAAATTTATATGCTGATCGTGGAGTTCGGCCTCAATACCCCGAACCCGCTCCGCTTCCCCCTCTACGCTCCCGAGCGCGTCTGCAAGATCGTCCCGCAGGCCGGGGATGAAATCGACGCCATCATCTGGCTTCAGGGCCGTATCATCGACTAGATCCGCAGCTGCCTGAGGCAGGCATTTCCCGCCTCGGGCAGCGGTGCCCCTCCTCCGGAACGACGCATAAAGGAACCCCGCCGTGTCCATGCACGAAATCGAAGACTACATTGAAGAGGCCATACGGGCCGTGTCCCGTTCCGATATGCCCGTTTCCGAAAAGCGGAACATGATTTATTCGCTGCTCAGGCTGGAGGAGTACGGCGATTGCGGGTTCACCAACCTGCGGACGCTGAAAGAGATGATGGACTGCCAATACACCTTCGTCTTCGACAAGACGGAGATGTATGACTATGAGGCGAATCGGGGCTATTACGACGACCTTTCCAAGAAAGGCGGCTGTTCACAGGGCGCTCCCTATACGCTCGTCGCCCGTGATGCCGTGACCAACGAATGGGTGAAGCACGGCGACAAGGTTTGCATCGACAGCGGCTCCGACGCGTGGCGGGGCATGGTGGCCGCCGGGGCCATTACCGGCGAGGGCGCGGCCCCCGTGGAACGACTGGAAGATCTGGACGTGCTGCGAAAGGTGAAGAAGCTTTGGGGCCCGATGGACGACTACTTCATGCAGGCGCACGGCGGTCTCTTCCTCCTTTCCGGAGCCATTGACGATTTGCCGGAAGAGGAATTTCCCGAACACTTCGGCATGACCAAACAGGACTTTGAGGACGAATACGGCGACTAGCCGTTCTCCGTTTTCAGAACGGACCGCCACCGGACGGCCCAGTACAGCGACTTTTTAAAAGGAAACAGACAATGCGCAGCCAAAAAATGACGTTCGGTCTTGAAAAGGCCCCCCACTCGCTCCCTGCTCTACGCGCTCGGCCTGACCCGCGAAGAAATGAAACGCCCACTCATCGGCGTAGTAAACGCCGCCAACGAAGTGGTCCCCGGCCACCTGCATCTCGGCAAAATCGCCGAGGCCGTCAAGGCGGGCATCCGCATGGCGGGCGGCACGCCTATGGAGTTCCCGGCCATCGCCGTGTGCGACGGCCTGGCCATGAATCATGAAGGCATGCGCTTCTCCCTGACCTCGCGCGAAGTCATCACTGATTCCATCGAAATCATGGCTACGGCACATCCTTTCGACGCGCTGGTGTTCATCCCCAACTGCGACAAGATCGTCCCCGGTATGCTCATGGCCATGATGCGCCTGAACCTGCCCTCCATCATCATGAGCGGCGGCCCCATGCTGGCGGGACGGAACAACACCGACCTCATCAGCGTCTTTGAAGGCGTCGGCGCGGTCCGTAACGGCACCATGACCGAAGAAGAGCTGGAAGACCTGACCGAAAACGCCTGTCCCGGCTGCGGTTCCTGTTCCGGCATGTACACCGCCAACACCATGAACTGCCTGTGCGAAGCCATGGGCGTGGCCCTGCCCGGCAACGGCACGACGCCCGCCGTGTCCGCCGCCCGTATCCGCCTTGCCAAACAGGCGGGTATGCAGGTCATGAAACTTCTCGAAAAGAACATCCGTCCCCGCGACATCGTGACCGAACAATCCGTCCACAACGCTGTGGCGGCGGACATGGCTCTCGGCGGCTCCACCAACACGACCCTCCACCTGCCCGCCGTATTCGGGGAAGCCGAACTGAGCCTGTCACTGGACATCTTCGACGACATCAGCCGCAAGACGCCCAATATCTGTAAGCTTTCTCCCGCCGGGACGCAGCACATCGAAGACCTGCACCGCGCGGGCGGCATCCCCGCCGTCATGGGAGCCCTGCTCGACAAGGGCCTCGTGCACGGCGAGGCGCTCACCGTCACCGGTAAGACGGTGGCTGAGAATATCAAGGAACTCAAGGCCCACATCATTGACCCCGACGTCATCCGCATCGACAAGCCCTACGCCAAGGAAGGCGGCATCGCCATCCTGCGCGGCAACCTCGCGCCCGACGGCGCCGTAGTGAAGCAGTCCGCCGTGGCTCCCGAAATGATGGTCCGCGACGTGACCGCCCGCGTGTTCAACAGCGAGGAAGAAGGCGTGGAAGCCATCCTCGGCGGCAAGATCAAAAAGGGCGACGTGGTGGTCATCCGGTATGAAGGCCCCCGCGGCGGCCCGGGTATGCGCGAAATGCTGACCCCGACGTCAGCCATCGTGGGCATGGGCCTCGGCGCGGATGTGGCGCTCATCACGGACGGTCGTTTTAGCGGCGGCAGCCGGGGTGCGGCCATCGGCCACGTATCCCCCGAAGCGGCGGACGGCGGGCTCATCGGGCTTGTGCAGGACGGCGACACCATCCATATCGACATCCCCGGCCGTAAGCTGGAACTGGTCGTCCCCGAAGCGGAAATCGAAGAACGCCGCAAACACTTCGTCCCCGTGGAAAAGGATATAAAATCCCCGTTCTTGCGCCGTTACGCCAAGCTGGTGACCTCCGCATCCACCGGCGGTGCGTACAAGAAGATCTAAAGCTGTCTCCGAGCGGCTACCATTAAAAAACCATCCCCCAGCTTCCTTCATTCGGGAGGCTGGGGGAATTCTTTTAGACTTCTGGCATTTTTCTGCCCCCTACGTGAAGAATACGCCTCGAGGGAGCCTCCCTGCTCTTTCGCTCCTTTGCACCTTAACCCGAAAGAAAACATCTCTTGCCGATTGGGGGAAATACAGGATTGGTGAGCCCATATGGTAACCGTTTTGTACCGTTCACTCCCCATTTACCAGAATGAGGCCGCTGGGAACCGAGAGTTTTCCTCTTATCAAAGGAGTTTTTGTTAAATTTTTATAGAGCAAATACAGCGTATTAACTATACGTTTCAACTTTTTTTCATTTTTTCCTTTTTTCTCGTTGACAGCGGTGGATGATTTTTATAAATAGTTCTGGCTGTGCAGCTGCGGCAAGCAGAAAAGCACGGTAAACGTCCCCATCGTCTAGCCGGCCCAGGACAGCGGCCTTTCACGCCGTCAACAGCGGTTCAAATCCGCTTGGGGACGCCACTAGAAAACTAGAGGCGCATCACTTTACTCTGAAAATCAGGGTGTTGTGATGCGCCTTTTGTATTATATCCCCTCCACTTGTAAAGCTCTCCCCCAAGGCTTTCAGTCCGCGTCGTCCCCTCCACGTGCGCTGCGCGCCTATCTCCCTCTAGCGCCTTTTACCTCCGCGTTCCGTCCCTCAACATTTCTCTTCCCCGTGAAGCAGCAACCGACCGTGAGACTGTGCAACTGACACGCCTCATCGCGGCTCTCTTCACCTATGGGCTAGTCTCCCCCCTGCCACCTTTTTCCATCCAAAAGGGAGGGCAATCATGAGGCCCTACCCAAACCACCATTCCCTGATCGTCAGACGGCTCGGCATCCACATAATGTACGCGCCACCGCTGCGGCCTGCCCACAGCGTGGTCACGCTGATCCCTCCGCTGGTGATCCGCTGCACTCACAATTTCGCTGGAGCCATACTATACCGTTCGAACCTACGCATGAGACTGAGACGGCGCTGAACGCTGCACCGCTGCTCTTCTGAACCGTCAGCTCAAAAAGCAAGTTCCCGTCGAAGAGTGCATTCCAGACGACATCTGGCAGCGCATGAGCCGAGAAGGCTGTGAGAATACCCCGCGCTGCCGCACCAAATGGGTCTGGATCATTGATGACGCCTTGCCCTCCTACTACCGGACCTACGCTGGCCATGAGTACACATGGAAGGTCGGCGTCAACTACGTTGGCGAACGGCTCAACGGTGGTCACTGGATTGATGAGCAGCCACAAAGGACGGCCATGACTGACGAACAAATCAAAGAACTTTTTGATACAGTACCCGCCTTTGCCGATAGCTGTATCGAATCGCTACGTCCGGCACCCTTCCTCCGCTCGATAAGCCGTTGCTGGTCAGCTTCAGTAAATACCGGCCTGATCTGTGGGACAGCAGCCAACCCCAACTATCCCGGCATGACATGGAGGGAACTCCCCGATAAGGGCGAAAAGATGCAGAAAAACATTAGGCTGTTTACGGTGAATCCTGAGTACTACCTGAACCTCGAACAATTCCGTGCCCCCTTCATGAGCTTCTGCTTTCATGGCGGCAAAGGCTACGTCGCGGAAGACGGATGTCACCGCGCCTGCATCGCAAAGTTCTTCCTCTATTCGCAACCCTCTCCATTTCTGCACGGAGTTCATCTCACAGAGGTCCAGACGGACGCCCGCATGACGAACCTCTTTTACAGGCTCAAAAAACTTCTTCCCATATGGTGCGCGGCGTTCCCCAACTCACAGGAAGTCACCCGCAATGACGACGCCAAAGGATGGAGCACGTCTTTCTATGGGAACACCCTGCGCATTGAAAACCACCGAAGGAAGGGCTTCAACGCCGACTTTCAGGCCGAAGAACTGGAAGAACGCCTGATCCCGGCCCTGCTGACCCCCTTCAAACGCCGCTTCGGAACCTATCGCAACCTTCTGAATTGAGAGGACTCCATGATCCAACGTCTCTTCATCGCTGAAAAACCGTCTCTCGGCAAAGCCATTGCCGCTGAACTCGGCGTCACGCAGACTTGTCAGGGGTATATGGTCTGTGGGAACGACGTCGTGACCTGGTGCTTCGGGCATTTGCTGGAACAGTATGATCCCGATGATTATGATGAAGCATGGAAGCTGTGGCGCAGAAGCTCCCTGCCCATGATTCCCCGTGAGTGGCGGCTCAAGCCCAAGGAAAGCGCCCGCGCTCAACTTCAGGTAATCAACAATCTGCTTGGTGAGGCCGCTACGGTCGTCAACACGGGCGACCCGGACAGGGAAGGCCAGCTTCTCGTGGATGAAGTCCTCGAACACTTCCGCTACACCGGCCCGGTTCAGCGAATTTGGCTTGCATCCCTAGACTCCCTCTCGATCCAAAAAGCTCTGGCAACGCTGAAGGACAACCGGGATTACGCCAATCTCAGAGATTCCGCCCGCGCCCGCTCATAGGCTGACTGGCTCATAGGCATGAACGCAACCCGCGCCATGACGCTCCGGGACAGGGAGTCGGGACGGGATGGCGTGTTGTCGATGGGGCGCGTCCAGACGCCCACCCTTGCCCTTGTCGTCAACCGGGATCGGGAAATCGCGGCCTTCACTTCCATTGACTATCTCGTTCTTCAGGCAACGCTCCAGCACGACGCGGGGACGTTCTCAGCCATCTTCAAGCCTTCGGAAACCCAACCCGGACTGGACAGTGAAGGCCGTCTCATCGATGGGGCCACCGCCCAAGGCATCATGGATGCCGTGCGCGGCAAAAACGGTATCATCACCTCCGTCACACGCGAAAAAAAGAAAAAGCCAGTCTCCCCCTGCCCCATTGCCTTTCCTCGCTTCAGAAGGCCGCTTCCTCCAAGCTCGGCATGACCGCGCAGCAGATTCTGGATACCGCGCAGTCGCTCTATGAAAAGAAGCTGACGACGTATCCGCGTACCGACTGCCGCTATCTGCCCGAAGAGCAATTCAGTGACGCCGCCCGGATCATTACCGCCCTTTCCGGCGTTTCCGGTCTTGAGACCGTGACCGCCAAGGCCGATTCCGCCTTGAGAGGCCCCGTCTGGGATACGAAGAAGATTACGGCCCACCACGCGATTATCCCCACCGGCGAAGAGCCCCGGAGCCTCACGGCGCAGGAAAAGGAGCTGTACCTGATGATCGCCGTCCAGTACTTTCTCCAGTTCTATCCCCCCATGCTCTACGAGGCCCAGAAGATTCTGGCCACCATCGTGGAAACGGCATGGGAAGCCCGTGGCCGGATGATCATAGAACCGGGCTGGACCGGATTTGCTGCTGAAGAGGACGATGAGGACGCCAAAAAAAAGAGGCCGAACAGTCGCTGCCGTCCGTCGGCAACAATGACGCCGTACTCTGCGCCGACGTGGACGCCCTCAAAAAGAAGACCACGCCGCCTTCCAGGTTTTCGGAAGGTTCACTGATCGAGGCGATGGCCAGCATCCACCGTTTCGTTTCCGACGCCAAGGCCAAGGCCGTTCTAAAGGAAAATGAGGGCATCGAGACGGAAGCGACACGTGCGAGTATCCTTGAACCCCTCAAGGGCCGTGGGTTCATCGCAGCCAGCGGCAAATCCCTGGTGTCCACGATCCGGTCACTACGGCCCAATGGGAACAACGCATTGAAGCCATAACCCGTGGGGAAAACTCTCTGGAAGACTTCATGCGCGAACAGTATGCAGCTCTTCCTTTGCTTCTGGATCCCGTCCTCTCCACCCCTGCCGCGCTCCAGCCCGGTGCCTTCCCATGCCCGAAGTGCGGCAAGGCGTTGCGCCGGCAGAAAAGCCGGCAAAACGCCGACGAATTTTTCTGGAGCTGCTCCGATGCCGATTGCAGGACGTTCTTGCCGGATGAGGACGGTAAATCCGAAAAACCCCGAGAAAAGGCCGCCCCCTCGGAGCATCCCTGCCCCGTCTGCGGTCGCCCCCATTACTCAGGGAAAAACGATAGGGGGACATATTGGGCTTGCTACAACAAACAAGGGTATTCAGACGGTAACAATGTCTTTCTGCCTGATGACAACGGCACCCCCGGCCAGCCCAAAGAAAAGTCTCCACGAGTGGTGACGGAGTTTCCCTGCCCCGATTGCGGTAAGGCGCTGCTCTACAGGCAAGGCACCAGCAAGGCGGGGAAACCCTATGAAGTCTTTTCCTGCTCCGGCTATCCAAACTGTAAGACGAGCTTTTGGGGGAAGGATGGAAAACCTGACTTTAATAGGAGGCCAAAATAACAATCCAACAAGAGAAACCAAATGTATCGCATCTTGGACATATGCCCCCGGACGAATTCAACTCATAAAGGAGCAACCATGAACCTCATGAAATTTTCCATCCCGTTGACTCTCTATCGCTTAGAACCCTCGACCCTCGTCAATGTCACTGGCGACGCGATCAGGCGGTTCGCCTTCCGGTCCATCGACAATACCCCTGACGAAAAAGTCTATGGCTTCGTCCCTGAAGATGACATGTTTGCCGATCTGGAGACTTCGATTCTCGAAAAGGGCCAATACATGAGCTTTGGCTTTCGTATCGACACCGGAAAGATACCTTCGGCCATTCTCAAAAAACATCTTGCGGAAATGACGCGGGCCCCCCCCAGAGGCAAGGCAAGACGTTCCTTTCCAGATCCCGAAAGAAGGAACTCAAAGACCTTTGCAAGTCCCGGCTCCTTTCAAAAACAGAACACCGCCCCTTTATGACCGGTATCGCCATCGATACGTCAAACGGACTCGTTTACGTTGCCGGCACCTCCAAATCTACCCTTGAGCTGTTCGAGAATTACGCGAAAACAGCCTTCGGCGGCGAAATGGAGCGCATGTCCCCAAGCATACTGTCCGCATCGGATTCCGAACACCCTCTCGAAGATCTCATGAGCAATATTTACGCAGAAAGTATGACGCTTTCCCGGACGGATGGGACTTCAGTCTCAGTAACAGATGCGCCGGACAGCGCGAGAGCCGGACTGGAATCCGGGCTCTTGCTTACCAGCCTCAAGATCAGGCTTTCCTCCATGCCTGAAGACGAACTTGTGGCCGCCTTTACTCTGAACGCGGATTTTAGCTTCAGCGGCCTGAAGACGCCGCGCATCCGTAGACAGAAAGGAGAAGATGCCGATCCCGACACCGACTTCCTCCTGAAAATGGGCTTCATCGGAGAGACTGTGACTGCCATGCACTCGCTCTTCCGGCAACATGCGGGCAACTAGGGAGAACATCATGAAAAGACTGCTCTTGCTCTTTCTTTTGTGTTTTGGGCTGGCCTTGCCAGTGGTGGCTGCTGATGGAACCAGCTTTAATCCTACAACAATTTCTGTCAAAAGCGTGAGGGCTTCGATCCCCGTTGGAACGGTGATTACTTGGCCTTCCAACTCATGGCCTTCTGATAGAGATAACTGGCTGGAATGTAACGGGCAATCCATATCCAGCGCAGTATATCCGGAACTGGTCGGGGTTTTGGGAAAATCAACAATCCCAGACTATCGTGGTCGTTTCCTGCGCGGCCTTCAGCCTGGGCACTCGGTTGGCGAGAACGTGGCCAACTCGATCAAAAGCCATAACCATACTCAGCCGACGCACACGCACAGTTTCTCTGGGCAGCTCGTCAGCACGGCCCTTACCGGGACGGCTGGCGGACAATCTTTTTCTTCAGCGGCAAATCTGGGAGTCAGCGGTTGGGCAAATGGACAGACAATCACCAGTGGGAGTGCTGGAGGACAAACATATCAGGCAGTACAAGGCTCAGGGGGGACATGGATTTCCATCAGCCAAACCGGAAATGATTCAGGAATCGCTGGAGGTAGGGTTTCAGTTAATCGAACGACAGAAGAAGCATTAAAAGGTACTAGTTGGG
>NZ_JH114231.1:882851-885187 GCF_000224655.1 Bilophila sp. 4_1_30
GTCTATGGGTCCAGATCAGGGGGGTGCCGAGTTCACTGTAGGAGGTTCTTCCACAGTAGCCGCAACCACTTCAGGAGGTTCAATCTGGGGCAGTACGGGAGGAGGAAGTATATCCGGCACGGCCAGCGGGATGGTGAGCGGAACGACTAATGCCAGCAGCGTCTCCGGGAGCCTGCGGAATGGGGCTGTGAGCGGAAGTATCGGAGCTGGAGGTGGAAGCCCGACTGACTACACGGGGGAAGCAGAAACTGCCCCGGATCACATCTATGTACGCTGTCTTATTCGCGCAAAGCCGTAAATCTGTATTTATGTAATTATATACTTATAGCAAAGGCAACGCCAAAGTAAATTCTTTCTTGGCGTTGCCTTCGTCTATTATCTATATGTATTTTAATATCATCTTGCTCTGATCAGGTAGTGAACAGCACGGTTCACCGGGCGGATTTCACCAACAACAGGAGTTGAGCGAGACGCATAAAAGTTCATTGCACCTGATGGCGCCTTACCCGCGTCATTCATCCATTGATTACGCCCTTCGTTCCAAAAGGCCAGTGAACCGAACTGTCCCACTTCTCCATCACGGCTTCGGGGCAGATAAGAAAGTTCTCCCCATATTTCTCGTATTCCATCCCCTTGCAGCTCGCCTAGCCCCGCGCTCCAATGGCCAACAGCGCCATAGTGATAGCTTGTCTGTCCTCCGTATCCCCGGAAGAACACTCCTTGGTAATTCGGGACGTTCCCCCCTACAACCCCTACCAGTTCCGGATACACTGAATCTGTAATGTTAATACCTCAAAATATAAGGACAATGACGAAAGAATTTCTATCGGCATTGTCCTGCATTTTGTTATATACAACTACATAAATATATAATTACTGAAATACATATGATTGCGGAAAGCGTTCTCTGAACAGTTGTACTGTTTCAGGGGGACTGGCCGTGACAATAACCTGATCCCCATGATCAAGAACCGCTTTGGCCAGGCTTTTCCCAAGACCGGAAGAGCATCCGACAATCAACCAGGTATTCATTGCGTCAGTCCACCTTTTTTTCTTTTAACCACTGGGATAATATATCGGCTACTTTGATATTATTCAGATCGGAAAAGGGGAAATGGGTATTTCCCTGTACTCCTATTTTGGGAAGATGCACTACGGTAGCGTCGCCGCCATGCCGGTTCACGGCGTCCGCCCAGAGTTTTGCCATGCTCATGGCTGCACGCCAGTAGTCCTGATGAGGTTCTGAAACGGGGTGTTCTGGAATATTGTCGCCATAATAGATGACGATGGGCATCCGAGTCAGAGCTTTGAATTGTTCCAAGGGGACTTCCGCAGCCGTGAATGGCCCGAAAGAACTGGCGTTGGGGATGGGTTTAGGCAGTTCGCCTTCGGGAAAGACAAAGCCGCTACCGGGTTCATAGGCCACGACAGCCCGCACGTTTTTACTCTTTATTGCCGTCAGCCAGCCGGGGCCGCCGCCCTGAGAGTGTGTTACCAGAATACCGGAACCGATTCGGTCGAATACGGCGGTCATTGCGTCGGAGATGACCTCGGCGTCATAGGGGCCGGTATTAGGCGTCATCTGGCGAAAAAATTGATTCAACGATTCGTCGCCACGGGCAAACTGCGTTCCTTCAAAAAAGTCGGGCCAGATGCCGAGCCGGAACTGCCCGAACCAGAATTGCTCGTCAGGCTTGGCCTCAACAGTGGCGGAAACGGTGCTTCGCCCGGCATCGCCGCGTCGGGGCTGATCTTCAAATAAACGCCGAATCCCCGACGCAGAAAAATATTCTGAAAACCTTCGCGTCCGTCCGGTGTGGTTTCCCACGTCTTGGCTGACTGGCCCGCTCCGTGCAGAAAGACCAGGGGGTATTTTCTGGCGTCTGCCGGAACCTGATAAAACACATAGGCGTGGTCACCGTGCAATGTCTGTCCGGCAGCCTGAGGTTTCAAGGGGTTATATGTTTCCCTTGCGGGGATAACCGTGCCCCCCGCCGCAAAACTTCCTTGTTCTCTGATAACTAATGGGGAGGAATTGCTTTCATCCGCCATTGCAGCCGTCGCCGTGGCAAGCCCCGCCGCAAATAGAAGTCCTGCAAGAAGTGTTTTTGACTTCATCGCCACATCTCCTCACTTTTTCTTTGTTAAATGCTGTTCCCAAAAATGGATGGCATAGTCTATCCAACCTTCCGCATCGGTTCCCGTACCGACGCCGAAACCATGTCCTGCGTTCCGATAGAGATGAAATTCCGTATCTACGCCCGCCGCGTTCAGCGCCGTGATCCTGCGCTCCATCACGCGTGGGGAGGCTATGGGGTCATCAAGGCTGACCACGG
>NZ_JH114231.1:885540-899512 GCF_000224655.1 Bilophila sp. 4_1_30
GCCGAAGGCCGCCGCGCCGTAGGAGCCAAGGTCGGCCGCCATGCGCCCGCCCGCCGAGCCGCCCCACAGGGAATAGCCTTGCGTGGATATTTCTAGTTCTTCCGCATGGTGGAAAACCCAGGAAAGCGCGGCGGCCATGTCTTCATAGGCCACGGCCTGACTGCCGGTGCGGTATTGCAGGACAAAGGCATTATAACCCTTGCGACTCAGTACATCCGCCAGCGGAAACCCTTCGTGCAGAGAACCGACATAGCTAAAGCCTCCACCCGGAAAAATCAGGGCAAAGGGCGCACCGGGCTTGCCTCTGTAATAAAACAAGCCGGTTCGCTCCTGCTTTTCCCTCTCCGTATAGAAAGGGTAAAACACGGCCTTGCCGGTCATGGCATCATTTATCATGCGGTTCAGAACAGCCGTCACAATGCCGGGCCGCACATGGCTATGCCAAGGAGGCATAAGCCTGCCGACTTCACGCAGAGGCAAACGGCTTTGCGCGTCACAGGGACGCGGCACGAGATGTTCCCCAAATCCGGTAAAAGCAGGGTGGTTCACCATGTCGGCGACAGTATCTGATTCCGTAAGCCATGCAGGTTCGTTCATGTCGTCCTCCATACTGCCTTTCGCGGAACATGCGGTCGAGGCGGAGAACCGTTGTTCCGATCAGTAAAAAGAAGAGGCTGAGGAACTTCATCATGCAGGGAATGGAAAAAGGAAAGACCTCTGCGCTTTTTAGAGGTAACGACGTTTTTCCGTCTGTACTCATGTTTTATTTTTCAGGCTTCAGTGGCCCATAGAAGTAAGATGCCGTAGCCCCGCCGTCGATCAGAAAATCCGCGCCGGTGATGAACGCGCCTCTGTCGCTCATGAGCAGCTCTGCGACGTTGGCGACCTCATCAGCCGTTCCGGGCCGTCCGGCAGGGCATTTTGCAAACATGTTCCTATAGAAATCACCTCGCGGCCCGTTAAATTCATCGAGTGCCAGCGGCGTCACAATGACGCCGGGAGAAATGGAATTGATTCGCGCTCCCTGCTTCCCCCATTTGACAGCTTCCCCCATAACTCTTTTCACGTTGCAACGTTTTGCCATCTGGTAGGCATGCAGTGTGTCTCTGACGTTCTTGGGCTGAAGGGCTTCCAGGGTAAGCAATTCTTCCGTGGGAGCCGTTGCAAGTTGTTCATCAAGCTCTATGCCGAGGGCAGGCATCCGGTGCCCGGACTGGCTGGAAACAGTCACGCCGACACCGCCTTTGCTGATGACCTTGCCGACTTCCTCCAAAAGAACGGCGGTGCCGTACAAATCTACTTTCAAAATGGTTTCTATTGAGGCTTGGCTGGGAGAAACGCCCGCCGCATTAACGAGCATGGAAATCTCCCCGTACTGTTGCGCAGAGTCTATCAACGCAAGGATTGACGCACGGGAAGACAAATCCATTTCAACAGGGACGGTAGTAAACCCCGCCTTGTTCATGGTGTCGGCTATTGCTTCCGCATTCTCCCTGCGCTTGTCGCCAATGACTATCTTCATCCCGTATCCCACCCGGCGGGCTATGGCCATACCGATCTGCCCTGCGCCGGTCAAAAGCATCACATTTTTCATGGAAAATCTCCTGAGCATCATCGAATGAATAAAGATATCGTCTTGTTATGAAAGGCGGTTAAAAATACGTTTCATCCACACCAAGTTGAACCAGTGCTGCATTGATATCCGCCAACTCTTCCCTGGAGAGTTCAACGAGCGCCGCCCCCAGATTTTCTTCCAGCCGCACGGGATTCGTCGTGCCGGGGATGGGGATGATGAAAGGCCGCTGCGCCAATTCCCAGGCAAGGACGATCTGGGCGGGCGTGGCCTGCCTGCTTTCGGCCATGTCCCGGATAAGCTCCAGCAGGGCCTGATTGCGCTCCATGACTTCCGGCCTGAACCTCCCCATGAAACCGCGAAAATCGCCTTCTCCGTACACGGTATCACGAGTGAAGCGCCCGCTCAGAAAACCGTTACCCAAGGGGCTGTAGGCGACAAAAGCAATGTTCATGGCCGTGCACAGGTCGAACAGCCCCTGTTCAGGTTCGCGCCACATCATGGAATACTGGTTTTCCACCGCCGCCAGAGGGCAGACGGCATGGGCGCGTTTCATATAGTCCACAGGCGCATTGGAAAGTCCCCAACCCAGAATCTTACCTTCCCGGATCAGGTCGTGCATGGTTTCTGCGACAAGCTCCGGTTCCACATGAGGGTCTACCCTGTGCTGGTAATACAGGTCGATATGGTCGGTTCTCAGACGGCGCAGCGAACCTTCAGCCTGAACGCGGATGGACGCGGGCTTGCTGTCCAGCAGATTGACCGTCTTGCCGTCCTCGATGCGCTGTCCTGCAATGCCGAATTTTGTTGCCAGCACAACCTGATCACGAACGGAAGAAAAAGCTTCGCCCAGCAGTTCTTCATTGGCTTCGCCATAAACAACAGCGGTATCAAAGAATGTGCACCCCAAATCCACAGCATGGCGGAGCAGTTTGACCATGTCTTTCCTGGGGGCAGGTTTGCCATAAGCATGATCCATGCCCATGCAGCCAAGCCCTATGGAGGAAACAGCCTGTCCGTTGCCTAACGTCCGATTTTTCATGTTTTCTCCTTGCCGTTATACCTTGCGGCCCATGTTATAGGCTTCCTGCATGGCAGGTTTGGATTCGATTTCTCCCGGCCCGTACACGCCTTTCCCGTAGATGACGCCGCGCTCAATGGAACCTTCAAGGCATCTGGCCAGGCCGCGAAAACATTCAAGCGTGCAATCCATGACGGTATCGCTTTCCTCCGCAGCGGTCATGATATAGTAAAATTCCTTGTTTTTGATGGTCAGCCATTGCGCCACAGTGCGGTCGATGAGCGCCTTCATCTGCGCGTCGATGGAATAGAAATAAACGGGGCTGGCCATGACAAGCACGTCGGCTGCATTCATTTTGTCGAGAATATCGGCCATATCATCCTTGATGATACAAATGCCGCCGCTCTTTTTACAGTGATAGCAAGCCAGGCAATAACCGATTTTCTTGTCGCGCAGAAAAATGGTTTCCACCTGATGACCGCTTTTCTCCGCGCCTTGTGCAAAGGCACGGCACAGTGCGGCGGAATTGCCGTTCTTGCGCGGGCTGCCCGCCAGAATGAGAATGCGTTTGCTCATGGTTTTTCCTTATTTTTTCAGTCCAATTTCCTTCAGCCATCCCGCCACGCCGGACGGTGCCCGTTCCATACGGCTCCGGGAAAGGGAGTAACCGTTGCGTATCACAGTTGCTCCGGGCTGTTTGTCCTGCATGGTTCGGATAGTACGGGAAAAACCGCTGCCGCCGTGGGTACAGAAAGGAATGATGGTCTTGCCCGAGAAATCGTACTGCTCCAGAAACGTGTACAGAATCATCGGCATGTCGCCCCACCAGTTGGGATACCCGATAAAGATGGTGTCGTAGGCTTCGGGGGATTCGATCTTTCCCGCAATGGTCGGGCGGGCGTCCTGTTTCTGTTCTTCCCTAGCCAAATCGACAAGGGTACGGTGGTCTGTGGGATACGGTTTCTGCGGCAGGATGCGGAAGATGTCGCCGCCGGTCATTTCCTGTATCAACTGTGCCACATACTGTGTATTCCCCAATACCTTTCCGTTGATGACCACGGTGCTGTTCTCTTCCTCACGGCTCATGTTGTGAGGATTGTCCGTTTCCGGCATGGAAAAATAGACGACTAGAATTCGGAGAGGCTTGCCGCTCTGTGCTGCATAAGAGGCAGAGGACAGCAGGTACGTTCCAGAGACAACGGAGCCTGTCATCAACACGCAGTATTTCAGAAAAGTACGACGAACTATCTGGTTAGACATGTGAGTTCCTCATTGATCAAGGTTCTTTTCGTGAAGCCATTTGGACAGCAAGTCAGCAATTTCGAGGTTGTTCAAGTCTGAGAAAGGAAAATGGGTATTACCCTTGATGCCGATTTCCGGCAGATGCACCACAGTGACATCGCCTCCCTTATTGTTAACTGCATCAGCCCATACTCTGGCCATTTGAAGGCGGGTACGCCAGTGATCCGGTCCGGGAAATTCACTCCGCGTTGCCGGAATAAAATCACCATAGTAAATGATGATGGGAATTCGAGTTAACTTCATGAAATCCTTAAGTGGAACAGGGACACCTTCCAGCGTATCAATCCCACTCGGCAGAGCCGGAGGCATTTCGTCTTCGGGGAAAGGAAAATTGCTGCCCGGTTCATATGATACTATGGCTCGGACATTTTCACTTTTGATTGCGGTAAACCAGCCTCCCCCACCGCCTTGGGAATGTGTAACCATAATTCCCGGCCCTACCCTGTCGAACAATGCAGCCACGGCATCAGACACTACCTGAACGTCGAACGGGCCGGTATTAGGAGTCATCTGCCGGAAGTATTGGTTCAAAGATTCCGCATCACGCGGGAACTGTACGCCTTCAAAAAAGTCGGGCCAGTTCCCCACGCGGAAGTTGCCGAACCAAAGCTGATCGTCAGTTGTCGCCGAGATGGTTGTTTCCTGCGTGCTGCGCCCGGCATCTCCACGTCGAGGCTGGTCTACCAAGTAAACTCCAAATCCTCGGCGCAAAAAAATATTCTGAAATCCTTCACGTCCATCCGGAGTGCTTTCCCATGTTTTGGAGAACTGTCCGGCCCCATGCAGGAAGACCAGGGGCAGTTTGTGGGCGTTTACCGGAATCTGATAAAAGACGTAGGCATGATCTCCATGCAATGTTTGTCCCGCAGGATTTGTCGGGGTACGGGGGTCAAACGTACCGGGCGTTGTGACGATTTTTCCCCCTGCCGCGAAACTCCCTTGCTCCTGAATCATCAAGGGGGGCAACTTTTCCTTGGCCGTGACGTCTCCCGCTGGTAAGCAGAGTCCGACGGAAAGCGCCAGTACGGTTATGAAATACTTTATGTGCATCGTTGTATCCTTATATTATAAGCTGTTACCGGGCGTTATACTGCTCATCGCTTACCTGTTCCATCCACGTCACACTTTTGCCGTCCAGCCGTTCGCCTATGGCGAGATGCGTCATGGTGGTATCCGGGGCCGCGCCGTGCCAGTGCTTGACGTTGGGCGGACACAGCACCACGTCCCCTTGCCGGATGATCTGTACCGGGCCTCCCCATTCCTGGGTCAGCCCGACGCCGAACGTAACGAGCAAGGTTTGGCCCAACGGGTGGGTGTGCCAGTTGGTGCGCGCACCCGGCTCAAAGGTGACGTAGGAACCGTAGACGCGCTGTGGTGCCTGGGTTTCAAAAGCCGGATCAATACGGACATTACCTGTAAAATTCTGTCCGGATGCTGTGGACGAAGGGCGGGAACCTGCCGGAATCACGAGTTGTCCCTGGGCTTCAGCATAAGCCGGGGGCACGGTCATAACCCCAAAAAATAGAAGGCAAAGGACGAAAAGGGAAAGGCGTTTCATGGCATTCTCCGTGAAAAGTTCGGCGACAGGGGGAGGGCATTAACATCCTCCCCCATGAGTCGTGTTGTCGACGACAAGCTATTTCAGATGGTTGCCGTAGAAGTCCGTGAGCTTGGCAACAGCCTGATCCACATATTCGGGTACAAAGTAGGTTTGGATATGCGTGGCTCCGGGAATCTTGAAGAGTTCCTTGTCCCTGGTTCCCGTCGCTTTCTCAAAGGCTTCCTCGGACATGTACAACGTATCGGCCTTTTCCCCGGCCATCATGAGCAGCGGCACATTGATAAGTTCGATGTTGTCGGTGGCGTCCCAGCGCATCAAATCCATGAGGCTGCTAGTCGTATAACGGAAGGTGGAGTTGGGATGCCGATGCGTCTTCCCGTAGTACATCATGCCTTCGCGGTAGAGATCCGTGGGAATCTTGCTGATGCTTTCGTCCGTCAAGGCGTCAAAATCGACGTTGCCCGAATAGCCGATTTCCCCTGTGGCGGCTTCCCTGGCGCGGGCGTCGGAAGCCTCCTTCAAGCGCGTCTGGATGGAATCAAGCTGCGTGTTCATGAAGCCATTACGCCTCACCTGCCCGGAATTGAACATACTCAGCGTGGCTACTGCCTTGAACCGTTTGTCGGACTTGGCGGCATTCAGTGTATAGCCGCCACCGCCGCAGATACCCAGAGCGCCGATATGATTGGTGTCTACGCCGGGATAGGCGCTGATGTAGTCGGCCATGCCGTGGATGTCCTCCGTGCGGAACTGAGGCTTGTCCACATTGCGGGGAGTCCCCTCACTGGCTCCCTGATAGGAAGCGTCCGCCGCGATGGTGATATAGCCTTTTTCCGCCAGCCGTTGGGCATAAAGTCCGGCCACCTGTTCCTTGACGCCTCCGTTGGGATGAGCCACTACGACGGCGGGATATTTTTTCGTGGCCTCATATCCGGCGGGAGTGTAGACGTTGGCCGCAATTTTCAGGCCGTTCAGAGTATAGGTGACGGGATGGATGTTCACTTTTCCTTTGACGTTTTCCATGATGGCTCCTTTATAGACAAGACCAAACGGATTGTTTTCAGACGCATTCGCAACACATGCAAAAGCAAGAGATGATGCCACTGCCAGAGTTGTCAGAAGTGTTTTTTTCATGACTGTCTCCTGTTCCATAAATGTTATAGTGTTATTTGGATTGCATCCTGTTTTGTAAGACGGTGTTTAGTGCCTTTTCCGCCAGTTCCGCTTCCGCCTTGCCTACTTTTGTTTCAAGGACGGCGACAAAGGCTTTCATCTGATCTTCGCTCCATCCGACCACCAGACAGCAGTTCAAATGAGAGCGCAGTTGGGCTTCTGCCGGGAGACTGGCCAATGCGGAAACCGTGGCCAGCTCTCTCTCCTGAAAACTGAGGACATCACGACTGAAGATGTCGCCGAAAAGATGTTCCTTCAAAAAGGTGTCGATGATGGGTACGAATTCATAGACTCGCCCACTGGCGGGCCTGCCGATGACAGTGGTCTGATTCGCCGTACCGAGTTCGCGAATGTTTGCATTGTCGGGCAGCGGGGAGGCATCCCTGCCCATTTCATCCTCGGTCCCCTGCGCCTTTCGTTCGTCAAGCAGGGCGATGAAGGTGTTCAGACCCGTCAGGCTGCGGGGGAAGCCCGTGTAGGCATACATCTGGACAAGGACTTCCTTGATCTCATTGACCGTCATGCCGTTTTGCAAGCCTTCCGCAAGAGCGCCCTTCAGTTTTTCCGTATCGCCTTTTGCGGTAAAAGCCGCTATAGGGATGATGCTTTGCTGTTTGCTACTCAATGCAGATACGGAGTGAGTACTTTCGGCATGAGCCGTCGCTGGTAATCCCATTGTTACAGTACAACATACACCCAGAAGAGCCATAATTATCTTGGAAAACACTGGAACCTCCTTGCTGATGTGTATCAAGACGTTTTCCTTTTATTGATGACAAAGTAAGACTTCCTCGGTCGAGAAACTATACATAATTCGAGCTATTCTTTGCCTATTTCGCTCGGAAGTGCTTGCTTTTTGAAAAAGCTGAAAATAGATAAGCGAGAGGCCCATCAAATGGGCTTCCCGCTTATCTTTATGAAATGAGTCAACAGGTTATGAACGCTTTTTAGCTATATCCTTGCGAGGTGGGGCTCCGAATTGACGCTTGTACTCTCTATTGAACTGTGAGCCGCTTTCATAGCCGACCATAAGCGCCGCCGTTCCGGCATCTTTTCCTTCAAGCAACATAAGTCGTTCAGCCTCATAAAGCCTTAGTCGTTTTTGGAACTGGAGTGGGCTGAGGCTGGTTACTTCCTTAAAATGGCGATTGAACGTTGAGGGGGCCATGTTGACATACCGAGCCAGCTCTTCCATGCGAAGCGGTGACGTGTAATTTTCCCGTAGCCAAGAGATAGCTTGAGCGATCTGATTTGCCTGTGTTCCGTTCGTGTTGAAAAGTCGCAGGCATTTCCCCTGACTGCCGCAGAGCAGGTAGTAATGGATTTCCCGAATAATCATGGGAGCTAAAACCGGGATTCGTGAAGGTGTATCCAACAGTTCAACAAGGCGGGAAAATACCTGCAAAAGATCCTTGCCCGCCTCGTCCACTACGATAGGAGTCACTTCTCCTTCTTGGGCGGTAACTATGGAAGGGACTTCCGTAATCAACTGAGTGATAATGCGCCTGTCCAGCTTTACGGAGAGCGAAAGGAAAGGCGCTTGAGGCGAAGCATCCGTAATATGGAAGACGCCGGGCATATCAATGCCGACGGTTACGCAGTGAAGCTCACCATAATTCGCTTCATGGTCGCCAATCATGGAACGTTTGAACCCTTGAACGACCAATGCAATCATAGGTGTATAAAAACATCTTATTGCAGAAGTGTTTTCATCATGACGAGTTAAGGCCAAACCTGGAATGGGTGTTTCCAGCCTGGATTGTTCAGGGAGCCATTTCAACAATTTCTCTTTGAGAGAATCATTACGTTCAGGTAGGTGTATTGGTTCACTCATGCTGCTTGCTCCACTTTTGTCAAATGGCGATCACTTCGTAGGCGCTATGCCCATACCGTAATAGCTTTTAATTCTAAGTGGTAGAATAACCATAGCACGCTTTGGGGGGTAATTGTATGCCTGATCCGCTAGGAAGTACGATTTTCCCCGCCGGAGCTATTCCCTAGAATGGGAAAACGTTCATCTTGAGGAGCATCAGCGCTTCATCGATTCTCTTAAAAAAGGAAACAGGATCGCCGCCGTCAGCATCTTCAGAGATGAGCATTGGTCTTTTGAAATTCACCAGAAATACTTTTCAACCTATTATACGTTTGATTACGCTTTCAATCAGGACTGAGAAAGAACTATAAGCATATAATCACATTTTTTAGAATACGCTCACTCCATCTGATTTCCCGGCTTCTTTTTTCAAAGAGCCGGGATTTTTTATTCAGGGCAAACGCCCCTATTGACAGAGGATCTAAGTTTATATAAATAAATCTTGATTTATGCATACAAGAAACGGAAGACGGTGCAAATCCGTCGCGGACGCGCCACTGTAACTGATATAACCCGCTAACGTCACTGCATTTGTGGGAAGGCTTAGCAGAACGGGATCAGAAGCCAGGAGACGCCTTGTATGCTTTGGAACACGACTGTCTCGCGATCAGACAGTGACGCCGGAATTGCCTTCTCAGGTATCTTGCGCCGTTTTCTGAGGTGATGGGGTCGTGGACTTTTCAACTTCAACAGTAGAAAGGGACACGCAATGCAAACGCACATTTTAGGTTTTCCCCGTATCGGGCGAAACCGCGAACTCAAAAAAGCCCTTGAAGGGTACTGGAAAGGGGAGCTTTCCGAAAACCAGCTCCACGAAACTGCGGACGAGCTGAAAAAACGGCATTGGAAGTTCCAGCATGATGCAGGGCTCTCCTTCGTCACTGTGGGTGATTTCTCCCTCTACGATCATGTACTCGATTTGACCGTCGCACTGGGAGCCATCCCGCACCGTTTCCAGAACGCCGGTTCTGCTCTCGACACGTATTTCGCCATGGCAAGGGGCGACGGCAACCGCAACATCCCGGCCATGGAAATGACGAAGTGGTTCAACACCAATTACCACTACATCGTCCCGGAGCTCTCCGCTGGCCAATCCTTCAGGCCCTCCATTGAATGGCTGGAGAACGATGTCATCCGCGTGGGGCAACTTGGATTTCGTGCCAAACCCGTCTTGCTCGGTCCCATCACCTACCTCGCGCTCTCCAAGGGCGGGACGGAGTCTTCCCGCTGGGACAGTCTGCCGCAACTTACGGAAATCTACATCAGTTTTCTGGAACGTCTTGCCCCGCGGTGCGACTGGATACAAATCGACGAACCGATCCTGTGCACGGATATATCGGGAAGCCTGCGGAAGACATTCCGAGAGACGTACCACAAGCTCCGTAAGGGGTCACCTTCCGCCCGTACACTTCTGACCACGTACTTCGGTTCCATCAGGGATAACCTCGATACTGCGTTGGCATCCGAATGCAGCGGGCTGCATCTCGACCTGTGCGCGGCACCCGCTCAGCTTTCCGATGTATTGGCGGCTTTGCCAGAGCATATGCACCTTTCGCTCGGCGTCGTCGATGGCCGCAACATATGGAAGACCAATTGCGCCGCAGCGCTTTCTTCTTTACGGAACGCAGCACTGAAGCTCGGGAGCGACAGGTTGTTCGTCGGTTCGAGCTCTTCGCTGCTGCATGTGCCCGTTGATCTGGAACTGGAAACCAGTCTCGATCCCGAAATCAAGAACTGGATGGCCTTTGCCGTTCAGAAGTGCGGCGAGATCGCCCTGTTGGGACAAACGATCGACGGCGAGTGGTCTCCGGAGTGCCTCAACGAAAACCGGCTGGCCAACGAAAGCCGGCACCTCAACATGAAAACGTTTGATCCCGCCGTCCGCAGGCGGTGCAGAAACGTCACCCCAGAGATGCTCAACCGGAAAAGCCCCTATGCCGATCGGTGCAGGAAACAGCAGGAAGCCCTCAATCTACCGTTGTTCCCGACCACGACCATCGGTTCCTATCCACAAACGGAGGCTATCCGCAAGGCAAGACGCGAATACCGGAAGGGCGAACTCTCCCCCGACGCCTACGAAGCTTTCCTGAAAGATACCATCCGGGAAATCGTCGGGCATCAGGAGGCCCTCGGGCTTGACGTGCTGGTCCACGGGGAACCGGAGCGCACGGACATGGTGGAATATTTCGGCCAACAGCTCGAAGGGTTCTGCTTTACGGACCACGGCTGGGTGCAGAGCTATGGCAGCCGCTGCGTCAAGCCGCCCGTCCTCTATGGCGACGTGTCCCGAAAGCAGCCAATGACCGCTTCATGGCTCGCCTATGCACAGAGCCTCACCCGAAAACCCATGAAGGGTTGCTCACCGGGCCGATGACTATCCTGTGCTGGAGCTTTGTGCGTGATGATCTGGAACGCGAGGAGGTTTGCCGCCAGCTGGCGCTTGCCCTCCGCGACGAAGTGCTCGATCTGGAACGGGCCGGGCTAAAGATCATCCAGATCGACGAAGCCGCACTCCGCGAAGGCCTTCCTCTGAGGGAGGATGAGGCGGAAAAATATCTACAATGGGCCATCGACGCCTTCCGCCTGACCGTTTCAGGTGTCGAGGATACGACACAAATTCATACGCATATGTGCTACAGCGAGTTCAATGCCATCTTGAAGTGGATCGCCGCCATGGATGCCGATGTCATCAGCATTGAGGCCAGCCGCAGCAACATGGATCTGTTACAGGCTTTTGTGGACTTCAAATACCCAAGCGCAATCGGCCCTGGCGTCTATGATATCCATAGCCCCCGCGTTCCCGGCCTGGAAGAAATATTGGAGCGCCTCGAACAGGCCTTACGGTTTATCGCCCCGGAAAAACTTTGGGTGAATCCCGATTGTGGGCTCAAAACCCGGGGATGGCCTGAAACGCTGCTTTCGCTTGGCAACATGGTACAGGCCGTGCGGGTCCTCCGCGAGGAATACTCGGACACGCAAAACAAGGTTACCCGATAATGGAGACTCCACAAATGACTGGTTCCCTTTTCGCTGCATCCCAAAGAACGGTTGCCCCTTTCCGTTACGATATCGTCGGCAGTTTCCTCAGGAGCGATGCCCTCAAAGAGGCACGGAAGCGCTTTGCGCAGGGGCGGATAACCCAACGGGAGCTCCGCCAGGTCGAAGACGCCGAAATCGCCCAACTCGTAGCCAAACAAAAGGCCCTCGGCCTCCGTGCCGTCACCGACGGAGAATACCGCCGCAGCTGGTGGCATCTCATTTCCTCTGGAACCTCGACGGCGTCCGGAAAGTTGCGGCTGAACAAGGCTCCATTGCTTTCAAGGAACGTCAGACCAAGGCGGAACCCATCGAAATCGTCGCCAAAGTCGGCTTCAGCTGTCATCCTTTTATTGAAGACTTCAAGGCTGTACAGACATTTGCCGGGGACTCTCCGGCCAAGTTCACCATTCCCTCCCCGTCCATGCTTCACCTCATTACCGCCGTCCGGAATCAGCAGTACAAGCCCCTTAAGCGATATAGAGACAATGACACGCTTCTTGCGGACATCGCCGCCACCTATAAGAAGGCCGTCGCGGCCTTTTACGAGGCGGGATGCCGATATCTGCAATTCGACGATACCAGCTGGGGGGAATTCTGCTCGGAGGAAAAAAGAGCCGGGTATATCGCCCGCGGTTTCGACATGGATCGCCTCGAACGGGATTATGTGTCCATGATCAACGAGGCTCTTTCCGAGCGGCCGGTGGATATGACCGTCACCATGCACATCTGCCGTGGTAATTTCCGCAGCACATGGTTCTCTTCAGGCGGTTACGAACCCGTAGCGGAGATCCTTTTCGGCAATACCAAGGTAGACGGCTTTTTCCTCGAATACGATAGCGACAGGGCTGGAGATTTCAGCCCTCTCCGATTCATGAAGGACCAGCAGGTCGTTCTGGGACTTGTTTCATCCAAGACAGGGCAACTTGAAGACAAGCAGTCCATTATTGAAAGGCTCCGGGAAGCTACGGACTATCTGCCCGTCAACCAGCTGTGCCTCAGCCCTCAATGCGGTTTTGCATCCACGGAAGAAGGAAACCTGCTGACAGAAGAGGAGCAATGGACTAAGATCGCTTTCATAAAGGAAATTGCCGAATCCATCTGGAAATAAAAACAGAGTCCGGTACACGCTCATTCCGTGTACCGGACTTGTTTCATCATACGGAAAAAACAAACAATGAGTTCAATAAGGGCAACCCTGTGCGGCCTTTGCGCCATTTTGATATGGAGTATGCTAATTGCGCTTATGCGCAGCGTAACCGAAGTCTTCGGCGCAACACTAGGCGCCGCTTTGGTCTATAGCCTCGGCGCGCTTTTGCTGTTTCTGAAACAGGGCATTCCTGACCTCAAGACACTTTCCAAGCCGTATCTGTTCATCGGCGGGTTCTTCTTCGTCGCCTATGAACTACTGTTCTCCCAATCCATCGGGCTTGCCCATGACAGCCAGCAAACGCTGGAAGTCGGGCTTGTCAATTACCTGTGGCCTTGCCTGATTGTGCTTTTTTCTCTGATCATTCTAAAGCAGAAAGCGCGTTTTTATCTTTACCCAGGCCTGCTGTTTTCCTTTTCGGGAATCGTCTGGTGCGTTTCCGGAGGGGCTTTCGACCTCGCTCTTTTCATGGAACATGTTTCCTCCAATCCCATTCCCTATCTTCTGGCCTTCATCGCCGCCATCTTTTGGGGACTCTACTGCAACGTGGCAAGACTGTTCACACAATCCAGCAATATCGTGCATATCTTCTTTTTGGTTATTGCCATCGTATTGTGGCTTCGCAGCTTCGTCTCTGGAGAACCTTTCCCCTCCGTACCTCCTCAAGCCTTTCTGAACGTCCTGATTACCGCGATATGCTTTGGTTCTTCATACACCCTATGGGAAGTAGGCATACAACACGGAAATATATTGTTTCTCGCCACAGTATCCTATTTCACGCCCATCTTTTCCACTCTGTTCACCTGCTTGTGGCTCTCCGTGCTTCCAGTACCTTCTTTCTGGTTCGGCGTAGGTATGGTTGGCCTAGGGTCCGTTCTCAGTTGGTTGGCGACCCAGAAAAAATGATACGAAGAAGCTGCTATGACAAACAATTGCAAATGTGTTTTTACCTCTTTCAACGATGTCTTTTTCGTGACGACTGCATGTCCAAAAGTATCCTACGGTCAGCATAAACCAAAAAGATGAAATAAAACCAGACAAGTTGCAACAAAAAATTGGACTCCTTGCCGAGTCTGGATGCTAGTGGAATCAGCTTTAATCCTACACAAGTTCGTCAAAAACGTGGGCGCTTCGATCCTCGTTGGAACAGTGATTACTTGGCCTTCCAGCTTATGACCTTCTGCTAGAGATAACAGGATGGAATGTAATGGGAAACCCATATCCAGAGCAATATACCCAGAACTGGTGATAAGGGAATAAGCAGCTAAAATACAAAGACAACG
>NZ_JH114231.1:899790-909682 GCF_000224655.1 Bilophila sp. 4_1_30
ATTTATGGCTTGGTGCAGATGAGACAGGGGACGTAGATGTGATCCGGGGCTGTCTCGGCCCCATCGGTATGCCAGCCTGTTCCATCGCTTTGCTCTTTCAACCGTCTTTTGGTTCTTTCCTTTTCTTCAATTTTATTTGGAAATTAAAAAAAGGTTGGCCGACATCCAGTGATTCCATTGGGATACTTGCTCCACGAGTCAGCTATTGTGAATTGGAGAACGTAATCGCTTTTTCCGTAACATTATATTGACAAAAGTAACACGAAGGCGTAGAGTTTTTAATAGTGTTTTATATTCATTATATTCATATAGTTGTGGAACAGGCAAGGTCCGGCATCAAACAGGCATTATGGGAATACCGTTTCATCAAACACCATGACAAGGACATAAGCCATGTATAATCCGTCGTCATTGAATGCCGAAGAGTTCATATGCCACGACGAAGCCCTCGCCTCGATAGCATACGCGTCAGAGAACAGGAACAACCTCGGGCTGGTCGATTCCATCATCGAAAAGGCGGAACGAAAGAAGGGGCTCTCTCATCGCGAAGCATCCGTTCTTCTTGCCTGCGATGTGCCGGAAAAAGTTCAGAAAATCTATGCGCTGGCTGAGCGGATCAAGCAGGATATCTACGGCAACCGCATCGTGATGTTCGCACCACTGTATCTGTCGAATTACTGCATAAACAGCTGCTCCTACTGTCCATATCACGCGAAAAACAAGCATATTGCGCGGAAAAAACTAACGCAGGAAGACATCGTCCGAGAAGTGACGGCTCTTCAGGACATGGGGCATAAACGACTTGCCATAGAATCCGGCGAGGATCCCCTCAATAATCCCATTGAATACATTCTGGAAAGCATCAGAACCATATATAGCGCCAAACACAGGAACGGGGCGATCCGCAGGGTCAACGTCAATATAGCCGCAACCACCGTCGAGAACTATAGAAAACTCAAAGCCGCCGGAATCGGGACCTACATTCTGTTCCAAGAAACGTATCACAGGCAGAGTTATGAGAAGCTCCACCCGGCGGGGCCGAAGCACGATTATGCCTATCATACCGAAGCGATGGACAGAGCCATGCAGGGTGGAATCGACGATGTGGGCATCGGTGTCCTGTTCGGCCTCGAAAGGTATCGCTACGAGTTCGCCGCGCTGCTGATGCACGCGGAGCACCTTGAAGCCGTGCACGGCGTCGGCCCACACACCATAAGCGTCCCCCGGGTGAAGCGGGCTGACGACATCGATCCAGCCGAGTTCGGCAACGGCATCGACGACGAAACCTTTGCCAAGATCTGCGCCTGCCTGCGGCTTGCCGTCCCCTATACGGGCATGATCATTTCAACCCGCGAAAGCAAGGCCACCCGGGAAAAGGTCATCCGGCTCGGCGTATCCCAGATCAGCGGCGCGTCGAAAACCAGCGTCGGCGGGTACGGTTCTCCGGCCCCCGAAGAGGAAAACTCGGCCCAGTTCGACGTCAGTGACAACAGGACACTGGACGAGGTCGTCTGTTGGCTGATGGAGCTCGGCTTCATTCCCAGCTTCTGTACGGCCTGTTACCGGGAGGGCAGGACGGGAGACCGATTCATGGCGCTGTGCAAAAGCGGCAGAATTGCCGACTGCTGTCATCCCAACGCGCTGATGACTTTGAAGGAGTATCTGGAGGACTACGCCTCCGAACAGGCGCGACGTACCGGTTCGGCGCTGATCCGGAGAGAACTGGGCAACATTCCGAACGAGAGGATCAGGCACATCGCGACCGAACGTCTGGAGAAAATCGCGACCGGGCAGCGAGATTTCAGGTTTTAGCCGCCAGTTCTGCGGGGAGGCAACCATGCTCATGGAAAGCCAACACTCCATTCCCCAAACTCCATGCGGCACAGGGAGGATGTCATCATGACGCGCCGGGGGTGGAGCAGTTTTTTGTAACCTTATGAGCGACAGGAGGATAGAATGACACGTGTCGTTATGGAACATGTCGAATACGAACTCAATGTGCCCGAAACAGGGGTACAACCTGACAGCCTGACCTTTGTTGAGATCGATCAGGAAAAGTGCATCGGGTGCGATACGTGCCAACAATACTGCCCTACTGGAGCCATCTACGGGGAAACGTTCGAGCCGCATACCATCAAATACCGAGAGCTCTGTATCAATTGCGGGCAGTGCCTGACCCATTGTCCTTCGATGGCGATATACGAGGTTCGATCATGGGTCCCCAAACTGGAAGAGAAACTCAAGGACAGCCACGTGAAATGCGTGGCCATGCCGGCTCCGTCCGTGCGCTATGCGCTCGGCGAAGCCTTTGGCCTGCCTGTCGGAACTGTGACTACTGGGAAGATGCTGTCCGCCCTCAAGGCATTGGGCTTCTCTCACTGCTGGGACACGGAATTCGCGGCGGACGTCACCATATGGGAAGAGGCGTCTGAGTTTGTGGAACGCTTGGGCGGCCAAAAAGATCTTCCCCAGTTCACATCTTGCTGCCCCGGCTGGCAGAAATACGCCGAAACGTTCTACCCGGAACTGCTGCCGCATTTTTCGTCCTGCAAGTCTCCTATCGGCATGAATGGTGCGCTGGCGAAGACCTACGGCGCGCAGCGGATGCAATACGCTCCCAAGGACATCTATACTGTGTCCATCATGCCATGTATCGCAAAAAAATACGAAGGATTGCGTCCGGAACTCAATTCCAGCGGACAGCAAGACATCGACGCCACTCTGACGACCCGTGAACTGGCCTACCTGATCCGTAAGGCAGGCATTGATTTCGCCAGCCTCCCGGACGGAGAACGCGACAGCCTGATGGGAGAATCCACAGGCGGAGCCACCATCTTCGGCGTGACCGGCGGCGTCATGGAGGCGGCACTGCGCTTCGCGTATCAGGCCGTTACCGGAATCCGCCCGGATTCATGGGATTTCAAACAGGTCCGTGGGCTGAGCGGCCTCAAGGAATATACCGTGACCCTGAACGGCACGGAACTCCGCCTTGCCGTCGTGCATGGAGCCAAACGGTTCGCCGAAATCTGCGAGCAGGTGAAGGCGGGGAACTCGCCGTACCATTTCATCGAATTCATGGCTTGCCCCGGGGGATGCGTCTGCGGCGGAGGGCAGCCGCTTATGCCGTCCCTGTTCGCCTCGCTTGAACGCAAGGCCCTCGGTTTCTTCGCTGGATTCAGGAAACGTCTCGCCCAATCTGCCAACGTTTAAAGGAGAAAGGCCATGTCATTCGCCACTGTGACCCGGCGCGGTTTTCTGAAGGGAGCCTGTATGCTTTCAGGGGGAATCCTTCTCGGTATCCGTATGACCGGCAAGGCCGCGGCTGCGGTAAAAGCATTCAAGGAGTACATGGGAGATCGTATCAATGGCGTCTACGGTGCCGACAAACAATTCTCCAAAAGAGCTTCCCAAGACAACGCGCAAGTACGGACACTGTACGAATCCTACCTCGGCAAGCCTCTCGGCCACAAATCGGAAGAACTGTTGCATACCAAATGGTTTGACAAATCCGGCGCGCTCAAGGAACTGACCGCGAAAGGAGTATACCCCAATTCACGTCACGTTAAGGAGTTCGTCGCATCCGGCTATCCATACGATGAATAGGCTCGGGACATTGCGCCGGAACGGCGGTGCGTAACCGCAGGGGGCGGGCATAGATATCCAATGCCCGCCTCGGCTATGCCGCCTAACATGAAAACGGTGTCAACACCGTCAGTCGTCCCCTTTTCCGGGGACCCTGCCCCGGTACTCCGCGGCCTTATCGCTCCCTCGTATTTTAAGGTAAGGAATGTTTGTCATGCCAAGACGTCATGTCTTTGTCACCGTTTTTTGCTGTTTGATGGCCTTGGTGGCGGTCGTAGGCTATACTCATGACACGGTTGGGAAAACGCCTGTCCGCCTCCTGCTCGAAAACGCCGGGGGACGGGTCGTGTTCGACCACCGGAGGCACGCTGAAGACTACAAGGTAGCCTGTGAAACCTGCCATCACGAATCGGCGGAGGCGCGCGAAAATGTCCAGCCCTGCGGCGCGTGCCACGGCGTCGACTTCGACGGCTCCTTCCGGGAGGATCACGTCGCTGCCTTTGCGGACGACGAGACGACCTGCGCGACCTGCCACCACATGGGCAGCGCGCCCGCGAAGTGGGACCACGCGGCACATGCCGAGGAGTACGGCCTTTCCTGTACGGACTGCCATCATGCCAACGCCGACATCGAGCCGGAACCCGCCCGCTGTACGGCCTGCCACCTCGACAAGCCGATGGGGGACATCCCCGATATGAAGACCGCGGCACATGCCAAGTGCGCGGACTGCCATCAGGAATGGTTCGACGCGGGCATGAAGGGCTGCACAAGCTGCCATCCCTTTACGGACAACCGCAAGCTGTTCGCCTCCGGGCAGCCCGTGGACGTGAACCCCGGCGATGCCGACTGCACGGTCTGCCACGGAAACGTCAAGGCCTCGGAGCTCATCCCCGACCGCATGGAGGCCTTCCACGGCAACTGCATGAAATGCCACGAAAAGCACGGCAAGGGGCCGTTCCGCAAGGACCAGTGCAACCAGTGCCACACGAAATAGGCGGACTGTCATGAAGCAACGTTTCCAGATCCTCAACGATCCCCGTTTCCATCTCGTCTACGGGGTGACGCAGCGTTTCAGCTACGGGCCGTCGCCCAAGCTGGTCAGGCTCAACCGGGAAGGTTTCACGCTGGTTTCCGGTCTGAAAAGGAAAACCCCCGTCTATCCGGGTATGCTCCTCGGGGAGCATCCTGCACCGGACAAGGGCGACCTCTTCGCTTCCATCCACGGCGAAATCAGCGAAATCACGGAACGCAGCGTGTTTCTGACCGCCACCGCCCCTTCCAAGGACGCCCCAGAAGTGGAGCCCGTGGACCTGCTCGGGCAGGGGCTGGAAGGCGATGAGCTGGCCCTCGCTGTGAAAAAAATGGGCGTGAATACCCGCTCTCTTGGACGGCGGTGCAAGACGTTGATCATCAACGCCCTGAACCCCGATCCGGGCGTAACGTGGGCGGAACCGATGCTTGTGTCGCACGTGGAGAACCTGCGGACGGGCATGGAGCTGCACCGCCGCATGGCCCGCGCGGACAACGTGATCCTCGCCGTGCCCAAAGGCTCCAAGGTGGCCTATGAGGGCATCCCGCTGGCCTATGTCGAGCCGGAATATCCCAACAGCGTAGACCAGCTGGTGATCAAGGCCGTGACAGGCGAGGAGAACCCCGAGGGCGTTGGCATCGTGGGCTTGCACAACATCTGGAGCCTCGGGCGCGTGGGCCGCCTCGGACGTCCGCTCATCGAAACGGTCGTCACCATCGGCAGTTACGAACACTCGGGCAACTACATCGTGCGCGACGGCTCCACCATCGGGGAGCTGCTGCAATTCGCCAACATCCGGCTCAAGGACGGCGACACGGTGGTGCGCGGCGGCCCGTTGCGCGGCGAGAGCCTCGACCGGCTCGACCGCAGCGTTACCAAAGGGACCTACGGCATTTTCGTAGTCGAGGCCGGAACCATCCCACCGATGGAAGGGCACAGCCCCTGCGTAAGCTGCGGGGCGTGCGTGCTGGTCTGTCCGGCGCGGCTCAAGCCGAGCAACCTCAGCCGATACGCGGAGTTCGCTCTGCACGAACGTTGTCGTGCTGAGCACATCGAATCCTGTCTGGAGTGCGGCCTCTGCGGGTATGTCTGCATCGCCCGGCGCCCCGTCCTCCAGTACATCCGCCTCGCCAAGCGCAAGCTTGCGGAGATGGAGCGGGACAAGAGACTGGTCGAACTGAAGACGAAGTAGCTCTGGGAGGAAAATCCCAGAAGGGCGGGCTCTGCCTTTTAGGTTTCTTGAAAACAGATATTTTTTTAGCAATGAACTGATGTTACGGCATTTTTATGATGCCACTTGAGGGAGGAAGCCCTCCGCTGGGGCGAGCGTCCGGAAAACAAACCTATTCCGGCCCGCATGGAAAAGCAGACCGGAACGGAGCCTTTTCTCCGTACGGCACAGGAAACGAACGGGAACGGGGAATGTCTCCGCACCGCTGAGAAAGACGAACAGGGAGCGTGTCCAAGGCGAACGGGTTTACGTAACTATCTACTACGTACTGATAAAGCGTAAAGAAAACCATTCGCGGCCCGATGCGCTCCAAACAGGAACGGACTTCCAAACCGCCCCCGTCCCCCCCTTACAACCGTCTTTGAAAGGAGAGGGGTGGAGCCTGGGGATGCGAGAGGGAAGCTTTCAGGAGGATATGGCCGATGTCGCAAACGAATCAACAGCCGGTACTGCTGGCGGTGAGCGCGCCGCCGTTCTGGCACTGCGGGCGGACGGTGAAGAAAGCGAGCTACGCAATGCTGCTGGCACTGGCTCCGGCGTCGTTCATGGCGGTGTGGCACTGGGGCATCCCGGCGGCGCGGGTTATGGCACTGGCGATGGTGACCGGGATCGCTACCGAGGCGCTCTGTCAGAAGATCATGGGCCAGGATATCAGTGTGGACGATTTTTCCGGAGCGGTTTCCTGCCTGCTGTTCGCGTTCCTGTTGCCCGCCAACGCCCCGTGGTGGCTGGTTATGCTCGGGGCAGCGCTGGCGATTGGCCTCGGCAAGATGGCCTTCGGCGGGTTGGGAGCCAACGCTGTCAACACCGCGCTCGTCGGCTGGGCCATGTTGTACGTCTCATGGCCCGCGCTCATGGACCCGAACGCCATGCAGCTCGACACCAGCTTCATCGATCCGCTGGTGCGGCTCAAATATTTCGGAGCCGGAGCGGTCAGCCACATCGACCTGACCGACCTTCTCCTCGGCAACCAGATCGGCGGGCTGGGCGCGTCGCAGGCGGGCGCACTGTTCATCGGCGGATCATATCTCGCCGCACGCGGCACCATCCGCTGGGAAATCGCCCTCAGTTTCTTTGTGGGCGTTTTCCTCACCGCCGCGCTGTACAACGTGATCGATGCCGAGCGGTTCGCCACACCCTTCTTCCACCTGTGCACCGGCTCCACCTTCCTCGGCGGTTTTTTCCTCGCCACGGAGTGGGCCAGCTCGCCGGGACGGCAAATCCCCATGATGCTCTACGGACTCATCGGCGGGGCGATGGTGATCATCATCCGCGTCTACGGAATCTATCCGGACGGCGTGCCCTTCGCCATCCTGCTGATCAACCTGCTGGCCCCGCTGCTCGATTCCATCCACCCCAAACCGTTCGGAGCGAGGTAGGTCATGCTTGCCATCATCAGAATGATTGTGGTGCTCGCCTCGATTTGCGGCCTGTCCGGGTTCGCGCTCTCCTACCTCAAGATCTCCACGGCCCCGCGTATTGAGGAGCAGGTGCTCACCTATGTGCAGGGGCCTGCGATCCTGAAGGTTTTTGCCGACATCGACAACTCGCCCATCGCGGAACGCAAGACGTTCACGCTCGACGGCGCGAAAGTGACCGTGTTTCCCGGCAAGAAGGACGGCAGGCTCGTCGCCGTCGCGCTGGAGCACTTCGGGAAGGGCTTCGGTGGCGACGTGGGCGTCATGGTCGGCTACGACGTGAACCGCGACACCCTCACCGGAATCGGGATCACCACCATGAAGGAAACCCCCGGACTCGGCACGCGTGTGGCGGACCCGGCCTTCACCGGACAGTTTACCGGCAAACCCGCCGGCGCGCGGCTCAAGTCGCAGGGCGGGGACATCGACGCCGTTTCCGGCGCGACCATTTCTTCCACCGGCGTGGTGACCGCGCTCGGCAACGCCGCGAAGGTCTATGCGGCGCTCAAGCCGGAAATCGTCAAGGCCTGGCAGTAAGGGGAAAGCTATGCAGCAACTCGTCAAGGAATTCACCAAGGGCCTGTGGACCGAGCTTCCCCCGTTCCGGCTGGTGCTCGGGCTGTGCCCGACCCTCGCCGTAACCAAAACCGCCGACAATGGCCTTGGCATGGGGCTGGCGGTCATCTTCGTGCTCGTGCTCTCCAACATGCTCATCTCGCTGGTGCGCGGCATCATTCCCAAAAAAGTCCGCATCGTCTGCTTCATCGCCATTTCCGCGTCGCTCGTGGTTGCCGTGGAACTGCTCATGCAGGCCTACGCCTACCCGCTGTACCAGCAGCTCGGCATTTTCGTGCCGCTCATCGTGGTGAACTGCATCATCCTGGGCCGGGCCGAAGCCTTCGCCGCCAAAAACACGGTCCCGTTCGCCATCGCGGACGGGCTGGGCATGGGGCTGGGCTTCACCATGTCCCTGACTTTCCTCGGTTCCATCCGCGAAGTGTTCGGGGCTGGAACGCTGTTCGGGACGCCGGTGATGTGGGAGGGGTTCAGGCCCTTCTCTGTTATGGTCGAGGCTCCGGGCGCGTTTCTTTGCCTCGGGTTGATCCTTGCTGCCATGAATCTGATCAACCGCTGGCAGGCCAAGCGCAAGGGCCGGGAAGAACCCGAAAATATCTCCAGCTGCTACGCGTCCTGTGGTGGCTGCTCGGGAGGCAAATCATGAGTGTCTTCGAACTCTTCATCTCCGCCATTTTTGTCAACAACATCGTGCTGGCCCAGTACCTCGGCAACTGCCCGTACCTCGGCTGCTCCCGCGACAAGGGGGTCGCCGTCGGCATAGGCAGCGCGGTGATCTTCGTCATCTTTATGGCGACGCTGTGCACGTGGCTCATGCAGCGGTATGTGCTGGTTCCCTTCGAGCTCGGCTACTTGCAGACCATCGTGTTCATCCTCGTGATCGCGGGCCTGGTGCAGTTTGTGGAAATGTTCCTCAAGAAGGTTCTCCCGCCGCTGTATTCCGCGCTCGGCATTTTCCTGCCGCTCATCACCACCAACTGTGCGGTGATGGGCGTGACCATCCTCGTGCAGCGCGAGGAGTACGACCTGACCACCTCGCTGCTCTACGCGGTGGCGTCGAGCCTCGGCTTCATGCTCGCGCTCATCCTCATGGCGGGCATCCGCGAACGGCTGGACACCTGCCGTGTGCCCAAGGCACTCATGGGAACCCCCATCGCGCTGATCATGGCGGGGCTGATGTCGCTGGCCTTCATGGCCTTCAAGGGTATGACCTCATAGAAAAGGAAAGCCGTTATGGTTATGATATCGGTACTGGTGCTCCTCGGGCTCGGGCTGGTGACGGCGACGGTGCTCGCCGTGGCGTCCCGCGTCTTCCATGTTGAGGAAGACCCGCGCGTGCAGGCCGTGCTGGAGGCCCTGCCCGGCGCGAATTGCGGCGGCTGCGGCTACGCGGGCTGCGAAGGCTATGCGACCGCCGTGGCGACGGACCCCGCCGTGCCCGCGAACCGCTGCTGCGCCGGAGGTGCGGAAACAAGCATCGCGGTGGGCGAACTGACCGGCAAGACGGTGGCGGCCTCGGATCCGCTGGTGTCGTTCCGCCGCTGTGACAAGGTGGCGGGCAACGTGGCCCTGCGCTACGATTATCAGGGTATGCCTTCGTGTGCGGCGGCCGCCGGTCTGGTGGGCGGTTCGGATTCGTGCTCCTATTCGTGCCTCGGCTTCGGGGACTGCGTGCAGGTGTGCCCTTTCGACGCCATCGAAGTGCGGGGGGGCCTTGCGCGGGTGAACGCCTCCAAGTGTACGGGCTGCGGCAAGTGCGCGGAAACCTGCCCCCGCAACGTGCTGGAACTCGTTCCGGCTCGCGCCCGGGTGATGGTCTTCTGTTCCACCAAAGACAGGCTCAAGGCCGTGACGGAAGTCTGCAAGGTCGGCTGCATCAAGTGCGGGCGTTGCGTCAAGAGCTGTCCCGCCGGTGCGGTCACGCTGGAGAACGACCGCATCCACATCAATCATAAGATCTGTCTGACCTACGGCCCGGAATGCGGGGAAGCCTGCGCCGCCGCGTGCGCGCGCAAGGCCCTGCGGGTGCTCTGTCCGAGCGTGCCTCTGAAGTCC
>NZ_JH114231.1:910495-912344 GCF_000224655.1 Bilophila sp. 4_1_30
AGAGAGAGAATCTGTGCGGATCTGAATGTTGTAGCCCAAAAGTAGGCGGGCACAAGTATGAACTTTCCCAACAGACAGAACAGAAAAAGCTGAAGGAGAAAATCCATAAGCCACCTCCATTCGTCGCCAAGCCAGAATACCGCGCCGAGAAGCAACATGACCGTACTCAACCCCGAAAAGACAGCACGCATGACAACCTCCATGACGGGGCACCCCAATGGGATGTCCCTGGCTAACAGGTTAGGCGAGTAAGATCTCCTTCATCTTACCATTCGGACAACGCTCCTTGATGAGCCGCATCATTTCTTGAAAGGTACATTTGCACGATTTAGGTTCTCCGGGCAGCGTGAACATATAGAATTTGACGGAACCCTCGGCTTGCGCGTATCCTCTATCAATGGATTTCTTGATGTTCATCTCATGAATTCCTTTCTTGTCCTCTGCCGGTGGCTTCCGGCAGAGGACTTTTTGTTAGTCTATGGCCGCATAGATCATCTGGGCTTCAGGATGTGACTCGATGTAGTCATAGAGCTGCCGATGCTTTTCTCCAAAAGCAGGGCTGATCTGTTCGGCAAAATCGTTAAGCGCATAGAGAGTAGCGACTATTCCGGCGGCATCTGCCGACATTTCATCGTTAAAATAATTTCCAGGCCATGTGAGCCACATTTTCTTTTCACCTGCGAGAGCGATGTAAAATCCTCCATTGCTCAAGTCGTAAAATTCCCAGAATCCTCCATCATAGTGCGGACAAAGCCTCTCCATCCAACAAAAGACATGCCGCTCAAAGGAAAGCATTTTCGTCATGCCAACATGCCGAAGCCAGAAGTTCAGCCGGTCTTCGTCGGCTACCTTCGTCGCTGTGATGATTTCCATTTCCAGATTTTCCATCGTGTCCTCCTTGGACGTTGCGAGTTTTTCCCTGGAGTTGAAACCTGCCTTTATGCAGTTCCCCCCGAGGGCTTTCACTTGATGAAAGCCCTCGGGGGGAACTGCTCAAAGGCGTGCCAACGCCAAAAAAGGAATCTGGAAATAAAGGGCCTGCTTCCGTGACGGAGAAAGCGCAGCGAGCGACGGCGCGGAAGATGCGCCTCCGGCGCACCCTCTTCCTCTTTTGATGGGGACGGTGAGCTGCTGAAGGATTCCGCACAGCGGAATCCTTCATAAGACGCTTCGCGCCTTATGCTCTATCCTAATTTACATAAATATGTATTTACAATATAATGTATACATGTAATAATATAAGTACATATCTACAAGGAGAGCAAGATGTATATCTGCGCAATAGCCAATCAAAAAGGCGGCGTAGGCAAGACAACGACGACGCATAATCTGGGTGTTCAGCTTGCCAGAGATGCCCAAAAACGAGTATTGTTGCTCGATTTGGACGCTCAGGGGAATCTGAGCGATGCCTGCGGTCTTGAGCCGCAAACGCTGGAACGAACCGTTTTCGATGTCCTAGCAGGGAACGTCCCCATCGCTGGAGCGAAGAGCACGCTGGAAACGGGGTTGGATATTCTTCCGGCCAACATCCGGCTTGCAGAAGCGGAACTGGCGTTTGCCGGACGAATGGGGCGGGAAAATCTGTTAAAGAAGGCTCTCGCCTCTGTTGCGGGCGAATACGACTATGTGCTGATTGACTGCCCACCTTCTCTTGGGCTTTTGACCGTCAACGCCCTCAATGCGGCGAACGGGTTGCTCGTCCCGGTACAGGTCGAATATTACGCTCTGGCGGGACTCGCGCTCATCAGGCAGACGGCAGAACTTGTCCGTGATCTCAATCCCGATTTGGAAATCCTCGGACTCGTCCTGACGTTTTTTGATGCCCGAAAGACACTCAATAGAGATGTGG
>NZ_JH114231.1:912751-932380 GCF_000224655.1 Bilophila sp. 4_1_30
GGCGAATACGACTATGTGCTGATTGACTGCCACCTTCTCTTGGGCTTTGACCGTCAACGCCTCAATGCGGCGAACGGGTTGCTCGTCCCGGTACAGGTCGAATATTACGCTCTGCGGGACTCGCGCTCATCAGGCAGACGGCAGAACTTGTCCGTGATCTCAATCCCGATTTGGAAATCCTCGGACTCGTCCTGACGTTTTTTGATGCCCGAAAGACACTCAATAGAGATGTGGCCGCTGCCCTCGCGGACGAATGGGGAGACGCACTGTTCTCGACGCGCATCCGCGACAACGTGAGCCTTGCGGAAGCCCCCAGTAATGGGCAGGATGTGTTCAGCTACAAGCGAGGCAGTTACGGCGCAAAAGATTATGCGGCCTTTGCCGCCGAATTTCTGGAAAGGACGGAGGGATGCTATGGGACTCGGGGATAGAGGGAAGAACCAAGTAAAGAAAGGGAGCCCCAGCGGGCTGTTCACCAGGACGGAACCCAATACTACAGAAATACAGACTTCTAGTGATACAAAAATACAGAACACTATAAATACAGAAATACAAGAATCTCTGCCAGAGAAAAATGACCAGAGAAAAATGTACAACATATCGCGGTCATTGTCGGAACGCCTTCGAAAGTATGCTTTCGATGAACGTCGGAAAGAAGTGGACATAGTGCGGGAAGCACTTGATGAATACCTGAAAAAACAGGGCTATTAGGGAGGAAAAACTATGCGTCGTCTGGTTCTATTGCTGGCTGTTTTGGCCCTGTCCGTAGGGCTTTATGGTTGCCATCCTCATCATCGGGGACCGGTGACACCACCTCCGCCACATCATGGACAGCACACACCTCCTCCGCATCACTACTGAGTGGTTCTTACACTGTCGCCCCCCACATCAATCTATACAAAAAGAAAAGGGCGCTCTCTGTAAAGAGAACGCCCTTTCTCGTCAGCAAGAGATCACATCCTGTGATGCGTCCGCCGCCTCTTCTTCGCTCAGAGCGTTCTCCATGAACGCGCCACACTGCTCCGCTTCCTCCGGATCAAATTCTACCTCCAGTCCGGGGATGGAAAGCAGGGCACACTTTGCCTCGACAGACTCCCTGAGTGTCGTAGCTTCATCCGGTCGCGTGTATGCGGCCCGCACAGCCTCTCGTGCCGACAATTCCGTTTTTTCGCTCATGACCCACCTCAGTGGCTCATCCCTTCAGAATGGGATTGAACCAGTTGTTTGTTTCTCTCAAGTTCAGCGGATTTTTCCGAAATGGCTTTCTCAATGGCCGGTTTAAGCTGGCGGGCTACTGAAGCCATGCCCAATCTGCTCTTTTGGGCAAGGTCATTGAAGTCCGTAAAACCGACCATATCTTTTTCCCGTTCTCCGGGAGCAAAAACAGGAAAAACGGCTTTATCTCCCACGGCCTGTGCAGCCTTTTCCGCCTTTTCACGTCCGGGATTGGCTCGAACCTTCGGATGATTAAGGAGATGGAAATCGTCATCTCCCGCGATGATTACGGCTTTATCCGGGTAGTTATCTTTAAGAGCCGTAGCCACGGCCATAAGATTCCCCGAGTCGAAAGCCGCGACGGTCGCATGACCTATGGCATCAGAAATACTCCCTGCCGTAGCGTAGCCCTCAGCTATGACGATAGCAGGAGCGGTACGTAAGGCGTCCATGCCGCCCACAGGGTGAAAACACCCTTCCTTGCGGCTGTTTTTGGCGAATCTCTTTGTACCGTCTTCCTGAATATACTGCATGGACCACAGCTTTCCATCTGCGTCAACAGCAGGGATGCAAGTCGTTTTTCCATCTTTGACCCAAAAGGCTCCTCTTCGGGGAGCCAGCCCTTTCCTGTCCAGATAAGGAGTCGGCACGTCTTGTTTCATCCAGGAGAGCTGCCCGGCCACACGTTCTGCCGTTTTTTCATGTTCGAGAAGCTGCTCTTTGGCCCGCTCCTGTTGTTTTCTGGCGCATTCGGCTTGGAAGGCGCTTTATCCTGTTGGCTTATAAAAGCCCCTTGCGTTTTCCAACGCACCTCTTCTCCCGTCCGATTATTCTTCACGTACCCCGCTGGCCACCCATCCATATAAGCGACATAGAACCCTGAAGAGGCTCCCCCCTATCGCCTTCCGTCCTGATTCGATGTGCCCACCGTCCATCAACGGATGCTCTCCTTCGACGATGCACCCGACAGAACGCAGGGCTTCCACAAACTCCTCACGGGGAGTCATAGCGGGAAGCTGTTCGCTCTTCACATTTTCCGGAAGCCATCTTTTCAACTGTTTCATGTCTGCCTGTGGCCCGGCATACCAGCTTTGAGCGATGCTGTCCCATTTTGCCCCTGCCGTCTTCGCCGCCTTCCGCTCCAGATAGGGAACAGCCAAATAAAGCCGTTGGGGGGCCCGACGCGGTTCGCTTGCTTCCTTCTGAGGGGGCTGCACTGGAGGGAGCGATGGCGCGGAAGATGCGCCGTTAGGCGCACCCCTCCTTATGGAACAGCTGAGGAGCTGCTCCACGGATGCAGGAAGCAGAGCCAAGGTGGAGCTTATGCAGCTTTTTCTTTTTAGGTTGGCTATTAGGCGCATTTTGTATATCCACAACCCCACTTTCTTTCATGAGAACGCCCTGCCGAATAAGCTCATTGATAGCTGATTTAAGAAGCTGCCGACAGACTTTTGATATGCTGACATTGTTCAATCTTTTTTCTTGTCTGAATTTTGCTAGCAACGCTTTACCAGCAACGGTAACCTAAGAGAGGATGCTATGTACAGAGATGGTACACTTGAGGAACTCATAAAAGATCTTGAAGAAGAGCGTGCATCTAAAAGACTTCGTGAACTTGATCCAGATTTACTAATCAAGCCTGATATTTGGATTATTACACCAGAAGAAGGCGCTTGTGAGAAATGCAAGTCTTTTGCTAAAAAACTTTTTTTGAAAAACCACAACGTCCTCATCCAAACTGCAAATGTAAGATACAACGAATCTTACCTAAAAAAACAGCTCAAAAGGCATTGATAAAAAATACACCTATTGTTACAGATCTCTTGAGGGGAGATACTTCTCCTCTCTTTTTGTTTTTTTCCGCAACTTCAGTTATTAATGTACATATAAAGAATTTGAACCCCGTACGTTGTACAGATGTAAATATTGACAGTTATAATAAATTTGGTAAAGAATCAAAAAGTTATTATTTGCTTCCTCTTAGTTCCGTTGTTTTTAGATTTTCATATTTTCGTGAAGCTCCTGTAGATTGGAAACTTGTACTTGTAACAAATTTTGATGATGCACAACTATTATGCACAGTAAAAAATACAGAATAGTACAGTTGTTTGTATTCTTAATATCTATATTTATTTTTTTGTACATGCACAGGCAAAAGAAATCATTCTTGACTGTATTGACGTTAAAGAAATTCAATGCATTGCATTAGAATTGAAACAAATAAACAAATGTAGTTTGTTGTTTAGTGCTGATGCAAGATCAAAATTCGATTTAAAAGATGTACATTCTGAAGAAATAATCACTATTTTTGTATCAAAAATGGCTGTTTCATCGATGACATCCAGTGTTTTTTCTACTGGTTTTCGTGTCGAAATGGATGTGCCTAAAGCGAGAATACTTCATACACAAATATGCAAAAATATTCCAATGAGGGCATATTATTTTGATCAAAAGACACACAGAAGAGTATCCACGTCATTTTAAAAAACACTCCACGACGGCAATATGCGGAAAGGAAACACCCACAGCCAACCCAATAAGGCCGCTAGTAGCCCCGTAGAGCGTATTTTCTGCCCGCTAGTACGAAGTACACTGATTGCTGCGCTTGAAGAGGAAATTTTGAAGCAGTGATAACGCCCCGGAAAGCCCCTTTTCCGGGGCTTTCTTTTTTTTGGGCATATCCCCGTGAAACGCTAGAAAAACGATTCTAGGCCCATTTCTGAGGCGAAAAGGGTATATCTCTTCATTGCGGCACATGCAGGAAGCAGAGCCAAGGTGGAACTTATGGAGGATTTGGATACGCTGATTCAGCTTTTTCTTTTTAGGTCGCGCCATTAGGCGCATTTTGTATATCCACAACCCCACTTTTTTTCATGAGAACGCCCTGCCGAATAAGCTCATTTGTACAAGGAGCGCAGGTGTCCCGTCAGGCGTCCCCTTCCTTATCTATCTCCTTCATCATTCATAGCTACAGGAATTGGTGGCAGCCACCGGAGTTTAAATTCTCGTGGAATAGGCTCAACTCCTTCTTTGGACTTGATTGTGCCAGACCAAAAACCGTGCCAATGCGCCCTACGCATATGGGGACGCGGAGAGCCTTGATACTGGCGTGAGCTTTGTTCCCTGTACATGCGAATAGTTCGCCCTATTTCTTCCCCGATATGCCATATCCTAGGCTTATCAGGTGGGTACAAGTGTATCCTTTTAGTCGTCTTCTTTGGCGTGGGGTTGTTTGGGCCGGAACTTCCGGTTGCTGGCCATCAGGCGCACATGGCCAGTCTGGAAGTTACGCCTCTAGTGACGGAGGCTCTGCCCCGCGCTGGAAGAGAGGGTACGATCCAAATTCAGGGCCTCCTTTCCATACTCTTGCGCGCTTAGATGAAGAAATGCGGCAAAATGGCTCACTGCTACCGAGTTGAATAATCTTTCTCTTGAGCGGCGCACCGTATCCACTCCCCCAAACAGGCATAGCCGTGTACTGCATATAATGAATTTTCTCTCTATGGCTTAGTGATGCCACCAAGAATACATACTTGGCCGTCGTCCTCACCACCTCATAAAAATCAACATTGACATGCGTATCCCCCCCACAAACTTACTAGAATATCACCTTTTTTCATCCAAAATCCTTACAGTTAATTTTCTACTTATTGACCCAAAAGAGATGTTCGTCGAGGGCACGGGAGGAACCGTGGGCCGATTCCGCATCTTTGCGGAATCGGCCATCATCTCTTCCTTTTCCCCCAGAGAGCGAACTCTCCTTATAATACAGGGTCATATAAATACAGTATTACAGATTTACGGGTAATTCTATTGGCGCAAACATCCTCAGCCAATGCCCCGCGATGACATAACCGATATGTCGGGGCTCACCGTCGGCCCCGTTTCTAACATACATTTTTGCGATTCTGCTCCCGCTGCTTCCAACCTTCCCCCGCAGCTCCCTGACAGTTCTCGCGTAGAAATAGTTTCCAAACTGATCTAGATACAACATCAGCTTGCCGTTCATGGTTTCTCCCAAAGAAAAAGGCGATCCGTCTCCGAATCGCCTTCAATGATATATAAAAATAAAAAGAACCTATTGCACAATTTCTCCCTTTTCCCACAGTTCGTTGCAGGAAAGGTCTAGATTATCATTCCAAGTAACACCATATCCCCCCGCATCAACACGAACCTGATTGAAGAGAACTGGCTCTTCCAGTATCTGAAAAGCAGGTATGGACCTAATCAGTGGCTCCATGTCGTACGGCTTTACCGTATCATCCCAAAAACAGACCAAAAGATGCTTATTGGGAAGAGGGTTGATGGAATGAATACGATAGAACATTGCGTACCTCCTACTTAAACGAGAGGGAGAAACTGGATAAATTCCTGAGTATCCCACATTTTTTGCAGAGCCTCCCTGTGTTCTCCAGCCCACTCTTAAACAAGAGATAATGCCTTACGGGGTAAATCCCCTTCAATCATATCAAGTTTATTCAAGCCTATGACGCCGACATATTCGCCATAGATGGTGGCATGGAAGTGAGGCGGATTGTGTTCCCCCGCCAAAAAGTACATTTTGATGATGATACCGTAGAACCTTGCGATGACAGGCATTGTTGGTCCCTCACTGTCTTGAAGTAATCATTTTCACAGTTCCCGTCCATAGGAAAGGCCGTCCCGCTCCCCGGAATCGGCATGGCCGTATACCGCATGAAGCCTTTTAGCTGAACCTTCCGTTCAATAGGAATCAGCATTACGGTCTTCGCCGTCACCTTCACCACTTCATAAAAATCGACGTTCGTCTGCTCATATCCCCAACTGCTCACAAAGACGTCACCCTGCTTCATCGGAATCCTCCACAATTGTTGACTGTTCCTTTCACTTGGCAGCCCAGCGACTCACCATCTCCTTTGATCCACCCACTCCCCCGGAGCTTTTTCCTCTGGAGTTGAAAACTGCCTTTTAAGCAGTTTCCCCAGATGGCTTTCACAAGTGAAAGAAGCCATCTGGGGGGAACTAATAAAGGCGTTTCAACGCCAGAAAAAAGGAAGAGATTCTGAAAAAACAGGCCTGCTTCCGTGCCGGAACGACCGCAGGGAGTGAGGGCGCGGAAGTTGCGCGAACTCGCGCAACCCTTTCCTTTTCCTCTTCTGCTCTCAAAGGTCGTGGCTGCTTCCGTGACAGAGTGACCGGAACGACAAGCGACGCGGAAGCGAGTACGACCAGCAAAAAGCTGGCCGCACGGAGCTGCACAAGGAGTGCAGGAGTGGAGGGAGCGATGGCGCGGAAGATGCGCCGACAGGCGCACCCTTCCTTTGCTTGAAGTGTTGGTTGAACTCAGCCGGATGACTAATTATATTTTTATATCAAAATCAGGCAGTTTATCTATCGAGTTCATGTAATCTGGCGAAAGATGGGCATATCTTTGCGTCATTATCGTTGTCTTGTGTCCAAGCATTTTCCCTACGCTATATAATGGAACTCCTTGCATAACTAACCAACTCGCAAAAGTATGACGCAACGTATAAAAAAACAACTTTATATAACGGATCGGTTATATCCTCATTAAACCTACATAGTTTTACTGCTCTCCGAAATGGAGATCCTGCCTGCGTAAAGGATTCTCCATTTTCCTTATTAAATAATAATGCCTCACGTGAGGCAGGTAAATGTTTTCAGCATATCAAAGCAACAATAGATTTCATTTTTATGTATCCTGAATCTCCATTCTTACTCTCAGCCACATATATTATTTTATTTTTTAAATAAATATGACATCGCCTGAGATTAAAAAGTTTATTTGGTCTAATTCCTGTATTCATGGACAGCACAGTGAAATCTCGCCAAAGCATACTAGAAAAAAACTTTCTATTTGATAAACAGGTTATCAGCATATTAGCTTCATCAATTGACAGGAAGCGATAGCGTTGATTTTTAACTTTAGGCATTGAAACGATGGCAATTTTGTATCGCTGAGTTCATATTCTTTTGCGGTATACAGGACACGTCTGAGCAAGCTCAGACAGTGGTAGATGGTTTGTGGGCTCAAATTCTTTTTTCCGAGATGACAGCGGAGCCGAGCGAGATCGAGTTTTTTTATAGAGTTGATTTCTCTCTATTCGAGGTGAGAGAGGTGAAGCTCCCACCTACGGAGTTGGGTTCTTACTCCCTTTTTCGAGTCATCACAAAGAGTTAAAGAATTATAAGTTGCCAAGCGTCTTTCAGTATTGCCATTTCTTACCTCATGCGGTATATAAGGAAAAATTCGCATGTAGGTAAAAAAAGTCTTTGAGAATCAAAGACTAGTAGCTAGAAAGAAATACAGCCTTTCACGCCGTCAACAGCGGTTCAAATCCGCTTTGGGACGCCAACAGACATCTGAAGGCGCATCACGCTACCTCAAAAATTGAGGTTTTGTGGTGCGCCTTTTGTATTTAAGCACCCGCCCTTGTAAAGCCCTCCCTCCCGGCCCCCAAGCCGCTCCGCTCCCTCCAGATCCGCTACGTCCTGCGGCCTTCTGGAAAAACTCCCCCCCCCCTACGTCCAAAAACTCCGAGCCCCTTCCTGTTCAAGGCGTAACCTCCGTCATGAAGATGCCGCCTTCATCCGGGAAGCGTATGACCTGCGCGCCGCACTGTTTTTCCCTGCCCACAGGATGTACACCCCTCCTCTGGCCGCGCCCAAAGGCCCGGCCTTCAGGGACCACCTGCCCGCTTCGAATCCGCCTCCTAGTCGATTTTCCCGGCTGTACACAATTCCTTGCCGATATTCGCCGTGGCATAAGGCGGAAACTCATCGTCTCGATAACAGAACTGGCCTTGCTGCTCGGCCTTCACGCGGCAGGGGCATATCCGAAGTCACAGCGCGCTCCTGTGGGGATTCGCCCTCTCCCTTCTGGAAGCTCTTGTATGAATGGTTCTCATGTATTGCAGGCTGTGTTCCGTCCTGTCTCTTCACGTATTGCCCTCTGGAGGCTGGGGATATTTCCATAAATGATCCGGGTTGTTCCGCCTGCTGAACTGACAAAGCGAAACACCTTCAGACGTCGGATGGCCCTACACCACTATACCCAGCTTGCGTATTCTGTGTTGCAACGTGGACCGTGGCACCTTCAGCAGGGCCGCAGCACCACGCGGGCCAGACAGACGACCTCCAGTGAGGCGTAATGCCTCCAGAATATGGGCACGTTCATTTTCCTCAAGACTTGGCAAATCGGTGTCATTTCCCCTGGAGGGCGCCTGTAGTGGAATTTCGGCTGGTGCGGATAACGAGAGGGGCTGCGCGGGTTTTGCCGTCTGACCGGAAATGTTGTCCCATTCATGCAGCGTTTCCCGTACCAATGCTTCCGTTACAGCCCCATCCAGAGAATGCAGTAAAAGTCTGCTGACGACATTGCGCAACTCACGGATATTGCCGGGCCAATCGTGGTTACAGAGCGCGCTGAGGACACTTGGGGACAGATGAGGAGGCTCTATCAACCACGACTTGGAAAATTGTTTAATGTAATAGTCCACCAGTATGGGTATATCGCTTTGTCGATCGCGCAGTGGAGGAAGGCGTAGCGTGACCGAGGCCAGACGGTAGAACAGGTCCCGTCGTAGCCGCCCCTGCGCCAGCGACGTTTCCAAATCAATATTGGTGGCGGAAAGCACGCGGATATCAACATTGATAGAGCGGGCATCGCCTACCCTCTCGAAAGAACTCTCCTCCATGACCTGAAGCAGCTTGCTTTGCATATCCATTGAGAGTTCACCGATTTCATCAAGAAACAGGGTACCTTTCTGGGCCATCTCAATACGGCCGATGCGTTTCGCGTAGGCCCCGGTGAAGGCCCCTTTGGCGTAGCCGAACATTTCACTCTCGAACAAGGTCGGAGCCAGCGAGGGACAATTCACCTTGACGAAGTTCGCCGCCCGCCGGGGACTGTGCAGATGCAGCCAGCGGGCCAGCATACTCTTGCCGGTTCCGGTTTCACCGCTAATCAGCACCGGGATATGCAGCTTGGCCGCCTTGCGCGCCAAGGCCATGACCTTCGTCATGGCCTTGGTTTCCAGCAGGCTGTTTTCCAGCGGAAAGGCTGCCTCCGTTTCGCACGACGAGTCCAGCGCGGCGCGGTCGGCAGCCTGAGTGCGTGCCCTCCGTTCCTCGGTGAGGATGACGAACAAAAAAGTCGTCAGGACCGGGCTGAGTTGCTGCAACAGATTCAGAATTTCCACAAGATTATCAGGCTGGCGCACAAACGAGACGTGCAGCGTACCGATGACCTGACGGTTGAGGATGAGCGGCAGGGCAATGGTGGCGGTAAGCCCCACCGAAGCCAGAGAAACCGCACCGCCCCAGTTCAGCGAGGCCAGATTTTTGATGACCACCGGTTTGCGCGTCTGGATGGCCTGCCAAGCCACCGTATTCTGGGCAATGCGCGTGTCGGAGAAAACCTCCACCACGGTGCCGTCGGCCGCCGTAAAGGCGGTAAGAAAATCACGTTCGGCGTCATAAAGGAAAATACTGAATCGATCATAATGAAAAGACGCACGAAGTTCTTTGGAAAAAAAGGAAAAAAGCCCGCTGCGGTCCATGTTGTCGGGGACCAGCTTTGACAAACGATAAATGATCCGGGCCGCAACCGCCACTGAATTGCCTAAACGATGTTCATCATACTGCTCTAGCATAACGTGTTCTCCTGCCCAGATGAAGCTCTTTTTGCTGATATATGGATAAAGGTGCCTATATCTCAGCATGTCTCTATGCTTCCCTACAAATGGCATAAGCAGAATAAACAGCAATTCTGGATATCTATAAGTTATCCTTATCTGGCACAGACTTTGCTGTTCTAAAAACACATTCCTATTGCAGTACCGTTTTTCATTCTTTTAGCACCAGATATTAAGGAGAAGCAATCCCTTTTTAGTACGATATATCTATATACCCGATCATATATGCTTCTGTGGCTTAATATCAGAGAATGCAATCTATCTTTTAGATGCTTCTGTACTAGTTTATTGCGTTTTAACAATATGTATTTCACAGAGGATATTGCTATGCTCACCCAATCCGATCTTTTTCTTGCCGCTGCGGGCTTTCTTTCCGGTCTTATTAAAACCGGCGTCGGCGTGGGATCGGGGCTGGTGTTGCTGCCCACCTTGGCGCTGATCTTTCCCGCCAAAGTAGCTCTTGGTCTGGGAGCACCTATGCTGCTGGCTTCCGACATTATTGGCCTGCATTACTATTGGAAGCAATGGCTGCCCCGGCGTGAGTTGGCGCGCCTTTTTTTGGCCATCATTCCGGGCCTGTTTACAGGCATTGTGTTGCTGCCCATGATTCCGGGCAAGGCCTTCCGCATCGGCGTGGGCATTTTGGGCGCACTGTACGCTCTGGGTATGCTCTGGCCACAATTCCCCGTGACCACCCTGTTGAAGAAAGGTTTCGGGAAGCTCAACGCCCATTGCGGGGATAGTGAAGAGCAAAACCGCAAGGGAGCGTATTTCTATGGATTCCTTGGCGGGCTTTCCACCGTGCTGGCACATGCCGGCGGTCTGGTCTGGTCGTTGTACCTCCTTACGGCCGCGCGTGACCGCCGCGTATTCGTGGGCACTACGGTCATCCTTTTTTTTGTCACCAACATCTATAAGACCATCTCATACGTCTGGATCGACATCATCAGCCTCAGTGCGCTGGCGCAGGTGATTCCCGCCATCCCCATGATCTTCATCGGCTCCTATCTCGGCAACATCGTCAACAAGCGGTGTAACCATCTCCTGTTCAGAAAAATCGTTCTCTGCTTCATCTTCTTTGTTTCCATCACGCTGTGCGTCTGACCTCCCCCTCTCGCGCCATGCCGGTCTCCAACGGCGGCACGGCTGTGGCTTTTCGTGCGCCCTATTGTGTGAATTATTTCACTTATATGCCATTTAACCCTATATCACTTTAAACAAAGGAGTAATCACATGAAATAAATACGATTCCAGTCTGCCTAGGCTCTAAAAGAAAACGTGTCACCAGGCCCTGTTGATTAAAAATAAATTATAAATCAAACAATTATAAAAATAGAACTGTTTTGAGGCTCATTAAAATTGTGAAATAAATATCATTTTAAAACAGACCTTTTAACAACGGAAAAATTTCATGAAAAAGATCTGTGCATTCTTCCTCGCCCTTGCCGTGTTCTTGCTGCCTGAGATGGTGTATGCCGCCAACGCGACGCCGCAAGCCGTCAACATGCCCCACGTATACATTGTTTTCGGTGTGCTTTTCATAGCCGCGGTGCTTTTTTTTACGGAATGGATTCCCTTGGCCGTCACCTCCATTCTCGTTCCTTGTGCGCTTTCCACGCTTGGCGTCATCACCGTCAAGGAGGCATGGGTCAGCTTCGGCGACACCAGCATCCTGACCATCGTGGGCCTGTTCATGCTGGGCGAGGCAACCTTCGCCACGGGCTTTGCCCAACGTGTGGCGACCTCGATCATCAACAAGGCGGGGGCCAGCGAAACCCGCCTGTTGGTCTTCTCCATTCTTCTCATCGCCTTCATGTCGGCCTTTTTGAACAATGCGGGCGTCACGGCCATCACCCTGCCCATGCTCATTTCCATCGCCCGCAAGGCCCACTTGTCCCCTTCACGCATCTTGCTGCCCACGGCCTACGCGGCCAGCTTCGGCGGCTGTATCTCGCTTGTGGGGCAGGCTCCAAGCATGGTGGCCAACGGTATTCTGGCCAAGATGGCGCCGGAATACGGGCAGTTCGCCTTTTTTGAATTCGCCTGGTTCGGTCTGCCATTGACCCTCTTAGGCGCCCTTCTTTTCGGCCTGTTCCCCCGCTTCCTGATCCCCCCGGCACGTGAGGACGTGGCTGAGCTCAAGGAAATCGAAACGCCTGACGGCGGCATACACATGTGGATTGCGGGCGGCATCTACTTCCTCGTCATCGTCTGCATGGCCACGGGTCTGGTGCCGCTGACCTCCGCCGCCATGCTGGGCGCCATGCTCTGCGTCATGACCCGCTGCATGACCCTCAAGCAGGCCCAGGCGGGCATCGACTGGACCACCGTCTGGCTCTTCGCCGGCATGTTGTCCATGAGCTTCGCCATGAACAAGTCCGGCGCTGCCCAGCTGATAGCCGATTTCGTGGTCAGCTATTTCAGCGATCCCTATATTCTTTTCGGCGTTCTCATGCTCGTTACCGGCATACTGACCAACATCATGTCCAATACGGCCACCACGGCCATCATGGTGCCTCTGGTCATTCCCATCGCTCTGGGCATGAACCTCAGCCCCCTGCCCTTCGTCATGGGCATCGCCATGAGTGCCGCGGCCTGTTACATGACGCCCATCGCCACGCCTTCCAATACGCTGGTGCTGCGGCCCGGCAACTATACCTTCGGGGATTACGTCCGGTACGGCTTTTTCTGGCAGGTTCTCTCCTTTGCTCTTGCAGTGCTGATTATCCCTTCCGTCTGGCCTTTCATGCCTTAACCGCATTTATGGGCGTTTTCGTCCAAATGCGGGCGCTGATCTGCTCTTATTTCGGACAGAGAATAGACGCAAAGATGGTTCTAGCCAGCAATATAACAACATATCAGACAATTATAGAACAAATAAAAGATGGCACCATCTTTGCTTTATTTAAGGCAGTGCAGTTACCACAATCCTTTTATAGGGGTAAGACGTATGAATGTGGACTACAAGGTTGACTTATTGGTGCTGGGCATGGGAGCCGCCGCAGAACTGGCGGCCATCTATGCCCATGACGCCAACCCGGACCTGAACATCCTCATTGCCACCAAAGCACTGAAGGGCAAAGGGGGATGCAGCCGCATGGTCCAGGGCGGTTTCAACGTAGTGCTCGATCCGGGCGATTCCCATGAAAAGCACCTTATGGATACGTTGAAGGGTGGGCAGTATATCAATGATCAAGACTTGGCCCTGCAACTGGTGGAACAGGCCACGCCCACGGTCAAGGAACTGGAAACCATCAGCGGCTGCTTCTTTGATCGCCGCCCGGACGGCCATATTCATCAGAAGGCCTTCGCCGGTCAGTGCTTCGACCGCACGGTCCACAAGGGCGACCTGACGGGCATCGAAATCATCAGCCGGACCACCGAGCAGGTCTTCAAACGGCGGATTCCCGTGCTGGAAGAAACGCGTGCCGTGGAGCTGCTGCTGGACGCCGAAGGCCAGACCGTAACCGGGGCTCTGCTCTACAACATGCGCCACGGCACCTTCCACGTCGTGGAAGCCGCGGCCACGCTGGTGGCTACCGGCGGCGGGCCTACCCAGTACCGTTTTCACGCTCCCGGCCCCGAAAAGTCGGCTGACGGCATCGCCATGCTCTACCGGGCGGGCGTGCGGATGCGCGACATGGAAATGATCCAGTTCCACCCTACGGGGCTCATCGTTCCCGGCAGCGTGGTAGCCGGTTCCCTGCTTGAAGAAGGGCTGCGCGGCGCGGGCGCCCACCTCTATAACGGCGAAGGCGAGCGCTACATGCTCAAGTACGCGCCGGACGTCGCCGAACGCGCCACCCGCGACGTGGTCAGCCGTTCGGCCTATCTGGAAATGATGGCCGGTCGCGCCTGTCCCGAAGGCGGCGTGCGCATCGACGCGGCCCACCTCGGCGCGGATTTCGTGCTCCGCAACTTCCCCGGCATGGCAGAACGCTGCGCCCAGTTCAAATACGATCTCGCGCACAACATGGTGCCTGTTTCGCCATCGGCCCACTTCTTCATGGGCGGGGCTGTCATCGACGTGAAATGCCGGGCCTCTCTGGACAAGCTCTTCGTGGCCGGTGAGGACGCCGGCGGCGTACACGGGGCCAACCGGCTGGGCGGCAACGGTATCTGCGAATCCTGCGTCTATGGCCGTCTGGCGGGCAAATCCATAGCGGACTACCTCTCCAAAGCCGAGAACCGCTCCGTCAAGGAAAGCGCCCGCGGCATGGCCGAAGAGAGCATCGCCCGCCTGACCGCACCCTACAGCCGCAAGAACGGCAAGTCGCCCTTCGAAAACCGGCGCGAGATTCAGGAAACCAACTGGGTCAACGTGGGCGTGGTGCGCAGACAGGACCGTCTTGAAACGGCCCTTACGGACTTCGCCTCCCTGCGCCATGACGTGGAGAAGGCCAGCGTGAGCGGCAACAAGGTCTACAACATGGAATTCAACACCCACCTCGACACACTGAACATGCTTGACGTCTCCGTCATGGCGGCGGTCTCCGCCCTCCAGCGCGAAGAGACGCGCGGGGCGCACACCCGCGAGGACTTCCCCAAGCAGCGGGACGAGTACGGCCTGTTCAACACCTTCATGTGGCGGGGCGGCGACGGAATGCCGGTTTTTGAAAAGAAGGATGTGGTCTTTAAACACAAATCCCTCGAAGAGTGTCAGAAGCACAAGAAGTGATCCACCCCCAGTATCCTGCAACCTATCGGGAGAGAAAAGATGAATACGTCCGAACTTGAATACAGAAAACCCTTGCAGTGGGGAGAAATTGATCCGTACCGCCGCGGCCGTACCCATGTGGGCATGTGGGCCTGGCTGTTGCAGCGCGTGAGCGCGGTCTTCATCGTGTTCCTGCTGGTCCTGCATCTGTGCTTTACCTACAAGCCGTATCTCCAGTTCCTGCTTCTGTTAGCCGTGGCCTTCCATGCCTCGTTGGGCCTGCGCGTCATCCTTCTGGACTTCAATCTCGCCAAAATCTCCTCGGCCCGCCGCTTAGTCCCCTGGACGCTCGGCCTCGGCGTCGCCGCCGTGGTCATTGCGTGGTTTGCCATCTACTAAAAGAAGTGAGGAGGATGCCATGCAATCGTCAAAAGTTGTTCGCAACGTACGCATATTTCGCTACGATCCTGTCAAAGGCGGCGAAGGGACGTTCCAAAGCTACCAGTTGACTATCGACAACCCCGAAACCACCACCATTCTGGACGTTCTGCTGCGAATCCAGAAGGAACAGGATCCGAGTATTTCCTTCCGTTTCGCCTGCCGCGTGAACATGTGCGGCTCGTGCGGCATGGTCATCAATGGGCGCGAGGGGCTGGCCTGTAAGACCAACGTCTGTGATCTGCCCGCCGATCAGGACATCACCCTGCGTCCCCTGAACCATTTCCCGGTTATAAAGGATCTCCTGGTGGACATGGGCCCGTTCTTCTCCAAGTACGAAGACGCGTTGCCCTTCTTTGAACCGGCGGAAAAACGCACCGAGCCGTACGTCATCAAGCCGGACACCCCCGAACGGGTGGACATCGGCATGGCCACCGACTGCATCGCCTGTGGCTGCTGCGTCTCAAGCTGCACCATGGTGGACAGCCACGACAGCTATTGCGGCCCCGCCGCGCTCAACCGGGCTTTTACCCTGCTGGCCGACAAGCGCGATGGGCTCTTCGAAGCCCGCCTGACGAGGGCTCTGGACAGTTGTTACAATTGCCGCACGGAATTCAACTGTACGGAAGTCTGCCCCAAGTCCATCAGCGGCACACGGGCCATCAAATATATCCAGCGGATGGCTCTAAAGAATCTCAAAGATATCAAACCACTGCCGCCGCATCCCGCCGAGCTGGCTCCGCCTAAGCCCAAACCCGAAGCGCAAGAGCAGCACACCTGCTCCTGCCACAGCCATCAGCCCGAACGCCGCGCCTTCCTCAAGAGCGCGACAGGGCTTATTGGCGCTGGCGTGGCCCTTTCTCTGGGAGCTGTTCTCGGCGTTTCGGCCGTGGGGCCCACGCTGGAAAACCAGTCCCCGCAGTGGGTGAATGCCGGGAATGAAAAGGACTTCCCCGTGGGCGGCATCACCAGCGTCACCTTGAGCTATCCGCGTAAGCAGGCTTTCCACGTGGAAAACAAGGAAGTGCCCGTGCTGGTCCGCCGTGATTCGGACAAGGATTTCATTTGCTTCAGCAGCAGCTGCCCGCATTTGGGCTGTGCTGTGAGCTGGGATGAGCTTTCCCGGCGTTTCAAATGCGCCTGCCACGGCGGGGCGTTTGACAGGGACGGCAACGTCATCGCGGGTCCGCCGCCGGCTCCCCTGGCCCGCCTGCCATGGAAACTGGAAGACGGCATTCTTAAGGTAGAGGTGGTCTGATGAATATTCGCAGTGATCTTGGCTGGGAAAAGTATCTCAAGCCCTTCCTGTACAAAAGGCTGCCGGACGGCACAGGCTGGAGCGCGGTGCTGGGCACCATGTGCGCCTTAACCTTCATGCTGCTCGTGGTGACCGGCATGATTCTGGCCTTCTACTATGTGCCATCGCCGGATAAGGCATGGGATTCGGTACAGTATATCAGCAACGAAGTCCCACTCGGCAACATAGTGCGCGGCCTGCATCACTGGAGCGCGGGCCTGATGGTTCTGCTCGTGTTCTGCCACCTGATGGTGACCTACATGCACGGCTCCTATGCCGCTCCCCGGCAAATCACCTGGCTCACGGGCGTCTGCCTGTTTCTGGTGACGCTCGGCTTGGGCTTCACAGGCTATCTGCTGCCTTGGGATATGAAGGCCTACTGGGCCACAGTGGTAGGCGCAAACATTCCCAACCAGTATCCGGGCGTGGGCAACTACATCACCCGTTTCATTCTGGGCGGGAGCGACATTTCGGGCTTTACCCTCACTCGCTTCTACTCGGTGCATACCCTGATTCTGCCGGCTTGCCTGCTGATGCTCATGGCTGTGCACATCTACCTCATACGCGTCCATAACCTTTCCGACCCGCGCGAACGGCTGGCTGGCGAGTGCCTCCCCCCACCTTCCGGCCAGCCGTATCGCTTTTATCCCGAGCACACCAACCGCACCACCCTCGCGTTCGGCTGCATCTTCGTAGGGCTCCTGTTGCTGGCCTCTTACGCGCCGCCGCACATGGAAGCGAGGGCGGGCACGTTCATTCCCGATTACCTGCCCAGGCCCGAGTGGTATTACATGTGGCTCTTCCAGCTGCTGACCTTCTTTACCGGCTCGTGGGAAATGATCGGCAGCCTGATCCTCTTCGGCGGCGGACTCTTCCTCCTCTTCGGCGTGCCCTTCTTCAGCGAAAGCAAGCTGAAAGGCATGGGCAACAGGCCGGTTTCGGTCTGCATCGCCTCCACCTTCGTAATCAGCATCGTCTACCTGACCGTCATGGCCTATGCCGATGCCGCTCCCTACAAGAAGTTCCTTATCGTACCCGACAAGCCTATGAGCGAAGAAGCCGGACGAGGCATGTTCCTCTATGCCGAACGCGAATGCTCTTACTGCCACAACATTCTTGGACAGGGCGGACACAGGACCGGGCCTGACATGAGCAACATGGTCAAGAAGGGCAGGAGCGCCGAGTATCTGGCGGACTACATCAAGAACCCGCTCACGATATATTCTTCCTCCACCATGCCCGCCTATGATCTGACGCCCGAACAGCTCAAGGATCTGTCGGCCTTCCTGTTGTCCTTGGATTTTAGCAACGCCAAGGCCGTCAAAAAGCCCGTGCCCGAGATTCTGGAAACCAGCCGTGCGCCTCAGGCCTCCCCCAATGTGGCGGCCGTGCCCGGCTCATAAGGAGAATACTCATGGAAAACTTTGATTACGCCATTGTGGAAGAAGCGGCCAAGCAGCTCTACATCAAGGCATTATGCGACCTGCCGCCGGATGTGCGCGAAGCTTTGAAAAAGGCTTACGCCAGGGAGACCCAGCCCGCCGCCCGCAGCATCTTCGAGGCCATGTTCAAGGCCATCGAAATCGCGGACACCAAAAAAACTCTGCTTTGTCAGGACACCGGCCTGCCCATCTACAAGGTGAAGATCGGCTCCGGCTACACATGGAATGGCGCGAAGATCAAGGCAGCCCTCTATGAAGGCGCCAAACGGGCTACGGTGGAATTCCCCTTCCGCAGCAGCGCGACCCACGACATCACGCGCGTCAACCCTCAGACCTCGGTGGGCCCCGGTCTTCCGGTGACCTATTTCGACTTTGACGGCGAACGCTCCGACCTCGACATCCTGATGATGCCCAAGGGGTCCGGCTCCGAGAACATGAGCAAGATGCATATGTTCTATCCCCAGCACGGCATCAAGGCCGTGAAGAAGTTCATCTTGGACACGGTGGTGGAAAGCAGCGCAAATCCTTGCCCTCCCGGCATCATCGGCGTGGGTTTGGGCGGCACAGCGGATCTGGTCATGAAACTGGCCAAAGACGCCATCGCACGCCCTGTTGGACAGCGCAACCCCGATCCCCTGATCGCCGAGATGGAAGAAGAGCTGGAAGAAGCCATCAACGCCACGGGGCGTGGCCCCATGGGTTTGGGCGGCGATGTTTCCTGCCTGGCCGTACACATTGAGTGCGCATATACCCATATCACCCAGAATCCCGTAGCCGTGAACACCCAGTGCTGGCCCGCCCGCCGCGCTCGTGCAGTCATCACGCCCTCCGGCAACGTGGCCTACGGCTACTAACAAGGGAGAAAGAGAAGATGAGCAAGGTACATCACCTCACGTCGCCTTTTTCCGAAGAGGTCATCCGCAGTCTGCACGCCGGGGACACCGTCTACTTCGACGGCCCGTTGTTCGGCATCCGGGACCTGACCCAAATCCACATCTTTGACCACAATAACCCTCCGCCAGTGAGCCTTGAAGGGATGCCCTGTATCCATACCGCACCCAGCCTGCGTAAAGTGGGCGACAAGTGGGAAAAAATATGCGTGGGCACCACCACAAGTACGCGTATGGACCGTTTCACCCCCGGCCTTATCGGCCAGTATGGAGTGCGGGCCATCATCGGCAAGGGAGGCCTGTATCAGGGGAGCCTCGACGCCATGAAAAAGTACGGGGCCGTCTATCTGGCCATCGTAGGCGGCGCGGCGGCGCTGGAAACCGAGCAGATTGAGGAAGTGGAAGCGGTCTACTTCGAAGAGCTGCATCCCGAAGCCCTCTATCGTTTCCGGGTGAAGAACTTCGGGCCCCTCACGGTGGCGATGGACAGCCACGGCGTCCACCTCTACGACCAGGTCACCGAAAACGTCAAAAAGAAGCTCCCCGAAATCTACGCGAAACTCGGCGTACTGTAGGGATGCCTTTTCCGCCATCACATGCGTCAATCGGCATGGGCCATCAAGGCCCATGCCGCAACCTCAAGGAGGCAATCATGTCAGTGCAATTTCTGGTTCATGAAGACGGCGACAGCGTCGGCGTCATCACCGTGGAAGGCGTGAAGGCCGGTCAGGAACTGACTGGCTGGATCATGAAAGAGGACAAGACCATTACGTTCAAGGTCCTCGATGATATTCCGATCGGACACAAGATCGCACTCAAGGATTTGAATGTCGGCGATACCGTCTTCAAGTACGGCACCGATATCGGGAAGGTTGTCAAACCCATCCGTCAGGGCGAGCATCTTCATGTCCACAACGTCAAGACCAAAAGGTGGTAGGTCACATGCAAAAGTCATTTTTCGGTATCGCCGCGACGACGGCCGCGTGGGCATTCG
>NZ_JH114231.1:932968-937910 GCF_000224655.1 Bilophila sp. 4_1_30
ACCGTTACGCCAAGGTATTGACGATCACAAGACCTCCGACCTTTCCGACTCCCAGCCGACCAAGGGAACATCGAAGGCGGCTTGACCACCATCGAAGAAAAGGCCCTCGGCAACATCCAGAAGATCGGTACAAAGGCGCCTGTCATCGGTACGCTGGACAAGGCCGTGACGCCTACCGGCCCCGGCCTGTGGTTCATGGACTCCTCCTCCGCCGCCGCCGAAATGATCACCCTCGTGGCCGCCGCCGGCTACGTGGTGCACTTCTTCCCCACCGGGCAGGGCAACATCATCGGCAACCCGATCGTGCCCGTTATCAAACTGTCCGCCAACCCGCGCACCATCCGTACCATGTCCGAACACATGGACGTGGACGTGTCCGGTATCCTGCGCCGCGAAATGAATCTCGACCAGGCTGGCGACAAGCTGCTCGACATGATGTTCCAGACCATCGCCGGCCGTATGACCGCCGCCGAAGCTCTGAAGCAGAACCAGTTCGTTATGACCCGTCTGTACGAAAGCGCCTAACAACTAAATGTCCGCGCCTCCATGTACGCACGCGGAGGCGCGGCTAGACAGAGGCATTCGCCAAGAAGGCCTCTGTACATATCTACCGGGCCTGCCGCGCATTCACCCCGATCCGGCAAGAGCATCATGACTTCTGGTTCATAAGACTGCCTATAACCTTGTCCAGAGGAACATCATGTCCAGTACAGCGCCGCAGGCTCGGTACAAAACCCCTCTGATTCCGAGTCTTTTTAAAACAATTCGCAGTGGCTACACCCCCGACTTGTTTTCTAGGGATCTCTCGGCCGGAATCACGGTGGGCATAGTGGCGATTCCGTTGGCCCTCGCGTTTGCCATTGCCTCGGGGCTCACCCCGGAACGCGGGTTGTATACGTCCATCGTCGCCGGTTTTTTCATGGCGTTTTTCAGCGGGAGCCGGTTCCCGGTCAGCGGGCCCACGGGCGCGTTCGTCGTCATCATTTACAGCATCGTGTCCCGGCAAGGCTACGAGGGGCTTGTCCTGACGACGCTGATGGCGGGCATCCTGCTCGTCATCTTCGGGTTCCTGCGGCTGGGGGCACTGGTCAAATATATCCCCTATCCGGTGACGACGGGCTTCACCACCGGGATCGCGCTGCTGATCTTCTCCTCACAGATAAAGGATTTCTTTGGTCTGCCCCTTGTCGATACTCCGCCGGAATTTTTCGATAAATGGGGAGCCTATGCCCAAAACGCCATGGACTTCAGCCCCTCGACACTCGGGGTGGCGGCCTTCACACTGCTGGTCATCCTGATCGTCCGGCGCAAGATTCCCAAGCTCCCCGCCCCTGTGGTGGCCGTATTCCTGTCCACACTGCTGGTTTGGCTGTTCTCCCTGCCGACCGACACCATCGGTTCCCGCTTCAGTACGCTGCCCACGGGGTTTCCCGACTTTGCGCTGCCCCAGGGCGTCACCTTCGAGCGTATCCGCGAGCTGTTCCCCGACGCGCTGACCATCGCCCTGCTGGCGGGCATCGAGTCGCTGCTGGCCTGTGTGGTGGCGGACAGCATGACGGGCGACAGGCACAATTCGAATATGGAGCTGATTTCGCAGGGCATCGGCAATGTGGCTTCCGTGTTCTTCGGCGGTTTCGCCGCCACGGGCGCCATCGCCCGCACGGCGACGAATATCCGAGCAGGCGCGATGTCATCCATCTCCGCCATTGTGCATTCCCTGTTCCTCGTGGCTGTGGTCATGTGGTTGCTGCCATTGATAGAGCTCATCCCACTGGCAGCCCTTGCCTCCGTACTGGTGATAGTTGCCTACGATATGAGCGATCTGCGCACTGTGCGCCATATTTTTCAGGGACCTAAGTCCGACTGGTCGGTAATGCTCCTGACTTTCGCGCTCACGGTGGTGTTTGACCTAACCGTGGCTGTATATACTGGAGTCATACTGGCATCGTTGCTGTTCATGCGCCGCATGGGCGAATTAACGGGTCTCCATACCTGCGTTTCCAGCGAGGACGAGGCATCCGGGCACGAAATTCCTGTCCCGGACAAAAACAATGTACCCGACGGTGTGGAGATTTTTGCCATCAACGGGCCGCTGTTCTTCGGTGTGGCTGACCGATTCCAGTCCACGCTGAACGCGATGGAGACGCCGCCCAAGGTGTTCATAATGTATCTGCACAACATGTCCGCCATCGACATGACAGGTATCCACGCATTGGAAGAATTCCTCGAGCGCCGGCGGAAAGGCTGTCGCGTGCTATTCGCCGCCGTGCGGAAACCTGTCCACAGGACGCTCCAGCGGGTCGGTATCCTGCGCACCGTGGGCGAAGAGAACGTCTTCCCCTCACTCGACGAAGCGTTGCTCCGCGCCGAGGAAATTTTGGAAGATACCATTCCCGGGGAAAGAGTTTTGCCACGGCTGGTTTCGAAATCCTGAAGCTATCACGAGAGCAGTAAAAACTGAAGAAGCTCCAGAAGCCATATTCACTCGTCGCCAAGGCAAAATACCATACCGAGAAGCAGAACAGGCACACCCAGCCCCGAAAAGACAGTGCGAAGCATGAAAAACTCCGTGGCGGGGCACCCCCGATGGGATGCCCCCGGTAACATCAGACGAGCAGGCTCTGTCATAGAATGTGATTGTTTCATCTCCACAGTATGGTGCAAAATACAGTCTTTTTCTCCTGTTTTTCGTTAGCGGACTCCATAGGTGAGGCATTTAGTCGTTTATCTCTTTGGAACACAAGGAATAAAGCCTCAATCATTTCTTATGACACAGCTATTTGTTGTTCAATAAATTTCAAGTACGGGGTGGAACTATGTTTTTACATCTTATCGTTTTTGGATGGGCTATCTTTACTGCTGTATTTAGTTTCCAGCTGGTGCAGATTTTCCTGTACGGACAAGAAAAGATTGCATTAGTCGACATACGGAATATCCCCGTACTGCTTGTTTTGCTAGGTGTTCCTCTTATTCCCATAACCATTCACAGTTTCAAGAAGCTCACCAGCGCCGAAAAGACCTATTGGTCGTGGTTCTGTCTGTTCGGCGTTTACGGCATCTTTGTTCTAGCACTGATTTTCATAAGGAACCTGAATACGATTGCCATCTATTCCTCAGCCATCATCGACACCTCCATCATCCTGTGCCTCGAAAAGTTCGTCACAGCGATGAAGGAACGCTCGAACGGCACGCCCCCCCAACAACGCCGTCTGCTTTCCATTTGTCTGCTCGCCGTTTTTGCGTTGCAGTTCGTTTTCGGTGTGCTGTAAAACCGAAAAAACACATCCCAAGCCGGTTATCCCCTTCAATCTCTTTGTAATGAACAAAGAAAAGGCCGAAAAATGTTCTCGGCCTTTTCTTGTAGGTTCTGTCATAGGATGTGGTTGGTTCATCTCCACAGTATGGTGGAAAATACAACCTTTTTCTCCGTTTTTTCCGTTAGCGGACTCCATGGCTGAGTCATTTAGTCGGTTATCTCTTTGGAAATTCAAGAAATAAAGCATCAATTATTTTTTGTGACACAGCCGACGAGCAATAGTTCCTTCGTTTTCCCGCTCGGGCACCTTTCACAGATGATCCGCATCATATCCCGGAACGAATGCTTGCGTGCCTTCGATTTCCCAAGCAAAACGAACGAATAGAATTTGGCAGCGCACTTGTTTGTCCGTATTGTTTTCGAAATCCTGCATATCTGCCCCCTTTGATTTGCGGGTCGAGTCCTCTACCGGTGGCTCGGTGGAGGGCTTTTTGTTAATCAATGGCCGGGTGGATCTTCTGCGTTTCAGGGTGCGATCCGATATACTCGTAGATCTGCCTGTACTTCTCTGTAAAGGTAGGGCTGTGTTCGGCGAACCTGGTAAGGACAAACAAGATCGCCACACCTCCAGCCACATCGGGAGACATCTCCCCATCAAAAAAGCTTCCGGGCCGCATGAGCCTCATGGGATGGTAGCTCCGGGGCGATGGAAAAGCGCCCATTGTTCAGATCATAGAAATTCTGGAAACCTCCCGCGTACCCGCTTCAAAGAGTTCCCATCCTGTTAACGATACGCCATTCAAACGCGAGTATTTTCACCATTCCCACATGCCGGGGCAGAAACCCAGTCCCTCTTCATTGGCTACCCTCGCCGCTGTGATGGCTTCCATTTCCAGATTTTCCATTGTGCCCTCCCTTGACGTTGCGAGTTTTCCCTGGAGTTGAAACCTGCCTTTTGATGAGGATGGAGAGTTGCCGATAACCGTAAGGAGGTGGTGACGACACCCTGGTCGTGCTCTGCTTAGTATATATTTACGTAAATATGTATTTACAATATTATATGTATATGTAATAATATAAATACATATTTATGAGGAGAATAAAAACCATGTATATCTGTGCCATAGCCAACCAAAAAGGCGGCGTGGGCAAGACAACGACGGCACACAATCTGGGAGTTCAGCTTGCCAGAAACGCAGAAAAACGCGTGCTGCTGCTCGATTTGGACGCTCAGGGAAACTTGAGCGACGCCTGTGGTCTTGATCCGCAAACGCTGGAACGTACCGTTTTCGATGTCCTCGCTGGAAACGCCTCCATCGCCGAGGCGAAGAGCACGCTGGAAGCGGGGTTGGATATTCTCCCGGCCAACATCCGGCTTGCAGAAGTGGAACTGGCCTTTGCCGGACGAATGGGGAGGGAGAATCTGGTAAAGAAGGCTCTCGCTTCTGTTGCGGGCGAATACGACTATGTGCTGATTGACTGCCCACCTTCTCTTGGGCTTTTGACCGTCAACGCCCTCAATGCGGCGAACGGGTTGCTCGTCCCGATACAGGTCGAATATTACGCTCTGGCGGGACTCGCGCTCATCAGGCAGACGGCAGAACTTGTCCGTGATCTCAATCCCGATTTGGAAATCCTCGGACTCGTCCTGACGTTTTTTGATGCCCGAAAGACACTCAATAAAGA
>NZ_JH114231.1:938178-969798 GCF_000224655.1 Bilophila sp. 4_1_30
GCTCATCAGGCAGACGGCAGAACTTGTCCGTGATCTCAATCCCGATTTGGAAATCCTCGGACTCGTCCTGACGTTTTTTGATGCCCGAAAGACACTCAATAAAGATGTGGCCGCTGCCCTCGCGGACGAATGGGGAGACGCACTGTTCTCGACCCGCATCCGCGACAACGTGAGCCTTGCGGAAGCCCCCAGTAATGGGCAGGATGTGTTCAGCTACAAGCGAGGCAGTTACGGCGCAAAAGATTATGCGGCCTTTGCCGCCGAATTTCTGGAAAGGACGGAGGGATGCTATGGGACTCGGGGATAGAGGAAAGAACCAGGTGAAGAAAGGGAGCCCCAGCGGGCTGTTTGCCAGAACGGAGCCCAGTGTTACAGAAATACATACTTCCAGTAATACACAAATACAGAACACTATAAATACAGGGATACAGGAATCCCTACCTGAAAAAAATGACCAGAGGAAAATGTACAACATATCTCGGTCATTGTCGGAACGTCTTCGCAAGTATGCTTTCGATGAACGCCGAAAGGAAGTGGACATCGTGCGGGAAGCACTGGACGACTGGCTCAAGAAACAGGGATATTGAGAAAGACGCATGTTGCAGACGGCACACTTCAAACGCTGTATCCCAAACCGTGGACGCCCGGTGTTGCCCTTCTGCTGAAACAAGCAACACCGGGCAGCGTGGAGTACGCCGTTTACCGAAACGCCACCATTAAGGGATCCGAGCTTGCCCTTGAAACGGGAGGCAAACTTCTGGGGAAGTATCTCAAATCGGTTTTCGCTTCTCCCGCTGAGGTGGACCTACTTCAAGGCGGTACTACGCCATATCGCCAAACATGGCCTGCTCACGCCCGACGAGGTCAGACGCTGTTTTTTCTATCGGGACAACAGAAATCTTACAGCTCACGATTGCAGAGAAACTCTGGCGGAAGAGGCACTCAGGTTGAAACCTTCGTAGAGGATGCGCGGGCTCTGGCGGAAAGCATGGACAAGACAGATGGAACCGAATGAACTTTTTCTTGAGCCTGTCATAAAAGAGGCCGTATGCGATCTGCTTTATACTTTCGTTCCGAATGCTGGGGTATGGGTGTATGGGAGCCGTATATCAGGGAGAGCGCATTCAGGAAGCGTTCTTGCTCTTGTCGTCCGTACACCACAGAAGCTCTCCAACAACCCGGCCTGAAAGTCGACCACCTCAGAACGGCACTCCGAGAAAGCGGCATTCCCATTCTCATTGTTGTCCATGATTGGGCGCTTCTGCCTGACGCCTTTCAATAGAAAACAACTGTATCTTATTAAAATAATAGGATTACACATTTATGCAATCCTATCATTACAGAACTCTGTAAATTATAGAGGTTCAGGCTTGATCTAATAGCCAGCACCGCTTTGCTGGTGCCGCCTGCGGATGAACGGCGTGGATTGGTGAATGGTTGGACGGGTTATTACGTCAATTGGTGAGGCCAGAGCACATCCTGCTCCCCATAACCGTAAAGATACATAAAGGAAGAAGCCAAGTAACCATGGAAATGCAAGACCTTATCAATGGACGATGCGGTTGGTGCGGCACTGACAGCCTTTATGTCAAATACCACGATGAAGAATGGGGGAAGCTCGTTACGGACGACAGGCGTCTCTTTGAGTTTCTTACTTTGGAAAGTGCCCAGGCTGGCCTAAACTGGATCACCATATTGCGCAAAAGAGAAGGGTATCGAAAAGCATTTTATGACTTTGATATCAATAAAGTCGCCCAGATGACTGAGCAAGATGTCGAACGGCTCATGCAGGACGAGGGCATTGTCAGAAATCGGCTCAAGATCAAGTCGGCTATCAGCAATGCCAAACTTTTCATCGCCATTCAGAAAGAATTTGGCAGCTTTTACAACTACACATTATCATTTTTCCCAGAACAAAAACCGATCAGTTACCAACCCAAAACGCTCAAGGATATCCAAGCCTCTACTCCTGAATCAGACGCCATGAGCAAAGACATGAAAAAACGTGGCTTTAAATTCTTTGGATCGACCATCTGTTATGCCTACTTGCAGGCCGCAGGCTTTGTGAATGATCACTTGATAAATTGTATCTGCAGAAAATAGAATTCCCCATAGCTCCAAAACAGACCATATCCGTCTAACGTGGGCATATTTCAGAAACAAAGAATGCTTCGATTGAGGTGAAGCAATCGCGATTTGAGACCTGACATGGTACCAGCTTCGATATTGATGACAGGGGAATGTCTTGCAGAGCCCCCTGAATAGGGGCTCCGCATATGTAGTTCACTCTGTCATCAGGCTCCCAAATGATATTTCCCTCAAGACCCGTTAGGTATTAAGAAGCCCCCCCGAACCCGCCGTCGTGTAAAAGCAAAACAGCGTCCTGCCCGTAGAAAAAATGACGCCAACAGCCCTACGCTTCACGGATAAACGTCTCCGGCTGCTGGCGCTTTTCTCAGGTAAACTACTATACAATGGTCACCTTCAGATCGGCACGGGTGAAGCGCTCCAAAACCCTTTTCAGCTCTTCGGCAGAATAGGCAGACAGAGAGGGACGGGGCAGGCGCAGTGCGTCGTATTTGCTGCTTCCAAAGGCGTGACAAGGCAATACATCCACTTCAGTCTTCCCGTACCGGTGCAGGAAGACGGCCATGGCAAGGATATTCTCCTCTGAATCGTTCAAATGGGGCATGAGCGGTACACGGATACGCACCTTTTTACCGGATTCAAAAACCTGGCGCAGATTCTCGAGAATCACGCCGTTGCCAAATCCGGTAAGGCGGCGGTGCTCTTCAGTATCCATGTGCTTACAATCGAAGAGAAAAAGATCTGTCAGGGCTAGCACTTTCCGAAACTGTTCGGGTGCGCACATCCCGCAGGTATCCACACAAACGTGATACCCTTTACTCGCACAGTGTTGGAGCAGTTCCACGAGGAAGTCGCCCGCAGCGGTCGGTTCACCGCCGCCAAAAGTCACGCCGCCGTCGGAATTCGCGTAGAACAAACTATCCCGATCCACGACTGACATCACTTCCTGCACGCTCATACGCTTACCGGACATGACACGGGCCTTGGCGGAACAAACTTCAGCACAGGCCCCGCAACCTTGGCATAAGGCTCGCTCCCAGTTGTATGCGCTGCCTCTTTTAACCACCGCGCCATACGGGCAGACCCGTTCACACGCCCCGCAGGACTGGCACAGGTTCTCAAAGAACAGGAGCTGCGGATGGAAGCTCTGGGATTCCGGGTTGCTGCACCAAAGACAATGCAGGGGGCACCCCTTGAGAAAAACCGTCGTCCGCAGTCCGGGACCGTCTTTGGTCGACATACGCTGAATATTGTATACCATGCCTGATTCCATGTCCGTTTCCCCATTATTTATGCGTGGCAAAACAGCCCTTCCATATGCCGAACGACATACAAGGGCGTATCCCTCCTATTTGCATAAAAAATGCCAATATAATACTCCAAAATCTGCCGCCGTTCATGTGGTATCCTTTGGGCGATGCCTTTCAAGCGCTCCTCTGTACCCCGCCTCAACCTGTCCGCTAACGTGTCCAAAACGCCGTGAAACCACGTCGGCTTGACAATCAGCAAACCTTATGCATATGAAAAGAATCATTTTTTGTTCCCTCAATACCTGCTAAGCTGCAACGATTAGGCGGAGCCGCAGTAACGCTCTCTTGAGGTGTGGCAAATTGTCCCGAAGTCGATACAGATTGTCCTCCCGCGTCAGCAACGAACCGAAACCACACGAAGGGACCCATGCCGGTAAGCCAATTTGATTTCACGGATTCGTTTGAAAAAATCGCTGAGAGCGTCAATGTCGGCATTTTTGATCTCCTGCATACCGGTATCGCGCTCATGTCCGCAACGGGAAATTTCCTGTATTGCAACAAGGCGTTTCTGGAAATGTTCAATCTCCCGAAAGACGTAATCGGACAGCATATTACAGAGTATTTCCTCACCGGCGAACAGGGGGTCATGAGCAGTATCCGGACCCGAAAAATGGTGGTCTGCTCCAGCCTGACGACGACCAACGCCCAGGGCATCTCTTTCCGTTATCCCTTGATGGATCGGAGCGGCAAACTACGCGGGGTCATCGTCGAGAGCATCCCGACCAGCATTGGAAAGGACAAACTTCTCGCGCTGCTGGAAACGGTTAGGAACCTTGAGGTCGCGTCGAATTATTTTGAACAGCGGGAAATCAAAAAAGTCGGGATGTTCCACACGTTTTCAAGCATCGTGGGGGAAAGCCCGGCCATTGAGGAAATGAAGCAGCTCGGGTTGCGCTTCGCATGTAGCAAGGAGTCGATCCTGCTCTATGGCGAGTCAGGGACAGGCAAGGAGTTGGTGGCCCAAGCCCTGCACATGGCCAGCCCCCGGGCGGACAAACCTTTCGTGACCGTGAACTGCGCGGCGCTTCCCCAGGAGCTTATGGAGTCGGAGCTGTTCGGATATGACGCAGGGGCCTTCACCGGAGCCAAAGCCGGAGGGCTTCCCGGAAAATTTGAAATGGCGAACACGGGCACCATTTTTCTGGATGAAATCGGAGAACTGCCGCTTGCCGTGCAAGCCAAACTCCTGCGGGTCTTGGAGAGCGGGGAAATCCAAAAAATCGCCCATCGCGGGCGTCTCCATTCGGATTTCCGCCTTATCGGGGCGACCAACAAAAACCTGGCCGAGCTGGTCAAGAACGGCCAGTTCCGCGAAGATCTCTATCATCGCCTGAACATTTTCGAACTGATCATTCCTCCGCTCAGGGAACGGCTGGACGATATACCGATTCTCACACGATACTTCATCGAGCAGAGTGTCGGCCACAAACGGGCGCGGGACATCCAAGTGGCAAGGGAGGTATTCCGGGCGTTCAGCCAGTACCCTTGGCACGGAAACATCCGCGAATTGAAGAATGTTCTGACTTACGCGCTGTATACGCTGGCAGGCGCCAATACACTGGGTATCGAGCATCTCCCAATGCGGTTTCTGAAGGAATTGAAGCTCAGTTCTTCAGTGGAAAGCCATCCCGCCGCTCCGGAAGCCCCAAAGCGGCAAAAGCTTTCCGAAGCGAGCGCCGAAGCCGAAAAACAAGCCCTCACCTCGGCACTTATCGGGAGCCGGTACAACAAGACCTTGGCGGCGCAGACGCTAGGGATCTCACGCAATAAGCTTTACAAAAAACTCCGGGAATACAACCTTCTCTCCCCGCACGACGGGGACTGAGCCCTGCGCGTCTCGTTGGCTTCACGAAAGTGCCGCCCTTCCCCAATATGATTCCGGCCCGCAAAACATGCGTGCCCCTCTCGCCTTCTATCCTACATATTGCCGAGAAGCAGGTAACCCCCCTTCACAATGCACAAATAAGCGATAATAGACTTGAGACGCTGCGCATTCATCCTGTACGCCGCGATGATGCCGACATAAAAACCGATAAGTTCAAGAATGGTTATCTACGCTGCCATGCCGTAGTCTATGGAACCGCTCAACATATTGGCGATACTTCCCGACGTACACGCTACGCCCTGGAAGGGCTGGGCCATCGCAACGGAGTACAGCGGCGGAAACCCCATGCTGATCATGAAGGGAACGGAAATGACGGGCCAGCCGATGCCGGTAAGCCCGGCCTGAAGCCCGCAAAACCGCCCAGCAGAAACAGGGCCAGCCGCTGCACATTCATGGGACAAGTCGTTACATTGAAACAGGATTTCTGAAGAGGCCGTAGCACATTCAGACCCGCAAAAATGATCTGCACGGCAAGAATGTATTTGAGCCATACCGGCGACAGGTACATATTGGCTTTGGCTCCGATGAAGCCGAAGAGAAAGGCACCGAAGCACAACGGGATGGCCTGCATCCAGTCGATACTGCCTTTCCTGTGGTGCAGCCAGGTCCCGAGAACGGCCATCAGCGCAAAGGAAAACAGCGCGGTCGCCATCGCCTGATGCATACCCAGTGCGGAGAAGACAACAATAGCGGGGATGAGGAGGATGCCTCCCACGCTGGTACACCCGCAAAAGAACCCCACCATAACGGCAAACAGTGCAAGAAAAAATGTAGCCATACGCCCTACTCCCCTCCGTATGATTTCAGCTTGGCCGGAGACTCCTGAAATATGGACAGGGAAAGAAGCAGGGAAAGAAGCGCGGTCCATCCTAGGCAAAAAAGGACGCGCCAGCACTGCCGACACGTCCTTCGTATCAGATCAGTTCACGGGAGTCACGATCGGGAACTGGTCCTCGTTCAGCGTAATGGAATACGTATCTCCATAAGAATCCACCACTTCGTTGTTCATGACAAACGGCATGGATGCAAATACGGCTTCCTGTTCTTCATCGGAATCTTCGCGTTCGTCTATGCTCAACCTGAGCTCTATGTGGCTCTTTCAGCCACCGCCTACCTTCACTTCCCGGATACGCAACACAGCGTCGCCGTTGTCTTCCTCAGCCAACAATCCCTGAAGCTTCGCTACAGCTTCCGGCGAAAGCGTGATGTTCAACATGGGCCCTCCTCACCCCTGATGCGGACCGCCCCTTGCGCGGCAGGTTGTGCCGGGATTTCAAAAAAGCGATCCGCATCCGGCCGTTTAGAATTCGTTATATTGGGTACGCTTGATGATTTCGTTCTGCACGCCCTTGTCGAGGCGCGTAAAATACGCGCTGAATCCAGCCACACGGACCACGAGATCCTTGTAGTTCTGAGGAGCGGCCTGAGCGGAGCGCAGCGTTTCGGAACTGACGCAGTTGAACTGTACATGGCCTCCGCCGAGATCGAAGTAGGTCTTGATCAGGCTCAGCAGCATACGGGTTCCTGCGGGCCCTTCGAGAGCGGCGGGCAAGAACTTCATATTCATGTGGTTGCAGTTGTTACGGATGGTGTCGATGGCCTGAGCGGCGGACTTGAGCAGGGCCGTGCTGCCGTTGACGTCGGTGCCGGGCATGGCGGACACGGAAGCGTCGGTCAGGGCCACGCCCTTGCGGCGGCCGTTCGGGAGAGCCCCGGTCATCGGAGCGAAATAGTTGTGGAAAGACAACGAAAACGGATCCATGTGGGCCTCGTAGCCGAAATAGTCCGGCCCGTGCGAACGGTAAATACGTTCCACATCACGGAAGAAGCGGCGCACGAGATTATCCACGTCCGGGATGTCGTTACCGTGCTTCGGAGCTTCGTAGCACATCTTTTCGATGGCCTCGTGCCCTTCGAAGTTGACGGCAAGTGCCTCCTTCAACTGGGTCATGGTCAGCTTCTGGGTGTCGTACACAAGGTGCTTGACGGCGTACAGCGAGTTGGCGGCATCCACGCCCGCCGTGGTGATACACAGGGACTGGCTGTACTTGGGGCCTCCGGCTTCCTCACAGAGCCCTTTTTCGATGCAACCTTCGAGCAGGCACGAGCGGAAAATGTTGGGGACCAGCATCTCACGGGTGGAGTTGCCGAGATTGCTGATCTTGCGCTGTACGTCGTAACCGTAATCCATATGCTTCAAGAAGGCCTGATAGAACGCTTCAAAGGTTTCAAGCCCTTCAACCTTGGCTACCGGCGGGAAAATCTGCTTCTTCGTGTGCGGGTCCCAGCCGTCGTTCAAGGTGAGTTCGACCAGCTTGGCAAGGTTCGGCTGCCCTTCGAAGGTCACATAGGACCCCTTTCCCGCCATGCCGGTACCTACGCAGCCAAAAATCACGGGGCAGGTCCGAGCCTCATCCAGCGTGACGCCGCGGCTGGCAAAGCGGACCAGAGAACGGGTCATGGCGGCGTCCATATTCATGAACTGCGGCTGGCCGGACCCTTCCCGCACCACGTCCACGGCCTTTTCGAGATAGGCCTGTTCCATCTTCGGCGTGTAGAAAAGAGCCAGAGTGGGCTGGATGTTCTTCATGACAACCTGCGTATCCATGAGGAGCAATTCTAGCTCGGTACTGGCATCGTCGCCGTCAGCGGTATAGCCTCCCAAGGAGATGGTCTGACCCGTATGCCCCGAGAGGGCCTTGGCGTAGGCATCGCCTTGATAAACGGCGATCTCAAGATGCTTCACCCACTGGAACTTGAGCAGCGTCAGGACCTGTTCCTTGGTGAGGCTGCCTTCCTCAATGTCCTTCTTATAGAAAGGATACATATACTGGCCATAGCGTCCCAACGAGTGGCCGCAGCCGCACTGTTCGATTTCAATGCAGCAGTGCGTGAACCAGAAGGACTGAATGGCTTCTCGGAAATTGCGGGCCGGATATTCCGGTACGCGACGGCATATCCCGGCGATTTCAAGCAACTCGGCCCTGTCCTTAGGATCGGCGGTTCTCTCGGCGGTCTTTTCGGCCAAGTCGGCATACCGATGCGCGTATGTGATGACGGCGTTCAGGGAAATCTTGCACGCCTGGTAGAATTCCAGCTTGCTCCAGTTGGCGGCGTGCTTGGGCAGGGCCGCCATAGCGGCGTCAATATCTTCCAAGATGCCGCGAAGTCCCCTGTTCAGCACCAATGGGTAATCGGCCACGCCGGAGCCGGTGGAGTTGTCGTTGACGGGATAGATCCAGCCGCACTTGACCAGCAGCTCGGGGTTACTGCCGTAGAGTTCCTTGTACATCCTGTTGGCACGGTCGTAGGTGGTCTTGCCCTTCCAAAGCTTATAGACCTTCTTCAGCAGATCCTTGGTCTCTTCGGGAATGCTCAGTTCACCGAGCGAGGACATCTTCACGGCATCAAGCTCGTCCTTGATCCAGTTGACCTGCCATTCAGGATACGGATACACGGCGGCGGGAGCCCCCCCGATGGTACCGACGATGACGTTCCCGTCGAGGAAAATATCCTTGTTGACCAAAACGTTCTCAAGCAGCTTTGCACGGATGCGGAATACACTTTCGCCCTTGCATTCTTCATAGGTATCCATCAGGAACTGCAAGCGCTGGGCATCCATTTTCTGTGGAGCATCCAGAAGGAAGCTCTTATGGGCAGTGATCCGCTGTTCGGCAGTATCCCAGTTCACGGCGTAACTCATGATCTATCTCCTGAAATGAAAGTTGATATTGAGGGACGAACCCGTATTTGACGGAGATAAAGCAAATCCCATGCCGCAACTGATTATGGTTATAATACATTGAAATTTTATTCTATTTTTACATAATCCTCTGAATCAGGGATCGAAGCATGCGGCGGTCATGATTATACCGAACACTTCGTACCGTAATGGGTACACATGTACCCCGCTCTAAACGGAGTGCATCCACTCTTGCGAAACAGCCTCTCTTTCCCAAGAAGCAATGTGACCGTATTCCTCCCCAAAAACAGGACGGCAACGTCCGCACATTACCGTCCAGTCACTTGGATAATTGTCGTCCAAGATTCCGTTACACGATCAGATGACGCACGCTTTCGGCTGCCCCGTGGCATCCAAAAAAACAAGATAATGCCACCCATGCTCCATAACGACGTTCTCAACAATGGAGAAGGTCACGCCTCCCCCCTCACACGTTTCATCCCCTGTCCTATACGTTTGCCGGCTCAACCTGAGCTGGTATCCCTCACATCACGGCTTTGGCTTGTATTTCACCACATACGCGACCTCATCAGATCTGGCGTTCGCCATCATACGGCGTGTCCTCGCCAGTGCCTCATCCGTAATTTCAATGTGCAACATAGCAGACCTCCTTGCGAAGCCACATAAAAAAGCTGGCTCAAACCCCTTCACAGCACGACCGCCCGGCGCACTGGGGAAAATACAACTTGAAAGGAGCCAGCCTCTGCCCAAAAGGGACCTCCTTAAAAAATAGGGCCTCCAGTATGAGACAACCCCATACCGGAGGCCATTGCCTCACAAACGCGCAATACTATGCCGCCTTCTTTATGATTTCAGCCTTGAGCATGGCAACGACGGGAACCAGAATAGCGGTGGCAACTACTGCGAGCACAACGAACACCAGTGGCCAGCCGCCGAGCTTTTCATAAAGCCACGCGCACAAAGGCCCAATGAATACGATGGGGGAATTGCCGATGAACGTCAGCAGGCTGGACACCTTGCCGTTCAGGTCGGGATCCGGAGGGAACACCAGCGGGGGCAGGGCCCAGAAGATGGCGATACCGGCATAACAGAACCCGGCCACAATCATCGTTATGATCACCATCGGCAGGCTGCCGGAGAAATAGCCAAGGAGCATACCGAGAAAAGAAACCAGCATGAAGTACTTGAGGCAATCGACGCGGGCGCGGACAATGTCCCCGCTCTTGCGCAGGATGCCGTCGGACACGACGCCGCCGATGATGGCGAAGAAGCCCACAAGGCCGACCCACAGCTGCACGGTGGACATCTGTCCGGCGTCGAACTGCAAGAAGGACGAGTACTGCGGCCAGACGACCGGGATCCCCCAATACGGCGTACACATGGGAATAAACAGCAACGCCAGAAGCCATGTCGCCTTGTATGAAAAAAGGGACTTCCTTTCCGTCTCGACGGATGGGCCACTGCTGGAGGCGGCGGCGAGGGCGCCGGTGTTGACCCGCATGAATACGGCGCAGATCACCAGCAGGATGAGAGCAAAAATGCCGAGGCCGATAAACGTCATCTTGCCTTCAAGAACATGCTTGGCGACGTAATCGCCGAACGGACAGCCGCAGTTGATCATACCGAGAAAAACGCCGGTAGCCAAAGAGGCTTCCTTCGCGGGAAACCAGCCGCAGCCCGCACAGAATGCGAAGAGGACGGGAATGTTCATGCTGCATAGCCCCTGAGCGAACCTCAGGACCTTCAACAGGGTGGGGTCACCGCAGAAGGGAATGAGCAGCTGAGGGATGGCCGCGCAACAGAGTCCCACCATCAGCGTCTTCTTGATGCCGACGGCGCTGATGACGAAACTGGCAAGACCGAAACCTATCCAGATACCCCAGTAGAACCCAAAGAAACCGTCGGCATCCGCAATCTGTTCGGGTGTGAATACGCCGAGCTGCGGGGCCGCAATGGGGAAAGAGGTCATGCCGGCCAACATCGGAAAGCTGGCCAGGCCCGCGAGGAGGAGAATGACCCAACGATACGGAGAAGGCTTTTCGCTCATGTGAACACTCCTTGGCTGGTAGGTTCTCTTAATACCGTCCTTGAACAAAAATCGTCCGCCCATGCGGAAACGACATGCCGCATTTGGTGAAGGGCCTCCAAAAGGCAAAAAAAACGAGATGTGAACAAACGGGAATGGACATCCTGATTTTGCAGAAGCCATGCCAAACGACATATCAAAGAAATCAGCATATTATATAAACGTGCCGAGAACGTACCGGATAGTTTGTACCGTTCAGGAACATTCTGTCCCCATTTTGGTACAATACATCCTTCCCAACATAGAAATCCAAACAAGCTTCACTGTTCTGCCCGCTGATGATGGGCTGAAAACGGCCAGTTAGAGGGCCCGATCATAAAAAAACGCCCAGCTGTGAAGCCCAGGCGTTATTCAGCTTTTCTTCATCATGGAAGAGCAGCATCAGAGGAAGACACTCTTATACCGTTCACAAAGAGCTACGTAACCCCTCATCTCAAAAGAATGGAACAAACAGTTCAACAAGAGTCACCTCAGATAAACGGAAGTTCCCCACTTCAAGTGTGCAGTATAAACTCATGTAACCCCCATTATCCCCTCTCTCAGCCGATTACCTGCCTTCCACCTAGAAAGGTTTTCTATAGATTAAACGATATGACATTATGTGATTTTTTTCTTTTAACAAAGCATCGCATACGGTATCATGAGAAAAACCATAACCGCAGCAGACTGCCTACCGAGCAGCCTCTTTGACCGTTAAGAGAAAACACTTCACCGTGTTGCTTCATGATGTATAATGAGGCAATTCCCAAGCAGCGAAGGTTATTTCGGTACATATTGTACCATATCCGGCACACCGATCTCAGCACGGTTCTTTCCATCTCAAATAATATATTGATCTTCAAAAAGTTTTTTATGGAACAAGTATTGCTATCAAGGAAATAACTGTCATTGCGCAGTGGAACGCTTGTCCTGACGGACAAACTCGGCGGCACGGGTATCAACCTTTCGTGGCTACGTTTTCCTATAACAATAAGGAGCAGGGAAATGGAAAAGGGGAAGATCAAGAATGAACGCGTTCAGAGACGTCTTGACCGCTGGTTTGATACGCCTTGGCGCATCAACATTGCACGTACCGTCGCCTACACGCGAGGCTACGCCATTGGCGAGGGAGAACCCTTTGTCATCCGCCGCGCGATGGCATTCAAGTACTGCTGCGAAAACATGCCCGTCATCATCCGCCCGGAAGATTATCTGGTCGGCTACCGCGATGTTGATGTGAAGAGCGCGGGTTTGTTCCCCGAATGGAGCGGCCCGGAATTCTTCGACGACATCGAAGCCTGCAAGGCCCGCAAGTATGAGCACTTCGATCTGAGCCCAGAGGACGAAAAGACACTCATCGAAGAGGTCAAGCCTTATTGGGAATACAACAACTGGTCACGTACGATGATCCGTCAGATCATGAACTTCACCCCCGATGTGATCAAGAACACCAACTTTGCCGATGCGACCTGCTTCCCTCCCATGCCCGCCAACATCTGCGGCCATGACCACCGCCGCGACACCGACACGGGGCACTTCAACTTCCCCTACATGCGTTACCTATACCTAGGCGCTGAAGGCGTGAAGAAGGAATGCGAGGAAAAGCTGGCCACCATCAACCCGTGCGATCCCAAGGCTGTGGAAGGCATCCCGTTCTGGCAGGCCGTCATCCTCGCCATGGACGGCGCCATCACGTACGCCAACCGATTCGCCGACGAAGCCATCCGTCAGGCCGCCGAATGCACGGATCCGATCCGCAAGAAGGAACTGCTTGAAATCGCGGACACCTGCCGTCAGGTCCCCGCGAAGCCCGCCCGCAGTATGCACGACGCCTTGCAAGCCTACGTCTTCTTCAAGACGCTGTGCCGTATCGAAAGCATGGATCATGCCAATGGCCCGAGCTGCATCGACCGCTGGTTGTGGCCTTTCTATGAAAAGGACATCAAGGAAGGGCGCATCACAAAGGACGAGGCCGTGTCACTGCTGGAAGAGCTCTGCATCTGGCTGGCTGAATCCGCACACTACTACACCTCGGGCGTGCTGGACTGGTACTCGGGCGCGGGTTCCTTCCATCAGCTGACGGTCGGCGGCATCGGCGAAGACGGCTTCGATATGACCAACGATCTCACTTACATGTGTCTAGACGCCTACATCAACACCAACCTCTTCCAACCTTCCGTTTCCGTGCGCGTGCACAGCCAGACCCCGCAGGCCCTGCTGGAAAAGGCCGCCGAGGTCGTGGCGCTGGGCGGCGGGCAGCCGTCCATCTGCAACGACGACGTCATCATCCCAGCCATCCTCGGCCTCCCGCGCGGCTACAACGACCCCGACATGACGCCCGAAATCGCCAGAAGCTACTGCCCGGTGGGTTGTGTGGAGCACGCGACCTCCTACCATTACGGTACGCCGATGCACAGCTATATCAACTATGGAGCCGTCATCGAGCTCGCCCTGAACAGAGGTGTAAGCCATCTCTACAAGCGGAAGATGATCGTCAACGATCCCGGCGACGCCCGCGAGTTCAAGAGTATGGACGACGTGCTGAAGGCTCTTGATATCGTCTTTAACGACATCATGGACGTTGACGAAGGGCTGGTCATGACGCAGGAACAGGTGGAAAAGGAATTCTACCCCTGCAGTTGGCAGTCCGCCTTTATGGAAGACTGCGTTGAGCGCGGCCTGCCCAAGGAACGCGGCGGCGCCCGATACAACTTCGGCGGCCCCGGCACCTGCGTGGGATTCGCCGATGCCGGAGACTCCCTCGCCGCCATCGAGAAGGTCATTTTCATCGACAAGAAGTATACGATGCGCCAACTGTGCGACGCCCTTGACGCCGATTTCGTCGGCTACGAGGATCTGCACAAGGCTCTGTGCGACGCTCCCAAGTTCGGCTCCGACGATGATTTTGCCGATAAGTGGTGCCGTTACGCGCACAACCTGTACAACACGTCCATCCTGAAGCGCCGCAACTCCCGCGGCGGCGTCCTACAGCCCGGCGGCGTGTCCATGTCCGTATTCGTGCCGCACGGCGCGGTCTGCGGGGCCCTGCCCTCCGGCCGCAAGGCGGGCAAGCCTCTGGCCAATGGCGTCGGAGCCGTCATCGGCGCCGAATCCAACGGCCTGCTCTCCAACTTCAACTCTATGGGCAAGATCAATTTCTACGGTAATTTCGATACGATCTGGAACGTCCGCATTGATGGTGGATCCTGCGACACGCCCGAAGGCCGCAAGGATTTCGCCGGGCTGGTCCGTACCTTCGTCGACAAGAAGATCGCCCAGATGCAGGTGAACTGCCTGTCCTCCGACGTCATGCGCAAGGCTCAGCAGGAACCTGAAAACTACCGTGACCTGATTGTCCGCGTGGTCGGCTACAGCGCCAACTTCGTGACCTTGCCGCCCACAGTGCAAGATCTCGTCCTGGAACGTGAAGAACACCCGCTCAACTCCTAATACCCTACCCCGCGTCGGTCCGGCTTTCCGGGCCGACGCGATCTTCTTAGAATCAAAGACCACGGAGAACATCCGTCTTTTCTTGTCACGCCTTTCCGCGCGCCGGGCATCGAACGAGAACCGGGCCGTCCGGGAAATACATAACATATCCTCAATTTCAGAGAGAGGTTGCCTATGGATGGCATGGTTCTCAAAATAGACAGATGCTCAAAGCACGATGGCCCCGGCATACGGACCGTCGTGTTTCTGAAAGGCTGTCCCCTGCGTTGCCGTTGGTGTTCGACCCCTGACTCGCAGAGCATGGAACCACACCTCATCCATACGGAAACCCTCTGCGCCCGGTGTGGCCGCTGCGTGGCGCACTGCCCTGAAAAAGCAGTGGATATGGGGGCCGGCGGCATTGCCGTCGACCATAGGCGCTGTACCCTCTGCGGCAAATGCGTCGAATTGTGCCTCAAGAACGCCATGAAGGTGACCGGAATCAGGATGAGCATTGATGAGGTGTACGACATCATCAACCGTTCGCGCGGTTTCTGGACCCGGATGCCCGGCGGGATGACCATCAGCGGAGGCGAGGTCCTTTTCCAGTTCGATTTTGCCAAGGCACTGCTGAAAAAATGTCATGATGCCGGAATCGATACAAACATAGAAACCAGCTGTTACGCGCCGACGGAAAAAATCCGCGAACTCCTGCCCTATCTCGACCATATCTGCTGTGATGTGAAACATATGGACGATAAGGTCCATAAACGGCTCACCGCCGTTCCCAACAAGTCCATTCTGGAAAACATCCGTATGCTCAGCCACGAGAAAGACCTGATCCTGCGGTATCCCGTCATCCCGACCTGCAACGATTCGGACGAGAACATCAACGCGACAGCCGATTTCGTGACCACGCTCGGGAAAACCTTCAACCGGATCGACTTGCTGCAATACCATGTGATGGGTGCCGTCACCTATCGCCGGCTCGGCCGCGAATACCAGCTTGAAGACATTCCAGCCGTACCCCGAGAGAGGATGATCGGCATCCGCGACCGGATGATCGCCCGTGGAGCAAAGGCCGTGCTGGCCTGATCCGCGACGCCACCGGAACGAAATCAGGCGGTGGATGCTACCGGCGGGATTATCCAGCATGGAGCAAAACGGCGGATAGTCTTATCCGACCCACAGAAAACGGGAACGATCCATAAAGAACCGTTCCCGTTGCCGTCTGTGCAACCAACACAGGGCGTTCACGTCCCGCCGTCACTGAGAAGGCGGATCAGAACTTTTTAAAGCGGCAGGGACTCCGCGTAGATCTCAATGGTGTGCTTGACCTGAACAGGATCGTTGTTCCGGGCCAGCATGTCGGAAAGCTGCATCATGCAGGCCGGGCACCCCGTCGCCACAACTTCCGCACCACTGGCGATCACGTTGTCGCGCTTTCTCTGGCCCATCTTGAGAGACAGGTCGTAGTGGGTCAGCGTGAACGAACCGCCGCAACCACAGCAACGGTTGGCTTCGGCCATTTCCACAAGGTTATAGCCCGGATTCATACGGATGAGATCGCGGGGCTGCTTGCTCACGCCGAGGGACTTCTGGAGGTGGCAGGATTCGTGATACGTCACCTTCGTCTGCCCCTTGGCCTGCGTCTTGGGGCTGACGTGCAGCACGTCAACGAGCAGCGCATTGATGTCGATGGCCTTGGGCGCCAACGCGTTGATCGCGTCGCGATAGCGCGGCGGCAGGTTGTCGGAGAACTGCGCCCAGAACTCGCGGATGGCAACCGTACACGACGAACACGGCGTGACGATGTAGTCGTAGTTCTGGTCCTTCAGAATATCCACGTTGTGCATGACCATCTTTTCGAATCCCTGCCTATCGCCGGAAGCCAGCGCGGGCATACCGCAACAGGCGTAGTTGTCGGACAGGAAAACGCCGATCTCATGGTAGTCAAAGACCTTAAGGCAGGCTTCGGAGACGTTGGTGTAGATCTTGTCCCCAAGGCAGCCGGGGAAGAAAGCCACTTTGATGCGGCTTTTGCCCATGGGCGTATTCACGTTGCCGACCGTGCTGTGCAGAGGCTTTGCCGCCAGCTTGGGCATGTGGCGGTCGCCGAGCATGGGCTTCAACAGCGGTGCGCAAACCGTGTTTTGCGGCTTGGCCTCGTCCTTGAGGATAAGGTTCTGGAACGGTGCGCTCAAGCGCAGCAGCGTGCCGAACAGCCGCGGATTGGGGAGCAGCATCCGGAATGCGGCCTTCTTGATGGCCGAGAGCCCCAGATAGGTCGCCACGATGGCCCGTGCCTCAAGGAAAATGTCGGTCGTTTTCACGCCCGAGGGGCAGTTTGCCTGGCACGAGCCGCAGAGGAGGCACCGCGACAGCTTTTCGTTCACGGCCTCGGGGTCTTCGATGATACGATGGGCAAGGTTTTCGACAAGAGCGATCTTCCCGCGGGTGAGGTCGCCTTCGATACGCGTCGTCATATACATGGGACAAAACGCCTGACAGAACCCGCACTTCATGCAGGCCGCCAGTTTGTCGTCCAGAGCCATCAGGGCATTGGCAAGTTGGGTAAGCTCATCCATGGACCATTCCTTCCCGAATAAAAAGTCAAAACCTGTCGGCCGCAGAGCCGCCGTCCACCGTCACGGAACACCCTAGAGGGAAACGATCTTCGAAGCGTTGAGCAGCTTCTTCGGATCGAAAGCGGAGCGCATACGCCGCATGTACTCGAGGGTTCCCTTTGAGGTTTCCAGTTCAAGCCACTTCTTTTTGGAAGTGCCGATGCCGTGTTCGCCCGACAGCGTGCCCCCAAGCTCCAGCGCCACATTGAACAGATCGTCAACGGCCCGCTCCACTCGGGAGAATTCTTCCTTGTCGCGCTTGTCGCAGAGGATGGACGGGTGCAGATTGCCGTCCCCGGCGTGGCCGAAGGTACCGATGGTCACATGATGGCGCGCGGCGATCTTGTCGAGCGCCTCGAGCATGGCGGGAATCTTGGAACGCGGCACGGTCGCGTCTTCGAGCATCAGCGTGGGACGGCAGCGGGCCAGGGCGGGGATCGCCACGCGGCGGGCTTCCCAGATGCGCGTCTTTTCCGCGGCGTCCTTGGCGACCACAACTTCCAGCGCGCCGGAATCCTTGAGGACCTTTTCCACGCTCACGGCCTCGTCGGCGACCTGCGCCGGGTGCCCGTCCACTTCAATGAGCAGGATGGCCGCCGCGTCACGCGGCAGACCGATATTCACGTAATCCTCAACATAGTTGATAGTCGCGTTGTCCATGAATTCCAGCGTACAGGGGACAACATGCGCGGCGATGATCCCGGCGACGGCCTGCGAGGCGCGTTTCACTTCGGGGAAAATGGCCATCATGGCTTTGGAAGCCTTGGGCGGCGTCACCAGTTTAAGGACGGCCTTGCTGGTAAGTGCCAGCGTGCCTTCCGAGGCGACGAGCAGTTCGGTGAGGTTGTAGCCGTACTCGCACCCCCGGCCGCAAGCCCCGGTCTTCATGATTTCGCCGGTTTCGGTCAGGACTTCAAGGCCCATGACATATTTTTTCGTGGTGCCGTACTTCAGGCCGCGCAGCCCGCCGGAGTTCTCGGCGATGTTGCCGCCCATGGTGGAGACGGACATGGACCCGGGGTCGGGCGGATAAAACAGCCCTCGGGCCGCCACTGCGGCCGCAAGGTCACAGGTTATCACGCCGGGCTCAACCACCGCATACATCTCTTCCTCATTGATTTCGAGAATCCTGTCCAAGCTGTTGGTCAGGATAATGACAGCGTCGGTACTGTCGGGGATGGTCCCGCCGCTCAGGTTCGTCCCGGAACCGCGGATAGTGATGGGGATGCCTTCCTCATAGCATTTCTGGATCAGCGGCCCAAGCTGGTCCGTGCGTGTGGGACGGACGACAAGGCCCGGAACGACAGGAGGCAGGACTGCCGCGTCATACGCGTAGTTCTGGCGATCCGCCTCGCCCGTCAAGACATTCTCCCGGCCGATGATCTTCTCGATTTCCTTAATGAACGAAAGGCTTAGCATAAGTCTCTCCGCAGCATGAAACGTGGACACCCGATGGCGCGAACAAAGCCGAAAGGCACGCTTGCGTTCCGGCCTTCCCCCTGAGGCAACACGGAATAGTCAGTTCAGACAGCATAGATCAAGGCCCGTGTTTTTTCATTCATTGAACGCTCAACCCTTTTTATTCATTGCATTACCGAGCGTAGCTTCTTACATGAAAAGGCTGTTTTGCTCTTCATATTTTTGCGATTAGCAAAGAAATATTTCTTTTTTCTTTCAATAAACATAAATAACGCTTTTCACGGTTCGTTTCCCCTTTCCCTCGCATAATCTATTCAATATTTTTGATCTTTTTTTCACGTCTCCCCGCACGGGAGGCGGAAGGCATCCCGATACGCCGTGTCCATCCCCGCCCCGGCCTTCCGCCCGGCTCAAAAGCAATTCCCTTACGGTTTCCTCTGCGCTACGATGACAAAAAGTTTTTCCCCATTCGCAAGGAGGCAGTCATGCTTGAACTGTTGAAACACCGCCGCAGCATCCGCACATTCACCGACGAACCCGTCTCTCAAGAAAACATCGACAGCCTGCTCAAGGCCGCCCTGCTCGCTCCTTCGTCGATGGGCAAAAAACCCGTCGAATGCATCGTCGTTCGGAACAAGGAAACCATAGCCCGCCTCAAAACCTACAAAAAGCACGGCACCACACCTCTCGGAACCGCCCCTCTCGCCATTGTCGTGATCGCCGACGGCCAGAAATCCGACGTATGGGTGGAGGACGCCTCCATCGTATCCATCCTCATCCAGCTTGAGGCGGAGAAACTCGGGCTCGGTTCCACATGGATCCAGCTTCGGAGGCGCGAAGGCGACAGCGGGCCTTCCGAAGAGGCTTTCCGGCAGGAGCTTGGCATCCCTGAGCACTATGGCGTCCTCAGCGTCGTCGCCATCGGACACAAGAACGAGCAGAAGAAACCGTATACCGATGCGGATCTTGATTTCACCAAGGTCCACTACGAAACGTTCTGAGCACACTGCTCGTGAGGAATCCGTGCCCCGCCCCAGCGAGTCGCTCCCTTGCCTGAGAGGCGTGGGTCCGGCTGTCCCGCAAGAGCCTTGAATCCGCTTGCGTGCTATAAAAAGCTTCCCATGACGAATCCATAAAAAAAGAGGCGCCTTCCACGGAAGGCACCTCCTCGGTTTTGTTGCGTCAGCGGGTTAGTTGGCGCCGAACCACTTCTCGAGGATCTGTTTTTCGATGCCCTTTTCCTGAACGGCCTTGATGCCGGCGTTCAGCTTCTGGGCCAGTTCCTTATCGTTCTTGCGGAGCGCGAAACCGTAGAATTCCGGATCGCCGGTTACGAGGCCGATATGGAACTTGTCGCGGTATTCGTCCTTGGTGTTGGCGTAGTACTTGGCGACCGGGTCATCACACATCACGGCGTCAAGGTTGCCCTTGGCGAGGTCTTCAAAGGCGAGCCCCACTTCGTCGTAGGTCTTCACAACCATCTTGATCTTGGAAGCGGGGATGGTCTGAACCATGGCCGTCGTGCCGATCTGGCCGCCGACCCGCTTTCCGGCGAGCTCTTCGAGATCCTTGATTTCCTTGCCGAGCGGCAGGACCACGGCCTGATGCAGTTCATAGTAGGGATCGGTGAACAGCATGGCCTTCTTGCGCTTGTCGGTGATGCTCACGGACGCGGCGATCACGTCCACCTGATTCGAGGCCAGCGCCGCGAAGATGCCGTCCCATGCGATGTTCTTGACCTGCACGTCAAAGCCGGCTTCCTTGCCCACGGCTTTGATGTAGTCAATGGAGAATCCTACGATTTCCTTGTCCTTATTCAACATTTCGTTCGGCGGGAACGTGGGATCGGACGCCACGACAAGAGGCTTTTCGGCGAAAGCGACCGAGGCGCACAGCAACAGGGACAGCAGGGAGACAGTCAAAGTACGGAACATGTTTATCCTCCAAAGTGTTACCATTACAGTCCGGCAACGCCGCAATACCGGCGGAACGGGACCGTCCTTTACAACGGATGACCCGATTTAGCATGTTTCAGGGAAAGATGTAACCCGTACAATCCACCGCCCCCCCTCTTATCCCGGCGTTCTTCACGAAATTTTCCCATAAACAGGCTTTTTTGCACTGAGTCCGTTCCCCGCCGAGCCCTTACCCCGCCCCGGGAAACGAAATTCCCCGGATTCCGCCCCCCTCCGGTTGCAAGTCAGGGACCGTTCATCTATGTTTTCAAGCCGGTTCGCATTTCTTTCCCAAGGATAAACTGATGGGGCATACGATTTATCTCGTCGGCGCGCGCGCCGCAGGCAAAACGACTTTTGGCGGCGCTTTGGCGCGGCAACTCGGCTGCAACTATGTGGATACCGACATCCATTTGCGTGAAACCACAGGTGAAACCGTAGCTGACATCGTAGCCCGCGAAGGCTGGGACGGTTTCCGCAAACGCGAGAGCGCCGTCCTCCGGGCGGTTACCGCCCCCGGCACCGTCATCGCCACCGGGGGCGGCATGGTGCTTGCGGAGGAAAACCGCCGCTTCATGCGCGAAAACGGCATCGTGCTCTATCTTTCCGCCCCGGCCGAGGTCCTTGCATCCCGCCTGCAAGCCAATCCCAACGCCGTGCAACGCCCCACACTTACCGGGAAATCCATTGCGGAAGAGGTGGCCGAAGTGCTCGCCGCCCGCGAACCTCTCTATCGTGAAACCGCCACGCACATCCTCAATGCCGCCGCCACGCCCAAAGAACTCCTGGCCGAGGCTCTGGCAATCCTGAAGCCATAAGTTTTTTTGCCCATACAGTCTTCGGAAGACGTCGTTCTTTCCCCAAAAAGCGGCTCCGAAACCGGAAAAAGGAAGATTCCCCTCCTGCATACAAAAGTCCCCCGGAAAACTTCCGAGGGACTTTTCCCATTCCGTGGGAAGGGCTCTTTTGGTCACCATGATATGGAAACGCTCCAAACGGCGCTCCGCTTGACGACGCGGACCCCAAAAACGCGGAGAAAAAGGTGCCCTCATAGGCCACCCTTCTCCTGTCGGCTATTCGCTTTTTTTCTTGTGCGAAGAACGCAGGCGGACACGGATGGGCGCGTGCTCGATGCGGAAAATCTTGCGAAGGGAACGATCGAGATAGCGGGCATAGGTCTCGGACACTCGATCGGCGTCACTGACGAAGAACACAAAGGTCGGCGGGGCCACTTCCGCCTGCGTGAGATAGAAAAACTTCGGACGCGAGCGCTTGACCACAGGCGGCTGGTGTTTCGTAAGCACTTCTTCCATCGCCCGGTTGAGCGCGCCGGTCCCGATGCGGGTGTTGCACTCTTCGCGGATCTGCGCGGCGAGCGGGACGATGCGCCCAAGGCCCACCTGCTTCATGGCCGAGACCATCAGCACCGGCACGTGCGGGCAGAACTGGAGCACTTCCTTAAAGCTCTTTTCCAGCGCGGCCTGTTCCTTGCGGCCCACAAGGTCAATCTTGTTCACCAGAATCATGAAGGGCGTCTTGCGCTCGTCCAAAAGATCGATAAGCCGCTTGTCCTGCGCGGTCACGCCCTCGAGCGCGTCGATGACATACAGCGTCACGTCGGCCTTGGTCGTGGTCTTGAGCGAGGAGTTGACGGAAAAACGCTCCACAGTATCCGTAATGCGCGTGCGGCGGCGCACGCCCGCCGTGTCCACAAACTCGCAGGCCCGCCCGTCGCTCACGAAGGGAATGTCCACGCTGTCGCGCGTCGTCCCGGCCACATCGCTGACGATCATGCGATCTTCGCCGATCATGGCGTTTACCAGCGAGGACTTGCCCGCGTTGGGACGCCCGAGCATGGCGAGGCGCAGCACGTTTTCCGGCTTCGCTTCGGCATCGGGGTCTTCAACAGGCAACAAGTCCACCATTTCCTCTTCGAGCGCCCGGATGTTGTGCCCGTGCTCGGCGGAAAGGGCCAGCATGGGGAAGCCAAGGGCGTGGAATTCGGCCAGCATGGTGTCTTCGTGCTCCATGCCGTCCACCTTGTTGACCACCAGCAGGGTCGGCTTCCCGGCCCGGCGCACGAACGAGGCAAGGTGCTCGTCGAACGGCATCAGCCCGTCGCGCCCGTCCACCACGAGGCAGAACACCGAAGCCTCGTCCATGGCGGCCTGCGTCTGCTGGAGGATTTCCGCCTCGAACCCGCGCAGCCCTTCGGGGCCGTCGGCTACGGAATGGTGGCTGTCGAGCGTCACGCCCCCGGTGTCGATCAGGGTGAAGGAACGCCCGCTCCGAGAACGCACCACGCCTTCCATACGGTCGCGGGTGACGCCCGGACGGTCATGGGTGATGGCCCGGTTACTGCGAATAAGCCGATTAAACAGCGTGGACTTGCCCACGTTGGGACGGCCAAGCAAAGCGATTTTGGGGAGCATGCGACTTCCTCATCAAAAGATATCGGGTGACGCCCGCAACGGCGGGCAAGAACAACTTCGGGGACGGAGCCGTCCCCAAACACAAAAGTATTGGGAGGGGGGGTACGGGGGAGGGGAAGCCTCTCTTCAGAAAGGTCCTCCTCCCCCGCCCACTGCAAGGCAACTATTTCGTCGGCTCAATGAGTTCCTGACCGCCCATGTAGGGCACGAGGACCTTGGGGACCACGATGGAGCCGTCCTTCTGCTGATAATTTTCCATGATGGCCACCAGAGAGCGGCCGGTGGGCAGGCCGGAACCGTTCAGCGTATGCACCCACTCCGGCTTGCCGCCTTTGGGACGGAACCGGATGTTCGCGCGGCGGGCCTGGAAATCGACACAGTTCGAACAGGACGAAATCTCGCGGTAGGTCCGCTGACCGGGCAGCCACACTTCCACGTCGTAGGTTTTACAGGCGGAGAAGCCCATGTCCCCGGCGCAGAGCGTGATGGTGCGATACGGAAGTTCGAGACGTTCCAGCAGGGTTTCGGCGCTGCGGCGCATTTCCTCAAGATACTTGAAGGAGTCGTCGGGGTGCGTGATGTACACCATTTCGACCTTGGTGAACTGATGCTGGCGGATGTAGCCGCGCGTGTCCTTGCCCGCCGAACCCGCTTCCGAACGGAAGCAGGGCGTCTGGGAGCAATACCGCTTCGGCAGGGCTTCCTCGTCAAGGATCTCGTCGGCGTGGAGGTTGGTCACCGGCACTTCGGCGGTGGGGATCAGGTAGTATTCCCAATCCGCAACCTTGAAGAGATCTTCCTCGAATTTGGGAAGCTGGCCCGTGCCCTGCATGGTCTTGCGGTTGACCATGAGCGGAGGCAGGATTTCGGTACGGCCCTGCTCATGGTGGAAATCCAGATAGAAGCACACGAGCGCGCGCTCAAGGCGGGCGGCCCAGCCCCACGACACGGTGAAGCGGCTGCCGGCGAGCTTGGCTCCGCGCTCGAAGTCGAGGCCGCCGTTGTCGTTGCTCAGATCCCAGTGGTTCTTCACTTCAAAATCAAACTCGCGCGGCGTACCCCAGCGGTGCACTTCCACATTGTCGTTTTCGTCCACGCCGTCGGGAACGGAGGGGTCCGGGATATTCGGCACGGTGAGCATCCAGTCCGCGAGATCGGCCTTCACCGCTTCGGTGGCGCTGTCCAGCGCGCTGATGCGGGAAGAAAGATCGGAAAGGCTGGCGATGAAGGCTGCGGCGTCTTCCCCGTTGCGCTTCAGGCGGGCCACTTCGGCGGAGGCGCGGTTACGCTCGGCTTTGAGGGCTTCCACCTGAGCGAGCAGCTCGCGGCGCTTGTTGTCGAGTTCTTCAAAAGTACGCATGTTCAGGGGCGAATGGCGCTTCGCAAGAGCGGCGGCCACCACTTCGGGATTTTTCTGCAACAGTTTGAGATCCAGCACTTCAGCGCTCCTTGTCTTCCTGTATGGAGGGAAAAACCGCCGGACCGCGCACGGCGTCCGGGGATAGGGAACAAAACGCATCAAAAAATCCGGCGGGCACCCCTTCTCAGCCGCGATATGCCGCACCGGAAGGCTTTCCGCTCCGCCGTTTTGAATCCTCCAGTCTAGACAAGTTGGTATGCGCCGTCAACTGAATGAAGGCATAACCCCCGGCTAGCGGCTCCGGATTGCATCCCGCCCGCAAAAGGGATATCATTCTCCATTCTTCAGACAGTCCTTTCGGAGGTTCATCATGTCCATACTGATCCGTCGCGTTGTCACGCTTGCACTGACGCTGGTCACACTGACGCTCCTCGCCGCCTGCGGCCCGAGCAACAACGTACGCCTCATTTATAACACGAATACGAGCGCCGTCCTCCCCTTGCCCGGTTCGCCCAGCGTCGCCGTAGTCATGTTCAATGACGAAAGGACCCGCCAGTACATCGGGGAACGCAAGGACGGCTCGGTGTTCACCGCCAGCTCCACCATCGCCGACTGGTTCAGCCGCTCGCTCGCCGACGAACTCGGACGCCAGGGCGTGCAGGTTTCCTTCGCCTCCACGCTGGAACAGGCCCGCGCCGCCAACCCCACGTATATCGTGACCGGCTCCATCACCGACGTATGGCTGCAGGAACAGAGCACGACTCGCGTACAGTGCACCATCAAGGCCAAGGTGGCCCTCTCCAACAAGAAGGGCGTGATCTATTCCGAAAACCTGAGCTCCTCGCAGGAGCGCCAGTTCATCCCGTCCGCTTCCGCCATCGAAAGCCTGCTGTCCGACACGCTCAAGGACCTGCTGGTTCCGGCCGCCAAGAAGATCCAGAGCCAGATCCACTGATCCCTGAGGCCTCATCAATAAAGACAAGGGGAGAGGAAAACCGTTTCCTCTCCCTTTTCCGTTTTCCCCTCTGCCGACGGGGCCGCCCGTCACGGTGACGCCATGCGAGAGGAACCCTGCAAGACCTACGGCCATCTTTTCCCCGCCGACCGGCACATTGCGGACGCCGTGGGCGCCGTGCTGTCAGATTGGAACATTCCCGAATGCACCGAACTGGAAGGCGATATTTTCCGCATCAGCTTCGAGGGCGTCTTCTTCCCCTTGGACGATGTGCTGGACGCCCTGCGCCCTTTGCTTTGCGCGGAAAGTTCCGGTAAAATCGACCTGATCGACATGGAAGCCTGGACGCTGACGCGCGCGGCCTTTTCCGGCACGGAAATAACGGTCAAAACCGTGGGGCTCAACCACGTGCTGGCCTATTCCGGCCACTGACGGGCCCCCTTTTCATCAGCGGCGTTTGCCTATACCTTTGTCGGCGCGCGGATTCTCCTCTTGCGGCATCATCCCGCCGCGGGACGGACAGGCTGCCCAAGCACGGCCGCTCCGCTTTCACCAAACACGTATTCATCAATCCTGCCTCCCTGACACGCGGAATTACGCCCGGATGAGACAGGAAAACAACGAGGATCGCATGAAAGTCTATCTCATCGGCGCCGGACCCGGCGACCCCGGTTTGCTGACCATCAAGGGCAAGAACATTCTCGAAAAGGCCGATGTGGTCGTGTATGACTACCTCGCCAACGACACCCTGCTCGGCTATGCCCGGCCCGACGCGGAACGCATTTACGTCGGCAAGGTCGCCGGAAACCATGCGCTCCCGCAGGACGGCATCAACAAGCTCATCATAGAAAAAGCCAAAGAAGGCAAAATCGTCGCCCGGCTCAAAGGCGGCGACCCCTACATCTTCGGCCGGGGCGGCGAAGAGGCCGAGGAACTGCTGGACGCGGGCGTGCCGTTCGAGGAAGTCCCCGGCATCTCCAGCACCATCGCGGGCCCGGCCTATGCGGGCATCCCCTTGACGCACCGCAGTTTTTCCTCGTCCGTAACGCTCATCACCGGACACGAAAACCCCGATAAGCCCGGCTCCGTCCACAACTGGAAGGCCCTCGCCGCCAGCGCGAACACCCTCGTGTTCGTCATGGGCATGAAGAACCTTCCCGACATCGCCCGGAACCTCATCGAAGCGGGCCTTTCCCCCGACACCCCGGCGGCCCTCGTGCACTGGGGTACCACGGCGAAGCACCGCAGCCTCGCCTCCACCCTCGGGGCGCTCCACGAGGAAGGTGTCAGGCAGGGGTTCACCAACCCATCCGTCATCATCGTGGGCAAGGTCGTCACCCTGCGCGACCGCCTGAACTGGTTTGAACAGAAGCCCCTCCTCGGCCGCAGCGTGGTCGTGACCCGCGCCCGCGAACAAGCCAGCGGGCTTGCCGCGCAGCTTGCCGATCTCGGTGCCGAGGTCATCCAGTTCCCCACCATCGACATCAAGCCGCTCGAAGATTACTCCAGCGTCGACGACGCCGTCCGCAATCTCGGCGCATACGACTGGCTCATCTTCACCTCCGCCAACGGCGTCAAGTGTTTCTGGGAACGCCTTGAAGCGCAAGGGCTCGACGCCCGCGCCCTGTACGGCCTGCAGGTAGCGGCCATCGGCCCGGCCACGGCACAGGCCGTGCGCACCCACGGCATCGTGCCCGACTTCGTGCCCGAAGCCTATATTGCGGAAAGCGTCGCCGAAGGGCTTATCGGAATGGGCATGGACGGCAAGAAAGTCCTCCTGCCCCGCGCCCGCGAAGCCCGCGAAGTGCTGCCCGAAGAGCTCCGCAAGGCCGGGGCGCAGGTCGACGTACTGCCCGTCTACGAAACCGTGCCCGCCGCCGCGCACCGTGACGAAGTGCTCCAGCGCCTTGAGGCCGGGACCCTCGACGCGGTGACCTTCGGCTCCTCGTCCACGGTGGACAACTTCTTTGCCCAGATCCCCGCCGATACCATCAGGAACCAGCCTGAAGGCAAGCGCGTGAAGTTCGCCAGCATCGGCCCCGTGACCACCAAAACGCTCGCCAAGTACGGTTTTGCCTGCGACATCCAGCCCGAGGACTTCACCATCCCCGCGCTGGCCAAGGCGCTGGCGGCCTATTACGAAAAGCAGGGGGCCTAGCCATGTCCTTGAAACTCGCCGTCCTCGCCTCGGGCAGCGGCACGAACTTTCAGGCGATGGTCGACGCCGTCCGGCGCGGCGCGCTGGATGCCGACATACGCCTTGTGATCTGCAACCGACCCGGTGCGAAGGTCATCGAACGCGCAAAGGCCGCCGGGATCATCTGCGCCGTGATGGATCACAAGCTGTGGCCGAGCCGCGAAGCTTATGATCTGGCGGTGGCAGACGCCATCCTGAAGTCGGGGGCGGATACCGTGGCCCTTGCCGGGTACATGCGCATGTTGACGGCGGGCTTCCTGAACGCGTTCCCGCATCGCGTGGTCAACGTCCATCCCGCCCTGCTGCCCTCCTTCCCCGGTATCCACGGCGCGGCGGACGCGCAGGCATGGGGCGTGAAAATCACGGGCTGCACCGTGCATCTTGTCGACGAGATCATGGACCACGGCGAGGTGATCATACAGGCCGCCGTGCCCGCCATCGCGGGCGAGCCGCTCGACGATCTCCAGAGCCGTATCCACGCGCAGGAACACCGCATCTATCCGCAGGCGCTCCAGTGGCTTGCCGAGAACCGGATCAAGATGGACGACGACGGGCGCTCCCTGCATCTCCTGCCCGGCTCCCGCCCTCTCGCCGCTCCCGCTCCCGGCGTGCTCGTCAGCCCGCCGCTTGAGGAAGGCTTTTAGAGGAAGATCTTATGATGCGGAGGGGAGAGGGGACCGTTCTTCAGAAAGATCCCCTCTTCCCCCTCCAAGCTGCAGGAGCCGTTCGCTCCTCCCGCTCCCAAGGCTTTCCCATGAGGGCTCCAAACCGGCTCCGGATGAGCGCGGTACGGGCCGACCAAAGCCTTCCCGATGGGTGGGGGATGAAGCGCTCCAGACAGCCCAAGCGGAAAAAGTGGGCATACCCGGAATTGAAAAACGCACAGGGGACGAAAAAGAACGGTCGACACTGCTCCGGCGACTGGTTATAACACGGCACCTGACGAATAAAACCAGCTTTTCCTTCCCATTGAAAACGGCCGTCCCGTGCAGCCAGCGGAATCAGCAGTTGGGCGCGAAGTGACAGCCCTTGATTCTAGAAGGACAAGGGGTTGAAAAAAGAGAGGGACAAATCGGCGGACGGCCCTCCAAGGACCGTAGGCGTTAGGCGAATCTTTCGGACTTGCGGGCATTGAGAACGACGCGGCTTTCTCCAGAATATTTTCTCTTCCCACACCAACCTTTAAGGATGCAGCCATGTTTCCGCCGAAACCCCCGAAGGGCGCGGACCCGCGCATGTACTTTTTCCTGTTCCTCCTGACGCTGGGTACGACGCTCGGCTATCAGGGGTGGACACTCCTCTACACGAACTTTGCGGTGGAAAGCGCCCATCTTTCGGCGGCGGACAACGGCCTTGTGCAGTCGCTGCGCGAAGTGCCGGGACTGCTCGGATTTTTGATCATCCCCCTGCTCCTCGTCATGAAAGAGCACCGGGTGGCCGCGGTAGCCGCGCTGGCGACCGGCCTCGGCACGGCGCTGACCGGCTTTTTCCCCTCTTTCGTGCCCGTCATCCTGACGACGCTGCTGATGTCCTTCGGCTTCCACTTTTTTGAGGCCGTCAACCAATCCCTGCTCCTCCAGTATTTCGATGTCCGCACCACGCCCGTGGTTATGGGCAAGCTCCGCGGCCTTGCGGCGGGCGGCAGCCTCGCGGCGTCGGTCTTCGTGTTTTTCTGCTCCGATTTTCTGCCGTATACGATGATGTTCCTCATCGTGGGCGCCCTGTGCATGTTCACCGGCGTCTGGGGCCTGTTCCTCGATCCGACGAACAAGGAACTGCCCATTCAGAGCAAAAAAATGGTTTTCCGCAGGAAATATTGGCTGTTTTACCTGCTGACCCTTTTTCTCGGCGCGCGGAGGCAGATATTCATCGTTTTCGCCCTGTTCCTGCTGGTCGAGCATTTCCGGTTCTCGGTCAACACCGTTTCCGTCCTCTTCATGATCAACTATGCGATCAACTGGTTCCTCAACCCGCTCATAGGGCGGACCATCAACCGTATCGGCGAGCGCAAGCTCCTCAGCATCGAATATTCCACCGCCATTCTGGTGTTCACCGGCTACGCCACCACGGGCAGCGCGTGGGTCGCGGGCGTGCTCTACGTCATCGACTACATCGTGTTCAATTTCTCCATCGCCCTGCGTACTTTCTTCCAGAAGATAGCCGAACCGCAGGACATCGCCCCGACCATGGCCGTGGCTCAGACCATCAACCATATCGCCGCCATTTTCGTGCCCGCGCTCGGCGGCTGGCTGTGGGTGGAGTTCGGTTACCAAATCCCGTTCTTCATCGGTGCGGCGCTTTCCGGCTGCTCGCTCCTGCTCGTGCAGATCATCGACAGAGAAATAAGGCTGCACGCGCCCGCCAAGGCTTGATGCATCACAAGGAACACGTTAAAGAATCTCCATATTCAAGCCCTCAGGAGGCACTTGTATGCACGCCTATCTCCGCTCGCTGGCTTTGGGCCTCGCCCTGTTGCTGCCCGCCGTCCCCGCCTTCGCCGCTGACGCTCCGGCCAAAACCGACGCCGCCATCCCCGACAAGCCCACGCGCATCACCGAACGCAATACGCCGGTGGCCGTGGAATACGAAGGCAACGACAGCATCGGCTCCCGCCTCGCCACGCGCGTCAAGGAAACCCTCAACTCCAGCAACCTGTTTTCGCTTACCGATAAGGACACGCCCAAAATCCGTATCCTCATCGCCACCCAGCCTGAATTCAAAGACCGTCCGGGCGTGGGCTCGGCCTATGCGGTGGTCTGGGTCTTCTCCCAGTCGGAGAACATCCTGCGCCATTATCTGACCCGTGAAGTCGGCGTCGTCACGCCGGATGAAATCAACGGGCTGGCCGCCAAGCTTGTTGAAGAAACCGACAGCCTCGCTACCCGGTACGGGTACCTGTTCCAGTAATCGGAGTATACGCCGGGCATGAGCGTCATCACGCAGGCATTCAGCGACGCCTTCCAGCTTCTTGCAAGCGGCGACGAAGAAACGTTCGCCGCGGTTCAGGCCACGCTGTCCACCTCGGGACTCGCCATGCTCGGCTGCATCATCCCCGGCGTACCGCTGGGCTTTCTGCTTGGCTACAGCCGCTTCCCGGGCCGCAACATGCTCCGCATCCTCGTGGATACGGCCCTCTCTTTCCCCACTGTCGTACTTGGCCTGCTGGTCTATCTCCTGCTTGCCCGGCAAGGGCCGTTCGCCGATTTCGAGCTGTTGTTCACCGTGCCCGGCATCGCCATCGGGCTGGCCCTGCTCGGCCTCCCCATCGTCATCGCCCACACCTGCCTCGCCGTGGAACAGGCCGACAGACTGCTTGCCCCCACGCTCCGCACGCTCGGCGCGGGGCCGTGGCAATTGCTGTTCTCCACAGTCCGCGAACTGCGTTTCCACCTGCTCACGGCCTGCATCACGGCTTTTGGGCGCGTGGTTTCGGAGGTGGGCATCTCCATGCTGGTCGGCGGCAACATCAAATGGGCCACCCGGACCATCACTACCGCGATCACGCTCGAAACGGGCAAAGGCGACTATGCCCGCAGCATTGCGCTCGGCATCGTGCTCGTGACGCTGGCGTTTGTCCTGAATATGGGCCTTGCCGCCCTGCGCCGGAGGATGGGCCCATGACCCCGCTCTTCCATCTGGAAAACATCGTCCGGACCTATCCCGATCCCGCAAGCCGCGATCCCCATGCCGTCCGCACCGTCCTGAACCTTTCCGAACTGGACATCCGCGCCGGGGAAATTCTGGGCATCCGAGGCCATAACGGGAGCGGCAAATCCACCCTGCTCCGCATCATCGCCCTGCTTGAGCCGCCGGACAGCGGCACCGTGCTTTTCGAAGGCAGGCCCGCCGGGACCGACGATCTGCATCTGCGCCGTCAGGTTACCCTCCTGCTCCAGACGCCGTACCTGCTCTCGCGTTCCGTGGCCTCAAACGTGGCTTACGGTTTGCGCGTCCGGGGCATCCGCAACGCCTCCGAGCTTCAAAACCGGATCGCCGCCTCTCTCCTTGCCGTGGGCCTCGATCCCGCCGTTTTCCTGCATCGCCGCCGCCATGAGCTTTCCGGCGGGGAATGCCAGCGTGTGGCCCTCGCCGCCCGTCTGGCCCTGCGCCCCCGGGTTCTTTTGATGGACGAGCCCACCGCCAGCGTGGATCAGCAGAGCGCAGAGCGCATTGCCCGCGCCGCGCGTCATGCGGC
>NZ_JH114231.1:970570-974678 GCF_000224655.1 Bilophila sp. 4_1_30
TTCCCCCTCCCTTATTTTTTTCTACTTTTCCTCTCCATCCTCCTCACCCAGCGCGACCAGCGCGACATGGGCGGCTTCCTGTTCAGCCCGCTTGAGTCCGGGGCCGGAGGCGCGGAACTGACGCCCGTCGGGCAGATCCACGCGGACGGAAAAAATCTTGGCGTGCTCGGGACCATAGCTGTCCTCAAGCGCATACACGGGAAGCCCCTTGCTGATACGCTGCGTGGCCTCCTGCAACTTCGTCTTGAAATCCTTGCGCCGTACCTTCGTGGCGTTCTTGGGCCAGAGATCTGTGTACAGCCGCTCCACGACCTCGCGCGCCTTCTCAATCCCCCCGTCCACGAATACGCCGCCGAAAACAGCCTCCATCGCGTCCGAAAGCAGGGAATCGCGCTGACGCCCGCCCTGGTTCTCCTCGCCACGGGCAAGACGCAGGCAATCGTCAAGATGCAGCTTGCGCGCAATGACCGCCAGCGTGGCCTCGTTGACGAGGCTGGAACGCAGACGCGTCAACTCGCCTTCCCGGGCATCGGGGAAACGGGCGAACAACTGGGCTGAAACGGCGATCTCCAGCACGGCGTCGCCGAGGAATTCCAAACGCTCATTGTGCGCGTTGCCCGCCGAATGCTCGTTGGCCCACGAACTGTGCGTCACCGCGAGCACCAGCAGCGATTCGTCCTTGAAACGGTATCCTATCCTGTCCTGCAACACATCCAGCGTCATGGCATGACCTTATTTCGATTCACAAACCTTTCACAAACCTTACTTGTCCACAGATGCGTCTCACCTATCACGCACACCGGAGCAAGGCAACCTGAGCCACACCGCGATGATGCGGATATACGGAACCGGACGTCCGCCAATCACTTCTTGACAGCGTATGGGAGAGCCCCTACTTTGGGCGATACACAACTTTAAGGAGATCACAATGTCCAAACCGATCCGGTTGTTCAAACTCGTCACCGGCGAACTGGTTCTCGGCAAGTTTGACGAAGAAGCCAACATGCTCGAAGACGTGGCGATCATTCAGGTCGTTCCCACCCAACAGGGTGTTCAGATGATGATGCTTCCCTACGGCTATCCTTTCGAACAGGAATTCAAGGGCAGCATTTCCGGTGAACACTTCATGTACGAATACAAGAAGCTTCCCGACGATCTCGAAACCAAGTATCTGGAAGCCTGCACCAACCTGACCCTGTCCACGGGCGGCCTCGCCGGTGCCGCGGGCAAGTCTCCGCTCATCAAGTAGCTTTGTCCCCGCTTCGGACGAAAACGCCCCCATCCTGCCCCGGCCTGTTCCGGGACGGTGGGGGCGAAGCGTTCCCTCAACCCCGCCGCCTGCGGAACCCCTCCTTATGAAAGAACTCCTCTCCCTGCTGCCCCGGCCCAGTCACTATATCGGTACCGAGGAAGGTTCCGTCCACAAGGAGCCCGCGTCCGTTCGCCTGCACTGCGCCCTTGCCTTCCCGGATCTGTACGAAGTGGGCATGTCCTACCTCGGACATAAAATCCTGTATACCATCCTCAACAATCGGGAAGACATCTTTGCCGAGCGCGTGTACGCCCCCTGCCGGGAAACCGGCAGGCTCCTCCGCGAACACGGCGTCAGCCTCGCCACGCTGGAAAGCGACACGGACATCGTGAAGACGCACATGTTCGCGTTCGCGATCACGCATGAACTGTGCTTTACTAACGTGCTGTACATGCTGGAACTTTCCGGCATCCCGCTCCGCGCCGCCGATCGCGGGGACGATCTGTTCCGCTGGCCCCTCATCGTCGCGGGCGGCGGATGCGCCATCGCCTCGGAACCGCTCGCCCCGTTCATGGACCTCATGCTCCTCGGCGAAGGCGAGGAGATGGTCCCGGAATTGTGCGACCTCGTGATCAAGGCCCGCGGAGAAGGCTGGAGCCGTTCGCGCCTTATCGAGGAAGCCGTCAACATTCCCGGCGTCTATGCGCCGTCGCTGTACACGCATGACGCCAACGGCGTGCTCACGCCGCTGAAACCGGATTTGCCGACACCCGGACGCCGTATCGTGGCGGATTTCGACAGGGCCGCCTATCCCGAAAAGCAGGTGGTCCCGTTCGGTGCGGTCCACAACCGCCTCAGCCTCGAAATCGCCCGCGGGTGTACCCGGGGTTGCCGTTTCTGTCAGGCGGGCGTCCTGTACCGCCCCGCCCGCGAACGCAGCCTGCCGAATCTGGAAAAAATCCTCGAAAACTGCCTGAACGACACCGGTTTCGACGACGTGTCCTTCCTTGCCCTCAGCACGGGTGACTTCTCGGCGCTGAAAACCTTGTTCCTCGGTACGATGGACCGCTGCGAAGCGGAACAGATTTCCGTGTCCCTGCCGTCCCTGCGCGTGGGCTCCATCGACGACGACATCATGCGCCGTCTGGCGGGCATCCGGCGTACCGGAGCTACGCTTGCGCCCGAAGCGGGCAGCCAACGCCTGCGCGACATCATCAACAAGGGCGTCACCGAAGAAGGGCTGATGCTGCATGTCCGCAAGCTGTTCGAGCACGGCTGGCAGCAGGTGAAGCTGTATTTCATGATCGGCCTGCCCGGTGAAACGCAGGAAGATATTGAAGCCATCGTGGACCTGTGCCGCAAGGCCCGTGACGCCGCCGGGCGGGGGATGCCCCGTCTGCAGGTGACGGCGGCCATCTCGCCGTTCGTGCCCAAATCCCACACGCCCTTCCAGTGGGAACCGCAGATCACGCTGGAACAGGTGCGCGAGCGCGTCCAGTACCTGCGAGACGCTTTCAGGGCCGAAAAATGCCTGAAACTGCGCTGGCATGAGCCGGAAATGAGTTTCCTCGAAGGCGTTCTGTCCCGCGCCGACCGCCGCATCGCCGACGTGGTGGAAAAGGCGTACCGCAAAGGGGCGATCTTCGCGAGCTGGATGGATCATTTCAGCATCGATCCGTGGCTGGAATCCCTTGCCGAATGCGGCCTGAGCGCCGAGGCATTCACCGGGGCCCGCGAACTCGACGCGCCCTTGCCGTGGGATCATCTCAATGCCGGGGTATCCCGGGAGTTTCTGCTGCGGGAACGCCGCCGCGCCTTTGAAGGGAAGATTTCGGAAGACTGCCGCTATGCGGCCTGCCGCCAGTGCGGAGCCTGCGATACGGCGGCGGGCGAGTCCCTGCTTCCCCGCACACCGGGACTTGAAGAAGGCTCGCACCACAATAGCCTGAACTTCAAACAGCGCGACCAGCTCGAACATCAGCCGAATCTCGACGAGAACGGCCGCCTGCTCATGCCTCCAAAGCCGCCCAAAGCGACCGAGCCGCCCGCAATCAACTCCGCTCTGGCCGTCAAGGCCGTGCGTTACCGCGTCTGGCATACCAAGGAAGCGGAAGCCGCCTACATCAGCCAGCTTGAACTGCAATCCCTGCTTGAGCGCGCCATGCGTCGCGCCGGGTTGCCGATGGCCTTTTCTCAGGGCTTCCATCCCCTGCCCCTCATCTCCTTCGGACGAGCCTTGCCCGTGGGCGTGGAAAGCCAGGCGGAGTGGTTCTCCATTGTCCTGCGCGAGCCGCTCTCCGCCGAGGAAGTCATGGAACGCCTCGCTCCCCGGATGCTGCGCGGCCTGCGCCTCGACAGGCTGGAAGAAATCCCGGTCAACGACAAGTCCGTGGGCTCCGTACAGGAAACCTTCTCTCTGCGCTTCATGGGCTCGGACGCCGACAGACGGCTGTTCATGGAAGCGTGGGACGATTTCACGGCCACGGATTCCCTCATGTTCACCCGCGAAACCAAGAAGGGCCCCCGCACGGCGGACATCCGCCCGCTCTTTCAGGTCATCGAATGGGATGAGCACGGAACGCTCTATCTTGTGACCGACTGGTCCGAAACCTACATTTCACCCATGACGCTCGCCCGCGCCATTACGCCTTGGGCCGAACCGCATCAGTTGAAAATCATGAAGCTCTCGCAGATGTTCGGGTAAAAAAACGGAAAACGGCGAGAGCTGACGAAACGTAACGCATAAGTCACAAAGGACACCTCAATGGGGTGTCCTTTGCTTTTTCAGAAGTGCAAAAGAACTCTCCAGAGCCTCTTCCACCCAATACTCGGCGCCGGGAAAAACCACGAACAGGG
>NZ_JH114231.1:975074-987628 GCF_000224655.1 Bilophila sp. 4_1_30
AAGAAAGTTTCTCCTCCCCCTCCCCAATGCCTTCATACTTCTACCGCTTCCGCTGCATACGGTCGCGTATGATGATGGCAATGAGGTTCATGCCGAGGACGAGGACGAGCAGGATCAACGCGGTCCCGTACTGGAGAGGACGGGTTTTCTCGATTTCCGTCCCTGCGGTGGCAAGCACATACATATGGTACGGGAGGGACATGACCGCACTGAAAACGGAATCAGGCATCTTCGGCGTGTAAAACACGGCGGCGGTGAACATGATCGCTGCGGTTTCACCGGCAGCGCGGGCCAGGCCGAGAATGGCCCCGGTCAACATGCCGGGGACGGCAGCGGGCAGGACAACGCGGGCAATGGTCTGGCTGCGGGTCGCGCCGAGGGCAAGGGATGCCTCGCGCCAGGCGTCCGGGACCTGCCGCAGCGCCTCTTCCGTCGTGTTGATGATGACCGGCAGGGTCAGCACCGCCAGCGTCAGCACGCCCGCAAGCAGGCTCACGCCCATGCCGAGAAAGGTCACGAAGAACGCCAGCCCGAACAGCCCAAACACCACGGAAGGCACGCCCGCAAGGTTGCTGATGCCGAGCCGCAGGTAACGGGTATACCGTCCTTTCCCGCCATATTCATGCAGGTACACGGCTGAGGCCACGCCGAGCGGGAACGCTATCAGCATGGCCCCGAAAGCCAGCAGGAACGTCCCCACGATGCAGGGCCAGACGCCCCCGGCGGTCATCATCCGGCGCGGGGGCTCGGTCAGGAACTCCCAGCTTATCGCCGGGCTCCCATTCCAGAGCAGGAACACGCACACGCCGACCAGTGCCAGCATATTGATGCCCGCCGCAACGCGCAGCAGGCCGAACATCATTGCCTCCCGCCGCTGGCGCGACGTATTGTCGCTGTGAAAGGTGATCGTCGTCATGGCATATCCCTACAGGCCGGAGGACCCGGTTTGCTTGTGTTTTTCCGCGATGCGGAAAGCCAGCATGTTGAACAGGAGCGTGAACAGGAACAGCACGATGCCCGTGGCGAACAAGGCGAAATAATGATCGCCCCGGAAAGGCGCTTCCGCCATTTCAGCGGCGATGGAAGCGGGCATGGGCCGCACGGGGTCGAAAATCGAGAGCGGTATGATAGCCGCGCCCCCGGCAACCATAAGCACGACCATGGTTTCGCCGATGGCCCGCGACATGCCGAGCATAACGGCGGTACCGATGCCGGACAGCGCGGAGGGGATAACCACGCGGATCAGCGTTTCCCACCGGGTCGCGCCAAGGGCCAGCGACGCTTCGCGCAGCGTGCGGGGAACCGCGAACAGCGCGTCCTCAGCCACGGAACAGATGGTCGGCACGCTCATGAACGCCAGCATGAGCGCGGCGTTCAGCAGGTTGAGCCCGGTGTCCGCCCCGAACCAGTCCTGCAGGAAGGGGGCGACGATGACCATGCCGAAAAAGCCGATGACAACCGAAGGCAACGCCGCCAGCAGTTCGACGAACGGCTTGACGATGCGCCGCGTCCGGCTGGCCGCGATCTCCGCCAGATAGGCCGCCGTCATGATGCCGAGCGGCACCGCGATGCACGACGCCAAAATGGTTACCGCCAGCGAGCCCATAATCAGAGGAAAGATGCCGAATTCGGGCGGCTCGGACGTGGGGTACCATAAATGCCCCGTCAGGAAATCCCAGAGGGGATAGTCCGCAAACAGCGGCAGCCCTTCCATAAACAGGAAGAGCATGATGCAGGCAAGGGAGAGAAGCGATACAAAGGCCACGCCCGTCAGCAGCCACCGGATCGATTTTTCCTTCAGTTCTCTGGACATGGAGTCTCCGTTTCTCTTCTGGGGCGCTGTCTTCCGCGCCGCTTGCCGCCGCGAGATCGTTGCGGCTCAGGAGGCCCCTCTTCTTTGTCAAGGAGCCGCCACGCTGTTCTTTTTGAATGGGATTCCCGCCTCTCCGTCAGCCAAACACGCTGAGAAAGAGGGGGAAAGGGAGAAGGAGCCCTTTTCAGAAAGGTTCCTCCTCCCCGGCATAGTTACTTCTTCGCCAGCGGCACGAAGCCGACTTCCTTCACGGCCTTCTGGCCCTTGGCTGGGTCGAGGATGTACTTTATGAGCGCGCCGGAAGCGCCGGCGGGTTCTCCGTTGGTGAATACATACAGTTCGCGGCTGAGGGGCCATTCCTTGGAAAGCGCGGTTTCAGCGGAAGCCGCGACCTTGCCGATATGCAGTCCCTTGATGCTCGGGGCGAGGTAACCGAGGCCCACGTAGCCGATGGCGTTGGGATTCTTGGCGACAACCTGCTCAACCGCGCCGTTGGAAGCCTGAAGCAGGGCCTTGGGCATGACCTTGGCCTTCTTCATGACCATTTCTTCCCACGTTTCGTAGGTGCCGGAGGAGGTGTCGCGGGACACGACCACGATGTTGGCGTCGGCGCCGCCCAGTTCCTTCCAATTGGTGATCTTGCCGGTGTAGATGTCCTTGAGCTGGTCGAGGCTGAGTTCATTGATCGGGTTTTTGGGATTCACGACCGGAACAAGCGCGTCGACCGCGACGGCGGTACGGACGGGGTTGATGCCCTTCTTGGCGGCCAGTTCCTTTTCACTGCCCTTGATGTCGCGGGAAGACATGGCGATGTTGGCCAGCCCGTCGAGCAGGGCCTTGATGCCGTTGCCGGAACCGCCGCCGGAAAGCGCGATCTGCACGTTGGGATTGGCCGCCATGTAGGCTTCGGACACCTTCTGCATAATGGGCAACACGGTGGTGGAGCCGTTGACGACGATTTCGTCGGCAGCCTTCGCCTGAGCGGGCAGAAGGCAGGACAGGGCCAGAAGGGAAGCCAGGACAATGCGTTTCATCTGCATGAACTCCGTTTTTTCGGTTTGTAACGAACGGCCGGGACGACCGCCCGGACAAGCTGGAAAATAGGGCGGCTTCGTGTCAAAACGATGACGGAAAACCGAAACACAGGTGACGAAGAAAGATTTATCGCCACGGAATTGTCACAATCGCTTCATGTTCCCGTCACCCGCCGCAACTAGAACCATTCAGCGAGACTGCAACAAGGAATCAACCATGATCAGCGAATCCGCCACCATTCTCATCGTCGAGGACGAACAGGACATCCGTGAACTGCTCGCCTACAATCTGGAAAAGGAAGGCTATGCCACCGTTCAGGCAGCGGACGGCAAGGAAGGGTTGGATCTGGCCCGCTCCCGCAAGCCGGATCTCATCCTGCTTGACCTCATGCTGCCGAAAATGGACGGGCTCGCGGTCTGCCGCGAACTCGAACGCGACTCCGGCACGGTGCGCATCCCCATCATCATGCTGACGGCACGGGGCGAAGATGTGGACCGTATCCTCGGCTTCGAGCTGGGGGCGGACGACTATGTGGTCAAGCCGTTCAACATCCGGGAACTGCTGCTCCGCATCCGCGCCATCCTGCGGCGCCAGGTCATGGTGGAAAGCAATCCGGTGCTCACGCGCCACGGGGTCAGCGTCGATCCCGCCGCCCATAGGGTCACGGTGCTCGGCCAGGACGTCGAGCTCACGGCCACGGAATTCCGCCTCATAGAGGATCTGCTGCGCAACGCCGGACGCGTCCGCACGCGCGAGGAACTGCTCGCTGCGGTTTGGGGCTATCAGTTTGAAGGCTACGCCCGTACGGTGGATACCCATATCCGCCGCTTGCGGAACAAGCTCGGGGACGCCGCCGAAATCATCGAAACAGTGCGCGGCGTAGGCTACCGCTGCAAGGAGTAACATGCGCGACACCAAGTTCAGGACACGCCTCTTCCTCTGCTTCTTGGCCGTCATTGTGATGACGCTGGTGCTCCCGGGGTTGTACGTCCGCAAAAACATCAAGGAAGACGGCATTGAGGAGACCGTCCGCAATGCCCGGCGCGAAGCTGTGCTCATCCGTATGCAGATGGAGACGGCCCCGGACGGCGTGCATGGGCTCTCCTCCACCTTCGACCGGATCGGCACGGAGCTCGGCATCCGCATCACCTTCATCGGTGCGGACGGGACCGTGCTCGCGGAATCCGACTCCAGCCGGATCAATCTGAACGACCTCGACAACCACGCGGATCGCCAAGAAATCGGAGCCGCCATCCGGGAGGGGTTCGGGGTCAGCATCCGCCACAGCAATACGCTGGATACGGATCTGGTCTATGCGGCCATCCCCTTCGCCGCCGTCGGAAAGCTTCCGGACGGCTTCATCCGGGTCGCCGTGCCGCTCAAGCACGTAGAGGAACGCATCGCCCAATCCGAACGGCAGTGGCTCGCCATCGTCGGGCTGGCGACGCTGATCGCCCTGCTCTTCGCCTACGGGCTCTCGACGCATCTGGAACGCTCGCTCAAGGAGATGATCCGGGTCGTGGAAAGCATCGCCACGGACCCCGCCGGACAGGGCAACCGCCGCCGTCTCCATATCCTGCCCGGCAGGGAATTCCGGCGGCTGGCCCATGCCGTCAACGACATGGCCGACCGTACCGAGGAACACTTGCGCACCATCGCCGAGAACAAGGCGCAGCTCAAAACCATCCTCGACGTGATGAACGAGGGAGTGCTCGTCATCGGCGAAAAAGGGCGCATCCGGCTGGTCAACCCCGCCCTCGTGCGCCTGTTCCCGCAGGCCAAGGACGCGGAAGGCAAATTCCCCGTGGAAGTCATCCCGGCGGCGGAAATCCAGCAGGCGCTCGACGAACTGCTTTCCGCGCCGCAGGACAAGCCCCGGCTCATCACGCTGGAAGTGGAGCCCCGCCCGGACATGATCCTGAGCGTGCAGTTCATCAGGCCCCGCGAAGCCATCCATGATGTGCTCGCCGTGGCGGTCTTCCACGACATCAGCGAAATGGCCCGGCTCATGCGGGTGCGGAAGGAATTCGTCGCCAACGTCTCCCATGAGCTGCGCACGCCCTTGACGGCCATCGCTGGCTACGCCGAAACCCTCCGGGATTCCGCTGCCGAAGATCCTTCCATCTGCGCCAAGTTTGCGGAAACCATCCTCCGCAACGCCCAGCATATGGGGACGATGGTGGAAGATCTGCTCAAGCTCTCGCGCATCGAGAGCGGCGCGGTGCCTATGGAAATGGAAACCGTGAAGGCGGCAAGCATCCTTTCCGACGTGACCACGGCCTGCCAGCCGCAAACCGCCACACACAACCTGACGCTGGAAACCGACATCGATCCCGCCCTTACCGTACGGGCCGATCCCCACTTCATCGGGCAGGTTTTCCGCAACCTCATCGAAAATGCCTGCCGCTACGCTCCCGAAGGCTCCACCATCAAGGTTTCCGGCGGGAAGCGCCTCGACCACAACGGGCTGCCGGAAGCGCTGTTCATGATATGCGACGACGGGCCCGGCATTCCGCAGGCGGACATCGCCCGCGTGTTCGAGCGTTTCTACAGGGTGGAGAAGCACCGCAGCAGCCCCGCCTCCACCGGGCTCGGCCTTGCCATCTGCAAGCACATCGTCGAGCGCCACGGCGGGCGGATCTGGGCGGAACCCGGCCCCGGCGGCTGCCTGCAATTCACGCTTCCCCTCGCTGCGGAAACGGAAAAAAGGACGTAAGGGGCACTTCTTCAAGAAGGGGCCCTTACCGAAATCCGCAATGCCCTCCAGACGGCCCGGCCCCAAAAAACTCAAGGAAGGACACCCCGCAAGCCTTCCGGCCTCAAATGGGACTCAGATCTTTTTGACTGAAAAAACCTCGCCCGGCATCGCCGGCGGGGATCAACATAGGCCTTTGTGAACGTACTCATGGAGAAAACCATGCCGCAACCCATTGCATCGCCCGTCACTCTCGACAACGCCCAAAGCCTTTCCGGAACGCCGAAAATGGCGGCCCAGAACGTCAACTTTTTCTACGGCAGTTCACAGGCCCTCTTCGACGTCAGCCTGACCTTTCCCGAAAGGCAGGTCACGGCCCTCATCGGCCCGTCAGGATGCGGCAAGAGCACGTTCCTCCGCTGCCTCAACCGCATGAACGACCTTATCCCCGGCACCCGCACGGAAGGCTTGATCACGCTGGACAAGGAGGACATCAACGCCCCCAATTTCGATGTGGTGAACCTGCGCCGCCGCGTGGGCATGGTCTTCCAGAAGCCGACGCCGTTCCCAAAGACGATTTTCGAAAACGTGGCCTACGGCCTGCGCGTCAACGGCGAGCGCGACGAATCGCTCATAGCCGACAAGGTGGAGGAAAGCCTCCGCCGCGCCGCCATCTTCGAAGAGGTGAAGGACCGTCTGCACACGTCGGCGCTCGGGCTCTCCGGCGGCCAGCAGCAGCGCCTGTGCATCGCCCGCGCCCTTGCCGTGGAACCGGAAGTCCTGCTCATGGACGAACCCGCCAGCGCCCTCGACCCCATCGCCACGCAGCGCATCGAGGAAGGCATCCACGAACTCAAGAGCCAGCTCAGCATCGTCATCGTTACCCACAGTATGCAGCAGGCCGCCCGCGTCTCCGACCGCACCGCCTTTTTCTATATGGGCAAGCTGATCGAATGTGATCTGACGGAAAAGATTTTCACCAATCCCTCACTGAAGCAGACCGAAGACTACATCACCGGGCGCTTCGGGTAAGCCGTTCACCTCAATTATGCATATGCGGAGCGCATTCCGCCAAGGAGACGCCTTATGGCCTATCAGGAACACTACACGCAGCAGCTTTTGGACAACCTGCGCGCCAAACTCCTCATCATGGGGAGCAAGACGCAGCAGGCCCTCGACGATGCCGCCATCGCCGTATTGAATCACGATCTTCCCCGCGCTGCTGCCGTGCTCGACGGGGATACGGATATCGACGACCTCGAAAACCAGATCGACGAAGCCACGCTCAACATCCTCGCGCGCACGCAGCCCGTTGCCCGCGATCTCCGCTTTCTCATGAGCGTCGTGCGCATGGTGTTGGATCTGGAACGCATCGGAGATGAATCCGTCGTCGTCGCCGAGCAGGTCACGCTCTCGGACAAGCCGATTCCCTCCATCGTCGAAAAGGATCTCCGGGCGCTGTGTACCCGCACGAGCGCCATGCTCCGCAATTCCCTGCTCGCCTTCCAGGACGGCGACGCCCCCAGCGCCCTTGCCGTCAGCCGCTACGACGACGAAACCGCGCAGATGATGGTGAACATTTTCCAAAAGCTCATGCAGGCCGTCGGGGACCGCACGCTTGAACCGTGGGACTCCATGCACATCGTGCTGATCACCCGTGCTCTGGATCGTGTTTGCCGCCGTGCTGAGAACATCGCCGAGCACGCCTACTTCATGGTCGAAGGCGTCAGCCTCAAGCACCGCAGGACGTTGCCCCAAGGTTGGGAGAAATAGGAATTCGGGGGAGGGAGGGAAAAGCTTTCTGGAGAAAGTTTTCCCTCCCTCGAGCCCCCTCCCCTCCTTTTTCAAAGACTTTTGACCTTATCGAATCCCTCTTCGCCGCTTTCCCCTTTCAGCAATGCATGGGAAAGGGTGATGGGTGGAAACCACAATGATCCGTTATACGAGTGAGCTGTTTACGGTTAACACCGTAAAGAAAAAGGCATCTCTTCCTTACGGGAGAGATGCCTTTTCCAGACTGAGCGGGGCTATGCTTGACGATCTTGCGCACTAGCGTTGTGGTCAGGCCACCCTGTCAGTCAAAACGTTTGGGAGAGAGTCGAAAAGCTGTTTTCGTGGAAAACGCCCTTTCCTTGCTCACCTTAAGCGCAAAAAACTAGTCGATCTTGGCGAAAGCGGCAGCCACGGCGCCACAGATGGGGCACTTGTCGCAGGGGCCTTCCTGCGTGTAGCCGCACACGGTACAAACATAGAGGTCGCCGGTGATGGAGGAAGGATCGGCAAGGGCCTTCTTGTAGAGGTTGGCGTGCACTTCTTCAACCTTGTTGACCATATCGAAATACTTGGCGATGCGATCCTGGCCTTCTTCCTTGGCGTCGGCGATCATCTCAGGATACATCTTGGTGAATTCGTAGGTTTCGCCTTCGATGGCGGCCTTGAGGTTGGCGGTGGTGTCGCCGATCTTTCCGGCATTGCGGAGGTGGGCATGGGCATGGATGGTTTCAGCTTCGGCGGCGGCGCGGAACAGCTTGGCAACCTGAGGCAGGCCTTCCTTGTCAGCCTGTTTGGCGAAAGCGAGGTACTTGCGGTTAGCCTGAGATTCTCCAGCGAAAGCGTCCATCAGATTCTTTTCGGTCTTGCTCATGGGAAGTCTCCTTTGGGGATAATTAGGTTATGTAGAGTGTGTTGCTTACGTTCTCAATCAGGAACGATTCCTGTTTATAAGAATCCAGCCCTCTTGTAAAGCCTTATCTGTACTTTTTTCAGAAAAAAATATCGGCCCGCAAAAAGTACAAGAAATACGGTGATGACGGCACGCAAGCTTGACCCGCCGTCCGTCAGACGCTACACCTTGTTCCCATGTCTGTCTCCTATTTCATCCCGGATCTGGCCCCAGAAGACCTGCACCGCTGCGAAGAAATCGTCCGCCGCAGCCGGTTCATCGTCAGCCTTGCCCATACGCCGACCCCGGAGGCGGCCAAAGCCTTCATCGAGCGGATCAAACAGGAATTCCCCGACGCGACCCACAATTGCTGGGCTTACGCCGCCGGAGCGCCCGGCCAAACCAGCAAGGTCGGCTACAGCGACGACGGCGAACCGCACGGCACGGCGGGCCGCCCCATGCTCACCATGCTGCTGCATGGCGGGGTCGGTGAGCTTTCCGCGGTCGTGACCCGCTATTTCGGCGGCATCAAGCTCGGAACGGGGGGCCTCGTCAGGGCATATCAGGGCATGGTCAAACTGGGCCTCGAAACCCTGCCCACACGCGAACATATGATCCCCGCGCGCGTCGAGGTGGTCCTCGACTATCCGCATATTACGGTCTTTCGCCGCCTGCTGCCGGACTACCGGGCCACCGTCGCCTCGGAAAACTTCGGCGTGGACGCCACCTACGAACTGCTGCTTCCCGATCAAAACATCCCGGCCCTCGAAACCGCGCTGACGGAACTCACGGACGGGGCAGTGCTCATCACACGGCTTGATGACGACACCATGCCACCGGAAACACCGTAGCATGTCTTTCTTTGAAAACATATCGCTTCAGATGGTATCCAGTTCTTCAAAAGGCTGCGGACAGCGCTTTCGATAAAAGTAAAAGTTTAGAAATAGAGGGGGAGTTCCACGACGACAGGTTTGCGAAAAGGAAGCTCTGCTCCCCAAAAGTTCTCCCCCAATCCCTCCATGCCTTTCAAAGACAATTTTCCCTGATCCCTTGCGAGGTTTTCCTCTTCCGACGCAGCGCAGGGCTGACCACCAAAACCGTACTGGCTCGCGCGGCGACTCTTCTTCCGCTCTTCCGCAAAACGAAAAGCCTTTCGGAGACGTTCCGAAAGGCTTCCGTAAGGAACCGGTAAACGGATTCTATACCAATGCGCCGATCGCCTTGGCGAACGCGCGTACCTGCTCTTCAGAGGTGTTGAAGCTGAGCATCCAGCGCACGGTATGCGCGGACGGCTCAACCTCATGGAACATGTACTGCCGCTGCAATGCGGCTATGTGCTCCGGCTTCATGTTGACGAACACGCCATTGCTTTCCACGGGATGAGCCAGCTCCACGTGCGGCATACCGGAAATGAGATCCGCAAGCAGACGGGCCATATTGTTGGCGTGCCGGGCGTTTTCCAGCCACAACCCGTCCTTGAAATACGCTATGTACTGGGCCGCAAGGAACCGCATCTTGGAGGCAAGCTGGAGGTTCTGCTTGCGGAGGGTCACGAAGTCCCGCACGAAATCCTTATTAAAGACGACGACGGATTCGGCCATCATCATGCCGTTCTTCGTGCCGCCGAAGGACATCATATCCACGCCGAGATCCTTGGTGAAGGAACGCACGTCACAGCAGAGCGCAACCGTAGCGTTGGCGATGCGCGCACCGTCCATGTGCACGTACAAGCCGTTCGCGTGTGCAACGTCGACAATGGCCCTGATCTCTTCCGGCGTGTACACCGTGGCCACTTCCGTGGACTGCGTGAGCGCCACCAGACCGGGCTGGCTGTGGTGCGGGCTGCCCATATCTGTCAGGTATGCGGAAAGAGCCCCTGCGGAAATCTTGCCGTGCACGGAGGGGATGGGGGTCATCTTGCAGCCCACGACGGCCTCGACCGCCCCGCTTTCCGAGGTGTGCGTGTGGGCCATGTCGCTGCACAGAACGGAGTGCCACGAGCGTATCATGCGGTTGAACCCGAGCACGTTCGCGCCCGTGCCGAGCGGGACGAGGAACACGTCGACGTCATCGCCGAACAGCGCCTTGAAGCAGCCCTCGGCTTCGGCGGTCCACGGGTCGTCGCCGTAAGGTTCCGCCGCGCCCACGTTGGCCTTGTTCAGGGCCTCCATCACTTTCGGGTGCACGCCACTGGTATTGTCGCTGGCAAAAGTGCAATCCATCTCGCAGCCTCCTTTAGGCAGATGAGCTTTGGAAAGGCATGGAGGCGTTGGGGAGGGGAGGAGAAACTTGCTGGAGAATGGGGAAGCACCCCCCGTATTTCTCCTCCCCCCTCACCCCCTTCCCTTCAAAAACTTTTGTGTTTATCGAATCCCTGTCCGCAGCGTTCCCTAAAGCTGGTTGCCTTGAAAACGGTACCATCCCAAAGAAGGGCTCTAGGATGAACACCGCCGACGGCACGCTTCCGTGTAGACAGCCAACGTCTGTTCGAGAAAATCCTTGTCCCGGAGGGTCATAATCCGCTCGGAGCAATGCCCGGCCAAGCCCCGCCGCCAAGCCTCATCCGTCGCCGCCCGCCGCAGCACGCCAGCCAGCGCGTCCACATCCCCCGGCGCAACCAGTGCCGACGCGGGAAGCAGATCCGGCATGACCCCCACTGAAGTGGATACGAGCGGCCGCCCGCAGGCCATGATCTCAAGCGCGGCCCTGGCGATGGTTTCGGACCATAACGAGGCGACCACGCCCACATCCAGGGCGGACAGGCAGGCCGTCACATCCGGGACTTTTCCAGTGATGGTCACATACCGCTCCATACCCGCCTCGCGGATCCACGCTTCAACCTCTTCCTGAAGCGTCGCCGTGGAAAAACCGAGAAGCATCAGCCGGATGTTTCGCACGCCTTCGCCCACAAGCTTTGCCAGCGCCGCGATGGTTTCCCTTTGCCCCTTCACGAGGTCAAACCGTCCGAGCAGGCCGACGACGCATTCGTCATTCGTAAAGCCATACCGGGCACGGACTTCCATCCTGCCCTCGGGAGCAAACCGGAAACGCTCCGTGTCCACGCCGCCCAAGATCATATGCAGCCGCTCAGCGGGTACATGCATCTTTTCCGCAAAATGCCGGACCATCACCGAGTTGGTGGCAACAACCGCGTCAGCCACCCGCGTATGTAAAATTCGGTTGGGGAGGTTTCCCTTGGGCTGCCGCTGATCCCCCCGCGTGCGGACAAGCGCGTATCCGCCCATGCCCTTGAGCAGCCCCCAGAACAAAAAGGATTCTCCCCGGTGGCAGTTCACCACATCGGGCCGGAATTCACGGACAAGACGCCCCATGTCACGGATGAGCCCGGGGAATTCCAGCGGATTCTTGGCATTCAGCGGCATGGCCAACGGGCGCAATCCCATTTCCTCGGCCTTGGCGAAGGTTTCCGTATCGGCCAGCGCCACGACGCGGCTTTCATGCCCCGCAGCATTGAGCAAACGGGCGAGCTCCAGCCCATACCACGCTGTGGCGTTGAACCAACGGACATTGACGACCTGAATAGAACGGAAAGAAGACATGGGCATTCCAGAAAAAGAAAGGTACTCAAGGGACTTTTGCTGTAACACAAGCCCCGGACAGGGACAAGGAGCGCCTCCGCGCCGGACGCCAAAAAGCGGCGGCCGTAATGGCCGCCGCTTTCAAGGAGCAAGGGGAAGTGAGACCTTTCTTTCGCGGAATTACATCTTGTTGATATAGGCCGCAAGATCCAGAAGCTGCTTGTCGGACAGCGGCTTCAATACCTGCTGCATACCAAGCAATTTGGCGTCGGTGAAGGTGCCGCTCTGGTACGCCTTCATCTTGTCCATCAGATCGGATACCGACTTTCCGGCGAGGCCGTTGCCGTTCAGCGTATGACAGGGGACACAGCTATCATACAGGGTGGCACCTTCGGACGGGTTGCCGCCATCGGGCCACGTCTGAGCCTGCGCCGCACCCGCCGCTACGAGCAGGGGAAGGGCCAACACGCACGCATATTTCATGAAACCACGCATAGAGATTCCTCCTCGGAAGAAGCTTTGGTTTCGCCCAGAATACGCTGCGGCATCCTTCAATCAATGATTATAAGGAGATATAATAAAAATGCGGAAATATTTCGAAAGAAAAATCCCCTTCATGCGGCTTTCCAAGCCAGCAGACTCTCCCTTTTTTACGAAACACCGATAAAAAATTCCTGTCATAAGCTCCATGCTTCATAGTGAGCCAACAACCCCGCCTCCCAATCAGCCAAAGCATCCCTCCAGCCCCTGCAACCAAATCCAACGAACGGCATACGCTAAGGCGCACAACCTGCGAATAAGGATTCGATT
>NZ_JH114231.1:987923-996033 GCF_000224655.1 Bilophila sp. 4_1_30
AGCATCCCAGCCAGCGTGCCCAACGCGTCCGCCAAAGCTTCCCGCGTGCGCACGCCGCCGAGCGCCAAACGTACGCCCTGCTCCGGCGAGGCATGGTTGAGCGCGAACAGGTCACTGTCCGCCACAATGATCCCACGCTGGCGCGCGGCTTCGGCAAAAGCCACCGCAGCCCACGGATCAGGCAGCTTGAGCCAGCAGAAAAACCCCGTAGTCCGCGTCTCCAGCGGGAAGCCATCCAGCAACTGACGGGCCAGCGCATTCCGCTCCGCCGCCTCACGGCGCTTCGCGGCCAGCACGCGATCCGCCGTGCCGTTGCGGATCCACATGGTCGCCAGTTCGGCCATAAGCGGAGGAGCCATTGAAATGGTGTAGGAAATCGTCCGCTCCAGTTCGGCAAAAACGGCATCCGGCGGGCACAGATAGGCGATACGCAACCCACCGCTCAGGGCTTCGCTCGTGGAGGCGATGAAACAGCAACGCTCCGGGGCCAATGACGCCAGCGGCGGCAGATTGTGCTCCAAGGAGAGGGCGTACACGTCGTCCTCAATGATCATGACATCATAACGCCGACAGATATCCACCAGCTCCCGGCGGCGGTACTCGGGAATCTGCGCCAGCGTGGGGTTCTGGCAGGTAGGCATCAGATACAGCCCTTTGATGCCCCCGGCCCGGCAAGCCGCTTCCAGCGAATCGGGCAGCATCCCCCCCTGATCCATCCGGATGGGCGTCAGGTTGAGCCGCAGGCGGCGGGCAAGCTGCTTGAGGAGCGGATAACTGAGCTGCTCGGCGGCGATACGATCCCCCGGGTTGAACAGGGACGCGAGTACCGTTAGGAGCGCGTGCTGCGCTCCCGCACAGACAAGGAGGTTCTCCGGCGAAACAGCCAGCCCGTACCGCCCCGCCCAATGAGCCCCGGCCTCGCGGTGCCGCAACAACCCGCGCGGCTGCTGATAGTTGCTGAGTTCCTTCAAATCGGCGTAGCGGGACAACTCGGCCACGGCCTCGTTCAAATCCGGATTCAGATATTCGAAAGGCGCGATGAACCCCAGATCATGCATCCTGCCCGCGCCCTCGTACACGTCCACATCGTGGCACGGCGCGGTCACAAAGGTCCCCCGCCCGGTCACACCCACGGTCAGACCGCGCTGCGCGGCCTCGGCGTAGCCCCGGCTTACGGTCCCGATGGTCACGCCGAGCGCTTCGGCCAATTCCCTGTGCGTCGGCAGCGATTCGCCGGGCGCAAGACAGCCATCCTCAATGCCCTGCGCGATGGCGTTGGCAACGAGCATGTACTTGGCCTCGCCGGGATGTTCCCGCGCCTGATCCTGATACAGTCGGAGCAGTTTCATACGGCTGGCCTACAAGACCTCCGGAGCGTCGTCAACAGGCCTTTTGCGCCGGGCCTTGAGCGCATCGAGCAGCGCCACCGTCACCCGCAATCCCCCCTTGCCGCGCCCGAGCTCCACCCCCGGCTTGGCCATACCGTGATAATCCGAACCGCCACTGAGCCCGAGGCCGTACCGGGCCGCCAGCTCCACGCAGAACCGCTCGTCACGCGCGGAGTGCTCGCTGTGATAGGCTTCAATGGCCCCAAGCCCCGCCTCTTTGAGCCGGGGGATGATTTCGTCGAACCATGACGGCGGGCAACGGATCAGCATGGGATGCGCGAAACTCACCACCGCGCCGAGATCCGCCATGAGGCTTACCCCTTCTTCCGGGGTGAGCAGGGTCCGGGGCACGTATGCGGCACCGTAATAGCCGAGATACAGCTCAAAGGCCTGCGCGAAATTGGACACGACACCGCGTTTCTGGAGCACGCGGGCGATGTGGGGGCGGCCGACCGACTCGCCTCCGGCCTCATCCAGCACTTCCTGATAGCCTATATTGATGCCAATAGACCGGAGCCTATCAAGTATCTTCAGATTGCGCTCTTCCCGGTGCCCACGCAAACGGGCCAGCTCGGCATCCAATGGGGCGGAATGCCGGGGCAGCCACAACCCGAGCAGGTGGATTTCCCCATACTGCCCCTGTACGCCGAGCTCGCACCCCCGGATGATCTCCACGCCGTACTCGCGCCCGGCCGCTTCCGCTTCATCAAGGCCGGAAACCGTATCATGGTCGGTCACGGCAACCGCCGCGAGCTTCAAGGAAGCCGCCCTGCGTATCAGATCCCGGGGGGCGTCCGTTCCGTCGGACGCCGTAGTGTGCGTATGCAAATCAACAAAACGGGGCTGCATGTTTCCTCCTCATCACCGCCCTGCCGGAAGGCGGCTTGTCCTCCGCAACGGAAGGCGTTACACTCTTCATTTATACGTCAACACTGCGCCAAGGAGACGCTTCATGGCTCTGAATCCCGAACTGCTTGCCCTGCTCGCCTGCCCCGTGTGCCGGGGAGAGCTGGAACCTGTGGACAACGAAAGCGGACTGGAATGCCCGGCCTGCGGTCTGGTTTTTCCTGTGCGCGACAATATTCCCATCATGCTTCAAGAAGAGGCCATCCGCAAGGATGACTGGGAGCGCGGACAGCGCAAGAAACAATCCCGCTGAGACAAGAAAAGCATGCCCACCCGGACATGCTTTTCCTTTATGAAAAAACGACATTTCCGATCCAACCGGGATGTCCCCGCGATCCCTCAGCATCCCTGCCCTGCTCCCCTAAACGGCATGAAACCGGATATTCCGGTTCCGCCGCTCTTTTTTTCATGCGGGACGGGCTGCATACGTGAAGCTTCGGGGTATGCGAAACCTCTCCGGAAAGCGGGCGCCATCAATCAGAATAATTGGGGAACAAGGGTTCCTTCACGGACATGCTGCCGAGGAAGTTCCCCATATAGCGGGCATTGAGCGTCTTGATATACGGTGCTTCGCCCTTGGGCATAGGAGCCTCCCCATACTGGACGTGGAACACCTTCGCCGCCCGTTCACGGAACGCCTGCACAGCCTCGTTGTATACCGGCACTTCGGAAACACCCTTGAGCGACGCGGGGAGCGGTTCGCGGTATTCCAGGATAAGCTTGGACCGCCTGAAATCATTCAGGCACGCGAAACGCTGCACCAGCCAGTCAAGGGAAGCCCACTGATCCTCGGGCGCGAACAGAGGCGCAAAAGGATCCTTGGCCCCGTTGACGATGCGGACGCTCCCGTAGAAGCTCTCTCCGCCAAACACGGTCCCCATGTTCTGCTGGGCCATAGGCCCGCTGAAGGACAGCGGGTCCCATTCCCAAGCGTTGCTGGGCACAAAGGAAAGGGCCACAATGGCTATAGGAGACGCGGCATCCGTTCCGTATACGGAGACAAGGGTTTCCGGGAACTGGTAGCCTTGATCCGTATTCAGGAACGGGGCGATCTGGCCGTGCGCAAGCATCGGCATATCCACAACGCCGACGGAAACGTCAGGCCGTGCCGGGGAAACCAACGTCGAGCCTTCAAAGCCGCGGTAGAACGGCGTACAGGCGGAAATCGCCACAACCACGCACCACAACAGGAAAAAACGGATCGTTTTCATAGCTATCTCCAGATGGATGACTTATGAGATCTTATTCCTGATAAATACGCCCGAATCCCTGAGAGCGCCACTCTTTTTTTGGCACTCCGAAGCCGTTGCCTCTTGCCTCCAGCACGCCGCCATTCTCATATGAACTGATAGAGATATATCGGGAAAAGGGAGAGGCAACTTTTTCTGGAGAAGAGCGTTTCCTCCCATTCCCAAACCGGCCAGCGCGAAGGACACCGAAAAAACGAGAGGCCCTCTCCGCAGGAAAGAGCCTCTCTCTAAGAGCCGGATGGATCTGCCTCTGCAACGCCGGGCAGCGGAATGCGACCACTCCGCCCGGTTTAGTTAGCCTGCTTGCGGATAAACGTAGGCAACTCGATTTCCTCTTCCTCGAAGATGAACTCTTCGCGACCGGGGTTGTGCGTCGTCTGCTTGGAGAGCTGATCGCGATCCCGCAGGAACGTGGGCACAATGCGCTCCTCATCCGAAAAATTGCCGACCGTACGGGGCATACGCATACGGGGCATCGCGTGCTCCTCGGCGAGGGCCTGCTTCTGGTAATTCAGCCCGGAATGGGAAGGCTGCTGCGGCTGCTGAGCCGGGCGCTGCTGGGGCCGGACAGTGGCCATATTGGCCTGCCCGCCCTGCACGACCTTCGGCGCGGCGTTGCCTTCGATGCCCGTAGCGATGACGGTGATGCGGATCTCGTCCCCGGCATTCTCGTCGGTGGCGCACCCGATGATGATGTTGGTATCGGCTTCGCCGAGCGCGTCATTGATGTAGGCGGACGCGTCGTTGAATTCTTCAAAGAGCAGATCTTCGTTGGCCGTGATGTTGATGAGCACCGCCTTGGCCCCGGCAATGGACACATCTTCCAGCAGCGGGCTGGTAATGGCCTTGCGCGCGGCTTCAATGGCGCGCCCTTCGCCCACGGCGATGCCGGCACCCATCATGGCCAGGCCGGATACGCTCATGACAGTGCGCACGTCGGCGAAGTCCACGTTGATGAGGCCGGGAACGGTGATAAGGTCGGAAATACCCCGAACAGCCCGGTGCAGCACGTCGTCGGCGCATTTCAGCATATCGCTGAGTTTCGCTTTCTTGGGCGCAATGGTAAGCAGTCGGTTGTTCGGGATGGTGATCAGGCTGTCCACGTTCTCGCGGAGCTCGGCGATGCCCTGCTCCGCGGCGCGGGCGCGTTTCGTGCCCTCAAACAGGAACGGTTTGGTCACGACGCCCACCGTCAGGGCTCCCAGTTCGCGGGCGGCCTGTGCCACGATGGGGGCCGCGCCGGTCCCGGTGCCGCCGCCCATGCCCGCGGTCACGAAGACCATGTCGGCATCGCCGATGGCGTCCTTGATCGCACCGATGCTTTCCTGCGCCGCATCGCGGCCCACGTTGGGATCGGCCCCGGCTCCAAGCCCTTTGGTCAGCTTCTCGCCGATCTGGAGCTTGATTTCAGCCTTGGAACGAAGCAGAGCCTGCGCGTCCGTATTGGCGCAGATGAAGGAGACACCCTTCAGACCCGCCATGATCATGTTCTGCACGGCGTTGCCGCCGCCACCGCCGACACCGATGACCTTTATATTCGCGGGGGGTGTATCCGCTTCAAATTGCATATCCATCATAGCTCCTCCTCAAAGAGAACAACGTGCTGACCGCCCAGACGTCAGGAAATTTCGGAAAACCACTTTTTCATGCGCGACAGGATCGAATTGAATACATTCCCGTCGCTTCGGATACGGAATTTCTGCTCCATGCCTTCCTTCTCCGCGCCGAAGCGGAGCAGGCCCATGGCCGTGGCGAACTTGGGACTGTTCACCATATCTTTGAGCCCGCCCACATTGCGGGGATACCCGATGCGCGTAGGCAGGTTGAAGACTTGTTCGCCGAGCTCCTGACAGCCCTGAATGAGGGCCGTCCCGCCCGTGAGCACCACACCCGCGCCGATCATGTTTTTGAGGCCGGAACGCACCAGCTCCTGATCGAGGAGCGTGAGGATTTCCTCCATGCGGGGTTCACAGATTTCCGCCAGCACCTGACGCGACAGGCGGCGAGGTTCCCGCCCGCCCACGCTGGGCACTTCGATATACTCATCGGGGCGCACCATTTCGGCAATGGCCGCACCATGCTTGATCTTGATCTTTTCCGCCGCAGCCATAGGCGTGCGGAGGCCGAACGCGATGTCGTTGGTCAGGTTCTGCCCGCCAAGCGCCAGCACGCCCGTATGCTTGATGGAATCGTTGGCGAAAATGGCGATATCGCAGGTCCCGCCGCCGAGGTCGATGAGGGCCACGCCGATCTCGCGTTCCTCTTCGGTGAGCACGGCCTTGGCCGAGGCGAGGGATTCCAGCACGATGTCCGACACGTCAAGCCCGCTCTTATGGCAGGAGCGCACGATGTTCTGGGCGGAAGTGACCGCACCGGTCACGATGTGGACCTTCACTTCCAGGCGCACGCCGGCCATGCCCATCGGATCGGCAATGCCGCGCTGATCGTCGACGATGTATTCCTGAGGCAGAATGTGGATCACCTCGCGGTCCAGCGGGATGGCGACCGCCTTGGCCGCATCCAGCGCACGCTCGATGTCGCGGGGCGAGACTTCACCGCCCTTGACGGCAATGACGCCGTGGCTGTTGAACCCCTTGATGTGACTGCCGGCGATGCCCGCATACACGGATCGGATTTCACATCCGGCCATCAGTTCGGCTTCTTCAAGCGCCCGCTTGATGGATTGCACCGTCTGCTCGATATTGACCACGACACCCTTCCGCAACCCGGTGGACGGACTCGTGCCGATACCGACAATATCCATCCCGCCGTTCTCAGAGGGTTCGCCCACCACCGCACAAATCTTGGTGGTGCCAATATCAAGGCCGACTATCAATTCAGATTTGGACATGCGCTACTCCTTGGCGCGTTTCGCAATGCATGTCGGGATATTGCGTCATCCCGATCACGCGAAATCAGACCCGAATCCATCATTTCGGGAGGCGCTGCGGCGTCACCCTGCTCATTACTGCTGTTCTGAGCCAGAACAAGGGTGTCTTTTTCCGCCCTGTTTCACAGTCTGAATACCCCGGATACAGCATATTTTCCGTAAAAAGTCTAGAAAAAACCGCTACTCGCTCTTAGACATTCTCAGGTTCTACAACCCAGACGTTGCCGTCGGCGGCCCAAACTTCCCGTGCCGTCTTCAACTCGCCGCGGCGGGCCAGATCGGAAAGGACCAAACTCAGCCGACGCAGATTGGCATCCCAGTCCTCAGCGGCGATGCACAGCACCAGGTTCCTGTTTTCGATAAAAACTTCAAAGCCCTTGGCCGCGCTCACCCGAAACAGGGAAACACTGGCCATGTTCACAGGCAGGTGCGCGGCCTGAAACGCACGGGAAAGCTCGTCCATCTGCGGAAGCAGTTCCTCGCCGCCGGGCAGGATCTCCAGCGTCGGCAGCGACAGAAAATTCCCCACATTCACGGGCGCGATGATCTGCCCCCTGTTGTCCGCATAGTACAGGACGCCGTCTTTGAGCATCCAAAATGCGGGGATGCGTTCCCGGATGCGGATCTCAAACGCATCCGGCAGGCGGCGCTTCACGGCCACGGACAGCACCCACGGATTGTCGCGGAGACCCTGCTCCACGTCCGCGATGTTGACGGTCAGGCTGTTGACGCCCGATTGCAGGTTTGCGGCCTTGAGCACTTCCTCACGCGAAAAATGGGTCGTACCCCGGATTTCAACGCGCTTGATGGCGAAGAACTCGCTGGTCGTCGCCAGACGGTGCAACTGAAGGCCGCCCACGCCGAGCCCGACGAGCAGCGCCGCCCCGATCCCAAGGCCAAGGGTCCAGCTGAGGGCCGACTTCACATGGGCGAAAAACGATCCGCCTCCCGAAGAAGGGGTGCTCCGCTGCGGGCTGGTGTAGCTGTTGCGGGCGGGACGCCTGTTGTTGCGTTTCGACGAATTCAGAATACCCACAATTTCACTTCCGTCTGCAATTGGATCCCAAACCGTTCCCATACGGCGCTCTGCGCCGAGCGGATGAGCTCAAGCGCGGCGTCCGCGCTGCCCTTGCCTTCGTTGACCAAAAAATTCGCATGGATCTCGGAAAAACACATACCTCCGAGGCGCTTGCCCCGGAATCCGGCCTCGTCAAGCAGCTTGCCCGCCGACATCCCTCCCGGGGGGTTTTTAAAGACGCACCCCGCACTCCACGAACGGACCGGCTGCACCCGCAGCTTGCGTTCGATATTGTCGCGCAGAGCCTTGCGTATCCTTTCCGGTCCCGCCGGGCGCAGCGCCAATACGATACCGGAAATCGCAAACCACGGCTTCCCGCCGTCCTTCAAACCGAAAAAACGGTATTCACAGCGCACGTCCTCACGCCCCAGCGTCCGAAAACCACGGTCCGGGGAAAACACATCCACGCTGCGCAGCACCGTGCCCATATCCATCCCGTGCGCCCCGGCATTCCCGGCCACCGCGCCGCCCACGTCGCCCGGCACCCCGGCCATGCCTTCCAGCCCGGACAAGCCGTGTTTCATGCACCAGACCAGCAGGCGGGGCAGCTTTACGCCCGCGCCGACCCGTACGAGCCGCAATCCGCCGTCCTCGCCGA
>NZ_JH114231.1:996248-1014614 GCF_000224655.1 Bilophila sp. 4_1_30
TACCGGAAACGCCGCTGCGTTCCCGGTTTTTGTCAAAGCACTCCCCCAGTACCGTACAACGGGACTCCCGTCGCGCAGCCTCCCCACCAGTCAACGTTTTTGCGGGTGGGGGTCCGTGGGAGGACGCTTTTTACAAAAAGCGCCCTCCCACGATGGATCTTCTACTCCAACGCGAGGAAACGCGGCCCGACAGTGGTCACATTGCCCGCGCCGATAGTCAGGAACAGATCCCCGGGCTTGAGGATATCCGGCAACGCGGCAACCATCTCATCAAAATTCTGAAAATAGCTCACGTCCGCGTCCGACACCTGCCGGATGCCCTGCGCAAGGTTCTGCCCGTTCACGCCGGGGATGGGCTTTTCCGACGCGGGATAGATTTCCGTCAGCAACAGTTTGTCCACCGTACCGAGCACATGACAGAATTCGCCGAACAGCGCCTGTGTCCGCGAGAAACGGTGCGGCTGAAACGCCACCACAACCCGGCGATCCGGGTAGGCAGTACGGGCCGTCGCCAGCGTCGCGGCGATTTCCACAGGATGGTGCCCGTAGTCGTCCACGACAAGGATGTCGTTTTTTTCGCCCTTGTGCTCGAAACGCCGCCCCACCCCGTCGAAACGGGCCAATCCCTCGATGCAGAAATGCGGCTCGATGCCGGCATCCAACGCCACGCCGATGGCGGCAAGCGCGTTCAGGATGTTGTGGCGGCCCGGCTGACGCAACGTCACCTCACCAAGCTCTTCGCCCTTGATGAAGACCTTGAAACGGTTGATGACCCCACACTCCAGCACTTCCGCCCGGATGTGGTTGCCGGAGCCAAACCCGTAGGTCACGACGGGACGCTTCACGCGGGGCAGCAGACGCTCCACGCCGGGGTCGTCGCCGCACACGACGTTCAGCCCGTAGAACGGGATCTGGTTCATGAAACTGACGAACGCCTCGTCGATGGCTTCCTGATTGCCATAGTGATCCAGATGGTCGCGGTCCACGTTGGTCACGACGTTGATGATCGGCAACAGGCAAAGGAACGAGCCGTCGGATTCGTCGGCTTCGGCGATCAGATACTCGCCCTGCCCCAGCCGGGCGTTGGCCCCATAGGCGTTGATCCGTCCCCCGATGATGACCGTCGGGTCAAGGCTGGCGGCGTCGAAAATGGCGGCGGTCAGCGAAGTCGTGGAGGTCTTGCCGTGTGTCCCGGCAATGGCGATCCCGGTCCGCAGACGCATAAGCTCCGCCAGCATCTCCGCACGGGGAATCACCGGGATGCCCTTCTGGCGGGCGGCGACCACTTCGGGATTGTCTTCCGCAACCGCGCTGGACTTTACCAGCACGTTGACGTCATCCACATTCCCGGCGGCGTGCCCGATATGGATATCCGCCCCAAGCGAGCGCAGACGCTGAACCACGGGGCCGTCCGCCATGTCCGAGCCGTGCACTTCATAGCCGAGGTTCAAGAGCACTTCGGCAATACCGCTCATGCCCGAGCCGCCGATGCCGATCATATGGATTTTCGTAAACTTGGTACGCATCATCGTTTCCTTTTTCAGCTCCGGCGGCACAGCGCAAGAACGCCCTGCGCCACTTTGGAGGCGGCATCGGGACGCGCGCAGGTGTGCGCCATCTGAGACATCGTGTGCAGCGTGCCGGGGTCCAGCAGCAGGTTGATGAGCATCCCCCCGGCGTCCAGATGCGGGAGGTCTTTTTCCGCCACCAGCAGCGCAGCCCCTTGATCAACCATAACCTGAGCGTTGTATGTCTGATGATCGTGAGTCGCATAGGGGAAGGGCACGAGCACGGCGGGTTTTCCGGCTACGGCCAGTTCGGCCACGGACGTCGCCCCTGCCCGGCACAACACCAGATCGGCCCACTGATACGCCGCGGCCACATCTTCAATAAACGGCGTCACGCCCGAAGCGTCGACACCGTGCGCCCGGTACCCGGCAAGCACGCGCTCCAGATCGAAAGAGCCGGTCTGATGCCGGATTTCGATCCCGGCCTTCGTCAGCCGCTCCAGGCTGGCGAGGATCACGGAATTGACGGCTTTCGCCCCCTGGCTGCCGCCCATGACCAATAGACGGCGGGTATCGGGATGCCCAACAGCGTTTTTCCCGGACTCCACGATCGCCTCGCGCACGGGATTGCCTGTGAGCTGGCTCTTTTTCGCGTCAAAAGCCCCGGTCACGTCCGGCAGAGACAGGAACACCCGTTTCGCCAGCTTCGCCAACATGCGGTTGGTCAGGCCCGGCATGGCGTTTTGCTCGTGCACCGCGATGGGAACGCCGGAAAGCTTGGCCGCCACCAGCGATGGGAAGGAGGCATAGGCCCCGAAACCGATCACGGCGTCGGGCCGGAAGTCCTTCACGATAGCCCTAGCCATGAACACGGCGCGGAAAAGCCCCCACAGCGCGCCCACAGAGCGCAGACCGCGCCCGAGCACGCCACGCACGGGCAGCCCCCGGAACTCCAGCCCGGCCTGTTTCGCCAGCTTGGCCTCGGAACCGTACTGCGAACCGACGAACAACAGCTCGGCGCCTTCGCGCCGCAACTGTTCCGCCACGGCCAACGCCGGAAAAATATGTCCACCGGTTCCGCCGGTGGTCAGAATGACCCGAACGCCCATATCCTTTCCTGTTACCGCGCCGTGCGGGAAAAATTCAGCAGCAAGCCGATGCACATCATACTCGCAAGCAGGCTGCTGCCGCCGTAGCTCAAAAACGGCATGGCCACCCCCTTGGGCGGCGCCATTCCCATAACCACGGCCAGATTGAGCGTAGCGCCGATGGCCAGCACCAGCGTCACGCCGAAAGCCGAAAAACGATCGCGCAGATCCGACTGCCCCATGATGATCTTGTAGCAGCGCATGAACAGCATGGCGAACAGCACCATGATCAGCGTCATGCCGAAAAAGCCGAGCTCCTCGCCCACCACCGCCATGATAAAGTCGTTGTGCGCTTCGGGCAGATAGAACATCTTCTGCGAACTGCCGCCCATGCCCACGCCGAAGAAGCCGCCGGAACCGAGCGCATACAGGGACTGCACAAGCTGATACCCCGCATTCTGGGCATCCGCGAACGGATCGAGAAACGCCACCAGACGCCGGGCACGGTACGGTTCAAAGATGATCAGGGCCAACGCGCCAGCCAAACCCACGCCGATGGCCATGAACAGATAAATAAACCGGGTCCCGCCGATCAGGCACATGAAGAACAGGATCAGCGAAAGCACCACGGCCCCGCCGAAATCAGGCTGGGCCAGCAGCAAAAAACAAAACAGGGCCGTCATGGCGAACGGCGGGATAATACCTTTGCTGAACGTCTTCACCAGCTCCTGCTTGGTGCTCATGAAGTAGGCCAGATAGAGAGCAAGCGCGATCTTGGCGAACTCCAACGGCTGAATGGAGAAGAATTTCACCGAAATCCAACGCTGCGCCCCGTTGACGCGCGCGCCCAGCGGACTCAGGGTCACAAACAGCAGCATCAGTACAAACAGCAGGAACGGATACTGGAATTTGTACAGGATGTGGCGCGGCACAGCCGCAAGAACCCACATGACAACCCCGCCTATGACGGCATAAATGAGCTGACGCTTGAAAAAGAAATACTTGTCGCCGTTGATGCGTTCCGCCACCACGCCGCTGGCGGAGAGCACCATAAGCAGGCCGATGCACAACAGCATAAGGAACAGCGCGATCAATCCCCAGTCGTATTGACCGACAGGGGCGCTCTCCTGCGTCGGACGGAATCCTGACGAGGGAACACGGCGACGGGCCATTGTCATGCGAGCACCTCATGGACGACGCGCTTGAAATCTTCGCCGCGCCGCAGGTAGTTGGGATATTGGTCATAGCTGGAACACGCCGGAGCCAGCAGCACCACATCGCCTTCATGAGCCAGCGCGGGTTGTCCGTCCTTGCCCGCCACTCGGCACAGCGCCTGCTCCAGGGTGCGATCCCACGTCACGGGCAACGTATCCCGCCACGCGGGTTCGAACCGTTCACGGCTTGCCCCGAACAGAGCGACGCACCGGGCATGTTCCTTCAGAAGCGGGCACAGGCCCGGCAGATCCCCACCCTTGAACTTGCCCCCGGCGAGCAGCACCACAGGCCGGTCGAATGACGACAGCGCCACCCGCAAGGCTTCCACGGTCGTACACTTGGAATCGTTGACGTACAGCACGCCGTTGATCTCGGCGACTTTTTCCAGCCGATGCTCCAAGGGCTGGAACGCGGCAACGGCACGGGCTGCGGCTTCCTCGGTCACGCCGAATTCGCGGCAGGCCAGCCATGCCGCTTCGGCATTGCAGCGGTTGTGCGGGCCCATGAGCTGCATATCCGGGAAACGTTCCGATTCCGCATAATGGATTTTCCGCGCCTTGATTCCGTACTTCCCGGCAAGCTCATCCATGCCGTCCTGCAGCACAGCGAGATCCGCCTCCGTCTGGTTGGCAAACAGGCGCATCTTGGCACTGATGTACTCGTCCATGTCCTTATGGAAGTCGAGATGGTTTTCGCTGATGTTCAGCAGGATGCCCACGCGCGGGTGCAGCGTCGAACAGGTCTGCAACTGGAAACTGGACAATTCCAGCACCACTACATCCGCCTTCTCGCCGGACAGGATATATTCGGACAGCGGCGTGCCGATATTGCCGCCCGTAAACACCGCAAGCCCTTGTTCCTTCAACATGGCCGCGCACAAGCTGGTTGTCGTGGTCTTACCGCTGGTCCCGGTCACGCCGAGAACCGGCTCGCCGGAGAGCTGGCGCCATGCCAGTTCGGTTTCGGCCATGATTTCCGGCGGATTGTCGTCGGGCAGAAATTTGCTGATGACCGCAGCGGCCACACCGGGACTCGGCACGACCAGCTTCGCGTCCCGGAACTGGCTCGGGGAATGTTCGCCGCATACGATTTCCACTCCCGCAGACTCCGCCCATTCCGCGAAATCAGCCGGGATGCGATCCAAAGAGCGATCCAGCAGCCGCACCCGCGCACCAAGCTTGTGCAGCAGTTTGGCGGCGGACACGCCGGAAACCCCGGCTCCCACAACAACCGCGAGGTCGCCCGGTTTCACCGCCGGTGCAGGCTTCGTGGACATTTCGTTTGCAGCTTTCATCATGACTCCAGAATGATGCCTCCGGCGGCAAGGGGCACGCCCCTTGATCCCGCCGGGGGATGATCTCCTCCGGCCCCCTCGAAACCGCCGTGAACCGTTTTCTACGAAATCGGTTCAAATGGTTCCAAACGCGCCGGGAAGTTCTCTCTTCAATTGATTCGGGAATAATTTTCCCCTGCCTCATCGCCAAACGCTTTGGAGGGGAAAGGAAGCCGAAGCAGGCGGCCTTTCTTCAAAGCCGTAAAGGGAATGTCTTCCCGATGTCATCTCAACTTCAATGCCGACAACGCGATAAGCCCAAGCATCACGGAAATGATCCAGAACCGGATGATGATCTTCGATTCCGGAATGCCTTTCATTTCATAGTGATGATGCAGCGGGGCCATGCGAAAAATGCGCTTCCCGCCCGAGGCCTTGAAATAGCTTACCTGCAGAATCACGGAGAGGGTTTCCGCCACGAACAGGCCGCCCACGATGAGCAGGAGCAGTTCCTGCTTGCAAAGCACCGCGAGAAAGGCCAGCACGCCGCCGAGCCCGAGCGACCCCACGTCGCCCATGAACATCTGGGCGGGATAGGCGTTGAACCAGAGGAACCCAAGCCCCGCGCCAGCCAGTGCGCTGCAGAAGACCGCGACCTCGCCCACCCCGGAAATGTATTCAAGTTGCAGGTACTGCGCGAACCGCACATGCCCCGTGATGTAAATATACACCGAGAACACCAGCCCGGCGACGACCATCGGGCCGATAGCCAGCCCGTCGAGCCCGTCCGTCAGATTCACCGCGTTGGAAGTCCCCACCATGACCAGCATGGCGAACGGGATGTACCAGTACCCGAGATCCGGGTTCAGGGTCTTGAAGAACGGGAACGCCAGCCGTGTGGAATAGGCCGGTTCCGACACCAGCAGGAGCATGGCGATCCCGGCCACCAGCATCTGACCGGCAAATTTCGCGCGCGGGCTGAGACCTTTGTTCTGATGGTGGGATACCTTCATGAAGTCGTCGATGAACCCCACCGCCGAAAACCCGATGAACACCAGCATGGTCATCCACACGTAGGCGTTGGTCAGATCCGCCCACAGCAGCACGCTCACGCTCACCGCGAATACGATGAGCAGGCCGCCCATCGTGGGGGTCCCGGCCTTGCACTGGTGCGCCTTCACTTCCTTGAGGATTTCCTGACGGCACTTGATGGCCTGCAGCCAGCGGATGAAATAAGGCCCGACGAGGATACTCACCGCGAGCGCCGTCACAAGCGCCCATGCGGAGCGGAAGGTGATGTATTTGAAAATGTTGAGGATGGAATAGTCAACGCTCAACGGATACAGCAGGTTATACAGCATGGGGTTCTCCCGCCTGTGCCTCCGTAAAGGCGCTGACCAACGTTTCCAATTTGTTCGAACGTGATCCCTTGAACAGGATCACGCCCCCACCGCTGCCGAGATCACAGGCGGCAAGGCCCTTGAACATATCCTCGGCGGACGTCACCGGGCAGAATGCGCCTCCGTAACGTCCGGCGTGCAACCCGTCTTCAAATTCTTCCAGGTGCCCGCCCTTCCAGCAGACAAGGCGGGGCTTGATATCCGCCACAAGGCGGCCCAGATTGCGGTGCTCATCCTCGGAAAGCGAACCGAGTTCGCCCATTTCGCCGAGCACGCACACAAGGGGCCTGTCCGCGTGATCCCCGGCCATTTCAGCGGCGGCCTCCAACATCCGGGAGAAAGACAACGGGTTGGCGTTGTAGCTGTCGTCAATGACCAGCCAATCCCCGGCCCTCGAACAGGCAAAGCGCTGTTTCGGCAACGCGGCCCCGGCGAACCCGGCGGCGATTTCCTCGGCGTTCAGCCCCAGACGGTGCGCCACGGCGGCTACGGCAATGACGTTTTCCGCACCGAACGCCCCACGGAACGGAGCCTCCACATCAATGGAAACGCCGTCCAGCCACAGCCGGAACAGCCCTTTGTCCTCGCCCGCCGGTACGACATAGGCCGCACGGTAATCCACTTGGCGTCCCGAGGTGGAAAAGAAGACCAATTCCTGCCGTACGGCACGGGCTTCGCGCGCGAGATCGGGATAATCGGCGCTGATGATCGCCGTCCCGCCGGGTGCGAGGTGCGCGAGAAGTTTCGACTTGTAATGCGCCGTCCCCCGATCGCCAAGGCCGGCGGCATGGCCCGGCCCAACGTTGAGGATCAAGGCAAGATCCGGCTCAAGAATGGCCCCCAGTTCGTCCATATCATTGGGGTGGCTGATGCCCGCCTCCATGACCCAAAACGCTTCCTCGCCGGTCGCCGCCAACATGGACAGAGGCAGGCCGATCTGGTTGTTCAGGTTCATGTGCGTCTTGGCGGTAAGCCCGCGGCGGCTCAGGACCTGCGCGAGCAGTTCCTTGACCGTGGTTTTGCCCGCCGTGCCGGTGAGCCCGATCACCCGGGTCTCGCCGAGGCGCTCGCGCCAGCAATGCGCCAGCTTCCCAAGCGCCTTGACCGTATCCTCAACGAGGATGAGCGGGACGGGCGGCACGGCATCGAACGGATTCCGGGATACCAGCAGCACGGCGGCCCCGGCTTCGGCGGCCTTGACCGCAAAATCGTGCCCGTCGAACGTTTCGCCGGGGATGCAGACGAACAGAGAGCCGGGCTTTACCGCACGGCTATCCGTGCCCACGCCTTCCACGATGCCGCAAGGCGCGGCTCCCGCCACGGCGGAACCGTCCACGGCGCGGACAATCTCTTCAAAACTCAGGCGCATCCCAGAATCTCCCGGACGGTTTGCTGATCGCTGAACGGATGTTTGACATCGCCGATCTGCTGCGTGTTCTCGTGCCCCTTGCCCGCGATGAGGAGGGCGTCGCCGGGGTGCAGGAGCTCAAGGCCCTTTTCAATGGCCCGGCGGCGATCCGGATCGGCAAACACTTCGGCGGCACCGGAGAGGCCGGGCATGACGTCGGCCATGATCGCCTCGGGCTCCTCGTGGCGCGGATTGTCGGAGGTAAGCACGGCCACGTCGGACAACCTGGCCACGGCTTCGCCCATGAGCGGGCGCTTGGCGCGGTCGCGGTTGCCCCCGCAGCCGAACACGGTGACGATACGCTTGAAGCCCGCCCCACGCAGCGCGTTGAGGACGTTGATCAGCGCGTCGGGCGTATGCGCATAGTCCACAAAGACATCGAGATTCTGCGGATTGAGGATGCGCTCCAAACGGCCCGGCACGCCGCAGAAGGTTTCGAAACAACGGAACGCTTCGGGATCGAGGCCGAACCCGAGGGCGACGGCCTGCACGGCGAGCAGGTTTTCCGCATTGTAATTGCCTACCAGCGGCGACGTGAATTCCCATTCGCGGCCTTCAAAACGAGCGTGCAGGCGCAACCCGGCGGTCGTACTGGAAAGGACTTTCCCCTCAAGGTAGCGTCCGGAGGCACCGGAGGCCGTCAGGCCAAAACCGATGGCTTCGGGGGCCATGCCCGCCAGACGGGCCCCCCACGGATTATCCGTGCCGATGGCCATCACGCGATCCGCGAAAGGTTTGCCGTCCCCATCAAGGAACAGCTTGGCCTTTGCCTTGAAATACGTTTCCATATCGTGATGGTAGTCAAGGTGATCCTGCGTCAGGTTCGAGAACACGGCCCCGCCGAAGCCGACGCCCGCGACGCGGTTCTGATCCAGTGCGTGCGAAGAAACTTCCATGAAGGCCATGTCCACACCGGCGGCGCGCATGTCGGCCAGCATGGTGTGCACATCGAGGCAATCCGGAGTGGTCATGGGCGCGTCCTCATGATGCCCCGGCCAGCGGTAGGAAACCGTACCGAGCACGCCGGTCTTCTTCCCGGCGGAGGCGAACAGATGATCGAGCAGATAGGTCGTGGTGGTCTTGCCGTTGGTCCCGGTCACGCCGACCACGGGGAACGGGAGAGAGGCCGTGCCGTACCGGGCGCGGGCCAACAGCCCAAGGGCCTGGCGGGGATCGGCACAGTCGACGACTTCCGCTTCGCCGCAGTTCCCGGCGGATTCAGGGCGACAGACCACGTACCCGGCCCCCCGCGCCACGGCGTCGGCAATGAACTGAGAACCATCAGCACTGCTGCCGGGCAGAGCCACAAACACACAACCGGGGGTCGCCTTGCGGGAGTCGATGCACAACTCCATCCCCTGCGCGGCCACGCGGGATTCCAGTAACGAAAGCGGATACATTCCCATTATTCCTGCTCCGAAAGCCAAAGAACGCATGACGTGGGGGCCGAATCCTTCCCCGCCCAACGCACGCCCGGTTCCGGCGTTTGTCGTACCACTCTTGAACCATTGCCCTTGATGACAGGGACAAGCCCCTGCCGGGCAAACATTTCCACAGCCCGCCGCACGGACTGCCCCACCACGTCCGGGACCGTTCCCGAATCCCGAACCGGCAACGCCGTCTTCTTCGTCGCCAACTCGCTGCGGTACTCGCCGAGCACGGTCTTTTCCTTGCTCCCCCGCCGCACCGCACGGGCGCGGGCCCGGGCCTCGGCCTTTTCCTGGGCCTTGATCTGCGCCGGGGTCAGCGCGCCGGGGTCCGGCAGCGAGCCATGATACGCCATGACCCGCGACGTCACGGACTTGAACACCGGAGCAGCGATCACGCCGCCGTATTTCACTTTCGACGGTTCGTCAATAAAAATGACCACCAGATATTGCGGTTTTTCGGCGGGCACGAGCCCTACGAACGACGCGGTGCGCTCTCCGCCATACTTGCCGCGAAACGCCTTCTGCGCCGTACCGGTCTTGCCCGCCACGGAGACGCCGGGGATGGCGGCACGCTTGCCCGTGCCCTCATCGACGACCTCACGCATCATGGAAAGCACTTCCCGCGTGGTGTTCTTGGAAAAAATACGCTGGTCCCCTCCGCCCACATCGTCGGTGAGAACGATCCGCAGGGGTTTGTACACCCCTTCATTGGCAAGCGTCAGGTACGCCTGCGCCATCTGGAGTACCGTAACCGAAAGGCTCTGTCCGAATGAAGAGGAAATAAGGTCGGCCTCGCTCCATTCGCGCGCCGGGCGCAGGATGCCGCGGCTCTCGGCGAGCTGGACGCTCGTGCGTTCGCCGAAGCCAAGCCGGGAAAGGTAACGCTGGTACTTGACCGCGCCAAGCTCCAGCCCGATTTTGCCGCAGCCGATATTGCTCGAGTTGGCGAGGATCTTCGCCACGCTCTGGATGTTCTGTTTCGGGCGGCTGTCGTCCCGGATGGTGATGTACCGGCTTTTCCACAACCCGTTTTCGCAATTGAACGTGGTATCGCGGGTGACGACCCCTTCCTGGAGCGCCGACGCGATCAAAAACGGCTTGAACGTGGACCCCGGTTCCAGCGCGTCCTGCGCCAGACGGTTGCGGTACTCGCTCGGACGGTACTGATTGTAGGAATTGGGATTGAAAAAGGGGAACTGCGCCCAGGCGAGGACATCGCCGGCGGCCACATCCACCACAAGCACGCCGCCCCATTTCGCGCCGAACTCGGTGACAGCCTTGGAGATTTCCTCCTCGGCAATGGACTGCACCTGCAAATCGAGGGTCAGATGCACATCCTCGGCGGGCTGCGCCTCATAATTGCTGTTCACGTAGAATTCACGGCCCGAAGCGTCGCGCCGCACGGCCTGACGCACGGAAAGGCCGCCAAGCTGCTCGTCAAACGAACGCTCAATGCCCTCAAGCCCCTTGCCGTCCATACCGACGAAACCGAGCAACTGGCCCGCCACCTGACGGTAAGGGTAAATACGCTCGAATTCGCGGGACAGCTCGACGCCCGTAAGGTCCGCCTGCCGAATGGCCTCGGCCGTGGCATCGTCCACGCGGCGGGCAAGCCAGACAAAGCTGCGCTTTTTTTCCAGCAGGGGTTTGATCTGATCGACCGGACGCCCGAGCACCCCGGCCAGCGTCGTCGCCGTGGCCTCTATGTCCGTGATGATGCTCGGATTCGCGTATACGGAACAACACTCCACGCTGCGGGCGAGGATGTGGCCGTTGCGATCGGTGATCATGCCGCGGGGCATGGCCACGGTTTCGGCGGCCATATGCTGCCGCCTTGCGCGTTCGGCAAGAAAGGGGCCTTCCCAAAGCTGGACATATCCGGCCCGGACCCACAGAGCACCCCACACAACGAAAAAAAGCACCGCCACCGTACGGAACCGGACGCTGTTCCAGTCAATGGACGCAAACCATGCGCGAGGCCCGCCTTCCGAACGACGTCGGTTGACGGCCTGCGAAGAAGCTTGTCGAGTCGTGCGCTTGCGCGCGCCCAGATATGCCATAGAAACCTGACCCCTGGCCCGCTCGGGCGGAGGCTATTGTACCCCGGCTTCAGGCCCCGGATCGGGCATCCGCCGGATCTGACCGGGTTTGGCCTCGCTCATGCCGAGCTGGATGGCTTTACGGCGCAATACATGCGGAGCCAGCAGCCTATCCCGTTCCACTTCAAGTTTGGTTTTGAGGACGGCGCGCTGCTCCACCTCGTTCCTGAGCTGACGGATGGAGTATGCCTTATCCGTACGCTCAATGCTGAGCCACACCAGCGCGAGCCCCATAAGAAGGCTCAACAGCAGCGAAATGATGAAGGCCAGCAGCCAGCCGCTCGACGACATCTGGCTCATGCCCGCTCCCGTCCTTCACGCCCGTGCCGGGCCAGGCGCGCGGCGCGCTTGGCTTCGTACCGCAGGCGCGCGGCCTCTTCGCCGGATTCCTCATCGGCCTGACGGGCATGAGGATCCAGTTTTTCCGCCACACGCAGCTTGGCGCTGCCCGCGCGGGGGTTCAGCATGAGTTCCCGTTCGGAAGGGCAAACGGGCTTCGGGGTCACAAGCAGGGCTTCCGGCACATGATGGCACACGCACACGGGGATGTGCTTGGGGCAGATACAGCCCTGCGCCCATGCCTTCATGCGGTGCTTCACCACCCGATCCTCCAAGGAATGGAAGGAAATGACCGCGACGCGCCCGCCCGGCTTCAACCGGCCGAGGATAGCGTCGAGGAACCGTTCCAGTTCGCCGATCTCGTCGTTGACCGCCATGCGCAGCGCCTGAAACGTGCGCGTGGCGGGGTGGTTCCGGGCCTTGGCCCGCCATGCCGCCGGATAGGCGCGCTCCACAAGAGCCGCCAGTTCCCCGGTGGTTTCGATGGGCTTGCGCACCCGCGCCTCCACGATGGCCCGCGCGATACGCCCGGCCTGCGGATCTTCACCGTAGCGTTCGATGATGTCCTTCAGATCCTCAAGCTTGGCCCGATTCACAAGGCGGCTCACCGGCAATTCCTCGGAATCACGGTCCATGCGCATATCGAGGGGGCCATCGGAGCTGAAGCTGAAACCGCGTTCCGCCGAATCGATCTGGAGCGAAGAGACGCCAATGTCTATGAGGGCCCCGTCGACGGCATCCCAGCCGATCCCGTCCAGCGCCGCTTCGAATTCACTGTAGCGGGTGTGCACGAGATGGACGCGATCCCCGAACGGAGCCAGACGGATACGCGCAAGCTCAAGGGCTTGCGTGTCCCTGTCCAGACCGCACAAAAAGCCCTCGCCGCCCGTGCGCTCCATGATGGCAAAGGAATGGCCGCCCATGCCGACCGTGCCGTCGAGATAACGCCCGCCCGCTTTGGGAGCCAGCGCGTCCACCGCTTCGTTCAGCAATACGGAAATGTGTACGGATTCAGGAGAAGGCATGGAGGTATCGGAATTCATGGGTTCGTTTCGTCCTGCTGCAAAAGCATAGCCGCCCCTGCGGCCGGCGTGTTCCGGCTGCACGTCATAAACAGCGTGTCCGGGGATTCTTAAAAAGAGAAGTCGATGCCGCTTTCAGCCAGTTCATCGGCCACATCGTCAAAATCCTGTGAGAGCAGAGCCTTGAACCGGGCCTGATCCCATATTTCAAACTTGTCGCCCTGTCCGACCACGACGGCGTCGTGTTCGAGCCCGGCATATTCCACATGCGCGCGGGAAAGGCGTATCCTGCCTTGCGCGTCAAAGGACTGATCCTCCGCGCCGCCGAGCACCAGACGGCGAAAGTCCCGGATTTTCCTCGAACTGTTCCGGAGACGGCCAAAACGCTCTTCCAGTTCGTTCCAGAGGGGTCCTGGATAACCGACAAGGCAGCCGTCATATGTCGTCAGCACAAACGTACCGTCCGTTGAAGATGCCGTCAGCGCATCCCGAAACTCCGGAGGGAGCATCAGACGGCCTTTGGCATCAAGGCTTCTATAGGACTGTCCGCGAAACAACATATCCGGCCTCCGAGGCCCTTTTGTCAGGATACTCCACTTTTTCCCACTTTCCCCCACTTTGTCGTCCATTCCACCCACCTTGTCAAGAGGGTGACAAATGTATAAAACCATATGTAATTATTTATTATACAAAATATTTTACCCGTTACGAAAGCGGCCCCGGCGTCCGTCACGGGCTTTCCCATTCCCACCGGAACGCCGAAAACCTCGGCGCTTCCTCGTCCGGCGCGCTCCGGGCCGGCCACATGCGCGGCCTCTCCGCATCTTTTCCTTCCTGAAAAAAGAGGCTAGTTTCTGCCCCATGCCGACGAAGCGGGACCGTCCCGTGCCGCGCCGGCGGGACGCCGTCCGGCGCCCATCACCCAACCCACCGCAAAGGCATGATAATGCGCTTCCATTCTTTCGACGACGTACAAGATCATCTCGACGCCCTCGGGCTCTTTCACATGGACTTCGGCCTTGACCGGATGCGAAACGCGTTGGACACGCTGGGGCTGCTCACGCCCCCGTTCGTGACCGTGCAGATCGTCGGCACCAACGGCAAAGGCTCCACCTCCACCTTCCTGTCGTGCGTCGCCCGCGCGCATGGGCTGAAAGTCGGCCTCTATACCTCGCCGCATTTCGTCACCCCGCGCGAACGTATCCGCATCAACGGAACGATGCTGCCCGCGGACCGCTGGCCCGTGCTGGCCGACCGTGTCATGGAAGCGGCACCCAACCTGACTTATTTCGAATTCCTCACGGCCCTCGGCCTGCTCGCCTTCGCCGAAGCGGGAGTGGATCTCGTCGTCATGGAAGCGGGGCTTGGCGGCCACTACGACGCCACAACGGCCATGCCGGTACAGGCCGTCTGCTTCACGCCCATAGGCATGGACCACGAAAAAATCCTCGGCCCTACCCTGACGGACATCGCCTCCGACAAGTCGCAGGCCATGCGCCCCGGCGTCCCGGCCTTCACTGCACCGCAGGAAGCCGAGGCTCTCGACTGCCTTCTCCGCACCGCACAGGAAAAAGGCGCGGAACTCCGTGAAACGGCCTCGCTCCCGTTTCCGCAATCCGCCCTCGGGCTCGCCGGACCGCACCAGCGCGTCAATGCCCGGCTGGCCATCGCCGTATGGGACTGGCTCGCCGATCAGCACCATTGGCCCAATATGCCCGAAACCGCCGCCAAGGGGCTGGCTTCCGCGCACTTCCCCGGACGGTTCCAGCGCATCCCGGCCTGCAACGGCCTGCCGCCCCTGATCCTTGACGGCGCGCACAACCCCCACGGCCTGCGTGCGTTCGAAACGGCAGTCCGAGATGCGGACATCCAGCCCGCCGCCGTCATCTTCTCCTGCCTTGCGGACAAGGATATTTCCGACATGCTGCCGTTTATCCGCCGCATCGCCGGGGACGCGCCACTGTTTGTCCCGACGATTCAGGACAACGAGCGGGCCATGAACGGTGAAGAACTCGCAAAACTCCTTGCCGAAGGGCGCGGGCCAGCCATCACGCAGCCGACCCAGCGCCTGAGCCTCGCCCTGAAAGAAACGGCCTCCTTCGTTCCCGCCGAAGATGCGGACAGGCACCCCGTCCTTTTGTGCGGCTCCTTGTATTTGCTCGGCGAGTTCTTTAACCTTCACCCGCAAACGCTGGAGCAGGAGCTTGTCTAGCGAGAAGGGGAAAAAGGAATAGAGAATTGGGGAGGGGGGAGAAATTTTCTGGAGAAAGTTTCTCCCCCTTCCCCAACCCCGCCAACGCGGCCCGCCCCCTTCTCTTCAAAGACTGTTGTGTTTATCGAATCCCTGTTCGCAGCCATCCCTAGGAGCGGGATATCTTTATTATAGTGATGCCTCGTTCGAAGTTCATCCCGCCGGATGCGGCATCAGAGCAGGTGGGAAGAGCCTTCCTACAGTGGACGCATCCTCCCACACTTTTCGCAGGAAAAAACATGAACAACCTCTTTCGCTCCCTGCCTTCGGTCGACGCCTGCCTGAGCGGACTGGAAAACGCCGCGCCCGTACTGTACGCAACGACGCCCCGCCCATTGCTCCGGTCGCTCACCAACGCCTTTCTGGACGGCTGCCGCAGAGACATCAAAGAAGGACGCCTTACGGATTCCGGGCAGCTCGGCCTGGACGCCCTGCTCCCCCGGCTCGCCGCCTTCGCGGAAAAAGAGGCCGCACCGCGCTTCCGCCGCGTGCTCAATGCCACCGGAGTCGTCATCCATACCAATATGGGCCGCTCCGTCCTCGCGGACGAGGCCGTGAACGCCATCCTCAAGGCTTGCCGGGGGTACTCCAACCTTGAGTTGAACCTTGCCACAGGGGAACGCGGCAGCCGCTACAGCCACGTTGAGGAGCTGCTCTGCACGCTTACGGGAGCCGAAGCAGCCCTTGTGGTCAACAACAATGCCGCCGCCGTGCTGATCACGATGGACGCGCTCTGTTCCGGCGGCGAAGTTGTGGTCGCCCGGGGGCAGCTTGTGGAAATCGGAGGCAGCTTCCGCATTCCTGACGTCATGGAACGCAGCGGAGCCACCCTGCGCGAGGTCGGATGCACCAACCGCGTCCACCCGCAGGACTACGAAAACGCCATCAACGAGCGTACGGTCGCCCTCATGCGCGTCCATACGTCGAACTACCGCATCGTCGGTTTCCATGCGGACGTGCCCGTTGAAGAACTCGCGGACATGGCGCACCGGCACGGCCTCCCGCTCATTGAGGATCTGGGCAGCGGCAGCTTCCTCGACTTCACCGCAGCCGGGCTGCCCGGCGAACCGACCGTGCGTTCGGTGGTTGCCGCCGGCGCGGACGTGGTTACCTTCTCTGGTGACAAAGTGCTCGGAGGCCCGCAGGCCGGGATTATCGTGGGGGCGAAGGCGATCATCGAAAAAATCAAGCGGAACCCGCTGAACCGGGCACTGCGCATCGACAAGATGACCCTCGCCGCCCTTGAAGCAACCCTACGGCTGTATCTGGACGAGCAGCTCGCCCGGAAGCGCATCCCCACGGTCGCGATGATCACCGCAGCACCGGACGAACTCAAGCGCCGGGCCTCGCGTCTGGCTTCCCGCCTCCGCAAGACGTGCGGGGAAAAGGCCGAAATCCGGCTGGTGCGGGGAGAATCCCGCGTCGGCGGCGGCTCGTTCCCCGAGAACGCGCTGCCGACAACACTCGTGCGCGTCGTTCCCACGGGATGCACGCCGGAATGCCTCAAGCAACGCCTGCTCGAAACCGTTCCGCCCCTGATCGGACGCCTTGAGGATCATGCCTTCCTGCTCGATCCGCGTACGCTGGCCGACGAGGAACTGCCCATGGCCGCCAATGTTATCGCGGCTGCGCTGAATCAGGCGTGAGCACAATAGCGGCCTGCCAGGACACAGGTTTCACATGGTAAGGCCTCGGGCTCTCTCACGAAAAGTAGAGAGAAAGAAAACCATATCACGACGCTCCAAACCATAAAGGATAGCATACATGAGCAACGAATTCGATTTCGACACCAAAAATGGCTGGAAACACTACGCCGATGCGGTAAGCCAAAAACAGATGGACGTGCTGGCCACCCGCTACATGGATTTCCTCTCCCATGCGAAAACCGAACGCGAAACCGTGGATCTCGTGGTTGAAGCATTGAAGGCTGCCGGATTTTCCGAAGATTTCAAGAAGGATCTCGTGTTTCGTACCTATCGGGGCAAGGCCGTCTTCGTGGCGCGCAAGGGCAAGAAGCCGCTCGCTTCGGGCGTGCGCCTCATCAGCGCCCACACCGACGCCCCGCGCCTTGACTTCAAGCAGCGCCCACTTCAGGAACAGGTGGGTATCGGGCAAGCCAAGACCCATTACTACGGCGGCATCCGCAAATACCAGTGGCTGGCCCGGCCTCTCGCCCTGCACGGCGTGATCGTCAAAGAGGACGGCACGTCCATCAAGGTCGTACTGGGCGAGGACCCCGGCGATCCGGTGTTCACCATCGCTGACCTGCTGCCGCATCTGGCACAGAAGGAAGTCACCAAGACCGTGGCCGACGCCTTTGACGCGGAAAAGCTCAACGTGATCCTGGGGCACAGCCCGCTGCCTTCCGCTTCCGATACGGACGAAACCGCAAAAGAACAGAAAGATCCGGTCCGGGCGAACATCCTCGCCCTCCTCAACCGTAAATACGGCATCCGCGAAGAGGATCTGATGTCCGCCGAATTGCAGGCCGTGCCCGCCGGCCCGGCGCGCTACGTCGGCCTTGATGCCGCCCTCATCGGCGGCTACGGGCAGGATGACCGCGTTTGTGTGTTCACCGCGCTGTCCGCCTTCCTGGACGCGCAAGCTCCCGAACACGCCAACTGCCTGATCTTCTGGGATAAGGAAGAAATCGGCTCCGAAGGCTCCACAGGCGCGCAAGGCCGTTTTCTTGAGTATTGCATGGAAGATCTCGTTGAGGCGTGGGAGCCTGGAACCAAGGTCCGCGACGTTTTCCAAAACTCCACGGCCGTTTCCGGCGACGTGCACGCGGCTACCGACCCCGACTGGCAGGATCTGCACGAAAAGCTCAACGCCTCGATCATCGGGCACGGCCCCACGTTCTGCAAGTTCACCGGCTCGCGCGGCAAGTACGGGGCCAACGACGCCCACCCCGAGTACATCGGTTGGCTGCGCGGCGTGCTCAATCGGAAGAACATCCCGTGGCAGATGGCCGAACTCGGCAAGGTCGATCACGGCGGGGGCGGCACGGTAGCCCTCTATCTCGCGGCCTACGGCATGGACACCATCGATCTCGGCCCAGCCGTCCTCTCCATGCACAGCCCCTTCGAGCTGCTTTCCAAGGCCGACCTCTACTCTACCAAGCTCGCGTATCAGGCTATTTTGGAAGCCTAACCCATCCCTCCCTCGAAACGGCGCTGAAACGGGGCCAGCCGTAATCCGCAGGCTCCCGGCACAGCCGCCCTTTTCCGCTCCATCCCTCTGCCCATCCGACAGGGACTCCTGCCGGGCGGCCTCCCCACCAGCCGAAAGTCTTGGGAGGGGGGAGGGATGGGGGTCCGGGGAAGGGAGGGG
>NZ_JH114231.1:1014736-1016565 GCF_000224655.1 Bilophila sp. 4_1_30
GGAAGGGAGGGGGAAGCCTTTCTGAAGAAAGGCTTCCCCCTCCCTTCCCCGGTTTTCTTCCCCTTGAAAAAATAACACGCCCGGCATACGAGGGAACCCTTTTGCATTTCCAGTAAAAACATCATGATAGCGCCCGTCCCGCGACAAAAGGCCGAAAAGGGGCATTGCGCTGCGGACAAAGACAGCGTACGGAGACGCGAAATCCTCTTGCCCCGACACCGCCCCATGACCGAAGAACGCGAATCAGCCCCCAATCAGACGCCCGGCACGGATCAGGCGACGCACCAGCGGCCTCAGCAGGCTTCGCTGGCTCGCCGTTATATGGGCAAACTGCTGGCGAACATTGCCACCGTCCCCGTCTATCTGATCATGGAGGCGGTGCTCCCGCGTGCGCTCGGGCCGCAGGTCTACGGGAACTTCAACTTCTCCACCAGCGTGTTCACGCAGCTTACCGGCTTTCTGGACATGGGCACGTCCACCTGTTTTTACAACGCCCTGTCCCGGCGCCAGTACGAAATGCCGCTCGTCGCCTTTTATGGCCGGGTTTCGGCGCTGGTATTCCTCGTTACCATGCTCGCGGGCGTCTTCCTGCTTGTGCCGGGACTTGGGGATATGCTTTTGCCCGACGTCCCGCTCTGGTATGCTCCGCTGGCGGCTTTCTACGGCTTCCTGCTGTGGGGGACGCGCGTGGTGCGCTCCATGAACGACGCCCTCGGCCTGACCGTGCCCGGCGAGCTTCTGCGGAGCGGGGTCAACCTGCTCGGGGCCATCATCATTCTGGCGCTGTTCTGGTTCGGTTTCCTGAACGCGGGGAGTCTGTTCGGGCTGCAATATCTGATGATGGGAAGCATCGTGATCGGGTGCCTCGTCATCATGCGGCGCTCATGGGCGCATATAGATCTCAGCCTCACACGCGACCAGCGCCTCTCCTACACACGCGAATTTTCCGACTACAGTATGCCGCTGTTCGTGCAGGCGCTGCTTTCGGCGCTGGCCCTTTCCGCCGAACGCTGGGTGCTCCAGTGGTTCGACGGCAGCACACAGCAGGGCTATTTCGCGCTGTCCCAACGCGTCAGCGCCGCGTGTTTTCTGTTCGTATCCGCCATGACCCCGTTGATCATGCGTGAACTCGCCATTGCCTGGGGCAAGGACGACCGCGAACATATGGGGCACCTTCTGACCCGGTTCGCGCCGCTCCTCTTTGGGATCGCGGCATGGTTCTCCTGCTTCACCGCTGTGGAAGCTTCCGTGCTCGTGCATATTTTCGGCGGCGCGGAGTTCGCCGCAGCGCTTGTCCCCGTGCAGATCATGGCCCTGTATCCGGCCCATCAGGCTTACGGACAGCTGGCAAGCTCCGTTTTCCATGCCACCGGCAAGACCAAGGTACTGCGGAACCTTGCCTTTATCGAGCACTTCGGAGGCTTCCTCCTCGTATGGCTGCTGGTCGCGCCGCAGGACATGCTCGGCATGGGGCTCGGCGCAACGGGCCTTGCCCTCAAAACCGTGACCACGCAGTTCATCATGGTCAACCTGCTGTTCTGGATGGCCTCACGGCTCATCCCTCTCAATTTCTTCCGCAACCTGATGCTGCAAGGGCTCATCCTCGGCTCGCTCCTCGGAATCGCATGGGTCTGCAAGCAGGCGACGGGAATCTATTTTGCGGATGACGCCCATCAAGTCATACGCTTCTTCCTCTCCGGCATCCTCTACTCCTTCATGTCCCTCGGGCTCGTGGTCACCTGCCCGTGGCTGTTCGGGTGCTCATGGCAGGATTTCCGGGAAATGCTCATCCGCCTCCGACTGATCAAGAGAAAAGCCTGAGCCGGCCG
>NZ_JH114231.1:1017247-1020589 GCF_000224655.1 Bilophila sp. 4_1_30
GGGAAGAGGGAGCTTTCTTCAGAAAGGCCCCTCTTCCCCTCCCCGGTTCTCGATATCCCTCACTATCCACGCCACAGCGGACTCAAAATCCGCAGCGACGACACGCCGGGGCGCGCCCGGAACCTCGACGATACCCGAAACGGGCTCGGGATATCCGGCCTTCCGGGCATGTTCCGCGCCTTTTCCGCTCAATACGAGCAGCCCGGCGGACAGCCCGGCATTGGCGGCGAACCCCAGATCGTCCAGCTTGTCCCCGATCATGAACGTCGTTTCGGGCAAAAGCCCGTGCCGGGCCCGGAGCTCATCGAACATGCCCGGCAGGGGCTTGCGGCAAAAGCAAGACTCTTCAGGCGCGTGCGGGCACCAGACGGCATCCGTAAAAGCTACGCCATACGGCTCCAAAAGTTCCTCAAGCCGTTTTTGGCACGCCACGACAGCCTGTTCAGTGAAATACCCCCGCCCCACGCCGGATTGGTTGGACACCAAGAAAAGGCGATGCCCCGCCTGAACCAGACGCGACAACGCCGGGCCGACGCCGGGCAACAGGGCGACGCCGGACGGTTCCGAAAGGTAATGCTTATCCTCAATGAGCGTGCCGTCCCGATCAAGAAGTACCGCACAGGAAACCGACATGAAAAATCCTCCGGAAAAAATGACGGAACAATGACGTAAAACAACGCGGGAATGTTGCGGAAATCAAGCCTTCAGAACCCGTGGTTCCGCGATTCGGTTCTTGACACGCTGTACATCTTCCTGCAAAAGAGGACGCTTAGAATATGGAGGATGGGAACGGCGCGCAAGAAAAAGATGGCGCGTTTTTCCTCATGCGGTTTGTCGCCGTGGAACATTTGCAACATCTGGAGGAGCTGTCGGTATGATCCGTCTTTTCAGTGCGACCCTGTTGTCCCTGCTCTTGTGTGCTTCTCTGGCCAATGCCGCCGAAAAACCCCTCATCGTGGCTTCCGACGCGACGTGGCCTCCCATTGAAATGCTTGACGAAAACAAGAACGTGGTCGGGTATTCCATTGACTACCTGAAAGCCGTCGCCAAAGAAGCGGGCCTGAACGTTGAATTCCGCAACACCGCGTGGGACGGCATTTTCGCCGCCCTGGAATCCCGTCAGGCCGACATCATCGCCTCTTCCGTGACTATCACCGACAAGCGCAAGAAGGCCATGGGCTTCTCCGATCCTTATTGCGAAATCCGCCAGGCCGTTGTGGTTTCCACCAATTCTGACCTCAAAAACCTGAAAGAACTGGACGGCAAGAAGGTCGGCGGCCAGATCGGTACCACCGGTCTCGTGGAGACCCTGCCCAAGGCCAAGTCCAAAGCCATCGTCAAGACGTACGACGAAGTGGGCCTCGCCCTCGAAGACCTCGCCAAGGGCAACATCGACGCAGTGATCTGCGACGATCCGGTCGCCAAGTTCTACGCCAACAAGAAGCAGGAATACGCGGGCAAGCTTAAGGTTGCCTTCATCACCGACGACGTGGAATTCTACGGGTTCGCCGTCCGCAAGTCGGATACGGATCTCGTGAAGAAGCTCAACGAAGGCATCAACGCCGTGAAAGAAAAGGGTATCGACAAGCAGGTCGTCGAGAAGTGGATCGGCAAATAAACGGCCGTAACTCTCATCCTTAATCGTCCTGTTGCGATTCTATACCGGCAGGGGAGCCCTCTCCCCTGCCGCCCGTTTGGTAAGGCCCCTGTTTTCGCGCGTCGCCCGGGCGCGCCGCAACTTGCAAGGCCCACATCGCGGCGCACGCATCTCATGCGGCGTTTGCCGGAGCCTGACACATTTTAGGAATACTTATGAACAACGCTCCCAACATTCGCATTGAGGTTACGGAGGGCGCACAAATCCCTGATCCAAGGGATCGCAGGCTCCTCAATGCTTGGACATTGGCGTTCTGCGTTGCCGTGGTGGCGCTCGTCACCCTCTGCGCCACGCAGCCGGAACCCTATCTGGAAATCGTCAAATTCCTTCCCGACGGATTGATCATCACGTTTGAGGTGACCGTTCTCTCCCTGCTCTGCACGCTGCCCATCGGGTTGCTCACGGGGCTCGGACGCCTGTCGCGCAATCCCGTCATCAACCTAATCGCATCGACCTACGTGGAAATCATCCGCGGCGTGCCGCTGCTCGTTCAGCTTTTTTACATCTATTACGCCCTCGGCCGCATCATTCAGGTCCCGCCCATGGTGTCGGCGGTCATCGCCATCAGCTTCTGCTACGGGGCCTACATGGGCGAAGTCTTCCGCGCGGGCATCCTCTCCGTCCCCAAGGGACAGACCGAAGCCGCCCGCTCGCTCGGCTTCAACAACTTCCAGACCATGACGCTCGTTATCCTCCCTCAGGCCATGCGCACCATCCTGCCGCCCATCGGCAACGAATGCATCGCCATGCTCAAGGATACCTCTCTGGTTTCCATCATCGCCGTGGCCGACCTGCTGCGCCGTGGCCGCGAATTCGCTTCGCAGACCTTCGACTATTTCGAGACCTATACGGTCATCGCCCTCGTATACCTCATCATCACCCTGCTGCTCTCCAAAGGCGTGAGCATGATGGAAGGGAGACTTACCTACTATGACCGCGACAGAAAGTAACGAAGCCCCCATCATCAGCATCCAGAACGTGTGGAAGTTCTTCGGGCAGCTCACCGCATTGCACGATGTCAGCTTCGACGTGCAGCCCGGCGAACGCGTCGTGATCATCGGACCTTCCGGGTCCGGCAAGTCAACGCTGCTGCGCTCCATCAACCGCCTGGAAGTCATCGACAAGGGCACCATCCTTGTCGAGGGGAGCGACATCAACGCCCCCGAGAACGACATCAACAAGATCCGGCAGGATCTGGGCATGGTGTTCCAGAGCTTCAACCTGTTCCCGCACAAGACCGTGCTCCAGAACCTGACGATGGCGCCCATGAAGCTCCGCCATATTTCCAAGCACGAAGCCGAGGAACGCGCGCTCCAGCTGCTCAAGAAAGTGGGGCTGTCCGAAAAGGTCAACGTCTACCCGAGTATGCTTTCCGGCGGCCAGCAACAGCGCGTCGCCATTGCCCGCGCCCTCGCCATGCAGCCCAACATCATGCTGTTCGACGAACCTACGTCCGCGCTCGATCCTGAAATGATCGGCGAAGTGCTCGACGTTATGGTCAAGCTCGCACAGGAAGGCATGACGATGGTATGCGTCACCCACGAAATGGGTTTTGCCCGCGAAGTGGCCGACCGCATCGTCTTTATGGATCAAGGGCAAATCCTTGAAGTGGCGCCTCCGGCCAAGTTCTTCTCCGATCCCGAGCATCCTCGCCTACAGCAGTTCCTCAAACAGATTCTGTAGAG
>NZ_JH114231.1:1020781-1041239 GCF_000224655.1 Bilophila sp. 4_1_30
CAGTCNCTCCCCCCTCCAAACCTCCCCCCCTTCCTCCCCCGCGACTTTCGCGTTTATCGAACCCCTCACTCAGGTTTCCCGCTCATGGGAGCCTGTGTTATGGCATCGGACCTATTGGTATTTATTGGAACAATGAGGAATCAGAGCAACAGAGGCATTGGGGACATATTTCTTTCTGGAAAGCTCCGTGTGGAATAAAAAAGCGCAAGGGAAATTCCCCTTACGCAAACTATCAATCTGCCGTTTCTAAAAAAGCGGAGGAAGAGCGTGCAAGGGATACCCACCTTACCACTCTTCCTCCGTTCTTTTTGGGCTTGGAGCTTTTCGGCTTTGAACCGTTTCAAAAACAATCCGCTCTCATCCCCTACTTTGAACAACCGCAACCGCCGGAAGATGTACCGTCGGACTTGTCCGAGCAGCATCCGGTCTTCTTCCCATAGGTCACTTCACCGGTTCCCATGTTGAAGTTGACTTCGACATCTTCGCCTTCGGGCGTGGTGACAACCGTGCTCTTGCTGGCCATGCAGTCAGGGCTCTGATTCTTATCGTCTTTCGTATTGTTGCAGCAGCATCCCATTGTCTTGCTCCCTTGGAGTAAAAAGTGTTCGCGCCGCGCGCGTCGAGCGTCATTGACCTTGGCGTTAAGTATTAGGATTGGTTCTTAAGAAGTCAAGTTCCTAGAGCATGATTCTTTCCCATACGGTGTGAATCTCTCACAGCTGAGCCTCCTCCGCGACCCAACCAGTTAGAAAGCGTGTACAATCGCTGGATCCCCCCCGGCTCTACAGCTTCACAGAGCGGATGAAATGGGGTATTCTGCAACGAATCTGATACCTGTACACAGCCCGTTTTCATCCGGGAAGAGACTCTGGAGGGTGGCATGAGCAAGCCGAACCGCTATCGGACAGACAAAGACGATGACCGCGAAACAGAACCGTCACGCAAGGGGCACCACGGGCTGGCCCTGCTGATTCTTGTCCTGCTCGCGGGAGTGGTGGTCTGGTTTTGGCTGGCCCGAGATCCAGAGGCTCGGGAAGAATTCTCCAACCGTATGGCAAGCCTGAGAGAATCGGCCATCAGTCTCGCCTCCGACCTGATGAGCAGGACAACGACACCGCCTTCTCCTCCAGATGTCGGAGCCGTCGCGGGAAACAGCCTGCCCGGAGCGCCGCCCAAATACCGCTCTCCCATCGAAACGCCCGCAGAACTGGATGAGGCGCTTGCGGAACAGAGGCCAGTGCAGCCGGGAGGAGCCGAAGTACGCGGCCCTGTGGCCCCCGGAGAACAGATTCCTCCCGATGCGGGGCGCAAGGACGATCAAGTCGTGCGCATCGCCTTTATCGACGATTTGGCTTCATGGCTCGTTTCCCACTATGTCCCCGCAGCGACCCCGGGCCGGAGCGGAAGGCTTTCCGCAAGCCTGCAGGGAGCAAATCTCCGTTATGGGATGGGGATGACCGGCCTCGCATGGATCGGCGATGATCTGCCCGCCGGACGTACCGCAGCGCTGAACCATCTCTTCACGCCGGGTATGCTGGACGCCATTTATCGGCTGTACGTCGACCGCTTCATGGAAGCCGTGAACCGCAGCGCGGCTACCCCCCTGCCGAGCGGCGAGGCTCTCTCGCCCGCCCAGCGGAGCGAGTTCTTCAAGCTGTACGCCCGGCAGTTCCGTGGTGTCGCCGGGGCATTGCAGGCGCTTGCCTCCATGCCCGACTTCAACCGCCAAATGGAAAACCTCAGCGCCGCGGCCCAGCGTGTCGTGGACACCAACGCCCAATACTCCGAATTGACATTCGCCGCCGATGAAGCCCGCTCCAACGGAGAGCTGACCAGATACTCGACATTGCGCCAGCAAATGGCCGCCAAGGGCCAGCAGTACCAGCAGGCCGTCATAGCCCGCGAACAGGCCAAGAGCGCTTTCGTGCAGGCCCTCAAGCGGACCCCGGAGGCCCGGCATCTGGATGATGATGCACTGCTCTTCATCGCCTCATGGATCGATCGGCGCACGCACAACAACCCGGAAAAACTCACGGCTGCCGGACAGGCCGCAAACGTATTCCGCGATCTGGCGGGGCACTTCGACGCCGCGGCCGCCAACCCAGGAGCCTCTCAATGATTTCCCGTTGCTTCCGCTTTTTTCTCTTCCTTCCGTTGCTCTTGCTCGTGACGGCCCCCGCCCTGGCCCGCCAGACCCCGGAGGCTGTCTTGAAGGAAATCCAGACAGCCATCGACGCCAGCGATCTGGCGGCTTTTGAGCGGCGCGTCGATGTGGACGCCCTGCTCGACCAAAGTTCCTCAGCCCTGATTACAGCGCTGCAAAAAGCCGGACAAGTCGATACATCCGGCCTTCCTCCCATGCTCGCCCTGATGGTCGCCTCTGTGCAGGACCCGTCGATGGCGAAGCAGATCAAAGGGTTGCTGGTTCAAGAAACCGGAACGTTCACCCGCTCAGGCATCGAATCCGGCTTTTTCGCCGGAAAACCCAAAGCCAACGCAAAACCCAAAGGCCTGCTCGCACCGCTTTTCGGCAACGTGTCCACGGGGCGTAAAGAGCTGCGTCCACGCGGCGCATCCCGCAAAGTCAACGGCAACGTCATCCTTCCCGCAACCATCCATGATTTCGGCAACGGGCGTGACTACAAGGTTGATCTAAGCATGAGCCCCTCCGGAGAGAGCTGGAAGGTCACCAGCATCGCCAACATGGACAAGCTCGTTTCCCGCCTCCAGAAGGAAGCCGCGGAATAGCGGCCCCATCCAGACAACGCTTACAGAGTCCCATAGAAAAACGCCGTCCCTCCATGTGGAGGGACGGCGTTTTTCTTTTGAAGAACCCGCTAAAAAATCTGGAGAAACCTTCTCTTTTGAAAAAGCTTTTTCCGATTCCTTGCTTATTTGCTCATGGCATTGATGAATTCTTCGTTCGACTTGGTGCCGCGCATCTTGTCGAGCAGAAATTCCATGCTGTCGATGGAAGACATGGGTGCAAGGATCTTGCGGAGGATCCAGACGCGCTTGAGCACGTCGTCGGAGAGGAGAAGATCTTCCTTGCGGGTTCCGGTACGGTTGATGTCGATGGCCGGGAACACGCGCTTTTCGGCGAGATGGCGATCAAGATAGATTTCCATATTGCCGGTGCCTTTGAATTCTTCAAAGATCACTTCATCCATGCGGGAGCCGGTATCGATGAGCGCCGTGGCGATGATGGTCAGGCTGCCTCCGCCCTCGATGTTGCGCGCCGCGCCGAAGAAGCGCTTGGGCCGCTGAAGGGCGTTGGCGTCCAGACCACCGGAAAGCACACGTCCGGACGAAGGCGTCACGGCGTTGTACGCGCGGCCAAGGCGGGTGATGGAGTCGAGCAGGATGACCACGTCACGCTTGCGTTCGACAAGGCGCTTGGCTTTTTCGAGCACCATTTCGCAGACCTGCACATGGCGCTGCGGAGGTTCGTCGAACGTGGAACTGATGACTTCGGCATTCTTGACCGTGCGCTCCATATCCGTCACTTCTTCGGGACGTTCATCGATGAGCAGCACGATGAGATAGACTTCAGGATGGTTCGCGTTGATGGAATTCGCGATGCTCTGGAGCAGGATGGTTTTACCGGTCCGGGGAGGCGCGACGATGACCCCGCGCTGGCCGCGCCCGATGGGCGACATGAGATCGATGACCCGGCAGGACAGATTTTTCTCGCCGTTTTCCATGATCAGCTTGCGATCGGGATAAATAGGCGTGAGGTTATCAAAAAGAACGACGTGGCGGGCGTTTTCCGGGGGTTCAAAACCGATTTCCTTCACCTTGAGCAAGGCGAAATAACGCTCCCCTTCCTTGGGAGGCCGTATCTGCCCGGAAACCACATCACCCTTGCGCAGATAAAAGCGCCGAATCTGAGAGGGGGAAACATAAATATCGTCCGGGCCGGGCATATAGCTCGACAGTGGGGAACGCAAAAAACCGTAGCCGTCAGGCAGGATTTCCAGCACCCCGTCGCCGTAAATGGCACCGCTCCGGGACGCACAAGCCTGCAACATCGCAAAGATGAGTTCCTGCTTCCGCATGGAACTGGCGTTTTCGATCTCGTACTTTTCCGCAAGCTCCATGAGCACGGACATGCTCATGTTCTTCAGTTCAGTAAGGCTCATCGTTGCGCCTTCCTGAACATCCTCCGTGGCAACTTTCTTCTTCCGCATACGTTCCGATACTTGTTTTGGGAGTGAATGGAAGTTCGCCCGGCGTATCGCCGGACGTTATGAGTCCTGCCGAACGGCAAGACGGTATTATACGGCACAGCCGCATCAAACGCTGATTAAGATAGGGGAGAATAGTGTGTGATTGAAAAAGGCAGGCGTGCGCCATGAAAGCAGCGCAGACGTTTTCCTAGCGTAACTTCCTTTTTTTGGCAAGGGGATGAGAATAGATTTGGCCACATTTTCCGGTTTCCGGCGTGTTCACCTTCCCTTTTCTACCTTCAAGGCTTTGAGAAACAATCTGAAAAAGCCGACGTACCCTTTTTACCCTAATAATAAGCCGCATCCCTATCGCCGCACAGAAAAAAGGAGAGGCCTTTCGGCCCCTCCCCGCTTATACCGAAAACGGCAGACTAGTGCTTGAAGATGGAATCCTTGGATTCGTCTTCCTTCACCAGCTTGAACAGCACCGGGCTGAGCAGCAGGATGGCGATCAAGTTCGGGATGGCCATGAGCGCGTTGCAAGTGTCCGCAAGCAGCCAAACCACATCAAGCTGCGTGAGCACGCCCACCGGGATGGCGATGCAGTAGACGATCCGGAAGGGGATCTGCGCCTTGTCGCCGAAGAAATAGATGGCGCAGCGCTCGCCGTACACGCACCAGCCGAGGGCTGTGGTGAAGGCGAAGAAGGTCAGGCAGATCGTCACCGCGATGCCGCCGATGCCGGGGAGCGAGGTCTCGAAGGCGGCGGAGGTCATGGCGGCCCCGGTGAGGCCGGAGGTCCACTGGCCGGTCACAAGGATGGCGAAACCGGTCATGGTGCACACGATGATCGTATCAATAAAGGTATCAAGCATACCGATGGAAGCCTGCACCAGCGGGGAAGCGCTGGTCGCGGCGGCGTGAGCCATAGGCGCGGTACCGAGGCCGGCTTCGTTGGAGAACACGCCGCGGGCCATACCCATACGGATAGCCATCATCACGGTCGCACCGGCAAAACCGCCTTCGGCGGCCGTAGGCGTGAACGCTTCAGCGACAACCCAAGCAAGAACGCGGGGAAGCTGGTCAATATGCAGGATGATGACGATAAGGGAGATGATGACGTATATCACCGCCATGGCGGGCACGACCTTACCGGCCACGGCACCGATGCGCTTCACGCCGCCGATGAGGACGGCTCCGGCCAGCAGGAAGACGGCGACAGCGGTAAACCACGTCGGAATGGAGAGGTTGGCCTGCATAGCTTCACCGATGGAGTTGCCCTGTACCATAGCGCCCGTACCGATACAGGCGACGATGCCGAACAGCGCGAAGCACGAGCCGAGCCACATCCACTTGGGTCCGAGCCCGTTTTTGATGAAGTACATGGCGCCGCCCACCCAGTTTCCGGCGGGGGTCTTTTCACGGAAATGCACGGAAAGGAGCACTTCGCTGAACTTGGTGGCCATACCCACAAGGGCGGTCACCCACATCCAGAACAGCGCGCCGGGGCCGCCGATGTAAATGGCTGTCGACACGCCCACGATGTTGCCGGTCCCGATGTCGGCGGCCAGCGCGGTCATCAGCGCGTTGAACGGAGAGATTTCGCCCTGCTCGGACTGATTGGAGCGCCCGGCCCACAGGTTTTTGAGCCCTCTAAAAAAATTGCGGAATGTGAAAAATTTCAGGCCGACAGTCAGATACAGGCCAGTACCGACCAGCAATACAAGCATCCCCGGTCCCCAAACCACGTCGTTGACTGACTTCAGCCATGCCATGAAAGCTTCCATTTCTCCCCCTGATAAGGATAAAGCGTTAGAAAGCACGCTTCCGCACGTCATTCGCATTGCTGCTCATCAGCGCAGGACACTATGATGGTTTGCGCTGAAAACGGCGAAAGCAATCGCGAAACAGGAGAAATGGAAAAGGCTTCAATAAGCATAAGAAAACACTACTGCCCATCTTTAAACAGCATTCGATATATGTTTCATTAAAGGAAAAAGCTTCCCCAAAAGCATATTCCCATAAAACATACTATGCTTGTCGTCTATTGAAGGTCCCAATACCGTCAATATATGACTCTCTTCCACTCCCCCGCGGGCTTTTTATCCATGCAAAGCCCTCTTTGCTTATTGTTAGTCAAAAAAAGATAGCAGTGCAAGCCTTTTTGCATATAAAAATACTCTTCTCCATCAGTGAGATATAGATTGTTTACTCAATGAATATAGATTGGGTAAACAATGAATCATCATTCCTTATCGAAATCACTAAACAAGGCTTCCGCACGTTTATTGGCAAAACTTTCGACATCCGCATACCATTGCTGAAAACGCTGAACCAGCTCCCGCCCAGCCGGAGTCAGCGAGTACCCGTCGCGCTTGGTCCCCGAAGCGTCGACAAGCGTCTCGCCCGCGATACGTTCGGCCTTCTTTATCTTGCCCCACGCCCCGCGGTAGGACATGCCGAGCTGTTTTGCGGCCTTGCTCAGCGATCCGAGTTCGTCGACAAGCTGGAGAAGCTCCACTCGCCCCCTGCCAAAGCCTTCCCCATCTTCGCCCTCCAGCCATAGCTGCACGTGGATGCCCTTGCGCCTTACGACCTCATCCAAAAATTCCATGTCGTTCTCCGTCTGCGTTTCAGTGTCTTCCTGTCCCCCGCCCGCCATGCGCACGGCCAGCCGGGCCAGCAGTTCCAGCGCCCGCCCGAGGCACGTTTCATCAAAATCAAAGCGGTCGCTGTGGTGCCCTGCGGCCCTGTCCGTCCCGACCTGCAGGTAGGAAGCCAACCCTCCCGAGGCCTGAACCCTGCTCATCAGGCAAGCGAAATCTTCCGTCGCCCCGAAACCGCTCATCGGGATAACCGTCTTCCAGCCACCCATCGCTTCCGCGACCGTAGCAATAAGGAAGGCAAGCTCCGGGCTGCTCTCTCCCCCGGCGCTGTTCCCCACTGTCCGCCACTCGCAAGCGCAGCCCCACAGTTCGGCTGAAGCGCGCAGGATACGCTCGGACTCGGCGACCATATAGGCATCCAGTTCCGTGGTTTCTCCCCGCGTTTCCATGAACAGCCTCGCGGAAGCGGGGATGACGTTGCGGGCCTCTCCCCCTTCCAGCCTGCCCACGGCGATACGGGTGCCGCCTTTGCCGTTCCGGGAAATGGCGTGCAGGTTCACCACCGCCGAACAGGCCGCCAGCAGGGCGTCCTTCCCTTCCTCCGGCGCGGCCCCGGCATGGGCGGGCACTCCGGAGAAAAGGACATCGCGCTTGGTGGTGGCCAGGAATCCTTGCGTGCCGCATATCAATGTGCCCGGCCCCTCGGCTTTGAAACCGATATGGAAACCGAACAGCACATCCACGCCGTCCACGGCTCCGGCCTCCGACATCGGGAGAGCCCCGCGCGCACCCTCTTCGGCAGGCTGGAAGATCAGGCGTATCCGCCCCCGCAGGTGCCGCCGGATCGAAACAAGCACTTCAGCCAAGCCAAGTCCCACGGCGGCGTGCCCATCGTGTCCGCACGCGTGCATCAGGCCGGGCCAGCGTGATGCGAACCCCTCGCGCACGGGCCTATGGCTCTCTTCCGCGCACTCGGCGACTTCGTTGCAGTCCATATCGAACCGGAACGCCGTCACGGGGCCGGGGCCGCAATCCAGATCCGCCCAGAACCCCGTATAGCCGTCCCCCATACCCGCAACCAGTTCGGCATCGGCTCCGTACTCAAGCGCACGCTCCCGCGCCGCCGCAAGGACAGCGGAAGAAGGGACGCCCATCCTCCGGTCGGAGGAGCAAGCGGCTTCGCCCATACGGATCGTGTACCCAAGCTCACGCAATCGCCTGATGATCAAGGCCGCCGTGCGGAATTCAGTCCAGCCGGCTTCCGGATGGGCATGGAAATCGCGCCGCCACGCCGCCAGCTTTGGGAGCACAGCGGCAAGCGCGCCATGCAAAAAAGGCAAAGAGGAAACCGACATAGACGTTAACCTCACCGGGACTTCTCGGCCCCCTAACGGTTATAACAAAAAATGATAATAGAATATCAGAGTGTTACGACAAAGGAAACAACCTGTCAATTTTCCCGGAACCATTGTCCCATATCCCCGAAACGGTTCCCATCCCGGAAGGAAACGGCACATTTCACAAAAATGTACACTTCCAATATACCTGAAACCATGAAAACCTCCCTTGCTTTGAAGCCCTTCTTCATATAATTGACAAGAAAATGTCGACAACAGGGAGAAACGACATGCACAAACATTTGCTCGCGGCTGTTCTCAGCCTTGCCGTGGCCATGACGGGCGCTTCCGCCCTTGAAGCCCACGCCAAGACGACGTTCGTTACCATCGGCACCGGCGGTATCACCGGCGTCTACTACCCCACCGGCGGCGCCATCGCCAAGATCGTCAACGCCAAGAAGGACAAGTACGACATCCGGGCCACCGTCGAATCCACCGGCGCGTCCGTATTCAACATCAACGCCATCATGGCGGGCGATCTTGAATTCGGCATCGCGCAGGCCGACCGCCAGTATCAGGCCTACAACGGGCTTTCCGAATGGGAAGGCAAGCCCCAGAAGGACCTCCGCGCCGTGTTCGCGCTGGCTCCCGAAGCCGTCACTTTCGTCGCCGCCGAAGATTCCGGCATCAAGAGCCTGAAGGACGCCAAGGGCAAGGTCGTCAACATCGGCAACCCCGGCTCCGGCAACCGCCAGAATGCCATTGACGTTTTTGAAGCCGCCGGCATCAATATCGAAAAAGACCTCAAGGCCGAAAGCATCAAGGCCGCCGACGCGCCCCGCATGTTGCAGGACGGCCGTATCGACGGCTTCTTCTACACCGTGGGCCATCCCAACGGGAATATCAAGGAAGCCACCGCCGGGAAGCGCAAGACCCGCATCGTGTCCATCACCGACATTGAGCCGCTGGTCAAAAAGTTCCCCTACTATTCTCTGACCAACATCGACATGGCCCAGTATCCCGAAGCCGCCAACGCCAATGAAAAGGTCACCACCGTGGGTATGCTCGCCACCTTCGTGACCTCAGCCAAGGTGCCGGACGACGTCGTGTACGCCATTACGAAGGAAGTCTTTGAGAACCTCGACGAGTTCAAGAAGCTCCATCCCGCCCTCGAAGGCCTGACCCGCGAGACCATGCTCGAAGGCCTGACGGCCCCCATCCATCCCGGCGCCCTGAAGTATTACAAGGAAGCCGGCCTGATGAAGTAGGCTGAGGAACACCCCGTTCCTCCCTCCGCTTCACCGTGAAGCCTTTCGGCCGGGATTGGACATATCGCCCAATCCCGGCATCCTTGCAATCAGCCCGAGTTTATCCGGGCGGCGCCCCGCGTCGCCGTCACCTCAGATCACGCCGGGAGTCCCATGCCCCACAAAATGATAGAGCACATCGAGCAGTCCCCCAACGGGGATGACTACAGGGAAAAGCTGGTAGCCGCCGAGCACGGCCTGCGCGGCGATACGGTAGGCATCACCCGCATCATCACGCTGATCCTCGCTCTCTGCTGGTCCCTGTTTCAGCTCGCCTCGGCGAGCATCCTGCTCCTTGATACCGTCTATATCCGGGCCATCCATCTGGCCTTTGCCATCAGCCTCGTCTACTTCAATATCCCCATGATCAAAATCTCGGGTACCTCATGGCGCTGGGATCTGCGCATCCTGCTCGCCATGAACCGGGTCACGATCCTCGACTACCTGCTCGGGATCATAGCCGCCGTCTCCGCGCTGTACATCGTGCTTGACTACGAAGGCATCGCCTCGCGCGCGGGCGTGCCCACCACACGCGACATCATCTTCGGCCTCATGCTGGTCGTCCTCCTGCTGGAGGCCACCCGCCGGGTCATCGGCCCCGCCCTGCCGATCATCGCCAGCATATTTATCCTGTACGTATTTACCGGGCCGCACCTTCCGGATTTCCTTGCCTTCAAAGGCGCGTCCCTGTCCCGCTTCATCTCCCAGATGACGATGGATACGGAAGGCATCTACGGCGTGCCGCTGCACGTTTCGGCCACCGTCGTCTTCCTCTTCGTGCTGTTCGGGACCATGCTCGAACGGGCCGGAGGCGGCAACTTCTTCATCCAGCTCGCCATCAGCGGGCTCGGACGTTTCCGGGGCGGTGCAGCCAAGGCCGCCGTCCTCGGCAGCGCCCTCACCGGCGTGGTTTCCGGCTCGAGCATCGCCAACGTGGTCACGACCGGGACCTTTACCATCCCGCTTATGAAGAAGGTGGGCTATCCGCCCGAGAAGGCCGCGGCCGTGGAAGTGGCCTCGTCCATCAACGGCCAGCTTGCCCCGCCCGTCATGGGCGCGGCGGCGTTCATCATCGCCGAATACGTCAACGTCCCCTACATCGAAGTCGCCAAGGCGGCCGCCATCCCGGCCTTTGCCGCCTATGCGGGCCTGCTCTGGATCACCCACGTGGAAGCCTGCAAGCTCGGGCTGCGCGGCCTGTCCAAGTCCGAACTTCCGTCTTTCTGGAGCACGCTCAAAGAGGGGCTGCACTTCCTCATCCCCATCTGCATGTTGCTGTATGAGCTCATCATCATGCAGCATTCCGCCGAAATGTCCGTGTTCCGCGCCATCGTGGTGCTCGCGCTCATCATGCTCGGCCAGCCCGTCGTGAAAGCCATCGTTCACAAGAAATCCAAGCGCAAGGCCCTCAAGGAAGGCATCAAGACGCTTCTCCTGTCCCTGTCCGCCGGCGGCAGCAACATGGCGGGCGTCGCCATGGCCACGGCTTCGGCGGGCATCATCGTCGGCTGCGTCTCGCTCGGCCTCGGGCAGCAGATCACGTCCTCGTGGAGATCCTGTCCGGCGGCAACATCTTCCTGCTGCTGCTCATCACCGCTCTGGCGAGCCTGCTCCTCGGCATGGGCCTGCCCACCACGGCGAACTACATCATCATGGCGTCCCTGACCGCGCCCATTCTGGTACAGCTCGCCTCCGGCATCGTGGTCCACGGCGTGGCGCTGGCCGTCCCGCTGATAGCGGCGCACCTCTACTGCTTCTACTTCGGCATCCTCGCGGACGACACGCCGCCCGTGGGCCTCGCCGCCTACGCCGCGGCGGCCATTGCGGACACGTCTCCCATCGCCACGGGCATTCAGGGCTTCCTGTACGATATCCGTACGGCCATCCTGCCCCTGATGTTCATCTTCAACCATGACATCATCCTGTGGGGCATCGACAGCGTGCCCGAGGGAATCTTCCTGTTCTTCATGACGGTGCTCGGCTGCATGTCCTTCGCCTCGCTCACGCAGGGCTGGTTCATCGCCAAAAACACCCTGCCGGACGCCTTGCTCCTCGCGTGCTCCACGATCATCATGCTCTACCCGGCCCTGCTGACGGGCTTCTTCCTGCCGCATGACCAGCGGTACTGGGGTTACCTCATCGGCATCGGCATCATGGGCCTGCTCGCCTACATGCAGCACGCCCGCACCACGCAGACCACGGAGGCCGCAGCATGAGGACCAAAACGCCTTTCCGCCGCAAACGCTTGATCTCGCTCGGCTCTTCGTCCTCCTCTTCCGTCGAGGTCAAAGTCGAGCGCGAATTGCAGTGCTCCCGCTGCAAGGCCATCTTCCCCGACTATCTGGCCCGCTGCCCTGAATGCGGCAGTGAAGAATGGATCGGCCTCGTGGAGGTCAACCCCTATACCCGGATGCCGATGGAGACGTTCCTGAAAGCCTGCGGTCACCTGCTCTGGCTGGTGGGGACCACCGGTTTTCTCGTCCTTCTCTGGCAGACGGACAGCCCGGATGCGGAAACCAACAAGCTGTTTATCTACGGGGCGTTCCTGCTGCTCTTTTGCAGCGTGCTGTTCTCCGCCGCCTACTTCGGCATGAGCGAGATCATGCGCCGTATCCTCCGTATGCAGCGGCGGCTCCGCGCCTTCCACGAAAACTACCGCGACGATCAACCCGGAAGCGGCCACACCCGCGCCGTCCAGCACAAGCTCGCCGTCCGCCGCGTGCAGGGCTACGGTTCGCCTATTAACAAGATGCAGTAGGGAAAAGTCGGGGGAAGGGAGGGGAAACTTTTCTGGAGAAAGGTCCCCTCTCCCCTCCTCAAACTCCTCCCCTCTCCCTCCCAAGACTTTTGTAAGGGTCAATGACGGCAACGGGAACCGCGCAGTATCGGTTCGGAGGCTTTCATCTCCCGGAAACGCAAAAGTATAAATACATTCTTGCCTTTTTAAACAAAAACGGCACACCCCTCTCTTCCAGCCATAGAAACCATCCTTCATCAGGGATTCGATAACGTTGAAAGTCTTTGAAGTGGGGGATGGGGTTTGGGGAAGGGGGAGAAACGTGGGGGAGCTCCCCCTTCTACAGAAAGTTTCTCCCCCTTCCCCAGTCTTCCTCACTTCCTCCCTCCTCCAGCCATACCATACCAGTGGACAGAGCACAGCCTGACAACGTATAGAAACCCAGACGAACGCTTTCACAGCGGGAACATGAATCCCGGCGTTTCGGAGGACCTATATGCGATTTCTTCAATTTTGCGGCCTGATCCTGCTCGGCGGCCTCGTCAGCTGCTCTTGGCAGAGCGCCCCCACTCCGCCCCCAGTGGAACCCCAACCGCTTTCACCCGTGGCCCAGTTCATGGTCGCCAACGCCACAGGCGCTACGGCGGTCATAGAAGATGAAACTTTCGGCGGCGAAGTCCGTGTAACGCTTGAAGACACCTTCCTTTCCGCGGCGGGCGAAACCTGCAAGCGGGCAACCCTGCTTTCAGCACAGCATGAAGCGGAAATCATCGTGATCTGCCACAACGGGCAGGAAGGCGACGAAAGCAACCCCGGCGAATGGCGGCTCATGCCCCGCGTGTGGGGCAAGGGCATTACCACGCCGTAGACTGATCGGCACTTCCAAGCGCCCCCTTCCGGCACACCGGGAGGGGCGTTTCCTGTTGTCCTCTTCTGGACGACGTTTGACCATCCCTCTGGAGGCATCCCTTGTTTTCCCGCAGTAACCTGCTGTTTCTTCTTTGTTGCCTGCTGGCTATGACGTTTGCCCTTCCTGCGTCGGCCGCTGACACCGCGTCGGCCAGCGCTACGGCGACGGCGACCGCTACAGCTTCGGCCCCGGCTGCGCCTGCGGCTCCGGCAGCCGATCCCGCTCCGTTTGGAACCAACCTCTTCCAGGGGCACTTTTCCCAAAGTTCGTCCAGTAAGGTCATCCAGAGCGGTGATCGCCTGATCATGCGCCTGTGGGGCGGGCGTACAATGGACGACATCCTGACCGTCGACCCTGAAGGCATGATCACCATTCCCGATGTCGGGCGCGTGCCTGTGGCGGGCCTGCCCATCGATGCCAAAGAACCGCTTGAACAGGCCATCAAGAGCAAGCTCAATGCGGCGGGCGTAGTCGATGTGGAGATGTATATCCGCCCGATGGACACCCAGCCCGTCTCGATCTTCGTGACCGGCTTCGTGCCCCGCCCCGGCAATTATACGGGCACGCCGTCCGATACCATCCTCGCCTTCCTCGACAAGGCGGGCGGCATCGACTCCAAGCGCGGCAGCTACCGCAATATCCGCGTATTGCGCCAAGGGCAGGAAGTGGGCTCGTTCGACCTCTATCCCTTTGCACTGAAAGGCGCCATGCCGCATATCCGCTTTCAGGACGGCGACACCGTTGTTGTCGGCGAAAAGGGGCCTTCCGTCATCACTTCCGGTGAAGTCCGCAATACGGCGCGCTTTGAATTCAAGCCCGGCGAACTGACCGGCGCGAAGCTCATCGAGCTTGCCGATCCCCAGCCGAGGGCCACGCACGTCAGCCTCAGCGGATCGCGCGGCGGCGCTCCCTACAACCTGTATCTGCCCATGAACGACTTCAAGGCGTTGCGCCTTGAGAACGGCGATCAGATCAGGTTCCTCGCGGATCGTCCCGGGGATACCATCATGGTCGAAGCGCAGGGGGCCATCCGCGGCGCGTCGCGTTTCCCGGTGCGCCGCAACACGCGCCTGCACGAGGTCATGAGCTACATCGCCGTGGAACCGGGCCGCGCCAACCTCGAAGGCCTGTACATCAAGCGCAAAAGCGTGGCCGTCCGCCAAAAGAAGGCCATTGAAGACGCCCTGCGCCGTCTGGAGCAGAACGCCTATACCGCTACCTCAGCCAGCTCCGATGAAGCGCAGATCCGCGCCAAAGAAGCGGAAATGCTGTCCAATTTCATTTCCCGTGCCAAGGAGGTGCAGCCCGAGGGCGTCGTCGTGGTCGGCACCAAGGGCAACATCGCGGATCTCGCCCTTGAGGACGGGGACGTCATCGTCATTCCCGAGAAGACCGATGTAGTGCTCATCAGCGGTGAAGTCATGATGCCGCAAGCCATTGTCTGGAACAAAGACAAGGATATGGACGACTACATCAAGGGGGCCGGCGGATTCAGCAACCGTGCCGACGAATCGAACCTCATCGTCGTCCATCCGAGCGGCGAAGTCGTCCCCCGCGCCAAGGAAGTGCTGCCCGGCGATCAGGTCCTCGTCCTGCCTCGCGTGGAATCCAAGAACCTGCAGGCCGTTAAGGACATTTCGCAGGTGCTCTATCAGGTCGCCGTCGCCTGTAAGGTTATTTTAGATCTGTAATAGCTGGAGAGGGAGGGAAAACCTTTTCTGAAGAAAGGCTTCCCCTCCCTCCCCAAACCCACCCTCCTCTTCCCAAGACGTTCAGCCTTATCGAATCCCTCCCCCCATACATTCCCTGTTTTCGCCGGGTCCGGCGTAGCGAGCTGCTTCTCAACAATGTAGAAATACACGTTCCATCCGCTCGGCCGTGTACTTGCAGCAGGCGGATCCCACCTTCCAAGGGGGATCCGCTTCTCTCTTGTTGTCCGAAAAATCAGGCGAGTCATCTTTTCATGACAATCAGTCAGAAAAAGATGACTCGCTATCTCATTGCGCTAATCGCCGCCGACATGATTCCGGGCAGTTAGACTCAGGCCCAAATGGCACCTTTTTTGCTGTTTGCGTGACAATGGTGTGAAAAAAAGCACTATAACCGCGAACGGGATGAATCGTATGTTCTTTCGCTCCATGAAAGTCTGGATCGCGGCAACGGTACTTGTTGTGCTCGTGCTGGCAGGCACGGCGATAGGGGTGCATGTCACCTCATCGACGTCGTTCTGTCTATCCTGTCACGAAATGCGGGTGCATCAGCAGGAGTTGGCGCTTTCCCCCCACGCGCAGGATGCGAGGGGCAACGCCATCGAATGCGTGCAATGCCACATTCCGAGCACCAACATCGTCCGTATGCTGTCGGCCAAAACGTGGCTGGGGACCAAAGACTTGTGGGTACACGCCACGACGGGCGGCAGCGTGACGCTCAACCGGAGGGAAATCCAGCCGGAGGCGCGGCGCTTCATGGATGACGCCAACTGCCGCGCCTGCCATGAGGATCTGTACCACAACGCCAAGAACGATGGGGCGATTTCCGAATACGGACGCCTCGCCCACGACAACTATCTGGACAAGAACGGATCGTCCCGCAGCGGCTGTGCCGGGTGCCACCGCAACATCGCGCACCTGCCGCCCGAGGACCGCCATTACGACGCCAACGCCGCATTCGCCAGCAAGCTCACCTTCAAGGAGGTCAGGTAATGGCCAGACTGCTGAAAAAGCCTCTTATCATCGCGTTAGCCGCAGTGATCCTGCTGGTGATCGGGTTCTTCGTCTACATCCAGAACGCCTTCACCGGGACGCGCTGCGAAGCCGCGAAGCATCTGGACGCCGACATGATCGGCGACTGTTACGGCTGCCACCTCAAGGTGACGCCGCAGGTTGCGCAGGACTGGTATGAAAGCAAGCACGGCGTCACGCTGGTCCGCTGTCAGGTCTGCCACGGCCAGCCGGACGGCAAGGGCGCTGTCCCGTTCAAGCGCGTCCCCGGCGTGGAAGTCTGCGCGGCCTGCCATGGCCTCGCCATCGACAAGATGACCGCCCTCTACGGCAAGCGCAACGACTGCTCCACCTGCCATCCCTATCACGCACGGCCCATACACGGAAAGGTGTATGAAAACCGCCAAGCCACAACCAAGACGGTGCTGGAATAGGAGGAATGACAATGCAAATGACCCGACGTGATTTTCTCCGCTCCGCCGCCATGAGCGCCGCCCTGGCGGCTGTGGCCGGACCCGCGGGCGTTGCCCGCGCCGCCGAAGCCAATACCCCCGAAAAGTGGGTCAAGGGCGTCTGCCGTTACTGCGGCACAGGCTGCGGCGTGCTGGTCGGCGTGAAAAACGGCAAGGCCGTCGCCATCAAGGGCGATCCCAACAACCACAATCAGGGCTTCCTCTGTCTCAAGGGCGCGCTCCTCATCCCGGTGCTCAATTCGCCCGACCGCGTGACCAGGCCCATGCTCCGCCGCACCAAGGGCGGCCGGCTTGAACCTATCTCGTGGGACGAAGCCCTTGATCACATGGCGAAGAAGTTCCGCACCACCATTGATACGTATGGCCCCGATGCCGTGGCGTGGTACGGTTCCGGCCAGTGCCTGACCGAGGAATCCTATCTGGCGAACAAGATTTTCAAGGCCGGGTTCAAGACCAACAACGTGGACGGCAACCCGCGCCTGTGCATGGCCTCCGCCGTGGGCGGCTATACGACCACGTTCGGCAAGGACGAGCCGATGGGCACCTATGCCGACATCGACCGGGCCTCCACCTTCTTCATCATCGGCTCCAACACTTCGGAAGCGCACCCCGTCCTCTTCCGCCGTATCGCCCGCCGCAAGCAAAACGAACCCGGCGTGAAGATCATCGTGGCCGACCCTCGCCGGACCAACACGTCGCGCATCGCCGACCTGCACATAGCCTTCCGTCCGGGGACCGACCTCGCCCTCATGAACGGCATGGCGTGGGTCATTCTGCACGAAGAGCTGGATAATCCGCGTTTCTACAACAAGTACGCAATATTCAAGACCAGTGACGGCAAGGATGCCACCTTTGACGACTACCGGGCGTTCCTTGAGGACTATACGCCGGACAAGGTAGCCAAGCTCTGCAACATCCCCGAGCAGCAGGTATGGGAAGCCGGGCGCCTGTTCGCGGAATCCCCCGCGACCATGTCCCTGTGGTGCATGGGCATCAACCAGCGTATCCGCGGCGTGTGGGCCAACAACCTGATCCACAACCTGCACCTTATCACCGGGCAGATCTGCCGCCCCGGCGCGACCTCGTTCTCCCTGACCGGACAGCCCAATGCCTGCGGCGGCGTACGCGACACGGGCTCGCTCTCCCATCTGCTCCCCGCCGGGCGCGTGGTCGCCAACAAGGCCCACCGCAACCAGATGGAAGCATTCTGGGGCATCCCGCAGGATTCCATGTCCCCCAATGTGGGGTATCACACCATCGCGCTGTTCGAGGCCCTCGGCAAGGCCGACGTGAAGGCCATAATCATCTGCGAAACCAACCCCGCGCATACGTTGCCGAACCTGAACAAGGTCCACAAGGCCATGTCCAATCCGGACACGTTCATCACCGTCATCGAAGCGTTCCCCGACGCGGTGACGCTTGAGTACGCCGACCTCATCCTGCCGCCCGCGTTCTGGTGCGAACGCGACGGCACGTACGGCTGCGGCGAGCGGCGCTATTCGCTCATCGAAAAGGCGGTCGAACCTCCGGCGGATTGCCGCCCCACCGTGAATACGCTGATCGAATTCGCCAAGCGCGCGGGCGTCGATCCCAAGCTGGTGAACTTCCGCAACTCCGCAGACGTATGGGACGAATGGCGCAGGCTGTCCATGAAGGGCCCCTACAACTTCGGCGGCATGACCCGTGAACGCATGAAGCGCGAGTCCGGCCTTATCTGGCCCTGCCCCACGGAGACGCACCCCGGCACGAACCTGCGCTATGTACGCGGCGAAGATCCCAACATTCCGGCGGATCACCCCGACAAGATCTGGTTCTACGGCAACCCGAGCGGAAAGGCGAACATCTGGATGCGCCCCTACAAGGGCGCCGCCGAGGAGCCGGATCAGGAATATCCGTTCTACTTGACCTCCATGCGCGTCATCGACCACTGGCACACGGCGACCATGACCGGCAAGGTCCCGGAACTGCTCAAGGCCAACCCCGCCGCGTTTGTGGAAGTGAATACCGAGGACGCCTCACGGCTGAACATCAAGAACGGCGATCAGGTCGTCGTGGAAACGCGGCGCGATGCGCTTACCCTGCCGGCGCATGTCAACGACACCTGCAAGCCGGGGCTCATTGCCGTGCCTTTCTTCGATAAGAAGAAGCTCGTCAACAAGCTGTTCCTCGACGCCACCGACCCCGCGTCCCGCGAGCCGGAGTACAAGATCTGCGCCGCACGGATCAAAAAGGCGTAACCTGCGCTTTCCGGAGAAGCGTTATGCCGTGCCCGTCAGGCTATAACAGATCTGGCGGGTACGGCCCTCCTCCCAGTGGAGGGGAAGAGGTGGCTGGCCCCGTGTGCCGACATTGTTCTCCATTCCTTCAGCGACAAAGCCGTTTCCTCTCCGTCCGCTTAAAGGGAAAACGCTGCCCGCACCACTCGGGGAACGGCCCCTCTGATTCGTCTCATCGGAACATGAAGTGGTTCCGGCAACGGGTTGAAAAAAAAGAGAGGCAGGTGAGGAGTGCGCTCCTCACCCAAAAGCTTCACAAAGGATATTCTATGGCAATAGCAGGCATCACCATCCAGACCACGGCGGAAGCGTACGGAACCGTGCGCGAACGGCTGTGCGCTTCAAAGGATGTGGCGGATACGCAAGAGACGGGCGTGCCCGGTATGCTGGCCGCCGTAATGGAAACCGACGCGGCGTATATTGAGGATGCTCTTGGCGCACTCAGTGGTTGGGACGGCGTGCTGAATGTCGGCCTCGTATCCATCAGCTATGAGGACGAATTGGAAAACAAGGGGTACATCTCTTGCCCGGAGCACAAGCCCCGCAAGTGCGGCCCGGCCTGTTTCGGAGAAACGCCCAACCCGCTGGATTAGGAGGCGGAACGTGAGCTTCTTGCGTCCGCCGGGGGCTTTGCCCGAATCCGCCTTTCTGAAAACCTGCATCCACTGCGGGCAATGCGCGGCGGCTTGCCCTTATGGAAGCGTACGTATGCTGGAAACCTTCGGGCCGGAACGCCACACGCCGGAAATCAGGCCGAGCGAAATCCCTTGCTGGCTGTGCATGAAATGCCCCCCGGCCTGCCCCAGCGGAGCGTTGCGGCCCGTGGCCGCCATGAAAGAAGCGAACATGGGCAGAGCCGTGATCTTCAAGGATCGTTGCCTTAACTGGATCGAAAGCGGAACCATGTGCATGACCTGTTACGATCGCTGTCCCCTGCGCGGTGAAGGCATGGTGCTGGACATGGGGTACGTCCCCGCTGTGGGCGAGAGCTGTGTGGGGTGCGGGATGTGCGAATACGTATGCCCGAAAAACGCTGTTGCCGTGGTTCCCGATGTACAAAAGAAGGGAGGGAAGGCATGATCCGCCTTTTGCGGCTGCGGCGTCTGGTGCAAGTTGCGGTCCTGCTGCTTTTTGCCGCGCTCCCGTGGCTCAACCGGGATGGTTTCACGGGCATGAAGGGCAGCCTGTTCGCCTTCGACTTTTTCGGGCTGCCGTTTGCCGATCCTCTTGACGCGGTTCAGATAGGGCTTTCGGGCATCATTCCGGGTTGGCGCTTGATAGCCGGTGCGCTTGTTGTGCTCGCCGTCGCCCTGTGCCTTGGGCGCATCTTTTGTTCATGGTTCTGCCCTTTCGGGTTCTTGTCCGAACTCGTACACGCCATCCGGGGCAGACGTCCCCCAAAGCCGCTCAAACACGGATTTCGGTCCCGGGCCGTGATCGCGCTTGTCGGGCTGGCGCTTGTGCCCCTGCTCGGCTTTCCGCTGCTCAACCAGCTTTCCCTGCCCGGCGGCCTGTCCCTTGGCTTTCTGACCGCCGCCGCTCCGCTCTCCTCCAAAACAGTCCATACCGTTCTGGAGCATCTCTTCTTCTTTGCCGTGCCGTTTCTGCCCGTGATTACTGTGCTCGCCGTCGAGCTTGTCACGGGCGAACGGCTCTGGTGCCGCTGGGTTTGCCCGCAGTCCGTCCTGCTCGCGCTGATGGCCCGCCTGCCCGTGGGCCCGCGTCTGCGGCGCACGCTGTCCCGTTGTACCTGCAAAGGAGAACCCGCCTGCCGCCGTGCCTGCTCGCTCGGCCTTGATCCCCGAAATCCCCGCTCATCATCGCCGCTGGAATGCACCAACTGCGGTGCCTGCGTACTAGCCTGTTCCCGTATTCACGGCGGCGGCCCTGCCGCTTTGGCGTTGGGGAAAAAAGGTTGAAATG
>NZ_JH114231.1:1041445-1051180 GCF_000224655.1 Bilophila sp. 4_1_30
CCCATCCCTCCTCTCCCAAAGACTTTCATGCCTATCGAATCCCTGTTCGCCGCTTTCCCGGTTTATCTGAAGCCGATCTTTATTGTTGCGCGCTCAGACAAAAGAGGTTCCCGTCTCCATGGAGACGGGAACCTCTCGAATGGCAATCAAGTTTTTCCGCGTGGCGGGATTTCCGCTATGTAGGTTCTTCATCAGCTGGCGGAAAAGGGGAAACGGGATCAGGACGGTTCTATGGCTGTCCTTTTGGTTTCTTCAACCTCGCTGTCGAGTGCGGCCTTCTCTTCATGCGTGATTTTGAGCGCGGCGGCAAGGCCATCAAGATAGCTGCGCTCCATGAAGTGATCCACATCAATGATCATGGCGGAAAGCCGATACAGATCACGGGCTTCGTCGTGGTTGGCTATGCGGGACGCCAGCGAGGCCGGATCGAGCGGCTTGTTCAGCAACGTATCCAGCACCTGCGCCATATCCCGGCCGGGGAACAGCGACTCCACAGCGTTGTGGATATTGGCCCGCTCCTTGTCGTCAATATGCCCGTCGGCACGAGCGGCGAAGACCATCGCCTCCAGCAGCAACAGGGCCGTCTGATCCGCCGAAACAGCCGGGGGCGGCGTTTGCTGCAGCTCGTCAGGCCAGCCGCTCGGTGCGGGCTGGGCTGACGGGACCGGTTCGGCAGGTTGCCCTTGTAGGGCCGCGCCGTTGGCTCCGGACCACTTCTGATAGAATTTCCATGCCAAGGCTCCGACAGCGGCCGTGCCACCAACCATCAGTGCACCTTTGGCAACCTTGCGGGCCGTCTTGCCCGACATCAGCGTGCCGAGCAGTCCCCCGAGCGCCGCCGAGCCGAGCAAACCGCCCAGCCCTCCGGCGGATCTCACCATATCGCCAAGAGCGTTGCCCGTCCCCTGACCGAACGGGGCATCCGTCTTCTGCTGTCCGCCGAGAGCGCCGTTCAGCTTGTCGCCAAGCCCTCCCAGCCCGCCGAGGCCGTTGCTTATCTGATTGAATAAATCCTTCATGAGGAACTCCTTGCCTGTTTGTGAGGCGGAAGAACCTCCCGCCCGGTTACGACACTAACAAAACCGGGCAAATCCGCCAGCGCATGAGAATCTCACGCCTCCCGGCTGTGATGGGCCCGGCGCATCTCCCGAAGGAACATGTACAGCACGCCCATTGAGGTCACGAACGACAGCGAGTCCGAAACGGGCAGGCTGATCCAGATGCCTTTCAACTCAAAGAAACGCGGCAGAATGAGCAGGCAGGGGGCCAGGAACAGCAGCTGACGCGTCAGAGAAAGGAAAATCGACAGTTTGGCCTTGCCGATGGACTGGAAAAAGTTGCCGACGACGATCTGGATGCCAACCAAGGGGAATACCAGCGTAGCGAGGCGCATACCTTCCACGGAGAGGGCGATCAGGCCCGCGTCGTCGGTGAACATCCGGGACACGATTTCCGGAGCGAACTGCCCGGCAAGGAACCCCGCCGTCGTGATCAGCCCGCCCGTGATGACGCCGTACTTCAGCGTCTGTTTTACCCGTTCGAACTGCTGCGCCCCATAGTTGTATCCCACAATGGGCTGCATGCCTTGCGTAAGCCCCATGACCAGCATCACGAACAGGATGAGTATCCGGTTGAGGATGCCGAACGCCCCGATGGCCATGTCGCCGCCGTACCGCTTGAGGCCGATGTTGATGAGCACCGTTACCAGACAGGCGCACACATTCAGCAAAAACGGCGACATGCCGATGGAAAAGATGCTTGAGACGATCTTCCAGCGCAGCCGGAACGTCCCTTGCCGGAAATGCACGGTGCTTTTCGGATTGCGGAAGTGGCTCAACACCCACACCATACCTACGCATTGTGACAATACCGTGGCGATAGCCGCGCCCCGGATGCCCCATTCCAGCCAAAAGATGAATATCGGCGCCAGAATGATGTTCATGCCCACGGTCAACACGGCGGAAAGCATGGCTTTTTGCGGATACCCCGTGGCCCGCATGATGTGGTTGAGCCCGAACATGGTACAGGTGACCGGCAGGCCGTACAGAATGATCTGCATGAAATCGCGGGCATAGGGCAAGGTGTGCTCGCTGGCCCCGAAAGCCGTCAGCACAGGATCAAGCACCAGTTGCGACAGCAGGCCGAACGTCACCCCGTTGATGAGGCCGAGCAGCAGGACGTTGCCGAGCACCCGGGTAGCGCCGTCGATGTCCTGCTGCCCCAGCCGGATGGAACAAATGGACGCGCCGCCGATGCCGACGAGCAAAACCAGCGCGAAGGTCAGGTTCATGACCGGAAACGTGATCGCAAGGCCGGAAATGGCCAGCGGACCGACGCCATGCCCGATAAAAATACTGTCGATGATGTTGTAAAGGGAAAAGACCACCATCGCGGCGATGGCGGGCAAGGAATACCGGAGAAGCAGTTTTCCGATCGGTTCTGTTCTCAGCAAAAGCGTGGCGCTGGTGTCGGCCATATGTACCTGCCTTGTCTCTATCGATTGGAGCAATACGAAATACGGAAATCCGTTCTGCGTTGCCGCGCAGGACGGGAAGATGTGGCACTCAACGGAGGGAGGAGTGGAAGAGAAAGCCAAAAAGGTGAGGTCGGCCTGTTTTGAGGCATCCCGCCTGCAAAATCAAGCGGAAAAATACACGTCCGGAACCGCCCCTAAAGACGGGATCGGCTGAAATACGGCGTTATTGCGGAAGTTACGGAATCTTAGAGCAATGCAAAAAGGCGTCCCGCATTCAGGACGCCTTCCTCCGAAAACGTTAGGCTGCGGAAGGCCGATGCTCCAAAAGAAACCGCCCGTCAAGCCCGAACACACGGAACGCACCGGCTTCGAAGACGCCATAAGAAGCCGGAAAGCCGCCCTTGGGCAGCGTTGTGCTGCCGGGGTTCCAGAAATGGACGCCGTCGACGGTTTCCCCGCGCGGGATATGGGTATGCCCGCTCAAGACCACATCGCCGGGGCGCACGCCGGGAATGGGGGGGCAACTGGGAAGGTGGTGTCCGTGCTGTGCCACGATGCGCAACCCGTCAGCGGCAATCACGGCGCTGTCTTCCACCGCGAAGGGAAGCAGCATGAGATCCACTTCGGCGTCGCAGTTGCCGCGCACGGCCACGATGGGCGTCTCGAAATCCGCGAAAACGGAAACCACGCTTGGCGGCCCGTAGCTGGAAGGAAGGGGGTTGCGCGGGCCGTGATACAAATAATCGCCCAGGAGGACCAACATATCGGGCAACAGCTCCTCGCAGCGCCGGCGCAGAAACGCGGCGGCTTCCGGGGAACCGTGCAGATCGGAAGCGATGAGCAAACGCATGGGATATCTTTCTCCAGAAATAAGGATGGATAAGTCTACCCTGTTCCTCCATCGCACGCAAACAGGGTAGAACGGCCGTCCCCGCATGGCCGTGCACACGGAGGCTCGGGACAAAATCCCGGTTGACGGAGCTCCGACCCGGAAGTAGGGTTCTCCGCCGTGCCATTTCCGGCGGAAACGACGGCCATCCGGACCGCCCAAACCTCTTGAGCCAGCCATGCCCATCTTTTCCCATACCGTCACAGGATACCTGTTCGCCCTGCTCGCCACCGTGGTCTGGAGCGGGAATTTCGTCGTGGCCCGCGGCCTCGCTGGAGCGCTCTCTCCGGTTGAACTGTCCTTCTGGCGCTGGAGCATCGCGTTTCTGACCATCCTCCCCTTTGCGGGCCGGAGCCTGCTGCGTTCGCTTCCCCTCGTCCGCGGCACATGGGGCAAAGTCATTCTCATGGCCCTGCTCGGCATCACCTGTTTCAACACCTTCATCTATCAGGCCGGGCATACGACCGACGCCACCAACATGTCGCTGCTCGCCACGGCCTCTCCCATCGTCATGGCCGCCATCGCACACCTGTTCCTGCGGGAACGGCTTTCCCGGTTCCAGTTCTTCGGGCTGTGCGGCGCCCTCTGTGGGGTCATCATCCTCGTGTCGCGCGGCAGGCTCGGCACCCTTCTCGGGCTGCGCTTTGCACAAGGCGACTTATGGATGATCCTTTCGGTCTTCCTGTTCGCCGTCTACAGCCTTATGCTCCGCTGCCGTCCCAAGGCATTTCCACAAAAGGCCTTTCTTGCCCTGCTCATCGGCATTGGCGTCCTCGGCCTGATCCCGCCGCTGCTTTGGCAGGCCGCCGACACCGGGCTGAGCCCGCTGGACGGCTCCATCCTCAGCGCCCTCATCTACATAGGGGTCGGGGCATCGGTCGTTTCCTTCCTCGCGTGGAGCCTAGCGATCGAACGCATCGGCATGGTCAGGGCGGGCATCATCTACAACAGCATCCCGCTGTTTGCGAGCCTTGAGGCTACATTGGTCCTGGGCGAGTCCATCACGCTTCCGCAGATGATCGGCGGAGTGCTCATCATCGGCGGCATCTGCTACGCTTCATTCGGCGATCTCTACGCGGCAAGGCGCCTTCTCAAGTAATCCTTCTCCACACGCCGTAAAACGAAAGGCCCTCCTCAACGGAAGGGCCTTTTTTCAATCTCGATGTTTCTTGTCGTGGTGTTCTTTGAACTTTTTCGCCTGTCCGGGCGGAAGTCCTCCCTTCTTGGCGAGCCCCGGAGGGACGCCGCCTTTCTTGGCAAGTCCGGGGGGCACGCCCTTCCACTTATCCCGATCGTGATCGTAGCGAGACTGCCCGTATCCGAACCGGCGCGGATCGACCTTGTATTTCCGGGCAATGCGCTCCCAGCTGTAGCCGTCGTCACGCAGGGAGCGAATACGGGATTCGCTCACTCCCGCGATGTGCGCCATCGTGCGGATTCTCGCCCGTTCGAGGCGTGACTCGGCATTGCGCCAATCACGATCATACCGGCTGTAATCCCTGCCCCCCTGCATAGCGTCGTTAAGGGCATCATGGGCCCTGTCGGCGGCACGGGTCATATCCGCCAATTGTTCGAGCGCATCGGAAAAATTGCTCAGATTTCCCGAAAAAGCCGGAAGCGGCACAAGGCTCAATACTCCGGCAAGCGCCATAACGAGCAGGCAATGCTTTTGGTTCATATGGCGGTTCTCCTGTTCTTGTACAGTATTCCTGACCGTGTGGAAACGCCTCTACGGTGTTTCGCCAGAAAGCGCAACGCTCTTACGAACCCCGCCCGGATGACCCATTTTTTACCCCTCCAAAACAAGTTGGTTTCATTCGGAAAACTCTAATACTGCGGCCTGCAGCAAAATATATAACGCCATGCCGAACGGCTCTCAGAGTCTTTCCGCGTCATGGGCATCAAAAGCCTCGGCATCACGGAAACGATGACTCCGTTGGCCGCAGCCGCCTCATGGCAACGTGCCGCCGCAGGCTCAATGGAAACTGAAGTTGCCACCGATAGCTTTGAGGCTTTTGACGCGGCGACCGTCTAAAGGGCTCTCAGCTTCTTTCCTTATGCTCTTTCGGTGAACCATGATCCTTCTTCCATGATCACTGGCAGTATAGGTTCTTTCCATACCTTGAAAACCTCGGTACCGCATCGTTCCGTTTTTCAGGTTGCCCCAACTCCACCCCACGCAGCAAATAGAGAAAAAAGAACTTTACAGAAAAGGAGGGTTCGACGGGAAACAACGTGAACCATCCCTTTCTCGATTCCATGTCCGGACCATTGCACTTTTTCATCTTCCCTCTCGCCTCCGGTACGTGTCCACACATCTCTCCCGCATCTATAATTTGGACATACACACTCTACATGTCCAGAATGTACACACTAAAAGATACGTTACGCGGTCCAGACAGCGCTGTGTGGACTGCTCCAATATATCGTACACTATGTGATTGTCATGTATTTCACGTTTTCGCCGTATCGGATGGATCGCATATTGCAAAATTATACGTAAAGCCGTCGCATGACGACGGCAATAAAATGGAAAAATATTTAAAAAGTAACACGTAACAAGGACATACCCTTCCAAAGAGGTACAGCAATGTGACATTTGCATTGTCGACAAAGAGTGAGGCTCATTGTTTGGCTGTCTGATCTCGATCTGATGCTGTTACAGATAGAGACCACTGCCGGACATGTTTTTAGTAACAGTTTTAGATACTTGAAATCCTGATGCGCCAATCCATTACGGGAACCCCCATTTCAGTCACCGAGCGTGAAAAAACGGAGTAATCATGCAAGCTGGCGTCCAAATCGAAAAAAGCAAGCTTATTGGCTGGATAGTCACAATAGCGACTGCTATCGGCATTATGTGCATACCATTATCCGAGGCATTCACACCACAAATACGCCTCTTTGCGATGCTCAGTATTACAGTGATATGCATAGTAGCATTCGATCTTATGGATGTTATTATCCCTTCCGTATTACTCCCCTTCGCTTATTACGTTTTTCACGTTGTCCCCATCAATATAGCCTATAGCCCGTTCACCACAGAAACATTCTGGATGATCCTGGGCGCGTTCGTACTGACCAATGCCCTGGAGGAGTGCGGCATCCTGATGCGCATCGCCTACTGGATCATCAAAACCTGCGGCGGGACATACAACAGAACGCTCTATGCCCTGTATCTGGTGGGGCTGGTGTTGGGCATCATCTGTTTCTGCGGCCATTATCTGCTGTTGATCTCCCTGACATACGGCATCTGCAAGGCCATGGGGTTCGGAAAATCCAAAGAAGGCACCCTCATGATGATGGTGGGCGGCATTGCGGCCCTGAACGTCAAGCTGTTCGCCTACCGCCCGGCCACCATGTCCATCATGGTTTCACAGGTGCAGACCGTGGATCCGGGCTTTTCGGTTTCCTTCTCCGATCAGATGCTCTACAATTTCCCTTCCGTTTTGATGGCATTGTCGTTCATATGGATTCTTACGAAAATGTATAAGAGCAGCGAATTCGTCCTGCCCGGCGGCAAACAGTATTTTGAGGAGGAATACAGAAAGCTGGGCAAGATGTCGTTTACTGAAAAGAAAGCCCTTGTGCTGCTCATTGTCCTGATGGGATGGATCATCAGCGAACCCTTCCACCACATTTCGGCTAACTATTCTTTCATGCTGCTGCCCTGGCTGTGCCTTGCGCCCGGCATCCGCATCGGCTCATCCGCCAGCATCAAAAAAATCAACCTGGGCATCATCTTCTTTGTCGCCACCTGTCTGGGCATAGGCATTGTCGGAACCAAACTGGGCTTCACCCAGCTTATCGCCGGGCATCTGGCCGAAATGCTGTCGGGTGTGGGCTCGACATCCTTCCTCTATGTCCTGCTGCTGGTTGGCACCCTGTTCAACCTCATCCTGTCTCCCGGCGCCATGATGGCTGTGCTGCCCGCGCCTTTCGCACAATTGTCCCTCAACCTCGGCATGAACCCTCTGCCTTCCTTGCTGACCATCATTTATTCCACCGACTTCGTGTTCCTTCCGCATGAAGTTCCGGCATACCTCATCATGTTCGGTTTCGGGCTGATGACCATGAAAGACTTCATCAAGCTCCATTTGATGAAAATGGTATGGTTCGCTCTCCTCTTCGGCCTAGTACAGATACCGTACTGGCATTTCTTCAATATTATGATGCGCTAGCCGTTCACAAAATGAAAACGCTGAGGCGCCCCCTATCCGTTCTGTAAAACGAAGAGAACCACACTGCATATCGAGTCGCAATATCTCCATCCATTGGTCCTGGCAGAAGAAAGTAAGCCCAACATTTGTTTTTATACATGTCAACTTCAGCAATACATAAAGGAGTCAGGCAAATGATCATTGACTTTCGTATGCGCCCCCCGGCACGCGGCTTTCTGAACATCGGGGTGTATGACAACGTCGAACGCACCGCCAAGCTGACGGAATGCTTCTCCATGAAGCAGGCCCCTTCCGTGGCCCAGAAGTCCCCCGAACTCATGTTGCAGGAAATGGACACCGCGGGCGTGACCATGGGCGTCATCCCCGGCCGTAACGGGCACTTCAAAGGCACTATTTCCAACGACGACATCATCAAGCTGCTGGGCGACTTCCCCGGCCGTTTCGTAGGTACGGCGGGCCTGAACGCCTCCAAAAGGGAAGAGGCCATCGACGAAATCGAACGCACGGTACTCAACGGCCCCCTCAAGGGCGTGAGCATGGAACCCGGCGCGCTGGACAAGCCCATGTATGCCGACGATCCCCGTATCTATCCCATCTATGAAAAATGCGAAAAACATCAGATTCCGGTCATTCTGATGCTCGGTGGACGGGCGGGCCCGGACATCACCTACAGCGATCCGAAGATCATCAACCGCATCGCCGCCGACTTCCCGAAGACCAACTTCATCATCTCCCACGGCGGCTGGCCCTGGGTGCAGCAGATCCTCGGCGTATGCTTCTTCCAGAAGAACATATACCTCTGCCCGGACATGTACCTCTTCAACTGCAGCGGAGCGGCCGACTACATCATGGCCGCCAACAACTTCATGCAGGACCGCTTCCTCTACGGCTCAGCTTATCCGCTGATGCCCATCGTGGACTGCGTGGAGCACTTCAAGACGTTGTTCAAGCCGGAAGTCCTGCCGAAGCTGATGTGGAAAAACGCTGCAAAAGTACTCGGGATTGAAATCTCCGAAGGGGATTAAGGCGTAAGAGACGAATACATCGCTCTCCACTCGCCGTGAACAATGGTTCCCGCAATGTATGCCCCCTGTATCCTTACGAGGGGCATACCTTTTTCCATTTTGCAGACTTCAAACAACTAACCGGCAGAACTTATAAAAAAATATCAAAAAGCAGATCTCCCCGATACCCCTTGGGTGTACACATGCGCTGGATACGAAAAAAGGCAGCTACGATTTCCGTAACTGCCTTATTTCATTCTGGTACCGGGAGCGAGACTTGAACTCGCAAGATGTTGCCATCGGCGGATTTTGAGTCCGCTGCGTCTACCAATTCCACCATCCCGGCGTGTCAAAGCCGTCTTATGCCACAATGTCTTCTCACGGTCAAGTGGAGAATGGTTCCGTGCCCTCTTTTCCCGCGTGGAACCTCGCTTTCCAAGGCGTTCGCGGCTCAGCCCTTGCGTCATACCGGATTCTCTGACACAACAACCGTGTTTTCGTTCACCTTTTTCCATAACTATGAGGCATCATATGTTCCAGTCTCTGGGTACAAAAACATTCATCCTTCCGACTCCAGTATTCCTCGTAGGTACGTATGACCATACCGGCCGTCCCAACATCATGACCGCCGCATGGGGAGGCATCTGCGCCTCTCAGCCGCCGAGCATCGCCGTTTCCATCCGCAAGAGCCGTTGGACCTATAACGCCATTCTTGAGCGCAAGTCCTTCACCATCAACATTCCTTCCCGCAAACTCGCCGCGCAATCCGATTTCGCCGGGATGCATTCCGGGCGCGATACCGACAAGTTCACGGCCCTGAATCTTACCCCCGTTCCCGCCGAACATGTGGACGCACCCGGCATCGCCGAATGTCCCGTTATTGTTGAGCTGACGCTCTCGCATACGCTTGAGCTCGGTTCACACACCCAGTTCATCGGCGAGATCATGGACGTGAAAGTCGACTCCGCCTGTATGCGTGAAGACGGCCTCCCCGATCCCGCGCTCATCGATCCGCTGCTTTTCGCGCCGCTCGTACAGGAATACTGGGCTATCAGCCAGTTTGAGGCTCGGGCCTTCTCCGCAGGCCACGCCCTCACGCATTCCGCCGTATTGGGGTAAGAGGAAATGTGGGGGAGGGGAGAAGGGGACTTTCTCCAGAAAGTCCCCTTCTCCCCTCCCCCACAC
>NZ_JH114231.1:1051681-1068672 GCF_000224655.1 Bilophila sp. 4_1_30
GAGAGAGAGAGAGAAGGGCGCGAGCCGCGTTGCAGTTTTTGGGAGGGAAAGAAGAGCCGTAGGGGTGCTCTCTCCTTCTCCAGAAGGTTCCCCTTTCCTTCCCCAATTCCACTCTCGCATTCTGTCTCTACCGCAAGTCGCGGAGCTTCCGCTGCTCCTCCTCGTCGCGATACAACTTATACACGACAGAATCCACAAGCCCCTGCCAGCTGGCTTCGATGATGTCATGCGACACGCCCACGGTCACCCATGTGCTGTCGGCGTCGCCCGATTCGATAAGCACACGGACAACGGAGGCCGTCCCGCCCGTACCGTCGGAAGCGGAAAGGACGCGGACCTTGAAGTCCAACAGCTTCATTTCCTTCAAACGCGGATAGAACGGCAGAAGCGCCTTGCGGAGCGCGGTATCAAGCGCGTTGACCGGGCCGTTGCCGGTGGCTGCGGTATGCTCGACGGCACCCTCCACTTCCACCATGACCGTGGCTTCTTCCATCGGCAACTCATGGCTGGCGTCACGCACGGCGCTCACATGGTACTGCACCAGCTTGAAGAAGTCCCGGACGCCGCGCCGCGCCAGTTTGCGCAGGATGAGCAGCTCGACGCTGGCTTCAGCGGACGCGTAGTCATACCCGAGGCTGGCCTTCTTTTTCAGCTCGTTGAACAGCCCCTTGACCACGGGCTCGTCCTTGTCCAGATGGAACCCGAACCGGCGGGCCAGCGAAACGATATTGCTCCGTCCGCCGAGCTCCGTGATCAGAATGCGCTGGCCGTTGCCGACCAACTCCGGCTCCATATGCTCGTACAGGGAGGAACAGCGGTTGACGGCGCTGACGTGCACCCCGCCCTTGTGCGCAAACGCGGAATTGCCCACGAAAGGCTGGCGGTTGAACGGCTTCATATTCGCCACTTCGGCGAAGTAGGACGACAGTTTGGTCAGCTGGCGGAGCCGCACATCCGCGGGCTCAGGCAAGCAGGTCAAACCGCATTTCACCTGCAATACCGGAATGATCGAGCACAGGTTGGCATTGCCGCAGCGCTCGCCCACCCCATTGATCGTGCCCTGCACCATTTCCGCGCCAGCCTGCACGGCAACGATGGTATTCGCCACCGCCATCTCGCAGTCGTTGTGCGTATGGATGCCGAGCCGCACTTCCGGCAAGGCCACGCGCAGATCCGAAACAATCTGCTGCATCTCGTTCGGCAGGGTGCCGCCATTGGTGTCGCACAGATTGATGATCAGCGCGCCCGCCTCGTGCGCGGCCCGCAGGACCGCCAGCGAGTATTCCGCATTCCGCTTGTAGCCGTCGAAAAAGTGCTCCGCGTCAAAATAGACTTCCGGCATGGAGCGCTTCAAGTAGGCCACCGAATTACGGATGATATCCAGATTCCGTTTGGGGTCCAGACGCAGGGCTTCCTTCGCATGGCGTTCGCACGATTTGCCGAAAATCGTCCCCGCCGTCGCGCCGGAAGCGATAAGCGCGTTCAGATTCGGGTCGTCTTCCGCCTTGTTGTCGGGATGGTGCGTGCTCCCAAACGCGGCGATACGGGCGTATTTCAGGTGATAGTTGGCGATCTCCTTGAAAAACGCCACGTCCACCGGGTTGGAACCGGGCCAGCCGCCTTCGATGTAGTCGATGCCGAATTCATCAAGGCGCAAGGCGATCTTGATTTTATCCGGGGTCGACAGGTTGACGTCTTCGGCCTGCGTGCCGTCGCGGAGGGTCGTATCGTACAGGACAATCTTCTGCGTCATGGCGTTCCTTTCCAGTGGCTACTCTGCGGAACCGCAGCAGGAGCACTGCCCGCCGCAAGCAACCGGGTATTCACCATTGAAACAGGCGAGACAGTACTTGTCCGGCTCGGAAACCGAGTTCAGCAGCCCTTCGATGGTGAGGTAATGAAGCGAATCAAGATTCAGCAGGCCGGGCAAGGCTTCCAGAGGGTGGTTGGCGGCCACGAGTTCCCCGCGGGACGAGAAATTGATCCCGTAGAAGCAGGGATGGCGCAACGGCGGACAGCTCACGCGGAAATGTACCTCACGAGCGCCCAGCTCACGCAGCTTGACTACGCGGGTGCGAACCGTCGTGCCGCGCACGATGGAGTCGTCGACGATGCAGATGCGACGGTTCTTGATCATGGAACGCACCGGGTTCAGCTTCACGCGGACGCCGAAATTGCGCATGGTCTGGGAGGGCTGAATGAAGGTGCGGCCCACGTAGTGGTTACGGATATACGCCTGTTCGTAGGGCACACCGGCGGCATGAGCAAAACCGATGGCCGCGTACACGCCGGAGTCCGGGAACGGCATGACCAGTTCGGCGTCGGTGGGCGCTTCCTTGGCCATTTCGTAGCCCATGTGCTTGCGGCACTGATACACGTCTTCACCGAACACGATGGAGTCGGGGCGGGCAAAATAGACCAGCTCAAAAATGCACTGGCGGACAGGCACCTTGCCGGCGTTGTTGAGCGGGCGGCTGACGACCTTGTCGCCGTCGACGACAACCATTTCGCCGGGCAACACTTCACGGAGATATTCGGCCTCCAACAGGTCAAAAGCGCAGGTTTCGGAAGCGAATACATAGGCGTCGTCCACCTTGCCCATAGCCAGCGGATGGAAGCCGTGGGCGTCGCGCAGCGCGATGATGCGGCCTTCGGACAGGATGATGAGGGAATACGCCCCGCGCACGCGATCGCAAGCGGAGAGGATAGCCTCCTCAAGATCCTTCTTTTTGGCAAGGCTGCGCGCAATGAGGTGCACGAAAATTTCACTGTCGCTGCTGGTCTGGAAGATGGCGCCTTCGCTTTCCAGTTCGCCGCGGAGTTCCGAGGCATTGGTCAGATTGCCGTTGTGGGCCAGCGCGATCTCGATGCCGCAAACCCGGACGACCAGCGGCTGGGCGTTTTTGCGAACCGAAACCCCCGAGGTGGAGTAACGCACGTGGCCGATGGCCCTGTTGCCCTGCAATTCCTGACCGAGCGTCGCCTCGTCGTATACGTCCGGCACGAGCCCCATGCCCGCGTGCAGCCGGATGTGCTTGCCGTCATAACTTGCGATGCCCGTGCTTTCCTGCCCACGATGCTGGAGGGCGTACAGACCGAAATAGGCCATCCGAGCCGCTTCAGGATGTCCAGAAATACCAAAAATTCCGCACATACAATACCTTTTGTCACGAAGAGGGCGGAAAAAGCCCCTTGAAGAAAGGCTTCTTCCGCCCTCTTCAGGCTTTCCTTCCGCTCCGTCGACCTTTGTTGTGGTCAGTGGATAACGCCCGCGGAGGCAGGGCGTTCGTTGTACGCTTGTCGCAGTCCAGCGGGGCTTTGCCCCATTCCCGGCAGTGTCCCGCCCCCGTCGGCGGATAGCCTTCCGCCCCAGACAAGGGCAGGGATTCCGGCATCGCGTTTCCGCGAGAGGCCGCAGGCTGACCGAAACAGGCAAGCCTTCCGGTACAACGGCATCACGGTTGCATACCGTTTCCGCCGCCGTCCCGGAAGGCCGGGTATCTTTTCAAAAAAGGAGGGAGAAATGATAAAAAAAACTTCCGGTTCTTGCAACACGCGGAGAACCGCCCCCTCCTTAAAGAGGCTTTCAACAGGGGAGGAACGAGGGAGGGCCTCCTTATCAGAGAGCCCTTCCCGCGGGTTACTCGCCCTTATAGTATTCCTGAAGGCTCTTTACGCGCACTTCGGTGGTCCGGGCCGCACCGATGGCGCGGGCAATGGCCTTCGCGCCGGACAACGTGGTGCTGTACGGCACGCCGTAATGGAGCGTAGCCTGCCGGATAGCCTTGGAGTCGTGCGCGGTGCGCTTGCCCGAGGCGGTGTTGATGACCAGCGAGACTTCGCCGTTCTTGATGAGGTCGACGATGTTCGGGCGGCCTTCATACACCTTGAGCACGCGGGTGGACGGGATGCCCTGCCCAGCCAAAAGCCCGGCGGTACCGGAGGTGGCGAGCAGTTCGAAACCGAGATCCACATACTGGCGGGCGACCTCAGCCACAAAGCGCTTGTCGCGGTCGTTCACGGACAGGAACACCTTGCCGCCTTCCGGCAACTTCTGGCCCGCGCCCCACTGCCCCTTGAGGAAAGCTTCCTCAAAGGTCGGGGCGATGCCCATGACTTCGCCGGTGGAACGCATTTCAGGTCCGAGCAGGATGTCCACGCCGGGGAAGCGGCGGAACGGGAAGACGGATTCCTTGACGGACACGTACCCGGAACGGCGCATGGACCAGGGGTCCAGTTCCTTGAGGGTCTTGCCGAGCATGACCTGCGTGGCGAGACGCGGCAGGGGCACGCCCGTGGCCTTGGAGACGAACGGCGCGGTACGGGAGGCGCGGGGGTTCACTTCGAGGATGAACACAACCCCATCCTTGACCGCGAACTGGATGTTCATCAGGCCGACGACGCGCAGTTCCTTGGCAAGGGCCACGGTCTGGCGTTCGATTTCGGCGACGGTCTCGGCGGGCAGCGAATAGGGAGGCAACACGCAAGAGGAGTCGCCCGAGTGGATGCCCGCTTCTTCGATGTGCTCCATAACCCCGGCGACGTACACGTCCTCACCGTCGGACAGCGCGTCCACGTCCACTTCAATGGCGTTTTCAAGGAATTTGTCGATGAGCACGGGATGCTCAAGCTTCTGCTTGCCGACATGCAGCGCGAAGTATTCCGCCATCTCCTCGTCGTCATAGACGATCATCATGGCCCGCCCGCCAAGCACGTAGCTCGGGCGGATCACAATGGGATAGCCGATGCGGTGGGCGATCTCGCGGGATTCTTCCAGCGTGGTCGCCGTGCCGTTGGCGGGCTGGAGAAGCGACAGCTTCTGGAGCAGAGCCTGAAAACGTTCGCGGTCTTCGGCGCGATCGATGGCGTCCGGGCTGGTGCCGAGGATGGGCACGCCCGCGCGCAACAGCGGCACGGCGAGGTTTAGCGGCGTCTGGCCGCCGAACTGGACGATCACGCCGTCGGGCCGTTCCTTTTCCACAATGTGCATCACGTCTTCAAAAGTCAGCGGCTCGAAATAGAGGCGGTCGGACGTGTCGTAGTCGGTGGAAACGGTCTCGGGGTTGGAGTTGACCATGATGGCCTGAACCCCGGCGTCCTTGAGGGCGAAGGAAGCGTGGCAGCAGCAGTAGTCGAACTCGATGCCCTGCCCGATGCGGTTGGGGCCGCCGCCGAGGATGATGACCTTTTTGCGGTCGGCGGGAACCACTTCCTGACCCGTTTCATAGGTCGAATAGAAATAGGGAGTGTAGGCTTCGAATTCCGCGGCGCAGGTATCCACCAGATAGTAGGTGGGCACGGTGCCGGTTTCGCGGCGCAGGGCACGGATGTCGCCTTCGGGCTTCTTCCACATTTCCGCAAGCTGACGGTCGGAGAAACCGAATTCCTTGGCCTTGCGGAGCACGGCGACCATTTCCGGATTGTCGGGTGTCATGGAGTTGGCCAGCGCAAAGTCGCGGATCTGCCCTTCCATATCCACGATTTCCTTGATCTGGCGCAGGAACCACGGATCGATCAACGTGATTTCATGGAGTTCTTCCAGCGTGAACCCGACAAGCATAGCCTGACGGATGGCGAACATACGGCGCGAGTTGGGCGTACGGAGCTTACCCATGAGTTCTTCGCGCGAGGGCAACGCGGCGCGGAAGTTGCTGCCGAGGCCGATAGCCCCGATTTCCAGCGAACGCAGCCCTTTCTGGAGCGATTCCTTGAAAGTCCGGCCAATGGCCATGGTCTCACCCACGCTCTTCATGGAGGTGGTCAGTTCGTCCTTGGCTCCGGGGAACTTCTCAAAGGTGAAGCGGGGAATCTTGACCACGCAGTAGTCGATGGTGGGTTCGAAGGACGCGGAGGTTTCGCGGGTAATGTCGTTGCGGAGCTCGTCCAGCGTATAGCCGACGGCCAGCTTGGCCGCGATCTTGGCGATGGGGAAGCCGGTCGCCTTGGAAGCCAGCGCGGAGGAACGGGACACGCGGGGGTTCATCTCGATGATCACGAGTTCGCCGTTAGCGGGATTGACGCCGAACTGCACGTTCGATCCGCCGGTCTCCACACCGATTTCGCGCATGATGGCGAGGGAGGCGTCGCGCATCTTCTGATATTCGCGGTCCGTGAGGGTCTGCGCCGGGGCCACGGTGATGGAGTCGCCGGTGTGCACGCCCATGGCGTCCACGTTTTCGATGGAGCACACGATCACGCAGTTGTCCGCGGTATCACGCATGACTTCCATCTCAAATTCTTTCCAGCCGATGACCGACTGCTCGATCATGACTTCGCTCACCGGGCTGGCGGTCAGGCCGTCACCCGCGATTTCCTCAAGGTCTTCCATATTGTAGGCGATGCCGCCGCCCGTGCCGCCGAGCGTGAAGGCGGGGCGGATGATCATCGGGAAGGGCATGGAGGAACCGATGCGGCGCACGTCGTCCATATTGTGGGCGATGGCACTCTGAGGGACCTTGAGGCCGATGTTTTCCATCGCCTGACGGAACAGCTCGCGGCTTTCGGCCTTTTCGATGACTTCGGCCCGCGCGCCGATGAGTTCCGTGCCGCACTCGGCCAGCACGCCGGATTTCGCCAGCGCGAGGGCCGTGTTCAGGCCCGTCTGCCCGCCGAGAGTGGGCAGGATGGCGCACGGGCGTTCCTTGCGCACGATGGCGGCAACCGTTTCCGGTTCGATAGGTTCGATGTAGGTGCGATCCGCAAGCCCGGGGTCGGTCATGATGGTCGCCGGGTTGGAGTTCACCAGTACGACCTCGTATCCCTCTTCTTTCAGGGCCTTGATGCCCTGAGTCCCGGAATAGTCGAATTCGCACGCTTGGCCGATGACGATCGGGCCAGAACCGATTACCATGATCTTCTTGAGATCTGTACGCTTGGGCATATCGCTCCCCGCTGGGCAAGGGTAGATTTGTTTCGTCCGCAACCGGCCTCTCCACCGGCTGACACCAATGGCCGCACGCCGAAACAGCGGCACTCCATCATATAGGGAAATGAAGAATAATGAATCCCTCAGTTCCTACACGCCATTGTTCCCGCTGGCAAGAGGAAGAAGCGCACCTTTTCCGGAAATCCCGCCGCTCCTTTTCCCCTTCCGGACGCGCGACGGAAGGAATACAGCCAGCCGTTCCGTACGAAAAACGCGGCTTACCTCTTGCGTTTTTTTGGGAGAGCGTATATGAAACCAGTCTTTGGTGCGGACAGTCCGTGCCCCTAGAAAGATTTTTTCGGGCGACCGTCCGAATATATGGAGGATGTCATGTCCAAGCAGTGCGAATTTTGTGGCAAAAAGCCCCAGACCGGCAACTATGTGAGCCATTCTAACATCAAGACCAAGCGTGTGTTCAACCCCAACCTTCAGAACGTGCGTCACCAGTTCGCCAACGGCGAAGTCCGCACGGTTTCCGTGTGCACCCGCTGCCTGCGTTCCGGCGTGGTTACGAAGCCCGTTGTCCGCAAGGCCGACTAGTTCCGTGTCTGCGGCATGGTTTTCCAAAAATCCCCGGTTGTCCGCAGCCGGGGATTTTTTTGCTTTTTGGAGAACAGACCTTACCTCAAGGACATGACACCGCCACCACGCCCCCTCTCGCCCACACGGAAGGCCACATCCATCCCTTCACGCCGCCCTCCTCTGCGCAGGCGTAAACTGCGCTTGTGGATGCGCCCCTACAGCGTCCCCCGTTTTTGGAGGATGATCGACGACGGGGAAAAACGGCCTACCCTCCCTCCTCCGCACCTGTTCGATCTTTGGATCACAATACTCGCCTCCCGGAACATCCCGTACATGCTTACAGGACGAGGCAACAAGCTCCGCCTGTATGTCCCCGCCCTGCTCGAACGCCAAGCCCGTTCCGAGCTGGAGGCCGTACTGGCCGAAAGCCGAAAGCCACGCCCTGTCTATATCGAGCCCCCCACGCACAACAACGCGCACTGGGTACTGTCAGTGCTGCTTCTGCTCATCCTCTGGCATGGCGTCAGGATGCATTGGGGATTTTTGGCCCATCTTCCCGGCCTGCCGGATCTGCCATCTGAAGAGTGGTCGCGGCTCGGCTCACTGGATGTTTTTCGCGTGAAGACATTCGGAGAGTGGTATCGCTGCGTTACGGCATTGACCCTGCACGCCGACAGCCAGCACCTCTTCGGCAATGTCCTGTTCGGCGCGCCTTTTCTGATCCTGCTCTGCCGCAGGGTGGGCCTCGGGCTTGGCCTCTTTCTTATCTTGCTGGCCGGAACCTTCGGCAACGCCCTCAACGCATGGTACCGCCCCGCCGGGCATATCAGCCTCGGCTTCTCCACGGCCCTTTTCGGCACGGTGGGCGTGCTTTCCGGATTCATGGCCCTTCAAGGGTGGGGCAGCAGAACGCAGAGCGATACCGGAAAGCTCTCCTGGCGCAGAGGCATCCTCCTGTTGGCCGCAGGCACGGGCATCCTCGCCATGCTCGGCACGGAAGGCGACAAAACGGATTACGCCGCACACCTGTTCGGACTGCTCTCCGGCTTCATTGTGGGAGGGACCGCAAGCTGGATATCACGGCGTACAGCCCTCCCCTCTCCGGTCATAAATACGCTACTCGGCCTGAGCGCCGCAGGGTTGGTCGTGTTGTGCTGGAAGTTGGCGCTGTAGCGCTACCAGCAGACGCCTCCCATACATGAAGCCCAACGGGAAGAAAAGCAGAAGGATACCATCCTTTCTATGAAGCGGATAATCAAACAAACCGTACCCTGCATAAAAAAACAATACGGCAGGAAATAAATACACTTTATCGATAATTGCCCACCGGATAGCAGGCAACAATATCGCTAGCAACAATATAATACCAATAGAACCATAACCAAAAGCTATACCTAAATACATATTATGAGGACTAGCAATTGATGTTTCAACAACCGGATATTTTGCATTGAGCTCCTTAGCATACTCTGTGATGAAACGTTCATGATAAGATTCAAATGTCCTAAAACCATTTCCGATGAGAGGGGATTCTTTGAATCCTGCGATAGCGGCGTCCCATATAGGTTGACGCGAAATAAATGTCGCGTCCTCAAAAGGATTTTGGATAGCAGATAAAGCACGCTCTCTTTCATGAGCAGAGAGTAGACTTAAAAGTATTCCTCCACACACGATAGCTACCAAAAAAAATTGGCCCCAGTAGCGGCGGTAGATGACGATTCCCAAAAAAATACTTCCAAGAGCAACCGCGAGAAAAGTCCCCCGAGCAGCACAAAGCGCAACAATCGAAAAGGAAATAAAACTTCCAATCGTAGCGATTTTTTTTCTTCCTGGATTCTGAGTATTCCATTTATTAACAAAGAACAAAAAAAGTAATCCGGTGATGAAAGATAAAACGCTAGGATGGTCAAAAAATAGCCGCATCCTTCCATTCCACAACATATCCTCTGGAAAACCTCGTACTAAAAAAATAATTAGAGAGGCTATCAATGCAAACAGCATTCCGCAACCTATATACCAAAGTTTATCCTTAAGGAAGATAGCGAAAGATACACCAACAATAAACGAAAAAAACATTGTCCCACTGAGGTTTATATCTTTAAAGAGCATACCTGGCGTTAAGGCGATATAAGCGAAAAACAAAAATGGAATCCACAAGTAATGAACAAATATTGTATAGTCTTTTTTCAATATAGGATACAAAAGCATGAATCCCAGTAATGTAGCCAAGTATAAGGATATAAAGATACCACGGTTAAAAAATAACAAAAAAAATAACACATAAACAGCAACAAAAAAAACCGTATTACTCTCTGTTAAACAACAGAGAAAACGGCGCAACATTCTTGATGGCATAAAATCCCTTCTCTGGATAAATTGATGCTGATAGATATTTTATTTATGCCAAATAAACCAACGATATTTCCGATTGACTTCAACACACCATGATATGGTTTCTGGAAACAGGCGCTGAAGAAACGCAAAGAGCATAAAGCCAAAATGTTTATTACGTCTCCGTCCCGCGCTCTTAAAATGAAAAATTTTTCCAATTCGACATGTTACATCATTATAAATATTACCATCAAGAACACGGACACTATAACTATCATACATCTGTCGAGAATTGATCTTTCCTAACTCTACTTGACGTTCCAACAGCGTACTGAGAGCGGATTGATCAGTATGCTCACCATCTTCACACAGTTTTTTCCATTCATTAAAAAAAGAAGATTCAATATCAGAACCAAACCCCATAACCCCCGTGTTAATTTTTCCATTCACGAGGATGTGAGGCTTCTTTTCCCGATCACAACGATATGTGACTACAATCTCCTTCTCTGAAGGAAAAATCTCGTTAACGGCATCATTAATAATCAATACATCCGCATCTAATACTAAAACACCGTTCTGATATTTCTGAAGAAAATGTTCAATACAGCCCATCTTATGGGTAGCACGGATATTTTTCTTGCTATTGAAAGAAAAAATATCTTGCTGCTGTGGTATTTGCTCAATAGTTACATCAAGTTCACGTAACTTTTCGCGTTCAGTATCCTGTAATCCCAAGTCATATAGAAAAAGCTTGTATCCCGGATAGCGCCGAATGTTCCGTGCAAGGCACAATGCCATTGGATAAAAATTCGTATCCGCACAAGTCAAAATTGAGTACATTGCTTTCCCCTTGGAACAAGGCGCTGCAGCCAGTTTTCCAGCTTTTCCGCCTGGCCATCAATATCGAAACGCGTCCTGCAGGTTTCGCGGGCCCCCTCACGCAGTTTCAGCAGCTCCGTATCCGGGAGATTTATAGCAGCACTGATGGTTTCCGCAAAAAGGTCTTCCTTCGCCTCATAAGGCAGCATCCACCTCCGCAATGCCTCGGGGATTACTTCAGCAACACCCCCAACTTCACGGGTAATCGGCAGCAATCCCGCAGCCATGCCTTCGAGCAATGTGTTGGGCAATCCTTCGGAATAGGAGGCCAGCAGAAAAATATCCCCGGCTTGCAGATCATCCATTATATTCATGGAAAAGCCATGCCAGACAACGCGATCGAACAATCCAAGATCCTGCGCGAGTTTGCGTAACCCTTTTTCTTCTCTGCCTTTTCCCCATATGTGTAATTCGAAAGCGTCCGAAACTCGGGATAATGCTCGTAGCAACATAGCATGTCCCTTATCGGATTCGAGCTGTTGGGTGCATACCAAGCGCCGGGGGTGGTGCAATTCCAGAGGAATACTGGAAGCTTTTTTACCATTCAGAACGACATGTACGTCTTCAGCTTTTATATATGGGAGACTCTTGATGAAGCCTTCGGCGATGAAGCGGCATGGGCATAAAAAAGCTGGACGTATCCATGTATGCAGCAACCGGGTTTTCAACCGATATGGAATATCCTCCGGCAGACCGATCCTTTGTACGACTGGAATGTTCAGCAGCCGCGCGGCAACCCCAGCCGTCGCAATATCCTTTCCTATGTTCGTTATGATGACATCAATATCGTGCTTTTTAAACGCATTATAAAAAAAACGGATTGCTGACGGATTCAAATCCGCGCCGAAAGAAACCTGCTCACCGTGCCCCACCCGTTTTCTTGCCGCATCAATGAATTCAGGCTGCCTGCCGTATACAAAGACATGATTACCACGCTTGGCAAGGCGCTCGGCAAATTGCAGGTACCAAGTCTTTACGCCGCCCCATCCAAACGTGGAATTCACAAAAGCGATATTCACGAGCTCACCTTACAGGACCCGGCAGCCGTCTTCAGTGACCAGCACCATGTGCTCCCAGCGGATCCCGCCCCATTCAGGGAAGTACAGGCCGGGCTCCACGGTCACGATCATTCCGGGCTCAAGCGGGGTTTTGTTGCGTCCGTTAAGGCTCGGCCCCTCGTGGGTTTCCAGTCCGACGCCATGCCCGAGCCCATGCGTAAAGGCTTCGGCAACGCCGAGAGACTCGAAGTGCCCTCTGGCCGCCTTATACACATCACAGGCCAGAACACCGGGATGGATAGCCCGGATAGCCCTGTGCTGCGCTTCTTGTACGGCCTCCAGCGTCTTTTTGAATCGCTCCGTCGGCTTTTCACCGACCCAGAAAGTCCTGGTCTGATCGGAGCAGTAGTCTTCCAGACGGCACCCCACATCCACCAGCACAAGATTTTCCGCCTCCAGAAGGGCGTCTTTGGAGGGCAGGTAGTGCGGGAGCGCCGCGTTGGGGCCATGCCCCACAATGCTCGTGAAGGCCAGCTCGGTCGCCCCGTGATGCCTGAAAAACATTTCAATGTCCCATGAAACGGCGGCTTCGCTTCGCCCGGGCACGAGCACGCCGGGCAGCCACTCTATCATCTGCTGGTTCAGGCGGCAGGAAATCTCCATACGCCGGATCTCTTCCGTATCTTTGATCACGCGAAGCCGTTCAACCAGACCGTCAGCCTTTGAAAGGCGGCAGCCCGATCCCGCCAGCGTTTCCGCGAATTTTTCATAGAATTCCAGCGTGACCGCGCGGGCCTCAAAGCCGATGGTTTTGCCGGGCACAAGCCCCTTTAAGAGCTTGGCGATATCTTCCGGCGCGTCCGCACCGTAGATGAAAACCCGCTCGGGTTCCCACAGCCGCCGGGCAGCGTCCAGATAGCGCGAATCCGTCAAGATCCAGTCTTTACCGTCTGCCATCACAATCAGGCGGCCGGCGCTTTCGTTCAACTGCACATCATGCAGTTCGAAACCCGAAAGATAGTACCGGTTCGCCGCATGGCTGATCAAAAGCGCTTCGATTCCCTGTTCCCGCATCAACGCACGCAGGCGTTCGCGGCGCTGTTCGCACATCTGTTCGGACATAATCGCATCCGTTTGTTTTTATAAATATTTTCAATAAATAAGCTGAAACATATACAGGCAAATACCATATACGGGCACGTCACCCTTGTCCAGCGAGGGGAGGGGCATGGGAATCCCCCCTTCTATAATTATAAGGGACGTTCCTCTTTTCCTCGATGAAATCCTTATTCCGCGCTTTCGGGTTCCTCTTCAAAAAGTTCACCGAGGATACTGTTGGAAACAAGCATCCCTTCATCCGTAAGCCGAAACACCCCGTTCTCCATGCGGGCCAGCCCCTCAGCACAGAGGCGGTGGGCGAACGGCCCGTGATCCCCCAGAAACGAGCGTCCGGCCAAGGACTCATAGGCATCCAGCGGCAAACCATCCACGGTTCGCAGGCGCAGCATCATGAGCTCCAGCGCCCGCGTTGCCCGATCCAACGGTTCTCGCTCAGGGCAGCGGCGCCCTTCCCGCACCTGCTCCAACCAGCCTTCCCCCTCCGGATTGGTCCAGCGCTCCCCACCGATCGTGGATGTCGCCGCAGGGCCGACCCCCAGATAGTCCCGGCCTTCCCAGTACCCCAGATTGTGGCGGCACCGGAAACCATCTCTGGCAAAGTTGGACACCTCATAATGATGCAGCCCAGCCTCCTCAAACAGCCGGATGCCTTCAAGATACATGGCGCACTGCACGTCTTCCGAAGGGAGATCCGCATCCCCACAGGACTCCGCGAGAGGCGTCCCCGGCTCAAGGGTCAGCCCATACGCGGAAACATGCTCCGGCCCAAGCGCGATTGCCGCGCGCACATCGTCCAGCCATTGTTCCAGCGTCTGCCCCGGCAGGCCCCACATCAGATCAAGGCTGAGGTTGGCGCAGCCCGCTTCCCGTATGGCCCGGAACGCCTCCCGCGCCGCATCCGCCCTATGCAGCCGTCCGAGCCTTTCCAGCATCCCGTCATGCAGCGACTGCACGCCGAGCGAAATCCGGTTGACGCCCGCCGCCAGGACCCCGCTTGCCTTTTCCGCCGTATGCAGGGAATCCGGGTTGGCTTCCATGCTGATTTCCGCTCCGGGCAACACTTCAAACATCCGTCCCACACAATCCAGCACGCCCGCCAGTTGATCCGGATCAAGCAGGCTTGGCGTGCCGCCGCCGAAGAAAACGCTCTCCACGGGCACTCTGCCGAGACGCCGCCCCCATTGCCCCAGCTCGGCATACAGAGCTGAAAGATACACGGACATTTCATCGCCCGAACGGGTCGACGGATTGGAATAAAAAGCGCAATACCAGCATTTGCGGCGGCAGAACGGTACATGGATATACAAAAGCATAGATACTCCGGGATACGGTTCACGGGATGGCCTCTCTTATCCCGTTTTACGCTCCGGCACAAACCCATACAAAAAAAACTTTACATCAAGGGGCAGTCCGCATATTGTACCGTGTGGGCATACGCCCAAAAACCATCAACCATCTCAGAGAAGCCGAATGCTCTTTATCCTCCGCCGCCACGAACATCCCGAAGCCATCCGAAACGGCATTGCCCCGGTTTCTCTCTATCCCCCGTTGTTCCAGCGGGGTTTTTTTTGAGCTTTTCCGTTTTCCGCCGATACGCTATCGGCCTGCCGAGACGACAGGCTCCAACGTCAACCCGCGAGAAGCCGCCATGCAACAGGAAACCTTCCATTGGCCCCACAAAGACTTGCTGGATGTGGATCAGTTGACGCAGGAAGAACTTTTCCACCTGCTCGATACTGCCGCAAACCTGCACGAAATCAACTCCCGGCCAGTCAAAAAAGTCCCTATCCTCAAGGGAAAAAGCGTCGTCCTCTTCTTCGCCGAACCGAGCACCCGCACCAAGACCTCTTTTGACATGGCGGGCAAGCGCCTTTCCGCCGACACCTTCGGGCTGGCGAAATCCGGCTCCAGCCTTCAGAAAGGCGAAAGCATGAAGGACACGGCCCTGACGCTTCAGGCCATGAACCCCGATGTCATTGTCATCCGCCATTCCAGCAGCGGCGCGGCCCAGTTCCTCGCCGAGCGCCTGCATTGCGGCGTGGTCAACGCCGGGGACGGCTGGCACGCGCATCCCACCCAGGCCCTGCTCGACGCCTTTTCCCTGCGTCAGGTCTGGGGACACGACCGGAACGCCTTCAAAGGCAAAAACCTGCTTATCCTCGGTGACTGCGCCCACAGCCGCGTCTGCCGCTCCAACGTGCTGCTGCTCACCAAACTCGGCGTGAACGTCAGCCTGTGCGCCCCGCGTACCCTCCTGCCCGCGGGCGTGGACAACTGGCCCGTCACGGTCTACACGGACAGCAAGAAAGCCGTGCGCGACATGGACGCCGTCATGTGCCTGCGCCTTCAGCTCGAACGCCAGCAGGCGGGCCTGCTCCCCGACCTGCGCGAATATTCCAAACGTTTCTGCCTCACCACGGCCCACATGGAACTGACCAAGCCCGGCGCGCACATCATGCACCCCGGCCCCATCCTGCGCGGGCTCGACGTTTCCGACGCTCTGGCGGACAGCGCCCAGTCGCTGATCCTCGATCAGGTTTCCGCCGGGGTTTCGGTTCGTATGGCCGTTCTCTATCTGCTCGCCACCCGTCCCGACATCAAGGACAACCTCTAACAACGGAGATCGCCGATGTCCTCTCTTCTTATTAAAAACGCCCGCTATCTGGGCGACTCCGTGGACCTGCTCGTCGTCGACGGCAAGGTGCAGTCCCTCAGCGCTTCCATCAATGCGCCCGCCGACGCCGAAACCGTGGATGCCGCCGGGAAAATCCTGTTCCCGAGTTTCATTGATGTGCACACGCACCTGCGCGAGCCCGGTTATGAATGGAAGGAAACCGTGGCCACGGGCCTCAGTTCCGCCGCGCACGGCGGGTTCGGAGCCATCCTCTGCATGGCGAACACCGATCCGGTCAACGACGACGCCGCGGTAACGGAACAGATCCTTGAGTCCGCCCGCCGCTCGTGGCCCAACGGTCCCCGCGTCCATCCCATCGGGGCGGCCACCGTCGGCCTCAAGGGTGAGGAACTCACCCGCATGTCCGAGCTCAAAGACGCCGGATGCGTCGCCATCTCCAACGACGGGCGCCCCGTAGGCAATACCGAAATCTTCCGCCGGATGCTGGAATACGCCGCCGATCTCGATCTCATCGTCATCGACCACTGCGAGGATCCCTATCTTGCCGCCAAGTCGCACATGAACGAAGGCGTGACCAGCGGCGTCCTCGGCGTCAAAGGCCAGCCCGACGTGGCCGAAACCATTCAGGCTTCGCGCAGCATCCTGCTGGCCGACTATCTCGGCGTACCCGTGCACATCGCGCACGTTTCCGCCAAGCGCACGGTCGACATTATCGCCTGGGGCAAATCGCGCGGCGTCAAGGTGACCGCAGAGACGACCCCGCACTACCTGACGCTCGACGATACCGCCGTGAACGGCTACAACACGCTCGCCAAGGTGAACCCGCCGCTGCGCACGCCCGCCGACGTTGCCGCCATGCGCGAAGCCGTGAAAACCGGCGTCATCGACATGTTTGCCACCGACCACGCCCCGCACGCCGCGCACGAAAAAGAAACGCCCTTTGACGAAGCGCCCAACGGTTTCACGGGCATGGATCTCGCCCTGACCATCACCTACGGGCTTGTCCGTGAAGGCGTGCTGACCGAAGCCGACCTCATCCGCCTCTGGGCCACGGAACCCGCCCGCGTATTCAACCTGCCGGTCAACACGTTCGAGCCCGGCGCGCCCGCCGACTTCTTCCTTTTCGATCCTGACCTCGAATGGCAGGTCACTCCCGAGACCCTCTACTCCAAGAGCCACAATACCCCGTGGCTCGGCCAGTCCCTTAAGGGCCGCGTCGCCGCCCACTGGATCGGCGGCGTGAAGATTGTGTAGGCGGAAGGGAATGAATATTGGGGAAGGGAGGGAAAACTTTTCTGGAGAAAAGCTTTTCTCTCCCTTCCCCAAACCCCATCCCTCCCTTTCCAAAGACTTTTGGCTTTATCGAATCCCCGTTTGACGTTTTCCCCATAAACAAAAAAAGCCGCTTGAACGGGATATTTTCAGACGGCTTTCCTTATAATGAAGTAACCAGCAATCAGCACAAAAAGATCTTTTCGCTTTGAGTGCGTCTCCCGCTTTTCCACCTTCCGCCGGAACGAACTTCTGTTGCGCGGCCTCCCCACCAGTCGAAAATCTTTGGAAGGGGTGGGGGAGGTTTGGA
>NZ_JH114231.1:1069046-1084605 GCF_000224655.1 Bilophila sp. 4_1_30
GGGGAAACCTTTCTAGAGAAAGGTTTCCCCGCCCCCTCCAATCTTCTTCCCTCTCTTCTTCTCTCCGGTTCCCCGCCTACTGCAAAATCTTCTCTTCCGGGCCGGGACCTTCGACGGGGTTGGAGAGGGTACCTATGCCTTCGATGGACACCTGTACGACGTCATCCGCCAGAATGGGCGAAATGCCGGGCGGCGTCCCTGTAAGGATGACGTCTCCGGGCATCAGCGTCATGACCCGGGAAAGGAAACAGAGCAAATCCAGAGGACGGAAAATCATGTCCCCGGTATTCGCGGATTGACGGACTTCGCCGTTCACAAGGCAACGGATGGAAAGATCGTTGATATCCTCAAGATCGGTCTCAATCCACGGTCCGATGGGGCAAAACGTATCGTAGGACTTGCAATGGCCGATGAGCGGATCGACCTTCTGTACCTCACGGGCCGTCACATCGTTGGCACAGGTGAACCCGAACAGGCTTTCCTCCGCCTCCTCCGGCATCAGGTTGCGGCATACCTTGCCCACGACCATCGCCAGCTCCGCCTCATGCTCAATGCGGCCCATGCCCGACGGCAAGATGATCGGTTCGCCGTTGCCGATAATGCTGCTCGGGGGCTTGAGGAAAAAACTCGGCATGTTGGGCAGAGGATACCCGAGCTCCTCGGCGTGCGCCTTGTAGTTGAGCCCGACACAAACGACCTTGGAAGGCGTTACCAGCGGAAGCACCTTCGCTTCGGAAAGCGGTATGGGTTCCATGTGCCCCGGCTGCTGGTGAAGACGGAACACCAACCCGTCCTCAAGGATGCCGTAATACGATGTGCCGCCGTGTTCGACCCGTATGATCCGCATGGAACACTCCTTGTTTGCCTTTTAAAGCCGTCTTAGGATACGCCAGCGCACGCCCGAACGCAACGAAACGGGGTTGCGCCGGATGCCGGGATGCCTTATTCCTTCCCGAATCCCTCAACATTCCCGCGTTTACCGCGACACATGGAGCATCTCCCGATGGCGCAAGGCACTTTCCATATCATCACGTTTGGCTGCCAGATGAACGTCAACGACTCGTTCTGGCTCGCCAGATCCCTGCAACGCCGGGGGTTCGTCGAATCGCCCCTTGAAAAGGCGGAAGTCGTCATCCTCAACACCTGCTCGGTGCGCGACAAACCGGAACAAAAAGTCTACGCCGCACTTGGGCGCATCAAATATGAAACCCGCTGCGTGCCCGGCTCGTTTGCCGTGGTCGCGGGATGCGTGGCCCAGCAGATCGGCGCGGGCTTTTTCGAGCGTTTCCCGCAGGTGCGGCTGGTCGTGGGCGGCGACGGGCTCGCCATGGCTCCCGAGGCCATCGAACGGCTGCATGGCGATCCTTCCCTGCGCCTGAACCTCACCGATTTTTCCGAAATCTACCCCGAACGCGACCCCGCCCTGCCCGCGCAAGGCGAAGGCGAGATCCCACCAGTGGCCTTCGTCAACATCATGCAGGGGTGTGACAACTTCTGCACCTACTGCATCGTCCCCTTCACGCGGGGCCGTCAGAAATCCCGCGACGCCGGGGCCATCCTTGATGAATGCCGGGCGCTCATCGACAACGGCGCGAAGGAAATCACCCTGCTCGGCCAGAATGTGAACTCCTACGGCCTTGATAAGCACGCTTCCGGAGACACGTCGTTCGCACGCCTGCTGCGTCAGGTGTCGGAACTGCCCGGCCTCGCCCGGCTGCGTTTCGTGACTCCGCATCCCAAAGATCTCTCCCCAGAGGTCATCGCCATGTTCGGGGAAGTGCCGAACCTCTGCCCGCGCCTGCACTTGCCGCTCCAAGCCGGATCGGATCGCGTGTTGGCCCGCATGAACCGCAAATACGACATGGCCCGCTACATGACGCTTGTGGAAGGCCTCCGCGCCGCCCGTCCCGACATTGCCCTGTCCACAGACCTCATCGTCGGTTTTCCCGGCGAAACGGAAGAACAATTTCAAGAAACGCTGGACGCCGTACGTGCGGTCAACTTCATGTCGAGCTTCTCCTTCTGTTATTCCGACCGCCCCGGAACCGCCGCCAGCCGCCACACCGACAAGGTCGAACCCGCCGAAAAGCTGCGTCGCCTCGAACGCTTGCAGGCTTTGCAGGAGGATCTTTCCTCCGACTGGCTCAAGGCCCGCGTGGGCTGTGAAACGGATATTCTGCTTGAAGGGGCCAGCCGCAAACAGGACGGCGAAGATGCCGCCACTGAAAGCTGGCAAGGACGCGACCCGTGGGGTGACGCCGTCAACGTCTCCTTGCCTGCCGGAATCGGCAAACCCGGCCTCATTGTGCCCGTCGCTATTGTGACCGCAAAGAAACATTCTTTGATAGGCGAGCTGCGGGGATAACACTTCAGGGAAAAGGAACACCATGTTCGACTTTCATATTCATGTGAACTGCTCGGGCGGGCGCGACGGACTGCTGCCCTCGGAGGCCATGCGTCTGGCGAAATGCGCGGGATTCCGGGCAGTCGGCCTGATCGTCCGGGCCGATCCCTCGACCCTGCCGATCCTGCTGCCCACGCTCAAAACGCTGGTGAAGACCTGTTCCCTGTACGCGGACATCGAGGCTTTCGCCGGGGTGGAGTTGGTGCATGTCCCCCCCGCCCTGCTGCCTGATGCCGTAGGGCAGGCGCGGGAGCAAGGTGCAGCGCTGATCCTTGCGCACGGCGAAAGCATCCCCCGTCAGCTTGTCGATGTGGTGGAGACAGGGACCAACCTCGCCGCCATCAATGCGGGCGTGGATATTTTAGCGCATCCCGGCCTGATTACGGTGGAAGATGCCCAACTCGCCGCCGAGAAGGGCGTATTGCTGGAGCTGAACACGGCCCCCCGGCACTGTCTCGCCAACGGGCATATCGTCCGCATGGCCGAGCGCTTCGGCTGCGAACTGCTGCTCAACTCTGACGCTTCCAGCGCCGCCGACTTCGAATCCCCCGAGGTCACGCAGGCACTGCGCAAGGCCGCCGCCCTCGGTGCGGGCCTTGATGCCGAAGGGCTTTCACGCCTTCATGTGACCGAAAGGAAACTTGTGCAGAAGCTGCTGCGCCTATAGAACAGGTTTGCTGGGAAGGTGATGTGAAGACATTGGGGAGGGGGAGGAGGAACTTTCTGGAGAAGGGGGGAACACCCCCACGTTTCTCCTCCCCCTCCCCCACCTCTTCAAAGGCTTTTGTGTTTACCGAGTCCCTGTTGCCAGTCTTTCCCAGAAAAAATGAGCTGCGAAGGGTTCAGGCAAGAGATCTTCCCGCGAAAAAAACGGCACAACGGAACTTCCGTCGCGCCGCCTCCCCACCAGTCAAAATTTTTGCGGGGGGGTCCGGGGGAGGGAGCTTTTTTTAAAAAGCTCCCTCCCCCGTGCCTTCATCTCAAACGCTACCGCCCCAAGTGATACCACGCGGAACGGACAGTATTCTTCATGAGCATGGCAATGGTCATGGGGCCCACGCCGCCGGGCACGGGGGTGATCTTCCCGGCTACCTTGCTGGCCTCGGCGAAATCCACGTCCCCGGAAAGGATGGGCTTGCCCGTCTTCTCGTTGAAGCCCACCCGGTTGACGCCCACGTCGATAACCGTTGCCCCGGGCTTGATCCAGTCCGGCTTCACCAGACCGGGAACGCCAGCCGCGACGATCAGGATGTCGGCCCGGCGGCAATGTTCCGCCAGGTCTTTGGTGCGGGTATGAACCATCGTCACCGTGGCGTTGGCACCGGGCCCCTTTTGACCGAGCATGACGGAAATGGGCTTGCCGACGATATTGGAACGGCCAACGACCACGACTTCGGCCCCGGCCATTTCGACGCCCGAGCGCACCAGCATTTCCTGAATGCCCGCAGGCGTACAGGGCAGGAAACGCACGGCATCGCCGCCGATAACCATACGGCCCAGATTGACGGGGTGGAATCCGTCGACGTCCTTGTCCGGATCGATGGCGTAAATGACCTTGTTTTCGTCGATATGCTTGGGGAGCGGAAGCTGGACAAGGATACCGTGGATGGACGGGTCCCGGTTGTACTTGTCGATCAGCGCGAGAAGCGCCTCTTCGCTGATGTCCGCGGGCTGGTTGTCTTGAATCTCATGAAAACCGAGCGACAACGCGGTCTTCACCTTCAAGGTCACATAACTGATCGAAGCCGGATTTTCTCCGACCAAAATGGTCACAAGCCCCGGAACCGTGCCGTGCTTTTCCCGAATGGCCTCAACTTCCTGACGCAACTCGTCAAGAATCGCCGCCCTCATCTCCGTGCCGCTGATGATGTCCGCCATAGAATATCCTTGGGTCAGAGTGTCCGTCAGGCCCACTGTGCAGCCTGTTCTTTCTTTTTCATAAGATAATCGGTCTGGAACGTGCACATCCGCAAGGCGTTTCGGTATTCTCCATTGCTGAAGAATTCGTGCTTCAATTCGCCCTCTACCTCAAACCCGAGTTTCTTATAAACGTGGATGGCTTTTTTGTTTTCCGTGTCCACGACGAGGTACAGTTTATAGAGATTGAGCACCGTAAACGCATAGTCCATGACGAGCAGAACGGCCTTCGCCGCGTAGCCGAGCCCTTGATGCGCGGGTGCGATGATGATCTGAAATTCGGCCCTGCGGTGGACGTAATCGATCTCGACAAGCTCGACCAGCCCGACCTTGGCCTTGTCGTGCTCAACGATAAAACGGCGCTCGCTCTGATCGTGGATGTGCTTGTCGTACAAATCCGTCAGTTCCACAAACGCCTCATAAGGCTCCTCAAACCAGTAACGCATCACGCTGGCATTGTTGTCCAGCTGATGGATAAACGGCAGATCTTCCCGCTCCAGCGGGCGCAATCGGATTGATGGGTCAGCGACCATATGTTGCCCGGAAAATGAATTCCTGAATATAAAGATGGATGAACTCCGCAGTGCTCGCCCCTCGCGGCGGCGCCCGGAATGCCTCTCATATAGAATCAGGAGGGGAAAAAGCAAGCGTACTGACAGGTCACAAAAGCAGGATGGGGAAAAATATATCCACGACGCATCGCCGCCCTATGGCAGGAAGGACTTTTGAAACCTTGAATAAGCTAGAAAAAATGAGGAGGAAAGCCCGCTCGAAGGCTTTCCTCCAGTTCTCACCCAGATTAGAAGATCCCCTTTACCCTGCCGGTATCGACGTCCACGTCTACCCTGCGGAAAGAGGGATTGGAGCCCGTTCCGGGCATGAGCGTGATGGAACCGGAAACCGGAACCACGAAGCCCGCGCCGCCGAAGGTGAGCACGTCGCGGATACGCAGCTTCCATCCCTTGGGAGCGCCCTTCACGCCCGGATCGTCGGACAGGGACAGGTGCGTCTTCACCATGCACAGGCCAAGCTCGTTGGCGTCGTCGCGTTTCTGGATGTCGGCCAGCTTGCGGGACGCCTCGGCGGAGAAGTCCACGCCGTCCGCGCCGTACACTTCGCGGGCCACCAGCTCGATACGTTCCTTAAACGGCATATCCCACGAGTACAGCGGCTTGAACTCGGTCTTGTCGTTGCAGGCGTCCATGACGGCATCGGCCAGTTCCAGCGCGCCTTCGCCGCCGTGTTCCCAGTGCGTGGACAGGGCCACGCGCGCCCCGGCCGCTTCGCACAGCTCACGGACTTTGGCGATTTCCGCCTTGGTGTCGGTCACAAAAGCGTTGATGCACACCACGGGCGACACGCCGGAACGCTTCACCGTATTGATGTGGTGCAGCAGGTTGCAGCAGCCTGCCTCCACGAAGCCCACGTTCTCGGTACGGTATTCCTCAGGCAGAGGACGCCCCGGCACGGGCACGGGCGCGCCGCCGTGGCTCTTGAGCGCGCGGACGGTCGCCACGACCACGGCGGCGTCCGGGGTGAGGCCGCTGTAGTGGCACTTGAGGTTCCAGAATTTCTCATACCCGATGTCCGCGCCGAAACCGGACTCCGTAACATGGTATTCATTCAGCTTGAGGCCGATCCGGTCCGCGATGACCGAACTCTGCCCGATGGCGATGTTGGCGAACGGCCCGGCGTGTACGAACACGGGCTGGCCTTCGATGGTCTGGATAAGGTTCGGATTGATGGCTTCCACCATCCACGCGGTCATAGCGCCGTCCACTTCGAGATCGGCGGTGGTCACGGGTTTGCCGTCGCGGTCGTAGGCCACGATGATCTTGCCCATGCGCTGCCGGAGGTCCTTCAAATCCTTGGCGATGGCGAGAATGGCCATAACTTCGGAAGACACGGCGATGTCGAAACGGGAACGCATCATGAACCCGTCGGAGCGCCCGTTGGTACCGTCCATGCCGATGATGATGTTGCGCAGGGACTGGCAACAGAAGTCCATGACCCAGCCCATGTTCACATTGGTGGGGTCGATATTCAGGCGGGGCATCCCCGACAGCTTGAGCAGCTTTTCATCATTATAATTCCGCTCATGCTGCATACGGGAAGTCAGCGCCACCATGGCGAGGTTATGGGCGTTCATCACCGCGTTGATATCGCCGGTAAAACCCAGGGAATATTGCGTCAAAGGGATGCACTGGGAAAGCCCGCCGCCCGCGGCCGATCCCTTCACGCCCATCGTGGGGCCGCCCGAAGGCTGGCGGATGGCGGCGGAAGCGCGCTTGTTGCGGCGTCCGAGGCCCTGCACAAGGCCGATGGTGGTCGTGGATTTGCCCTCGCCGAGGGGCGTGGGCGTAATGGCGGTCACGTCGACATACTTGCCGTTGGGCTTGTCCCCGAGGCGCTCGAGCACGGCCCGGTAGTCGACCTTGCCCATCACATGGCCGTAAGGCAGGAGCTCTTTATCAAGGAGGCCCATATCACGACCAAGCTGCTGCACGGTTTTCATACGGGTTTCGGCATCCTGAGCGATTTCCCAGTCAGCGTGTTTTTTCGGATCGAGCACCATGAGTGCCTCCTTTTTCTTTTAATAAGAAAATCAAAAAAAGTCTGTCGGCATCGACAAGATTGACTCCCCATATAACCTTTTTCGAAAACTTTCCAGCGGAATTTTTATACAGTCAAAATGTTTCCCAAGGGGGCTGAAACGGAACTGCCGGTCGTTACCAAACTTTTTGCTTGCTAACAGCGGGTGAGGGCTGGCAAAAGAGACTGACGGAATGTTTCCGCCTGATTTCCCTGCTGTTGATCCCCTATTTTGGGAAAGCCAAAGACCTGCCGCGAGAGGTATCTGTGAGCAAAATCGTTGTTTCGGTCATCGGTCTGGATTGCCCCGGCGTCGTCTACGCCGTGTCCAGCACCCTTTCGGCCCTTGAATGCAATATCGAAGAAGTGAGCCAGACCATTCTCAAGAACCAGTTTGCAGCCATTTTCGTGGCCAACAAACAGGAAAGTCTGGACAACGGCACCATCCACACCCAGCTTTCCAAAGCCATTGAATCCCGCGGGATGCACCTTTCAGTTACGATCCGCGATTTTGAAGAAGGCGATACGTCCGGTTCCGCCGAGAGCGAACCTTTCGTCGTGACGGTGGACGGCGAAGACCGTTTTGAAATCATTGCCGCATTCTCCAAGATTTTCGCGGATCAGAAGGTAAACATCGAAAACCTCAAGGCTCTCATGCCTGAGGAGGAAAAGCGCGCCTTGCTGGTATTCGAGATATCCCTGCCGATGGAAATCGACCGTAACGCCCTGCGCCGCACCCTCAAGGACAAAGCCCGCACCCTAGGCCTCCAGCTCAGTATGCAGCACCGCGACATCTTCGAGGCCCTGCACCGCGTGCAGCCGGTTTAAACGGCATACGCGGGGGTTCCCGGAGGTCGACGGCACCCCTCTTCCCTTTCCGCAGGTTCCCCTCAAAGGGGCGGGCAGGCTCCATCCGTGTCAAAAACAAACTTCCCGGAGGAAGTTTCCATGCTTACAGATCGTGAAGTCCTCAGCACCCTGAACATGCTGCGCAACGAACACCTCGATGTGCGTACCGTGACGCTCGGCATCAGCCTTTTCGACTGCGCCAGCCACGATTTCGACGTATTCGCCTACCGGGTGCGCGCCAAGATCGCCAAATACGCCGCCAAACTCGTCGCCACCTGCAACGAAGTGGGCGACAAGTTCGGCATCCCCGTCGTCAACAAGCGCATCAGCGTCAGCCCCATTGGGGTGGTGGGCGCTTCCTTCTCCCGCGATCAGATGGTGCGGGCCTGTCAGGTGCTCGACGAATCCGCCAAGGACGCGGGCGTCGACTTCCTCGGCGGCTTCGGCGCGCTGGTGGAAAAAGGCATCACGCCCGGAGAGCGCAATCTTATCGATGCCCTGCCGGAAGCCCTCGCCACCACGGACCGCATCTGCTCCTCCATCAACGTGGCCTCGACGCGCTCCGGCATCAATATGGATGCCGTGGCCCTGCTCGGCCAGCGCATCCTCGATGTCGCCGAAGCCACCCACGACCGTGACGGCCTCGGCTGCGCCAAGCTGGTGGTGTTCGCCAACATTCCGCAGGACGTGCCCTTCATGGCGGGCGCCTACCTCGGCGTGGGAGAGCCCGATGTGGTGATCAACGTGGGGGTTTCCGGCCCCGGCGTGGTCAAGAAAGCCATCGACCGCGCGATGGAAAACCACAAGCCCGGCGAATTCACGCTCGGCGAAGTGGCCGAAGTCATCAAACGCACGGCTTATAAGGTAACGCGCGTCGGCGAGATCATCGGCAAGGAAGTGGCGCAGCGCCTCGACCTGCCCTTCGGCGTCGCGGACCTGTCCCTTGCCCCGACGCCCGCCGTGGGGGACTCCGTAGGCGAAATCTTCCAGAGCGTGGGCCTGTCCTCCATCGGCGCCCCCGGCACCACCGCCGTGCTTGCCATGCTCAACGACGCCGTCAAAAAGGGCGGCGCGTTCGCCTCGTCCCATGTGGGCGGTTTGTCCGGCGCGTTCATCCCGGTTTCCGAGGACTCCAGCATTGAGGCTGCCACCCGTTCCGGCGCGCTGTCCCTCGAAAAGCTTGAAGCCATGACCAGCGTGTGCTCCGTCGGCCTCGACATGATCGCCATCCCCGGCGACACGCCCGCCGCCACCATTTCCGGCATCATCGCCGACGAAATGGCTATCGGCATGATCAACTCCAAGACCACCGCCGTGCGCGTCATCCCCGTCCCCGGCAAGGGCGTCGGCGAAAAGGCCTGCTTCGGCGGGCTGCTCGGCGAGGCCGACATCATCCCCGTGCCCGGCGGCGACGCCAGCGCCTTTATCAGCCTCGGCGGGCGCATCCCCGCACCGATCCACAGCTTGAAGAACTAAGGGGAATTGGGGAAGGGAGGGGGAACCTTTCTGGAGAAAGGTTCCCCCTCCCTTCCCCAAGCCCCATCCCTCCCCTTCCCAAGACTTTCATCTGTGCAGCCGCCCGCCGCATCGGTTCTCGGCTATAGCAAAAATGTCGGTCCCCGCGGGTCCGTTTGGATTTACGGGATTCTTTTAGCTTTGTGTCTCTTTACTTTTCCTTAGAAGGCCCCAAATATTTTCAGGACTGCACTCTCCTCATTAACAAGGACGACCTCCGTCCATTCCCCCAAAAGAATGAACAGGGATTCGATAAAGTCAAAAGTCTTTGAAGAGAGGGAGATGGGGGTCCGGGGGAAGGGGGAGGGAAACTTTCTGTAGAAAGTTTCCCTCCCCCTTCCCCCGGTTTTCTTCGCCACATCCATATCGTTACGGTAAATCATTGACCTCTAGCGTAGGAGCCGTTTTTCTATGGTCCCCAAGGGTCGAAACGCCTCCGCCCCAATAGGCCGGAGATTCCGGTCGTTCGCCCTCTATTCCGACAGGAGGTTCTAATCATGATCAATACGAAACAGGTTGTCCCCGCCCTCGTCGCCGTCACGCTGCTTTCTCTGGCTCCGGCGGCGGAAGCCCTGGCCATAGAAGAACATGCGCAAGCCGCCAAACCTGCCGCTGTGGCTGCGGATAAGCCAGCGGCGGCCAAACCCGCTGAAGCCAAGGCGGATACCAAAACGGACGCCAAGGCCGACGTAAAGACACAGGCTCCGGCTGCCACGGATCCGGCTAAAGAAACCCCGGCCCCCTCAGTTGAGCAGGCCCAAAAAGCCTATGACAACGGCAGCTACGAAGAAGCGTTCATTATTGTGGAACCGCTCGCCAAATTGGAGCACCCCGACGCCGAATACCTGCTCGGCCAGATGTACGAACTGGGCCGCGGGGTAAAGAAGGATACGGAACAAGCCGTCACGCTGTTCACCTCCGCCGCCAATCAGGGCTATGCCGCCGCTCAGGCCAAGCTTGGACAGCTCCATATGGAAGGCAAAAAAGATTACGCCTCAGCCATGAGCTGGTTCCAGAAAGCGGCCGATCAGGGCTATGCCCTCGCCTACAGCGCCATCGGCGATCTGTACACCAAGGGCTACGGCGTGGGGCAAGATAAGGACAAGGCCCTCGACTACTATAAGAAAGCCGCTACCGCCGGCGACGCCGACGCTTGTCTGCACCTCGGCCAAATGTACGAACAGGGTAAGGACGTCAAGGCCGATCCCGCACAGGCCGCCGTCTGGTACAAGAAGGGCGCGGCTCTCGGCAGCGCCGAATGTGCCGCCGCCCTGAAACGCCTCAACGATCAGAAAGCATAGGAAGCTATCGGGAAGCGAGGAAGGACCTTTTTCTGGAAGCAGGCATCCTGACACTTCTATCTCTTTTGTATAGCTAGATTTTTATTCAATACCGTGTTTGGGTTTTCCGGTCCAAGGCGATCCGGCCTTCCCGTAAGCTTTCCGCAAAAAACGGCATTCATTCCGGCTGGAACAAACGTCTTCCGCGCAGCCGCCCCGCCCGTCGATACGTTTACGGGCAGGGTCCGGGGGAGGGAACTTTCTCTAGAAAGTTCCCTCCCCCGAACGTTCTCCGCAACCGATTTCTTACTCTTTGCGGCTTGACGTTACGCGCCAGTGTCGTATGTTGTGCTGCGCCACGGGTCATTCTCCGTGGCGGATTCAGTCAAAAGGATGCGCACATGGGCAAAAGTCTCATTATCGTCGAATCTCCCGCCAAGGTGAAGACCATCAAAAAATTTCTGGGCCCCGGCTATCTGGTGCAAGCCAGCGTGGGCCATATCCGGGATCTTCCCAAAAGCAACATCGGCGTGGATGAAGCCAACGATTTCGCCCCGGAATACGAAATCATCCAAGGCAAGGAAAAGGTCGTGCAGTCCCTGCGCGATGCGGCTTCCAAGGTGGACACCGTCTTCCTCGCCCCCGACCCCGACCGCGAAGGGGAAGCCATCGCGTGGCACGTCGCCGAGCTCTTGAAGGACAAAAATCCGAACATCAAGCGTATCCAGTTCAACGAAATCACCTCCCGTGCCGTACATGAGGCGCTGGATCACCCGCGCGACCTCAACGTCAACCTGTTCGACGCCCAGCAGGCCCGCCGCGTGCTCGACCGCCTCGTGGGATACAAGATCTCCCCGCTCCTCTGGAAAAACGTCAAACGCGGCATCTCCGCCGGACGCGTCCAGTCCGTGGCCCTGCGCCTCATCGTCGAACGCGAAGAGGAACGGCAGGCTTTCGTGCCCGAAGAATATTGGCTGTTCAAGGCGATCCTTGAAGGCAGCATCCCGCCGCCGTTCAAGGCCGAGCTTTGGAAAGTAGAAGGCAAGAAGCCGGTCATCCCCAATGCCGAAACCGCCGACGCGCTCGAAAAGGCGATGAAGGGCGCGCCATTCACGGTTTCCGCCATTGAAGAAAAGGAACGCAGCCGCGCGCCCATGCCTCCGTTCATCACGTCCACGCTCCAGCAGGCCGCCAACCAGCGCCTCAGCTATCCCGCCAAGCGCACGATGAACATTGCCCAGCGCCTCTATGAAGGCCTTGAACTCGGCGATCGCGGCACGGTGGCGCTCATCACCTATATGCGTACCGACTCCGTGCGCATCGCGGACGAAGCGCAGAAAGCGGCTGCGGATTTCATCGAAAACCGTTTCGGCAAGGACTACCTCGCCCCCGGCGGCAAGCGGAATTTCAAGACCAAGTCCGACGCTCAGGACGCCCACGAAGCCATCCGGCCCGTCGACGTGACCCTCACGCCCGAGGACGTCAAGCCCTACCTCGCCCCGGACCAGTATCAGGTTTACCGGCTCATCTGGGCGCGCTTCGTCGCTTCCCAGATGGCTGCGGCCCGCTTCCACGATACGACCGTGACCATCGACAACGGCCCGGTCCAGTGGCGTTCCAAAGGTGAGCGCATGTTGTTCCCCGGCTTCCTCGCGGTCATGCCGCGCGGCAAGGACGAGGAAGGCGTGGAACTGCCCGCCCTCACCAAGGGCGAAACGCTCAAGCTCAACAGCCTGACCAAGGAACAGAAGTTCACGCAGCCTTCCCCGCGCTTCACCGAAGCCTCGCTGGTGCGCGAACTGGAAGAGCTCGGCATCGGCCGCCCTTCCACCTATGCCTCGATCATCTCCACCCTTCAGGACCGCGACTACGTGACGCTGGAGGAAAAGCATTTCGCGCCCACGGACTTGGGCCGCGTGGTGTGCGACCGGTTGCGCGAGCACTTCAAGACGCTCATGGACGTGGGCTTCACCGCGCACATGGAAGAACTGCTCGACAAGGTGGCCGAAGGCCAGCAGGACTGGGTGGCCCTGCTCCGCAACTTCAACAACGATTTCGATCCCACGCTGCTCGAAGCCGCCAAGAGCATGGGCAAGGCCAAAACCGATACGGTGACCGATATCCCCTGCCCCGAGTGCGGCAAGCCGCTGGCCGTGAAGTTCGGCAAAACCGGGCAGTTTCTCGCGTGTACCGGCTACCCCGCGTGCCGGTATACCTCGAACTACACCCGCGACGAGCAAGGGCAGATCCATCTTCAGGAAAAGGTCAAGCCGGAATTCGAAAAGGTCGGGACCTGCCCCGAATGCGGCAAGGATCTCGTGCTCAAGCGTTCCCGCACCGGCAGCCGGTTCATTGCCTGCTCGGGATATCCGGACTGCAAGCACGCCGAACCCTATTCCACCGGCGTCCCCTGCCCCCGCGAAGGCTGCAACGGCGTGCTTGTGGAAAAAAGTTCCAAGCGCGGCAAGATATTCTACTCGTGCAGCAACTATCCCCAGTGCGATTATGCCCTGTGGGACTGGCCCATCGCCGAGCCCTGCCCCGAATGCGGCTCTCCGCTGCTGGTGATGAAAAATACCAAGGCCAAGGGCAAGTTCATCGCCTGCCCCGAAAAGACCTGCAAATACACGCGCCCCCTCGAAGGCGGCAACGAGGACGACGCGGAATAGTTTCCGTTTGACGGGAAATCAGGGCCGGGGTGACGGGCGTTGCGGCGCCTTCACCCCGGCCTTTGTCGGAATACGTCCTTATCCGCAAAAACTTTGCTGAGCGGCGGACCATAGGTTTCACCCCTCCGGACCTCGCCATTCCGCTTTTTATTCAAAGAATAACATATATTACTGGCGAAATATCCCGCGAAAGCGCTTTTCGGGGACCGTTTTTCCGCCATTGAGCGGTATTTGCACGAATGGCGGGTTCGGGCTATAGTCATGCAGTTTATCCTGATCACCAAGGATATGCCAAACCTACAGCCGCAACCGGCCTGCCCTGTTCCGGCTCTCTTTTCCCATGCGGAACGGAGCAGCCGTTTATCTGAGCGTCGGCAGCCGCTTGTCATAGAGAGGGAGATTTCAATATGCCCATCGAAACATTTCCCATCGGGCCGCTTGAAACCAACTGCCACATCGTCATCAGCGGCTCGGACGCCGTCGCCGTCGATCCGGGCGGGGATTTGAACAGCGGCCTCGGCGAAGTCCTCGCCTTGCTCAAGGAACAGAACCTCACGCTCCGGGCCATTCTGTGCACGCATTTCCACTTCGACCACCTGTATGGCGTGGCGGCCCTGCATGAAGCGACCGGCGCTCCTGTCTACGGCCCCGCCGGGGATGCCTCCCTGCTCGGCACCGAGCTCGGCGGCAGCGGCGCATGGGGCTTCCCTCCGGTGACGACGTTCCAATGGGAAGATTTGAAGGAAGGCCCGCACACCTTCGGTTCGATCAAGTGTGAAGTGCTGACCACGCCCGGCCACACGCCCGGCAGCCTTTCCATTTATTTCCCGGAACTGAACAGCATCATGACCGGCGACCTGCTCTTCTACCACTCCGTCGGGCGCACCGACTTCCCCGGCAGCAGCCAGGAAGCCCTGCGCAAGTCGCTTCACAAGAAGATCTTCATTCTTCCGCAGGAAACCGCGGTGTATCCGGGGCACGGCCCCAACACCAACGTGGGCGAAGAACTCGCCAACAACCCGTACCTCTGGCTCTAACGGAACCGCCTTCCTCCCCGGTCCGCGGCTCCGAAAGCATATTCCTCATCTCATTGGAGAGATTTCATGGCTCAGCAGAGAAACATCAAGAAAGTGGTGCTCGCCTATTCCGGCGGGCTGGACACCTCCGTTATCCTCAAGTGGCTTCAGGTGAACTACGGCTGCGAAGTGATCACCATGACCGCCGACGTGGGGCAGGAAGACGACCTGAACGGCGTGGATGAAAAAGCCCTCAGGACCGGCGCGACCAAGGCCTATATCGAAGACCTGCGCGAAGAGTTCGCCAAGGACTTCATTTTCCCCATGCTCCGCTCCGGCGCTCTGTATGAAGGCCGCTACCTGCTCGGCACCTCCGTGGCCCGCCCGCTGATCACCAAGCGCCTCGTGGAAATCGCCCGTGCCGAAGGCGCCGACGCCCTCGCCCACGGCGCAACCGGCAAAGGCAACGACCAGGTCCGCTTCGAGCTGTCCGCCGCCGCCCTCGCGCCCGACCTGCGCGTGATCGCCCCCTGGCGCGAATGGGATCTGATGTCCCGTACCGCCCTGAACTTCTTCGCCGAACAGCACAACATCCCGATCTCCTCCGGTGCGAAGCACTACAGCATGGACCGCAACATGCTCCATTGCAGCTTCGAAGGCGGCGAGCTTGAAGATCCGTGGGAAGAACCCCTCGAAGCCTCCCACATCATGGCCGTCCCGTTCGAGAAGGCCCCCGATGAACCCGAATACGTCACCATCACCTTCGAGCACGGCGATCCGGTTGCCGTGAACGGCGAAGCCCTGTCGCCCGCCCAGATCATGGTGAAGCTGAACGAACTTGGCCGCAAGCACGGCATCGGTCGCGTGGACATGGTCGAGAACCGCTTTGTGGGCATCAAGTCCCGCGGCGTGTACGAAACCCCCGGCGGCACCATCATCTACGTGGCCCACAAGGACCTCGAAGGCATCACTATGGAACGCGAAACCATGCACATCCGCGACATGATGATGCCCTCCTACGCCGGAGCCATCTACAACGGTTTCTGGTATTCCCCCGAGCGCGAAGCCATGCAGGCCTTCATCGACAAGTCGCAGGAACGCGTTTCAGGCACCGTGCGCCTGAAGCTCTACAAGGGCAACGCGTGGCCCGTCGGCCGCGAATCCAAGAACACCCTGTACTGCGCCGACCTCGCCACCTTTGAGGAATGCGCCACCTATGACCACAAGGACGCCGCCGGCTTCATCAAGCTGAACAGCCTCCGTATCCGCGGCTACCGCAAAGACCTCATCAAGTAAGATGAGTTGATTGTGAATATT
>NZ_JH114231.1:1085129-1089280 GCF_000224655.1 Bilophila sp. 4_1_30
CTGAAGAAAGGTTCTCCCCGCCCCTCCCAAACCCTCCCCACCCCTTCCCAAGACTTTTGTAAAGGTCGATGGAGGGCGGGGAGGCTTGATATGCAAACACAAGCATACGTCCCCCGGCAGGTTCCGGCCTGAATGGATGGGGTGTCTCTCAAAGCCTCTCAAGCGGAACGGCTCCCCGTGCGGCGCAGCCGTATGGGGAGCCGTTCCGCGCCGAGGGGGTTTGGGGGGCATCATGCTCCCCAAGCAGGTCCGGGCGGCAGCCCGGCCGCCGGAGGCGCACAGCGAACACGGAGACACCAATGGCGAAAGAAAAACTCTGGGGCGGACGGTTCCACGAAGGCACTGCCGCTTCCGTCGAAGCCTATACGCAGTCCATTTCCTACGACTGGGCCCTGTACAAGCAGGATATCGCCGGCTCGTGCGCCCACGCGCGTATGCTGTCCCGGCAGGGCGTCATCAGCGCCGAGGAAGCAGACCAGCTCGTCGCCGGCCTCGCCGCCGTGCGCGCGGAAATCGAGGACGGCACCTTCCAGTGGAAAAAAGAACTGGAAGACGTCCACATGAACATCGAAAGCCGCCTCACCGAACTCGTGGGCGACGTGGGCAAGAAGCTCCACACGGGCCGCAGCCGCAACGATCAGGTCGCGCTCGACTTCCGTCTGTTCGTCTCCGACCGGCTCCGCGAATGGCAGCGCCTCGCCCGTGAGCTTGCCGCCGTATACATGGCCCGCGCCGAAGAACATCAGGACACCATCCTCCCCGGCTGCACCCACCTCCAGCCCGCGCAGCCCGTCAGCCTCGCCCATCACCTGCTCGCCTATGCCTGGATGCTCCGCCGCGACGTCCAGCGCATGGCCGACTGCGAAAAGCGCACCCGCATCAGCCCCCTCGGCGCGGCCGCCCTCGCCGGGACGACCTACCCGCTCGATCCCGCGTCCGTGGCCCGCGAACTGGACATGTACGGCACATTCGACAACAGCATGGACGCCGTGTCCGACCGGGATTTCGTCATCGAAGCCCTGTTCTGCGCCAGCACGGCCATGATGCACCTCTCCCGCTGCTGTGAGGAGATCATCCTGTGGTCGAACCCGGCTTTCGGCTTCGTGAAGCTGCCCGACGCCTACGCCACGGGCTCCTCCATCATGCCCCAGAAGAAAAACCCCGACGTCGCCGAAATCATGCGCGGCAAGGTGGGCCGGGTGTACGGCGATTTGACCGCCATGCTCACCATCCTGAAGGGCCTCCCCTTGACCTACAACCGCGACCTTCAGGAAGACAAGGAACCTTTCCTCGACGCCGACCGCACCCTGAGCACGTCTCTGGAGCTTATGGCGGGCATGATGAAGGCCCTGCGCTTCGATGAAGTCCGCATGGCCCGCGCCCTCACCGCCGGGTTCCTCAACGCGACCGAACTTGCGGACTATCTGGTCACAAAGGGCATTCCCTTCCGCGAGGCCCACCACATCACGGGTTCCGCCGTGGCGCTGGCCGAAGGGAAGAACCTTTCCCTCGAAGCCCTGCCGCTTGACGCGCTTCAGAGCCTGTGCGATCGCATCGGCCCCGATGTGTTCGACGTGCTTGAATACCGCGCCGCCGTCGCCCGCAGGAACGCCCCCGGCGGCACCGGCCCGTTGTCCGTGGCGCGCCAGCTGGAAAAAATGAAGGCGTGGCTCCACGAAACCAAGTAGTTTTCCCAAAATGAAAACAAGGTGCCCCTCGGCGTAATCGCCCGGGGCACTTTTTTTGCTCTCTAAACGCTCAGAAACGCAAAGCTCTCATACGGAGCTATCCTCTTTTTCCGTTAATCCCCATTGACAGGATAATGGATTGAAGGCATCCTTCACGTGAATTGTCGAACAACCCGTTCGATAAACGTCTGTACGCAGGCCATGCGTTGCGGACAAAAGCTTAGAAGGCTCTTTTTATCACCCAATATCGGCAAAAATGCCGAACGGACGTCCTCTGTGACGGGCAAAAACGATATTGAGCGGAAAAGAACAAACAAGTTTGAAGGAGGAGTGGCTATGGAACTGACCAGAAGAGCGATGCTTGGGGCACTGGGTGGTCTCGCCGTCGGCGGTACCGTCGCGTCCGTTGTGGGGACCAGTATTGCGGCTGATCCCAAGATGAAGCGTTTTGATCAAGCCAACGGAGACTTCGGCTGGAAACCTCACAAGCTTGATCCCAATGTCTGCGCCCCGGTTGCCTACGAAGGCTACTGGCACAAGGGCTATGCCTGCGGCTACGGCACCTTCTACGGCATCGTCGGCATGATGGGCGAGCAGTACGGCGCGCCGTACAGCCAGTTCCCCTTCACCATGCTTGAAGCCAATAAGGCGGGCGTTTCCGGTTGGGGCACCATTTGCGGCGCGTTGTATGGTGCGGCGGCCGCCTTCGCCTTGTTCTGGGGCCGTAAGGACCGCGACGCCATGGTCAGTGAACTTTTCCGCTGGTATGAAACCACAAAACTCCCCATTTATGATCCCGGCGACGCGGCTCAGGGCGTAAAAGGCCCCATCCCGTCCAATGCGTCGGACTCCGTCCTCTGCCACATTTCCGTCTCCAAATGGTGCTACGAGCACAAAATGGAAGAAAGCAGCAAGGAACGCAGTGAACGGTGCGGCCGCATCACCGCCGACGTTACCAAAAAGGCCATCGAAATCATCAATGCCAAAATCGAAAAGGGCAAGGACTGGAAGGGGGCGTTCCCCAAACAGCAATCCGTTGCCTACTGCGGCGAATGCCACGCTTCGGGCAAGCAAGCCGATATTCAGAAGGGCAAAATGGACTGTACGCCCTGCCACAGCGGCAACGAACACCTGATGAACAAGTTCAAAGATCATCCCTAAAGTCAGTTTTTCCGCTGTCTAAGGGGGTCGAGAGAACCCGTATGCGTCCCGCGGTTCTCCCACACCTCATTCGGGGCATCGTCCGATGCCCCCATAAAAAAGGGCATGTGCGATCCGGCAAACGCCGACGCCATGCCCTTTTCCCTTGTGCGTCAACACAACAGACGCTTGTGTTCATGTATCCGGCGCAGTAGAATAGCTTTATGAATACCTCCACTCCGCATGCATTTGCCCTGTTTTCCGGCGGGCTGGACAGCATCCTCGCTGCCCGCCTGATCATGGAACAAGGGCTGGTTGTCCGTTGCCTGCATTTTGTCACCCCCTTTTTCGGCAAGCCGCAACTGATCCCCCACTGGGAGAAGGTGTACGGCCTTGAGGTGGAAGCCGTGGACGTCGGTGAAGCGTTCGTGCGCCTCCTGAGGGAACGCCCCGCCCACGGTTTCGGCAAAGTCATGAACCCCTGTGTCGACTGCAAAATCCTCATGATGCGCAAAGCGCGGGAACTCATGAAAAAATGGGGAGCGTCATTCCTTATCTCCGGTGAAGTGCTCGGGCAGCGCCCCATGTCCCAGCGCCGCGACACCCTCAATGTCATCCGCCGCGACGCAGAGGTTAAGGAATCCCTCCTCCGTCCGCTCAGCGCCCAACTGCTCGATCCGACCGCCCCTGAAATCTCTGGCTTGGTGGATCGCAACAAGCTGCTCGGCATCTTCGGGCGCGGCCGGAAGTCCCAAATGGCGTTGGCCGATCAAATGGGCCTGAAAGAGATCCCCACACCCGCCGGAGGGTGCAAACTGGCGGAAAAGGAAAATTCCCGGCGCTATTGGCCGGTCCTGACGCGCCTCAAAGAGCCGACGGTTGAAGACTTCGAATTGTCCAACATCGGGCGGCAGTACTGGTTCGGTGATCACTGGCTGTCGATGGGCCGCAACGAAGCGGACAACTCGGCGCTGGAGCGTCTGGTCCGTCCCGGCGACGCCATCCTCCGCGTGCGTGACTTTCCGAGCCCCTTCGCACTTGCCCGCCAGCTCACCCCGTGGGACAACGAAACGCTTCAGGACGCGGCCAGCCTCGTGGCCTCCTACTCGCCCAAAGGCGTCCGGGCCGCCGAGGCGTCTCCCGACGGGACCATAGCCGTGCGCGTTCAGATCAACGGCGAGAGTACCTTCCTCAATGTGACGCCCAAGCGCATCCCGGCCCTCCCGTGGGGCGAACCCGAATTCGTCGATGTCCGCAAAGCCATCAAGGCGGAGAACCGGCCCACGTTTGATGAGTAACGATGGTAGCAGGTAGGTGGTGGGG
>NZ_JH114231.1:1089685-1114149 GCF_000224655.1 Bilophila sp. 4_1_30
GAAGGCCTCCTCCCCCACCACCCTCCTCCACCAAAAGCTTTCACCCTTATTGAATCCCTCGCGGCGGCTTTTCCGTGCAGCGAGGGATTTTCTTTGTCTGTCGGCGGGCTCTGTGGGGAAAGGGGAAAAGAAGAGGAAGCGCGGATGAATACGGCGGGGACGTTTTCGAGAGAGTCTTTTCCTTGAAAAGAATAGCCGGAGCGCTCAGTTGTCGGCATCCAGCAGCGACAGCACCTTGCTCACGTAGGCTTGCGTTTCGGCAAAAGGCGGGATGCCCCCGTAGCGCAGGACGTTGCCCGGCCCGGCATTATAGGCGGCGAGCGCGAGATCAAGCCTGCCGAAACGGTCAAGCTGCTGGCGCAGATAGCGGCTCCCCGCGTCCACATTGGCCTCGGGATCGAAAGGATCGATGACGCCGAGCATCTGTTGCGTCCCCGGCATAAGCTGCATCAGCCCCTGTGCGCCCTTCTCCGATTCAGCGATGTTTTCGAAATTGGACTCCACCTTGATCACCGCCGCGATAAGCCGGGGATCGAGCCCGTAGCGGCCGCTGGCCTTGGCCACGAGTTCCCGCCAGACGGTGGGCGGAGGGAGCGTCCCTTTTCCGGCATGGGCGCGGAGAACCAGTTGCGGCGACACCATGCGCGGCAGGGACAGCGCCGCCGCATGGGGCGACAGCGCGTAAATATCCATCTGGTCGAGCAGGTTTTCAGTAGGGATGGAGGGACGCGGCGGCAAGGGGCTTTCGGGTTGGGCGCCGGGATGCACTGGGCGCAGGCGTTGGGCCGGGCGCTCGTCCGTCGAGCGCTCCTCATGCAGGATGACGCCCGCCGAAGCCGTGCCGGATACGAACATCCCCGCCGCCAGGCAAAAACTCAGGACGCGGATCACTCGGGCAGCGCGAAATAGAGTTCGATGATATTCGACTGTTCGTAGTAGGCATAGGTATAGTGGGCCACTACGGACTTGATCAAATGGATGCCGAGCCCACCCACGGGCCGCTCGTCCACGCCGAGCGATACGTCCGGGACCGGCGCTTCAAGAAAAGGATCGAAAGGGGCACCCCAGTCCTGCACCTTGAAGCAAAAATACGGAACGTTGTCGAGCCGCACTTCCCGGCAAGCGACCTGCGCCTCACCCGGGACATCCGGATAGGCATAGCTGAATACGTTGACCAAAAGTTCCTCAGCGGCAAGCTCCACCTGCGGGATCAGCGGCCTGTACGAAGAAGGGATGGTCTCGTGGATAAAGGTATTGACATTCGCCAGCTGCTCAAGACTGGCCGGAACGCTGAGCGTCGCCATGATCGCCTCCTCAGGAAAGGGCGCTGACGGCCTCGTCGCGCGTGGCGTAAATGGGGAGCATGGAGCTGAATCCCGAAATCTTGAAAACTTCCGCCACCATCGACTGCATGGAACAGAACGCCAGCGTCGCCGCGGCGGCCTTACTCGCCTTAACCATCGTCAAAATAACCCGTAACCCTGCGGAACTGATGTATTCGACACCACCAAGATCCACTACGACCTTTTTGGCCCCGGAATCCAGAAGCTCACGGCAGGAGGTTTCAAAACTGCTCGCCGTGGTTGCGTCGATCCTTCCGGTAAGCGTAATGATACTGACGCAACCCTGTTCCGATGTGACAACTTGCATACACGTTCTTCCTGATGTTGTTGCTATTTGTAGCTTAAGAGCAATCCTTGACTGATCTTAAGCCACCCGTCAAGGGTCACGAAAAGCAGGAGTTTGAAGGGCAGGGAAATGGTCATGGGAGATACCATCATCATGCCCATCGCCAACAGGATATTGGAAATGATAAGGTCGATGGCGATAAACGGCAAATACAGCAGGAACCCCACCTGAAACGCCTTGGTCAATTCGGAAATGGTAAACGCGGGCACGAGGATCAGCATGTTGTCTTTGGAAATCTGATCATGCTGTTCCTTGGGCCAGATGCGCTTCGCCGTACTCATGAAGGCCCGGAGCACGCCGTCCTCCGTATTGTCTGAAAGGAACTTGCGCAGCGGCGGCGACAGCTTGTCGACGATGCCGATGACTTCCTTCGGCGAAGGCTCCGCGCTGATCTGGAGTTTCTCGGCGATGTCCATCGTACTCATCATCATGGGGGCCATAATGAACAGGCTCAATATGATGGCAAGGCCGTTCATGACCATCGCGGGCGGGACCTGCTGCACGCCGAGGGCGTTGCGGACAAGCGACGTGACCACCACGATCTTCACGTAGGACGTGACCATCATCAGGAAAAACGGAGCAAGGCCCAGCAAAGCCATGCCCACAATGAAATACAACGGATTGACGCCCGTCATGCCTACTCTCCCACCTTGCCGAGGCTGACGACCTGTACGCCGAGCGTCCCGTTCAGATCCACAAGGCGCCCCTTGCCGACGGATTTGCCGTTGGCATACAGCGTGACCGGGGCGAGCGCATCGCCGCCGAACGCGAAAGTATAGCCGGGGGCGAGCGTCTCCACGTCCCGCACCGTCATGAGGCGGCGTTCCAGTTCAAAGGTCAGCGTCACTTCCAGTTCGCCGGTATCGACGCCTTCGGACGGCGCGGCCCCGGCAGCCGTATTGTTTTCGTCGGACATGGGCCCCTCCTCGGGATTCAAGACAGAAAGGATGGTCGCGCAGCCCTCCGCGAGAGAGCAGGCGAACGCAAGGGAACGAGACGTGGCGCAGAGGCGGAGCGTAACGCGGCCCTCACGCGCCGGATAGGTTTCCGGCAGCAGCACATCGTCAGGTTCAAGGGAAGACAGCTCGTTGACGGAAAGACGCATACTCCCCGCTTCGAGGCTGACCGGAACCGGCACGTCCCCGGCAAGCCCCAGTGCGCGGCGGCGCGGCAAGGCGTCCAGACGTTCCGCCAGTTCGAGCGCGCTCTCCCGATCCGGGAGGCACAGCCTGACAGGGATTGGATACGCCTCTGCTGAGGCCCCCGCCCCCACCGGCACGCGCAACGTCAGGGGAAGCGCACAAACGGCCGGTTCCGCCGCTTCGATCATCCGGGCGTTGCGGACAGCTAGCGGCATATGCAAAAACGTTTGCGCCAGTTCCGCCAAAGGAGCGGCCAGCAAGTCGAGAACCGCCAACTGCAGCGCCTCGGGCAGTGCGGCGTTCGGCGGCACATCCGCCACTGCCGGATGCAAAGCCAGCAAGCGCAGGCTGCCGAGTTCCACGCGCCATGTCCGTTCGCCGCAAACGACGTCAAAAGCGCACACCGGATGGACCGGAGCCACAAGGCCCCCGGCCTCCAACGCGCACGGCGTACCGGCCACATCAATGGGCCACGGCTGCGCCCGCGTGCACAGCAGGTTGAAGACGTGCGCTTCAAGCGGCGAAAGCGCCGGAGCCCGGAAAGGCAGTATCTCCATGTACTCCTCCGCCCCCGGCAATGGAGGGCTGTTACAAAAAGTTTCGGGCTGCGCCTCTTCAAACGGCTGGCGCGGCATCCCTCCCCGTGCGTCGGGGTCAGGCATCCCGTTCGTCCGGAACGACATACTCGCCGCGCGACTGCCTACGCCCATCGCCGCTCTCGGCTTCGGCCCCACCCCGTTCAGAAATCACTTCGACGCGAACATCCTTCTCAAACGACCCAAGCCGCGCCTTCAAGGATTCCTGTGCGCCGACGAGGGTCTGAAAGGATGCCGCGTTGTCCGTCGCCAAATGTACCGACAGCACGCCGTCGCTCCCGCGCTGAAGCCGGATTTCGGTTCCGGGGAGGACATCCTTGCCAAGGGTGAGGCGTATCTCATGGCCCCCGTCGGGCCCGGAAACCAGAATCCGCTCCACGAGCTTTTCCGCCAGCGCACCCAAATCCGGAGCATCTCCGGACGGAGCCGCCGTTTCAGCCGTCTGCGCCGTGCGTCCGGCAAAAAGCGTATCCAACGGCCCGGTCATCCGGGAAAACATGCTGGAAAGCGCCTCGGCCTCGGCTGAGGTATCCTCGTCAGGAGCACGGGAAGCCCCACGTCCCCCGTCGGACTCCTCTCCTCCGGACCCCTGCCGTTCGTCAAGCGGACCCCGCCGCATGGCTTGCCGAAAGGTATCCACGTCCGCACCTGACGGCGCGGCCATGCCGGAATCCGCAGATCGGCCTTCAGCCTGCCCGAGCCGGGACATATCCACCTTCATAAAGTCAGCCATACGACACCTCCCGCATTCCTCCGCTTATGGACGGGTTTCTTTATTTTGAAAGGGCTATCGCTCCAACCGGCGCTCAATTCCCAAAATGCCGTAAGAACATAATGGACACAAAAGGCATTGGAAAGAGCGGGATAGCTTCCGTATCGGCAGATTTGAGGAAGCCGGATGGAAAAAACGTCTCTCCAGAAAATTTTCCCTTCCTTTCCCCCAATGCTTCCTGCCCCTTCGAGGGTGAAACGCCCCTAGAGCTCGCCTTCGGTCCCCTGAGGCGGCAACGGTTTGAATTCTTCCATTTCCAAATCTTCCAGACGCTCGGCCTCGCGTTTGGCCTCGACGAGCCAGATGTCCCGATGCGTCACGATTTTGGCCGTCTCGTGCTGAGCCTGCCGCGCGGCCTCCCGGGCCTTGCGTACGTCCTCCTGACGCTTTTTTACGTTTTCAAGCGCTTGGACGATAGATTCTTCCAGCTTCAACTCGCCATCGGCCAGCGCACCGAGCCCGACCTTGAACACATCCAATTCCTTGAGGCTCAGGCCCTTGCCCATGATCGCGTCATAGCGGCGCTCGACCTCTTCCTGACGCCAGACCTTGTAGCGTTCCAACTCCTCGCGGCACCGCTCCACCGCCTCCTGCGCCTCAACCACGGCGCGCTCGGCGGCGCTGAGTGCATTCTTGGCCGCATCCTCCCGGTATTCGCGTACGTTAAGCAATGGAGCCAGCGGATACTTTTCCACGCTCAGGCCACCACCTTATACAGCGCCTGCAGCGTTTCCTCAAAAGTGCTTTTTTCGTCCAAACCCTGCCTGAGGAACGCGTTCACGGCGTTGATCCGGGCCAGCGCGTCGTCGGCTTCCTTATCCGATCCTTTCTTGTATTCGCCGATCTGCACGAGCAATTCCACCTCGGCGAACTTCGCCAGCACCTTGCGGAGCGCCTGCGCGGCTTTCTTGTGCTCCTTCGTAACGATGGCGTTCATGACGCGGCTGACGCTGGCCTGCACGTCAATGGCGGGGTAATGGTTCGCCGCCGCCAGCTTGCGGGACAGGATGATGTGCCCGTCAAGGATGGAGCGGGTTTCGTCCGCAATGGGCTCCGTCATGTCGTCGCCCTCCACCAGTACGGTATACAGCGCCGTGATGGAGCCCTTGTCCGAATTGCCCGCCCGTTCCATCAGCTTGGGAAGCGTCGAAAACACGGACGGGGGGAAGCCGCGCCGGGTCGGAGGCTCGCCCGCGGCAAGGCCGATCTCGCGCTGTGCGCGCCCGAAACGGGTCACCGAGTCCATCATGAGCAGAACGCTCTTGTGCTGATCCCGGAAATATTCCGCCACCGCCGTGGCCGTGTACGCGGCCTTGAGACGCTCCATCGACGAGCGGTCGGATGTGGAGACGACCAGCACGGCCTTTTTCCGCCCTTCCGGGCCAAGATCGTTCTCAATGAACTCACGCACTTCGCGGCCGCGCTCGCCGATCAGCGCCAACACGCACACATCGGCGGAACAGCCTTTGATGATGCTGGACAAGAGCGTACTTTTACCGCCGCCAGCCGCCGCGAAAATGCCCATGCGCTGGCCCTCGCCGCAGGTAAGCACCCCGTCGAGCACGCGCAGGCCCAGAGAAATCGGCCTGTCGATGATCTTGCGGAGCATGGGGTTCGGAGGATCGGCGTAAACCGGATAGTGGGTCCGGGGCTTGAGCGGCGGCCCGCCGTCGATGGGATCGCCGAGCCCGTTCAGGACGCGCCCGAGGAGATCTTCGCCCACGGGCACGGAATGGATTTCCCCCGTCGGGATGACTTCGGTTGCGGGCGAAATACCCTGCAAATCGCCGAGCGGCGTCAACAGGGCCACCTGCTTCACGAAGCCCACGACCTCGGCCCGGAGCGTCCAGTCCTCCCACGGGTTGCGCAGGATGCACAGTTCGCCGACCTTCACCCCCGGCACCACGGCCCGGATGATGGTCCCCACGACCTGCTCCACGCGGCCCCGCACCTCCACCGAGGCGGTCGACTGCACCGCTTCCTCAAGAAGCGCTCCGATATATTCAAAGGCCATAGGGCATCCATCCGTTTGTCAAACCATATCCGCGATATCCAAGCAGGTTCGCCCAATCGCCCCTCCGCAAGAGCCGAAAATGCGGGCGTGGCCCCAAAACGTCCTTTCTCAATCCGTGCCGTGCAACGGCACACGCCGCTCTATAATGGAGGAACCGTGTACACCAATGAATCGGGCTGCGATCACATTGAGGCGGGCGGCTGAAGCGGTTGTCGGCGTTGTTCCCGCAATCGGTACGCGCTATGAAGCGATTTTGGAGCGCAGGGCGTTTTCCAACGCCTTGAGCTGTGTCTCGAGGCTGGCATCGACCACGCCGAGCTCGCTTTCCAAAAGGCACGCCCCCCGCTCAAGACGCGCATCCGGCACGACATCCAGAAAACTGGTCCCGCCCGGCACGGAAGCCAGCATGGACGCCAGTTCCGCCCTGACGGCCTTTTCATCGGCGGGTGCCACGCGGATCGTCACGTGCTGCTGATTGCGGACCGTCACCAGCGCATTGCGGACGATACGGACGATGCGTTCGTTTTCGTCAATCTCGCCGATGACCTTGCGCACGGCCACAGCAACCACATTCACCAACGTGGCCTCAATGCCTTCGATGTACTCGACCGACGACAGCACGGTTTCCATTACCTTCTCGGCATGTTCGAGGCGGCCTTCCTCCACGCCGTCGCGGTAACCTTCCTCGCGCCGCCGCTCATAGGCCTCCCCGGCCTTGCGCTCCATGTCGGCCACACGCTCACGGGCCGCGTCGAGCACGGCATTGGCCTCCAGAAGGGCGGCAGCCTCAGAGGCTTTGAGCACACGCGTCCCAGCGGACGGAGTTACCGTGTCCCCGGTCAATCGAAACAGGGAGCCCATTGCGGTGCAACCTCCTTCAGCAACAGCTTCTTCAGACCAAACCATACGGCCCGCTGAACCGCAGGCGACACCGACAGCGGCGCATCCTCAAGATTCTCGGCGGCCCGTTCCTTCAAGGCTGTGGGCCAAGGAGCGCGGCAAATGGCAATCGCCAGACGGCCGTGGCGCTGCATACGTTCCAGCAACGGCTCCCGGACGTCACGGCTCAGAAAAAACTGCCGCACACTGCCGAGCTGATACTGCCCGCGCTGGATGCCATAGCGGTACAGCGGTTCCCCCAGGGCTTCACGCAGGGCCAAGACCGGCTCCCGGGTGATAATGCGAGCCAGCTCCGCAGCGTGGACACACACGCCGAACACTTTGCCCAGACGCTCCAACTCTTCCGCACTCAGGAAGGCCAAACGCCGTGATTCGTCGGTGAAATCCCAGAACCCTTCTTCCGGCGGCGCGACAGGCCACGCCAATACGGGCGAGCCACGCCGCGAGAGTTCCGCCGCCACAACCGCCGTGTCCAAACCGGGAACGCGCCACTCTTCGGGGCAGTCCGGCGCAGCGGAGCCCAAGCGGCCGTTGAAGGCCAGCATAGCCCGAAACAGCGCGGGTTTCCGTGCGATGATGTCGGAAAAAAACGAGGTATGCATACCTGTCCGGTCGTGCCAGCGTTACGACGACTGATCTTCCGAGGCGTTCGCCGCCTCTTTGCGCTTCCGCAGGGCATCACGCAGGGAAAGCGCCAACAGCACAAATCCGGCGAGCGCCGCCAAAAAGACGATCCCCGCGCCGATCAAGGCATATGGCGGCCCATTCTCCGGCGCGATCGGCAATCCGAGGAATTTCGGGGTTGGCTCCATGGGTACGGAAACCTGTTCCCGAACCGGAACGAGCATGACGGAAACACGTTCATAGTCGAGATCCGGCACAGCTTTGGACGTAAGCTCACGGATTTTGGCAACCAGGTTGACGACAGGCGAATCCGGGGTATGGCGGAGGAAAACGGCGGCGGAAGGCAGGGTACGCGTATCGGTGGCCTGATCCGTACCTCCGAGCACCACATGGACGCGGGCCGTCAGCACGCCGTCGATACGGGAAAAGGTGTCGGACAGCTCCTGCGAGATGGCGTAGGCCATGCGAGCCTGTTCCTCCGAGGCGGACGAAATCATCCCCTGCCCGGAAAAAACTTTGCCAAGGTTTTCATAGTCCGCCCGAGGGAGATTGTTTTCTTTCAGTATTTCAAGGGACTGAACGAGCTGATCCTCATCCACGGACAAGGTGAACCCAGCCTTTCCAGCGGCGGTTTTCTCGGCCCGGATGCCGCGCTTGAGCAGCGTGGACAGCATCGTATTGACCTGCGCCTCGGTCAGCCCGCGGTACACTTCTACCTGACAGCCCAGAAGCGCCGCACAGAGCAGCAACACCAGCAGAAACGGGAGCCAGCGCATCCCTTTTTTCCCGGACCCATGTGCTTCCGTCATATGTCCACGCCCCGTTTCCGTCACATTCTACCCCTGCTGCTTCAACAACGATTCAAAACCCTGATTGACCTGCTGCGACAACTTCGCCCCGCCTGTAGCCTGTACCCGGAGCATTCCCACAAGGAATTGCAGCTGGTACAACTCCGTCGCGGAAGCGTTCCCGCCGCCGACCCGCTCGAGCAGCCGGGCCAGCTCCTGCATATCGTCCGTCTGAACGGCATCCGTCCGCCCTTCCACGGCCTGCGTCCCGGAAGGCGATTCTATCCGCATCGTGCCGCCGATGCCGTCAACCCGGCTCCCCTCGGGGATGCCATACACGGGATCTTCGGAAGGGTTCGGAGGGCTTGCCTCATCCGCACGCGTCACTTCCGGGATATCTTGTCCGGTCCCCTCAAAAGGGCCGTGCCCCTGTGAGCCTTCGGCAACGCCCTGCACGGACGGGCCGCCCTGTCCATCCGGCGCGCGCAGCGCATCCTCGAAGGCACGCACCAGCTCGGCGGGAGGTTCTCCCTGCGGGCCAAGGCTCCGCAGTTCGGCCCCCTTGGAGACGCCCAGCTTTTCCAGCGCCTCCAAAAGTTTTGAAGCCCCAAGACCGGAAATGTCCACGACTACCTCCGCCGGATTACACCAGCCTACGGTTCTTGCCGGAGTTTTTCAAGCAACCCGGCGGCCAGCTCCGCTCTCGGGCCTTCGCCGGCGGCCAGCGGGGCAAGCACAGCTTCGGCTTCGCCTTGCCGCCTCGCCAAGGTGTAACACAGACCAAGCAGCGCCTGCGCGTCCTCATCTTCCGGCATGGCGGCCAGCACTTCATCTTTCAGGAGCCGTTCCGCCTCGTCGAAATCATCCACCACAATATGGCTCAGGGCCTTGCCCATGAGAGCGGGCGCAAATCCCGGGCGGAGCGCGAGCACCCCCGCGTACATGGCACGCGCATCCACCACGTTTCCTCCGTGACATGCAGCGTTGGCGACATCAAGCAAACGGCTGATCTGGGTATCGGACAGCATGGCGTTTCTCCAATCGTAAAAAGATGCGGGCAGCTCGGGCAACCCCGGCTAAACGCAAAAAGGGGAGAAGGGGACAGCCCCTTCTCCTTGTCCGTCATCCCGTCCGACGCGCCATGCGCGGGATGGAGCCACGCAAAAGCATCCGGGGTGCGGTCCCGGAACCTGATTCCGGACGGGAGACGAACTCAACCGGTACGCTGGGCAAGGCTCTTCATCATATCCGTCATGCTCTTCGTGACGGACGAGAGCGATTCCAACATGGCATTGTACTGCCCGACTTCGAACTGGAGGGCCATCATGTCCTCGGGGCTGACTTCGTCCTTGCCCAGCATCTCGGTCATCTTGGCCTGCAGATCCTTGCCCTTGCTGCTGATCGAATCCAAGCCGCTGTTGAACAGCTCATTGACGTTCAATCCCGGCGTTCCACTCGTGCCGTTGATATTCATGGCAAACTCACTTTGGTTAGAAATCCTTTTACTTCGCCATGTTGTCCATAGAATGCAACGCAGCCTGTGTCGCTTCCCGGACGGCCTGCGCCACAGCCCATTCGTCGGGGGTCAACCCCGTATCCATATGCCGTTTGACGGCCAGATCCATTTCCAGAACGTCATCCCGGATGCCCTGCAAGGCGCGGGGATCGTCAAGGACATCCAGCACGGAAACCATCGCGTCACTCATTGGAACCTCTCAGTCGATACACGATTATCCGCCCATCCTTACGGAGCTTCAACTCCTTCACGTCGATGGACTCGAGCACATATCCGCCGGGGAGCAGACCGCCCTCAAAGACACGCTGCCCCGTAGCCAGACTGATGAAACGCATGGGCGTCAATGTTACCCCGGTTACCCGGAGTTCCGGCACATCATCGGCTTGCGGCGCGGGAGCGTCTCCCGCCTCCGCCTGCTGCGGCGCCGCGGCTTCACGCCCGACTTCGGCTTGAGACCGCTTTTTCTCGAACGACGCAACCACATCGAACACGACCGGGACGCCGAGTTCCGCACGGGCCTTGTCCAGCACGCCGTCCAGGCGGATACGCTGGGCCACATCGAACCGGCCCGCAAGCTCCACCTTTCCGGGCAGGAACCGGACCTGCACAAAAGCCAGATCCGCCTCTTTCAAGAGCGGCAACAGGACCGCTTCAACCGCGTCGGCGTGACGGATAGTCCGGTCCAAACGGCTCCAGACGGCTTGCTCCCGCAGTTCCGGGACATCTTCGCGGACGGCGGAAAAGGCCTGCTCTTCCACGAGCCCGTCCTTCATGTACCCGGCAAGGTTCAGGCCGTCGTCCGGGTTATCCGTCTTCTCCTGCACGGAGAGGGAGAATCCCCGGCTTGCGAAGGCTGACGTTACGGCATCGACCCTGTCCCCGCGGAGCGTCACATCAAGATAAACAGGGTATTGCACACCTTGTGCCAAGCGCAGCAGATCGGCCCTTTCGGAATCGTCGCGCAAGACTCCCTGCACGCCGACGCCTTCATTCTGAGGAGATACGACCAATGTGCGAAAACCGTTTTCGTCAATAATCGTTTGGATTTCCTTGACTCTCGTTTCCGCATCCGGGGTTCTGCCCGCATAGGAAAAGGTCAGTCCGCACAGGCCCAGCAAAAGAAGAAAGGACAGGGCCAACCTCTGCGGCGGCAAGGAGCGCAACCGCTCCCAAAGCGTTTTGCCAACGCCGTTGGCGCCTACAGAAGTCCCTTCTTCCAACAGTATCATCGGATCACCGAGATCCATGACCGGCTCTTCGCGCTGCGGCTCCGCAGGTTCCGGGCGTTCCTGCACCGAACGCCGCTCCTGCAAGCCGGACGCGACCTGACGCCATGCGTCCGCCGACTCGCCGGGCTCCGCCCACGCCATGCAGGTCAAGCCCAGGAAAAACGGCGTACGCGCGGGGATGTCCGCACCGTCGGACGGCAAGGGAGCGCCATCAAGCAGTATCTCGCCGTCGAGCGGCGTCACCCGCACGGACGGGACGCCGTCCCCGGAAAAGCCTATGACGATGTTCGCGTGCCGGGAAGCGACTGAACTGTCTTGAAGAATGATGTCGCAAGAGTCGTCGGACCCTACAAGCTGATTCCCTGCGGGCAAGACAAGTTCCGCCCCCATGTGGGGGCCGGAAAAAAGACGAAAGACTATCAAGCCAGAGGCACTCATAGCGCTCCCGCAGGCCGTGCCTGCGTCTGTACTCCGGGCGATTGCCGCGCCGCGGGCGGCGACAACGGGATCGCCGTGGCGGGCGTCACCGTCTCCAGTTCGGGCCGTTTCCGGGAGCAGCCGCTCTGCGGAGCCGCCGGAACCCGTTCCTCATAATCGGCCTGCGTCGGCGATCTGTGGAATGTGGGTTCGTCCACGCGGGGGGGCGTCGTCGGGATCTCATCCAAATGGATAACCTTCGGCGTGATGAGGATCAGGCGCTCCATGCGTTTGGTCCCCTTGCTCGTCGTCTTGAAGAGGTTTCCGAGCACGGGGATGTGCATGAGGATCGGTATGCCGCTGGCATCCGTGGACTTCTGCTCGTAGTAGTACCCGCCGATGAGCAGGCTCTGCCCCGCGCCCACGATGGCCTGCGTGTTGATCTTCGTCTGCTTGATGGGCGGAACGCTGTTGTCGCTGACCGGCGCATCCTTGCTGTCGTTCTGGTCGTCCTGCACGCTGACCGCGAGCTTGATGGAGGTTTGGCCGCGTTCGTTGCGGATGATGTGCGGGGTTACGCGCAAGACCGTCCCCGCCTCGACCTTGAACAGATCCACCGCCTGATAGCCTTCCACCTGAATGTAGTAGGTGCTGGTGTTTTCCAGCGTGGCCTGCACATTGTCCACGGTCAGCACCGAAGGCCGCCCGAGCATCCGGGCTTCGCCTTCCGCCTCCAGCGCCTGAATGCGGGCAAGGAAGAAGTCCGCCCCGTGCGTATAGATGGTGGACAGATTCATGCCCGTTCCGGACGGGGTACCCATCGTGGGCAGAGGCGAAAATTTGTCGCCGGTGCCGGAAAACTCACCTCCGGTGCTCCAGCCCTTGTCCCGGCTGTTCGCGCCCTGATACGTAACGCCGAGATCTCGTTTAAAGTCGGAATCGATGTCCACGATGGCGGCATGGATTTCCACGAGTTCCACGGGCCTGTCGAGATCCGCGATAACCTTGGCGTAGTACGGCATCCGGTATTCGGCATCATTGACCAGCACCGCATTGACGCGCGGATCGGCCATGATGTTCACTTGCGTGGCATTCTGCGGAGCGGCCTGTCCGCCCTGCTGCGCGGCGGGGGCGGGGGCATCGGGAGCCACGGGCGTCATCCGTCCCTGCGCGATGAGCCCGGTGCCGGACAGCTTGTCCACAGTGGCGGTGTCCTGCGTCACCCGGGTCGCGGAATTGGGCGAGCCCGTGACCATGGCCCTGAGGATGCTCGCCACTCCGGGGATGGTCACCGTCTTGTCCATGCTGTTGACGGACATGTCTTCCGCCCACGCATACTTGAGCGGAAAGACCTTCATCACGAAATTGGTGATCTGCGCCTCTTCAAAGGCGGTGACGGCGGCTGAAATCTGGGCAAGGTAGGTGGGCGGGCCGGACACGACGATCATCGCGCCGCCGGGGGCGAGCGTCGCGGGAAGTTGCGGGGCGAACACCGCCGATTGCCGGAGCATCTGGTACAGGCGCTCCGCAGTCATGGCCCGCGGGGTGATGAACGTCCGCGACAGTTCCGATTCGCTGTAAAAATAGAGGGTGGAGCCGAGCCGATACCATGTCACGCCAAAGGCGGCCTGCATCCCCTTCAGGAAGGTTTCCGGGGGAACGGCATCAAAGCGCCCGCTCACCTTGCCGACCACGCCGGGAGAGAACGAAGCGCCGAGCCCCTGCGAGCGGGCGAAGTTCGTGAGGATGACGGTCAGATCCTCATCGTCCGCATAATGCGTGTACGGACGGGAAAATCCCCCTTGGACGGCAAACGCCGGGCAAGAAACCAAAAGCACTCCGAAAACGAGTGCAAAAACCATCAAGAGCGAAACGCCACCACGACAACGCATCAGCGCCCCATATTCCAGGCTTGCATACCGGAGAAGAAAGAAAACGCCAACGCGCCAACGCCCTGCACCTGTCTCTTCCACCATGCCAGATCATTCAAAAAGTCCTTGGCATATCCCGGCATCGAGGCAACGCCCTCCGCCAAAGGCACAACAAGGTGCAGTGAAAACCTGCCTTCATCCACCGAAAGGACCGTCCTCCGGGTACGTGCGGCCGCCGCCACACGGGAGGCGCACTTCCGCAAGAGCTCGTCCGCATCCTGTTCCGCGTCGGGAAGCGGGCCAAGATCGGCCCGCAGGATGCCCGTCCGCCCATCAGGCGAAAAAAACTCCATGTCCAAATCGCCTTCAAGACGAAAGCGGAAGACGCCGTCCGCGCCGGGAGAGGCCTTTTTCCAGCCCGCAGCCGCCGTCAGTGCGTTAACGGATTCCTGCAAAAGCGACATGTTGCCTCCTTGAGGGAACTATGCGGTCTTCCACAACGCCTTGTCAATCATCAAACGCGGATGCCCCAAACGTGCGGCATGGGGCCCTTCCCGCACGAAGGCGTATCCTTCAGGCATTCGTCAAGCTGGCGGTCACAACGCTCCACCCGTTTGCCGAGGGCCTCGATTTCCCGTTGTTCGGCATCCGTCAGGGCCTCCAGGGAACGCCCTTCCGCTTCGAGCCTCTCCGCGATGGCCGACAGCGCCGCCGAACATGCGCTCAATTCTTCCAAAAGCCGATCTTGCGGTTCGCTGTTCGTTACCATGATCCTCCCCCTAATTGTACTGCAACGAAGGGACGGCTATGCCCCTTCTGGAGCATAGGGATTCGAGCTGCTCGAGTTTAAGCGGCATATGGGAAACGACTCCGGACGCCGAGCGGCTTTCCAGATAGACCATTTTGTTGCCGTCATGGTCGTGGTACGGCGTGAAGCCATAGGTGGAGCCCCGGCTGTCCCGTTCCGTCACCGTGGGCCCCGCAGGCGTAATGCCCTTGTTCGCCGCCGCGCTGATGGCGTTCGACACGCTCTCGATCGACGCGCCCCCGTTGGCAGATACGCCCGCATTGGGGGAAATTCCCGAAACCTGTTGCGTGGAAATGCCGTTGATAGCCATACGACCTCCTATCCCAAAATCCGTGAACGGGTCTGGTTCATATTCTGCTGGATGGCGTCCTGCGTGGAAATCGACTTCTGGATCAGTTCGGACAGGCTGTCGTTGATGCTCTTCAACGCATCGCGGCTAGCCCGCATCCGCTCCTGATCGGCTTCCATCTCCTTCATGGCGGCGTCGTACTGCGCCCCGATGAAATCCCCGACGGAACCGACGATGCCGCTTACTCCCTGCCCGAGCTGGGACATGGACTGCCCCATGACGCCATAGGCTTGCGAGGTCCCCGAAGCCCGCCGCTCCGCAGCGCTCGGATTGGCTGTGGCGGCGCGGGCGTCGTCCAGCTGCGCACGGCTTCTGTTCAGCTTGTCAGTCGTCTGCTGCAGCTGATCTTCGGCCCGAAGCTTCTCCGCCCCTCTGGCGGCTCCATGCTTGTCTATGTCCTTCGCAATTTTATTCAGCCCTTTCTGTTGAGTATGCTGCTGCTTCTCAAGGGCCCGCGTTTCTTTATTCAGCTGGTTCTCATTCAGTTCCTGCTGGCCCTTCGCCTGCCCCTTGGTTGCGGACAGCTGCTTCATGCCCATGCCGAACTGGACAGCGCCCATGCCGATGTTGATCGCCCCGGACACGACGCCGCAGACGAGCTGCGCCACGGCCTTTTTACGGATTTCATCGGCCTGCTGCTCCATCGACATGGCGATACTGTCGGTTTGCGCTTTCATGACCTCACGGTTTTCCTTGCGCTGTTCGGCGCTCATTTCCGTAATGAGGGCATTGATGCTCGCCATCGGGGAGGCCACGCCCACCCATCCGCCGAGTGATCCGGAAGAACTTTTCGGCGGGGTGAGCGTCGGCAAATCGTTGCGGACCTGCGCGGCGGCCTCCTGAAAGGAAAGCCCCGCATCCATCGCAACCTGCAGCTCCTTGTCCACGGCAGCCCGGGAAACATTGACCGTCCCCGCATCGTTTATCAGTTGATTGTAAACCTGTTGTTGATCGGATGACAACCCTTGTATGCCTGACATATGCGTATCCTCTTACTGCTTACGGCCTTCCCGTATACGATCAGGCCACCGCTCATCCCGGTACGGGAAAACGCGGACTGCCCTCTCGGCCACCCACGAAACGCCGCATCCATCACGCGGCGCAAGCCTCTTCCTCCGCGCACATCAACCGGAAAAACCGGAGTGTGACGTGAGAGCACCGCCTTCCACCGCGCTAGGCCATCGTCGGCGCAACGTTGGTCAAGATAGCCGTCTGCGATTCGGTACATCCCTCAATAATATTGTTGACGTCTTCGAGCATCTTTTCCGCGCGCTCCATGACGCCCTTCAGGAAATCAAGCTCCATGTCCTGCGCCTGCTGGATGCGTTCCAGAATGGCTTCCAGCTCCTTGGTATCCGCATAGCTGGTGGAAATCTTGTAATCGTACACGGAACCGGCGATATTCGTCGCCCCACTGCCCATCTGCACGACACTGCTGGCGATATTCGTCACCTTGAGCGTCGTTTCGGCCACCTTGGACAGCGTTTGCTTGGCGCTCGATATGGCGGAAGCAGAGGAGCCGCCCATAGTCAGCCCGATGCCCACGATGGTGATCGCAAGCTCGCAGGCCATGCCGACATACCCGGCGATGTCTTCCGGAACCCCGAGCGCCTTCAATCCGGCGGCAATCCCGGCGCTGATGCTTACCTTGCCGTCGGTCGCCATGCTCACGGCGCTGTTGATGGCCATAGTGAGCATTACGGCCCCGCCCGCAATGAGCAGGGGATTCCCTGTAGCCGCCCCGGCCACGATCGTGGCGACGCTGGCTATGGCCCCCAAAATCACGCCGACCCAACTGAAAATCTTCTTGAAAATATCGAGGATACCTTTGGATTTCATGGAGTCGAGGCGATCCATGATCTCTTCCAGCTTCTTCTCGTTGATCTCGGCGCGCTCTTTTCCCTTGGCGTCGATGGAGGCCACGCCGTCTTTGGTGGCCTGCGTGCGCGTCTCGTTGCTGATCATCTGGGCCAGCGTTTCGAGCGAGAGCCCTCCCGCCGTGGGCGGGGCCAGCCTCGGCAAGTCTGAAGATGAGGATGACGCACTGGGGGAGGAAGACGGCAGATCCGGCAGCGTGATTTCCTGCAGGGCCTTTTTGATGGCCTCCTGAAGGTTGTTTACCTCAACGCCTCCGGCAAGCTCCATGAACTTCGAGCCGACCTGAAAATCAATGGAGTTGGGCATGGGAACCTCACTTCTCGGCTTGTTCGAGAATGGCGAGCATGGCCGAGGCTTTGCCTCGCGCAGCATCGTGTTCGGGGTTGCCTTCTTCGCCCATGGAGAGCGCTACAACGAACGAGCCTTTGGCCTTTTCCCGATCCCCCATCTTGAGATAGCACATTCCGGCCTGAAGCACGGGCACGGGACTGGAAAGCGCCCCCATCGCCGAGCAAAGCCCGTAGGCGTCCACGGCTTCCTGATACTTGCCGTTGGCCTGACGGCTTCCGGCGAGCCCCATCCAGAAACGGGGATCGTTGTGATCGTACAGACACAGCCCGGAAAAGACGGTTTCGGCGTCCTTGTAGTTGCCGGACGTGTACAGGTTATATCCAAGGCTATACAGTGATTCCAACATATCCTGAGAGACGTTGCATACGTCCCCGATGGTGGCACCGTTCAAGACGGCTTTGGTCATCGTTTCAAGTTCTTCCTGCGTATATTCGACCGCCGCACGTTTCTGTTCTGTCATGAAAAGCTCCTCGGGAACCACCCGCAACAGCGGGAAAAAGGGTGTTGGCGAAAGGTCAGCCCGCAGATCCGGGTCCCCCCAAGCAACCGCCATCCGGTGAAGGGGCATCCCCACATGTACAGGAACCATCCAGACGGGGCTGCCCCTGCGAAAGGGATCTTTACTGGCCGCGAGCCACGGCGGTAAGCGTCTGCATACCGGACTGGATAGCCGAGTTCGCGCCCTGCGTATACGAATTGTACTGGCCCATGAAGTCCTGCACATACACCATCTTGGTCTGGATATCCGTGCCGATGGTTTCCTGGTAGGCTTGCAGGGACTGGATGGCCACGTCCCACTCGTCCTTATTATGCAAGCTGTCCGCAGTTGCCTTTGTGGGGTCTTTGACTCCACCGGTGGTCAAATCATAGGTGAGATTGTTTTTATCCATAAATGCCCGGACATCCGCAGGCATTTCAGTGCATCCGCCGCTGTCTTTGGCCTGATTCTGGAGTTCGCGGCACCTCTGGAGCATGTCGGCGACTTCCTTCTGTTCGGCCTGAGCCCCCTCGATTTGCTTGATGTAACCGAGGGCCGAATCCTTGGCCGAGGCGGCCAGTTCCATCTGGAGCTTGGCAAAAACAAAGTTGACGCTTGTGCACGTGCCGAGGCTGCCTACGCCGCTGATACTTCCCGAACCGCCGACTCCACCGACACCCTGACTCATACTCATCTCCTAATATCGTAAAAGATTAAAGACGAACAACACCACGGCGGCCCGCGCCGGGAGCTTTGCCGGAAGGACGGTTATCCAGGGAGGCTTGCGCCTTGCGGGCTTCCCCGGCGCGCTTGGCCTCTTCCTTCGCTTTGGCGACGAGCGCTTCCACTTCCGGCGTCATCGCCTCCTGCTGCTTGAGATCGTCTTCCGTGAGCCCCATGCCCTTGAGCTGCGCATCAAATTTCTGGTTGAGGCGGGACAGCTCGTCCTTGAGGGCGTTGAGCTGTTCTTCCTGAGCCTGCATGTCTTTTTCCGTGAATGCCATGTCGTTGCTCCTGTGTTGGTGCTTCATTTTTAGCATGTTCCGTGCCAAACAAACAAATACGGGGAATTTCGGCTCATCAAGCCTTTTTGCATGATTTTCCGTGCGCAGAAAACAAACAATATTGGCATCATTTCGCCTTCGCATCTACCAACATTGTTCTCATCTATTGATAAATCTTCTTTGACAACTACTACAGCCTATTACCCAAATCAATCAAAAAGGAGGCGCTTGTAAGACGTTGCGGCCTATGATACTCGCTAGGCGATGATTGGCATATTTCTCGCATGATTTCTTGCGGGCCGGTATGGATCGGTTCCCGGAATCACGTGTTCCCGCAGCCTCCAGGCACGGGGGCCGACTCATTTCCCGGCGGGGAGCCGGGCAGGAGGAGGCATGTCCATAGATTTTTCCGTCACCACTATGAGCCAGATGGCCGGAGGCGCAACCGCGTCGACGGCGGGCTCTCTCGCCACGGGCTCACTTATGGGGAACGCCGCCGCGCAGGTGGAAGACCCCATGTCTCTGCTCGCCGATGCGGCCGAAGAACTGACCTTTGCGGCTGACACCACTGACGAATACGAACTTGAGGACCGCAAGGAGCGGGAACGCGCTGAAGATGCCTATGCCGAGCGCGTCAAGCTCTATCAGGATCTCATGCACGAGGCGGGCAAGTCGCAGAACATCGATCGCCTGAAGGACAGCCTGCGCGCCCGCGAAGGCCGGGAAAAGGCTTCGCGTGAGGCGCTTTACCGCTTCCCGGACCCGAGCGACGCCTATGCAGCCCTTTCCGAGGCGCTCGACGCCTTTTCGGATGATCCGTCCGTCGATCCTTCCGTTATTGAAGATATCCGGCAAGGGCTCGCCGAACTCGAAACCGAACACGGCCCGCAGATCCGTTCGGGCGTCCAAGGCGCGCTCGCCGCTGCCGGATATCCCGAACTGGACAGCGCGGACGGCCTGCGCGACCTGTACCGCCAGACCGTCTGCGACTTTACGGACGTCAACGCCGCCTTCGCCCACATCCATGAGAAATACGGCGATGTGGGCTTCGGCAAGGCGATGGATTTCCTTTTCAACGCGCTGGGCAACGATCTCGCCACGGACGTGCCGAGCATGGAAACCACCCATCTCGAAAGCGTCCACGCCACCCTCGAACAGGTGCGCCTCCTGCAAAGCACGCATGTCCAGTGCGAACGCCTGCTCCAGCGCTGGCAGGATGTCCACGGGGTCCAATGCGGGCTTGCTCCGATGGAGCTGCTCGGCGATCTGGTTGACCTGCGCAAAGAACATTTCCTCGGAGCCATGCAGATCGATCGCATTGCCTCCAAGGCCAAGGCCCCGGATATCGAACGCGAAGTGCTGTTCCTTCAGGAACTCCTGAATATGGCCCGCAACCTGCCCGTCCAGCTTTTCGACGGCGAACAAGGCCGCATGAAGGTCATCGACGCCGTACAGGAATCCGTGGACACCGCCATCCGGCGTGAAGACGAATACCTCGCCAGTTTGGGAGACGCGTGATGATCGAACGTGAAATCGCCGAATTCGGCAGACGCATGGGTATGCCCGCCTTTTCCCTTTCCCCTGCGGGGCTCGCCGCGCTCGACGTGGAGCGCCTCGGACGGCTCCACCTGGAGCTTGCCGAAAGCGCCGGGGAGCGCGAACTGCTCGTCTACCTCGCGCGGGCCGTGCCGGAGTATGACGTGAAAGCCCCGCGCCGCGTGCTCGAGCGCTGCCATTACCGGCACGCCGATCCCATGCCGCTGTCCGGGGGGGTGCACAAGGGCAATATTGTCCTTCTCACCCGTTTCCCCGAACGACAGGCGACGGCGGCGGGCATCGAAAGGGCCGTCCAGTTCCTCAGCGGCGTCATGGATACCGTCGCCAAGGCCTGATTCCGCAACCTCGGTTTTCTTACCGGCAAAGGAGAACAGCCATGCCGAGCATCAACCTTCTGGATCCTTCCCTCGGCATCCAGACCATCATGGAGAGCCCGGCGGCAACGCGCGGCGGCATCCCCGAGGCGAGGCCCCTCGCCTCCAATGTCCTGCGCGAGGCCGGGCTTGAGGAACTGTATTCCCCGAGCAATGCGCACCACCTCGTGGAGCAGGCGCTCTGCCCGGATGCGGGCGACGGCGACATCCTCCGCCCGGAGGTGTTTTCCGGCAACCTCGCGGGATGCCTGGAAGCCTTGAAGGATTCCGATGATCCCGCCGTCCGGGCGCTGGCCGACGGCGAACTGGCCCCGCTGCTACAAAACAAGGAACTCCTCAACGCCTACATGGGCCTGATGATAGGGGGTTAAGGTGGCGCTTACGCAGGAACAGCGCAACACTCTGTCCATTCTGGGATATCTGTATTACCGCATGGGGCGTCTGGACAATGCCGCCACGGTCTTCGCGGCGCTGGACAAGCTCGCCCCCGAAGGCATGGACGCCATTTCCCGGAGGGCCGCCGCTACGCTCGCGGCCATTGAAACGGATCGCGGCAATGCCGAAAAAGCCCTCCAGCTCCTGCACCGGGTCATGGACGGGCAAACCCTCTCCACCCGCCATGCCGCCCTGCACCTGCTCCGGGCACGCGCGCTCTGGCAGCAGGGGCGCAAGGATGAAGCGAGGGCCGCGGTCAACGAATACCTGTACCTCGCCGGCAACGGTCCGTCCGCGCAAGCGCTGGCCGAGCCCCCCTTCAACGGCATGGGCAAACGCGTATGAGCCTGTTCACCACGGCCCGTTCCGCCGTCGGCGTGGTCACGCGCCACAACGACATCAACATCGTCTTCCTGCTCGTCACCGTCATCGCGCTGATGATCATCCCGCTGCCCACGCCGGTGGTGGATACGCTCATCGGCGTGAACATGGCCCTGTCCTTCACCATCCTGATGATGACCATGTACGTGCGGACGGTGCTGGACTTCTCGGTCTTTCCCACGCTGCTCCTGTTCACCACCCTGTTCCGGGTGGGCCTCAACATCACGACCACGCGCCTCATCCTGCTTCAGGCGGACGCGGGCGAAATCATCTTCACGTTCGGCGAATTCGCCCTTGGCGGCAACTTCGTGGTCGGCGCGGTGGTCTTCCTCATCCTGACCATCGTGCAGTTCCTCGTCATAGCCAAAGGCGCGGAGCGCGTGGCCGAAGTCGGGGCCCGCTTCACCCTCGACGCCATGCCCGGCAAGCAGATGTCCATCGACGCCGACATGCGCGCCGGAGTCATCGACATGGAGGAGGCGCAGCGCCGCCGCGAGCGCATCAGCCAGGAAAGCCAGATGTACGGCGCCATGGACGGCGCCATGAAGTTCGTAAAAGGCGACTCCATCGCCGGGATGATCATCGCCGTCGTGAATATCGTGGGCGGCACGATCATCGGCATCACCCAGAACGGCATGACCGCCGGGGACGCCCTGCACACCTACGGCATCCTCACCATCGGCGACGGGCTGGTATCCCAGATCCCTTCGCTGCTCATCTCCATTTCGGCGGGCATCCTGATCACCCGTACCGGCGATTCCGACGACAACGTGGGCTCGCAAATAGGCGTCCAGATTTTCGCCCAGCCCAAGGCGCTGCTCATGGCGGGCGGGCTGGTGTTCCTCTTCGCCCTCATCCCCGGCTTCCCCAAGCCGCAATTGTTCACGCTGGCGGCCCTCCTCGGCGGGCTCGGCTATGTGCTCAAGCGCGTCAACGAAACCCCGCAGGCCCCGGACGCCAAAGAGGAACTCTCCAAGTCGCTCACGCCCACGGCCCGCCCCAAATCCCGCCCCGGCGCGGCGCGGGACGAGTTCGCGCCCACCGTGCCCATTATCCTCGATATCTCGGAGGACATGGGCGCATCTCTTGATTACGCTTCGCTCAATGAGGAACTGGCGAACCTGCGCCGCGCGCTCTATTTCGATCTCGGCGTCCCCTTCCCCGGCATCAACATCCGGCCCAACCCCGGCCTGCCGGAGCTTTCCTACGTCCTGAACGTCAACGAAATCCCCATGTCGCGGGGGAAACTCGAAAAAGGCATGGTCCTCGCCCGCGATACCAGCGAAAACCTGTCCATGCTTGGCGTGGAATTCAAGCTCGGTGAACGGTTCCTGCCCGACGTCGAGCCCCTCTGGGTCCCCGAGTCCAAGGCCGCGTCGCTGGAGCGCGTGGGCATCAGCATCATGAACCATGCGCGCATCCTCGCCTACCACCTTTCGCTGCTGCTCGCCCGGCACGCCTCATCGTTCCTCGGTATGCAGGAATCCAAGTACCTGCTCGACAAGATGGAGGAACGCGCCCCCGATCTGGTCCGCGAAGCCACCCGCCTGCTGCCCACGCAGCGTATTGCGGAAATCTTCCAGCGGCTGGTGCAGGAGCAGATATCCATCCGCGACCTGCGGAGCATCCTTGAAGCGCTCATCGAGTGGAGCCCCAAGGAAAAGGATACCGTCATGCTCACCGAGTACGTCCGCAGCGCCCTGAAGCGCCAGATCAGCTACATGTATTCGAAGGGGCAGAACATGCTGCCCGCGATCCTGCTGGACCCCTCGGTCGAGGAGACGATCCGCAAGGCCATCCGGCAGACCTCGGCGGGCGCATTCCTTGCGCTCGATCCCGATACGACGCAGCGGTTCCTGCGCGCCGTAACCGAGTCCGCCGGGAAGTATACGGCCAACACGCAGAAGCCGGTACTCATGGCTTCCATGGACATCCGGCGGTATGTGCGCAGGCTTATCGAGGGCGAGCATTACGGCCTGCCCGTTGTTTCGTACCAAGAGGTCACGCCCGAGATCTCGATCCAGCCCGTCAGCAGGATCAGGTTGTAGAGAGAGAGAGAGAGAGAGAGTCGGGGGAGGGGAAAGGGACCCTTTGGAAAGGGTCTCCTTTCCCCTCCCCCGCACCCCCTCCCCTATCCCCCCAAACTTTTTGACTGGTGGGGAGGCCGCACGGCGGGAGTCCCGTCAGCGGAACCCCCGCGCCGGACAGCACTATGGAATCAGCCGCCATCGATTACGCCATGAAAGCGCTCTATCTGGTGCTCATGTTGTCGATGCCGCCCATCATCGTGGCCTCGCTCATCGGCATCCTGTTGAGCCTCATTCAGGCGATCACCCAGTTGCAGGAACAGACGCTGACCTTCGGCGTCAAGCTGCTGGCCGTAGTCCTGACCCTCTTCATCATGGGGGGATGGCTCAGCGGTGAAATCCTTCGCTATGCGGACGATATTTTCAGCCGTTTCTACATGATACGCTGATTGGCGAGGGCCGGGGAAGACCCCGGTGCGAAGAAGAGGGCTAGGATAGGGGGAGACAGCGGCATCGCCGGGCGGCACGTTGCAAAGCGGCCTGCATCTTCCACGGAGGCTTCATTTGGATTATCAGGCACTGTTCAACGAACTGCACCTTTTCGAGCAACTGCTGGCGCTGCTGGTGGGGATGCCCCGGCTGTTCATGCTCGTGCAGGTGGCCCCGTTCATGGGCGGGAACATCCTCACGGGGCAGTTGCGGACGACCGTGGTTTTTGCCTGTTATCTCGTACTGCACCCCGCCATCGTCGCCAGCCTCCCCGAAACGCAGGGCCTCTCTCCTTCCACGTTCGCCCTGTACGGGGCCATCCTTGTCAAAGAAACGCTCATCGGGATGCTTCTCGGCTACCTGTCCGGCATGTTGTTCTGGACCATCCAGTGCGCGGGCTTCTTCATCGACAACCAGCGCGGCGCGTCCATGGCGGAAGGGGCCGATCCGCTGTCCGGCGAACAGACTTCGCCGCTCGGCTCGTTCTTTTTCCAGAGCGCCGTCTACCTGTTTTTTTCCACCGGCGCATTCCTCGCCCTGCTTGGCGTGGTTTACGCCTCTTACGAAATCTGGCCGGTCACGCAGCTCATCCCGCTCAGCGTGTTTAAGGACATCAACCTCCCGTTGTTCTTCGCCGGGCGCGTGAGCTGGCTCCTGCTCATGATGCTTCTGCTCTCAGGCCCCATCGTGGTGGCCTGCCTGCTCACCGACGTTTCGCTCGGGCTCATCAACCGCTTCGCTTCACAACTCAACGTGTATGTGCTTGCCATGCCCA
>NZ_JH114231.1:1114495-1116645 GCF_000224655.1 Bilophila sp. 4_1_30
GCTTGCCATGCCCATCAAGAGCGGCGTCGCGGCTTTTCTGATGCTGTTCTATTTCATGATGCTGCTGTCGAACGCGACCGGTCTGTTCGACGGGGTCAAGGCCGATTTCGAGCAGCTCAGGAGGCTGTTGCCGTGAGCGACAAAACCGAACAGCCCACACCGAAACGCCTCCGCGAATCGCGAGAGAAAGGGGATGTGTGCAAAAGCCAGGACGTGCCGTCGGCCCTGACCGTGCTCGCCTTGTCCGTCTATATTGTCGTGATGGGGCGGCAGCTGCTGGAATCGCTGCTGGCGATGATGGAGCTGCCCATGAAACTGCTGTCCACGCCCTACGCCGAGGCCGCGCCGCGCGCCGCCGAAGCCACGTTCCACATAGCTGTTTCTATCGTCGCCCCGCTCGTCGGCCTCGTCATGGCCGTGGCCCTCGTCGCCAACCTCGGACAGGTCGGCATACTGTTCGCCTTCAAGGGGGCCATGCCCAAGCTCGAAAACGTAAGCCCATCCAAATGGTTCCAGAAGGTTTTCTCCATGAAGAACCTTGTGGAGTTCCTCAAGAACATCATCAAGGTGACGGTGCTCGGCGTTACCGTCTGGGTTGTCATGCGGGATCACCTGCCGACGCTGTTCGCCATCCAGCGGGGGACGATCTGGACCATGTGGGAAGTTCTCGGGATGGCTGTCAAAGACCTGCTGCTCATGGCGGCGGGCGTCTTCTGCGTCATCGCCGCCGTGGACTATCTTTTTCAGAAATGGCAGTACACCAAGAACCATATGATGTCGAAAGATGAAGTCAAACGGGAGTACAAGGAGATGGAGGGCGACCCGCAGGTGAAGGGCAAGCGCAAACAGCTCCATCAGGAAATGCTCTCCCAAAACGCGCTGGGCAACGTGCGCAAAGCGAAGGTGCTCGTGACCAACCCGACCCATTATGCCGTGGCGCTTGATTACGAAAAGGACAGGACGCCGCTCCCGGTTATCCTTGCCAAGGGCGAAGGGTTCCTCGCCCAGCGTATGATACGGGTGGCGCAGGAAGAAGGCATCCCGATCATGCGGAATGTGCCGCTGGCCCGCAGCCTTTTTGAAAACGGGACGGAAAACGCCTACATCCCCAAGGATCTCATTGGCCCGGTGGCCGAAGTACTGCGCTGGGTGCAGTCTCTCCAGCGGCAATGACGAACGCACAGGAAACAAACGTGAAGCAAGAACCTCTCTCTGAACAGGCGTTTCTGGATACCCTGATCAACCTTTGTGACGATCTGGCTTGGGGCCGCCCCGCCAGCGAGGACAGGCTGTTCGCCCTCACCAAGGAAGGCGCGGGCCCAAAGAATTATGTCCGGCTCGCGGAAGCCTTCGGCATGATGCTGGTCAAGGTGGAAAGCCGGGAATACCACCGTTCGCAGCTCATTGCGGATCTGAAAACCCGCAACGCCGAGCTGGAAGAGGCGCACAGGCTCCTCGCCGAGCGCAACACGCATCTGATGCGGACCATTCAGGAAAACTACCAGACCAAGAAGATCGTGGGCCAATGCGAGGCCATGCGGAAGGTCATTCAACTTGCCCTGACCATCGCCCGCCGCCCCATCAATACGCTTATCCTCGGCCCCACCGGGGCTGGGAAAGAAGTCATCGCCAAGGCGATCCATTTCAACTCGCCCCGGCGCGAAGGGCCGTTCGTGGCGGTCAACTGTACGGCCATCCCCGACTCGCTGTTTGAAAGCGAGATGTTCGGCATCGAAAAAGGCATCGCCACGGGCGTCAACGCGCGTAAGGGCCTCATTGAGGAAGCTTCGGGGGGCACGTTGTTTCTCGACGAGCTGGCGGACATGACCTTGCCCAATCAGGCCAAGCTGCTCCGGGTTTTGGAGGAGCGCGAAGTCCTGCGCGTGGGCAGTTCCAAACCCGTGAGCGTGGATATCAAGCTCATCGCCGCCACCAATGCCAATCTGGAAGAAGCCGTCCGCAAGGGCAACTTTCGGGAAGATCTCTATTACCGCATCAATGTGGCGGAAATAAGGGTTCCTCCCCTGCGCGATCGCGGAGATGACATCCTTTTGCTGGCACAGCTTTTTCTTGAGCGCCATTGCGCCTATATGGGACGGCCCCGGCTTTCGCTCTCTCCCGCCGTGTGCAGGCAGCTTCTGCAATACGGC
>NZ_JH114231.1:1116821-1131781 GCF_000224655.1 Bilophila sp. 4_1_30
AATTGAATAACGAAATGGAACGCGCCGCCTCTCTGACGATCGGCGACCGTGTGGAGCTTTCCGATCTCTCCACGCGCATCGTGCCGGATGAAGTCAGATGCCACCTTCTCGAAACGGAACCGCTCATCAGCCGGGATGGGGCAGATACCCATCAGGCAGAGACGACAACGGCGCAGAACTACAACCTGCAAGACATGGAGCGCAAACTCATCCTTGATGTGCTGAACAAAACCGGCGGCAACAAGAGCAAAGCCGCAGAACTGCTCGGCATCACACGGGAAGGCCTCCGGAAAAAACTCCTGCGCATGGGCATCAACGACAAAGAGCCCCCTCACGGCGACGGCAGGGCTTGACATTCACCGGCCTGAACACCTAAAACAATACGTTCCTAACGCGCGCCCGTAGCTCAGTCGGATAGAGCGACAGCCTCCTAAGCTGTAGGCCACAAGTTCGATTCTTGTCGGGCGCACCAGAATGAAATCAGGCAGTTATAGATAATAATCTATGACTGCCTGTTGTCGTCTCTTCTCCCCTATTTCTCCCCTTTACTGCTCTTTGTAGCTTATTTCTCCCCCGAGTGTGAGCTGTCACGCAAAATGAGAATTTCCGTCACGCAACTTGAGAACGTGCCGAAGCGTTTCTAACGCCTTGGCATGTTCCTTGCTAATCAATGTTCAGAAGCCGTTCTGCACTCAATTTTACATAGTCCGGGGAAAGTTCCAGATACACTTTCGGCCTGTCAACATAGCCGCGTGGGCCGTAGTTCCACCCCCCAGAAAGGGGTCAAGCACGGTCCCGCCGGGCTTCACGATTTCCATAAGCTCTTGCAACAGCGGCAAGGTTTTTCCGGTAATAAGCAGTCTTTGATTTTGATATTTTTATTTACACGCATAACCATCCGTGTTATTATACTAATTAAAGATTAACTTTAAAAAATTATTGATTTTTCCTCAAATGAGGAAATAGGGCCAGCCTTGGGAATATTTTGTTCCTTGTCTTGCTGATAAAACAAGCGACAATATATCAGTACATATTTTATACATTTTTTCAAATAATTATGAAATATTCGTTCATACATAAAATAGTTGTTCCTAACACAATTCTTATTGTCGATGATGATGAAATGAACCGTGATGTGTTGGGGAATATTTTTTCTGCGTCTCATTCCATTGAAATGGCTGAAAATGGAAAAGAGTGTCTCAATAAAATACTAGAATATGGACAAAAATTTTGTGCTATCCTTCTGGATGTGGTCATGCCTGTAATGGGTGGTATTGAAGTATTGAAAAAACTTAACAGAGATGGCGTTGTTGATCATATTCCCGTCTTTCTTATTACTGGAGAAACAGATACGAGAATCATCAAGCGAGCATATGAACTCGGCGTGATGGATGTCATTTCTAAACCTATTTCTTCGTATATTGTGCAACGCCGGGTTAATTCCGTTATTGAATTGTTTACGGCACGTAAACGACTCTCCAGTGTGGTGGGCCAGCAAAAGGATCAGCTTTTGAAACAGGCCAAAAGAATCCTGAGGCTGAACATGGGGATGATAGAGTCTCTTTCAACAGCCATTGAATTTCGCAGTGGCGAGTCCGGTGAGCACATCCGGAAAATACATGACATCACTAAGCTGTTCCTTGAAAATTCTCCGCTGGGCAAAGATTTTTCGACGGAGGAAATTGAGCATATTTCGTTGGCCGCAATTATGCATGACGTTGGGAAGATTTCCATTCCTGACGCCATATTGAGCAAGCCAGGCCGCCTTACCCCCGAGGAGTTTGAGATCATGAAGACGCATACGACACAAGGGGGACAACTTCTGGAGAGAATTCCACAGATGATGGAACTGCCGTTTTTCACATATGCCTACGATATTGCCAAATACCATCATGAGAGATGGGACGGACGCGGATACCCGGAGGGACGCAAGGGCGACGATATCCCTTTATGGGCACAGATAGTCTCCATTGCAGACGTATATGACGCGCTGGTCAGCCCACGGTGTTACAAGAAGGCATTCAGTTTTGAGGTGGCCCTTGGCATGATTGTCAGCGGTGAATGCGGCGTGTTCAATCCAAACATATTGGCATGCTTTCGGGAAATTGAGGGTAAGCTTCGCACTCTCTATGGTAGCGGCCCGGAGCGATTGTACGAGTGAGGCAAAAAATATGGATCAGACAAGAAAGGCAAGACTTGAGGCGGGCGGAATTATGGTGGACGAAGCTCTTGAACGCTTTATGGGAAATGAGGCTATGCTTGAGCGTTATTTACAGAAATTCCTCAGCGAAAAGAGCTATGTCATGCTGCGAGATTCCCTGGCCTCAAACGATTGGGAAGCGGCTGGCAGAGCAGCGCACACGCTGAAAAGTGTATGTGGTACCATAGGATGTGAGGCCATGCAGGAGCTTGTGATTCTGCAGGAGCGTCATATCCGCGCCGGAGAATGGAAAGAAGCCGTTGATATGATGCCAGAGATATCCAACAGCTACGAAAATATTTGCGGTGTGATCCGGGCGTAGCGTACAGGGTATTGAGCAGAGGGACGTATAAAGGGATATTGCGTACTGCCGTATATCTAAAATATTAGGCAATTAAATGAAAAGCTACAGCGGAATACCATATACGATGGGAAAACAGGCCGCAGACGATGTAAAGACACAGCTTGTTGGTTTTATAAAAATACCCAAATGGCTGCTTGGACTCTGTCTTATTACTGTTTTCTATATTTTGTTTGTCTGTTTCTCCATGTATAAAATAGGCGATTCAACAACGCAGCTCTATGAGTATCCCTATACTGTCTCACGCAAAGCGCAGGAAATGAAAACCGCCCTCTATGGCATGCGAATCTCTCTGCCATCTCTTCTAGTCACACCCGGCATCACCATTGCCGAAATAGATAATCTCCTGCGAGAGCAGATGGCGATGCAGGATAAGTCGCTGGAAGAGATCACACTCAAGTTCCGGGGGAATGAGAAAGAACTGGCTTATCTGAAAAGATGTATGGCTGAATTGCGGGAAGCCCGAAAAAATATGGTCAATAACATGTTGGGCAACCTGGATTTTCAGTACATCAATGCCTATTATGCCCGTGAGGTTCTCCCACATTTTGAAAAGGTGGATAACCTGCTAGGTAACTTGGGCGATGCCGCCGAGCACCGTGGTAATGCAATCTTGGCGAAAATGGACAAGCTGAGAACCTTTTCTATCATTGCTACGCTGATTATGGGAATAAGCATAATCTTGCTGATTCTCCACACCCGCAAACTGGAATGGGATAAATACAAGGAAAGCGCATACCGCGAAAAACTCCTCAATCTGCTTGCAGCCAACATAGATGAAATATTTTTCATTTCACGCGAAGATAAATCTTTTGAATATGTGAGTTCAAATAGTGAACGCGTCATAGGCGTATCGCCTGAAAAATTTATTCATGATTCCAGCAAATTATATTCCCTTCTAGCGTGTAAGGATAGCGACTGGTTACGCGCAGTGTTCGACGATACGTCCTCAAATATGAAGGAACGGGACGTCGTGCTTGGTGAAGAGGGGCGCCGCTTCAATATCCGGGTGTATCCCATATTCCTAAATGGTGTTCTGAGCCAACGCATTATCGTATTATTCGATCAAACTAAGGAATTTGCCTATCGACAGGCACTGAGCGACGCTCTTGAGAATGCCCGCAACGCAAATACCGCCAAAAGCAATTTTCTCTCCCACATGTCTCATGAAATCCGTACGCCGATGAACGCCATTATCGGCATGACGGCCATTGCCTTGACCCGGCTTGACGATCGATCCCGCATGGAGGATTGCCTCACCAAAATAGCTCTGTCCTCACGCCATCTGCTCGGCCTTATCAACGACGTGTTGGACATGTCCAAAATCGAAGGCGGCAAGCTCACCATCGCTCATGAGCCGTTCAATTTTAAAATGTCTCTACAAGGAGTTATCAATCTTATCCAGCCTCAAGCGCTGGAACGCGGACTGGATTTTGAGGTGTCCCTGTCCGGGGTTGATGAAGAGGAGCTACTCGGCGACGCACTGCGACTTAACCAGATTCTTATCAATATACTGTCCAATGCACTCAAATTCACCCCGGTCGGGGGCTCCATACGGCTGGAGGTACACCAGCTCCACAAAAAGAACAATAATGTGCAGTTCCGCTTTGTTATCCGTGATACGGGCATTGGTATGAGCCAAGAGTTCATAAAGCGGCTTTATACCCCCTTTGAACAGGCCACATCCTCCACCGCTTCAAAATTTGGTGGTACCGGGCTCGGCATGGCCATTACCAAAAATCTTGTTTCTTTGCTGGGCGGTACGATATTCGTGAAAAGCGAGGAAGGCAGGGGAACCGAGTTTACTGTGGAACTCCCCTTTGGCCTGAGCGGACGGCAGTTAGAAAAAGGCAAAGGCGAGCTGGAGCCACTCAAAGTGCTCGTAGTGGATGACGACTACGGTACCTGCGAGCACGCCTGCCTGTTGCTGGATAAAATGGGACTTCGTACCCGATGGGTGCTCAGCGGTGCGGAAGCCGTGAAGGTTGTGCAAGAATCCCATGTCAGTGGTGATGATTACGACGTATGCTTCATAGACTGGAAAATGCCGGATATGGATGGCATGGAAACCGTCCGCCGTATCCGTAATGAAGTCGGGCCGGAAACTCTTATCATCATTATCAGCGCCTATGACTGGGGAGCGATAGAAGAAAAGGCCCGTGCCATTGGAGTTAACGGATTCATCGCCAAGCCCTTTTTCGCTTCCAGTCTTTACAATACGCTTACTTCATTAACACGACGAACGGCTCCGAAGAGAGAAACAGAAGTTTCCGCCCCCCCGGAATCAGAGGCGGAAACTGCGCATCAGCATTATGACTTTACGGGGAAGCATATACTGCTGGTTGAAGACAATGAATTCAACCGTGAAGTCGCCCAGGAGTTTCTTGAAATGACAGGGGCCACGGTCGAAAGTGCCGAAAACGGTTCAGAGGGAGTAGCTCTTTTTACGGCCTCGGAAACCGGACAATACGACATTATTCTGATGGATGTGCAGATGCCGGTCATGGATGGCTATGAGGCGACACGAACCATTCGCGCTTCGGTACATCCTGACGCGAACTCCATCCCCATTCTTGCCATGACGGCCAACGCCTTCAGCGAAGATGTAGCTGCCGCTGTGGCGGCAGGCATGAACGGGCATATAGCCAAGCCCATTGATGTGACGGCACTTTATCGGCTACTCGCTTCGCATTTTAAGTAACAATGCGTATTAAGGGAAGGAAAACAGAGTATGCAGGAGGCACGGAGGTGTCCCATGCGTACCCTGTTTTCCTTTCTTTGAAAATAACGAGTCCGGACCCTAAAGCCGTAATGCAAAGGGATGACATCCTAGGATGTCATCCCTTTTCTCGTGCCGGGCTATCGCTTCATCTTCGCCCGCAGCGTCGTATAGTGGATTCCGAGAAGCGTTGATGCCCCGCCCTTTCCGGTCAGTTTTCCATCCGTCTTTTCGAGCACGGCCTCAAGGTAGCGCCTTTCCAGTTCTGCAAGCGTAGGCCAGCCGAGCTCCTCAAAGAGCGACGTTGGCTCGCGCCGTTTTCGCTTTACGCCAAAAACAAGGGGGCGCATCACCGACCCGGAACGGCTGTCGATAAGCGCCCGCTCCACTTCGTGTTCCAGCTCCCTGACATTGCCGGGCCAGTCGTAGCCGTATAGTTTGTCCAGTTCGGCCTGACCGGGCTCCGGGGGCATCGTCGTGCCCATTTCCTGCGTCTTTGCGGTGATGAAGTGCCGGACGAGCGGAAGGATATCCACCTTGCGCTCTCGGAGCGGCGGGATGCTGAGCGGATACACCGACAGGCGGTAGTACAGATCCCGGCGGAACGTCCCCTTCTCCACCATCTCTTCAAGGTCACGGTTCGTAGCGGCGACGACACGCACATCGACGGGAATGGCGCGCGGATCGCCCACGCGCTGGATGATCTTGCGATCCAGCACCCTGAGGAGCTGTACCTGCGCCGTCAGCGGCAGTTCGCCTATTTCGTCGAGAAAGAGGGTTCCCCCGTTGGCGAACTCGAAATAGCCGCTCCGCCGGGATTGCGCCCCGGTGAACGCCCCTTTTTCATAGCCGAAAAGTTCGCTCTCCAGCAGCGTCGGAGCGATAGAGCCGCAATTCACCCGCACAAGCGGCCCCCCGTTCCTGCCCGAAAGCTCATGGATGGCCTCCGCCACCAGCTCTTTGCCGGAGCCGGTTTCCCCGGTCACGAGTACGGTGGTCCGTGTGGGGGCGACTTTCTCGATACCCTGCCGCAGGGCGGCCAGCCCCGTGCACTGCCGGATCCGCTCGTAGCCAGTGAGCCTTTCCTGAACCTCCCCCACTGCGATCGGGATATCCGTAAAGGCGGCGGCAAGCTCCTCCGCAAGCGGGGCGATGAGGCGGCTTAACGGCTCTATATCCTCTTCTTTGAAGCTGTTTTTTTCATTGGACCAGAAGTTGATCAGGAACGTGAACGATCCGCGCGCGAACAGCGGAAGGCGCAGCAGTGCCGCATGGGAATAGAACGGCAGCTCGGTAACGGACGGATCGATCTTCAGCGCTTCCCTCTTGAACGATTCGAGATCGTTCAGGAGGAGCGGCTTCGAAAGATCGCTCCCGTGCGCGATGATGGGGTAACTCTTCCGGCCCTTCCCGGCTTCACGCACCCGGGTCAGGCCGTTGGGCAAGGTGTCCGCAATGGGCACGAAGACCCGCAGATCAGAGGAACCGCTCACAATATTCAGCCTGATAATGGGAAATATTTCCCGTATAAGCTGAAGGAGCAGATGAATCGAGCCGTCCAGCCCGCTCGTCCGATACAGCAACCGGCACGACAGCCCGCCGGAATCAAAAAAATCCATTGATTCCTTTCCTTCCATCATATGAAAAGAACTTTCTTTTTGTCCTGACATGCCCATATCCCCCCACGCTCTACTTTTGAAGCGAATGTCCTTTATATTGTGTTTTACTAACATTATCTATTGCAAAATACAATAAAAATGAAGATACGCCCGCTTTAACCTATTGTTCTTTTTTATACAAAATAACGGCACGGTCATTGCTTTATCAGAATCGAATCATCCGTAAAGAGCAGTTATCATACTGCGATATATGCAAAACATTCCAAAAAGGAGTTTCCCCTATGCCTCCGCTGATCGACCGGGAAAAGTGTACCGGATGCGGCACTTGTGCCGAAATCTGCAATTCGAGCCTGTTCGTGTTTGACCGCGGCGTCGACAGATTCCCCCGCATCAAGTTCCCCGAAGAATGCTGGCATTGCGATTCCTGCGTGCTCGACTGCCCCGTCGGGGCTATTTCCCTGCGCATCCCCCTGTCGTACGGCCTCATGCATGTCGACGCGTCCACCCTCACCACCAAGGAGGCCAAGTCATGATCCCCGTCAAGCCTGTAATCGAAGCGGATCTCCTCATCGTCGGCGGCGGCATCGGCGGCCTCATGGCAGGCATCGCGGCGGGCAAGGCCGGATGTAAGAACGTCGTCATCATGGAAAAGTGCCATGCGCGCCGCAGCGGTTCCGGCGCGACCGGCAACGATCACTTCAACTGCTATATCCCTTCCTATCACGGCGACGACATCGAGCCCGTATTCAAGGAAACCATGCAGAGCCTCGTGGGCCAGCTCAAAGAACCGAGCCTCATGCACAAATTTCTGGAAAAGAGCTTTGAGCTGGTGCAGATGTGGGATGCTTGGGGCGTGAACATGCGCCCGACCGGAGACTGGGAATGCAAGGGGCACGCCCTGCCCGGCAAGCCCCGCGCATTCCTGAAGTATGACGGCTCCGACCAGAAGAAGGTGCTTGTCCGCGAGGCCAAGGCGGTCGGCGTAAAGTTCTACAACCATCATCCCGTGGTGGAACTTGCCCGCGTCGGCGGCCGCATCGCCGGGGCGCTCGCCGTGGACATCAGCACGGAACAGCCCGCCTTTGTCCCGGTCCGGGCCAAAACCGTCCTGCTCGCCACAGGACTCACGCACCGCCTGTACATGAACGCGTCCACGCCGGGCTTCATGTTCAATACGGGGCACTGCCCCAACTGCGCGGGCGGACAGGGCCTTGGCTGGCGCGTGGGCGCGCGCATGGTCAACATGGAATTCCCCTATACCCACGCGGGCCCCAAGTATTTGCAGCGCTGCGGCAAGGCGACGTGGATCGGCGTCTACCGCTATCCCGACGGCAAGCCCATCGGCCCCTTCGCCACCAAGTCCGATCCGCAGTACGGGGACGTGACCAGCGACATCTGGAATTCCGTCTTTGAAGACGTGATGCGCAAGGGCACCGGCCCCGCCTACATGGACTGTTCCGACGCCACCGACGAGCAGATGGCGTACATGCGCTGGGCCATGACCGGCGAAGGCCTGACCGCCCTGCTCACCTATATGGAAAAAGAAGGGATCGATCCGCAGAAGCACGGCGTGGAATTCATGCGCTACGAGCCGATCCTCCACGGGCGCGGGCTCGACGTTTCCGATGAGGGGGAAACCTCCGTACCCGGCCTTTTCGCGGCGGGCGATCTCGTGGGCAACGGCGGCTGCGGCATCGCGCTGGCGGCCTATCTTGGATGGGAAGGCGGAATGGCCGCCGCGGCACAGGCCGCCACAGTCGATTTCCAGCCCGCCGAGGAAACCGAATCCATCAGGAAGCGCATGGAACTGCTCTCCTCGTTCATGGATCGCCCCGAAGGCGCGGACTGGAAGGACGCGAACATGGCCCTGCAACAGATCATGAGCGACTACGCCCCCGCCGGGCCAGCCAAGGTGCGTTCCGAAACGCTGCTCAACGCCGGACGGGATTACCTGAAGCAGCTCCGCCATTCCGCGGAACGGCAGATGGGCGCGACATGTTCGCATACGCTCATGCGGGCCGCCGAAGTGCTCGATCTCATGGACTGCGGCGAAGCGATCATGAACGCCGCGCTGGCGAGGCAGGAAACCCGCGCCAACCATGTCCGTTCCGACTTCCCCTTCACCAACCCGCTCCTTGCGGACAAGTTCCTCACCGTGGGCCTTGAAGGCGATGAGGTCGTCGCCCGCTGGCGCCCCATCCGCCAGCCGGTTTCCCGCTAGCTCCGAAAAAGCGGGGAACGCCCCGGCGGCGTTCCCCGCACGGCAAAAGCCTCCCCCGCGCCGAGCCTTTCCGCCCTTCCGCAATCATACCCTTGGAGCCGCCATGTCCGCCCCAGCCACTCCCGCACTCTGTAGGCAGATCGCCTTCTTCGCCCTTGGCCCGCTTCTCTGCTTCCTTCTGAAAGACCTTCCCCCGCTTGAGGGGATGAACCCCGACGGCATGGTCTGCCTCGCCGGGTGCGTCTGGCTCATGCTCTGGTGGATGACGGAAGTCTTGCCGCTGCCGGTCACTTCGCTCATGGCCGTTCCGATCTTCGGTTTCCTCGGCGTCATGGCCCCGGACAAGGTTTTCGCCACCATCGGGCATCCGGCCATGATGCTGATCTTCGGCGCGACCATCATCGTGGGCGTCTGGAAGGAAAGCAACCTGATCGAGCGCTATGCCTACTGGTGCTTCAACCTGCCCTTCGTCAGGGGCAACCCCGTCCGTATGGTCCTCATCTTCACTTTCGGGGCGGGCGTCATGTCGGCCATAGCCCCCAACATCCCCCTGACCATCCTGTTCATTTCCATTGCTGTAGCCATCGGGAAGTCCTGCAACCTCGCGCCCGACAACAACATGATGCGCTCCCTGTGCACGCTCTCGGCCATCGCACCGGCCCTCGGCGGCGTAGGCACGCCCCTCGGAGGCGCGCCGAACATCGTGGTCATCGCCATCGTGGCGACCGTCCTCGGGCACGACATCACGTTCTGGGAATGGTCGGCCCTCGGTATGCCTCTGGTTTTCGTCACCCTGTTCGCCTGTTTCGCCATCACGGCGCTCCTGTTCCCCGTGGGCAAGGCCGGGAAAGGCTTTTCCATGCCGGAAGGCTACCTCAAGAAGAAGCTTGAGGCCCTTGGCCCGGTCTCGGCCCACGAACACGCCGCCATCTGGATCATGGTGGTCGCGCTGGTGCTCTGGTGCTCCGGGCCGCAGATTTTTTCCGCGCTCGGGCTGGAAAAGGAAGTGCGGATGATGACAGCCCCGGTGATCGCCGTGCTCATGGGCGCTTCCGCCTTCCTCGTGCCCATCCGCCGGGACCGCGAATCCGGCAGGCTCATCTTCGCCATGAACTGGGATCAGGCCGTCCGCAACATCGGGTGGGGCATCATCGTGCTGCAGATCGGGGCCATCGCCTTTGGGCAGGTGCTCCTCAAGGGCGGCGTGGACAAATGGATGGCCCAGTGCATCCAGATGTTTCTGGGCGACATCCACGGCTTGCTGGTTTGGTTCGCTCTGGTCTTCATCACCGGGTTCTTCTCGCAGATCATCATGAGCCTGGCGGTCATCCCGCTCATGCTGCCCATTACGGCGGGCCTTGCCGGGATTTACGGATTCGATCCCCTGCTCGCGTGCATCTCCGTCGGCTTCGTCAGCAACCTGACCACCATGTTCCCCTTCTCCTCCGTCGCCGTCGCGGCGGTCATCGCGGGAAGTGAAGGCTACGCGCAGCCGAAGGACTTCATCATCAGCGGATTCCTCAATACGACCATCGTCACGGTGCTCACCTTCGGCCTGTGCTGGCTCGTCGGCCCGATGGTCTTGTAGGCGCGCGTGCTTTCGGCGGGAACAACCGGCGTGGCCCGCCCCATTCGGGAAACTGAAGGGGCCGTTCCTGTGGTGGGACGGCCTCCTGTACCCTCGTTGTCGTTTTTGGAAGCGTAAACAACGCCGTGGAGCTGAGAGGCCGGCGTCCGGGACGCCCCGAAGGGCATCCTCCCGATACGCCTCCGGCTTCAATCCTGAACGGATACGTCCTTCGCGGCGTCCGCTTCGAGAACCCGCCTCAGGCTGCTGTAACTGATCCCCAAAGCCCTGGCCGCTTTTCTGCGGTCGCCCGCACAGCGCCGCATCTCCTTGCGGACAATCTCCAGCCGGTACGCGGCAAGCTGTTCCCCCAGCGTCCCCTCCTGCGGCGCCTTGTCGAAGAACTGGTTGCGATGGCGGAATATCTCCTCAAAACAGGCGAGGCTGGAACTGTTGTCCCCGAGCAGGACAAGGTAGCTTTCCATGACCGACATGAGTTCGCGGATGTTCCCCGGCCAGGAATAGCGCCGGATGGCATCCAGAATGGCCGGGGTGACGACGGAGGCGTTTTTCCCATACCGTTTGAGGACGTTGGCGATGAGGAGCGGTACGTCTTCCAAACGATCCCGCAGAGGGGCGACTTCAAGGCAGACGCCCGCCAGACGGAAATACAGATCCAGCCTGAACGAGCCCGCCTTGACCAGATCCAACAGCTGTTTGTGCGAGGCGCAGATGACCCGCACGTTGACGGGAATGAAGCGATCGCCCCCTACGTGCATGACTTCCTTCGCATCCAGCACGCGCAGGAGGCGAAGCTGCACGGCATGGCTCATGTCCCCGATCTCGTCAAAAAAGAGGGTGCCGCCGTTCGCCAGTTCGAAAAGCCCCGCTTTGCCGCCGCGCTTGGCTCCGGTAAAAGCCCCCTCCTCATAGCCGAACAGTTCGCTTTCCAGCAGCGGGTCCGGCAGGGCCGCGCAGTTGACCACCACAAAAGGCTGCTTGGCCCGTTTGCTGGCGGCGTGCAGGGCGTGTGCGACAAGTTCCTTGCCGGTGCCCGTTTCGCCGTGGATGTAGACCGAGATGTCCGTGGGCGCGTAGCGGGCGATGTTTTCTTTCAGTTTCACGACGCTGGCCGACTTGCCGATGATGTCCCGTGCCGTGTAATTGGCCACGAGCCCGCGTGAATGGAGATCCGTGTCGATCTTCCGGTTGATTTTCTGGAGGTTCTGCACATCATGGATGAAGCAGACCGCGCCCGTCGTCGACGACGACATGGCCAGCGGGAACGTGTTGATGAGCAGCTGCCTGCCGTTGATGGTCACCACCCGGTCTATGAACGGGGAAGAGTGCTCCAGCACTTCATCGAGAAAGAGCGGCGGGAAGAAGCGGGCGAGTTCATGCGAAGCCCCCACACGCAGCAGCTTGAGCGCCTGCGCATTGTGGAAAACGATGTCCCGTTGTGCGCTGAGGCAGATCACACCCTCTTTCGAGTAGTGGAGCATCGCCTGGATGTTGGATCGGTTCGTCTGCTCCATGCGCATGTTTTCGGCTATGGTAATGGCCCGGCTCACCGCGTTGCGGATATTCACGGGCTGCGGCTCGTCCAGAAAAATCTGCCCGCCGAGGCGGCTGACGATCCGCGCCGTCCCGCCCCCGCCCACGAAAACCCGAACGCCGCGCGCCATCGTTTCCTTGATCCGTTCCTCGAGTTCTTCCTTAGTGTCGTAGCGGACCGGGATAATGCGCATACCAAGCAGGGATTCCATGAACTCGATGTCGCGGGCCTCGTTGATGTGCGCGGTGAGGGCCACCGTATCCGAAAGCTTCCTGGCCCGGCTCAAGCCTTTGATGATGTCGATCTCCGAACGCTCGACGAAGACCGTGCGGCGTCCAAATTTTTTGAAGACGACCTCACGGAACCCGCCGTGGCACAGCAGGACTTCGTATCCCTCTTCGAACAGGCGCCGGGCGTCTTCGAGCGCCGTCTCGTAGCTGGTCACCTCAATGGATATGTTCCACCCAAGAAGCAGCGTTTCCCGGTACACGATATCGGCGACGAGCCTGGAATGGACAAGCGCCGCAATCCGGTATTCCTGTTTCACATTCGGCTCCTGCATGGCAAAAACGGCCTTTGATTTGAAGGGGTACGGGAAAATATGCTCAAAATTGAGCATCATTTGCTCAATTATGAATCTACACGCCCGATTATCTGATTGTCAATAAACTCATAACCATACAACATATCATGCAATCGGCTCCCGGAAAGGCCTTGGCATGGTTTCTGCTTGTTCAAAAGGGAACAGGATACCGCCGCCGGACGCAACCCGTTGCGCGTACGGCTCAAACCAGTCAAAGGAGCCTCCCCATGAAGCGTTGTTTTGCCTTCTTGCTGACGGTTTTCGTGGCCCTTTCCCTGACGGCCTTCGCCCATGCCGGAACCTATCCGGACAAGAGCATCAAGATCATCGTCCCCTTCAATCCGGGAGGCGGCGGAGAGCAAGGCGCCCGCCTTCTCGAAAAGGATTTCAAGGAAGTGGTCGGCCAACCCCTTTCCTTCATCTACAAACCCGGCGGCACCGGGCTCATCGGCATGGTGGAGCTCAGCCGCCAAAAGCCGGACGGGTACACCATCGGCATACACTCCTATCCCCTGCTCATGCTCGACATCATCACCGGCCGCGCCGGGTACACGCTGGACAGTTTCGATTTCATCTCCCTGCTCTGCCTTGAGGAAGTCTATCTGGCCGTCCGCGCCGACAGCCCCGTTTCCAGCGCCAAGGAACTCATTGAGCGCGCCAAGTCCGAGCCCGGCAGGATCAACCTCGGCATCTGCGAAATCATGGGCCCCACGCATATCCCCGCCCTGCGCCTGAAGGCCGACGGCGTGCCTTTCAACCATGTGCCCATCGACGGCGCGGGCAAGGTCGCTCCCGCGCTCCTTGGCGGGCAGGTTGAAGCCGCCATCGTCCCCTCCGGAGGCGTCTCCGGTTCCATCAGCAAGATGAAGGTGCTCGCCGTATTCGCGCCCGAACGCAGCAAGCGCTTTCCCGACGCCCCCACCATGAAGGAGGTGGGGTACGACATCAACAGCGCCGTGGGCCGCTACATCGCCGCCCCCGAGGGTGTGCCCGCCGAAAAGCGGAAGGTGCTCGAAGACGCCTTCAAGACCATCCTTTCCAACCCGGAAGTGATCGCGCGTTATGAAAACGCAGGAACCGTGGTTGCATGGAAGTCCGGCGAAGAATTGCGCAAGATGTTTGAAGAGTACGAAAAGGAAGGCCGCGCCATGGTCGAGTTCTATCAGAAGACGCAGAGCAAGTAGCCCGCCCGACGGAGCGGCTTTGGGCCGCTTCCGGATCCACCTTCTTTCCTGAGAGACGTCCCATGGATGCAGTCCCTTCCATGCTTGAGTATATTGTGCGGGGCGCGGCGAGCGCCGTGCTCCCCATGAATCTGCTGGTGATGTTCATCGGGCTCGTCGTCGGCATCGTCGGCGGTATGCTTCCCGGCATCACCACCGTAACGGCCGTGGCCCTGTTTGTCCCCTTCACCTTTTCCATGCCCCCGGACATGGCGCTCATCGGGCTCGGCGGCGTGTTCTGCGGGGCCATGTACGGCGGGGCCAACGCCGCCATCCTCATCAATACGCCGGGAACACCGGGGTCCATCGCCACCTCGCTGGACGGCTATCCGCTGGTCATGCAGGGCAGGGCCGAGGAAGCCTGTTACATCGCCCTGCTCGCTTCAGTCCTCGGCGGCATTTTCGGGACCGTCGTACTCATGCTATTCTTTGAGCCGCTGTCCGTCATGGCCCTGAAGTTCGGCTCCGAAGCCTTTTTCTGGATGGGGCTGTTCGGCCTGTCCACGCTGGCGGCTATGTTCCCCGGCAATATCGCCAAGGGGCTGCTCGGCGGAGCCATCGGGCTGGCCCTGTGCACGGTGGGCCTCGACCCTGTGATGGGTATGCCCCGGTTCACCTTCGGCTGTTTCGATCTGGTGCAGGGCCTCGACATGGTCGCCCTCATGATCGGCCTGTTCTCGCTCTCCCAGATGTTCGTCATGCTGGAATCCGACGAGAAGTATATCGTCAAGATGGAGCGGCAGGCGCACGCCTTCAAGCTCGCCGTCGTCGATATCCTCAGGCATTTGAAGCTGCTCTCCGTGGCCTCGGCCATCGGGACCTTCATCGGCGCGCTCCCCGGCGCGGGCGGCAGTGTGGCCGCGCTCGTCTCCTACAATGAGGCCAAGCGGTGGGACAAGGACCCCGACCGCT
>NZ_JH114231.1:1132027-1145993 GCF_000224655.1 Bilophila sp. 4_1_30
ATCCTCGTGCCGGAAAGCGCCAACAACGCGAGCGTGGGCGGTGCGCTGGTTCCCTTGCTCTCCCTCGGCATCCCCGGCAGCGCGGCAGCCGCCGTCCTCGCCGGCGGACTCATGGCGCAGGGGCTGACGCCCGGCCCCCAGCTCATGGAAAAGAACCCCGAGATCGCCTACGCCTTCATCGTGAGCATGATCATCGCCAACATCGGGATGCTGCTCATCGGCTACCTGCTGGTCCGCGTGTGCACGCGTATCCTCGATGTGCCCAAGCTGCTGATCATCCCGGCTGTCATCTCCATCTCGTTCCTCGGGGCCTATGCCCTGCGCAACAGCATGTTTGACGTCCTGCTCATGATCCTGTCGGGCGGCATCGCCTATCTGCTGCTCAAGGCGAAGATCATGCCCGCAGGCATCGCCCTCGGGCTGGTGCTCGGGCGGATCATCGAAGAAAACCTCATTGTGACCCTCTACCGCACGCAGGCGGAGAACTCGCTCGCCGATCTGCTGGTCTTCTCGCCCCTCGCCGCCGTATTCATGGCCGCGTGCATCCTCGCCATCGTCATCCCGCTCTGGCTGAACCACCGCAAGCAGGGCAAGGGCATCGCCCTTTCCAGCCTGCGCCCGTCCGGAGCGTGCCTGCGCCGCTACGACTTTTGGGTCGTCCTTGCGATCTCCGTCGGCGGGGCTGTCCTCCTGCGCCAATCCTACGCCATCGAAGGCATTTCCGGCTATTTCCCGCAGGCCGTATACACCTCCATCGTGGGCTTGGGGCTCTTCATCATGCTGATGCAGATCTTTTCCGGCACGGCGCGGAAGCCGGAAACCGTGCGTCCGGGCTGCTACTGGAGCATCTGCCTGTATCTCGGGCTCATGGGCGTCGGCTATCTGCTCATCGAACCGCTCGGCTTCTACGCCGCCACGTTCCTCTGCATCGTCGCCATGACCGCCTACGGCACGTTCTGGCTCTCCGGGCGCAAGGCCGACTTGCGGGGCATCGGTTCGGTACTGGCCTATTCGCTGCTCCTCATCGCCGTCGAGTACGGCTGTTTCTCACTGATCATGGAAGTACAGACCCCCACCGGGCTTCTGTTTTGACGCCCCGCACAAAGGATCTCTCGTATGGACATAATGGAATTGAGAACACGGCTTGAAGAGGCCCCGCGCATCCCGCTCGGCGTATGGCCCACGCCGTTCATGCCGATGGACGGGCTGCGGGCCCGCCTCTCCGCCGAGGGGATCGAATGCCCCCGGCTCTGGATCAAACGCGAGGACATGACCCCCCTCGGCGCGGGAGGGAACAAAATCCGCAAACTGGAGCACGTGCTCGCCAAGGCCCGCGCGGAAGGTGCCGACGTGCTGCTGAACACGGGCGAGGTGCAGTCCAATCAGGTCGTACAGACGGCGGCCTCAGCCGCGCACCTCGGCATCCCCTGCGAGCTGTTCCTCGGGCGGACCGATCCCCCGCTCTCCGAGGACGACCAGGAAACCGGGAACATCCTGCTCTGCCGCATTTTAGGGGCTCAGGTGCACCTCGTACCGCCGGGAGCCGACCGGGGCGCGGCCATGTGCCGCCGGGCCGAGGAGCTGAAGGCCGAAGGGCGGCATCCCTACATCATCCCCCGCGGCTCCTCCACGGCGGAAGGGGCGCTCGGCTCCCTGCGCTGCTTTTTTGAGCTGCTCGATCAGGCGCAAGCCAGCGGCTTCACGCCGGACGCCATTGCCGTCACGGTGGGCAGTTCGGGCACCACGGCGGGGTTCCTCGCCGGCGCGCACGCCCTTGCCCTTTCGGGCGGGCCGGACATCCCCCTCTACGCCTTCGACACTTTCGGTACTGACTACCCGGTGCAGGCCCGTGAACGCATCATGGCGCACGCCGAGGAATGCTGGGCTTCGCTCGCCCTGCCCGGAATATGCGGGGAAAGGCTGCTGCGCCTCTCCTACGATTTCGTGGGGCCGGGCTACTCCCGCCCCTACCCCGGCATGATCGAGGCCGTACGCCTCGTCGCCCAGAGCGAAGGTATCGTTCTTGATCCCAACTATACCGGGAAAAGCATGGCGGGCCTGCTCGACGCGATCCGCAAGGGCGCGTTCACGGCGGACCAGCATGTCGTCTATCTGCATACAGGCGGACTCCCGGCGCTGTTCGCCATGCGCCGCCACTTCGCCTAACCGCTTTTACGATAAGGAGCCTTGCATGAGCCTTACTTCCAAAAACAACGAAAAGATCGGTGCGGTCAACCGCGGCACGCCCTGCGAATCCGGGCTGTGCAACTTCTGCCGTACGGACTGCCAGGGCCGCTGCGAAACGTGGCTGAGCTCCCTTCTGGGGCGCAGGACGCTGGTGCCCCGCGACTACGGCAACGCCACCATCGGGACCGAAAACACCACGCACGTGGGCGTTTCCTACAATGCCCTGCGCATCCGGGGCCGCGTCTTCGGCGGGGCCGGGCTCGACCCGGAAAAGGCCCGCACGGGCGACGCGGCCTATTGCGACGCCGATCTGACCACGGCCGTGGGCTCCAACGCCAAGTACCCTTGCGACTATCCGTTCCTCATCGGCGCGCTGAGCCGCAATCCCGTGGTCGACAAGTACTGGGACAGCTTCGCCGTGGGCGCGGCCCTGTGCGGCATCCCGCTGGTCATTGGGGAAAATGTGGGCGGCGGGGACAACAAGACCGAATTCAATCCCGACGGCTCCATCCGCGCCCTGCCTGATCTGGACCGCCGCATCGCCGTGTACAGGCGCTATTACAATGGCAAGGGCGCGCTGTTCGTCCAGCTCAACGCCAACGACGCCTACAACGGCGTGGCTGACTACGTCGCCCGCAAGTACGGCGACTTCGTGTGCGTCGAAATCAAATGGGGGCAAGGCGCCAAGCCCATCAACGGCGAAGGGCTGATCCGCGATCTCGACTACGCGCGGTTCATGAAGAGCCGCAGCTACTGCCTGCGCCCCGATCCTGAGGTTCCGGCCGTACAGGAGGCCTTCCGCGCCGGACGCGTCAAACACTTCACCCGCTACACTGGCCTCACCTACCCCGCCCTGTCCACGCCCGAGGACGTGCTCGCCGAAGTCGCGGCCAAGGCGGAACAGCTCCGGGCCAACGGCGCGGCGCGGCTGGCGCTGAAGACAGGGGCGTTCGGGATGCCCGATCTGGCGCTGGCGATACGGGTGGCCTCCGAGCTGGATTTCGAACTCCTGACCATCGACGGCTCAGGCGGCGGAACGGGCATGAGCCCCAACGACATGCTGGACAACTGGGGCGTCCCCTCCGTCCTGCTGCACGCCAAAGCGCATGATTACGCCTTCCTGCGGGCCGCCGCCGGGAAGAAGGTGGTCGATCTCGCCGTGGGCGGCGGGCTCGCCAAGCCGAGCCAAGCGTTCAAGGCGCTGGCCCTCGGCGCCCCCTACGTCAAGGCTGTATGCATGTCGCGCTCGTTCATGATCCCGGCCTTCCTCGGCTGCAACATCGAAGGGGCCCTGCACCCCGAACGCCGGGAACGCGTCCACGGCGCGTGGTCGGCGCTTCCGAAGACGGTCCTCGACATCGGCGATACGCCCGAAACCATCTTCGCCGGATACCATGCCCTCAAGGAACGCCTCGGAGCCGACGAAATGGCGCATATCCCTTACGGAGCCATCGCCATGTGGACGATGTGCGACAGGCTCGGCGCAGGGCTCCAGCACCACATGGCCGGGGCCCGCAAGTTCGGCATCGGGCACATCGACCGCACGGACATCTGCGCCGCCAACCGTGAAACGGCTCAGGAAACGGGCATCCCCTTCATCACGGAACAAGACGACGAGCTGGCACGCCGCATCGTGCTCGGCTGACAAGGAGAGGCTTTCATGCTGGATCTGCTCTTGAGCAACGCCCGCATCGTGGACGGGACGGGCAACCCCTGGCGCAAAGGCTGCGTCGGCGTGCGCGACGGGCGCATCGTGGCCGTGGGTTCGGCCCACGACATGCCCGAAGCCCGGACAGTGCTCGACATCGGAGGCAACATCCTGTGCCCCGGCTTCATCGACAGCCACAGCCATTCGGATTTGAGGATAATAGATGAGCCGTTGGCCTTGCCCAAAATCATGCAAGGGATTACCACAGAGAACGTAGGCCTCGACAGCATGTCGGTGGCCCCCATCAGCGACAAGAACAAGGAGTCGTGGAGCACGAGCATTTCCGGGCTCGACGGCGTAGCCCAGAAACCGTGGGGCTGGAACGGGTTCGCCTCCTATCTCAATGCGCTCGACGCCGCGAAACCGAGCGTCAACCTGAGCTCCTATGTGGGGCTCGGCACCGTGCGCCTCGACGTCATGGGCATGGAGGACAGGCCGCCCACCGCCGAAGAACTGCGCCTTATGGAAGAAAGCGTGGCCCGGTGCATGGAGGAAGGCGCGCGCGGCATTTCGGCGGGGCTCATCTACACGCCCAACAAGTACCAGTCCACGGAAGAACTCGTCGCGCTCGCCAAAGTCGCGGCCCGCTACGACGGCATCCTTGACGTGCATATGCGCAATGAGGCCGACCACATGGCCGAGGCGTTGGAAGAGGTCATCCACATCGGGCGCGAAACCGGCATCCGTATTCTGGTGACGCATTTCAAGCTGCGGGGGCGCAGGAACTGGGGGAACGCCCGCAGGCATCTCGACACCATCGACCGGGCCCGCGGGGAAGGCATCGACATCGGCATCGCCCAGTATCCGTATACGGCCAACAGCACGTTCATGCACGTCGTCGTTCCGCCGTGGTACCACAGCCGGGGGACGGACGGTCTGCTCAAAGCCTTGGCGGAGGAACGCGAACAGGTCAAAAAGGACATGCTCACCACCGAAGGCTGGGAAAATTTCTCGCAGGTCATGGGCTGGGAGAACATCTACGTCTCCTCGGTCGCCAGCGAAAAGAACCTCTGGTGCGAAGGCAAAAGCGCCGTGGCCCTTGGCGAGGCCCTCGGCAAGTCGCCCGAGGACGCGGTGCTGGATCTGCTGATCGAGGAAAACCTTGCCGTGGGCCTGCTTGGGCACGGCATGTGCGAAGAGGATGTGATGGAAGGCATGAAGCACCCGACCATGTGTCTGATCACCGACGGCCTGCTGAGCGGCGGCAAGCCGCATCCGCGCACATATGCGGCCTTCCCCCGGTTCATCGCCCGTTACGTGCGGGAAAAGCGCCTGCTCACCCTTGAGGAGGCCGTGCGCAAGATGACCTCCAGCACGGCGCTCAAACTCCGCATGAAACGCAAGGGCTTCATCATGCCCGGCATGGATGCGGACATGGTGGTGTTCGGCGAAGACCGCATCCGCGATGTGAATACGTTTGAAAATCCGCGAGTCTATCCGGAAGGCATCGATTACGTGCTCGTCAACGGCGAGATCGCCGTCGATCACGGCGTCCATACGGGCGCGCGTCCCGGCAAGACCATACGCGACTGACCATGCCACCGGCGGCGCGGCCGTTCCCCATCGCGGAGGGCGGGCCGCGCCGTTTTTTCGTCCTTCAAGGAGGAAGCTTCCATGTCGTACAGCCCCACGCTCGGTTCCGTGTTCAACCGCACGAAAATGCGCGATCCGTCCCATGTCTGTTCTTTTTCCGGCATGTGCGCCATGTGCACCGCCGACTGCATCGGCAGCTGCGAGATCGGCCTGTCCGCCGTCCGGGGCATGGAGACCGTATATCCCACCACCACGGGGGAAAACCAGATCGCCTCGGAAAAGGTCTATCCCGTCGATTATTCCCATTTCAACATCAACGGCAGAGCGTTCGGGGCAATGGGGGCTCCGCTGGACGCCGATCGCGCCACCATCTACCATGTGGGGCTCGAACAGGAGATCGGCACCCTCAACCCCGTGAAGCTGGCGCTGCCGATCATCCTCCCCGCGCTCATCAAGCTCAACTGGCCCGACTACTTCGGCGGCGCGGCCATGGCTGGCGTCAACGCGGTCATAGGCGAGGGAGCCGTGAGCAAGGACCCGACGCTTGCCTACGAAAACGGCAAGGTCGTCCACGCCCCGAAACTCCGGGAAATGCTGGACGCCTTCAACAAGTATGACCGGGGATACGGGCAGATCATCCTTCAGGCCAACTATGACGACGACGCGCAGGGCGTGCCGGAATACGCCATCCGGGAATGCGGAGCCAAGGCCATTGAATTCAAATTCGGGCAGTCCGCCAAGGGCACGCAGCCCGCGAACCTTGTGCCGACGCTCGAAGAGGCGCTGAAGAAATGCGGACAGGGTTTTCTTGTCCTGCCCGATCCGCGGGATCCCGGCGTACAGGAAGCCTATGGCCGCAAGGCGTGCCCCGCCTTCCACGTCTACGGCCGTCTGCCGATCTGGAGCGACGACTATCTGATCGGCCGCATCGCGCAACTCCGCGACATGGGCATGACCAACGTGTATTTCAAGATGGCGGGTTTCGATCCAGAGGATCTGGAGCATGTCCTCCGGCTGGCTTCCAAGGCGCAAGTGGATATGGTCACCTTCGACGGCGCGGGCGGCGGCTCCGGCTACAGCCCCTGCAAGATGATGAACGAATGGTGCCTCCCCACGGTCGTCATGGAAAGCATCCTTTACGGCATCCTCGACAAGCCGGCCGCGGAAGGCATGGAACTCCCGCATGTGGCGATCACGGGCGGCTTTGCGACCGAGGATCAGGTGTACAAGGCGCTGGCCCTCGGCGCGCCCTACATCTCCGCCGTGGGCCTGTGCCGATCCAGCATGGCGGCGGCCATGAGCGCCAAAAAGATCGGGGAGCTCATTGAAGCGGGCAAAGTCCCCCCGGAACTCGCCCGTTTCGGCACGACGAAGGAAGAGCTGTTCAGCGATCTTCCCGAGCTGCGGGGGCTCTACGGCAGCGCGGCGGACGGGTTCTCCACCGGGGCCGTCGGAGTATATTCCTACCTGAACCGCATCGCCTACGGGCTGCGCCACTTCGCCGCCCTGAACAGGAAATTCGACGTAAAGCACATCGAGCGGCGCGACGTCTTCCCGCTCACCCGCGATGCCAAGGAACTGCTTGACGGGACGTGGCTGCGGTAGCCTCCCCTTCAGTTCCCTTTTCCGCGCAGGCGGCACCGACACGTCCCTTGGTGCTGCCTGCCATTTTTTTGTGCCATCCGTATGAAACGAAAAAAGGGCCGCCGTGCGCCTTGCCCATCCAACGCGGATAACGATTCGACGATACCGAACAAAGGATACTTCTCCGCAAGATGCGCAAAAGTATTGCCGAAGCGTCCGAGTTCCGGCACATTTTACCTGACGCCGTTTCGGGCGGCGGGGAGGGGGTCCATGAATCACGAGCAGGCCATGTTGATGAAGTCTTCGCGCGTAAGCGATTTGAATACGCCGTGGGAACAGGTGCTGCACCTCGCCTCCCGGCGCGTCTTTCCCAAGCGGCACACCATCGACGTTTCAAATACGGAATCGCCCTATTTCTACTATATCCTTTCGGGGACCGTGCGGCTGGCCTATGTCGGGGCCAACGGCGAGGAACGGACGATCCTGTACGCCGGGGCGGGCACGCTCATGAACGTGCCGACCATCATCGCCGGGGACATCAAGAATACCGTGGTGACCTGTACGGAACGGGTGGAGGCCGCGATTTTCGACGCCGGGCTGCTGACGGATCGCGCGTTCGCCGCCGCCCATCCGGATTTGCTGCTCAACCTTATCCACTCGCTTTGCATACACCTGGTCATCCATTCGCAGCACCTCGGCGACGCCTCGCTTGTCGGCACGATGGGCCATGTATGCAGGGTGTTTCAGGAAATGTCCCAGAAGTACGGAGGCAGGCCGCGTTTCAGCCCCGACATGACGCAGCAGGAGCTCGCGGCCCTGCTCGGCATCCACCGCACCACACTGACCCGTATCCTCTGCCGCCTTAAGGCGTTGAACATCATCGAGAAATACACCAAAAACGATCTGCATATCCTTGATATGGAAGCGCTCGACAGGCTCGCTCGCGGCGACAAAAGATAAAAAAGAAACAAACGGACGACAACAAGGCCTTTTCTAAGGCCTTGTTGTCGTTTTCTGGCTTTCCGGAAACCGCAACGTATTTGTTACGATATTTTTATTCTTTTTATTTCAATATAATATATGACAATAGCCATTCAAATCATACAAATGATGCAAACGCACTATTTTGCACAAGCAAAACCTCCGATAAGGAACGCACGGTTCAACGTTCCTTCAGGGAGGTTTTGGAATGGCGACTCCTTTGGACTCATTAGGCATCGTGCATGAAACGGACGTCCTGATCCTTGGGGCGGGAGCCTCCGGGTGCGGCGCGGCCCTTTCCGCCAGCCGCCACGGCCTCCGCGTGCTTCTGGCCGACAAGGGCAAACTGGAGAGCTGCGGCTCCCTCGGCGGCGGCAACGACCATTTCATGGCGGTGCTGAATACAGACGCCCCCGGCGACACGACGGAAACCATCGTCGACTTCTACTGTACGCCGACCAGCGGCTATTCCCCCAGTCAGGTCCGGCAGTGGGTCGAGGCCATGCCCCGGATGATCGAAGTGCTGAAGAGCCTCGGCATCGAATTCCTGCACAACGCGGACGGCTCCTTCTACCGTACCACCGGATTCGGACAGCCCGGAAGCTGGTGGACGCACATCAACAACGGCAAATACATCAAGCGCCGCCTCGCCGGGCTTATCCGTTCGCAGGGCGTCGACGTGCTGGAATATGTCCAGTGCACCAAGATCCTCGTGCAGGACGGAAAGGCCGTCGGCGCGGCGGGTTTCCACGTCCTTGACGGCACGTTCCACATCATCAGGGCGAAAACCGTCATTTCGGCCCTCGGGCGCCTGAACGGGCGGGTTTCCGTCAACTCGTCCCTCAATCCCTTCAACAGCGCCTTCTCCCCCTTCATTACGGGAAGCCAGATCGCCCTGCCCTATGAGGCCGGGGCCCAGATCATCACGCTGGATACCGAACAGGAAGCCACCCTTCTCCCCAAGGGATGGGGCTGCCCCGGCATGAACGGCATCACCAGCAGCGGCGCAAAGGGCATCAACGCCCTCGGCCAGCGCTACATGGGCAAGTACCACCCCATGATGGAAATCGGCCCGCGCTACCTGCTCATCCAGGGGACGCACCGGGAACTCACCGAGGGGAACGGGCCGCCCTTCGTGCTGGATCTTACCCACATCGACAAGGATATCCTGCACCACCTCCAATACGACAGTATGCCCGGCGACAAGGAAACGTGGAACGACTACTGCGCGCAGGCCGGGATCGATTTCAGCGCAAAGCCTATGGAAGTGGAGCTGTCCGAGCTGTACATCAACGGGATCCTCTACCTGAAGGACAACTTCGAAACCCGTACCGTCAAGGGGCTGTTCGGAGGAAGCGTATTCAACGATTTCTCGGGCTCCATCTGCAGCGGCTACATCGCCGGGGATCATGCGGCGCGGGCCGCCGGTTCGACGTATACGGAACTTCCCGAACCCGACGCGGACGAGCTCGGACGCGAAAAACGGCGCGTCTTCAAGCCTCTGGGCGTCTCGGACGGCATCCGCCAAGACAAGTTCGAAGCCGCCGTCAGGCAGGTCATGGACTACTATATGGGCTACGTCCGCAACGAGAAGGGAATGTCCACCGCCCTTGAAAAGTTCGCGCTCATCGAGTCCGTGGAAGACACGATCATGGCGAAAAACCTGCACGAGCTTTTGCGCGCGCACGAGGCCATGCACCTCCTGCGGACGTGCCGGCTCACCACGCTGGCCACGCGGGAACGCCGGGAAACCGGGCGTTCCGTCTACCGGCGCACGGATTATCCCGACATGGATCCCTCGCTCAACAAATTGCTTGTTCTGGAAAAGGATGCCGACGGCCCCAAGGCTTTCTGGGCCGGGGCCCCGCAAGCCTGACGCGGAAACCAGCCCGGAAGCGCCTCTCCCGCGCCGGGTACGGCCCGTTTCCCGCCGCAACGGGGCCACCAAAGGCTCCAGCGGCGACAGAACCCTTCTTTTGAAACAAGGAGTCTGGAATGCCTCCAGTCTTTAGCAGAGAAACAACCCGCGTTTTCGTACAGGACGCCAGCCACGCCAGACAGGGCCGGACGTCTCCCTGTGAATGCCGTTGTCCGGCAGGGAACCCCATTCAGAAAATGGAACGGGCCATCGCGGACGGCAACGAGGCCCTCGCACTGGAATACCTGCGCGCCCGCAATCCGTTTCCCGGCGTAACGGGCCGCGTATGCCCCCATCCCTGCGAAACCGGCTGCAACCGGAATTCGTACGATGAAGGCGTGGCAATCCGCGCGCTGGAACGGCATGCCGCGGATTACGGCTCCGCCTTCCGGCGCATGAAACGCCTTCCCTCGACCGGCAAACGGATCGCCGTCATCGGCTCCGGCCCCGCAGGGCTGACCTGCGCCTACTTTTCCGCCCTGCTCGGGCACACGGTGGACGTCTTCGAGGCTTCCCCCGTCGCCGGGGGCGTGCCGCGTCAGGCCATCCCGGACTTCCGGCTGCCCAAGGCCGTGGTCGACCGCGAGGTAGGGCTCGTCCTCAGCCTCGGGGTCAACATCCTGACGAACACCGCCGTCGGGCGGGACATTTCCCTTGCCTCGCTGCTGGAACGCTATGACGCCTGCCTCATCGCGGCGGGCAACGGAAATGAGCGCCGTCTGGACATCCCCGGCATCGAACACGCGCTCCCGGCCGTCCGGTTCCTGAGGGAATCGAACCTCAACCGCACCCGGCTCGACGGCAAACGCGTCGCCATCCTCGGCGGAGGCGGCGTGGCCTTTGACTGCGCCTTCACGGTCAAGCGGCTGGGAGCCGCCGAAACCCATCTCGTCTTCCTTGAAGACATGGGCCATGTGCGCGTTCCCGCCGAAGAAATCCGGCAAGCCGAAGACGAAGGCATCCGCCTTCACCCTTCCCATCTGGCGAGCGCTGTGCACTGCGGAAACGGAACGGTTTCCGGCGTGACGGCCGATGCCGTCTCAGGCTTCCGGTTCGACGAGCGGGGCAACCTCAGCGTGGACCGCATCCCCGGCAGCGTGCTGGAACTGGAAGCGGACATCGTCATCTGCGCCAGCGGCCTCACGGCGGCTCTCGATTTTCTGGACGCCGTACCGGGCGTGGAGCGCACCCCGCGCGGTTTCATCGCCGCCGCTCCGGAAACGGGCATGACCTCGAAGCCGGGCCTGTACGCCGCCGGGGAATGCGCCTCCGGGCCTTCCCTTGTCTGCGCCGCCATCGGGGAAGGGCGCCGGACAGCCCTTGCCATGCACGCATTCCTGACCGGGACGGACGCCGCGCCCCTGGAAGCTTGGTTCGACGACGAAGGGCTGCTTGCCCTGCACCCCTCGGCGGGCGGAACCGAACAGCATGTGGTGGCCTTCGAGGAAATCGTCAACATCGGCTACCATGAGAAAGCCCCGCGCAACCCGACGGAGCGGCTCGCCGCACGGGAAACGTGGCTTGCCTTCGAGGAGCTGGACAAGGGGCTCTCCCTTGAGGCCGCACGCGCCGAGGCCGCACGCTGCCTACACTGCGGACACTGCCAGTCCTGCTGGCAATGCGTGGCGAGCTGTCCCGGCCTTATCCTCAAAGAAGGCGAACACGGCCCCGAAGTGGCCTACCCCGACGAGTGCTGGCACTGCGGCTGCTGCCGCCTGGCCTGTCCCGGCGCGTGCATCTCGTTCCGGTTCCCCCTGCATACGTTCCTGTAAGGAGAGGCCCCGGATTTCCCCTCCGGAGAGCCGGAACCCCGGATTCAACCTTGCACCATCACGGGAGTTCCTATGAAGAGTTTTTTGGTTCTGATTATGGCTTCGGTGCTTTTCGCCTCCGGGATGCCGCCCGCCGAAAGCCGCGCGGCTGAAGAGTATGTCCTGAGCCTCAACCTGCCCATCCCGCCTATCCATAACCGCTGGCACTTCGCCCTCAAGCAGTGGACCGAAGAGCTGAACAAGCGCAGCAACGGGCGTATCCGCGTCGAACCCTATTTCGCGGAAGCCCTCAGCAAGGAAGCCGACGCTTTCGAATCCGTCAAGGACGGCATCTCGGACATGGCCGAATTCAGCTATGACGTGGCCGTGGGGCAGTTCCCCTTCCACGAGCGCATCTTCACCCTGATCCGTCCGAGCATGTCCCTTGAAGATCCCACGCCGTGGGTACTGGAAATGCAGAACGCCTTCCCCGAAGTCCAAAAAGAGCTGGACGGGGTCAAGGTCCTGTTCTCCCACGCCCTGACCGTCGGTATGCTCATCGGCAGCAAGGAGCCCATCACCAGCCTCGCCGATTTCAAGGGCAAGAAGATCAATGTGCTCGGGGACTATCAGGTCGCCAACAAGCTGCGCGCCTTCGGGGCCTCGGTCGTGAACATCCCTATGGCCGATGTGTTCATGAGTATGCAGCAAGGCGTCATCGACGCGACCTCCTGCGACTACGATCTGCTGGTTTCCCGCCGTCTGGGCGACGTGGTCAAGCACGTCACCCTCGTCAACACCACGGGGCTGGTCTTCGCCGTCGTCATGAACAAGGACGTCTACGACGGGATGCCGGACGATCTCAAGCAGGTCGTCGACAGCGTGTCCGGGGAATACGGACGTACCCTCTTCAAAGCGTTCTGGGAAAAGAAGCAGTACGAAAGCCTGAACACGTGGGTCTCCGACATGGGCGGCACGCTGCATGTCCTCTCGGATGCCGACTACGCCGAAGCCGACAGGCTGACCGAGCCCGTCATGCGGGAATGGATCGACATCGTGACCAAGGCCGGGCTCCCCGGCAAGGCCATCGAAGCGAAGTTCCGCGAACTGGAAACGCGCTACGCCAAGCCGTGGAACCAGTCCCACTCCATCGACATCGCCGGCAAGAAGTAACCCGGCCTCGGGGGGACGGGGCGTTCCTCCGGGAGCGCCCCGCGAGCTTCCCGCCACGGTGGATGTTCCTCAGACGCGACTCCTCTCCAACAAGGAAACGAAGTATGGAAAGCACGCATACCCACGGAACAGGTTTTCTCGACAGGGCCACGGCCGCGCTGCTCCCGGCGGAAAGCCTCTCCAAATGGCTCAGCGCGGCGGGCATGGGCGTCTTCATGCTCATGGTGTTCCTGACGTTCGTCGACGTGTTCCTGCGGTACTGGTTCGGCAAGTCGATCAACGGCACAGTGGAAATCACGGAACTCATGATGGTTATCGTAGTCTTTTCCTCCATCGCCTACACGCAATGGCAGAAAAGCCACGTCACTATGGATATCCTGACCTCCAAGCTGACCGAACCCCGCCGGGCGCTGCTCGCCGTCGCCACGACGCTGTGGTCGCTGGCGACCATCGGTTTCTGTTCCTATACGACCGCCCGGTATGCGGCTTCGACCTCGTCGGTCACGCTGGTACTGCGGATTCCGCTTACCCCATTCATCGGGCTCGCGTCGTTCGGCTTCGCCCTGCTTGCCGTCACCCTGCTCCACGATCTGCTGAAAGCGCTTTCGGAAGCCTGCCGCCGCGCCGGGAACCGGCAGGCCCTCCTCGCCCTCTGCCTCGGATGCCTGCCCATGCTCGGCGCATGGTGGGTCGCCACGCACAAGCTGCCCGGCATGGGCAGCGTCGCCGTGGGCGTGCTTGGACTCGTCTTCCTGTTCGCCCTGTTCTTCCTCGGTATGCCCGTCGCCTTCGCGCTCACGGCCACAGGCCTCACCTTCATCGCCAACCTGCGCGGGGTTTCGGCGGGCTTCACGACACTCGGCAAGTCCATGTACGCTACGGCCAGCAGTTACGCATGGTCGCCCCTCATGTTCTTCATGCTCATGGGCTATCTGTGCTTCCACGCCCGGTTTGGGGAGGACATCTACGGCTGCGCGCGCAAATGGCTCGGGCACCTGCGCGGCGGGCTCGCCGTCGGAAGCGTGGCCGCCTGCGCGCTGTTCGGGGCCGTCGTCGGGGACGTGCTGGCGGGCAGCATCGCCATGGCCGCCATCGCCCTCCGGAAATGCGCAAACCGGCTACAACGACGAG